>NZ_QAJM01000033.1 GCF_003852405.1 Pseudomonas sp. KBW05
TTCACTGACCCACCGCATTCGCGAGCAAGCCCGCTCCCACATTTTTAGACCTGCTGTGCCTGGAAGACCGTACTCAGGCTCAAGCAATCAACGAATAAACCACCGCCGTAATCGCCACCAGGCCGACCGCCGTAACGAACACATTGGACGCCTGCCCACGGTACTTGGCCATGGCCGGCACCTTGCGAATCGCGTACATCGGCATCAGGAACAGAATCGACGCAATCACCGGGCCGCCCAAGGATTCGATCATGCCGAGGATACTTGGGTTAAGCGTGGCGACAATCCAGCACACCACCAGCATGAACGCGGCGGTCATGCGGTCCAGGGTCTTAGGTGCCGGGCGGCGGCCGGTCTTGACCACCAGGCCCTTGAGGCCTTCGCTGGCGCCGATGTAGTGGCCCAGGAACGACTTGGCAATCGCCACGAACGCGATCAGCGGCGCGGCGAAGGCGATGGTCGGGTTGTCGAAGTGGTTGGCCAGGTACGACAGGATCGACAGGTTCTGCGCTTTCGCTTCGGCCAGTTGCGCCGGCGACAAGGTCAGCACGCAGCTGAACACGAAGAACAGCACCATCACCACCATCAACAGGTGCGCGCGGGACAGGATCTGCGAGCTGCGTTCATCGGCATGTGCGCCGTACTGGCGCTTCTGGTCCACCGCGAAAGCCGAGATGATCGGCGAGTGGTTGAACGAGAACACCATCACCGGAATCGCCAGCCACAGGGTGCTGAGCAGCGCCGAGGGCTCCGGCACCACGCTGGCGGTGCTGAGGATGCCACCGGTCCAATGCGGGATCAGGTACACCGCGAGGAACAGCAAGGCGACGATAAATGGATACACCATCAGGCTCATCGCCTTGACGATCACTTGCTCACCGCAACGCACCACGGCCAACAGACCGAGGATCAGCACAAACGCCAGGATCGCCCGCGGCGGCGGCATGATGTGCAGTTGGTGCTCCATGAAGCTGCTGACGGTGTTGGTCAAGGCGACGCTGTAGATCAGCAGGATCGGGAAGATCGCAAAGAAGTACAGCAGGGTGATCAGCGCGCCGGCGGTGATGCCGAAGTGCTCTTCGACCACGTCGGTGATGTCGGAGCCTTCACGACCGGACAGGACGAAGCGGGTCAGGCCACGGTGCGCGAAGAACGTCATCGGGAATGCCAGCATCGCCAGGATCAACAGCGGCCAGAAACCGCCCAAGCCAGCGTTGATGGGCAAAAACAAGGTGCCGGCGCCAATGGCCGTGCCGAACAGGCCAAGCATCCAGGTGGTGTCCTGGCGGCTCCAGCTTGTGAGGGTTGCAGGTGTCGATGCATAGCGTTCGTCAACGCTATTGGCCTGATCATTCATCCGGTCGGATCTCCGCATTTACACGGCCGGGACGAGTCAGAAAAACCTGACAGGCAGCGCCCCGACCATAGAAGGGGCCGGATTGTCCGGGATTCTTGTGAATAAGCAAAGACTTAGCTGAGGAACGGTGGCGTGGTATATCGACACGCCGCACCCAAGCCAGACACATTTGTTGACAACCTGGCGTCGATCTCAGCATGATCGGGTCATGAACTTTATTCAGCTGCACCTCACCCGCACCACCACCACGACCGCTATCGGCGGGTCGCGCGGTGGCTGTGGGTGGTCAAGCTAAACACCCCACAGATTCAACCCAAGGCCCCGCCAGCAATGGACGGGGCCTTTTTATTGCTCCGCCCACCTGGCAATCTCAAGGAGCAACACCATGGCTGACGCCCTGCTGATCATCGACATGCAAACCGGCCTCTACGATGGCCCGGAGAAGCCTTTTGAGCGCGAACGCGTACTCGCCACCATCAACCAACTGATTCAGCGCGCCCGCAACGCCAGCGCGCCGATCTTCGTCGCACGCCACACCGGCCCAGAAGGCTCGCCCATCGCAGCGGGCAGCCCGCTCTGGCAGCTGTGGCACGGCCTGGACGTGGATGAATCCCGCGACCATCTGTTCAATAAAACCCGCCCCAGCTGTTTTCTGGGGACTGACCTGGCGCAGCAACTGAATGCGGCGCAGGTCAATGAGCTGGTGATTGTGGGCATGAAAACCCAGTTCTGCATCGACACGACTTGCCGAGTGGCGGTTGAACTGGGGTATTCGGTGATACTGCCCGAGGATGGCCACACCTGCATGGACACCCCGGCGTTCAACGCGCAGGCGATCATCGAGCACCACAATGCGACGTTGGCGGGGGCGTTTGTGAAGCGGGTCAGGGCGGCTGAAATCAGCTTCTGACAATGCTGATCCTGTAAAAACAGAAACCATTGTGGCGAGGGAGCTTGCTCCCGCCGGACTGCGCAGCAGTCCCCGGCTCTTCAGGGGCGCTTCGCACCCCAGCGCAAGCAAGCTTGCTCGCCACAGGAAACTCACGCCGAAAGGGAAACTTTTCTCCCCCCAGCAGCACGTTCATTCTCACAAATCCCGCATACTCCCCTCCTCAAACCCTTCAGGAAGAGCCTTCCGATGTCCACCACTGTCCTGGTTCTGGTTGAAACCATCAACGAATACCTGCACATCATCGAAAACGATGACTTCCACGTGATCCTGGCACCAACGCCCGCCGAACGCGCCCAGGCCATCAAGGCCCACGGTGGCCAGATCAAGGCCGTGCTGACCCGTGGCCCGCTGGGTTTGTATGCGGAAGAAATCGCCGCCCTGCCCCTGCTGGAAATCATCTGCGTGATCGGCGCCGGCTACGAACATGTGGACCTGCAAGCCGCCAGCAATCGCGGGATCGTCGTCACCAACGGCGCTGGCGTGAACGCGCCGTCGGTCGCCGACCACGCCATGGCGCTGCTGCTGTCGCTGGTACGCGGCATCCCGCAGACCGACGCCGCCGTACGGCGCAACGAATGGCCCAAGGTCATGCGCCCGTCCCTGGGCGGCAAGCAGTTGGGCATTCTCGGGCTGGGCGCCGTGGGCCTGGAGATCGCCAAGCGTGCAGCCCTGGGTTTCGGCATGGAAATCAGCTACCACAACCGCCAGCCGCGCGATGACGTGGACTACACCTACTGCGCAACAGCCGTGGAATTGGCGCGCACCTCGGACTTCCTGATCCTCGCCACGCCCGGCGGCGCAAGCACCCGCCACTTGATCGATCGCCACGCCCTCGACGCACTCGGGCCGAATGGCTTCCTGGTCAACATCGGACGCGGCAGCGTGGTCGTCACCGCCGATCTGGTGGCCGCCCTTGAGCAACGCCGCATTGGCGGCGCGGCGCTGGACGTATTCGACGACGAACCCCAGGTACCCGACGCCCTCAAACGCTTGAGCAACACCGTACTGACCTCCCATGTCGCCGGCCTGTCGCCGGAAGCCGCCCACGACACCGTGCAGCGTGTGGCCGACAACCTGCTGGAATACTTCGCCGGCCGCCCGGTGCTCACGCCGGTCGCCTTGCCCCCGCCCGCAAAATGACCGATCAGGCACGCTGATTATCACCCAACACGCTAACCTATTAAGCCGCCCCGACCTTGTCGCTGGGCGGTGGTGCGCATTAGATTAGGAAATAGTCCGAGGCCTTTAGAATAAGCAGAAGGGATAAGCATGGCGCTGAACGACCAATCGACCCAGATCCGAGCAGGCGAAGAACTTGATGCCAGCCTGATCGATCCCTACCTCAAGGCCCATATCCCCGGCCTGAGCGGCACGCCGACCATCAGTCAGTTTCCGGGCGGTGCGTCCAACCTCACTTACCTGCTGGAATACCCTGGCCAGGAATTCGTCCTGCGCCGCCCGCCCTTTGGCCACAAGGCCAAGTCCGCCCACGACATGGGCCGCGAATACCGCATTCTCAACCAACTCAAGGACGGCTTTCCGTACTGCCCCAAGGCCTACGTGCATTGCACCGACGAGTCGGTGATCGGCGCCGAGTTCTATGTGATGGAGCGCGTCAACGGCATCATCCTGCGCTCCGACCTGCCGCCCGAGCTGGGCCTGGACGCGGCCAAGACCGAGGCGCTGTGCAAGAGCTTTATCGACAAGTTCGTCGAACTGCATCAGGTGGACTACACCGCGTGCGGCCTGGCCGACCTGGGCAAGCCCGAAGGTTATGTGGCGCGGCAGATCAGCGGCTGGAGCGATCGCTACGAAAAAGCCCTGACGCCCGACGCCCCGCGCTGGGAAGCCGTGCGCGCCTGGCTCAACGACAAGATGCCGGCCGACCACCCCACTTCCAGCATCGTGCACAACGATTACCGCTTCGATAACGTGATCCTCGACCCGCACAACCCAATGCAGATCATCGGCGTGCTGGACTGGGAGCTGACCACCCTCGGCGACCCGCTGATGGACCTGGGCAACACCCTCGCCTACTGGATCGAAGCCGCCGACCCGGCACCGGTGCAACTGATGCGCCGCCAGCCGAGCAACGCCCCCGGCATGCTGACCCGCCGTCAGTTCGTGGACTACTACGCCGCACGCGCGGGCATCCAGATCGACAATTTCGATTTCTACTACACCTACGGCCTGTTCCGCCTGGCGGGCATCGTGCAGCAGATCTACTACCGCTTCTTCCATGGCCAGACCCAGGACAAACGCTTTGCGCAGTTCATCCACATGAACAAGCTGCTGGAGCAGATGAGCCTGAATGTGATCGCTAAATCAGCCCTCTAAGGAACCCCCATGTCCAAGACCAACCTGTTCGACCTCGACGGCAAGATCGCCTTTGTTTCCGGCGCCAGCCGTGGCATCGGCGAAGCCATCGCCAAGTTGCTGGCCCAGCAAGGCGCCCACGTGATTGTCTCCAGCCGCAAACTCGACGGTTGCCAGCACGTGGCCGACGCGATCATCGCCGAGGGCGGCAAGGCCACGGCCATTGCCTGCCACATCGGTGAAATGGAGCAGATTACCCAAGTGTTCGCCGGTATCCGCGAGCAGTTCGGCCGCCTGGACATCCTGGTCAACAACGCCGCGACCAACCCGCAGTTCTGCAACGTGCTGGACACCGACCTCGGCGCGTTCCAGAAGACCGTGGACGTGAACATTCGCGGCTACTTCTTCATGTCGGTGGAAGCCGGCAAGCTGATGCGCGAGAACGGCGGTGGCAGCATCATCAACGTGGCGTCGATCAACGGCATCTCCCCGGGCGTGTTCCAGGGTATCTACTCGGTGACCAAGGCCGCCGTGATCAACATGACCAAGGTGTTCGCCAAGGAATGCGCCGCGTTCGGCATTCGCTGCAACGCCCTGCTGCCGGGCCTGACCGACACCAAGTTCGCCTCGGCCCTGGTGAAGAACGACGCCATCCTGAAAACCGCGCTGGCGCAGATCCCACTCAAGCGCGTCGCCGATCCGAGCGAGATGGCAGGCGCGGTGCTGTATTTGGCGAGCGATGCGTCCAGCTACACCACCGGCGTTGCACTGAATGTGGATGGCGGTTTCCTGTCCTGATCACGCATTCGGCGGTTGCTGGCGAAAGCTCACCGCCAGGCGGTTCCAGCCACTGATGCTGGAGACCGCCATGGTCAGGTCCACCAGTTCCTCTTCGCTGAATTCCACACGCACGGCGGCAAAGAGTTCATCCGACACCTGTGAGGTGGGCAGCATCGCCACCGACTCGCTCCAGGCCAACGCGGCCTTCTCCCGCGCCGTGAAAAACGGCGAATCGCGCCACACACACAACGCAAACAAACGCCGCTCGGTCTCGCCGCGCTGGCGTGCCGCCATCGAGTGCATGTCGGTACAGAAGCCACAGTGATTGAGTTGCGACACGCGGATCTTGATCAACTCCAGCAAGGGCTGTTCGATCGACAGGCCAAAGGTGTTCGCCTCCAGCATCAACATGGCCTTGAGCGCTTGCGGTGAAGCCGTGTAGTAATCCAGACGGGGTTCCATGGGGTGCATCTCTGAAATGACAACCCAGCCTAGAACCCCCACGCCATAAGCCCTATAGCCAATCGGCCGGTTTATGCGCAGACCATTTTGCAGCCACCGCGCCAGCGCGTAGTCTTGGCGCAGACTGAAGCCTTGGGATACAACATGGAACTGCACGTCGTGATCAACGGCCGCAAGGATCTGGCCGAACAGCTGTACCAGCAACTGCGCGAGGCCATCAGCTCCGGGCGCCTGGCCGCCGGTGCACAATTGCCGCCCAGCCGCTTGCTGGCCGAGCAGTTGGGGGTGTCGCGCAAGACCGTGTCCGACACCTACGCCACCCTGACCTACGAAGGCCTGCTGGTGGGCAAGACCGGCCGCGGCACCTTCGTCAACGCCCATGCGCCGCAGGCAGAACGCCAACAATCGGCCACCGACCTGGCCTGCGCTGCCAACCTGGCAAAGTGGGCGTCGCTGCCCTCGCCCATGCGCCACCCCACGCGCGACAGCACCTTGCGCTACGAATTTATCGGCGGCGCCACCAGCCGCAATCAGTTCCCCCAGGATGAATGGCGGCGCTGCACCCAGGATGCATTGCGGCGCATTGCGCAAAACAGCGGCTTCTACAGCCAGCCCGAAGGCTTGCCCGCGCTGCGCAGTGCCATCGCCGGGCATATCGCGTTTTCGCGGGGCGTCAAATGCCGTGACAGCGACATCGTGGTCACCAACGGCGCGCAGCAGGCGCTCGACCTGATCGCCCGCGTGGTCCTGGAACCGGGCAGCATCGTCGCCATGGAAGACCCCGGCTACAGCCCCGCACGGCAGCTGTTCATGGCAATGGGGGCCAGCGTCGCCAGTGTGCCGGTGGACGAACAGGGCATTCAGGTTGACCAGATTCCCGATGGCACACGGTTGATCTACGTCACGCCGTCCCACCAATTCCCCCTCGGCATGCCCATGAGCCTGTCACGCCGCGAAGCCCTGCTGGCGCGCGCCTTCGCGCTGGGGGCGATCATCATCGAAGACGACTACGACAGCGAATTCCGCTACGAAGGCCGCCCCACCGATTCCCTGCAAAGCATGGACACCCGCGGCGTGGTGACCTACGTCGGCACCTTCTCGAAAACGCTGCTGCCCGAGTTGCGCCTGGGCTACGCGGTGCTGCCACCGGCGATCCATGGCGCCGTGCTCAAGGCCAAGCAATTGACCGACCAGCACAGCTCCACGTTGCCGCAGTGGGCGCTGGCCAAGTTCATCAGCGAAGGCTACCTGCTCAAGCACATCCGCCGCTGCCACACCGTGTATGCCGGGCGCCGCGAGCGCATCCTGCAACGGCTGGCGGGGGACTTGTCGCCCTGGTTCGAAGCGGTGCCCACCGTGGCCGGGTTCCATATGGCGGCGTTGTGCAAGGGCTCGATCGATATCTCGCTGCTGATTCAGCTGGCGCGCCAGGTCGAGGTCGGCTTGTACCCACTGGACGTGTTTTTCCATGACGCACCGCTGCGCCCGGGCTTGATCATCGGCTTTGGCGCCATCGAGACCCTGGACATCGACCCGGCCCTGGACCGGGTGCGCGATATCCTGCAGCAGATTGGCTAGGGGATTTACCGCCGGATTGGTCATTGGTACTGGCACAACAAGGCTCTAGCCTGTGCACTGACACCCGTCCCCGGAGACCATCGCCATGCCTGCCTGTGCCTTCAACACTGTCCATGTCCGCGCCATCGCCGGGCGCTCCAGGGAGCTGGGCGAACGCCTGCAACTCATCGCGCAAGCCGTGCGCAACAGCCCTGGCTGCCTGGACTACAACGTGTGCCGCAGCCCGCTGGACCTCAACCAGTGGACCGTCAGTGGCCACTGGGCCTGCGCCGAACAACGCAACGCGCACTTCGCCCTGCCGGCCCTGCAAGGGTTTATCGACCTGACCGGCGAACGCCTGGCCAGCCGCCTGGTGTTCGACCATTAAGGCATTGGCCTCCTGCACTTCACCGGGATTGGTTATTGGTGACCCCAGCCACGCGGCGTAGGGTGGACAGGTCTCGAACTATTCGGAAACCTCGCCATGAAACGACTGCTCGCTGCCTCCCTGATGCTCGCCGCCCTCAGCGCCTTTGCCCATGAACCGGTGTACAACCAGGAATCGATCAAGGTCTTGCAGGAACACACGCTGACCAATGTGCCCGGCAAGAAAACCATCATGCTCACCGTGGACTATGCACCTGGGCAAGCCACCGTACCCCATAGCCACACCGGCACCGCCGTGGCCTACGTGCTGGAAGGCGAAATCACCTCGCGGGTGAATGATGAGAAGGCGGTTACCTACAAGGTTGGTGAATCGTTCTATGAGCCGGCGGGGTCGCGGCATTTTGAATCGAGCAATGCCAGCCAGACCAAACCAGCCAAGTTGCTGGTGGTGATGGTGCTGGATGATAAGGCCGAGGTGCTGACCCCGCTGCCTAAGTAACCAGCCCCCAAAATTCATGTGTGTGCAGGATTGTGTGGGAGCGGGCTTGCTCGCGAATGCGGTGGGTCAGTCGAAGTATTTGTGGCTGACAGTCCGCATTCGCGAGCAAGCCCGCTCCCACAGGTTGAATGGTGTGCTTTCAAGGATTCAGGGGCGTTTGAACTGGCGCCGTAACTGCTCGATCCGGGGCCGGCAAGCGCACCCTTCCAGATGATCATTGACCATCCCCATCGCCTGCATCAACGCATACATCGTGGTCGGCCCCACATAGGTCCAGCCGCGTTTCTTCAGCGCTTTCGATAAGCGCACCGAAGCCGGCGAGGTCGGGTTGCCCGTCCAGTACGCCATATCCACCCGCGCCGGGCGCTCCGCCTCACCCGGTTCAAACGCCCATAACCAGCGCGCCAACGACCCCGTCTCATCCACCAGCTCACACGCCCTGCGTGCATTGTTGATGGTGGACACGATCTTCGCCCGATTACGCACGATGCCCACGTCCTGCATCAGCCGCGCGATATCGGCCTCGCCGTACTGCGCCACCCGGCGAAAATCAAAGCCCTCGAACGCCGCCCGGAACTGCTCGCGCTTGCGCAGGATGGTGATCCACGCCATGCCTGCCTGGAAGCCTTCCAGGCAGATCTTCTCGTACAGCTGAACGTCATCCGCCACCGGCACGCCCCACTCGTGGTCGTGGTAATGCGGGTATTGCGGCGCCGACGTGCGCCAGGCGCAGTAGGTCTGCCCGTTGGCGTCGGTGGTCAGTCCTGGTATGTCCATCCATCACCTCGTAGGCCCAGCGGCGGATGATAAGCGAAAAATTTTCCAGGGCACTAACCGCTCAAACATCGCCCTCCCCGACCAACTGGTCAGACCGGGTCCGGTCAACCACCGAATTTTTACTTGTGATTTCAAAAAAGCCGAGCGTAGACTGGCCGCGCACTGGACTTACCGGTAAGACCACAACAATTAAGCCCTGGAACCACCAGGGCACCGAATAGAGATCCCTCCCATGCTCAGATGGTGCTCGCGTTCGATTTTCCTGCAAGTCGTGATCGGCCTGATGCTAGGCGTTGTTTGCGGCCTGGCCCTTCCCGAATTCTCCACACAACTCAAACCCCTCGGCGACGGTTTTATCAAGCTGATCAAAATGCTGATCGGCCTGATCGTGTTCTGCGTGGTGGTCAGCGGCATCTCCGGTGCCGGCGACTTGAAGAAAGTCGGGCGCATCGGCCTCAAGTCGGTGATCTACTTTGAAATCCTCACCACCGTCGCCCTGGTGATCGGCCTGGTCATGGCCTTCAGCACCGGTATTGGCCAAGGCGCCAATATCCACCTGGAGCAATTGTCGTCCGCCGGTCTCAATGAACTGGCCGACAAGGGCCAGCACATTCGCGGCACCAGCCAGTTCCTGATGGACCTGATCCCCAACTCGGTGATCGGCGCCTTCGCCGAGAACAACGTGCTGCAAGTGCTGCTGTTCTCGGTGCTGTTCGGCAGCGCGCTGAACCTGGTGGGCGAAGCGGCATCGGGCATCTCGCGCCTGATCAACGAGCTGAGCCATGTGATCTTCCGCATCATGGGCATGATCGTGCGCCTGGCGCCGATTGGTGTGTTTGGTGCGATCGCCTTCACCACCAGCACCTACGGCCTGGACTCGCTGCAACACCTGGGCAGCCTGGTGGGCCTGTTCTACCTGACCTGCTTTGCCTTCGTCGGGCTGATCCTCGGCCTGGTGATGCGCCTGTCGGGCCTGCGCATGCTGCCACTGCTCAAGTACCTGCGTGAAGAACTGCTGATCGTGATGGGCACCGCCTCCTCCGACGCCGTGCTGCCACAGATCATGCGTAAACTGGAGCACTTGGGCATTGGCAGCTCCACCGTCGGCCTGGTAATTCCAACGGGGTATTCGTTCAACCTCGACGGGTTCTCGATCTACCTGACCCTGGCCATCGTGTTTATCGCCAACGCCACCGGCACGCCGCTGTCGATGACCGACCTGATGACCATCCTCCTGGTGTCGCTGATCACCTCCAAAGGTGCCCACGGCATTCCGGGCTCGGCGCTGGTGATTCTGGCGGCGACCCTCACGGCCATCCCGGCGATTCCGGTGGTGGGCCTGGTGCTGGTGCTGGCAGTGGATTGGTTCATGGGCATTGGCCGCGCACTGACCAACCTGATCGGAAACTGCGTCGCCACCGTGGCGATTGCGCGCTGGGAGAAAGACATCGACCTGCAGCGTGCCAACAAGGTGCTTGAAGGGCAGCAAGGGTATGCCTTCCAGGCCAAGAAGGCGGTGTTGCCGGCGCATCAGGAGTTCTAATCCATTTCATGAGCGACGCAGGTCCAATGTGGGAGCGGGCTTGCTCACGAATGCGGTGGTTCAGTTGGAACATCTTTGGCTGACACCCCGCTTTCGCGAGCAAGCCCGCTCCCACATTTAGACCTTTGCCCATTTCACTATTGTGTTTGCAACATAAAGGAGAGGTAGACGTGATCAGCACCTCAACCGTCGTCAATTCAGTGGTAGAAAAACTCCGCGCCGCCTTGGCGCGCGGCCAGTGGCGCCGCGGTGAAATGCTCCCCGGGCAACGCGAGCTGGCCGAACAAATGGGCATCAGCCGCCCGAGCCTGCGTGAAGCGGTGATCGTCCTGGAAACCCTCGGCCTGGTGCGCTCCATGCCCGGCAAAGGCGTGGTAGTGCTGGAGACCAGTGTCAGCGAACCACAATCCAGCGACGCCGTGGCCGACGCGAGCCTGGAAGATATCCTGCAACTGCGCTACACCCTCGAACCCTTCATCGTCGGCCTCGTCGCCCAATCCATCAGCAGCAAGGAAGTCGGCCAACTGCGCCTGACCCTGATGGACATGCGCGAAGCCCTCGACGCCGAAGACGCCGAGGCCGGCATGAACGCCTACATCGGCTTCCACGAAGAACTGTTCGCCCTGACCTCCAACCCGATCTTCCAGAATGTGGTGCAGCAAACCAGCAACGCCCTCAAGCAGAGCGCCCAGGTGCTGCGCAACTCGCCGGAGCACCTGGCCGAACGCCTGCGCGAAAACGAGGCGGTGGTGCGCGCCATCCGCAACAAGAACAGCGCCCTGGCCAGTGCCGAGATGCGTCGGCACATCCTGCAGGAAGGCCTGCGCATGGGCATTCGCTTGAACATCCCGGATGACCATCTGGGCAGCTGATTTATTGGAGACCGGCCATGACCGCTTACGCGTTGCAACGCGACCCTATCTTCCCTGCCCTGCGCTTGATCGCCGGTAAAAAGCCCTCGGTGGACGACATCTACCCGCGCCTGTTCGACGCCATCCTCGAACAACGCATTGCGCCGGCCAGCCGTTTCACCGAAGAGAGCCTGGGCGAGACCTTTGGCGTCAGCCGCAGCGTGATCCGCCGGGTGCTGGCGAAACTGTCGCACCAGCAGGTGATCATCCTGCGCCCCAACCAGCGTGCCCAGGTGGCTGCACCGGATGCCCAGCAAACCCGGCAGATCCTCGAAGCACGACGCCTGACCGAAATCACCGTGGTGCAATTGGCCTGCGTGCACGCCACGCCCACGCAACTGCGCCAGTTACGCGAGCTGATCGCCCGCGAACGCGAGTGCATCGAGCGCGACCAGCGTGGGCCGGCGATTCGGTTGTCCGGAGAGTTCCACCTGCAATTGGCCGCGATGGCACGCAACGCACCGCTGGCACAATTCCTCAACAGCCTGGTGCCGCTGACGTCGTTGGTCATTGCCCAATACGAGGCGAAAGCCTGTACTTACTGCGCATGGCAGGAGCATATGGTAATTGTGGATGCGGTAGAACAACGAGATGCTGCGGCAGCCGTTGCATTGATGACCCGACATCTGGACCATCTGGAATCGAAATTGCTCAAGCACCACTGAACCCAAGTAAATAGAGATCCAAACTGTGGGAGCGGGCTTGCTCGCGAATGCGGTGGTTCAGTTGGAACATCTTTGACTGACACACCGCATTCGCGAGCAAGCCCGCTCCCACATTTGCCCCTCATTGCCTGATCAATAGCGTTCCAATAAAAAGCCCCCGTATCTCGCGATACGGGGGCTTTTGTTTGCAGCGTCAGATCAAACCGGTGACAACACCGACTGACCACTCAACGCCAGGTCCAGCAACTCACGGTTGGCCACCGCGTACATGGCGTAGTCCGTGCCGACCGCAGCACGAATTTCTACCATCATCGACACCCAACGATCAGCCATGTCCTTGTGCTGCTCAAGCCACAGGGCCACACGGGCTTCCATGTCTTGTGGCGCGTCGGCCATTTGCAGGACCGAAATGGTGATCGCCCGTTGCTGCCAGTCCACATCGTCACGGAACGCTTCACGGGCCTGGGCCTGCCAGTTGTTGGCTACCGGCAGATCGCTGATCTGCTGCAGGTACCACGGCAGGTCCAGGGCGCTGCCAACGGCGAAGTAGGCCTTGGCCACTTCGGCGGCGTCATGCCCAGTCACGTCGGCGGCTTCGATGATCGGCAGCAAGGTGTACAGGTGAGTAGTCCCTGCAACCATGCGGGCCAACAACTCCGGCACACCGGCTTCGGTGTATTTGCCGTAGCGGTTCTGCCAGCCTTCGCGGGTCGGGCCTTCCAGCAGTTCGTCGAGCTTGAGGCCCAGTGCTGCCAGGTGTGGACCGAAGTGCGCGGTGTCACGGCCAGCGTCCTGCTCGTTGCGACGGCTGCGCAGGAACCAGCGCGTAGCACGGCGACCCAGGCGCATCAGCTCGTCCATCAACTCCAGTTGCACGTCGGCAGAAACCTGGTGGTCCAGGGCTTCAATCTGACGGAACCAGTGCGGGAGGTGGAAGATGTCACGCACAATCACATACGCGCCCGCCACGTTCGCCGGGCTCATGCCGGTCGACTCTTTGAGTCGTTGAACGAAGGTGATGCCCATGTGGTTGACCAGGTCGTTGGCGATCTGGGTGCTGACGATCTCGCGCTTCAAGCGGTGGCGACGCATGGCTTCGCCGAACTTGGCCACCAGGCTCGGTGGGAACGCGGTCTCCATGTCGCGGGTCAGGTAGTCGTCATCCGGTACCAGCGACTTGAGCAGCGCTTCCTTGAGGTCGATCTTGCTGTAGGAAATCAGCACGGACAGCTCCGGACGGGTCAAGCCCTTGCCCGTCGCGGCGCGCTCGACGAGCTGCTCCTCGGTCGGCAGGTACTCGATGGCGCGGTCCAGCTTGCCACGGCCTTCCAGGTCGCTCATCAGGCGCTTGTACTCGGCCGCACGCTCGTAGGCACGGCGCGCGGCCAGGGACAGGGCCTGGGTCTGCTTGTAGTTGTTGCCCAACACCAGGCTGCCGACTTCGTCGGTCATGCTCGCCAACAACTGGTTGCGTTGCTTGTCGGTCATGTCACCGGCCTGCACCACTTCGTTGAGCAGGATCTTGATGTTCACTTCGTGGTCGGAGCAGTCCACACCACCCGCGTTGTCGATGAAGTCGGTGTTGGAACCGCCGCCATTGAGGCCGAATTCCACACGACCCAACTGGGTCATGCCGAGGTTACCGCCCTCGCCCACCACCTTGCAGCGCAGCTCGTTGCCGTTGACGCGCAGCGCGTCGTTGGCCTTGTCGCCCACGTCGGCATGGCTTTCGCTGCTGGCCTTGACGTAGGTACCGATACCGCCGTTCCACAACAGGTCCACCGGCGCCTTGAGCAAGGCGTTCAGCAGTTCAGTCGGGGTCAGCTTGTCGGCCGCGATGTCGAAGCGCTCTTTCATCTGTGGCGAGATGGCAATGCTCTTCGCGCTGCGCGAGAAGATACCGCCGCCTTCGGACATGATGCTGGTGTCGTAGTCGGTCCAGGCCGAACGCGGCAGCTCGAACATGCGCTGGCGCTCGACAAAGCTGGTGGCCGGGTTCGGGTTTGGATCGATAAAGATGTGCAGGTGGTTGAAGGCCGCGACCAGTTGCAGCTTGTCGGACATCAACAGGCCGTTACCGAACACGTCACCGGCCATATCGCCGACGCCCACCACAGTGATGCTGTCTTCCTGCACGTTGATGCCGCGCTCACGGAAGTGACGCTGCACACCGACCCACGCGCCCTTGGCGGTGATACCCATTTTCTTGTGGTCGTAACCGGCGGAACCACCGGAAGCAAACGCATCGCCCAGCCAGAAGCCGTAATCGATGGCAATGCCGTTGGCGATGTCGGAGAAGGTCGCAGTGCCTTTGTCCGCTGCCACTACCAGGTACGGGTCGTCGTCGTCATGACGCACGACGTTGGCCGGTGGCACCAGGACGCCGTCTTTCAGGTTGTCGGTGATGTCCAACAGGCCGGAGATGAAGATGCGGTAGCAGGCGATGCCCTCGGCCGCGATCTCGTCACGGCTGCCGCCCAGTGGCAGGCGACGCGGCAAGAAGCCGCCCTTCGCGCCCACTGGCACGATGACCGAGTTCTTCACTTGCTGGGCTTTTACCAGGCCAAGCACTTCGGTACGGAAGTCTTCTTCACGGTCGGACCAGCGCAGGCCGCCACGGGCCACGTTGCCGAAGCGCAGGTGCACGCCTTCAACCCGTGGCGAGTAGACGAAGATCTCAAACTTCGGCACCGGCTTAGGCAGCTCAGGGATCGCACGCGGGTCGAACTTGAAGCTGAAGTACGACTTGTTCTGGCCGTTGGCGTCGGTCTGGTAGAAGTTGGTGCGCAGGGTGGCCTTGATCAGGTCCAGGTAGCGACGCAGGATGCGGTCTTCGTTGAGCACCTGAACATCGTCCAGGGCGGTGAGAATCGCTTGCTCCAGGCGTTGCTGCTTGTCTTCCAGGTCGTCGCTGGTGAGCTTGCGCGCCAGGTAGAAGCGGGTCTTGAACAACCGGGTCAACTCGCGGGCGATGTCGGTGTGGTTATTCAGGGTGCTGGCGATGTAACCGAGGTCGAAGCCCAGGCGGATCTGCTTGAGGTAACGGGCGTAGGCACGCAGCAGCGCCACGTCGCGCCATGGCAGGCCGGCAGTCAGCACCAGGCGGTTGAACGCATCGTTCTCGGCGTCGCCATGCACGATGTGCACGAAGGCGTCTTGCAGGGTGTCGTTGAGCTGCTGGATGTCCAGGTTCACGCCTTCGGCGGCGATGAACGCAAAGTCATGGATCCAGAACTCGCGGCCATTGGCGTGGCGCAGGCGGTACGGGAACTCGCCCAGCACACGCAGGCCAAGGTTTTCCAGGATCGGCAAGACGTCGGACAGCGCCAGCGGGGTGTCGGCGTGGTAGAGCTTGCAATGCAGCTCACGCTGGCCGGAGACCTGGCCCAGCGGCTGGTAGAAGCTCATCACCAGAGGGTTGGCTTCGGTGAGGCTGTTGAGGTGCTGCATGTCGACCACGGCCGAATGCGCGGCGAAACGCTCGCGGTAGCCGGCCGGGAAGCCTTTCGGGAAATCCGCCAGCACGTTGGTGCCCTGGGCTTCGCCGAAGCTTTCCACCACGAGGCTGGAGTAGTCGTCCTGCCAGCTGCGGCAGGCCTGCACCACTTCTTTTTCCAGTTGCAGCGGGTCGATGTCCAGGCGGTTCTTCGGGTCAACCCGCAGGATCAGCTGCACGCGAGCCAGCACGGACTCGGAGAAGAAGGTCCAGAACTCGCAGTCCGAGGCCTTCAGGCGATCCATCAGCACTTGCTGGATCTTCTGGCGCACTTCGGTGGAATAGATGTCGCGTGGCACGTAGGCCAGGCAGTAGCAGAAACGACCGTAAGGGTCTTTGCGCAGGAATACGCGGATCTTGTTGCGTTCCTGGATCTGCACGATCGACATCACGGTGCTGAACAGTTCGTCGACCGGGGTCTGGAACAGGTCATCACGTGGCAAGACTTCAACGACTTGCGCCAGCTCCTTGCCCAGGTGAGCCTTGGGCTGGAAGCCGGAACGGCGTTCGATTTCCGCGACCTTGCGACGGATATACGGAATCACCCGCACGCTTTCGCCGTACACCGACGAGGTGTAGAGGCCCATGAAGCGGTGTTCCTTGATGACCTTGCCGTCGGCACTGATTTCGCGGATCGACACGTAGTCCGGGTAGGCCGGACGGTGCACGCGGCTCGGGTGCGCAGCCTTGGCGAACGACAACACAGACGGCTCGCGCAGGTAAGCCACGGCGTAGTCTTCGATGCGCGTGTCTTCGGCGGTCAGGCCGGCACGCAGCAGCTTGGTCAGACCGAGGAAAGAGTCGGTGTCATATTCGATATGACCGCCATCTGCCTCGTCACGTACCACAAACTCTTCATAGCCGAGGAAGGTAAAGTGGTTGCCCACCAGCCATTCCAGGAAGCTCTTGATCTCAGCCTTTTCTTCGCCGTCGATAGTGAACTGGCTGGCGTCGATACCGGCCAGCAGGTCCTGGACCTTGGCTTTCATCGGTTCGAAATCAGCCACCGCCACGCGCACTTCGCCCAACACCTGCTCAAGCTCTTTGCTCAGCACGTTGAGTTCGGCGGCGTTGGCGCAGCGGTCGATTTCCAGGTACATCAGCGATTCTTGCTGGATGCCTTCGCCCTGGGTGCCTTTTGGCAGGATTTCCAACAGCTCGCCCTTGCTGCCACGACGCACGCTGAGCACGGTGGTTTGCAGGGTGTGGATGCTGTAGCCACGACGGTTCAGCTCGGTACGGACCGAGTCCACCAGAAATGGCAGGTCATGGTGCAGCACTTCGACCGCGGTGTGGGTCGATTGCCAGCCATGACGTTCGTAATCGGGGTTGTACACCCGTACTTGCGGTTGGGTGTGGTCAAAGCGCTCAAGCAGGCGCCACGCAGAGAGGGTGCAACCGGCCAGGTCGGAAAGGCGACGCTGGGTCAGTTCGTCCAGAGAAATGATGCCGAAGAATTGTTCAGCGAACAGCGCCACTTGTGGCAGTGCCTGTTCACTGATGTGCTGCGCCAGTGCCGCTTGCAGTTGATGCTGGAAGTCGGCCTTGCTGGCTGCGGTGAAGAACGCCATCTGTGGTACTCCGCTTGGGCTTGTTATTGATGAAAGCGTCGCGTGTTATCCCCTTGCGGGGAGACCGTCAGCTCTGTTCGCAGGTTAACCATAGCGAATCAAAGCGACAGGTGGGTGAAGCTGCACAAGACAACGGGGTCACATACAACTTGCACGAGATGCGCACCGGGCCAGATGACGGTACGACGGGCAGGTCAGGCGCCTGGCTCATGCACATCCGTTGCGCAGCTTAACGAGTGTGGGAAGACAGCTGCTTGCGGTGCTGCGACATATTCGGTCATCGGTACGCAGGCCAGCGGTTGCAACTTGGGCAACCCGGAATTTTCGGTTAAAAAACCAGGTGTTTTTACCGCACCGAGTACCGGAAATGACTGATAGCACGCGTCAGGTCATGCACTGGGTCTGACACAGGATGCAGCACAAAATTCGCGGCAATGGCACAATTGCCCGCATCAAGCCCCGCCCAGACAGGATTCCCCATGCTGCAACTGACAACCGACGCCCTGATGGTCACTCCGTGCGATGACGAAGAAGACAACATGGCCATGCTCTGCTGCCACGGCAAGAACGGCGAGATGTTCATGCTGACCCGCTACCCGGATGAAGACGAAGTGGAACTGACCTGGGACTACGAGCCATCGACCCTGGACGGGCTGAAGGTCACCCTGGGTGACACGACCCTGCTGGTGGAACTGGCTGCCGGCGACGCCGACGCTCTGGGCGGCAAGGATCAATTGCAGATCAGCCACGCCACCGCTGCCTCAGACATGGCCGAGGTTGAAGAAACCCTGCAGAACATCCTCAACGGCACCGGCACCTTCACCCGAATCTAAGCTGCATAAGAGAACTAATGTGGGAGCGGGCTTGTGTGGGAGCGGGCTTGCTCGCGAATGCGGTGGTTCAGTCAACAAAAATAGCGACTGATACTCCGCCTTCGCGAGCAAGCCCGCTCCCACATTGTCTTGCGCACGCCAAACAAATTTCCTACAAGTTTTGCCAAAAATACTCATTACGCCGTTAGTCGCTACACCCCGCGATGCATTAAAGTAAGCCTCCCTAGCCCGGCGTTTTGACTCGACCCCAGGGCGCACCTCTCCAGGAACCGTCATCGATGGAACATCGTGAAGCGCTGCTCGCGCTGCGAACCTTTCTTTCTACGCAGATTCTCGGCCAGGAAAAACTCATCGATCGTCTGCTGATCGCCCTGCTCGCAGACGGCCATATGCTGGTAGAAGGCGCGCCGGGCCTGGCCAAGACCAAGGCCATCAAGGAGTTGGCCGAAGGCATC
The DNA here is from genome assembly GCF_003852405.1 of Pseudomonas sp. KBW05. Classification (GTDB taxonomy): domain Bacteria; phylum Pseudomonadota; class Gammaproteobacteria; order Pseudomonadales; family Pseudomonadaceae; genus Aquipseudomonas. The sequence continues at coordinate 18,562 of NZ_QAJM01000033.1, forward strand.
GAGGCGCAGTTCCATCGCATCCAGTTCACCCCCGACCTGCTGCCGGCCGACATCACCGGCACCGAGATCTATCGCCCGGAAACCGGCAGTTTCGTGTTCCAGCAAGGGCCGATCTTCCACAATCTGGTGCTGGCGGACGAAATCAACCGCGCGCCGGCCAAGGTGCAATCGGCCCTGCTCGAAGCCATGGCCGAGCGCCAGGTCAGCGTCGGGCGCAGCACCTACGAGCTGTCGCCGCTGTTTTTGGTGATGGCCACGCAAAACCCCATCGAGCAGGAAGGCACCTACCCGCTGCCCGAAGCCCAGCTCGACCGTTTCCTGATGCATGTAAAAATCGGTTTCCCGGACGCCGCCGTCGAACGGCGCATCCTGCAACAGGCCCGTGGCGAAGCGCTCAACGGTGAAACCAAGCCCGAGCGCCGTGTCAGCCAGCAAGCCATCTTTGCCGCCCGCAAGGAAATCCTCGGCCTGTACATGGCCGACGCGGTGGAGGAATACCTGGTGCAACTGGTCATGGCCACGCGGACCCCGGCCAAGTTCGACCCGGAGATGGCCGAATGGATCGCCTACGGCGCCAGCCCGCGCGGCTCCATCGCCCTCGACCGCTGCGCCCGCGCCCATGCCTGGCTGGCCGGGCGCGACTTCGTCAGCCCGGAAGACATCCAGGCGGTGCTGTTCGACGTGCTGCGCCACCGCATCATCCTGTCGTTCGAAGCCGAAGCCGCGGGCATTGACCAGGACCGCGTGGTACAGCGCATTCTTGACGTCGTTGCCGTCGCTTGAACCCCATGAACGCAAGCGATGGCATCCGCGTCACCCTCAGCGAATTGATCGAGATGCGCCATCGCGTGCGCGAAGTGCAGCTGTTTTCCACACCCAGCCAACGCAGCCCGCTGATCGGCCTGCACCACTCCAAACTGCGCGGGCGCGGCGTCGACTTCGACCAGGTGCGCGTGTACCAGGCTGGCGACGATGTGCGCACCATCGACTGGCGCGTGACGGCGCGCACCCAGGAGCCACACACCAAACTGTTCCATGAAGAGCGCGAGCGGCCGATCTTCATCATGGTCGAGCAAAGCTGCCGGCTGTTTTTCGGCTCCGGGCAGATGTTCAAGTCGGTACTGGCCGCCCAGGCGGCGAGCCTGATCGGCTGGGCGGCGCTGGGGCACAACGACCGCGTTGGCGGGTTGGTATTCGGCGATAACGAGCACTACGAAATCAAACCCCGCCGCAGCAAGCAAAGCCTGCTGCAACTGCTCAACCGCCTGGTGCGCGTCAACCAGAGCCTGAACACCGAAAGCCATCCCGAAGCCGATGCCCTGGGCATGGCCCTGCGCCGTGGCCGTGAAGTCTTGCGCCCCGGCAGCCTGGTGATTGTGATCTGCGACGAGCGCGCCCTGACCGAAGGCGCCGAGCAGCAGCTGAGCCTGTTGTCGCGGCATTGCGACCTGCTGCTGCTGCCGATCTCCGACCCGCTGGACCACGCCCTGCCCGCCGCCGGGCTGCTGCGTTTTGCGCAACGCGGCGCGCTGTTGGAACTGGACACGCTGAACTACGATTTACGCCAAGCCTACAAAGCCCAGGCCGAGGCGCGCATCGCCCGCTGGGAATTGCTCGCGCAAAAGCTGCGGGTGCTGCTGATGCCCTTGAGCACCCAGAGCGAAATGGTCGAGCAACTGCGCGAATACCTCAACCCGCAACGCCCGGTTAAAAAGCAATGAGCAGCCTGGACCAACTGCAACCGCTGATCGCCCCGCCGGCCATTGGGTTCTGGCCGCCTGCGCCGGGCTGGTGGCTGTTGTTGCTGCTGATCCCGCTGCTTGGCTGGGGGCTGTGGACGCTGCGTCGTTTCCTGCCCGCGCGACGCCCCGTGGCCCGCGCCGAACAACCTCTGGACCCGTTGCGCATTGCCGCTCTGGCAGAACTTGCGCTGATGCCAAAACCCTACGACGGCGCGCCGGCTGGCGCCTGGCTGCAACAACTCAACGGCCTGCTCAAGCGCCTGTGCCGCAACGACTACCCCTACAGCCAGAGCCACACCCTCAATGGCCGCAAGTGGCTGGCCTTCCTCGACAACCGCTGCCCCGCTGCCGGCCTCACCCGTTGGATGGTGCTGGTGGAGGGCGCCTACAAACCTGAATGCAAACTCGACGACAAAGCCATCGCCGGCCTGACCCAAGCCGTCGACACCTGGATCCGCAAACATGTTTGAGTTCGCCTGGCCGTGGATCTTCGCCCTGCTGCCATTGCCCTGGCTGATGCGCCTGGTGCTGCCCGTGGCCGACAGCGGCGAGCCCGCGTTGAAAGTCAGCTACCTGGGCGACCTCGAAAGCCTTGCCCGCCGCCGTGCCCGCGTAAACCTGCCGGGCTGGCGCCAGCAAGCGCCGTTTGTAGTCTTGTGGCTGTTGCTGCTGACCGCCGCCGCGCGCCCGGAATGGCTCGGCGAACCGCTGCCGATTGCCGCCAGCGGCCGCGACCTGCTGGTGGCGGTGGACGTGTCCGGCTCCATGGACTTCCCCGACATGCACTGGCAGGACGACGACATCAGCCGCCTGAGCCTGGTCAAACACCTGCTCGGCGACTTCCTTGAGGAGCGCGAAGGCGACCGCGTCGGCCTGATCCTGTTCGGCAGCCAGGCCTACCTGCAAGCGCCACTGACCTTCGACCGCCGCACAGTGCGCACCTGGCTGGATGAAGCGCGTATCGGCATCGCCGGCAAAAACACCGCCATCGGCGATGCCATCGGCCTGGCCCTCAAACGCTTGCGCCAGCGCCCGGCACAAAGCCGCGTGTTGATCCTGGTGACGGACGGCGCCAACAACGCCGGGCAGATCGACCCGCTCACCGCCGCGCGCCTGGCCGCCGAAGAAGGCGTGAAGATCTACCCCATCGGCATTGGCGCCGACCCCGAGCAAACCGGTTCCCTGGGTATCCTCGGCGTCAACCCGAGCCTGGACCTCGACGAACCGGCACTCAAGGCCATCGCTCAGGCCACCGGCGGGCAATACTTCCGTGCCCGCGACGGCGAAGAATTGCAAACCATCAAGGACACCCTCGACAAGCTCGAGCCGGTCGAACAACAACCGACCCAGGCGCGCCCGGCGCAGGCGCTGTATAGCGGGCCGCTGGCCCTGGCGTTGATCCTGAGCCTGTTGCTGGTGGTCCAGGAACGCTGGCCGAACAACGCCCTGCAACGGCTGTTCAATAAACTCTCGAGCAAGGGGATTTTCCTGCAACAGCACCCCGAATGGCGCAAGCGCCTGCAACGCCTGCGTTTGCGGAGGCGGCGATGATCGACCTGTGGCCGCATTGGTTCCGCCCCTGGTGGCTGTTGCTGCTGCCGTTGCTCGGCTGGCTGCTGTGGCAGTTGTGGCACCGGCAGAAACGCGCCGGGCGCTGGCAGATGATCCTGCCGCCGGCCTTCCATGCCGTTTTGCTCAGTGGTGGCAACGGTCGCGAAAGCAAATCGCCGTGGGTGGTGCTGGGCATCGCTTGGCTGTTGGCCGTGCTGGCGCTGCTTGGGCCGAGTTGGCAGCGGGTTGAACAGTCCAGCCAGAAACCCTCCGACCCGTTGGTGGTGTTGCTGGAACTGACCCCGGAAATGCTCGCCACCGACAGCCCGCCCAACCGCCTGGAACAGGCGCGACGCAAGCTCTACGACTTGTTGCAGGCACGCAGCGACGCGCAGACCGCCATCGTCGTGTATGCCGGCAGCGCCCACACGCTGGTGCCGCTGTCCGACGACCTGGCCACCAGCCGCAACCTGCTGGAAGCCCTGCGCCCGTCGATCATGCCCGAGCCCGGCCATCGTGCCGACCTCGCGGTGGAAAAAGCCCTGGACCTGCTCAAGCGCGGCGGTCTCGGCCAGGGACGCTTGCTGCTGATCGGCTCGTCGCTGTCCAAACAGGAGCGCCAGGGCATTCGCCTGCTGCTGCAAAGCGCACAATCACCAAGCCTGTCGATCCTCGGCATCGGCAGCCGCGAAGGCACGCCCGTGACCCAGGAAAGCGGCGAATTCCTCAAGGACGAACAGGGCGCGATCCTGGTGCCGCGCCTCGACAGCCCGACCCTCAAGGCCTTCGCCAACGAAATGGGCGGCCGCTACCGTGCTGCGCGCCTGGATGACAAAGACCTGCGCCAACTCGGCGTGCTCGACCCGCCGCAAGCCCTGCGCGACGACGGCCAGCGCCTGCACCTCGACACCTGGGCCGACCAGGGTTATTGGCTGCTGCTGCCCTTGTTGCTGCTGGCCGCCTGTGCCGGGCGGCGCGGCTGGTTGTTCTGCCTGCCGCTGTTGTTCCTGGTCGCGCCACAACCCAGCTATGCCTTCGAGTGGCAGGACCTGTGGCTGCGCCCTGACCAGCAAGGCCAGTACCTGCTCAAGCAAAAACGCCCCGCCGAAGCCGCCGAACACTTTCAAGACCCGCAATGGCAAGGCGTAGCGCTGTACGAAGCCGGCAACTATGCCGAGGCCATCAAACGCTTTGCCGAAGGTAATGACGCCTATTCCCACTACAATCGAGGCAATGCGCTGGCCAAATCCGGTGAACTGGAAGCCGCCATCGACGCCTACGAACAGGCCCTGGAAGCCCAGCCCGACCTGCAACCGGCGCTGAAAAACAAAGCCCTGCTGGAAACCCTGATGCAGGAACAAACGCAGCCGGAACCTGAAAAGCCGGCAAAAAACGAAGATGACGAAACCACCCAACCCGGCCAAACTGCGCAACCGGGCGCCAGCGGGCAAAACGCTACGGGTGGCGAGCAGTCGTCCCAAGGCCAGGGCGAAGCCGGCACCGGCGATACCCAGACCGGCGCCACGCCCCACCCTGGTGGCAACGAAGTGCCGGGCAGCGAACTGGGGGATGAGCAAACCACCACCCCGCCGCTACGCCCCAGCGACGCCAGCCTCGACGGTGAACACCGCCAGGCCCTGGAGCAATGGTTGCGGGAGATCCCCGACAACCCCGGCGAACTGCTTCGCCGCAAATTCTGGTACGAACAGCAACAACATCAGGACAAGACTCGATGAGCCGCCGCCCCACCCTACTGCTTCTGCTCGCGTTATCGGCAGGCCACGCCCAGGCGGCGAACCTGGTCGCCAGCGTTGACCGCAGCCGCCTCAACTCCGGGGAAACGGTGGAACTGACGGTGGAATCCAGCGACGTCACCCAGTTCGGCAAACCCGACCTGTCGCCCCTGGAGGCGCAGTTCGAAGTCAGCGGCACCCGCCAGCTCAACCAACTCACCACCCTGGGCGGCGATAACCACGCCACCACACGCTGGATCATCACCCTGCTGCCCAAGGAAAACGGCATCGTGGTGATCCCGCCGCTGCAAGTGGGCGAATATTCGACCCAACCCATCAGCCTGCAAGTGGTCGAGACCGCCAGCCAGAACACCAACGCCGAACTGGCGCCGGTGTTTGTCGAAGCCAACCTCGACCAGACCAGCGTGTACGTACAGGCCCAGGCCCTGCTGACGGTGCGCGTGTACCACTCGGTGTCGCTGTATGACGACAGCAGCCTTACACCGCTGCAGATCCCCGACGCACGCATCGAGCAGTTGGGCGAGTCGCGCACCTACGAAAAAGTCATCAACAGCATCCGCCATGGCGTGATCGAAACCCGCTACGCGATCTACCCGCAACACAGCGGTGTGCTGGATATTCCCGCGCAGACCTTCAGCGCCACCTTGGTGGAATCACGCCCGCCCCAGGAAAACACCCTGCAAGGTACCAAGCCCGGCAAGTTGATCCACGTCAGCTCGGCGCCGCTGCCACTGACGGTCAAGCCCAAGCCTGAGCTATACCCTGCCGATACACCATGGCTGCCCGCACGTAGCCTGACCCTCGACGAAAGCTGGAACCCCGAGCCGGAGCATGTGCAGATCGGCGACTCGCTGACCCGCAGCCTCACGATCAAGGCCGAAGGCCTGTCGAGCGCACAACTGCCGGCCCTGCCCAGCAGCGAGATCAGCGGCCTGCGCCGCTACCCGGATCAACCGGTGCTCGCCAACCAGATCAATGACCGTGGCCTGATCGGCAGCCGCGAAGACCGCGAAGCCCTGGTGCCCAACCGCGTCGGCCCACTGGAACTGCCGGCGGTGGAAGTGGTGTGGTGGAACACCCACGAAGACCACCTGGAACGCACCAGCCTGCCGGCGCGGACCTTGCAGGTCGCCAACAACCCGAGCCTGGTAGTGGATACGCCTGCCACGCCCACTGTCATCACGGCGCCAGACGACAGCCACCTGTGGTTGTGGCAGCTCAGTACGCTGATCCTGGCCTGCACCACGCTCCTGGGTTTCGGCCTGTGGTGGCGTGCGCGCCGGCAACCGGCCGTACTGCGCGCCGCACAAACCGGCCCAAGCCCGCGCACCTTGCTCGACGACCTCAAGCGCGCCACCCAGGCCAACGACCCCCAGGCTACCCGTCAGGCCCTCGACGCCTGGGCGCGGCAGCAACCGGAAACCCTGGCCGAGATGGCTGCGCGGTTTATCCCACTGTCCGATGCCCTGGACGGCCTGAACGGCGCGCTCTACAGCGAAAGCGGCCAGTACTGGCTGGGTGAAGAGCTGTGGCGCGCGGTAAAGGCCATCCCAATGGCCGAACGCGAAGCAGACCCGACCGCCGACACCACCAGCCTGCCGCCGCTCTACCCCAAGTAACTGACACCACACAGATCAAAATGTGGGAGCGGGCTTGCTCGCGAATGCGGTGTACCAGTCAATACATGTGCTGACTGACACACCGCATTCGCGAGCAAGCCCGCTCCCACACTTGATCTGCACCATCCGGGGCAGTGTGTTCACATTCCGGGTAAACTCCCCTCCTTTTCATCTTCTCCAGGGAGTTCGCCTTGCGTCTGTTCCACACCTCCGACTGGCACCTTGGGCAAAACCTGCATGGCCAGGAACGCGATTACGAACACGCCTGTTTCCTCGACTGGCTGTTGGGCCAACTCAAGACTCATCAACCCGATGCGCTGCTGATCGCCGGTGATATCTTCGACACCGTCAACCCGCCGCTCAAGGCCCAGGAGCGCCTGTATGACTTCATCATCAGCGCCCACGAACAAAACCCCAGCCTCACCATCGTGATGATCGCCGGCAACCACGACTCGGGCTCGCGCATCGAATTGCCCGCGCCGTTGATGCGGCGCCTGCGCACCCACGCCCTCGGTCGTGTGTTGTGGCTGGATGACGGCCAATTGGATGCCGAGCGCCTGCTGATCCCATTGCCGGATGCCAAGGGCAAGATCGCTGCCTGGTGCCTGGCGCTACCGTTTCTGCGCCCGGCGGAAGTCACCGGTGCACACTTGGGTGACGATTACCTGCGCGGTATCGGCCAGGTGCACGAATGGCTGATCGCTGCCGCCAACGCCAAACGTAAAAAAGGCCAGGCATTGATCGCCATCAGTCATGCGCACATGGCCGGTGGATCGGTGTCGGAAGACTCCGAGCGCAGCCTGATCATCGGCAATGCCGAGGCACTCCCCGCCAAGCTGTTCGACAGAAGTGTCGGTTATGTTGCCCTCGGCCATTTGCACAAGCCGCAAAAGGTCAATGGCGAAGAGCGTATCCGCTATTGCGGCTCGCCGATTCCGCTGTCGTTTTCCGAAATCGGCTACAAGCACCAGATCCTCGACGTGACCTTCCAGGGTCAAGCCCTAGTGAGCGTCGAACCGCTGCTGATCCCTCGCTCGGTCGACCTGCAACGCCTGGAAGCCGCGCCCCTGGCCGATATCCTCAAGACACTGTCCGAACTGCCCGACATCGACCTGCTCGCCGAAACCCAGCGCCACCCCTGGCTGGAAGTGCGCGTGCGCCTCGACGAACCCCAACCGGACCTGCGCCAGCAAATCGAAACCGCCCTGCAAGGCAAGGCCGTGCGTCTGGTGCGCATCGCTGCCGAATACGCCGGCAACGGCGCGCGTGAGGAAGAAGGCGAAGCGCGCCTGATCGAACTCGACCAACTCACCCCCCAGGAGCTGTTCAGCCGCGCCTGGCAGGACAGTTACGGCAGTGAAGTGGATGAACAGACCTTGAAGGATTTCGCCGTGCTGCTCCAGGAAGTGCAACAGGAGGATGAACCCGCATGAAAATCCTCGCCATTCGCCTGAAAAACCTCGCCTCCCTGGCCGGCCCGTTTGAAATCGACTTTACTGCCGAACCGCTGGCCAGTGCCGGCTTGTTCGCAATCACCGGGCCAACCGGCGCCGGTAAAAGCACCCTGCTTGATGCGTTGTGCCTGGCGTTGTTTGGCGCCGTACCGCGCCTGGGCGACACCGGCCAGGCGAAGATGCCCGACGCCGACAGCGATATTTCCATCGGCGACCCGCGCACCCTGCTGCGACGCGGCACCGGTGGCGGTTATGCCGAAGTGGATTTCGTCGGCGTCAACGGCCGGCGCTATCGTGCCCGCTGGGAAGCCAACCGTGCTCGCGACAAGGCCAGCGGCAAATTGCAGAACAGCCGCCAAAGCCTGATCGACCTGGACAGCGACCAACTGCTGGCCAGCCAGAAAACCGAATACAAGACCCAGTTGGAACTGGCCCTGGGCTTGAACTTTGAACAGTTCACCCGCGCCGTACTGCTGGCCCAGAGTGAATTCAGTGCATTCCTCAAGGCCAACGACAACGAACGCAGCGAGCTGCTGGAAAAACTCACCGACACCGCGCTGTACACCCAGCTCGGGCGCCGTGCGTTCGACAAGGCCAAAGAGGCCAAGGACGCCCACAAACAGCTGCAAGACCAGGCCACCGGCGTCGTGCCCCTGGCAGCCGAAGTGCGCGCCGAATTGGATCAGCAATTCGACGCCGCGCAACAACAACTCAAGACCCAACAAGCCCAGCTCAAGCAACTGGAGGCGCAACAAGCCTGGCTCAAGGAGTTGCGCGAATGGCAAGAGCGTCAGCTCAGCGCGACCGAACAACTCCAACGCGCGCAGGCCGATTGGGCCAGCCAGGGCCAGCAGCGCCAGGACCTGAGCCGGCTGGACCAGTTGGCGCCGCAACGTCATCACTTCGCGCGCCAAGCCGAACTGGGCAATCTGCTGTCGCCGCTGGCCGCGCAGATCCAGCATCATATCGAACAGCAGGCCACGCTCAATGCCCGCCAGGAACAGGCCCAGCAACAGCAAACCGCCGCCCAGGGCGCATTGGTCGGCGCTGTCAGCAACCAGAGTGAAGCCGCGCCCCTGCTGCAACAGGCGTTCGCAGAGCAAACAACGTTGGCGCACTTGACCAAGGAAGTGGGCAAGTACATTGACGAAAAACAACTCAAAGAAAATGCGTGCATAGAAGGCCAATCTGCACTGGGTAACGTACAGGCTATGCATCAACAAGCGTCTGTACGCATTGAGCAGTTGGATGCTGAGTTGGCGCACAGTATCGCTCTCGCACCGTTAAGTGCGGCATGGGATGGTTACCGCCCAAGCCTGCAACAACTCATGCAAACCGCTAGCCGATTCAACAAAGGTAGCGCCGAATTACCACAGCTTGAAAAGCGCGCCACCACCGCTGCCGAAGACTTGGCCCAGCAACGTCAAGCCCTGGATCTGCTGTACCAGGAAGCCGGTGCAGAACCCCATGCCGTAGCCGAACAAATTCATTTGTTGGCCGGCCTGCTGCAAGACAATCGCAAGCAACAACACGCTTTCGAAGACCTGAAGCGTTTGTGGGATAGCCAGCAACAACTGGATCATCAATCCACCGTGCTCGCTCAGAAGCTGGTTGATGCCCACCAGCAACGCGAAATCCTTATTCATTCGGGCAAACAGGCAAAGGCGGAACTGACCACTGCCGAACATACGCTGACAGTGACCAAACAGTTGCTGGAGCGTCAACGCGCGGCACGCAGTGAAAGTGTGGAGGAGTTACGCGCGACGCTTGAAGACGACCACCCCTGCCCGGTATGTGGTAGCCACGAACACCCCTATCACCAACCCGAAGCTCTGCTGCAAAGCCTTGGACGTCACGACGAGAGTGAGGAGGCAACCGCGCAAAAGGCGGTCGATACGCTGAATCAAACACTGATCGAGTTGCGCGGTGACCTTGGCGGGGTGAATGCGCAAATCAAGGAGTACCTGAGCCAGCAAGAAGAACTGATCAAGGCCCAGACAACCTCGACGCTGAATCTGCAAGCTCATGCACTTGGCGCCTCGCTGCTCGATCAGGACGCGACCAAGCGCAGCGCCTGGGTCATCCAACAACTGAGCCAACTGACGCAACGCATCACCCAGGACGAACAGCGCCAAAGCGCCTTGCTGGGTCTGCAACAAAACGCCGGACGCATGCAGCAGCAGCTGGAGACTGTGCAGGAGGCGAACCGACAGACCAGCCAAATGCTCGCAGACCAACAACGTGAATTGTCTGCGGACAGCAAACGCCTCGACGAAGCGTTCAATACCTTCGCCAGCCTGTTGCCCACTGAGATCCTGGAAGGATTGCGCAGCGAACCGACGGCCACCTTCATGCAGTTGGACCAGCAAGTCAGCCAGCGCCTTGAGCAGATGAGACTCCAGCAGGATGAACTGTCTGAGCAGCAGCAACGCCAGCAAGCCATCGAAAAAGAAACTGACCGTCAACAGAATCGCCAACAACAATTGGAAGACGCTCAACGAAACCTCGCTGGGTTGACTGCGCAGCAACAGGCCGCGCAGGAGAAACTCAGCGCACTGCTAGGCGACCACACCAGCGCCGAACACTGGCAACAGCAACTCGACCAGGCCGTCACGCAGTCGCGTCAAAGCGAGGCCGACGCCAATAAGCAACTGCATGAGCTGCACAACGCGCTGATCCAACTGGCCGCCGACCTCAACGCGCAACAGGAGCGCCAGCAGGCGCTGCAAACCGAGCAGCACACGCTCGTCAGCCGTATCGGCGAATGGCGCGCCCTGCACCCGGAGCTGGATGACGCAGGCCTTGCACGCTTGCTGGCCTTCGATGACGCGCAAGTCAGCGCACTGCGCCAGCAGTTGCAGCACAGCGAAAAAGCCGTCGAGCAAGCCAAGGTCCTGCTGCAAGAGCGCGAACAACGCCTGGCCGACCACCAGGCCCTGCACAACGGCAACCTCGACGCCGAACAGCTGGACAGCGCCCTCGCCGAACTCAATCAGCAAGTGACCGATGCTGAAAAACACCTCGCCGAATTGCGCGCGCGCCAATCCGAAGACCAGCGTCGCCAGGACGCCAACCATGCCTTTGCCGCGCAGATCGCCAAGGCGTATGAGGAATGGCAACGCTGGGCACGCCTGAACGCTTTGATCGGCTCGGCCACGGGCGACACCTTCCGCAAGATCGCCCAGGCCTACAACCTTGACCTGCTGGTGCACCATGCCAACGTGCAACTGCGCCAACTGGTGCGCCGCTACCGCCTCAAGCGCGGCGGCAGCATGCTCGGCCTGCTGGTGCAGGACACGGAGATGGGCGATGAACTGCGCTCGGTGCATTCGCTGTCTGGCGGCGAGACCTTCCTGGTGTCGCTGGCGCTGGCGTTGGGCCTGGCGTCCATGGCGTCGAGTACCTTGAAGATCGAGTCGCTGTTTATCGACGAAGGTTTCGGCAGCCTCGATCCCGAATCCCTGCAACTGGCCATGGACGCACTGGACGGCTTGCAGGCCCAGGGCCGCAAGGTGGCGGTGATCTCCCACGTCCAGGAAATGCACGAACGCATCCCGGTGCAGATCCAGGTCAAACGCCAAGGCAACGGCTTGAGCACCCTGGAAGTCAAATGAGCGAAGCGCTGCTGTATTCGTTCCGCCGCTGCCCCTACGCGATGCGCGCGCGGTTGGCATTGCGCTACGCCGGCGTGCCGGTGCGTATCGTCGAGGTCAGCCTCAAGGCCAAGCCGGCCGAAATGCTCGCGCTATCGCCCAAGGGCACGGTGCCGGTGCTCAGCGTTGACGGGCGGGTGATTGAAGAGAGCCTGGAAATCATGCAATGGGCCCTGGCGCAGCACGATCCTGACGACTGGTTGCTGCACGGTGATCCGGCGGTCTTGGGGTTGATCGCAGAGAACGATCAGGGCTTCAAACATCACTTGAATCGATACAAGTACGCCGAGCGCTACCCGGAACAGTCGATGGAACATTATCGGGCCGAGGGCGAGGTGTTCTTGCAGAAGTTGGAGGGGTTGCTGGCCGGGCGGGATTACCTGCTGGCCAACCACCTGACCCTGGCGGATGCTGCACTGGCACCGTTTGTGCGCCAGTTTGCCCATGTGGATCGAGTGTGGTTTGCCGGTACATCGTATAAACGGTTGCAGGTTTGGTTGCAGCGTTTTCTAGAGTCGCCGCTCTTTGTTGCCGTCATGGCGAAGGCTTGAAAGCCACACAATCCGAATGTGGGAATGGTCCTGTGGGAGCTGGCTTGCCTGCGATGCAGACACCTCGGTGAATCAGTGGTACCGAGTTGATGCTATCGCAGGCAAGCCAGCTCCCACATTTGACCTCACCAGCTTCTGGATCAGTGCTGGGCTTTGTGATCCAGGGCCGCATAGAAGTTGGCGCTCTGTTGCAGGTATTTCTGGGTGTAGGCGCTGGTGCTGGATTTTTTGCCGGTGAGTTCCACGCTCGCAGCAGCCGGCAGGGCCACGGTGGCGGAAACGGCGGAAGCAGCGATGATCGAGAAGAGATTGAAGTTCATGGCGGTAACCCTTGTGTTCGTTTGATTGAGTGGCCGGGAAGGCCTTGGAACCAAACTTACGCCCGAGGGTTACGCCTTAGAAATGCTTTGAAACAGTAGCCGTTATCACTCGAATTAATAGAAAGGCGCAGGCCCCGCAGTGCGGGGCCTGTGGCTTATTGACGCAGCAAGAACTTGAGGTCGCTAGGCGCATCGATCGGCAATTTCTGCACGGTTTTACCCAGCAGGCCGGTCTTGGGGTCACGCTCGACCACTACGATTTCATTGCTTTTCTGGTTGGCGATCAGCAAGAACTTGCCGCTCGGATCCAGGCTGAACTCGCGCGGATGGTCGCCCTCTACGGAGCGGCGTTGCAGTTCCTTGAGGTGCGCGGTGGCCGGATCGATGCTGAATACCAGCAGTTGATTGGCCGTGCCACGGTTGCTCACATACAGGAACTTGCCGTCGCTGGACGCGTGCAGCGCAGCACCGGCCTTGTCGGACACCGGCTGGCCAGCCGCGAAGTCCACCAATTGGGTCTGGGTAAGTGTGCCATCGTGGTAGTCATACACCGCGACCTGGGCGCTCATCTCGGTGGTCAGCCAGGCATGCTTGCCATCCGCGCTGAACAACAGGTGACGCGGGCCGCTGCCCGGTGGCAATTGCACTGCAGCCGGGTTGGCCGGGGTCAGCGGCAGCTCGTGGTTGGCCTTGGGATCGTAGCGGTAGGCAAACACCTTGTCGGCGCCCAGGTCTTGCACAAACACGTACTTGCCGTCCGGTGACGACACCACCGAATGCACATGGTTGGACGCCTGGCGCTCAGGGTTGACGCGGCTGGCCGGGTGCCCGCTCAACTGCACGGGTGCCGACAGTGTGCCAGCAGCGTCCACGGGCAGGATCGCCAGGCTGCCGCCCGGATCTTCCAGTACCGAATAGTTGGCAACGAAAAGATAACGCCCGTCAGCGGCCACGCTGGAGTGAGTCGGTTCGTTGCCCAGGCTCTGCACCTGATTGATCAGGGTCAGTTGATGACTCTGCGGGTCGATGCGGTAACTGCTCACACGACCGACCGGATCCTTCTGACCCGGGCCATTCTCATTGACCACAAACAAATGTTTCTGGTCCTTGGAAACAGTCAACCAGGACGGATTCGCGGCCTTGGCGGCCAGGACGGGCTGGCCCTGAAACTTACCGGTACGGCTGTCGAATTGCAGGCGGTAGATGCCTTCGCTGGTGCCGGCGGTGTAGCTGCCGACCAACAGTTCATAGGTCTCGGCCGGCGCGGCCTGCACCGACATTGCTCCAACACTGCCCGCCATCAGCAGGGGCCAGAATTTACGCATCAGCATCGGCTTCGTCCTCGTCGTTATTGTTGCCGGTGAACGCGCTCAAGCAAACCAGGCGGTGCTCGCCGTCTTCATTGATCAGCAACCAGCTTTGCAAGCTTTCATCGAAGGTGGCGGCGGCCAGTTGTTCGGGACTGAACTTCCAACGCTTGAGGTCCCGGCCGTCCATGCTTTCGATCAGCAAATGCTGGTCAAAGGTGAACTCGAAGGCGTGCAGCCCGTTGATGATCAGCATGTCGCTGTCGTTCAGGGCGCTGCTCAGGTTTGGTGTTGCGTCGGTCATGATGTGAAGTCACTGCGGGGGAAAAGACACATGATAGGTCAATTCCCCCGCCGTGCCTTGCGGCAATGGTCTAATCGATCAATGGGCGAACAGTGAGTTGCCCTTCTGCCCCGCCAACTTCTCGGGTTTGATCAGGAACCGCGCCAGTGCCGGCAACAGCCACAGCGCACCGAACATGTTCCACAGCAACATGAAGGTCAGCATCAGGCCCATGTCGGCCTGGAACTTGATCGCCGAGAAGATCCAGGTACACACGCCAATCGCCAGGCACAAACCGGTGAACAGCACAGCTTTACCAGTGGACTTGAGCGTCTGGTAATACGCCTCTTGCAGTGGCAAGCCGGCACGCAGGAAGCTTTCCAGGCGGCTGTAGATATAGATGCCGTAGTCCACGCCAATCCCCACACCCAGGGCCACCACCGGCAAGGTCGCGACCTTGACGCCGATACCCATGAACGCCATCAACGCGTTGCCCAGTACCGACGTCAGCACCAGCGGCAGCACGATGCACAGGGTCGCCGCCCACGACCGGAAGGTGATCATGCACATGGTCGCCACGCACAGGTACACCAGGATCAGAATGGTCAGTTCCGACTCCTTGATCACCTCGTTGGTCGCGGCTTCAATCCCGGCATTACCGGCGGCGAGGATGAATTCCAGGCCGTCCTTGTTGTTCTCCTTGGCAAATTCCTGCACCGCATGCACCGCACGGTCGAGGGTTTCGGCCTTGTGGTCGTTGAGGAACACCAGCACCGGCGCCAGGGAGCAATTGTTGTTGTACAGGCCATCGGCACGGGAGATCGAGCTGTTCAATACATCAGGGTTGCGCGACAGGGTTTCCCATTTCAGGTTGCCCTCGTTCATGCCCTTGATCATCTGCTTGGACACGGTCACCAACGAGATCGCCGACTGCACGCCCTCGGTGTTCTGCATCTTCCACATCAACTGGTCGATGGGCGCCATCGCCTCGTAGCGCGAACAGCCCTCGGCAGCAGTCTTGACCATCACCACCAATACATCGGAACTGGTGGAGTAGTTGCTGATGATGAAGTTGTTGTCTTTGTTGTAGCGCGAATCCGGGCGCAGTTCCGGCGCGCCCTGATCAAGGTCGCCGATTTTCAGGTTCTGGCTGTACCAGAGGCCGCCGCCAAAGGCGACCAGCGCCAGGGCGATGGAGATCGGGGCGACTTTCGGGCTGGCAAAGTTCGACAGCAGGCGCCAGAACCCGTGTTCGCGATTCGCGTCTTTCTTACTCTTGGCGATGGCGCGCTTGCTGATGCCGACGTAGGAAATCGCCACCGGCAGCAGGATCAGGTTGGTAAACACGATCACCGCCACACCGATGGACGCACCGATGGCCAGTTCGCGGATCACGCCGATATCGATGATCAGCAGCGTAATAAAGCCCACCGCATCCGCCAGAATCGCGATCATCCCCGGCAGGAACAGTTGCCGGAACGTACGTCGCGCCGCCGTCAACGCGTTGTCGGCCTCGCTGGATTGCAGGGCGATACCGTTGATCTTCTGCACGCCGTGGGAAATACCGATGGCAAAGATCAGGAACGGCACCAGCATCGAATACGGATCGAGGCCAAAACCGAAAAAGTGCATCAGGCCCAGTTGCCAGATTACCGCCACCAACGTGGTGCTCAGTACGGCGATGGTGCTGCGCAGGCAGTTGGTGAACCACAGCAACAGGATCAGAGTAATGACAAACGCGATGCCGAAGAACATCACCACCATCACCAGGCCATCGATCAGGTCACCGACCTTCTTGGCGAAACCGACAATGTGGATCTTGACGTTGGGGTTCTGCGCCTCGAATTTGTCGCGGATCTTGTCTTCGAGTTCATGGGAGAACTTGCGATAGTCCAGGGCCAGCAACTTGCCCTGGTCCTGCGGGTCCGGGTAGGCCTCCAGCAGCGGGATATCGACGATGCTCGACTTGAAGTCATTGGACACCAGGCGCCCGACCTGGCCGGACTTGAGCACGTTGTTGCGCAGTTGATCGAGGCTTTCCGGCGAGCCGTTGTAGCTCTGCGGGATCACCTCTCCGCCGGCGAAGCCCTCTTCGGTCACTTCGGTCCAGCGCACGCTGGGGCTCCACAGCGACTTGAGGCCCGAGCGGTCGACGCCGGAGATGTAGAACACCTCGTCGTTGATCTGGCGCAGGGTCTCCATGTATTCCTGGGTAAAGATGTCACCGTCCTTGGCTTCCACCGAGATGCGCACCGTGTTGCCCAGGTTCGCCAGGTCATTGCGGTGCTCCATCATCTTCTCGATGAAGGGGTGCTTGAGGGGGATCATCTTTTCAAAGCTGGTGGACGGGCGAATCAACGTCGCCTGCCAGAACAGGAAAATGCTCACCAGCAGGCAGATCACGATCACTGCCGGGCGGTTGTTGAAGATCAGGCGCTCAAGAAAGGTCGCTTTATCGTTGTGATGACTGCTCATTGAATCCCCGCCTTCTTATTATTTTGAGAGCTCTGCGCCGGCAACGGTGGCGACACGCACGCCACCCTGCCCCGCGAGGATCAAGTTGCCGTTGCCTGCCGCCGTCACCGCCGATAGCGAAATACGGTCGGGCCGGTTGAAGACGCTGAAGGTCTGGCCATCGTCATGGCTCACCACCACGCTGCCGCCGTTACCGACAACGACAAGGGCGCCGTCCTCCAGCAACGTCGCGCCGGACAAGCCAAACTCCAGCGCTCCCCGCGCCGCCTTGAGTTCGACCTGCTCCCAGGTCGTACCGAAATCCGTGGAGCGGTACAGGTTGCCGCGCAAGCCATAGGCCAAAAGGGTTTGCGGCTGCGCCGTGCTGATCACGCCGAACAGCGAGCCCTCGTACGGGCCTTCGAGTTTTTCCCAGGTCTGGCCGTCATCCCTGGAGCGGAACATGCTGCCCTGCTCGCCGACGATAAACAGGCCCGCGTCCTTGATAAAGGCGATGGCATTGAGGTGGAACTGGTCTTCGTTGTCGAGGCGGTCGCTGACATCGGCCCAGGTTTTGCCGCCGTCGGTGGTTTCGATCAGCGCACCATAGGCGCCGACAGCCAGGCCGTGGTTGGCGTTGTTGAACCAGATATCCAGCAGCGGCGCTTCGCGCTTGAGGTCTTGATACTGCTGGGTCCAGGTGGCGCCGCCGTCGGTGCTGGCGAGGATTTGCGCATCGTGCCCGACGGCCCAGCCTTGTTTGTCATCGACGAAAAACACCGCCGTGAGCAACTGCCGGGTGGGGACTTTGGCTTGCGTCCAGGTCGCGCCCTGGTCATCGGAATAGAGGATATGCCCGCGATCACCGACCGCCACCAGGCGTTTGCCGGCATGCACCACGTCGATCATCAGGCCCTTGGCGGCCTTGGGCGATTCAATTGCAAACACCGCCGCGGCGGGGGTATCGCCAGCGGCCTGGGCGACGGTCGGCAACGCGACGGCCCCAAACAGCGAGAGCGCTGTGGCCAGCAACGCAACGCTGCGTGCGGCGCGTGGGCGGCAAACAACCCAACCCATGACAGGCTCACTCATAGACCTTCTCCCATTTATTATTGTTAGGTCATCTCGCCTTCCCGGGCTCTGAAACCTGCAATCTAGAGCGCCTGGAGGAAGCAGGGGCCATCCTATCGGGCTTTCGAATCGTCTGACAATCGGCGCTACGTTATCTTTTGTTAACTGGCGGCATTTGGCCACGGGCTGAATATAGCTGCATTCGCCAGAGTGATTGCCTGCGCATAGATGAATTTTTATTCCATCTATTGAAATTAGAGAATTTTTATTCCATTAATAGCGCCTCTGAAAACAATAATGCAAAGGACCACGGCTATGCGTGAACTCGGAATCGGCTTGATCGGCACAGGCTTCATGGGCCGCGCCCATGCCTTGGCGTTCAATAACGCCCGCGCGGTATTCGAACTGCCGGTACACCTAAAGCTGGCCGCCCTGGCCGACGCCGATACCGAGCGCGCACAACGCTGCGCCAGGGATTGGGGCTTTGCCCAGGCCCATGGCGACTGGCAAGCGCTGATCAACGACCCCAACGTCGATGTCGTGGCCATCACCACCCCCAACCACTTGCACTACCCCATGGCCATGGCCGCCATCGCGGCCGGCAAGGCGGTGTACTGCGAAAAACCCCTGGCCGTCAGCCTCGAACAGGCAGACGCCATGCGCCGTGCGGCGAGTGCCGCCGGTGTGGTGACGCGCGTGGGCTACAACTACCAGCACAACCCGATGATCGCACTGGCCAGGCAGATGATCGCCCGGGGCGACCTGGGCGAAATCATCAGCTTCCAGGGCGAGTTCAGCGAAGACTTCATGGCCGACCCGACCTCACCCTGGTCGTGGCGCTGCGAAGTGGAACATGCCGGGGGCGCCCTCGCGGACCTGGGCAGCCACTTGCTGTCGATGGCGCGCTATCTGGTCGGTGATGTGACCAGCGTGTGCGCCGACACCCAGACCGTGCATGCCCTGCGCCCTGCCGTCAAAGGCAGCAGCGAGCACAAAACCATCGCCGTGGATGATCAGGTACACGCGCTGCTGCGCTTCGCCAACGGCGCACGCGGCACCGTCAGCAGCAGCTGGCTCAAGCATGGCTACAAGAACCACCTGAGCTTTGAAATCAGCGGGACTAAAGGCACGTTGGCCTTTGATCAGGAGCGGTTGAATGAACTGCAACTGTGCCGGGTCGGCCAGGACGGGTTCCAGCGCTTGCTCGCCGGCCCCGCCCTGCCCGGCTACGCCGCGTTCAGCCCTGCGGCCGGTCATCAGCTGGGGTACAACGAGCTGAAGACGCTGGAAGTGCAGGAACTGATCATGGCCGTGGCTGGCCAGGGTACGGATGGCACCGACTTTGAGGCGGCATGGGAGGTGGAGCGACTGGCAACGGCGATTCGCATCGCCGCTCGGGAAGAACGCTGGGTCGGCGTGGGGTCCGTCTAAAGCAGCTTTCTACGGCGTACTCAACGGAGTCTGAGTACGCCGGCAAGGCGAACTACTCCTATACCGCCTCCACGGCACACGCATAGGGTTTTCTGAGGGCGCAATCAGGCACGGCCTGAACACCTCTCTCAGAAGGACTTAACCTTTGGCTACCGATTCCTCCCCGCTCCCCTTGAGCAGAGTGCTGGCCCAAGCGGTCACCACGCAATTCGCCAACCGCCCTACGCTTCATTCAGTCGTTTCCCAGAGATTGCACGACAGTGCCCAGGAGAAGTACCCGTCCCTGAGACTCGACATCGCCACCCTACGAGTGGCAGAACCCAGCAGCGCTGGCGCCTGGCATCTCAAACCCTTGATTGACCTTGCCCTCGAATTCCTGGCAACTGGCGTGCCCGTCGACTTTTCGGACAAACATTCGTCTGAGTACTACCTGTGCAATCGCGATACACCACAAGTACGCATCACCGCCAACAACGCAAAGATCGACATGCAAGTGATCGCGAGTCTGGTCAATGAGCTTCCCGTCGTCCTGCCCGTCGAACTCCAGAGCGCATTGGCAACCTTCTGGCAACACACTGGCAGCACCGGCACCAGCCGCTGGCAGTGGATGGGCGACCTGCTGCGCACCTCACTGCGCAACAGTGTCGCGCGCGCCAGCGGCCTGAGCGACGAACACCTGCAACTGCTCAACAACGTGCTTGATTACCCTGACAATCGCGAACGCGACAACCTGAACCTGCCTGGGGAACCCGTGCATGCCTACACCTTGGAGACCACCCTCATCCAGGGCGACCTGCGGGTCAGTGTGCAGGCAAGCGAGTTGCTGCTCGTACAAGGCACACGCGTAGTCTCTTGCGGTGTATCGGGCAATATCCGCACCTACCCCAGCGTCGATGCGTTCGGCAGGGCCTGGTCCAGTGCCATTAAAAACAGCTATCAATCCGAACAGATCGTGTGGAAACGCTTCGAACCTGATGGCAACATTTTCGATACCCAGGCCGCACTGATTTTGAATCAGCAGCTTGAAAACCTGGCAGCCCTGCAACTGCCGGCCAACACCAGCGTCGCCGCACTGCAAGAGCGTTACGAGCGTGTCACGGACCCCGCGGCCCTGTTACTCAACGCCCCCGTCAGTACTGCGCTGCCGTTCTCCAAATTGCACGCGGTGTTACCCGAATGGCTTGCGCAAGGAACGTACGCCGAACGTAGTGCATACGCCCATCACCTGGCGGAACTGGCCACTATCAAGAAGCGTACCCATGGCCGCAGTTTCCTGGACGGCATCGAGGGGCTGCGTACCTTTGCGGCAAAAAAACTGCAGGCGCTGATGCTCGCGGATCACCCCTCCGGGCCCGTTTACAACGCTGATGCGCTGGAGCTGACATATGCAGTGCCGGTGGGGGATATAGGTAGCAGCTACCTCGAACACGTGAGGATGACACTGACGGACCTGGCGCTGAAAAACCTGTCTGGAAAACCCAAGGGGCGCCTGACGTTAAGTAGTCAGGACAGCCAGGCACTCGCTACATGGCTCACGCCCGACTATGTCGAAGACCTCGTCACCCGAGCCGACATCGGCACGGCGTACCCGGCACTGCTTGAGCGCTTGTTTTTTAACGACGGCGAGCAGTCCGATACACGTGAAACCCTGTTTGCCCAACAACTGCGCGTGCACTTGCCGATGACCGCGCTGGAGTTGGCCGTGCGGCAACAGTCGGGGATGACATGGCAAGGTTATCGATGGGTCGCCGCGGTGGTCAAAGAAACCGCGGCGGATCGCCGGGTGGATGACAAGGACATCGTCATCCACGCACTGGGGTTCTTGAGAAAGCCAGGCGCAGACCCCGATTACGTGACCGATATGTTTGTGATTGAAGAGCAGAGCTGTACCACAGGCCCGGTGATTCTCTATCGCCCGCAGTATGTGCCCGTGCTCTCGGAGTTCAGCTCGCGCGAGGCCCTGATGCAAGCCATCGCGGCGCCCGGAGCGTTGCAGGAGAGCGCATTGACCTGGCTCTCGGACGGCGCCCGCACGGTGTACGCCAATGGCGGGTTCCAGCAGCCCCACTACGTGCGGATGGGCATCGGCATGGAGTTCGATACCTTGGAGATCCCGGCGCCTGCCACCTTGGCAACGTGCGCAAGCGACTCCGAGATTCTGCAATCGCTGAGCATCGGCCACTTGATGCAGCATCTGTTCGGCAGCTACGCCAGAGCCCTGGTGACAGTGGCCGACCGCCAATCGGTGTCTAATCACGAAAGCCGTTGGGCCAGTATCCAGGAAGGCGCAGGCTTATTGTTCAATACGGTGCTGCTTCCCCTGCTGAGGGGGCCGGCCATGCTGGTGGGCTGGATGCTGCAGATAACGTCAGGGCTGGCCCACGATATTCCGGCGCTGGAAAGCAGCGACCCGCAGGCACGGGAACTCGCATGGATCGACCTTTTATTGAACCTGGGCCTGGTACTGATACATGCCGGCGCCAACGCCGGCGAGCGCGCAACCAGCCGCCCGCTGAGTGAAGTCGGGCAACCTCCAGTCGCACTTGCCCCACTGCGCCGCACCCCGCAAACCCCGCTGGCTACACCCAGCCGGGTCAGGCAAGGCCCTGTCGGCCAGCCTTCACAACCTCCGGGCAACGGTAACACGCTGATTGACTTCAACCTGTCCACAGCCCGCGAAGCCTCGCGAGCGCGGCTGTTCGAGCAGTTGCTCAAAATACGCGTCGACTGGCCCAAGGATCTGCCAACACCGATGGCAACAGGTCCGTTCAAGGGCCTGTACTGGATCGACGCGACCTGGCACGCCAGCGTCAGGGGGCGACTGTTTCAAGTCAGCGTGGTGCCAGGTTTTGGTGACGTGTATGTGGTTCACCCCGAGCACCCGGACCGCCCGGGGATCGAACTCAGGACCGACGGCCAAGGGCACTGGACACTCGAAGAGGGCTTGAAGCTGACAGGCGGCGGACGAAAAAATCGTGTGGCCGAAGCACGCAAGGCCAATGCTGAAAGACTCGTCTCCCTCAATAGTCGTAAAGCCGAGGCTGAACTGGCACTGGCACAGCGGGTACGAGATGAAAATACGGCGCTGGCGACATTAAACACAGCCAGAACCCAATACACCGAACAAAACGGCAAGTTGAGGCGTACATGGGCCATTTGGAATGCCGCCACCGCTGAGCAAAAAGCCCGGATAAACGCCGCGTATCAGTTGGAGCTGGCGAAGACACAGGAACAAAGGTCGTTCTATAGCATCAGCCTGGTCAATTACCGGGAAAAGGCAGCCAAAACCGTTCAGGCATACAGGGCTGTCATCAGTGCGACCAGCGACATCAAGGCTGTCGACCATCAAACCAACCACGACCGTGGGCAGACGGCGCAGTTTTTTGCCTTATGGGAACAGCAGGACCAATTGCGCACTCACTTGGCCCACTTCGGCCTGGGCACTGAAATGTGCGGCCGAGGAATGACTGCAGTACAACGCTTCACCCTCGCCTACGAAAAACTCGAACAGGGAGAGCCCGAGGAATATCTCGCGCTGATCGAAGACCTGAAGGTCTCCCGCACCTACCACGATCAAATCGTCGACGTTACCGTCGTCCAGGAACAGATCCTCGAAGAAATGGCCCAAGCATCAGCCTTTGGCAAGAGTTTCAGGGACGACATGGTTGAACGGCTGTCGAACCCGGAAAACTACCTCTCGGACAATGCCAGATTGATGGGCATCGACATTGTTCAAGAGCTCAGCCTTGACCGGAGCGTCCCACTCGAGCAAAACAGTATGGAGGCGTTGTTCTTTCTCCAATTTGAGCGAATACGCTTACGTCCCACCATCTCGGCGCACATAGAGATGACCACCAGCCGGGGCTACAGCGCGACCGAACGGATCGATGTACTGGAATCCATCGTGGACCGCTATGCCGCAGCCGAATACATTGGGCAGAATCTCAGGCAGCTGAACCCAGCCTGTATTCGTACGTCGTACCTGGACGCCTTTCTGGACAGAGTCAAGCGAGGTCGCACCAGCGCCGAAAATGACCTGAAAACCCTCATCATCGACAGCGAGGAAAACCAGAGTGTCTCTCCTCCCCCCAAAGCCATCAGACAAAAACCTGCCTCCAAGCGGGTGTTCAAGACGCGTACTCGCGGCACTCTGATCGGTGATCTGCGTACGGCGTTACCCGAGGGGGGCGAGCAGCATATCGAGATCATCGACCCCTCTAACGGCGAAGTGGTCGAGCGATTCCACGAACACCCCGATCAGGGCGTCTATGTGGAAATCGAAAAGGGCCATGCACCGCCGCCGTCCAGACCGGCGCGTTCGCCCAGGGCAATCAGAAGTGCTGCGCAAGATATCGAAGCCAAGCGCGTGAGCATCGAAAGCACGATACGACGCGAACTCAATCAAATGGACCGTGACGACGTGCTACGGGAAGAAAAGGTGCCTCAGGATTGGCAGTTCATGCTCACCACTGAAGCAGAAAAACTCGAGGCCCTGGCCGCCGAACTGGAGCAAGCCGCTCCCTCTGACCAAACAACCCGTACAGCCACGCAATGGCGAGCCCAAGCCTTGCAAATGAAAGCTGCCGGAACACAGTACCGCATCGCTGGCCACAAAAAGCAGTCGCCCACGGTAGGTACCGTGGATTACCTGTGGCATGAAAAGACAGTGGACATCGGCCTGGTAAAAGCGCGCGAGCGTACAAACGCCAAGGACTTTCTCAGCGAATACGCCGTACGCGACCGCGATACCGGAAGCGTATTGTGGTATGCCCACTTTCACTACGACAGCTTGACCGCGGCCAACACGGCGTACACCAGTGGCCATTTAAAACGCGCGGCACAACGTCACATCGGGTTCAAGGCACAACTGGAACAATATCGGCACAACAGCGCCAAGGTTATCGCCATCTGGCGAAGCAAAATCCCGCCCGCCCTGGCTCACAAATTGTTCTTCTATATCGACTGATTGCCCTTGGGTCACGCTGCGTCAATGTCGCAGGACATTGACGCCATCCGTCAACGCAAGGCTCGTCGCAATACCTTGCCCACCGTGGTCTTGGGCAACTCGGTCGTGCGGAACTCCACATACCTGGGCACCTTGTACCCCGTCAGATACTCCCGGCAGTGTGCAAGGATCTGTTCCTGTGTCAGGTTCGGGTCTTTGCGCACCACGATGATCTTGACCTTTTCGCCGGTCACCGGGTCCTCCACACCAATGGCCGCCACCTCGCCCACACCGGGGTGCAGCGCCACCACATCTTCGATTTCATTGGGGTATACGTTGAAACCCGAGACGAGGATCATGTCCTTCTTGCGGTCCACCAGGCGGATATATCCGCGCGCGTCCATCACCCCGATATCGCCGGTAGACAACCACCCCTCGGCATCCAGCACCTCGGCGGTAGCCTCAGGGCGTTTC
Organism: Pseudomonas sp. KBW05; assembly: GCF_003852405.1. Classification (GTDB taxonomy): domain Bacteria; phylum Pseudomonadota; class Gammaproteobacteria; order Pseudomonadales; family Pseudomonadaceae; genus Aquipseudomonas. The sequence continues at coordinate 43,171 of NZ_QAJM01000033.1, forward strand.
CAGTAGCCCTGCATCACCTGCGGCCCACGCACTTGCAGTTCGCCCTGCTCGCCAACCCCGGCCAACTCGCCGTCTTCACGCACAAAGCGCACCCAGGTCGACGGCAACGGCACGCCGATGCTGCCGGTGAATTCCATCTCGCGCATGCGCGCAATATTGATCGGGCTGATGCTCACCACCGGCGAGCACTCCGTCAGGCCGTAACCCTCGATGATCGGCAGCCCGGTGACTTCCTGCCAGCGCTTGGCCACCGCCGTGTGCGTCGCCATGCCCCCAGCGATCACCATGCGCAGGTCGGAAAAGTCCCGCGCACAGAACTCCTTGTTCTCCAGCAAGCCATTAAACAAGGTGTTGACCCCAGCGATGCCGTTGAAGCGTTCCTTGCGCAGGATCATCTGCACCCGCTTCACGTCCCGTGGGTTGGCGATGAGGATGTTGCGCCCGCCCAGGCACATGAACATCAGGCAGTTCACCGTCAGGGAAAAGATGTGGTACAGCGGCAGCAAGGTGACGTTGGTTTCCTGCTTGTCCTGGTCCAGTTGGTCGCCAACCCAGGCCTTGGCTTGCAGCAGGTTGGCGATGATATTGCGGTGGCTGAGCATTACGCCCTTGGCGTCACCCGTAGTGCCGCCGGTGTACTGCAGGAACGCCAGGTCATCGAGTTGCATGGGCACCGGGAAGTGGTTCAGGCCACGCCCTTGCTTGAGCACCCGGTTGAAGCGCAACGCCCCCGGCAGATTGAATGCGGGCACCTGCTTTTGCACGGTGCGCAGGATGAAGTTCATCGCCGCCCCCTTGAAGGTGCCGAGCAGGTCGCCAATGGCCGCGATCACCACGCGCTTGACGCTGCTGCCGGCGATGACTTTTTCCAGGGTGTGGGCGAAGTTCTCGAAGATCACCACGGTTTCGGCTTCGCTGTCCTTGAGCAAGTGTTTGAGTTCGTGGGAGGTGTACAGCGGGTTGACGTTGACCACCACCGCACCGGCCAGGATCGTGCCCAGCAGGCAGATCGGGTACTGCAAGCAGTTGGGCATCATCAGCGCCACACGGTCGCCCTTTTTCACCCCCTGGCCCTGCAGCCACGCGGCAAACGCGAAGCCCTGGACTTCCCAGTCGGCGTAGGTCATTTCCGTGCCGATGCTGACATAGGCCACCCGCTCGCGGAATTTCTCCAGGTGCTCCAGGAACACTTCCCGCAACGACGGGTAAACCTCGATGCCCGCGTCGATGTCGGCCGGCACGCCGGGCAGGTAAGCGTCCAACCAGATCCGTTCGGTTTGTTCCAGGCTGACAGTGCTCATGGCAGTTTCCTTATTGTTGTTTTTGATAGCGCTACTTTTCGACGATGGCGGTAATGCCCAGCCCGCCCGCCGCACAGATCGAAATCAGGCCACGGCCGCCGCCGTTTTCATGAATGGTCTTGGCCAGCGTCGCCAGTTGCCGGCCACCAGTAGCGGCGAAAGGATGGCCGCAGCCCAGGGAGCCGCCATTCACGTTCATTTTGGCGCGGTCGATGGCGCCCAGCGGCGCGTCCAGGCCCAGGCGTTGACGGCAGTAATCGGCGTCTTCCCAGGCCTTGAGGGTGCACAGCACCTGGGCGGCAAAGGCTTCATGGATCTCGAAGAAGTCAAAGTCGGCAAAACTCAGGCCTTCGCGCTTGAGCATGCGCGGCACCGCGTAGGCCGGGGCCATCAGCAGGCCTTCGCTGCCATCGACAAAATTCACCGCCGCCGTTTCACCGGTGCGCAGATATGCCAGCACCGGCCAGCCGTTTGCTGCTGCCCACTCTTCACTGGCCAGCAACACCACCGAGGCACCATCGGTCAGCGGTGTCGAGTTGCCGGCGGTGAGGCTGCCGTTGTCACGGTCATAGGCCGGCGCCAGGCTGGCGAGTTTGGCAAGGTGGGTGTCGGCGCGCAGGTTGTTGTCCCGGGCCAGGCCGCGATGGGGGCTGATCAGGTCATCGAAAAAACCGCGTTTGTAGGCCGCGTCCAGGCGCTGGTGACTGGTCAACGTCAGTTCATCCTGGGCCAGACGCTTGATCTGCCAGCGCTGGGCCATGGCTTCGCAGTGCTCGCCCATGGACAAGCCGGTCCGCGGCTCGCCATTGCGCGGCAGCAGCGGCTTGAAAAACATCGACGGGCGCACCTTGAGCAAGGCCTGCAACTTGCCGCCCAGGCCTTTGGCGCGATTGGCCGCGAGCAAGGTGTGACGCAGGGATTCGTTGATGCCGATGGGCGCGTCGGAAGTGGTATCAGCCCCCCCGGCGATGCCCACGTCGATCTGGCCGAGGGCGATTTTATTGGCCACCAGCAACGCCGCCTCCAGGCCGGTGCCGCAGGCTTGCTGCACGTCATAGGCCGGTGTGTCCGGCGACAAAGTGGTAGACAGCAGCGACTCACGCGCCAGGTTGAAATCCCGCGAATGCTTGATCACCGCACCGGCGGCAAACTCCCCGAGGCGCTTGCCGTGCAGGTTGTAGCGGTCCACCAGGCCTTGCAGCGCCGCCACCAGCAAGTCCTGGTTGCTGTCGTGGGCATACACCGTGTTGGAGCGGGCAAACGGGATGCGGTTGCCACCGATAATCGCCACGCGGCGAGTCGGGGCCGGGTTGAAGCTGTAGTCAGTCATCGATGGCTCTCATTCCAGACAAATAGCCCGCGCATATGCGGTTTATCACCGGCGAAATTGCGCACTTCAAATTCACGGCGCGGGCCGCTGGCGGGATGGTTCCACAGCGCGACCTGGCCGGGCAGGAAGATCGGCAGTTTGAAATCACAATGCGCCTCGGCCTGCTCCAACCCTCCGGGCGGTTGCTGGGCAGCAAGTGCGCGGCCCAGGGTCCACATGCCGTGGGCGATGGCGCGGCGAAAGCCAAAGAGCTTGGCGCCGATCAGCGAGGTGTGGATCGGGTTGAAATCTCCCGATACCCGGGCAAAGCGCCGGCCCAGATCGGCGGGCAACACCCATCGCTGGGTGCGCAGCAGGCCTTCTTCCTGCAACGCCAACGCCGCATTCCAGGGTTCGCCGACGGGGTCCTTGACGTCCCGACGCAGGTACAGACTGTCGCTTTCCCACGCCAGGGTGCCCGCACTGTAGGCCCGGGTGGCGATGCTCAGCGCCTGGCCCTTGGCGTGGGCGACCCAGCGTTCGCAATACACCTCCAGGCGCAGCGCCTGGCCTGCCTGCAAGCGCTGATGCTGGCGAATGCGATTGGCCAGATGCACCATGCCGCTGGCCGGGTACGGAAAGCTTGGCCGTGTGAGCAGCATCAAGTGCAGCGGGAATGCCAGCACATGGGGGTAGGACAGCGGCACGCCCTGCTCCGGGCGAAATCCGCAGGCACGGCCATAGGCGGCAATATCGGCGGCCTGCAACGCCACGGCCGAACGCACCAGGCGTTCCGTGGGCAATACCGGTGCACCGTCCAGCTTGGGCTTGCGCAAGGCACGCACGCCGTCGAACAACAGCTGGGTGCGCGACGGCGGTGGATCGATAATCTGCGTCACGTAGTCCATGGCTCAAGCTCCCAGCAGGCTTTGCCCGCACACCCGTACGACTTGTCCGTTGACCCCGCCGGAAGCCGGGTGCGCCAGCCAGGCGATCGTCTCGGCCACATCAATCGGCTGTCCGCCCTGATGCAACGCATTCATACGCCGCCCCGCCTCGCGGATCATCAGCGGGATCTTCGCGGTCATCTGGGTTTCGATAAACCCCGGCGCCACCGCATTCACCGTGACCTGCTGCGCCGCCGCACGCGGCGCCAGGCCTTGCACCAGGCCAATCACCCCCGCCTTGGAGGTGGCGTAGTTGCTTTGCCCGAGGTTGCCGGCAATACCGGAGATCGACGACACGCCCACAATGCGCCCACCGGGGTTGAGGCCCTGGCTGTCCAACAACGCCTCAGTCAGGCGCAGGGGCGCCTCCAGGTTGACCGCCAGCACGCTGCGCCACGCGGCTTCGGTCATTTTGGCGATGGTCTTGTCGCGGGTGATCCCGGCGTTATGCACCACCACGTCGAATGCGCCGTATTGGCTGACATGGGTGCCCAGCAACGCAGCGGCGTCGGCGGCGGTGATGTCCAACGGCAATGCCGAACCGCCCACACTGGCCGCCACTTGTTGCAGCGAGTCCTGGGCCTGGGGCACATCCACGCACACTACATGGGCGCCGTCACGGGCCAACACCTGGGCAATCGCCAGGCCGATGCCACGGGAGGCACCCGTGACCAGCGCGCGGCGACCGGCGAAAGGCTTGTCCCAATTGACCGTCACGTGGCCGTCCACGGGTTTTTCCACGCGCACCACTTGCCCCGAGACGTAGGCTGAACGACGCGACAGAAAGAAGCGCAGGCTGCTGTCCAGCGCGTCTTCGGCCCCCGGCGCAACGTAGAGCAATTGCACGGTGATCGCACGGCGCAGCTCCTTGGCCAGGGAGCGCACCAAACCTTCAAGGGCGCGCTGGGCGATGGCCTGGGGCAAGTCCGCACAATGTTCCGGCGCGGTGCCGAGCACCACCACACGGCCGTGTTGGCCCAGACGTTTGCCGTTGGCATGGAAGAATTCGTACAGCTCATCCAGTTGTTGCAGGCTGCTCACGCCACTGGCGTCAAACACCGCGCCCTGCACCTTGCCGGTGGACGGTGCCTTGAGAGTGGCTGCAGCGGCAGTGACCGTGTCGGTGGCGCTGAACAGTTGTTGCACCTGTGCAGCCAAGCGCCCTGCCCCGGCGACGATCACCGGATTGGCCAAGCCCTGCTGGCCGCTGCGATGGCGCTGCAATGGCAGGGGTTGCGGCAAGCCGAGGGTCTGGGCCAGGCGGCGGCCCCAGGGGGAATTGACGAACGTTAAGTAGCTGTCACTCATAAATGCACTCACAACACTGTATTGACCTGGAAACCCAATCACTGTGGGAGCGGGCTTGCTCGCGAATGCGCTGGGTCAGCCAGCACATCTGTCACTGACAGACCGCATTCGCGAGCAAGCCCGCTCCCACAATGACCCTGTGTCGCCTAGTTGACCGAGGCGTTTTCGCCCTGGCTGCTACGGCGCTTTGCCACCGGCTCCAGCGCCTGCTTGCGCTGCTGCAACGCCTCCAGCAAACCGAAATCCTGCGGGAAGTCGTCCACCTGGATGGCGTGATCGGCGTATTCCACATAACGCGCCAGCAAGGCGTCTTCGTCGTCGCTGATCAGGTCCAGCGCCCGCGCCTTGATCCGCCACGCAGTGAAGGCCGTGGCCGAGATCGGCAGCGGTTCGAGCAGGCCTTGCTTGATCGCCGGCTTGAGCCGCGCGTCGATCAATTCCACCTGTGGCAACAAGCGGAAGCCCAGTTCGCCGTAGGCCAACTTGTCGATTTCCGGGCGTGGGATGTAGGAATTGGCCAGCAAACGGTCGCGGGTTTCACCGGGGGTTTGCACCACATCCGCTACCTGGGCCAACAAGCGATCCGACGGTTTGCGCAGGGGAATGCCCAACGGAAAACTCAAGCCACGCACCACCGCCGCAGCGGCTTTGGACGGGTAATTGTCGAGTACTTCGGCGAGGGCTTCATGGGCGCGCAGCAGCGCATCCTGAGCCGCCCAATGCACCAGCGGCAGGTCCGCCTGGGGCCGGCCGTCATCCTCAAAACGCTTGAGCACGCAGGACAGGATGTACAGCTGCGAAAGAATATCCCCCAGGCGCCCGGTGATACTTTCCTTGCGTTTGAGGGCACCGCCCAGCACGCCCATGGACACATCCGAGATCAACGCCAGCACCACCGACAGACGATTGGCCTGGCGGTAGTAGGACGCCAGCGCCGGATCGGTCTTGGCCGGTACGGAAATCAGCCGCCCACCCGTCAGCCCATGCACCGCCGCGCGTACGGTGTTGGCCAGGACAAAACTCACATGGCCGAACATCGCGCTGTCAAAGTCTTCCAGCGACTGGCGCCGGTCCGGGTTGCGCGCCGCTTCCATCTCGCGGAACACGTAGGGATGGCAACGGATCAGGCCCTGGCCAAAGATGATCAGGCAGCGAGTCATGATGTTGGCGCCTTCCACCGTGATGGCGATAGGACTTTGCTGGTAGGCACGGGCCAGGAAGTTGTTCGGGCCCATGCAGATGCCCTTGCCGGCGACGATGTCCATGCCGTCGTTGACGATGATCCGCGCGCGCTCGGTGACGTGGTACTTGGCAATGGCCGAGATCACCGAAGGTTTTTCACCGGCATCCAGGGACGCCACCGAGACTTTGCGCACCGCGTCGCACGCATACAAGTGCCCGGCCATGCGCGCCAGCGGCGCCTGCACGCCTTCGAACTTGCCGATGGGCAGGCCGAACTGCTTGCGCATCGCCGCATACGCGGTGGTGCCGCGCACGGCGACCTTGCCCAGGCCGACGTTGGCCGACGGCAGGGAAATCGCCCGACCTGCTGCCAGGCATTCCATCAGCATGCGCCAGCCATTGCCGACTTGTTCGCGGCCGCCGATCACCCACTCCAGTGGGATAAACACATCCTTGCCAGTGGTCGGACCGTTCTGGAACACCGCATTCAACGGCCAGTGCCGGCGGCCGCTGTTGACCCCGGGATGGGCGGTGGGGATCAACGCGCAGGTGATCCCCAGCGAACCGGCCGGGCCGAGCAAACCGTCGGGGTCTTCGGCACGGAACGCCAGGCCGAGCACGGTGGCAATCGGGCCGAGGGTGATGTAGCGCTTGTCCCAGGTCACGCGGAACCCCAACACTTCCTCGCCTTCATGGGTGCCTTTGCAGACGATACCCAGGTCGGGGATCGCCCCGGCGTCAGAGCCGGCATAGGGGCTGGTCAGGGCGAAACAAGGGATGTCCTCACCCCGCGCCAGGCGTGGCAGGTAGTAGTTGCGCTGGGCGTCGGTGCCGTAATGCAACAGCAACTCCGCCGGGCCCAGGGAGTTGGGGACCATCACCGAAATCGCCGCCGCCGAGCAGCGCGTCGACAGCTTCATCACCACCTGCGAATGGGCGTAGTGGGAGAAGCCTTTGCCGCCGTACTGCTTGGGAATGATCATGCCGAGAAAGCCGGCGTCCTTGGTGTACTGCCAGCCTTCGGGCGACATGTCCTGCCACACCTGGGTGGTTTCCCAGTCGTTGGCGATGTCGCACAGGGTTTCCACTTCGTTATCGAGGAAGGCTTGTTCTTCAGCGCTGAGGCTGGCGGGAGCGGCTTGCAACAGGCGCTGCCAGTCGGGTTTGCCGCTGAAGAGCTCGGCGTCCCACCACACGGTGCCGGACTCGATGGCCGCGCGCTCGGTGTCGGACATCGCCGGCATGATGGTGCGAAACAGGGCGAGGGCCTTGCTGGTCAACAGCGTACGACGCAGGGGTTTGATCGCCATCAGCAACGCGGGCGCCAGCACCAGCAACGCTGCGACCGTGACACCCAAGCCCTCGACCCCATTGAACAGGTAACCCACCGCCAGCCAGACCAGGCCAGCGCCCAGCCACAAGGTGGCCGCTGCTTGTCGATACGCCAGGGCAATCGCTGCTGCAACACCCGCCAATAACCAGATAACCATGGGGATACCTCTACTCGATTCAGGGTACGGCCTCGAAGCGACAGCCCGGAAAAGCTGCGGCGTAAGGCCACACTACAAACTCGCAAAGCATTTTTCAAATTTTGTTTTGAAATTTTTATTTAATGCTTTGGCGAAAAAAACAGCGGCTGAGCGGGTCAGCCGGATCAATCAACACGCAAAAAAGGAATGAGGATGAACCACGGAATAACGGCAGCAAGATGCGCTTGATGCCCTCCTCCATCATCCTCGATCAATCATCAGAACGCGTAGGTGGCCGACACACTGACCACATCGCCCGACGACTCGGCTTTACCGTCGAGGCTCGCGCCCCCCAGGCGGTCGACGTTTTTGGTCTTCAGCTTGACCTCCTGCACGAACTGGTGAGAGTACGCCACGTCAAGGCTCAAGCCCTTGATCGCTTTGACCTCGTAGCCCGCGCCCAATGACAGGAATGTACGGTCGCCGTCTGGAATCCGTGGGTCACGGGTCGAGTTGCGCGTTGGCGTCTGGTCAAGGGCCACACCCGCGCGCAGGGTCAGCTCATCTGTGGCGCGGAAGTCGCCACCGACGGAGTACATCCAGGTGTCTTTGTAGTTGTAGGGAATGGAGACGATGGTGATATCGCCGGACTTGAGGGTCAGGTCCTTGAACGACGACCATTGAGTCCAGGCCACACTGGCGCCCAACGTGAAGCGGTCATTGAACTGGTGGACCCAGTCAAAGGCCGCCGTGGCTGGAATGTCCAGCTGGGTGCTGGCATGCGCGCCATCCGGGAACAGCTTCAGCCCAGGGTAAGCCTCTTCGACCAACGTGCCGCTGCCACCAAACGGGCTGGGTTGGGTCATCAGGTTGTAGGAAAACTGATCGGCGTAGATATTGTATTTGCCGGTCATTTTGTTCTTGATCTTGGCGTGATAGTTCAGGCCCAGGGTGTCTTGCGGCGTCGGTTTCCAGACGATGCCGGTGAACCAGCCCGCCGAGATATTATCGACCTTGACCCGCATCAGCGCGCCACCTACCCCTGCCGGGAAATCAATGCCGCCCAACAACTCGGACTGGGAGTTGGAGGCCGCCGCCAGCAAATCGATATTCTGGCTGACGAAGCCTTTGCTGTGCTGGACGATGACACCGCCACCAATCGAGAACTCGTCGTTCACTTTGAACGAAAGAGAACCGGTCAGGCCGACGGTTTCAATCTTGGTGTCTACCGCAAAATCCCGCAGTTTCGAGTCTGAATCCCACGTTGAACGCATGCCTTGCGGAACTACCTGGCTCAAGCCAAACGCAAAGCGGTCCCCCAGGGGCATTACCATGAAACCGGTGGGCAACCAGGCGGTGAACCCGCCTTCGCCGCCATCGTTGTTGTTCAACGTAGCGTCTGAGCCCGGAAACCCTTCGTCAGTGACCGGCGTGTTGGTCACCGGGTTGCCAAGATAGTTGTTGGCCTCCCCTTTGTACTTGATCTTGATTCGCGCGTAATCGACGGTGAATTGCGCGACATTGTGCTCGACAAATGCCATGGCCGCCGGGTTGTTATAGGCGGAACTGGGGTCGTTCTTGAACAGCGAGCCACCCCCAAACGCACGTCCCCAGCCCTGCGCACCATAGGTCGGCGTGGAGAAGCCGCCGGCTTGCACCGGCGCGGCAACCATCACCCCTCCCATCAGCGCCAACCCCAGCAATACCTGTACCTGTTGTTTTTTATTATTCATGCGGCACTCCTTATTGTTATCTCACTGAACCGACCCCAGCCGGTTCGTCATGCTGCTTGGTTCGCCTAGTCAAAGGCGGTACTTCGAATAGCGGCGCCAGGATCGACCTCAAGGGTTGATCGTCAGCACCGGCGAAGGCTTGAAGGTCAACGCGGTGATCTTGCAAGTGGCATTCATCGTGAACGGGCTGGCCAGGTTGAAGGCGCTGCTGGCAGCGCTCCATTGCAGGCTCAAAGTGCTTGGCGTCGCGCAACTGTCGTAGGCCGCCTTCTCACTGAAACCGGCAAGCGTCGCCGTATTCGCGCTGGTGGGTAGCAACGTCCAGGGCAAGTTCAGAGGTGCCGAATAGGTACACAGCAAGTTGGTGCCACTGACGGGGGTAAAGGTGGCCCCGGTGATGGTTGCGTGGCTGCCATCGGCGGCGACTTGGCCGGTCAAGGTGAGGTTGCAGGGAACCGGGGTCCACGCGAGCATCTTGACCGCTGTGGAAATCGAGCCCGTGGTGGTAAATGCAGTTCCCGCTTGGGCAAACGTGGCCGCGGTTGCCATCGATGAGGTGAACACCACACCCAGGAGCAGTGCGGCCAAGGAAATTCGTGAGCTGACGCTTTGCATTGTCTTGGTCCTCAGACATTTTATTTTTCAGCCGGCTCCGCCAGCGTCTGTTCGTAATCGCCGTGCATTGATCAGGGGATGATGGACGTAGCGGGAATGGCGACGTTCAACGACGCCACTGCGCAACTACCCGGCAGGTACATGTTGAGTGCCGATACGTTCACAACCCCCGGTCCATTTACCAGCCCTACCGAAATAGTGGCGGGACCGCAGTTAGAGGCAGGAATAATTGGAAGAAGCGCTGTAATGACGAACCCGACATTGCTCAGATCGCCAGTCGTCAACGTGGTCGGCGTTAACTTCCAGGTTGCACCGTTGTTCATCTGAATTCTTTGGCACAGCGGCTCAGTGCCCGAAAACCTGACGTACTGGATGTCGGCCGCCGAACCATCCAACCGCACACCACCGGTCAGCTGAATACGGCAAGTGACGGACGCACCAAAAGAGGACGGCGTCTTCAGCGTAATCGTGCCAGTCGGACTGCTGGTAAAAAGCGAACCCGGGTTAGTGAACGTCGCGGCACTGGACATCCAAGGCACAGTCGCGCACAGCGCAAACAATCCGGTACATATGAAGGTGTTTAATCTGTTCATCATGTTCCCTACTTGCCCGGCAAACCCAATCACCTATAAACAGGTGCCCCGTGAGAGGCACCTGCGTTGTTGCGGGTGATCAGCCCTTGTTACGGAGTGCCGCTATCAAGGAACGATGGTCACGCCGGTAGCGGTGACATTCAGCGACTGCACGGTGCAGCTGCCCGACAGTGGCTGGTTGGCAGCCGCCAGGCTGATGGACGACGCCGTAGACGACAGGGTTACGTTGATCTGGGATGGGCCGCAGTTGGTGGCCGGGATCAGTGGTGGAGCACCGGTGATGGTGTAGCCGACGTTGGTTGCGGTGCCGGTGGTGGTGGTGACAGGCGTCAACAGCCAAGGCAGGCCGGTAATGTTGGGCAGGTTGCACAGGGTGCTGGAGCCCGGGGAAATCGTTACGTTGGTGATATCCGCTTTACCATCGGAGCGAACAGTGCCTTGGAACACTGCTTTACAGGTCACGGCACCACCAAATGACGACGGCGACTTCACCACGATAGTGCCGGTGGCATCCGTGGTAAACGTTTTGCCCACTGGGCTGAACGACGCCGCATTGGCCATTGAGGCCGCACCCATGCAAACAGCCAAAGCAGTGAACGATACGAGGGTTTTCAAACTTTTCATTGTTGTTCCTCACATGTTATGGCGAAGTCATTTCGCCAGGGGGTAATGGCCATGAACGAGAGGTCACGGTGAAACACAGCAGAACTTCCCTTTCCAGCCAAATCTCAATTCGATTACCGCACTAACAGCAGACGCTTATTCAACAACTTTGAAGTTTGGCGGCATCTTGATCGACACCGTCTTGATCTTGCAGTCTTCGCCAATCGGTACATTGCTGGCTTCCAACTTACCGGTGGCGTTATCCCAAGTACCCTCGGCGGTGGAAGGCCCACACTTGCCGCCCAGGCCGAAGGCGTGCACGTCCACGCTGATCTTCGACATGGAACCGCTCTTGGTGTCTTTGGCGATCAACACCCACGGCAAGTTGATGGCTTCAACCCGGCTGCACTTGAGGCCGCCGTCGAATTCGACTTTGTCGACATTCACCGATGAACCATCCGCCGCGACCTTGCCAGCCACTTTGATGGTGCAGTCGGCGCTGATCAGCGCGCCCTTGGAAAAGCTGATGGGGCCCTGGGCCGTGAAGGCACTGCCGGCCGGCTCGATGCGCGCGGCCTGTGCCTGGTGATAGACGATCAGCCCCAATGCGGCCAATACGATATGGGTGGTGAACTTGGCAGGTGCTTGCATGGTGTACGTCCTTCCCTTGAAATTATTTTTGTTAGGGTCAAACAACTTTCTTGCAACTAAACCGGGAAACCGTGGGCGATAAAAACCTGCGCGATACACAGATCCCGAGTACGCCCACTCACGCGTTAGTTCACATCAGAACGGCTTGGCACTGCCGCTGTACTTCTCCAGGTACTTCAAGCGTTGTGACGGCTGAAGATTGGTCAGGGTGATATCCCCGGCGTAGTGATTCAACACTCGATGGTCCATGCGTCGACGCCACAAGTAAGGCACATAGGCCCAGACAATCATGCTCGCGTAACCATACGGCAGTTGCGGCGACTCATCGAAGTGGCGCAGCGACTGATAACTACGCGTTGGGTTGGCATGGTGATCGGAGTGCCGTTGCAGTTGGAACAGGAAGATATTGGTGACAATCCGATTGCTGTTCCAGGAGTGCCGTGGCGAGCAACGTTCATAACGGCCATTGCGCAACTTCTGGCGTTTCAGGCCGTAGTGCTCGACGTAGTTCACCACTTCCAGCAATGAGAACCCGTAGATGCCCTGGATAATCAGGAACGGAATCACCGCCGCCCCCAGCCAGGCAATCATCGCGCCCCACAACACCACGCTGTACATCCAGGCGCTGAGCACGCCGTTCTGCCAGTGCCAGGCCGGCAAGCCGAGTTTGCGCAGGCGTTCACGCTCCAGGTTCCACGCCGAGCGGGCGCTGAACCATACCGAGCGCGGCAGGAAGGCCCAGAAGCTCTCCCCCAGGCGCGAGCTGGCCGGGTCTTCCGGGGTGGCCACACGTACGTGATGGCCACGGTTGTGTTCGGTGTAGAAGTGCCCGTAGAACGTCGGCGCCAGGGTGACCTTGGCAAGGAACACTTCCAGGGCGTTGGGCTTGTGCCCCAGTTCATGGGCGGTGTTGATGGCGATCCCGGTTGCCGCGCCGGTGGACATGGCCATGCCCAGGTAAGTGAACCAGCTCGGTTCGCCATGCAGTTGAGTGCGCGCGGTGATGTAACTGGCGGCCTGGGACAGCCAGCTGGAAGGGTCCAGTGTGGCAGCGGCTTGCAGCAGGCCACCCTGGATGATCCATTCAATGCCGCCGGCGGCGAGCCAACCGGTGATCACCACTGACGAGATCACAAACAACACGCCGGTGTAGACGATCCAGCGGTAGTAGCTTTGCGTTTCCAGATGGCTGACGGCGGATTCAGGCGGGTTGCTGACGTCTTCGCCGAGCAGGCCGTCGATGAGCGGGATCAGGCCGAAAATCACCAGTACACCGACCCACCACAGTTGCTGGATACCAGTGGTAATGGCCAATGCACCGGACAACAGAGGAGTGGCCAGCGGCATGATGCCCAACCACCACAGGTGGCGCTTGCCGTCGGTCCATACGCCAGGAGCTGCCAGAGTCTGGTTCATGACAGGCTCCTTGGCAGGCGGGCAGAAAACAGGTCCGTGGAGCGTTGAATGCTCCCGAAAACCAACCATGCGATAAAAGACGTTTTTTTCATTTTTATTCGCTCTTAGGCATTTCAAAAATCATTTCAAAATATAAATTGAAATATTTTTTTAAATAAATAACGCGGAATCGGTAGGTCGTCAACTACTTTTTCGAGGCCTTTTTTACGTGACCGAGCAGTCTCTTTTTCAGCCGTTTGGTCAGGTCTCTAGCGCAAGCATTTGCGACGGTCCAACCCGCAACCGAGGCCACGCTTATTTGTTCGCCAGGGCAAACGACGGGGGCAAAAGCGTCGCGTTTTGTGGCGCGCGCATCCGCTTGGCGACCTGCTGCACCACCTCCACCACGCGCGCGGTGGCAGTAATCGGCAGCATGTGGCCGCGCCCTTCCACCAGTTGCAGCTTCACGCCCGGGATCTTGTCGGCCAAGGCCTGGCCGTGTTGGCGAAAGTTCAGCAGTTGGTCGCGCGAGCCATAGATCAGGCCGATGGGCAGGGTCAGTTGCGGGTAGCGCTTGACCATCCCCGGCAGGTCATCATTGAGCGTATTGACCTCGGTGGAAGCGGCATAGAAGTTACCTGGGCGCATGCCGAGCAGGCCGCCGCCACGGGTGGCGAAGTCAGCCGGGGCGGGGTCGGGGGCAAACACGCCTTTGACCACTGCGCCTTTGGTCAACAGCCCGATGGGCATCGTCAACGTGTGCGCCATCCAGCGTCGCAACCACCCAGGGCGCACCGCCAGCGACAGGAACACCCACGGCAATCTGCGCTGGGGATGGGTCAGCGGCGCCACCAGGACCAACCCGCCTACCGCCTCGGGATGATCGAGGGCCAGCGCCAGGGAAATTGCCCCGCCGAGGGAATGCCCCAGCAACAGCGGATTATCCAGATCAAGGGTCTTGATAAAGGCGGCAATTTGCCGGGCCTGGGCCGGCAGGTCGGCCGGCGTGCCCGTGTGGCGCGTGGAGTAACCCGACCCTGGGCGATCCAGGGTGATCACCCGAAACTGCTCGGCCAACTGGCCGGACAAGGCATACGTCAGGTTGCGACTGCTGCCCATCAGCCCGTGAATCATCACCAGCGGCGGGCCCTTGCCCTCTTCTACATAATGAAAGCGCTCGCCCTCGACCTCGACAAAACGCCCGTTGCTCGGTACCGCCGCTTCGATGCGCCGGGTCATCCGCGCACTGAAAGCCCATAACAAAGCACTCGCGCCGACAAACACAGCGCCAGCGGCAATCCATTCGACAGCCATAGCTCGGTCCTCTGCTTCCCTGCTGCTGACGGCCTGACCGGTATTGGTACCGACCTCAGCTACCGTTAACGCTCTGTTCCTGAACTGCGTGTGAGAGGTGCTATCCGTCAGACACATCTCATATGAGGAGCCAGTGACTAGCGTAGGCGATATTTTCAGGTAGATTATTTAAAATCTTTTTTAAAATAATTAATTCATTTTTTCTTTGCAATGGTGTTCTATCTAAAACACACAACAAAAACAGGAGCACATGAGATGCCCATGAAGGACAGCCTATGAATGCCCACGAAGATGCCATCGACATCGCCATCATCGGTTCCGGTTTTGCCGGCCTATGCATGGCCATCAAGCTCAAGGAAGCCGGGCTCACCGACTTCTTGATTGCCGAACAGGCCGATACCCTCGGCGGCACCTGGCGCGACAACCACTACCCCGGTTGCGCCTGCGACGTGCAATCCCATGTGTATTCGTTTTCCTTTGCGCCCAACCCGGATTGGACGCGGCAATTCGCGCCGCAAGCGGAGATCCGCGCCTACCTGGAGCAATGCGCACAGCGTTTCGAGCTGGCGCCCTATTTGTGCTTTGGCATGGGCCTCGAGCGGGCGGTATTCGATGAGCAGCAACAACGCTGGCAACTGCGCTTCAACGGCGGCCGCCAGGTCAGTGCGCGGGTGTTGGTGTCGGGCATGGGCGGCCTGTCGCGCCCGGCGTTGCCGCTGATTCCGGGGCTCGACAGCTTCAAGGGCAAGCGCTTCCACTCCCAGCAGTGGGACCACAACTACTCATTGAAAGGCAAACGCGTGGCCGTGATCGGCACCGGCGCCAGCGCCATTCAATTCGTGCCGCAGATTGCACCGCAGGTGGCGCACCTGGACCTGTTCCAGCGCACGCCACCGTGGATCATGCCCAAGCCCGACCGGGCGATTTCCACCGCCGAACGCTGGCTGTTCAAACACCTGCCGTTCACCCAACGCCTGGTGCGTGGCGCGTTCTACTGGGCCCTGGAGGGCCGGGTCGTGGGGTTTGCCTTGCACCCACGGTTGATGAAAATGGTGCAGAAAATCGCCCAGCGCCACCTGCACAAACAGGTCGCGCGCCCTTCCCTGCGCAAAACCCTGACGCCGGACTACACCATCGGCTGCAAGCGCGTGTTGATCTCCAACGATTACTACCCGGCGCTGTCACGCAGCAACGTCGAGGTGGTGACTGACACCGTGCTGCGTATCGAAGCCGACGGTGTGGTCACCGCCAACGGCATCAAGCACCCGGCCGATTGCCTGATCTTCGGTACCGGCTTCCAGGCCAGCGACCCACTGCCCCGCGACTGCATCATCGGCCGCGATGGCATCGACCTGATGGACACCTGGCACGACGGCGCCCATGCCTACAAGGGCACCACGGTGCCGGGTTATCCGAACCTGTTCCTGATCGTCGGGCCCAACACCGGCCTGGGGCATAACTCGATGATTTTGATGATCGAGGCCCAGGTCACTTACATCCTCGACGCCATCCAGCAGATGCAGCGCCATCGCATCGCCACGGTGGAGGTCAAGCCTGCCGTGGAAGAAGCCTACAACCTGGACGTGCAGTCCAAGTTGCAGCGCACGATCTGGAACACCGGCGGCTGCCAGAGTTGGTACCTGGACCCGCGCACCGGCAAGAACACCACCCTGTGGCCCGGTTCGACCTGGCGCTTCAAGCAGGTCACCCGGCATTTTGCCCTCAAGGATTACGTGGCCCGACTGCTGCCGATCCAGCCACCCCGCCCGGTCGCCGTGCCCCACAGCGCCGCCGAAAGGAGCCTGTCATGAAGTCCTTCAACGGTCGCGTCGCGGCCATCACCGGCGCCGCTTCCGGCATGGGCCGCGCACTGGCCCTGGCCCTGGCGCGGGAAGGTTGCCACCTGGCGCTGGCCGACAAGAACGGCCCGGGGCTGTTACAGACCGTGGCGATCATCAAGGCGTCCACGCTGGCGCCGGTGACGATGACCACCCAGGTGCTCGACGTGTCCGACCGCGAGGCCGTGCAAGCCTGGGCCAGCGAGACCTTTGTGCAGCACGGCCAGGTCAACCTGATCTTCAACAATGCCGGGGTGGCGCTGTCGAGCACCGTGGAAGGCGTGGACTATGCCGACCTGGAATGGATCGTCGGCATCAATTTCTGGGGTGTGGTCCACGGCACCAAGGCGTTCCTGCCGTACTTGAAAGCCAGCGGCGACGGCCATGTGGTCAACACCTCCAGCGTGTTCGGCCTGTTTGCCCAGCCCGGCATGAGCGGCTACAACGCCACCAAGTTTGCGGTGCGCGGGTTTACCGAATCACTGCGCCAGGAACTCGACCTGCAACGCTGCGGCGTGTCCGCCACCTGCGTGCACCCGGGCGGCATTCGTACCGATATCTGCCGCAGCAGCCGCATCGACGCGAACATGACCGGCTTTCTGATCCACAGCGAACAACAAGCCCGCGCGGATTTCGAAAAGCTGTTTATCACCGACGCCGACAAGGCCGCCAAAGTGATCCTGCAAGGCGTGCGCCACAACAAGCGGCGCGTGCTGATCGGCCGTGACGCCTACTTTCTCGACCTGCTCGCCCGCTGCCTGCCGGCGGCCTATCAAGCGCTGGTGGTACTGGCCAGCAAACGCATGGCGCCAAAACCGCGCACCCAGGTCTTGGAAACCAACGACGAGTCCCGTCTCTGAACAGGAGCACCTGCCATGTTGCCGATCCGTCGCGATCTCCACTTCGCCTTGCCTGCCGAACGTATCAAGGACTGGCATGAACAGGGCCCGTTCATCACGCATTTTTTCAATGCCCTGTCGCTGCTGTTTCCCCAGGGCGAACTGTTTTTCATGGACAGCGTGCGTCACTACCGCGCGAAAATCATTGATCCCGAGCTGAAAAAACAGGTCCAGGGGTTTATCGGCCAGGAAGCCATGCACAGCCGCGAACACGTGGCCTACAACGACTTGCTGCAAGCCGCCGGCCTGCCGGCACACACTCTCGACCGGCGCCTGAAGTTCATTCTCGATTGGCAGAAAAAACACTTCCCGCCGTCGTTCAACCTGGCCATCACCATAGCCCTTGAGCACTACACCGCCATGCTCGCGGAGATCCTGCTCAGCGACCCGTCGCGCTTTGGCGACTCACTCAAGGGTTACCAGCAGATGTGGTACTGGCACGCCCTTGAAGAAACCGAGCACAAGGCCGTGGCCTTCGACGTGTGGAACCGCGTGATCAAGCCCGGGCCCAAGCGCTACCTGCTGCGCACCGGGACCATGCTCACCACCACGGTGTTCTTCTGGCTGGTGGTGTTGGATTTCCACCTGCGCCTGCTGATTGCCGACCGCAAGGCCGGTGGGCACCTGAAGGGTTTCTGGCGCATGCTCAAGTTTCTGTATGGCCCACGGGGTGTGTTCCCACGGATGTTTCGGCCCTGGCTGGATTACTTCCGGCCAGGCTTTCACCCCTGGGACCACGACAACCGCGCGCGCCTGGAGCGCATCGACAGCCTGGTCGAAGAAGTCGAACGCAGCTACCCCTCGACCTAAGCCTCGGCCAGCGCCGCACGTTCGCGCACAAACCCCTGCAACTGATCGCCCGGCAGCGCCTTGCTGAAATACCAGCCCTGGATAAACAGCTCGCTGCCGGTATTCAAGAAGGCCAACTGCTCGGCGGTCTCCACCCCTTCGACCACCACGCCGAGGTTCAGCGCCTCGCAAAAGCGCAACATGCCCGTCAGCACCTGGGCGCCTTTGGGGTCGCACTGAGCGACCACAAAGCTACGGTCGATCTTGATGAAATCCACCGGAAACTGGTGCAGGTAACTCAGGGCGGAAAACCCGGTGCCGAAGTCATCGATATACACCTTGGCGCCGATGGTCTGCAGCTTCTCGATGGTCTGGCGCGTGGCCTGGATATCACTTACCAGCGCATCTTCGGTGATTTCCACCGACACCTGCCCATGGGCCTGGGCGAGGATTTTCACCAGGCGATTGCCGTAGGCCGGGTCGGTCAAGGTGGCGCTGGAGATATTGATGGTCATCGGCAGCGCAAACCCCAACGCCTGCCAATGCTGGTACTGACGCACAGCCTCGGACGCCACCCATACATCCACATCCGGCATCAACCGCGCCTGTGCCAGCCACTGCAAGAACTCCCAGGGCGAATGCACCGTGCCCTGGCTGTCACGTGCGCGCATCAACGCTTCGCAGCCAGTACACAGACCGGTCAGGGTGGACACTTGGGGTTGGTATTCGAGGTAGAACTCATAGTCGCTGATTTGCTGGATGCGGCTCAATTCGCTGGCCTGGCGCGCAATCGCCTTGTGGGACGCCAGCACCGGGTCGGCCTCCAGCAGGCGGCCCTTTTCTTCCAGGCCGCGAAAGGTCATGTCCAATGAGCGCAGGTACACCGTGCCGCCCTCGGCCGGTTGCCGATGGATCGCCCGCACATAAGGCGCGTAGATCAACGTGCCCACACCCAGCAAGACCAGTTGCAACGCCACTGCCGCGATATCGCCATGGGTACTCAGGTAGGCGTTGAACAGCACCGGCGAGGTGAACGGCACACTGACCACGGCAGGCGACACCCAACCCAGTTGCACCACCGTCAGCGCGGCCATGGTGTTAAACGCCGGCACCAGCAGAAACGGAATGAACAAGCGCGGGTTGAGGATGATGGGCAAGCCGAACAACAGCACTTCGCTGACGTTGAACAACGACAGCGGCACACTGGCAATCGCCAGCAAACGCATGGACTGGCTCTTCGAGAACAGCAGGATCGCCACCAGCAAACACAGGGCGCCGCCGGAGCCGCCGATAAACGCAAAACTGCCCAGCAGACCGCTGTTGAGCGCATACCGGATCGGCTCACCGGCCGCCAATGCCGCCGCGTTGAGCACCACCGCGTGGTCAAGCACATCAAACAGCGGCTGCATGGCGTACACGCCATGGATGCCGAAAAACCACAGCAGCGAATTCATCAACGTCACAAACAGGCCGCTGCCGTAGGGTGAATCCAGGGCTTCGAGCACCTGCGGCCCTTGCAACTGCGCCACATAGGGAATCTGCAACAGCAGCGACAACACCACCACCAGGGCCAGCGCCGTCATAGCACCGGGCAGCACCATATTGATGGTGCCGCGCAGGTTGTGCCCCACCAGGTCCTCGTTGACCAGCCGCGTCCAGCGATAACGGTGCAACCAGGCAATCGCCGGCACATTGAGCAGCGGCGAGGCAATGGCGATAAACAGCACAAACGTGGCCGAGGCGCGCGGGTACTCACGCAGGATAAACGTGGCCACCACCACATGGGCCAGGCACAGGAACGCCACGGGCAGCTGGGGCAAGCGGTACTGGATCGCCAGCATGTAGCCAATCGACGCCGCCACCAGCAGCGGGATCACCGAACTGATCTGGTTGTGCAACCCGGCCAGGAAGCCCACCACCTGCGGATCGAACCCCAGCACCCGGGCGCATTCGGACAAGATCAGAAACCCCGCTGACACCAACAGGCACGGCAGGATCCACAACAGCCCTTCACGAATCGCACGCAACGACTCGGTACTGGCCAAGGCAGCCAGACGCTGGGTAAAAAACAGCTTGAACAGCGTTTGCGCCATGACCGATCCCTCTGTCCATCGCGGGGCGAAAATACCGACTAACGCTACACGTCCTGATGCCGGGAGTGAAAGGCTTTTGCCGTGCCCGGGCAAATTATTCCCTACTCATTTGGAGCCATGGCGGTTGTCGAAGGCCCCCGTTTGGCCCATCCTGCCGGATAGCTGTTGCCACAACCGGTAACGTTTCCCTCGAATGGAGTCGAGCCCCGAGCCTTGCTCCCGTCGTCTCCCCGACATCAAGGCGCCTGCTGATGCTGCGATTCCTTCCCGTTATGACCGGCGTGTTCCTCAGCGCTGCCAGCGTGTTGACCCACGCCGCCGACACCACCTTCCCCGACGCCCAGGCCAGCGACCCGGCCCTGCTAAAGTGGATGGTCGGCGCGCCGCCACCCGCCGACCGTACCCTGCGTTTTGAAGATGGCAGCTACTTCCGCTTCCCGGCGATGCGCTGGAGCGTGTCGAACTTTCGCCAGTTGATGCCCACCGTCAACGTCTCCCGCGGGCTCGGCGCGCCGTCGCCCCTGGCACGCCAACTGGATGCCCGGATCGACAGCCTGCCTGTGGTGCCGAGCGGCGCCAGCCAGGCCCTGAGCTGGCGCCAGACCCTGAACGCCACCTACACCGACGGCATCCTCGTGCTGCACCGTGGCACGGTGGTGTATGAGCGCTATTTCGGTGTGCTCAAGGACGACGGCCAACATGCAGCGATGTCGGTCACCAAGTCGGTGGTCGGCACCCTCGGGGCCATGCTGGTGGCAGACGGTACCCTCGATGCCAACAAGAAGATCGTCGAGTACGTGCCGGAACTGGCCCACTCCGCCTTTGGCAGCGCAACCCTGCGCCAAGTGCTGGACATGACCACCGCGCTGGACTTCAGCGAAGACTACGCCGACCCCAACGCCGAAGTCTGGGCCCACGCCCAGGCTGGCAACCCACTGCCCAAGCCCAAGGATTACAACGGCCCGCGCAGCTATTTCGAGTTTTTGCAGACCGTGCGCCAACAGGGTGAGCACGGCCAGGCGTTTGGCTACAAGACCGTCAACACCGACGTGCTCGGTTGGGTGATTGCCCGCGCCACCGGGCGCAATGTCGCGCAACTGCTCAGCGAGCGCATCTGGAGCCGGTTGGGCAGCGAGCAGGACGCGTATTTCAGCGTGGATTCCATCGGCACACCGTTCGCCGGTGGCGGCTTCAACGCCGGGCTGCGCGACCTCGGCCGGTTTGGCGAGATGCTACGCAACAACGGCCGCTTCAACGGCCAGCAAATTGTTCCCGAAGCCGTGGTCAGCGATATCCGCCAAGGCGGTGATAAACGCGCATTTGCCAAGGCCGGCTATAGTCAGTTGCAGGGTTGGAGTTATCGCTCCATGTGGTGGGTCACCCATAACCCGGACGGCGCCTTCATGGCCCGTGGCGTGCACGGCCAGAGCATCTACATCGATCCCAAGGCCGAAATGGTGATTGTGCGTTTCGCCTCCCACCCCATCGCAGGCAATGCCGCCAATGATGGGGTGACGTTGCCCGCCTACGCAGCCTTGGCGCAGTACTTGAAGACAACCCGGTAAACCTGAGCAGTACGATTAAGTGGATTTTATGACCTGACACAATTCCTACACTGACTTCAAGCCGTAGTATCTGCGTCGGAAACCGCCGTCAGGGAGATGAGGTTCAACATGCACGACAAACCCTCAACGGGCGTACGCCCGCTGCTGCTCAATGTGTTGCTGTGGCTAGGTGGTGTTTCCTTGTTGTTGATGATCAAGGACGCCGTGGAGCAATTTACCGGGCCGTTGGGCGACAGCTCGATGGACCTGGTCACGGTGCTGATGGCTTACCTGCTGCTGTTTTTGCTTGAGCCGATACGCAACGCCATCCAGCGCTGCCTGCGCAAAAACGCCCGGCGCCGACATCGCAGCCGCGCTTGAAGCCTTTTCTATCTGGAGTGACGCATTGTCCCAACCCGGCGATAACCACCAGCGCGCGCTGGACCGTTTCTTGAACGAACACCCTGAGGTCGTCACGCAACTCGACACCCTCAACCCCCTCGCCGCCCAGGCCAAGGGTGAAACCCTGGCGCAGTACCGCGCCGAACGCCTGCACGAAGCCTTCGAAGCCGAAGCGGAGCGCCTGGGCCTGTTTGCCTGGGAATTGACGCTCAAGCTGACGGCGGAGTCAGCCGAAGCCTTCGAGAGCCAGCGCCTGGAAGTGCATAAAGAAGTGGCGCAAATGGCCGGGCTGAGTTGGGCGGAGTATTGCCAGTTGCATGACCTGAGCCACTGAGCCACTGGCTACAGGTACCAGCGCCAAGGGTCGCGGGCCAGCGCATCACGCAATTCGGCGACGCTGATGGCCCGGCGCTCCGGGTCCACGGCTAACGCGGTCTTGAGTGCGGGCCAGCATTGCCTGGGGAGTTTGCGCGGCTTGAGGGGCTGAAAGTCGGCGGGGCGGCCTCCCTCGGCCAATTCGTACAACATGCACGCCACGCCGTAGAGATCCGCCGCCGGGGTCAGCGCGCCACCGTCGGCCAATTCCGGGGCGGCGTACGCGGGTGTCCACGCGTTGAAACGGTCACGACTCAACTGCGGTAACCCGTCACCCAGGCCTAAACCAAAGTCGAACAAGCGGATGCCCGCCTCGCCCACCATCACATTGCCCGGCTTCAAGTCACCGTGCAGCACGCCCTGCCCATGGGCGTAAGCCAGCGCGTCGAGCACCTGCACCGCCAGCGGTTGCAACTGCGGCCAGGGCAAGCCGCCAGGGCATTCCAACAACAGCCGGTCCAAGGTCAGGCCCGGTAGCAACTCCATGGTGAAAAACGCGACCTGGCGAGCGGTATCGACCTCAAAGCTGAACGCCCGCACGATCCGCTCATGGCGCAGGCTGCGGGTCACGGCAAACTCGCTGTACAACAACACATGGGCATCACTGGCCTGGGCAAGGCCATCGCCCACCACCTTCAACGCCACGCGCGAGCAGGGCTCGCCAAATTGCTCGTGCAGCAAGTCGCGGGCGCGATACACCACGCCCATCCCGCCCGTGCCGAGCACCCGCTCAAGGTGATAACGCCCGGCAAGCAGGTCGAGGGCGATCTTCGCCTCCGTCATGGCAGCACCACCACCGCCGTCAGGTCATCCCGTGCGGGCCCGCGTAACACCAGGGCAAACAAACGCTCCACCATCTGCTGCGCCGTGCCCTGACTCAGGGCACCGCCCAATTCCCGGTGGCTGAGCGCCTGGTACAGGCCGTCGCTGCACAACAGGAATACATCGCCGGGGCGTGTGTCGAGTTCGAGCACCTCCAGGCTCAACGGCTCACGGCCACCGACCGCACGGGTCAGCGCCCGGGCGTCCGGGTGGGCCTGTGCCTGCGCGCGGCTCAACTGCTGCTCGGCCATCAGTCGCTCAAACATCGAATGATCTCGCGACAGCTGATACAGACATTGCGCCCGCCACAGGTAACAACGGCTGTCTCCTGCCCACACGCAGGCGGCGCGATGCCCCTCCAACAGCAGCGCCACCACCGTACTGCCGATCGTGCCGTGCAGGCCTTCAAGACCCAGGCGCCGATCGAGCCGTTGCAAGCACCCGCGCAGCGCCTCGACCCGCTGGTCCAGCGTGCCTTGCGCGTGCAACGCGGCCAGGTTGGCAATCACCGCTTGGCTGGCAACATCGCCCGCGCGATGCCCGCCCATTCCGTCCGCCACCGCCCAGCAGCCACTCTGCGGGCGGTCCAGGAAGGCATCTTCATTGCGCGCGCGGAGCTTGCCACGCTGGGTGCGTGCGGCACTGCGCCAGGGCACGGGGTTCATAACTGCTCCGGCAAACGGAACGTGCGCCAATCCCCCAACGGGAACGGGCTGGGCGCGCGTTGGCTGGTCAACAGGAAGTTGGCGCGCAAACCGGCCAGGTCGGCCTTGAGCAAGTGCCCATCGCGACCACTGGCCGGTTCGCTCTGCAACAGATCAACCAGGCGAAACCACGACCAGGCACCGGTGTTTTTTTCCAGGCCCAATGGCCGCTCTGCGCCCCGCTCCAGCACCAGGCTACTGCGACCGTTTTCGGCCTCGTCAGGCCACTGGAACACCATCGGCACGATGGGCCCGTGGCGGTATTCCAACTGGCGTTCACCGATGCGCAATACGGCGCGACTGACCGCCTGATCCAGGCTGTAGGGCGCCAAGGTAAACCGCACCTGCAGGTCGCCCCCGCCGTCGGTGAAGAAGCTGCGGCGGATAAGCTGGGCCTTGCTCAGGTGATCGAGCATCCCGCGTGTCATCGGCAGGCTGCGTCCATCCAGGCTACGCAGACGATAACGCCCGCCTTCGGCGCTGACGAAAGGCCGCAGATAACTGTCGTAAAAGCGTGCCATCACGCCTTGCGGCTTGAAAAACGCCTGGAAATCACTGAGGGCCACGTCGCTGGCGGCGTGGGCATTGAACGGGTAACGCTGACGGATCGCCTGGGCGTAAACCCCGTAGACCTCGCTTTGATAGCGCTGATTGACGTGTACGTAGGCGTCCTCCAGCAAATGCTGCCAGCTGTCGTCGGCCATGCCCTCAATCAGGCCCGACAGCGGCAGCGGTAAGCGCGCGGCGACATCGCGCAGAGTGCCCAACACGTCCGGCTGCCCTTCCATGCGCCGCTTGACCCGCAGGAACGCACCCTGCCCTGGCGATACGTCGCGGTTCAAGGCAAGCAGTTGCAGGTGCAGTTCATCAAGCAAGCCCAATGCCCGGGTCAGATCGGCGCCGGGGTTCTGCTGCTCGTCCAATAATTGGTGAAGCGGCTCAAAACGCCGTTGCAACGTGCGCCGGGGAGAATCTTCGGCCATCGGCAATGGGCCTGCCAACAGGGTATTTTCCCGCACCTGCTGCAACAGCAGCACCAGGGGCGAGCGGGCCGACGTCACACTCGCCAGCCGCGCAGCGTCCTGCTTCAAGTCTTCGCTCGCCCCCCGTCGAACCCGACCCAGGGCGTCGCTCCAGACATCGGCGTACTCGCTGAAATAACGCTGCTCCAACGCCAGAATCAATCGACGCAACTCCAGCACGCTCAGGTCGGCGCTCTCGCCAAGCACCCAGTTGTCCTGCGCAATGGTGTTCACCAACCGAGGCCCCTGTGCATCGAAATACTGCAAGAAGCGCTTGGTGTAAAAGCCGGGAATGGGCGGATCGATCCCGGCAAACGCCACGCCATCGGCCAGGCGCAAGGGTTCCAGATCACGCGCCTGTTCACGCAGTACCCGGTAGACCACGTCGGCCAACGACTCACCGCGCAACACCTGGCGTGCCTGGGCCACCAGTGCATCATTGAGCGGCGCTGCAAACGGCAATGCCAGTAACCGCGCCACGTGGGCATTCAGGCGCTCCTGCACCGCGGCCGCACCGGCATAACGTGTGGACCAGGCTTGCGCGACACGCTCGGCCAGCCAGCGGTTCTCTCGCCGTTCGCGCAGCGTCAGCATCAGGTACGCACGCAGGGGGTCCAGCAACCGCTCGCGGTCTGCCAGGCTGCCCTGCACCTGTTCTTCCAACAGCGCGACGACAGCCGGCAGCAACTGCTGGTGCAAGGTGTGCTCGTAGGCACTCGCCAACACCGGCGCACTCAGGTCGCCCTGGTACAGCCCCGCGCGCTCCAGCAGCCGGGCATCGCCCTTGGCCGGAAACACCTGGGTGGCAGCAAAGCGTTGGTCCAACTGCGCCAGGACAACCAGGGTGTGATCGGTCTCTGCCGCAACGGCTACGGTCTCGCGTGCCAATTCAACCAGTTGCCCAAGGCGCTGATGATTGACCGTGTAACTGTGTGTCCACAGGGCCGCACCTGCCCCCAGCAGCAACAGCGCCGCCAGGCTCAACCCGGCCTGGCGCCAACGCAAGCGCTGGCGCTCCTCGGTATGCAGGCCGGCGAGGTCGGCTTCGGCAAGGATGACCTGGCGGAACAACCCCGACACGCCGTGCGCCCGTACGTCGCCCGCGCACGTCAGGTAAAAGCCACGCAAACCGTTGATGCGCGGAGCGCGATGGGCGCGGAACGCCGTCTCGATGAACGCACACAAACGCTCGCCCATCTGCGCCACTTGTGGCGGCAAGTCCAGCATGCGTGCACGGCGCTCCACGTGACGCTCCTGATGCAAACGTGTGATCAACTCAGCGCTCAAGCGTTGCAGCAGCGCCTCGAATGCCTGGCGCACCTGGGCCATCTCGGCTCCCGCGGTGCCAACAGCCAACGGCTCGCCTAATACACCGACGGCCGCTTGTGCCTCGGGCGTATCGAAATACTCGGCAAACCCCGGCAAACGGTCTGCGTGGGTCAACACCAGGTAGAGGGGCACATCCACGTGCAACGTCTGCTGGACCTCCTGCAAACGGGCATGTACCTGGCGAGCATGCAGGTCCAGGTCGTGTTCGTTGCTGGCGAGCAAGGTCTGCACCGACAGCGTTACCACCACGCCGTTGAGCGGGCTGGCCCTGCGCCGCGTCCTGAGCAAGCCCAGCAACGTCGCCCATCCCGCCGCGTCGGGTGCACCGTGCGGTTGGCACAGGTAACGACCAGGGGTGTCGATCAACACCGCCTTATCGGCAAAATACCAGTCGCAGAACGCGCTGCGCCCGGCTGGCGTTGCATCACTGCGATCAAGGGGCGCGTGCAACCCGTTCGCCGCTAGCAGGCTGGTTTTTCCGCTGCCCTCCTCGCCTATCAGCACATACCACGGCAGCTCATGGCGCCAACGCTTGCGGTGGTTGCCGTAGCGCGGTGTCGTCGCCAGGGCTTGCTCGGCTTCCTTGAAGCGCGCGCGCACGTGTCGGCGCTCGTCTTCGAGTCGGCCTTTCTGTGCGTCACGGGCCTGGTTTTCAGGCTTGTTCGACGCCGCCACGCGACGCCCACCCAGCCAGACCATCGCCAGCCCCCACAGCAGAAACACGCTGCTGATCGTCAACAAACGCGCCGTCGCGCCCTGCCAGAAGCGATAGTCATCCACCGCCAACATAGGCCCGATAAACCACACCAGGCTGGCGCTCAACAGCACCAGCAGCAGGCTCCATACCCAAACCCGACGCAGCACGGTACCCGCGCCCTTGAAGAATGCGTTCATTCATTGCTCCCTGCGTTACAAGGGCGTCCGAGTCAGGGCCGGCGCCATAGGATGAAAAGATTCCAGCGCCGTCACGCGCTCGTTGCCCAGGACCCAGGCAAACCCCGTGTACATGGCCAACAGGCTGGCCAGGACACCCACCGCCAGCCACGGTGTGGAAAGCCCGCGTAACCGCCGGTTGCGCCTGCGCAGCGCAGGTGCTGGCACCGGTGGCGCAGGCTCGCCGCGCACATGCCGGATCTGTCGATACAGGCCGTCGCGCAAGGTTTCGAGCTGCACCACCCCGCGCTCCACGACGCGGTATTTGCCTTCGAAGCCGATCGCCAGGCACAGGTACATCAGCTCCAGCATCGCCACGTGCTTGATCGGGTCGCGGGACAGTCGTTCCAACAAGGTGAAAAACCTTTCGCCGCCCAAGGTTTCATGGTGAAAGCGGCTCAACAGGCTGATCTTCGACCAATCGCCATGACTGTCCCACTGCGCCGTGACCACCGCCTCATCCAGCACCGCACACAACACGTAGCGGGCCGAGTTGACCTCGACGCTCTCCACCCCCTCATGCAAGGCGCGCTGCTCGAACTGCGTGATCGCCGACACCAGGCGCTCATTCAGCGCGCCCAGGCTCTCGCGACCGACGTGGCCCTTGAGCTGAGCGGCCTCGGCCAATATTGCCCAGGCCGCCGCCACCAACGTGTTGAGACCCACGTTGAAGCTATGCGCACCGGGCAAGCGGGCGGCGTAGATCATCCGGTCTGCCAACTGCTCGAAGCGCGGCGGCGATGGGTGGTCTGTCATTGCCCGCTGTGCCGGCCCGTGGCCTTCGCGGTCGAGCAAGATGGTTTTTTCATCCGGCGGGTATTCGCTATCCATGGTCATGGTGTTCAATTCCTGATGGCCCAGAAGTTCAGTTGCAGCTCGGCAAACTCGCCGCTGACATGGAAGGCAAAGCCGCCCGATTGCTCCAGCTGCGCGGTGTCACGGGCACTGAGTTCAAGCAAGAAATAGGTTTTGTCGGCACGGAACGGGATCTGCCTTGGCGCCACCGGCAGCGGCTTGAGGCGGATACCCGGCAAGTGCAGGTTGACCAGCTCACGGATTCGCTCCACGGCGCCGATCTTGAGGTGGGCCGGCAAGCGAGTGCGCAAGGTGTCGCCGTCGCACTGGGCGCTCGCGGCGAGGATGAACGTCGCAACGCCGAGCAATTTCAGCTCGCTGACCGGGCATACCAACACCCCGTACTGGCGCGCCTGCAAGGCCAACTCGATGGCCTGCTGCTCCAGCACCATCGACAGCAGGCTGCGAATAGCCTCCATCAGCCCGCGAAAGCTCGCACCCTGATCGCTGTGCTGGTAGTGCAGTTGCAGAGGGCAACGCTTGCTGTCATTGGCGAAGGTCGATAACTCGCCGAGCATCGCCAACAGCTCGCGGTACAGGGTCTCCGGACGCACCTTGGACTGGTACGCGTAATGGCGCAGGACAGGTTCGGTGCGGTTGATCAGCTGCAGCATGAGGAAATCCCCGATCTGCGTCCCGGGCGCCCCACCGTTGCCACGGATACGCGTGGCAAGCGCCTCGCCGCGGCTGGCCAGCAGGCTGATCACTTCGCTCAGGCACGATGCCAGGTAGCCGTGTTGCTGGAGGTAGATAAAGGTCGGGCTAAAGTCCGAATCCAGGGTCACGCCCCCTTCGCTGGTGCACGCCATCACCTGGGCAACCTGGAGCGTGACCAGCGTCTGGTCACTGTGTTGCTCCCCGGCAACCAGGCGCAGATCCGGGCGCGCGCAATCGAGCCGACACTGGGACTCACTGCCGGCATTGGAATCAGGCGCCTGCACTTCACAGCTGACATAGCGCGCCAACACATCGACCTGCTCCGGCCGCCGGGTGTCGACCTGTGTGCCGCTGGCCAATGGCAATGCCAGGTAGATCCCTTGCTGGCCGGTGTTGGCCGCGACTTGCAAGACCAGCGGTGGCGCCCCGGCACCCAGCTCGAACAGGCTGCCATCCGGCAGCACGCCAGTGGCCTGGCTGACCACGATCTTGCCCAGGTGCAGGTACTGCAAATCCATCGCCAGGCTCAAGAAGCCCCAGGCATCCGGGACCAGCAGGCGGGTCCAGCTGAGCTGCTGCTGGTAGTGGCGATCGTTGTGTTGCAGGTGCTGAGGCCGCAAGAGCATGCCTTCTTGCCAGACAACTTTATGAACCAGCATCTCAACCCTCCCCCACGCCGACTTGGCGTATACCTGTTTCGTCCAGCACCAGCTCGGCCTGCGTACGCCGCTGCGGGGTGATGGGCAACACCCAGCGCCATTGCACGTGCGGGAGGTCTCGATAGGCCGCCAGTACCCCCACGTAGCGGCTGTGTGGCGCAACGCTGAGCTTGAGTAGCCGCCGTTCACCCGGGCGCAGCTCCAGCTCTTCAGCGCTCACCCAATCCTTGGGCAGGACCTGCTCTGCACGCTCGTAAAGGCTGTAAAAGTCGCTGTTTTCAAAAGCCACCGGATGCCGCAGTTCAATCAGGCGCACCACCACCGGCGAGGGGCGGCCATGCAGGTCCGGGTTGAGCCGCTCGCCGGCGGCCAGTGTCAGGTCCAGCTTGGTCAGCGACGAAAACGGCGACAAGGCGCTGCAACCTGCCAGCAGCATTGCCAGCAGGGTCACCATGGAAGTTCGATACATAGGCATCATCCTGGGTAGGTCGCGTGCAAGGTCGCGATCAGGCGCACCTGATCCTTGTAGGCCGCGAGAAAATCACGGCCAAGCGCGGGCTCGGCCGGCGATTCGTCGTCAATCAACTGCTGGTAATGCCGTTGATAGGCACGCCAATGCGCGCCATCCCTGAAGAACCCTGGAGGTTTGCCCTGACGTACAAAGCGGCGTTGCAGCTGATCCGGCGCAAACGCCTGGCGTGCACACCGCACGGCGGCCCGGCACGCCGCCAGCATCGCCACTTGATGGGCTTGCAGGTCGCGGAACGCCTGGGTCACGGCCTGTTGCGCGGGGAGCTCGCCCACTGCGCCATCACCCAACAATGCGTGCATGTCCTGCAGGGTGTTGCTGTCGAGCGGCGCCAGGTTCAACTCGCCTTTCAACGCCTCTTGGGTGCGCAGGCACTGTTGCAGGTCATCGAGGGTGTGCTTGAGCAAGCGCGCGACCTTGATTGCCAATGCCTCGCGGCGCGCGGTGTCGAGCGTCGACATATCGCTACCCAACGCCTGCGCGAAGTGCGCCCAGAACGGGTCATGGGTCGAAGCCGCAGTCGCAACGGGTAACGGCGCAGCGGCTTCGTCCGCAGGCGCGGTGAGGGTCGGCGTCAGCAGGTGATCCCATTGCGGCGTACCGTGCTCCGTGCAAGGTTGCGTCGCGTCATCAGCCACCCACTCATCCTCGATCAACGGCAGCGGGGTCGGCGCCAGGAAGCCATCGTCTGGAATAGGCACAGGCTCGGCGAACCGCTGCAGCGGCGCCGTCAACCGCGCACGCAGCGCCAATGGCCCCAATTCGAAGACGTTGCCATCGTGGATCGGCCACGGCTGCCCCCGGCGCAAGCGTTCGGCGCTGCCCGCCACGCCGATACCGTTACTGCTGATATCGGTGAGGAAATAGCGCCCGTCCCGGTAGCTGACCAGGCCATGGTGGCTGGACAACACGCGGCTGGCGTCGGGAAGCACCCAATCACAATCGCTGCCCCGCCCGATCACACCACCGTCGCCAGCAAACACCTTGTGGGCCGATGGGGCGGCTTGGCCGCCGCTGCACACCTCTAACACTAATTGCATGAATGACCTCCCCGACTCACTGGCCACGGCGGCTCACCTGTGGATCGCCCAACGGGCGGTAATCACCGTCATCAAAGACGTAATTGGCGTTGCAGCCGCCCAGTAAAAAAACCGCAAGCACCAAGGCTCGCCACCAACGATCAGGCATTGGGTATCTCCCTAAAGGATTCATTCAGCATTCCGCCTGGGCATCGCCAAGGGGAATATTCAGGCGGGCAAGGCGATACAGCAGCGTGCGCCGCGCGACGCCCAACTCACGCGCGGTGCGCGTGCGGTTACCGCGGTTCTTGTGCAGGCAATCAATCAGGACCACGCGCTCGACCCGCTCCAGGCGCTGGCGCAGCGTGGCGTCGACCACCGCCACCGGCGAGTCGGGTGCCAGCGAGAGGTGCGTCGGCAGGATCACGCCGTCGTCACTCAGCAACACCGCGCGCTCCACCAGGCACTTGAGTTCGCGCACGTTGCCAGGAAAGCGGTGGCTCGACAGTTGATCGACGGCGGCGCCTGACCAGGCCACCGGCGCCTTGCCCAGCATCGAACAGGCGTTGTCGGCGAAGTGCCGGGCCAGTAACAGCACATCGCCGTCCCGTGTACGCAGGGCGGGCAATTCGATGGGGAACTGCGCCAGACGGTAGTACAGGTCCTCGCGAAAACTGCCCACGGCCACCATGGCCGCAAGGTCCCGATGGGTCGCAGCGATGATGCGCACATCGACCTTATGGGCGCTGCTGGCCCCCAGTGGGCGCACCTCGCCCTCCTGCAACACCCGCAGCAATTTGGCTTGCAATGCCAGCGGCATGTCGCCGATCTCATCCAGCAGCAACGTGCCACCGTGCGCCGCGTCAAACAGCCCGGCGTGGTTGCGGTCGGCGCCGGTGAACGCACCTTTGCGATAGCCGAACAGCTCGCTTTCCAGCAGCCCTTCCGGGCACGCGGCGCAGTTTTGCACCACAAATGCCTGGGCCCTGCGCGGGCCGCTGGCGTGAATGGCGCGCGCCACCACTTCCTTGCCTGTACCGGTTTCACCACGCAGCAATACGGTGTAAGGGGCATGCAGGACCTTGCCGATCAAGCGGCAAGTATCTTCCATGGCTGCACTGTTACCGATCAGGCCATAGGTGCTGATCGGTGGCGCATTCACCTCGGGCAGCACACCTGCCTGTACCGGCTGCATACGCCGCAACATCGCCCGTTGGTTCAGGGCAAAACTGCCCAGTTGCGCCAGCGATGCCGTGTAGCCCTGCAACGCCACCACGTGCTGGCTGGCGCACAGCAATACGCCGATGATTGCCTGGCGCGCGTTCAGCAGCGGCACGCTGGCCAGGGCACGCCACGGCGCCGCCGCTGTAGGCAGGAACGCGCTGTCATAGACACTGCCGTGCACATCGTCGAGGCACAGGGTAATGCGCTGGCTCACGACACACTGCAGCAGTTGCTCGTGCTGGAAATCCCTCTCGCCCAGCGGCTGTGCTTCATGTGAATGCTGGGCAATCAGCACCAGCCGCCCGCTCGTTGCATCCCGCCAATACAATTGGCTGAGTTCACACTCACTCAGCTGTGCGGCAGCGGCCACGCACAGGTTCGGCAAACGGGTTGCATCGTGTTCAAGCCCCAGGCGGCTGATCCAGCCCAGCAGGGTTTCGGCGTAGGCCAAGGGTTGCGGCAGTTGGCTGAATAACGTCTGCGTCATTGGCTGAACTCACAGACCGGCGCGCCGTGTTCGTCCAGCCGCGCGTGGATGTGGGCGAGGCATTCGCCAGCCGACATCGCGGCCAGCAATTGATCCGCCATCTGCGCTAGCAACTGGCTCTCGATCCATTGGTCGATGTAGCGGGCGCCGCTGTCGCTATGCAGGCAGCGCTCAGCCATGTGCGCAACCAATTCAGCGGTGTAGGTAAACGCCAGTTTGCGTTGCTGCAAGCGCTGGCCCAGGCGCCCAAGCTTGAGACGGGCGACGTCATGCAGTCCTTCGCCGGCAATCGGGTAGTAAGGCACCACACGCATGCGCGCGAGCAACGCCGGTTTGAAGTGTGCACGCAGCTCCGGCTGGATCGCCGCGTGCAGCGCCTCGATGGCGGGCCGTCGGCCGTCGGCGCACAGCGCGCCAATGCGCTCGCTGCCAAGGTTGGACGTCATCAGGATCAGCGTATTGCGAAAGTCGATCGCCCGGCCCTCGCCGTCATTGACGCGGCCCTTGTCGAAGACCTGATAAAACAGGTTCAACACCTCCGGGTCGGCCTTCTCGACCTCATCGAGCAGGATCACCGAATACGGGCGCTGGCGCACCGCCTCCGTCAGCACACCGCCTTCGCCGTAGCCCACATAGCCAGGCGGCGCACCGATCAAGCGCGACAGCGAGTGCTTCTCCTGATACTCGGACATATTGAGGGTGGTCACAAAACGCTCGCCGCCATACAACAGGTCCGCCAGGGCCAAGGCGGTTTCGGTCTTGCCCACTCCGCTGGGGCCGACCAACAGAAACACGCCCACCGGCGAATCCGCGTTGTTCAGCCCCGCCGCGACCGCCCGCAGGCTGCGGTCGAGGGCCTGCACGGCCTGCTCCTGACCGAAGATGCGTGCGCGCAAGGCGTCGGCGAAACCCATGACCTTTGCACTGTGTTCCAGGGCAATCTGTGCCACGGGAATGCCGGTCCAGGCGCTGATAACTTCAGCGATCAGGCGGGGGCAGACTTCGGCCTTGATCGACGGTTGTTCGTCTTGCGGCAACGTCTCACGCGCCTGTTCGATTGCCTTCAAGCGCTGAGTCACGCCGTGCAAGGCCGCGTGATCGACGGGTAACCCGGCGTCGGCATCGCGGGTCAACGCCCCTTGCTGGCGCATGGCTTCTGCCCGCTCGGCGTGCAACTGCTGCACCGCCTCTGCGGGCATCGCCAGTTGCGTACGCAGCCTGGCACACGCGGTATCCAGCACATCCACGGCCTTGTCCGGCAACTGGCGCCCCGCCAGATAACGCGCGCTCATGTGCGCGGCGGCGACCACAGCGTCGTCACGCACGTACACGTCATGGCTGGCCTCATACACCGGCACCAGCCCGCGCAGGATCGACACGGCTTCGCCAACGCTCGGTTCGTTGACCAGTACCGGCTGAAAACGCCGAGACAGGGCGGGGTCTTTTTCGATGTGCCGTTTGTACTCCGACCAGGTGGTGGCCGCGATGGTCCGCAGCTCACCTCGGGCCAATGCCGGCTTGAGCAGGTTGGCCGCATCGCTGCCACCTGCCGGACCACCCGCCCCCACCAGGGTATGCGCTTCATCCACAAACAGGATCACCGCCTGCGGCGCAGCGTGGACCTCGTCTATCACGCCTTTGAGGCGCCGTTCAAATTCACCCTGCAGGCTCGCACCGGCTTGCAGCAAGCCCATGTCCAGGGCCAACAGGCGCACCGCCTTGAGCGGGGCTGGCACCTGCGCGGCGACCACACGCAAGGCCAGTCCTTCAACGACGGCGGTTTTGCCCACGCCGGCCTCACCGACCAGGATCGGATTGTTTTTGCGGCGGCGCATCAGGATGTCGATCAACTGACGGATTTCCCCGTCGCGGCACAGCACCGGGTCGATCCGCCCCTCACGGGCCTGTTGCGTCAGGTCATGGGTAAACCGTTGCAGCATCGACCCCGCCACCACGTGCTCGCGGGCGGGGGCCTGGCTCAGAATAAAGTCGCGCACGCGCGCCACATCCAGGCGTGCCAGGCAGCGTTGATAAGCGTTGCCCGCATGCTCCAGCGGGTGGCGCAACAACGCCAGCAGCAATGCGCCGTGATCGACCTCGGGCTGCCCCAGTTCGACATGGGCAACCATCGACGCTTGCTGCAACCAGCGCACCAGGGGCTGGGCGAATACGGGGTTGCGCGTCGCATGCCTCTCGCTCTTGGGTTGCAGCACGGCATGCAGTTCGCTCGCGGGCACCCCGGCGTCCATCAGGGCCTTGTCCACCAAACCCGCGGGATACTCCAACAGCACCAGCAGCAGGTCTTCCACCAACACTTCCCGACCACCGCGGTTGACACAACGCTCGGCTGCCCGCTCCAGGTCGCCGCGCGTGCGGGCGGTCAAGGTCTGGATCAGTTGTTGCAAATCGATATTCATCATCATCCTTGCTCCCTATTGAACATTGCCAGCCAGCGTGACCGCGCCGTCGGCGCGCTCGTGCGCCAGCCAAGTGGTCCAGCCCAGGCGACACACATTGCGTGCGCCGATATGCAACGCGCGGATCTCGCCTGCGGCCAGCACCAGGCGCAGGTCATAGGCCAGCGGGTCGCGTACGGTCAGCCGCACCAGGGCGCACAACGCCGGGTAACCCGTGCCGAACGGCAAGAATTGGTGAAAACGCTGCCAATCGAGCCCAACGATATGCACCCTGAATTTGCCGCCACGGTCGGCCACGTGTTCGCCCAACACCAGGTCCCGGCCCAGCCCATGATTGGCAAGGCCCAAGCGGTTGCGCTGCGGCGGCTCGATCGACACGCTGCGCGCCACCCACTGTTCGATGAACAAGCGCTCGTGCTTGAAGTAATAACGCAGCACCGTCTCGACCAGGGCCGCCGAATGCGCGCGCAGACTCAACAGCCCGAGGTACGGCAGCAAGCGCTTGCAATCGAGTGGCGTGGCCTCGCGTATCGCCGGCCCGCCCAAGCCCACCAACGCAAACATCTGCTCGGAGAAGGCATCGCCGGCGCCGCTGCGAAACCGCGCGTGATAGCGGTATTTGCGCCAGATCGGCAACAGCAACCGTTGCAGGCGGTGTTGAAACAGGTTGAGAAAATCCCGCGTCGCGTTGCCGCCTGTTTGCTCGGCACAAGCCTGTTCGCCGTAAAACGCTGGCAGCGGCGAACCCGCGCCAAACAGCCCGAGGACATTCAGGCGCAGGCGCGCACGCAGTTGCCCGTGTTCGTTGAAGAACTCCACGCGGTCAATGTCCTGCCCGGGAAAACCCAAGCCAGGGTTGGCGACAAACTCCAGTTGGTCGTACAGCGCGTCCTCATCCATCAAGGGATGGGCTACGCGCAAGTGACCGACCACTTGCAGCACCGCCTGGTACAGCGAGTACTCGCGAATGGTGCGGGTCAGTGTGTTTAAAGCTGGGGTTGTTGGCCCATCCGGGGTGGCCATAGGTACACATCTCCTTGTGTGCTGATCACTCGCAGTTCGTGGTACGAGTTGAGGCTGGCGTACAGCGCGAAAAACTCATTGAGCACCGAGGCGAACACAAACACTTCACCTTGGCCGAGAAAGCCCTGGGGCTCGATGCACAGGTCGACGCGCAACCCGCGAAATGGCAGGCCGTGATGCAAGCGATCGACCGCTTCGTGGCGGATCGAACGCAAGGCGTCCAGGCGGCGTCGGCTGATTTTCTGTGCCTGCCGGTCGTGATAACGCGGCAAGTCGTAGGTTTCGAGGATCACTTTGAGCGCGTTGATATCGGTCAGCGACAGGTAGTTGAGCGACATGTGGCTGATCAGTTTCCACAGGAAATCCTGGTCCAGGGGCGGCGCAAAGCTGGGAGTCGGCACGCTGATATTGCGGAAGGTGACAAATTCCGGCGTCTGCTCGCAGGCCTGGCGGATATCGCCCACCTGCAGTTGCCGTGGCAGGTTGTGGTTGGTACAGGTCAGCTCGACCGACAGTGTTTCCTGCTCATGGCCGTGCCCATGGCCGACTGCCAGCCAGGTATCCAGCCCGGCATGCTGCGCCGAAGCACGCTGGCGAACGGTATAGCTCGCAGCATTACCCCCATGTTCAAAGGATTCGAACGGCACGTAAGCCTGGTAGCCCAAGCCTCCCGGCCGCCAGCCGGTCACCGTGTCCACGGAAAACACACTGGCATTGCCTGGGGCATATTCCCCCGGCAGCAGCAGGTACTCGTCTTGCTTGGCGTCCAGCCGGACCGGCACCGCGTCGTGCTGGAACAGGTTGACGATGGGGGTGCAATACAGCTTCACATTGTCGACGGTCGGCGGCGGCGGCGCGTGCCCGCGAATATCCAGGGCAAAGCGCAGCAACAGGCTGCGCGTGGCTTTCAGCACCTGCGTAGGCAACGTGTTGACCACTTCAAGCCCAGTGATGTCGACAAACAGATACTTCTCGGGAAAGACAAAGTACTCCTGCAAATGGCGATAGCCGCGAAAGGTGTTTTGCGGATACGGGATCAACGCCTGCTCCTCGGCAAAACCGACGGGTTGCACCTGCTGCGGGCGCAGTCGCAACACCATCGCTTGCCCGTCCCCGCCGTTGAGCGGCACCCCGTCCGCGTCCAACGGCAACAGTTCGATACCTTCCAGGTGACGCAACAGGCTGAGGTACAACCCTTGGCTGATGTAGCGGTCGCCGGCCAGATGCAGGCGCAGAGCGTCGACGGCCAGCATGCTGAAATCACCGTCGGCGCTCATGTCCAGGCGCAGGCTCAACAACCCGCGCTCGCCTTGGGCCACATAGTCCAGCGCGCCGATCTGCAGCGGCATGACATGGGTGGTGTAGCAGGTGCGGAAACGGCAGCGTGCGCCATTCACCACCACGCTCTCCACGGCGGTGTCCCGCGCCACCTCGACGCCAGGCCCGGCGTGCTTGAGGGGGTCGAACTGCAACATGCTGAAGGCCGGCACCGGCCGCATATAGTTGGGCCACAACAATTGCATCAGCGAGTGGCTCAGCTCGGGCAGTTCATCGTCGAGCTTCTGGCGCAGACGACCGGTGAGAAACGCAAAGCCTTCCAGCAACCGTTCCACATCCGGGTCTTGCCCGGCGTCGGCGAGGAACGGCGCCAGGGCCGGGTTGCGCTCAGAGAAACGCCGCCCAAGCTGGCGCAGGGCGCTGAGTTCACTTTGGTAATAGCGGTTAAAGGCCATCGGGCAACACCTCTACCCGCCCGGCCTCACCCAATTGCGCGCGGAATACGACGGGCTGGGTGACGCCGTTGACGGTCAGCAGCGCGTCAATTACAAACGTGAGGACCAAGGGGTCGCGATCACGGGGCAACAGCCTGACGTGGACATTCGCCAGCCGTGGTTCGCAGGCCTGGATAAAACCCTCGATCTGCCGCCGTGACTGGCTCAACGACTCATGCAGGCTGCAACGCATGTCGTTGAAGTCGGGCAACCCGTAGTCCGGTCGGGTCTGCACGCTGCCCGCGCGGGTGCTGAGCATGTTCCCCAGGTGTGTGGCGATGCAGGCCACGCGGGAGGCTTGGGCGGCCTCCGGCCGTGCCAGGCGCTCGAACAGGCTACGGTGATCGGTCATCC
This sequence comes from Pseudomonas sp. KBW05, assembly GCF_003852405.1. Lineage (GTDB taxonomy): Bacteria > Pseudomonadota > Gammaproteobacteria > Pseudomonadales > Pseudomonadaceae > Aquipseudomonas. The sequence goes on from NZ_QAJM01000033.1 coordinate 81,337, forward strand.
CTTGGCTGGCGCTCATACTTTGTCGAGCTTGCCGACCAGGGATAGGGTGAAGTCCGCCCCCATGTACTTGAAGTGCGGTCGCACGCTGAGGTTGACGCGATACCAGCCGGGTTCGCCTTCCACGTCACTGACGACAATCCGCGCGGCCCGCAACGGGCGTCGCCCACGCACTTCGGCGCTGGGGTTTTCCTGGTCGGCGACGTACTGGCGGATCCACTTGTTCAGCTCCAGTTCCAGATCGGTACGCTCCTTCCACGACCCCAGTTGTTCGCGCTGCAAGACCTTGAGGTAATGAGCCAGGCGGTTGACCACCATCATGTAGGGCAACTGCGTGCCCAGCCGGTAGTTCAACTCCGCGTCCTTGCCTTCGGCGCTGATGCCGAAGTGCTTGGGTTTCTGCACCGAACTGGCGGAAAAGAACGCGGCGTTGTCACTGCCCTTGCGCATGGTCAGGGCGATGAAGCCTTCCTGGGCCAACTCGTATTCACGGCGGTCGGAGACCAGGACTTCGGTGGGAATCTTGGTTTCGATTTCGCCCATGCTGTGGAAATGGTGCAGCGGCAAGTCCTCCACCGCGCCCCCGCTTTGTGGGCCGATGATGTTCGGGCACCAACGAAACCGCGCAAAACTGTCGGTCAGGCGCGTGGCGAAGGCGTAGGCGGTATTGCCCCACAGGTAGTGTTCGTGGCTGTGGACCACGTTCTCCTGATACACAAAGGTCTTCACCGGGCATTCAAGTGGATCGTAGGGCGTGCGCAACAGGAAGCGCGGCACGGTGAGGCCGATGTAGCGCGCATCCTCGCTTTGGCGAAAGCTCTGCCATTTGGCAAACTGCGGGCCTTCAAAATGGTCCTTGAGGTCCTTGAGGTCCGGCAACCCGGTGAAGCTTTCGAGACCAAAGAAGCCCGGCCCCGCAGACGCGATAAAGGGCGCATGGGCCATGCAGGCAACGCTGGACGCGTACTGCATCAGCTTGACATCAGGAGCACTGGGCGACAGGTAGTAATTGGCAATGATCGCGCCCACGGGCTGGCCGCCAAACTGGCCGTATTCGGCGCTGTAGATGTGTTTGTACAGCCCGGACTGGGTGATTTCCGCCGAGTCTTCGAAGTCGTCGAGCAAGTCCTGGCGGGCGACATTCAACAGCTCGATCTTGATGTTTTCACGAAAGTCAGTGCGCTCGACCAGCAGTTGCAAGCCTTTCCACGCCGCCTCCAGCGCCTGGAACTCGGGGTGGTGGAGAATTTCGTCCATTTGCCGGCTGAGCTTGGTGTCGATCTCGCTGATCATCCGGTCCACCAGGCGCTTCTTAACCGGTTCACCGCTGTTATGCGGCTTGACCAACTCTGCGATAAACGCGGCGACACCGCGCTTGGCAATGCCATAGGCCTCATCATCGGCGTTCAACAGGGTCTGGGCGATGATGCTGTCGAGAATGCTGCGTTCGCCGGTGGGTTGCAGGTGCTGCGGCTGTGTTTGGGTGCTCATGCATCAGTGTCCTTTTACTGAAAAATCAGGCGTCAGGGCTGCTCAGTCCAAGCTCGGCCAAGACCCGCGCGCGGGAATCGTCGTCGGCCAACGCCTGTTCAATGGCGTGGCGAAAACTCGGTGTATTGCCCAGCGGGCCCTTGAGCGCCATCAACGCTTCACGCAGGGCCATCAGTTTTTGCAACTCCGGTACCTGCTCGACCAGGCTCGCGGGGTTGAAGTCCTTCATGGAGTTGATGCGCACGGCTATGCCCAGCTCTTGCGGGTCGGCCTCGTCCTGCAGGCGATTGGGCACACTGAGGGTGAGGCTCAACGCCTGTTTGGCGAGCACCTCGTCCAGGGTGTGTTTGTCGATGCCGATGGGTTTGCGGTCTTCCAGCTTGCGCAGGTCCTCGCGCCCGGTGAAATCCCCCAGCACCAGCAATTTCAACGGCAGCTCGACCTCTTCCTGAGCACCGCCAAGCGCCGGTTTAAACGTAATATTGATGCGCTCCTTAGGCGCAACTGAACCTTCTTTGGCCATGGTGTTTCTCCTTTTTTTGTGGCTCGAAAGCCTACTCAAGTACCGCTTCCAGATCGAAACGGCACAACCTGCGATGGGTGTCTTCCTTGCGTTCGCGCACGGCCTGGCTTTGCGGCAAGAGGTCGCAACAGCGGTACAGCAATTGCGCGACCTGCAAGGCCAGCGCCGGCTCCCAGCGTTCGAGCCCGGTGTGTTGCAGTTCTTGGTCGAGTTGTTCGAGCTGGACCTTCGCCAGTTCGTGTTTGCCTGCCAGCACACACAACCGGGCCACGGCCAGGCGCCACTGGAAACGCTCACGCTCACTGACGGCGGTGCGCACGCCTTGGTTGAGTTGGTTGACGGCGGCCTTGAGTCCGTCCTTGCGCAATACGGGCATGACCTGCTGCAGGGCGGTCTCCCAAGGCTGCGCCGTGGCATCGATGGCTACCTTGGGCGGCTCGGGCTTGCGCATATGGCGTTCGACGTGAAGCGTGATCCAGTCACGGGTGGCCGCATCGGCAAAGGGCCTGCCGTCGTGAAAGCGCAGCTCGGGCAGGTTCGGCAAGCGCTTGAGCAACAGGGCAAAGTCGGCCTCAAGTTCGGCCATCGCCGCTGCGGCCTGCAACGCGGCCAGGCACTCCCAGACCCGGCGCAGGCCATCGAACCAGAACATCGCCGTCACGAGGCTGGCTTCAAGCTCAAGCAACAAGTCGGCGTAATGCCCCTGGTCGAAGCGCTCCTGGTAGCGCTGGAGTTTGTCTGGCGTGGGGCCGCGCAGGGTGGTAATGCGCTCACCGTCGGCATCCGGGTAGCCAACCAGCGTCAGCCAGGCCATGGCGCGGCTCAGGCGCAGGGCGCGCAAGTCGGTGGCATCCTGACGCAACCACCAGGCGCAGAGCGGTCGGGCTTGCTCCTGCAAGATACGCAGCCGTTTGTGCGCCGTTTTTTCGCTGTCGATGGCGGGTTCAGGCGCGAGCAATTGGCTGGTGGCGTGCTTGAGCTGGGCAATCACCGCACCCACTGCGCCGGGCTCGGGCGCTGCTTGTGCGGCGCGCTCCAGATGTTCCGCCAACTGCCGGCGCACTGGCAGCAACAACGGTGCGTCCTCCCCCAGGTGCCCCGACCAGAGTTCATCGAGCTGCGTGAGGTGTTCAAGGATGGCTTGGAACAACGGACGTTGCGGGTGCAGCGCCAGGTTTTGCAGGCACAGCGGCTCCAGGCGCAGCACCAGCCAGCCAAAGGCCGCTGCACGGGTACGCGGCTTGACGGGATAAACCTCGCCCCAATGCCGCTCGCAGAGATCACGCAGCAACCCCAGGCCCGCGAGCAACCCTGGGAAGGATTCGCACTGATGCAGCGCCCAGGTCAACCACACTGCGACGCGCAAATCCTTTGAGTGATGGCGCAACACCCCCTCAGCGACGTCCCTGACCTTCTGCCAATCCGGCTGGCCGCTGCCATGTATCGATTGCGCCTTGGCCAGCTCGAACTCCAGGGCTTCATATTCACTTGAAAAACGCATGTCACTGCCGGCGAACGTCGCCGCCGAGCAAGGCGAGCGCGCCAGTTCAAGGTAATAATCGAGCAATTTATCGGAGTAGATCATGCGCAGCCACGACGACGATTAAAGGCAGGGCGGGCAAACTAATCATCGATTTAAACGCGAGATCAGCGCACCGCATCAACTTCGCTGAATCGCTGCGAAGCTCGCAAACCTTAGCCACGCAAACACCATTGGGCAAGCAACGCAACCGGGGTTAAGGAATATCCTACAACCCTTATAAAACAAGGCTATGCGCAAATTCTTGCGCAGCTTGAACAACGTGAAACTCGTCAAAAAACTCGCAACCCATTTAAATGCGCGGCGCTGCGAGATGAGCAATTAACTGCACACTACTGCGCAGTTAATCCGCGCAAACACTTTTCAAAACCCGCCCATTTACCTCTCAACTAACTCCCAACTAAGCCACCACCCCTTATTTCATTAGATCCTGTACTTTCAGGCACGCTTCTTGTTATAGGACCTTGCCCACCCGGCACCCTCCGCCGCGTGGAACCTCTTAATAACCAGACAAGGAAAGCGACATGCCAACACCCGCGTATCTCTCTATCACCGGTGTCAAACAAGGTTTGATTACGGCAGGCACGTTTACCCAGGACTCGGTCGGCAACCTCTACCAGGAAGGCCACGAAGATCAGATCCTGGTACAGGCGTTCAGCCACCAGGTGATCATTCCTCGTGACCCGCAGTCCGGCCAACCCACCGGGCAGCGTGTGCATAAGCCATTGATGATCAGCAAGATCTTCGACAAGTCCTCGCCCCTGCTCTTCAGCGCGCTCACGGCGGGCGAAGAGGTCAAGTGCCGCCTGGAGTGGTTCCGGACCTCCTCGGCCGGCACCCAGGAGCATTACTTCACCATCGAGCTGGAAGGCGCGACCATCGTCGATATCCAGTCACGCATGCCCAATTGCCAAGACCCGGCGAATGCGCATTTCACCCATCTCGAGGACGTGCACTTCACCTATCGCAAGATCGTCTGGACCCACGAAGTGGCCGGCACTTCCGGCTCGGACGACTGGCGCACGCCCGTAGCCGGCTAGACCATCGCCAACGGGTGCTTGCGCTTCGGCGCACCAAATACCCGGTCGATGGCCTCCAGGTCGTGTTCATCCAGCACGAGATGTGCGGCGCTTGCGTTGAGCCGTACATGCTCGGGGGTCACGGCCTTGGGGATGGCGATCACACCGTCCTGACGCAACACCCAGGCCAGGGACACCTGCGCTGGGGTAACGTCATGGCGCCGGGCGATCTGCTTGAGGGTGGGGCTGGCCAACAGCGCGCCGCCCTGGGCAATCGGGCAGTACGCCATGAGCGGTAGATGGTGTTGCTGCCACCAAGGCAGCAAGTCGAACTCGATGCCGCGCTCTTCAATGTTGTAGAGCACTTGGTTGGTGGCACATGCGGGAGCGGCGAGTTCCTGAAGGTCCGCCACATCAAAGTTGGACACCCCCCAGCGGCCGATCTTGCCGGCGTCACGCAAGCGTTCGAAGGCGTCGACGGTTTCTTCCAAGGGATACTGGCCACGCCAGTGCAGCAGGTACAGATCGATGTAGTCCGTACCCAGGCGTTGCAGGCTGGCGTCGCAGGCACGTGGCACACCCTTGTGGCTGGCATTGTGCGGATACACCTTGCTCACCAGTAACACCTTGTCGCGCCTGCCGCGAATGGCTTCGCCGACCACCTCCTCGGCGCCGCCTTCACCGTACATCTCAGCGGTATCGATCAGGGTCATGCCCTCGTCGATCCCCAGTTGCAAGGCCGCGACTTCGGCGCGGCGCTGACTCGGGTCCTCGCCCATGCGCCAGGTGCCCTGGCCGACAACAGGGACCGGAACACCGGCCAGATCAATGGTACGCATGACAACCTCCTGATGAGTTCGCGGATAAACAGTGTGGCATTGCCCGGACAAAAGGGTTCAATCGCAGTATGGTTGGCGCCTGCCAAGTCGCCAGGAAGAACCTGCAATGCTGTTTGTCGTCATGCTCGGGGGCAAGCACCCGCGAGCCAGGATCGAAGTGCACGATGTGGTATTCGCCGTGGCGGATACGCTGCAAGCCACCTACCCGCAATTGCGCGATGCCTGGTTTGGCAGCCCCAAAGGTGTACACATTGATTCATGGATGGCGGTGGATGGAGTGGACGGCTGGAAGATCCAGCTCAGCCACCTGGCCCCCGCTGCCGGCGCCGAGCGCCTGTACTTCATCAACCTGGGCGGTTATGAAGCCAACGCGTTTGGTGAAGCCCATCGCTACCTGCTGGTGGTGGCGCGCAATACGCGGGAAGCGAAAGCCCTGGGCAAGCAGCAGATGTTGCGGCACTGGGCCCAGGCCCATACCGATGCGGTGATGGATATTGATGACTGCCTGCCGATTGACCTGGTGGATGGGCGCTACATTCACCTGGAGCAAGGCTCGCATCGGCCCATCGTGCAGCACAATGACTATATCGTGTTGCCCTGATGGCAACTGTGGGAGCTGGCTTGCCTGCGATAGCGGTCCGTCTGTGTACATATCCATTATTTAGGTAACGGCCACTTAGGGTTC
>NZ_QAJM01000034.1 GCF_003852405.1 Pseudomonas sp. KBW05
GGCATGGATTTGGGGGGCCTAGGCGAGGAACGGAGTGTTGGGGCAAGAGCCCTTCGGTTACTTTGGGGCTTTTTTCCAAAGTGGTCCGCCGTAAGGGCGGAACCATAGGTGGCCGTTACCTAAACAACGGATATGTACTCACTCCAAAAAACCCAAGCTCAAGCCGCCGAAAGCGTCACCCAATACCCACTCAAATGCCCCCTAACAACCACCGGATAAGTCCCCACCAACATATTCAACGCACGCTGCGTATCACCAACCGGAAACGCCCCAGAAATAAGCAAATCCGCAATCGCTGGATCACACCGCACAACGCCGCGTCGGTAGCGGGCCAGTTCCGCAACAAAGTCCGCGAGGCGCATCTTGTCCGCCATCAACATCCCTTGCGTCCAAGCCCCAACATTCCGGTCAACAACCTCAACCCCACCAAACGTCTGCGCAGAAAAATCCGTACGCTGCCCCGCATTAACCACCAACGGCGCACCCTGCCGATTCTTAGCCAACACCACTTTCACCGCCCCCTCAAGCACCGCCAGATAAGTACGCGAACCCAGTTCGCGCACGGTAAAGCGCGTCCCCAACGCCTGCATATGCCCCTGGCGCGTACTCACCAGAAACGGCCGCGCAGCATCCGCCGCCGTCTGCACCAGGATCTCCCCCTCACGCAAATGCACCAGCCGCTGCTGGCTATCGAAGCGCACATCGATGGCCGTATCGGTGTTGAGCGTAATGCGCGAACCATCGGCCAGCACCAGCTCACGACGCTCGCCGACATGGGTGCGGTAATCCGCCGTCCACTGCTGCGACTGCGCCAGCTTCCAACCGCCCCAACCAACCGGCATCACTGCCAGCAACAACGCCAGCTTGCCCAGCGCCGCGCGGCGTTCAGGATGACTTGGGCGATCCAGCGCCGACATCGCCAGGGCCGGCGGCAAACCGCCGAGCTTGCTTTGCAGCAACTGCGCCCGGGCCCAGGCGCGGTCGCGTTCGGGGGTGCTGACCTTCCAGCGCTCCCATTCGGCGCGTTCGTTGGCGCTCAGGTCGCTTTCGCTCAGGCGCATCAACCATTCGGCGGCTTCTTCGAGGACGTCAGCGGGCAGCGGCGGCTCCTTGCGCAGGCTGAGCATTCATTCCACCAGCATCAGGCACTGCACAAACGCCTGTTTCATGTAGCGTTTGACGGTGATCAGCGATACGCCCAGTTGCGTGGCGATGTCGTCGTATTTGAGGCCGTTGAGTTGCGAAAGCAGGAACGCACGCTTGACCAGGGGCGGCAGCGCGTCGAGCATCGCGTCGATTTCGTGCAGGGTCTCCAGCACCATGAAGTGGGTTTCGGCCGACGGCGCTTCTTGCCGCGGCGCACTGGCCAGGGCTTCCAGGTAGGCGCGTTCCAGCGCCTTGCGCTGGTACCAATTGACCAGGATGCCCTTGGCCACGCAGGTCAGGTAGGCCCGTGGCTGGTCGATCACCGTGACCTGGGAGGCGAGGATGCGGGTGAAGGTGTCCTGGGCCAGGTCCGCCGCATCCATGGCATTGCCGAGTTTGCGTTTGAGCGTGGCGTACAGCCAGCCGTGATGGCCGCTGTACAGCGCCTCGATTGCGCGCAGGTGCTGGGTGTTATCGGCTTCGAGGATTTCGCTCATGACGCGCAACCGTGCAATTGAGAAGTATTCCCAATGCTAAGGGACAACCCTGCGTGAGCGCAACGCGAGAATCGCAAGCAGCGCCAGCACGTAGGCCACGCAGACGAACAGGTAGGTGTACGCCAGCCCATACACCTGGCTGAGCAACCCGCCGAGCGAGATACCGGCAATCGAGGCGAATTGCGCCGTGCCCTGGGCGATCCCCAGCACGTGGCCCTGGCTTGCGCTGTCGGCGGTCTTGGAAATCAGCGCCATCAGCACCGGTGTCGTGGCGCCGAGCAACACGCCCCACACCAGGTAGCCAAGGGCAAACACCAGCGGGTTGCGGGTGATGCCGGCCAGGGCGGTGAGGGCGATGCACCCGAGCACCACCCAGGCGATGCGCCGCAGCGAGTCGGCTTGGGTGCGGCCTTCGAAGTGCCGCGCCCACGCCGTCGCGGACAGGATGAAACCCAGCGCGAGCAAGCCGTAGCAAAGGCCGACCCAGGCGTTGCTGACGTTGAACGTGCTGCTCACATACAGCGCGAACGAGGTCTGCGGCAGCAGCCGCGCCAACAGCAGAATGCCCATCACCGCCAACAGCGGCAGCAGTGCCGAACCGCGCCACACCACGGCGCTGGAGGTGGTCACGGTTTTCTGCTGCGGCGGCACATCGGGCAAGGTCAACGCGGCAATCACCGTACACACCGCGCAGAGTGCGGCAGCGCTGAGGTTGATCCAGAAAAACGTCGCGTGATCGAGGATCAAGCCGCCGAGCACCGCGCCCAGCAGCGAGCCGACGTTGGTGGAAATCTGCAACAGCGCAAACAGGCGTGCGCGCCGCGCCGGCACTTCGATGCTCACCCCATACGCCTGGGCCGGGGCGATATAGCCGGCGCACGCGCCCTGCAAAAAACGCAGCAGCAGGATCGCCCAGATATCGCTGACCAATGCCAACGCCAACTGGGTCAGGGTCAGGCCGACCAAGGCGCGGATCATCATCAGCTTGTGCCCATGACGGTCGCCGATACGCCCCCAGAACGCGCTGGTCAGCAGGATGCCAAGCATCGGCCCGACGTACACGGCGATGCTTGCTACGCTGAACAGCGCATCGGAGTCGGTCAGCCCACGTAGGTGCACCGGCCAGAACGGTCCGCTCATTTCCATTGCGCCCATGGACACGAGCTGGATCGCGAACAGCAGGGAAATCAGGACGCGGGTCGGTGGCATGGCTCAGTCTCGGTTTTCAAAAAAATGTACGGGGGGCTGATACTTTTTCGCCGGTCGGCTGGCATCAGGAGTAATTCTCATCCGATGCAAGGACCCCGACGTCATGCCCGTTGCCAGCCGGTTAACATTCGCCATCCGTACTGCCCTGTTGTTAGCCGCCGCCAGCGGCAACGCCTGGGCCGCCACCGCCGAGTCGCACGACGACAGCGCGCAGAGCCTGACCCTTGACGCGACGAACGTCAACGCCGTCTACAGCGGCCCCACGACCTTGCCCGAGGTGTTCGCCGGTGGCCAGGTGGCCCGTGGTGCGCGCCTGGGCATGCTGGGCAACAAGGACGTGATGGACACCCCGTTCAGCGTCACCAGCTACACCGCCAAGACCCTCGCCGACCTGCAAACCGTGACCGTCGCCGATGCGTTGGAGCGCGATCCTTCGGTGCGTTCCACCGGGCAGTCGGGCGGGATTGTCGATTCGTTTTTCGTGCGCGGTTTCGCGATTGGCGAGGGCAACCTCGGTGAGTTGGCGTTCGACGGCGTGTACGGCGTGGCGCCCAACTACCGCGCGTTTACCGAGTACGCCGAGCGCATCGAAGTGCTCAAGGGCCCGGGTGCGCTGGTGTACGGCATCTCGCCCAACAGTGGCGTGGGCGGGGTGATCAATATCGTGCCCAAGCGCCCGCTGGATGAGGATTTGACGCGCTTTACCGGCAGCTATGCGTCCGACAGCCAGGTCGGCGGCCACCTCGATATCAGCCGCCGTTTCGGTGATGAAAACCAGTTTGGCGTGCGCTTCAACGGCAGTCTGCAGGGTGGCGACACGGCCGTGGACAACCAGAGCCGCGACGTCGGCATCGGTGCCATCGCCCTGGATTATCGCGGCGAGCGCCTGCGTTTGAACCTTGACTACATCAGCCAGAAGGAAAGCTGGGAGGGCGCCTCGCGACCCTTCACCATCCAACCGGGCGTGCAGGTGCCGTCGGCGCCGAATGGCCGCACCAGCCTGCCGCAGCAGTGGGGTTGGTCGGACACCAAGGAGCAGTCGCTGCTGCTCGGCGGCGAATATGACCTGAACGACAACCTCACGGTGTTCGCCCATGCCGGTGGCGGGCGCTCGGATGTGAAGCGCATGTCCGACCAGGTGCCGCGCATTCTCAATGACGCCGGCGACACCAGCAACACACCGGGCTACTACAAATTCAACGTCGACCGCTCGACCGCCGACGTGGGCGCGCGCGGGCTCTTTGCCACCGGCCCGGTGACGCACACCACCACGCTGATGGCGACCCGTTACACGGATGAATTGTCGCGGGGCATCAACAACGGCACGCTGATCCGTTCCAACATCTACCACCCGGTGGACACGCCCAAGCAGTACATCAACACGCCGAAGGTGCTGCGCATTTCCGAAACAGAACTGTCCGGCATCGCATTGACCGACACCCTGGGCATCCTCGACGACCGCATCCAACTGACCCTCGGCATGCGCCACCAAGCCATCGAGTCGCGTAACTACAACGCCACCGGCGGCGTCAGTGCGCGGTATGACGCCAGCGCCAACACGCCGTTGCTCGGTGTAGTGGTCAAGCCCTGGGAGGACGTGTCGCTGTACTACAACTATGTCGAGGGCTTGAGCAAAGGCGACGCGGCACCCGGCACGGCGAGCAATGCCGGGGAAACCTTCGCGCCCTACGAGTCCAAGCAACACGAACTCGGCGTGAAGTACGAACACGGCACCTTCATGACCACGGTGGCGTTGTTCCAGATCGAAAAACCCAGCGGCGAAACCGGGGCCAACGGCGTGTATTCGGTGCAGGCCGAACAGCGCAACCGGGGTGTCGAGCTGAGCATGTTTGGCGAAGTGGCCCCCGGCACCCGCCTGATGGGCGGCGTGACCTTCCTCGATGGCGAGCTGACTAAATCCGCCACCGCCGCCAACCGTGGCAACAAGCCGGTGGGCGTGCCGGATATCCAGGCCAACCTCTGGGCCGAGTGGGACACCCCGGGGCTGGAAGGCTTTACCCTCACCGGCGGTGCGATCTACACCGACCGCCAGTACGTCGACCAGGCCAATACCCAGCAGCTGGATTCATGGACGCGCATCGATGCGGGCGCGCGCTATGCGACAAAGATCGACGGGCGACCAACGACCTTCCGCGCCACGGTGCAGAACGTGTTTGATCGCGAATACTGGTCGGGCGTGGCCTCGTACGGCGCGTTTTCGCCGGGCTATCCGCGCACGTTGCAGTTGTCGGCCAGCGTGGATTTTTGAGACAAATCTGCGGCGTAGATGTCGATATCAGACGCATTCGTGCCGCTCACAGGCTATTTTCGGTCCAGCCGGCCCGCGTAAGGTGACTCATCATTAAGAAATGATGATCGCCTGACTCTTCAGTCAGTACGCCTTACGTCGATCACCGAGAATAAAAACAACGATGAATAGCCTGAACACCAAGGATTCCAACGGACAGTTGGCGCAGGGCTTCAAGCCGCGCCACGTCACCATGCTCTCCATCGCCGGGATTATCGGCGCGGGGTTGTTTGTCGGTTCCGGGCACGCGATTGCGGCGGCGGGGCCGGCGGTGATGTTGGCCTATCTGTTTTCCGGGCTGCTGGTGGTGCTGGTCATGCGCATGCTTGGCGAGATGGCGGTAGCCAACCCGGACACCGGCTCGTTTTCGACCTATGCCGACCAGGCCATCGGCCGCTGGGCCGGCTTCACCATCGGCTGGTTGTACTGGTGGTTCTGGGTGTTGGTGATCCCCATCGAAGCCCTGGCCGCCGGGCATATCCTCAACCAGTGGTTCCCGCAGATCGACGCTTGGCTCTTTGCCTTGTTGTCGATCTTTTTGTTGGTGGTGACCAATCTGTTCAGCGTGTCCAAGTACGGTGAATTCGAGTTCTGGTTCGCCATGGCCAAGGTGGTGGCGATCATCGGTTTCATTGGCTTGGGCTTTGCCGTGCTGATGGGCTGGATTCCCGAGCGCGAGGCCAGCGGGCTCAGCACCTTGATGGCGGAACACGGCGGTTTTGCGCCGAATGGGCTGTCGGCGGTGGTCGGCGCGTTCATTACCATCATGTTCAGTTTTATCGGCACCGAAGCCGTGACCATCGCCGCCGCCGAGTCGAGCAACCCGGCGCAGAACATCGCGCGGGCGACCCGTTCGGTGATGTGGCGCATCGGCGTGTTCTACGTGTTGTCGATCTTTGTGGTGATCTCCGTGGTGCCGTGGGATGACCCGCTGCTGGCCTCGGTGGGCTCCTATCAGCGCGCCCTGGAACTGATGAACATTCCCCATGCCAAGCTGCTGGTGGATATCGTGGTGTTGATCGCCGTGGCCAGTTGCATGAACTCCTCGATCTACATCGCCTCGCGCATGCTGTTTTCCCTGGGCAAGCGCGGTGATGCGCCCGCCCTGATGAAAAAGACCTCGGCCGCCAGCGTGCCACGGGGTGCGGTGATCGCCAGTACGGTGCTGGGAGCGGGCGTGACCTTGCTCAGCTACTTCATGCCGGCGGGGCTGTTCCAGTTTTTGCTCGCCAGCTCCGGCGCGATTGCCTTGCTGGTGTACCTGGTGATTGCGGTTTCGCAACTGCGGATGCGCAAGGTGTTGCTGCGCCGCAACGTCACGCTGACGTTCAAGATGTGGCTGTTTCCCTGGCTGACCTGGTTGGTCATCGCTTTCATCTGTAGTGCGTTGACGGTGATGATGGTGACACCCGCGCATCGCTTCGAGGTGTCATCCACCCTCGTGCTGGCCTTGCTGATTGCCCTGGTCGGCTTGATCACCGCGCGGCATCCCGAGCCCCAACCACAGGCCGTGCCCGCAGCTACCCAGCCATGACCGCGCGGCCGATCAACAGCCTGGTGTTCCTGCTGTTGGACCAGTTCACGCTGATCTCCTTGGCGTCGGCCCTGGAACCGCTGCGCATGGCCAACCAACTGGCCGGCCAGGAGCTGTACCGCTGGCACACGGCAAGCCTGGATGGCAACCCGGTGTGGGCCAGCGACGGTGTGCCCATCACCCCGGACGGTTCGATCAATAGCGTGCCGGTGGCGGACAGCGTGATCGTGTGCGGCGGTATCGGTATCCAAGGCACCGTCACCGGCGAGTTGGTCAAGTGGCTGCGCACCCAGGCGCGTTATTCGAAACGTCTCGGCGGCATCTGTACCGGCAGTTGGGTGCTGGCGCGGGCCGGCTTGCTTGATGGTTATGAATGCAGCGTGCATTGGGAATGGCTGGCCGCCATGCAGGAAGCCTTCCCACGGGTGACGCTCAGCACCAGCCTGTTCACCCTCGACCGCGACCGCCTCACCAGCTCCGGCGGCACGGCGCCGCTGGACATGATGCTGCACCTGATCGGCCGTGATCACGGGCATGAACTGTCCGCCGCGATTTCGGACATGTTTGTCTACGAGCGTATCCGCAACGAGCAGGATCATCAGCGCGTGCCCCTCAAGCACATGCTCGGCACGCAGCAACCCAAGTTGCAGGACATCGTCGCGTTGATGGAGGCCAACCTGGAAGAACCGATCAACCTCGATGAACTGGCCGCCTACGTGGCGTTGTCACGGCGCCAGCTTGAGCGGATGTTCCAGAAGTACCTGCACTGTTCGCCTTCGCGGTACTACCTCAGATTAAGGCTGATCCGCGCGCGGCAGTTGCTCAAGCAGACGCCGATTTCCATCGTCGAACTGGCCGTGCTCTGTGGGTTTGTGTACACGCCGCACTTCTCCAAATGCTACCGCGAGTACTTCGGCGTGCCGCCCAGCGACGAGCGCTCAGCCATCGACAGCGAGCGCTCCATCGTGGTCAAACCGATCATTCACACCGCGCCTGCGCCCATGCCGATCAACGTGCTGGAGCAGGCGCGGGGCGAGTCGACGTTTGCCAGTATCAAGAACCTGCGTTCGGGGGGACGTTGAGACTGACAGCTCAGTACTTCCAGCTCACCGAAGCCGTCACGTTGCGCGGTGCGCCGTAGTTGGTGGAACCGGCGGCCTGGTACAGCGACAGCAGGTACTTCTGGTCGGTGACGTTGTTCAGGTTCAGCGCCGTGCTCCAGTGGTCGTCGAAGTCGTAGCTGGCCATCAGGTCCACCAGGGCATAGGCGCTTTGTTGCACGCGGCTGTTGCTGTCGACCTGGGTTGAGCTTTGCCATTGCACGCGGCTGCCGATCTTGGCTTGGGGCAGGCCGGGCAGGCGGTAGGTCAGGCTGCCGCGCACGCTGTGGCTGGGCACGTATTGGCGCGCCTTGTCGCCGTGGTTGTCTTCGATGTGCACGTAGGTGTAGCCGCCGGCGAGGGTCAGGCCGGGCAGGGCTTCGCCGTTGGCTTGCAACTCGACGCCACGGCTTTTGTAGTCGACGCCGCGGTACACGTACTGGCCGCCGACAATTTGCCCGGTGGCTTCGGCAACGTTTTGTTGTTCGGTCTTGAACAGCGCGGCGGTGACGCCCAGGCGTTCGTCGAGCAGGCGGCCCTTCACGCCGACTTCCATGCTTTTGCCTTCCAGCGGCTCGATGATGCCGCCGGCGGTGCTGCGCAGGTATTGCGGTTTGAAGATTTCGGTCCAGCTGGTGTACAGGCTCCACTGCGGGTTCAGGTCGTAGACCAGGCCGGTGTAGGGCGTGACTTTGCCGTGCACCCGCGTGTTGTGGGGCGAGCCGTAGCCCATGCCGTCGCCATCGGCGCTGAGCATGCGCGCACCGGCGATCCAGTGCAGGTCGTCGGTGAGGCTGAAGCGTGCGCCGGCGAACAGGCTTTTCTGGCGGTCGGTGAACAGCTGGGTGTTGAGGTCGTCGGTGTAGTTCATCGGCGGCTCCACCACGTTACCGGCCAGCACGTCGGCAAGGCTTTCCACCTGGCTGCCGGATGCGCTGTTGTAGTGACCGCGTTCCCTGTGGTGCAGGCGCCCGTAGTTGGCGCCGAGGGTCAGTTCATGTTCGCGGCCGAGGAAGTTGAACGGGCCGGACAGCTGACCTTCGGCGGCCACCTGGTGCTCGGTGCTCTTGGTGCGGTTGATGTAGGCGATCACGCTGTCGGCGGTCAGCGGGATGGCGTAGAGCATTTTTGTGTCGGAGTGCTGGCTCATCCCGGAGACGGTGAGGGTGCTGGTCCAGCCGTTGTCGAAGGCGTGGGTCAACTCGGCGAAGGCGCGTTGGGTCTGGATGTTCCAGTAGGTCCACGGCTGGCCGACGCTGGCACTGCGGTCGCTGTAGTGGATGCGGTTGCCGGCGTAGTCGGCGATGGGCAGGCCGCCCCAGGTGCTGCCGTTGGAATAGCTGTCCTGCTGGGAAAAACCGACGGTCAGGGTGTCGGCGTCGGACAGGTCGAAGGCCAGCAAACCGGCGGTCACGTTGACTTCGTGGCTGTACTGATCGAGGTACGAGTTGCCCTTGTCGTGGGAGGTGATAAAGCGCCCGCGCACGTTGCCGCTGTCGGTCAGCGGGCCGGAGACGTCCAGGCCCAGGCGGCGGTTGTCCCAGGAACCGGCGCTGGCGTCGATCTTGGCCTGGAAGGTGTCGGTGGGGCGCTTGCGCACCAGGTTGACGGTGGCCGAGGGGTCGCCCGCGCCGCTCATCAAGCCATTGGCGCCGTGCAGTACATCGACCTGTTCGAACTCGGTCATGTCCTGTTCGCCCACCAGCACACCGCCGGAGAACGGCAGGCCCATGCCGTCGAATTCGAAGTTTTCAATCTTGAAGCCGCGGGACGTGAAGGCGGTGCGGTCGGTTTCAAACTGTTCGACGGTGACTGAGGGGGCGCTGCGCAGGGCTTCCTTCACGCTGTTGAGCTTGAAGTCGTCCAATTGCTCACGCGTTACCACCGTGATGGCTTGCGGGGTTTGCTTGTCGGTCAGGCCCAGGCGTGTGGTGGTGGACTTTGGCTTGCCCAGATAACCGACACTTGGGCCGCCGTCTTGTCCGGCGTAGTCCTGCACATGGATTGCCGGCAAAGTCATGCCGTCTACCTGGCGCGGCACGGGCACCAGGTAAACCGTGACCGCATCGGTGCGGGCAAAGCTGTAGCCGCTGCCTTTGAGCAGTTCGGTCAGGGCCTGTTCCGGCGCGTACACACCCACCACCGCCGAGCTGCGCAGGGCGCCGTCGAGGTTGCCGTCGAGCAGCACGTTCTGCCCGGATTGCTGGCTGAAGATCAACAAGGCCTGGCGCAGTTGCTGGGCCGGAATGTTCAGCGCCAGTGTGTCCACCGAGGGGCTCGCTGCCGTGGCGGCATAGGCCGGGACTGTCGCCATGAGCAGGCTGCAGGCGAGGGCGGCGGCGCGCCAGTGCACGGTGGGTTGGGGTTGCTTTGCCATTCAGGTGGTTCCCTATGAGGTCGCGCTATCAATCCCTTTACGACGGATGAAGCGTGGCGATACCTGATGGCGATGTGAATTATTTGCGATTAGGCCGGTTGGATCAGGGTGACCAGGTCGGTGTAGTGGGTCACGCGCACGGCCAGGGCCTTTGCCAATACGTCGAGCATCTGCTCGGGACGGTTGAGGTTGAGGATCAGGCTGACACGGCGCGCGGCCAGTTGTGGGTCGGGGATAAAGATCTTGCCTGCACGCCAGTGCTGCAATTGGTTGACCACGCTGAGCAGCGGCGTGTCGAAGAACACCAGGCGGCCGTTGCGCCAGGCCAGGACCTGCTCCAGCTCGGCGCGTTGGATCGCGCCGGTGTGGGTGGCGCTGAAGCGCAGGGACAGGCCTTCGCCGAGGTCGGTCTGCTGGCTGGGCGTGATCACGCGCGCCGTGTGCCGGCTCACGCTCAGCAGCGCGCTGGCGCCGTCGCACGCCAGGCAGAACTCAGCGTCACTGGCCAACACCCGGCCCGCCTGGGTTTGCACGACAAACTCGGCGGCCTTGGGCTGCACCTGGAAAAACGCCTCGCCCTGCAACAGCTCCACCGCACGCCGCGTCGCGGAAAAATCCAGGTTCAGCGCGCTATTGCCTGCCAGTTCAACGCTGGAACCATCCGGCAGTTGCACCGTGCGCCGCTCGCCCACGGCGGTGCGCACGTCGGCAAACGGTGCGCCGATGCCCTTGAACCACAGGGTGCCGGCGCTGGCCGCCACCACCGCAACACTGGCCGCCACCCCCAGCCCGACAAAGCGCCGCCGGGACAGCTGGGGGGCGTGCACCTTGGGCGGCGCCAACAAAGCGGTCGCCGCCCACAACTGCTCCAGGTGGGCATACGCCTGGGCATTGCGCGGGTCGGCGGCGAGCCAGTGGGCCAGTGCCTCGCGCTCAGCCGGGGTCGGCGTGCCGGCCTGGACCAGGGCAAACCACTCGCTGGCCTGGTGACTGGCGTCATCCGGGCGGGCGGGGGTGGAGACGAGGCGCGGCGGTTCAACACTCATGGGTCATCAATTCAACGAGGGCAGGGCAGGCGGCGCAGTATAAGTGAAGGGGCTCACTCGGGCATGCCCAGCTTCAACAAATCCAGGGCGCGCACCATGCGGCTGTAGGCGGTTTTCGGCGAGATGCCGAGGCGTTCGCCGATCTGCACGTAGGTCAGGCCTTCGACGCGCACCAGCAGGAATATTTCGCGGCAGGGCGCGGGCATGTTCTGGATCACGTCGTTGAGGGTGGCCAGTTGCTGATGGGCGATGGCGGCTTGCTCCAGCGTCGGGCTGGGTTGCTCCAGCGCGCCGGGCGCCTGCTGGTCCAGCGGCTCGCCCTTGCGGTGTTCCTGGCGGCGGGTGTGGTCGATGAACAGGTTGCGCGCGGCCGAGAACAGGTAGGCGCGGAAATTGTCGATGCGCGTGCGGCCCATCTGTTCCGACAGGCGGATGAACGCATCCTGCGTCAGGTCGGCTGCGGTTTCCTTGCAGCGTAAACGGCGGTCCAGGTAAGCCTGGATTTCGCCGCGATGGGCGAGGTACAACGCCTTGAGATCTGAGCCGGACATAACGCCACCTGACAGCCATGGGAGCAAGCGCGGCGGAATATAACAAACGAGAATGATTGTTAATAGCGGCGCGAGGGTTTTTTCGCCATCGCGCCGTGGGCTCAGTTGTAGAGAGGCGGTTAGATCGCTTGCGGTTTGAAGTCGCTGGCGGCGACCGGCATCACGCCTTGCATCAGCGCGACGGATTTCTCCAGGCCTTCGAGGCTGTTGAGCAGCACGTCTTCGTGCTCGATGGACAACCAGCCGTCGTAGCCGGCCATTTTCAGGCGGTAGCAGAACTGGCGCCACCACTGTTCGCCATGGCCGAAACCCAGGGTGATGTAGGACCAGCTGCGCGCCGACACGTCCATCAGCGAGCCGTTTTCCAGCAGTGAATCCACCGCCTGCACGGGCGCGTTGAGCAGCGTGTCCTTGGCGTGCACGTGGTACAGCGCATCGCCGAGGGCATCGGCAGCGGCCAGTGGATCGGCACCCATCCAGAACAGGTGCGAGGGGTCGAGGTTGGCACCGATCACCGGGCCGATGGCGTCGCGCAGCTTGAGCAGCGAGCGCACGTTGTACACGCACTGGTTGCCGTGCAATTCGAGGGCGATGCGCTCCACGCCATGGGCCTTGGCTAGGCCTGCGATCTCGCTCCAGAACGGCAGCAGGCGTTCTTCCCATTGGTAGCGCAGCATGGTTTGCGTCTCTGGTGGCCACGAGGCGACGACCCAGTTGGGCATGCGGTCGCCAGCCTGGCCTTCGGGCAGGCCGGACATGGTGCACACGGTCTTGATCCCCAGCTCACCGGCCAGGCGGATCGTGTCCTTGAGGCACTGGGCCTGTTCCGGCTGGGTCGGGTGCAGCGGGTTGCCGTTGGCGTTGAGGGCGATGATTTCCAGGTTGTGCTGTTCGAAGCTGCGGG
This sequence comes from Pseudomonas sp. KBW05, assembly GCF_003852405.1. Classification (GTDB taxonomy): domain Bacteria; phylum Pseudomonadota; class Gammaproteobacteria; order Pseudomonadales; family Pseudomonadaceae; genus Aquipseudomonas. Next base: position 12,673 of record NZ_QAJM01000034.1, read on the forward strand.
TGAAATCGCGGCGTGCGGCGTTGCTGTCGAGCATCTGCTGCAGGTTGAAATGCGGCGCGGTGGACCAGCCCCCGGTGTTCACTTCCAGGCCCGACAGGCCCATGCGTTCAGCGTGCTTGAGCACATCGCCCAACGGCAGGTTGCCGAGGGTATCGGTGACAAATCCCAGTTTCATCGCGAAGCTCCTGACAGGTGTTGTGGTTGTTATGGGGCGATTATTCGCAGCGGTTCGCCTGCGTTCAAGCACGAGCAAGGGCCAAGGCTGATGGGAATTCCATCAAGTTGCACGGCACAAAGGGTTCTTCAAATACGGATCTACGGTTTATAAATGAGGGTATTCACATCATTCAGGATTGATCCGCCATGTCTCAACAAACCCCTGTGCAATTCTGGAAGGGCCCCACGGTGGAGCAGATCGCCAAGGTCGCCCGGGTCGGCGTCGCCACCGTGGACCGCGTGCTCAACCACCGTGCCGGGGTACGCGAACAGACGCGGCTCAAAGTGCTGGCGGCGCTGGACAAGCTCAGGCAAGACCTGGCCAACGGCACGGCCACCCTGCATATCAAGCTGTTCTGCGACTCGGGGGAAACCTTCAACACGACGCTGGCCGAGGCACAGGCGACGGTGAACAGCTCAACCCCCGGCGTGGTGGTTGACGGTCACTACGTGACCAGCGACAGCGTCGATCCAGCGGCATTCGCCGATCGTGTGCAGGCCGATGGCGCCACCGCCGACGGGGTGATTGTGGTCTGCCGTGAACACCCGGCGATCAACCGTGCCGTGCGCGCCTTGTGTCGCCGGGGAATACCCGTGGTCTGCCTCACCACCGACTTGCCCAACTCCGGGCGCAGCGCCTACGTGGGCAACGACCAATACGCCGCCGGCAGCGTCGCCGGGTTGCTGATCGGCAACGCGCTGGCGCGGCAGAAGGCGAAGATTTTGCTGGTCACCAGCATGGCGTTCCGTTGCCAGCAGGAGCGTGAGATGGGCTTTCGGCGGGTACTGCGCGCGGAGTTCCCACACCTGAAAATCGATGAGCGGATGGTGTCTGACGACCGTCCGCAGACCACTGCCGAACAGCTGATGCGCTACTTCGCCAAACACGACTACCCGGCGGCAATCTACAACGTCGCCGGGGCCAACCGTGGTGTGGCGCAGGCCATCGGCACCATCCCCGGCGAACAGCGGCCGGTGTTTGTCGGGCACGAGTTGACCGGTCACACCCGCGCGATGCTCGAATCCGGGGTGATGGACTACGTGGTGTCCCACGACTTTGTCGGCGAGGTGTCGGCCGCGGTGCGCTGGATTCGCGGGGCCCGGGAGGGCGCGCGGGCCGCACCGGCGTTCACCCGGGTGCTGGTGCATACGCGCTACAACTGTGATTGACGATAAAGACGTAAAAGTCCAGTATGGAATTATAAGTACAAAACAATTGCTGCAGCGTTTTCTTCTCTCTTGCCAAACCAACAATAACCCGCGAGAACCTCATCATGAAGAAACTCCCCCTCATCACCGCCCTGGCCTTGGGCCTGTTCGCTTCCAGCCACCTGCTGGCAGCCGAGAAAACCCTGCGCATCGGCATCGAAGCGGCTTACCCGCCGTTTGCGTCGAAGACCGAAAAAGGCGAGATCGTCGGCTTTGACTACGACATCGGCAATGCCCTGTGCGCGCAGATGAAGGTCAAGTGTGTGTGGGTCGAAGGTGAGTTCGACGGTCTGATTCCTTCCCTCAAGGTGAAGAAAATCGACCTGGCCCTGTCGTCCATGACCATCAACGAAGACCGCAAGAAGTCGGTGGATTTCACCCACAAGTACTACTTCACGTCCTCGCGCCTGGTGATGAAGGACGGCGCCGTGGTGGATGACCAATACGCCAGCCTCAAGGGCAAGACCGTCGGCGTGCAGCGCGCCACCACCACTGACCGCTATGCCACCGAGGTGTTTGAACCCAAGGGCATCACAGTCAAGCGCTACAGCAACAACGAAGAAATCTACATGGACCTGGCCGCCGGGCGCCTGGATGCGATCTTTGCCGATACCATCCCGCTGAATGACTTCCTGCAGATGCCACGGGGCAAGGGCTATGCGTTTGTCGGGCCGGAGCTGAAGGACCCGAAATACGTGGGCGAGGGTGCGGGGATCGCGGTGCGTAAGGGCAATGGTGAGTTGGTCGGCGAGTTGAACAAGGCGATTGATGGGATTCGGGCGAGTGGTGAGTACCAGAAGATTTCAGAGCAGTATTTCAAGTCTGACATCTACGGCGATTGATGCTGAGCTACCGATATCAAGGCAGCCTAGGTCCATGTGGGAGCTGGCTTGCCTGCGATGGCGGTGTGTCGGTGTGTCGGTGTACATATCCGTTATTTAGGTAACGGCCACCTAGGGTTTCGCTCTTACAGCGACTCACTTTTGGAGAGGCCCAAAAGTAAGCAAAAGGCCTTCGCCCCAACACTCGGTGCCT
>NZ_QAJM01000035.1:0-26118 GCF_003852405.1 Pseudomonas sp. KBW05
CAAGCCCGCTCCCACAGGTAAAGCCCTACTCAATCCCCACATGAGCACCGCCCACTTGAACCTGCGCCGATTGAAGTACTTCGTGAAACTGGTAGACATCGGCAGCATGACCCAAGCCGCCGACGTGCTGCATGTCGCCCAACCCGCCCTCAGCCAACAACTGGCCACCCTGGAAGCCGAGTTGCAGCAACAACTGCTGATCCGCACCAAACGCGGCGTCACCCCGACCGAAGCCGGCAAGGTGCTGTACGGCCATGCGCAGATCATCCTGCGCCAGTGCGAACAGGCGCAGAGCGATATCAACGCCACCGGCCAGGCCTTGTCCGGGCAGGTCTCGGTGGGGCTCGCTCCCGGCACCGCCGCGTCAACCTTGTCGCTGCCACTGCTGCGCACCGTGCGCGAACGCCACCCCGGCATCCTGCTGTACCTCAACGAAAACTTCGGCACCACCCTGAGCGAGCTGATCATGAACGGCCGCATGGACATGGCCGTGCTCTACGGCGGGCGCGAGGTGCACGGCTTGAGTTTCGTCTCGCTGCTGCGCGAGCCGCTGTACCTGGTCAGCGCCGATCCGGCGGTGGCCGGCCGCGACGACATCCCCCTGGCCGAACTGGCCGACATGGACATGCTCCTGCCCCGTCCCTACAACGTGATGCGCCGCATGGTGGACGAAGCCTTCCTGCGCATCGGCCTCGGTGCGCGGGTGGTGGCCGAGATCGAGTCGTCCACCACGCTCACCGCTGCCGTGGCCGATCACTTCGGCTCGACCATCCTGCCGGAGTCGTCGGCGCGGGTGTTGGCGGCGAACCCAGCGGTGCATATGTGTCGCATCGTCGAGCCCGAAGTGGAGGCGCCGTTGGCGTTGTGTCTGTCCGGGCATTTGCCGCTGTCGGTGCCGGCCCAGGCGGTCAAGGCGATCCTCCTGGAGCTGGTGGCGCAGATGCGTGGCAGCGCGGCGTGAGTGGTCATAAGGGCGGCTTATCACCCCAAAGCCAAAGCGTCTTGGCCGCTTTTCGAGGGGCTCGGTAGATTGGCCCCATCCACTCAAGACACGTTCGACAGGCAGGGGCCAACTATGGATTCAGCACGTATCAAGGGGTTGATGGATTTGCTGGCCGAATCCGATCTGCTGGAACTGAGCCTTACCGAAGGCGACAGCACGTTGCGGCTGTTCAAGCAGGCGGGGCAGGCGGCGATCAGCGTCGCACCCAGCGTGGTTGCAGCGCCGGTTGCGGTAAAGCCAACGGCGGCGATTGAGATCAAGGCCAGCCTCTACGGCGTGCTGCACCTGACGCCCGCCGTCGGTGAGCCAGCGTTTGTCGCCGTGGGGCAAGCCATCGAAGCCGGCCAGACCGTGGCGGTGATCGAGGCGATGAAGATGTTCCACCCGGTCAAGGCCAAGGTGGCCGGCAAGCTGGCTGAGATCCTGGCCCAGGCCGGGGCTGAAGTTGCAGCCGGCCAGGCGCTGTTCCGCCTCGATTGACCCTTATTTGTGATGCAGGTGAATTCAATGTTCGACAAAGTGCTGATCGCCAACCGTGGCGAAATTGCCCTGCGCATTCAGCGTGCCTGTCATGGCCTGGGCATCAAGACCGTGGCGGTGTACTCCGAAGCGGACCGCAACGCGCAGTACGTACAAAATGCCGACGAAGCCCTGTGCATCGGCCCGGCCGCGCCTGGCCTGAGCTACCTCAACCAGACGGCGCTGCTGTTTGCCGCCAAGGTCACCGGCGCCCAGGCGATCCATCCCGGCTACGGCTTTCTTTCGGAAAACGCCGGCTTCGCTGAACGCATCGAGGCGGCGGGTTTGACCTTTATCGGTCCCAGCGCCGCGTGCATCCGCACCATGGGCGACAAGGTCGCCGCCAAGCGCGCCATGCGTGAAGCCGGCGTGCCCTGCGTACCGGGGCCGGACTCGACGATGCCCAGCGACGACGCGAGCATCCTCGCCATCGCCGCCGAGATCGGCTACCCGGTGATCGTCAAGGCCGCCGGTGGCGGTGGCGGGCGCGGCATGCGTGTGGTGCAGGAACACACCGAATTGCTCGCCGCCATTGCCCTCACCCGTGAAGAAGCACGGCTGGCCTTCGGCAACCCGGAACTGTATATCGAGAAATTCCTCGGCCACCCGCGCCACGTGGAAATCCAGGTGCTGTGCGACGCCCACGGCCATGCAATCTGGCTCGGCTGCCGCGACTGCTCGTTGCAACGCCGCCACCAGAAGGTGCTGGAAGAAGCCCCAGCCCCGGGGATCGACTCCGCGCTGATCGCCAAGGTTGGCGAACGCTGCGCCGAGGCGTGCCGCCAGATCGGTTATCGCGGCGTGGGCACCTTTGAATTCCTCTATGAAGACGGCGAGTTCTTCTTCATCGAGATGAACACCCGCCTGCAAGTCGAGCACCCAGTCACCGAGATGACCACCGGTATCGACATCGTGCAGCAGCAACTGCGCATGGCCCGTGGCGAAGTGCTGAGCCTGCGCCAAGAGGATGTGCAGCTCAACGGTCACTCCCTGGAATGCCGCATCAACGCCGAAGACCCGAGCACCTTCATGCCTACCCCCGGCCTGATCCAGCGTTGGGAAGTGCCCGGCGGCTTTGGCGTGCGGGTGGACTCCCACGTCACCACCGGCTACCGCGTGCCGCCGTATTACGACTCGATGGTGGCCAAGGTCATCACCCACGGCGCCACCCGCGAGGAAGCGATGGCGCGTATGCGCCTGGCGCTCAGCGAAATGATCGTGGACGGCATCAGCACCAATATCCCGTTGCACCGCGAGATTCTCGATGACCCGGCCTTTCAAGCGGGCGGTGTCGATATTCATCATCTGGAGCGCTGGTTGCAGCAAAGGAGCCCGACATGAGCACCGTACCCAACATCAGCCTGTTGGGCTCCAGCGCCCTGTTGTTTGAAGCACCGGGCGAGCTGGACCTGGCCCCGCAACAGCGCATCTGGAACCTGGCCCTGCAAGCCGGCGAGTGGCCGGAAATCCACGAAGCCGTGCCCGGCATGAACAACCTGATGCTCACCTTCCTCAAGCCGCCGCGCGAATTGAACGCGCTGTGCGAACGCCTGTTGCAGGCTTGGGAACACAGCACGCCGCTGCCCCTGGAAGGGCGCATCGTCGAGCTGCCGGTGGTCTATGGCGGCGAGTTCGGCCCGCATATGAATGACGTGATCGCCCACACCGGGCTGGACATCGAGACCATCGCCAACCTGCATTGCGAACCGCTGTATCCGGTGTACGCCTTGGGTAGCCACCCGGGTTACTGCTACCTCGGCGGCATGGACCAGCGCCTGGCCACGCCGCGCCGGCAAGTGCCGGTGCTGAATATCGGCGCCGGTTCGGTGTCCATCGGCGGTGTGCAGACCGGCGTTTCCGCGTCGGCCGGCCCCAGCGGCTGGAACACCATCGGCCGCACCGAAATGTCGTTTTTCGACCCCGCCCAAACCCCGCCAGCGATCTTGCGGCCGGGTGATTTCCTGCGCTTGCGCATCGAGAGGATCATTCGATGATCGAGATTCTATCGGCCACCGCCCTGGCCACCGTGCAGGACTTCGGCCGCTTCGGCAGCCTCGGTCAAGGCGTGGGCACGTCGGGCGCCATGGACCACCTGGCGCTGGCGTTGGGCAACCTGTTGCTGGGCAATCCCGAAGACGCCGCGGCGATTGAAATTCCGTTGTTCCCGTTCGAAGTGCGGCTGCTGCACGACTGCGCCTTTGCCGTGACCGGCGCCGCTTGCGACGCCACATTGGACGGCCAACCGTTGCCGCCGAACTGGGTGTACCAGGGCCGCGAAGGGCAGGTACTGCACCTGGGTTACCCAACCTCCGGCAGCCGCGCTTACCTGTGCCTCGCCGGTGGTGTGGACGTGCCGTCGGTGCTCGGCTCACGCAGTACCCAACTGCGCGGCGAGTTCGGTGGTTTGGACGGCCGGGCGTTGCAGCAGGCGGATCGCCTCGCGGCCTTGCGCCCCGGCATCAGTCCTCTGTCGCTGGACTTTGGTGTGTTGGCGCCGAGCCTGGCGCTGCCGTTGCAGATCGACGGTGTGCCCGCCATGCGTGTGTTGCCCGCCGCCGAATATGAGCGCTTCCAGGAAAGCTCCCGCGCCGCGTTCTGGGCCGGTGAGTGGAAGATCACCACCCAGAGCAATCGCTACGGCTACCGCATGGAAGGCGAACCGCTGCTGCCCATCGCACCGATGGAAATCCGCTCCCACGGCATCGTGCCCGGCGTGATCCAGGTGCCCCACGGTGGCCAGCCGATCATCCAGATGCGTGACGCCCAACCCAGCGGCGGCTACCCCAAGTTTGGCAGCGTGATCGAGGCCGACCTGTGGCGCCTCGGCCAGGCGCCCATCGGCAGCAAGGTGCGCTTTATCGAGTGCAGCTATGAGGACGCGGTCGAGGCCCTGGAAACCAATCGCCGTTACCTGCGCGAAGTCAGCCGCCTGGTGGACCTGCACCGAGAGGGAGTTAAAGCATGACAATCGAGGAGATTCGCCAACTGGCGCTGTGGCTCAAGGAACACCACCTGGCCGGCGCCGAAATGACCCGGCCCGGCGTCCACCTGACGCTCAAGCGCGGTGCGCCTGCGGCCAGCGTTGCGGCGCCCGTTGCCGTAGCGACGGTGGAGGACAAGGTCCTGCGCACCACCGGCCTGGGTCGCTTGCTGCTGACCCACCCGCAACTTAGCGAACCCTTCGTGGCCGTGGGCGATCCGCTCAGCGCCGGGCAGTTGGTGGCGGTGCTGCAAGTTGGCGACCTGCTGCTGCCCCAGCGCAGCCGTGAGGCCGCACGGGTGATTGATGTGCGTGTGCCCTGCGGCACCACCGTCGGCTACGGCGAAGCGTTCCTGGGCCTGGAGCATCCAGCATGAAGATCGATCTGAACGCCGACCTCGGCGAAGGCTTCGGCCCGTGGCGCATGGGTGAGGATGAGGCACTGATGCGCCTGATTTCCTCGGCAAACGTCGCCTGTGGCTACCACGCCGGTGATCCGCTGATCATGGACACCACCGTGCGACTGGCGAAGGCCGGTGGCATCGACCTCGGTGCGCACGTGGGTTTCCCGGACCTGATGGGCTTCGGCCGACGCCAGATGCAGATCGAGATCAAGGAACTCGCCACTTACGTGATCTACCAACTCGGCGCGCTGGCCGGGATGGCCGCTGTAAACGGCCATCGCATGACCCATATGAGCTTCCACGGCGCCCTCGGCAATATGGCCGCCGCCGATGCTGCGCTGGCCGAACCGCTGGTGCGGGCGGTGGCGGCGTTTGATCCGACGCTGATAATCAGCTCGTCCAGCAGCCGCGCCATCGAAGGCGCCGCCGAGAAATGCGGCCTGCGCGTTGCCACCACCTTTCTGGCCGACCGCGCCTATGACGACGACTGCCTGTTGGTGCCGCGCAAGGTCGAAGGCTCGGTGATCAAGGAACCGGCAGCGGTATTACAGCGCGTGCGCCAATTGCTGGAGGAGGGCACCGTCACGTCCTTCAGCGGCAAGGTGCTGCGGGTGCCGGCGCATTCGATCCTGCTGCACGGCGACACCCTCGGCGCAGTCGAACTGGCGCGCACGATTCGCCAGGAAATCGAGCAGTTGGGCGGGCACATTACGCCGATTTCCCAGCTGCTGGCCGCGTCATAAGCAGGCCTTATCGCCACACAACCATTGCGTCTTGGTCCAGCGCCTGAAGGCTGGATAGAGTCGAACCATAACCCGCAGCACAAGGAATACCCCATGCCATTTTCCGACTACAAAACCGCGCTGGTCACCGGGGCTTCCTCGGGCATCGGCGCCGCCGTTGTCGAGCGCCTGTGCCAGGAAGGCGTGCAGGTGCATGCCCTGGCCCGCAGCGCCGACAAGTTGCAGGCACTGGCGGCCAAGACCGGCTGCATTGCCCACGCCATCGACGTGACCGACATCGCCGGGCTGACCCAGCTGTTCGCCGAAAACACCTTCGACATCCTGGTCAACAACGCCGGTGTCGATAAGCCGGGTTCGCTGCTCAAGGCCGACGCCGACGGCATCGACCTGCTGATCGACGTCAACCTGCGCGCCGTGCTGCACCTGGCGCGCCTGGCCTTGCCGGGTATGGTCGAGCGCGATTGCGGGCACATCATCAACATCAGCTCGATTGCCGCGGCCTATAACTTTGGCGGCAACTCCACGTACCACGCGACCAAGGCGGCGGTGAGCATGCTCTCGCGCCAGCTGCGCATCGATGCGTTCGGCAAGCGCGTGCGGGTCACCGAGATCTGCCCGGGGCGTGTGGCCACGGACATCTTTGCCCACGTGCACGGCGATTCCGAAGAGACCTACAAGCGCTTCGTCGAGGGCTTCGAACTGCCCCAGGCCGAAGACATCGCCAACGCCATCGCCTTTGCGATTGCCGCGCCGATTGCCGTCAACGTCGGGCATATGGAAATCACCCCGACCTTGCAGGTGCCGGGCGGGCTCTCCACCGCGCGTCCGCAGGATTACCAGGGCTGAACCACAGCCCCCTAAAACAGAACGGATCGATCCGTCAGCGCTGCATCCCGCCACGGCCACGCCGGGTGATTTTGATTTCTGCCCTAGCCCAATGCCGATAGGGATTGACCATGAAGCAAGACTTCGATTTGGCCGCGATTCTGCAAGGCGAGTACGCCGAGCTGATCGTCAAGGGCATCGAAATGACCTTGCAGCTGGCGTTGTTCGCCTGGCTGCTGGCGATGATTCTGGCGCTGACGCTGGTCACGGTGCGCCTGACCGGCAACAAACTGGCCGACCGCCTGGTGGCGGGGTACGTGTCCTACCACCGCAACGTGCCCACCCTGGTGCAACTGATGCTGTGGTACTTCGGCGTGCCGACCCTGCTCAGCGAAAACGCGCAACTGTGGCTGGCCAGCCACAACACCGAGTACCTGTTTTCGGTGATCGCCCTGGGCCTCTGCCAGGCCGCGTATTTCTGTGAAGACATGCGCAGCGGCCTGCGCGCGATTCCCGCCGGGCAGACCGAAGCATCCCGCGCCCTGGGCCTGGGTTACGTGCGTTCGATGCGCTACGTGATCCTGCCCCAGGGCGTGCGCAACTGCCTGCCATCGCTGATCAACCACACCGTGCTGCTGTTCAAGAACACCAGCCTGGCCATGGCGATCGGCGTGATGGAACTGACCTACGCCAGCCGCGAAGTGGAGAACTACACGTTCCGCACCTTCGAGTCGTACCTGGTGGCCACGGTGTTCTACCTGGTGTTTTCACTGCTGCTGATGGGCGCCGGGGCATTGCTTGCCCGGCACTTCAGCAAAGCCCTGGCGAGGTAGATGGCGATGTTCGATATCGTTGAAATCCTGCAGAACAACTGGACGCTGTTCCTCATCGGCCAGTATCCCCACGGTCCCTTGGGCGGCCTGGCCAGCACCTTGATCCTTGCTGCGTTGGCGCTGTTACTGGCGTTCCCGTTCGGCCTGCTGCTGGCGCTGGCGCGGGTGTCGCCGTGGAAGGGGTTGTACTGGGTGGCCACGGTGTGGGTCTACGTGCTGCGCGGTATTCCGCTGCTGATGGTGATCTTCTGGACCTACTTCCTGGTGCCGTTGCTGATCGGCCATAACATTACCGGCTTCATGACCATGCTCTGCACCCTGGTGATCTACCAGAGCGCGTACCTGTGCGAAATCATTCGCGGCGGTATCCAGGCGTTGCCGAGCGGGCAATACGAAGCCTCCCGCGCCCTGGGCCTGGGCTATGTGCGCACCACGGTCTGGGTGGTCCTGCCCCAGGCGTTGTACAACGCGCTGCCCAGCCTGATCAGCCAGTTCATCTCGATCATCAAGGAAACCTCCCTGGGCTACGTGATCAACGTGCAGGAAGTGACCTTCGCCGCCAACCAGGTCAACAACCAGTTGCTGACCAAGCCGTTCCAGGTGTTTTTCATCCTGGCGATCATCTACTACCTGCTGTGTTTCGGCCTGACCCGCCTGGCTGGCTGGGTAGAACAACGCATTGCGCGCAAGCGCCTCGGTGACGGCGGGCAGACCGTGCCCGGCAAGCCGTTGCTGGCCACCGATAATTGAAGAGGGCTGCGCTCATGCATCCAATGATCATGTTTTCGAAAATCAATAAATGGTACGGCGAGTACCAGGCGCTCACCGACATCACCGCCGAGGTGAACCCCGGTGAAGTGGTGGTGCTGTGCGGGCCGTCGGGCTCGGGCAAGTCCACGCTGATCCGCACGGTCAACCGCCTGGAAGACATCCAGAACGGCCAGATCCTGTTCGACGGCCAGGACGTGCACGGCACCGACGCGCAGATCAATCGCCTGCGCAGCCGCGTGGGGTTTGTGTTCCAGAGCTTCAACCTGTTCCCGCACCTGTCGGTGCTGGAAAACATCACCCTGGCGCCAAACAAGCTGCGCAACCTCAAGGGCGCGGCGGCCAAGCAAAAGGCCATGGAACTGCTCGACCGCGTGGGCCTGGCGCACAAGGCCGGGGCCTACCCGGCGCAGTTGTCCGGCGGCCAGCAACAACGGGTGGCGATTGCCCGCGCCCTGGCGATGGAGCCGCCAGTGATGCTGTTCGACGAGCCCACCAGCGCCCTCGACCCGGAAATGGTCGGTGAAGTGCTGAGCGTGATGAAGGGCTTGGCCAAGGACGGCATGACCATGATGTGCGTAACCCACGAGATGAATTTCGCCCGCGAAGTGGCGGACACCATCTGGTTTATGGACGCGGGGCAGATTCTGGAAAAGAGCAGCCCCGACGCCTTCTTCACCCAGCCTTCGCACCCGCGAGCGCAACGCTTCATCGCCGACCTGCGGGCCCACTGAGCTGCGGCGGCTTGATTCCTTCTGCCATTTTGCTTGTCCAACTTTCTGGAGATTTCCCATGGGTATGAAGCATCTGTTTACTGCGCTGGCATTGGGTCCATTGGCTGTGGCCTGCGCCCAGGCTGACCAATTGAGCGACATTCTGGCCAAGCAATCCTTGAGCTGCGGCGTGTACGCCGATGTGCCGCCATTCTCCGCGCCGGACCCAAAGACCCGCGAACTGGTGGGCATGGACGTGGACTTGTGCAAGGCCCTGGCCAAGACCATGGGCGTGGCCCTGGAACTCAAGCCGCTGTCGGTTGAAGCGCGCATTCCCGAAGTGAAGATGGGCCGCGTCGATGTGATCTTCGCCAACTTGGCGTACACCAAGACCCGCGCCGAACAGATCCAGTTCAGCGACCCGTACTACATCGCCAAGGAAACCCTGGTGGTGCGCGCGGCCAACGCCGACCAGCCGAAAAGCTTCTTCAAGGACAAGCGCATCAGCTCGACCAAGGGCTCCACCTCGGAGCAATCGATCCGCATCGCCGGCGCCACCCCGGTGACCTTCCAGGACACCGGCTCGGCCTATATGGCCCTGCAACAGAATAAAGTGGTGGGCTTGGTGACCAACACCATGACTGCGCTGAAACTGGTCAACCAGGCCAAGGCCGGTGGCGTGGAACTGGCGATTGCCAAGGAACCGATGGCGTTGGAGCCGATTGGCGCGGGCATGCGCCGCGATGAGCCGGCGTTTCTGGCCAAGGTCAATGAGTCGTTGATGGCGATGGAACAGGCCGGGGAGATCGATGCGATCTGGGACCGCTGGATCGGCCCGAACACCGAATACAAGATGGTGCGCGAGGACAAGGTGCAGAGCCTCAGCGCCCTGAAGTTCGACCCGCTGCCGTAAGCATTTCCAATTTCCACTTGATGTACAAAGCTCAAAAATGTGGGAGCGGGCTTGCTCGCGAATGCGGTGGACCAGCAGCAGATGTAGTGACTGACACTCCGCTTTCGCGAGCAAGCCCGCTCCCACATTGGGTTTTGCTCCCACCTTGGGTTCAGTGTTGGTAGTGACTGTTCAGTACGGGCTGCAGTTGCTCATTGAGCATCCAGTGCGGTTGGCCGGGCGCTATGCGTGTGCCACCCACCCAACGCTCATGGCTCGCATGCTCCAACCAATACGCCTGCCCATCGAGCACCGCCCGGCCCAATTCGGTCAGAACCAACCCCACCTCCGTCTCCGCCAGCAACGGCGCCGCGCCATCGATCAACGGCCGCAACAGCGCATAAAACATCATGTCCCCCAGAAACGGCAGCGGCTCGCGCTTGGCCATCAGCTCGGCAAACACCCGACCCGCAGGCTTGGGTCCGGCTTCGGCGAGATAGCCCAGGGTCAGGCGCTCAGTCAGCGACAAACCGTCGCGGGCGCCGGGCAATTCCTGCAACTGGCGCAACAAGGCGGGCGCCAAAAAGGGCAGGGCAGGCTGTGTGCCATGGGCCAGTGCCGCCCATTCGACCGGCGAGCTGGCGCAATACGCCGCCCACGCTCGCTTGGCCAGTTGCACCGCGTCGTCATCGATCAGGCGCCGCTGCGGCCATAACCACGCGAGCACATCCGGCGCCAGTTGGCCGATGCCGATAAAACGCTGCACACCGGGGATGCGGTCTACTTCGATCAGCTCCAGTCGCTGCGGCGCCCGTTCCAGGCCGGCCAAGGCGCGGATCAGGAACAGTTGGTCATAGGCGTCCGCTTCGCACCACAGCACGCTGTGTTCGGCATTGGCCAGGCTTGCAAGCTGGGTGTATTCATCGGCCAGCCTACGGGCCGCATCGCCCGCATCCATGGCAAACGCCTGGCTGATGAAGGTGGCGCGCAGGGCCTGGTAATCCGCGCGGGGCAGGTCAGGCACCGGGCCCATGCACAACGGGTCGCTGAGCATCTGGAAACGACCCTTGAACCCGGCCAGTTGCAGGCTGTGGGCGATGTCATTGCCGCAGCGCCAGTGGGTGGTGCGGGCTTCATCGCAGGCTTCGAAGTCGGGATGGCGCGCGGCGAAGTCGATGGCGTCCACATGGGCCTTGAGCTTGGGCCAGCTGCTGAAGCCTAGTTGCTTGGCTATCTGCCATTGCGCCTGGGACAGGGTGGCGCTGGGGTCTTGGGCCTTGAGGCGCGGCAACAGTTCCTTGGCGCGCTTGCGCTGCTGCTCAAGGTTGAGGCGGCCGTCGGTGTTGAAGTGGTGGGACATACGAGCTCCTTGTCTGAACCTTGTCCGCTTTAAGGTTGGGAGTCGTAGAAAAAAGAGGGTGTTGCTGTGTCTTGGGCGCAGCCCTTTCCGCGGAAGGTGGCGTAGAAGGCGCCAGGCGGGGAATATAGGTAGTGAAATAGTTGATTGCAAGCCGCTCACCGAGTATCGAGTTCATGACTGACACCCCGCTGATTGAAACCCGCGCCCTCACGCGCATGGACGAGCGCCGCCAAGTGCCTTTGCTCCAGCCCACCGATTTCACCTTGAACGCTGGCGACCGCGTGTCCATCACCGGTTCCTCCGGCTCTGGCAAAAGTGTCTTTTTGCGCGCCCTGGCCCTGCTGGATGCGCCCACCTCTGGGCAAGTCCTGTGGAACGGCCAGCCGATCGGCAACGCCGAGATTCCCCATTACCGTTGCCATATCAGCTATCTGGCCCAGCGCCCGGCGTTGCTCGAAGGCACGGTGGAAGACAACCTGCGTTTCCCGTTCAGCCTCAAGACCTCGCATAAACGCAGCTTCGACCTTGCAGCCGTCACCACATTGCTGGGGCATGCAGGCAAGGCGCCGGACTTCCTGGCAAAAAATGCTGCGGATTTGTCTGGCGGTGAATCCCAGGTGGTTTCGCTGATCCGCACCCTGCAACTGAACCCCGAAGTCCTGCTGCTGGACGAGCCCACCGCCGCCCTCGACCCCACGTCATCCCGCGAAGTGGAAGCGCTGATCGACGCCTGGTTCGCCGGCGATCAATCCCGTGCCTGCATTTGGGTGTCCCACGACCTCGACCAGGCCCAGCGCATGAGCAACCTCCACCTGCACATGAGTGCCGGCGTGTTGAGCGGGGTAGCCCAGCCATGAATTACCAGAACCTCACCGCCCTCGACCTGGGCATCGCCGCCTCGCTGATCCTGATTAACGGCGCGCTGTCGCTGCTCTTGCGCCTGGGCCTCGGCCGCCAATTGCTGTGGGCGGCAGTGCGCACCGTGGTGCAACTGTTGGCCATCGGTTACCTGCTGGGCTGGGTGTTCGAGTTTGCCTACTGGTACGTGGTGCTGCCGTTGATGTGCGCCATGACCCTGATTGCCGGCATCTCCGCCGCCGGACGCGGGCGGCGCACGTACAAGGGGCAGCGGGTCGACAGCATTCTGTCGGTGTGGGGCAGCTCGTGGCTGGTGACGGCAGTGGGGCTGTTTGCGGTGATCCGCATCCACCCGTGGTACGAGCCGCAATATGCGATTCCGATCCTCGGGATGATCCTCGGCAACACCCTGACCGGCGTGTCGCTGGGCATAGAACGCATGACCCAGGAGCTGACGTCGGGGCGCAACACCATCGAAATGATCCTCGCCCTCGGCGGCTCACGCTGGGAGGCGGCACAGGACGCCATTCGCCAGGCGGTGCGCGCGGGGATGATCCCGACGCTGAACCAGATGACCGTGGTCGGCATCGTCAGCCTGCCCGGCATGATGACCGGCCAGGTACTGGCGGGGGAAAGCCCGGTGGATGCGGTGCGGTATCAGATCGTGATCATGTTCTTGATAGCCGCGGCTTCGGCGTTGGGTACGGTGGGGGCGGTGTTGTTGACGTATCGGCGGTTGTTTTCGGTGGGGCACAGGTTTTTGCGTGAGCGTCTCGAAGAGCGCTGATATCTCTGTGGGAGCTGGCTCGCTACACAACTTTGAACATTGCTGCTGGACCTGTGGCGAGGGAGCTTGCTCCCGTGGCGGCCTGGCAGTCGAGCGAGTTTTACCGGGTGTACGCCGGCCAAATGTGGGAGCTGGCTTGCCTGCGATAGCTATGTGTTGAGCGCTGAGATTTTTTGGTCGGAGTACATATCCGTTATTCAGGTAACGGCTGATTATGGTTCCGCCCTTACGGCGGGTCACTTTTGGAAAAGAGCCCCAAAAGTAACCAAAAGGGCTCTTGCCCCACCACTCGGCACCTCGCTAGTGCTCGGTGTGCCCTCACTCCGNNNNGGCTTGAATCCGTGGGCCGCCGTCATGGGCCATCCTTGGCCCAGGACGGCTAACCCGGCGTCCTGCCGGGTTACCCACGGATTCAAGCCTGCGTTCGGCCAGCGTGGTTGACGGGGCGCCTAAGATCAAAAGCTGAAAAGCCAAAGCCAAAGCCAAAGCTTCGGGGTTTGTCAGGGGCTTTATCGTGATTGTTTCACCTGATGAAATGCTGGATTGTGAATCCTGGTGATTCCAGCGATCGCGGTAGCGGTGGACCATGGCCGGCGTCGACAACCTTATTTTGGAGCCTGTCATGTCTCAAGCTGCGATCAAACTCTACGGTTTTCCGCTGTCCGGCCACTCCCATCGGGTGGAGCTGATGTTGTCCCTGCTGGGCTTGCCCACGGAATTTATCCTGGTGGACCTCGCGCAAGGCGCGCACAAGTCGGCGGATTTTCTCGCCACGATCAACAGTTTTGGCCAGGTCCCGGCGATTGATGACAACGGCACCGTGTTGGCCGATTCCAATGCGATCCTGGTTTACCTGGCAAGCAAGTACGGCAAGGGCCAGTGGCTGCCCAGCGACCCGGTGGGTCAGGCCCGTGTGCAGCGCTGGCTGTCGGCGGCGGCGGGTCAGTTGCATGTGGGGCCGGCGTCTGCGCGCCTGGCGGTGGTGTTTGGTGCTGAGGTCGATACCGTCAACGCCATCAGCCGCGCCCATGGTTTGCTGCAGTTGGTGGAACAGCAGTTGAGCCACAGCCGCTTCCTCGCCAGTGAGGAGCCGAGCATCGCCGATATTGCCTTTTACACCTACATCGCCCATGCGCCGGAAGGCAATGTGTCGCTGGCCGACTACCCTCAAGTGCGTGCCTGGCTGGCCAGCATTGAGGCGTTGCCGGGGTTTGTCGGCATGCCGCGCACAGCGGCCGGCCTGCAACAGGCTTGATATGAACACCTGTGGCGAGGGAGCTTGCTCCCGCTGGGCTGCGCAGCGGCCCCAGAAATCTTGGGAGCGCTGCGCACTCCAGCGGGAGCAAGCTCCCTCGCCACAGGTGTGTAAACAACTGAAGGAGTGACGATGGACCGATTCCATGAAATGCAGGTGTTCCTCGCGGTGGCCGAGGAGGCCGGTTTTGCCGCCGCCGCGCGCCGCTTGAACACCTCGCCACCCAGTGTGACGCGGGCCATCGCCGCCATGGAACAACGCATCGGCACCCAACTGTTGGCGCGCACCACCCGCAGCCTGCACCTGACCGAGGCCGGCCAGGGTTATCTGGAAGACTGCCGGCGCATCCTCGCCGAACTCGACGAAGCCGAAGAAGCGGCGGCGGGCAGCTATTCGATCCCCTGCGGGCACTTGACGGTGACCGCGCCGGTGCTGTTTGGCGAGCTGTATGTGGCGCCGGCGCTGGGGGCGTTTCTCGATCGTTTTCCGTTGGTGACGATCAACGCCTTGCTGGTGGATCGCGTGGTCAACTTGCATGACGAAGGCGTTGATGTGGCCGTGCGTATCGGCCACCTGCACGAACCGGGGCAGCAGGCGATCAAGGTCGGCGAAGTGCGGCGGGTGGTGTGTGCATCGCCGGGTTATCTCGACCAATACGGGCGCCCCGAACACCCGTCGCAGTTGCGTGAAGCGAAGATCGCCACCACCTCCGCCAGCCAGCGTGTGAATGAATGGACCTTTGTTGAACACGGCCAACCGCTGACCGTGCCCATCGAACCACGCCTGGTGGTCACGGCCAATAACGCCGCGATCAACCTCGCGCGCCAGGGCTGGGGCGTGACGCGGGTGCTGTCGTATCAAGTGGCCGCAGCGGTGGCGGCGGGGGAGTTGGAGGTTGTCCTCGAAGGCTTTGAACCGCCGCCGCTGCCGATCCAGGTGGTGTTCCAGAAGAGCGCGCGGGTGCCGGCGAAGGTCCACAGCTTTGTCGATTTTCTCAGCGCGCGCCTGGGGCAGGATGCCGCCCTGAACCGGCGCGGTTGATGGAGCACTTTCGCGATATGCAACGGTTTGCCGCACTGGCCGGGCAGCCGAGCCTGGCGGCGGCGGCGCGCGCGGCGCAGGTGTCGGGCCCGACCCTGATCCGCGCGGTGGCCCGCCTGGAAGCGCGCCTGCGGGTGCCATTGCTTGAGCGCAGCACGCGGGGCGTGAGCCTCACCGAAGTGGGCCGCGCCTACCTGGCCGATTGCCTGCGCCTGCTAGCGGCGGTGGACGCCGCCGAAGCTTCGGCCAAGGGCTTGCATGTGCAGGCCCAAGGCAATCTGCGGGTGTTCTTGCCGTTGCTGTTCAGCGGTTATGTGATGGCGCCCGTGTTGGCCAGTTACCTGGACCGCTATCCCGAGGTGCGTCTCGCCGCGCACTACCACGACTATTATCCGAACCTGCACGAAGAAGGCCTGGACGTGGCGATTCTCGTCGGCGAACTGCCCAGCTCGTCACTGATCGCACGGCCCGTGGGGCAGGTGCGGCAGATGCTCTGCGCAAGCCCCGGCTACCTCGCGGCCCACGGCGAACCCCTGCACCCGCAGGACCTCAAGCACCATCGCCTGATCGCCCAGGTGGATTGGGCTTTTCAGGGCCATGAATTCAAGGCCCGTTTGGGCTGCACCACGGTGCAAGGCGCAATCAATGCGGCTGTGGGCGGTGCGGGGTTGGTGCGTTGCCTGAGCTACCCGGTGCACGAGCATCTGCTCGGCGGGCAACTGCGCCGGGTCTTGCCGGCGTATGAACAGCCACCGCTGCCGATTCATGTGGTGTACCGCGAAGGGCGCAACGCCCCGATGCGCGTGCGCAGCTTTGTCGAGCACTGTGTCACGGCACTGCGCGCCCATCCGGCATTTCAGCTGGCGTAATAGTGGATTGCCGGGCGTGGTGATTCTCTCGCTGCGGGGCAGGGCGCAGCATGGGGGCCTACAACCTGAGGTGGTCGCCATGAACCTGATCGAACAATCTCCCTGGCATGCCGGCGAGCGGCAGCTGCAAGCCGCAGTGGGCGTGGCCGAGCGTATGGCGATGGTCGGACCGAAAGTGATCCGCGATCACTTGCCCGAGCAGCATCGCGACTTCTATCCGCTGTTGCCCTACCTGCTGCTCGGTGTGGTGGATGAGCAGGGCATTCCCTGGGCCACGCTGGTGGAAGGCGCGCCGGGGTTTGCCCACTCGCCTGACCCGCAGACGTTGCAGGTCGACAGCCAGCCCTCCATGAGCGACCCCGCCCGCGCAGGCTTGCGTGATGGCGCTGCGGTGGGCGTGCTGGGGATCGACCTCAACACCCGGCGGCGCAACCGCATGAACGGCCGGGTCGCTGCCCTTGATCATGAGGGGTTCTCGGTGCAGGTGGAGCACACGTTTGGCAACTGCCCCAAGTACATCCAACTGCGGCCGGTGGACGGGGTTGCGCGCAGACCCGGTACGCAGGTCGAGCGCTCCGAGAGCTTGGATGAAACGGCGCAAACGCTGATCCGCAACGCCGATACGTTCTTTGTCGCCAGCTATGTGGACACCGACGGCGAACGCTCGGTGGATGTCTCCCATCGCGGTGGCAACCAGGGTTTTGTGCGGGTCGAGGGCAACGTGCTGACCATTCCAGACTTTGCCGGCAACCTGTTTTTCAACACCCTGGGCAATTTGCAGCTCAATCCGGTGGCGGGTTTGTTGTTTATCGATTTTGCGTCGGGGGATGTGTTGCAGCTTGCCGGGCGTACGGAACTGATCCTTAGCGGGCCGCAGGTCGCAGAGTTCGAGGGCGCGCAGCGGCTGTGGACGGTGACGGTGGAGCAGGTGGTCTGGCGCCCGGCGGCGTTGGCGCTGCGTTGGCAGTTTGCGCAGTTTTCGCCGTTCAGTCTGGCGACGGGGCGTTGGTAGGGGGTTGCCTGTGAGGGCGCCTTAGCGGGCAAGCCCGCTCCCACAGGGAATGGGCGGTGTGCATAGTGCTTCGGGTCGGCACCTATCCAAATGTGGGAGCGGGCTTGCTCGCGAAGACGGTGGGTCAGTCAAAGATGTATTCACTGACCCACCGCCTTCGCGAGCAAGCCCGCTCCCACATTTTTTATCGGTGCCGGGCCTTGCCCCAGTTGTTGATCGACACCCCAAGCACCACCCAACGCCGTGTACAAACGCACCTGCGCCACCAGTTGCGCAAGCTGATCGACAATCAACGCCTGCTGCGAGCTGAACAACGAACGCTGGGCATCGAGGAACGTGAGGTTGCTGTCCACGCCGCTGCGGTAGCGATGTTGCGCCAAGTCGTAATACACCTGGTTGGCCGCGACAAAATCCCGTTGTGCCGCGAGTTGGTCGGTGTAGGTCTGGCGGGCGGCGAGGCCGTCGGCGACTTCCTGGAAGGCGGTCTGGATGGACTTTTCATACTGCGCCACGCTGATGTCTTTTTGCAGTTTGGCGTAGTCGAGGCTGGCGCGCAGGCTGCCGGCGTTGAAGATCGGCAGGTTGATCTGCGGCTGGAAGGTCCAGGTGCCAGAGCCGCCCTTGAACAGCCCCGACAGCTCAGTGCTGGCGCTGCCCGTGTTGGCGGTGAGGGTCACCGAGGGGAAAAACGCGGCACGGGCGGCGCCGATATTCGCGTTGGCGGCTTGCAGTTGGTATTCGGCCTGGAGGATGTCGGGGCGTCGTTGCAACAGGTCCGAGGGCAGCCCGGCCGGCACCGCCGCCACCAGGTCGGTGGTCAGCGGGCGGGCGGGGAGGTTGGCATCCACCGCCGTGCCCACCAGCAAGGTCAGGTTGTTGAGGTCCTGGGCCACCTGACGTTGATAGCGGGCGACGCTGGCGCGGGTGCTTTCGACGCTGGTGCGCGCCTGTACCACTTCCAGTGCCGAGGCTTTGCCGGCGCTTTTACTGCGCTGGGTCAGGCGCAGGCTGTGATCGTCGGCGGCCAGGGTTTGCTGAGCCAATGCCAGTAGCTCCTGATCGGCCCGCCAGGTCAGGTAGGCATTGGCGACGTTGGCCACCAGGCTCAATTGCGCGCTGCGTCGCGCCTGTTCGGTGCCCAGGTAGGTCAGCATCGCCTGTTCGCTGAGGCTGCGCACGCGGCCGAAAAAATCCAGCTCGTAGGCGCTAAGGCCCAAGGTGGCGGAATAGCTCGACGTGATCGCAGACTGGCCGGTGCCGGTCACGTCCCCGGGCAGCTTTTGCCGTTTGCCCACCGCGCTGGCGGACACAGCCGGGAACAGGTCGGCACGCTGGATGCGGTACTGCGCCTGGAACGCTTCGACATTCAACGCCGCCACCCGCAGGTCGCGGTTGTTGTGCAATGCATCGGCAATCAGCTGTTGCAGCGCCGGATCATGGAACAGCGGTTGCCAGTCCGTGGTGACCGCCGCGGTGTACACCCTGCCTTGGGGGTAGTGCGCCGGGACCGGCGCGGCGGGCCGCTGGTACTGCGGGATCAGCGAGCAACCGCCGAGCAGGCAGGCGAGGGTGAGCGTGAGTGTGCGCATCAGGCGCCCACCATCCATTTCGCCAGCCCGTGCCGGCCACTGACGCCCAGCTTGGCGGCGGCGCGCTTGAGGTAGGTCTCCACCGAGCTGTTTTTCACGCTGAGTTTTTCCGCCATTTGCGGCACGGTGCCCCCGGTCAACAGGCCCAGGCACACTTCCTGCTCCCGCGCCGACAAGGTGATATCGCTCAGCGCCAGACGCTTGTAGAACTCGCGCTGCAATTGCGACTGTTCCAGCAGGTTATGCGGCGCTTCGACCTCGCTGTGGGGCGCTTGGCGCAGGCTGTGTGCATGGCGCTCCATCAGCGGCAACAGGGTCTGCGAGAGGCACTTGAGAAACGACAACTCGGCCAGGGAAAAACCGCGCTGGGTGGGCGGGCGGTACAACGAAATCACACACCGCCGGTTGGCCTGGCGCGACACCAGGTTGCACTGGTGTGAGCTGCCGGCCTTGGCTTTCATCTGGATCAGCAGCGGGTCTTGCATGCGCAACATGTCGCGCAGCAGCGGATGGGTGTTGAGCGGGTGCAGGGCCTGGGGGGCCGCCAACGCCTGCTTGAGCCCCGCGCTGCCGAGCAAGGTGATGTCGAGCACGCTGTCGCGGGTGTCATCGAGGGTCCATTCACTGAGGTCCACCAAATGGATCGGCACCCATTTGTCGACCAGTTGCAACAGGTTGGCGGCGAAATCCGCATGGCCACTGTTTGCGATCAACTCACCCATCTCGGCGTAGAAATGCGGGTTGTCCGTGGTGCCAATACTCTGCGTCAAGCTCATAGCCATCTCATCCTTGATGTCCAAAATCGTCAGCAATCAGCCCGTGAAATCCTATTCAGCCAGGTGATTTGTCCTACGTATGTAGCAGAAATGCGTGACACAAGCTGCCATAAAAATAACGTCATTAATTCGACGTTTCTGACAGTGTTTTCCGCCGGAGAAAACTGAAAGATAATTTTAAATGTCAGTTAAGTTATTGAAATAAATAATAAATTATTTTCGTTTTGGCAGCGCTCAGCCAATCGACATCGGCCAGTCATAGCGAATGTCCTACACCCATTTAATCGTTTCAGCGGTGGGCCTTCAGCGAAACCCAATTCCATCCATTTGGGTGTCCGGGTTTAGGGTGACAGACAGGCCCTGGACCCCATGCTCAAATCCGGCAATTTCGCCGTAGTGGGCCTCCCTGCGGACACCCATGAGAAGGATCTTATGCAGCCCTTACCCTGCCTGCCGACCCGCTTGCCCCTCACCGCCGCCCAACAGGACATCTGGCTCGACCAACTGCGCCAGGGCGACTCGCCGCTGTACAACATCGGTGGCTACGTGGACTTTGCCGGCGCTGTGGTGCCGGCGCTGATGGAGCAGGCCGTCGCGCGATTGGTAGCCACCCACGATGCGCTGCGCAGCCAAGTGCACGGCGACGCCGAGGGCCTGCCGCAGCAAACCTTCGTGGCCGAGATGGCGGCGGAGGTGGTCCTGCATGACGTGTCGGCGCAGCCTGATCCCGTCGCGGCGTTTCAAACGTTGATGCAGGCACAGATGGCCCGACCCTATGCCCTGGCAGGCGAGCCACTGTTCCGCTTCTTCCTGGTCAAGCTGGGCAACCAGCACTACCGTCTCGGCACCCAGGCCCACCACTTGATCCTGGATGGCTGGGGCTTTGGCCAGATGCTGCAATCCCTCGCCGGCCTGTACAGCGCCCTGGAGCAGGGGCGGCCGCTGGCGCAGCAGGCGCCGTCCTATCGCGACTTTATCGACGCTGACCTGAGCTATCGGCAGTCGTCCCGTTATGCCCGTGACCGCACCTATTGGCTAGACAAGTACCAGACCTTGCCGGAGCCGCTGCTCACCCCGCGCCATACCGCCAAGGCGCTGAGCAATACGTGGGTGCAGGCGTTTCCGCTGGCCTTGCTCGAACGCATGGAGCAGCTTGCCAAGGGTTACCAGGCGTCGGCGTTTCATGTACTGCTGGCGGCGATGCACGTGTATTTCACGCGCATCAGCCAGCGTGAGGAATGGGTGGTGGGGTTGCCGATTCTCAACCGCGCCAACGCCCGCTTTCGTGCCACGGTCGGACTGTTTGCCCAGGTCAGTGCGGTGCGTTTGCAGTTCGATGCGCAACTGCCCTTTGGTGAATTGGTGCGTGGCGTGCGCGACCAGCTCCAGCAGGATTTCCGCCACCAGCGTTTTCCCTTGAGTGAGATGAACCGCGAGCTGGGCCTGCGCCGCAGCGGGCGCGAGCAGTTGTTCGAGGTTTCGCTGTCGTTCGAACAGGATGACCATGACCTGCGTTACGGCGACGTCCAGGCCCGGGCAGTCAAGGTGTCCAATCAACACGAGTCGCTGCCGTTGGCGATCCACCTGCGCAGTAACCGCCAGCAGGGCAGTGCGAGCCTGCATTGCGTGTACAACGAAGGGTATTTCCAGCACGACGAGGTGCAGGCGCTGGCGCAGCGCCTGATCTGGCTGCTGGAGCAGGGGCTGGACGACTGCGCGGTGCCGGTCGGCGAGCTGGCGCTGGTGACGCCAGCCGAACAGGCCCAGTTGCAGCAGTGGAATGCCACGGCGCAGCCGATGGTTGAACCGCGTACCTTGCACGAGCGTATCGCGGCGCAGGTCGCGCGCACGCCGCAGGCCATTGCGGCGCGGTATCAGGGGCAAGCGCTGACCTACGCTGCGCTCGACCAGCAGGCCAATGGCTTGGCCCATCAACTGCTGGCCCACGGTGTGCAGCCGGATGATCGGGTGGTGATCCTCGCCCGGCGCGGCCTCGACACGATGGTGGGGTTGTTGGCGATTCTCAAGGCCGGCGCCTGCTACGTGCCGGTCGACCCGGCCCATCCCGCCGAGCGCGTGCATTACTTGCTGCATGACAGCGCGCCGGCGCTGGTACTGGTCCAGCCCGAGCTGCTGCATCGCCTGCCCACGCTGGCGGTGCCCGTGATCGTGCTGGGCCAGGCGTCGGTGTCGTCACGCCAGCCGCCCGGTGTCGCGGTCAGCCCGGCGCACCTGGCCTATGTGATTTACACCTCCGGTTCCACCGGCTTGCCCAAAGGGGTGATGGTCGAGCACTACAGCGTCTGCAACCTGGTGGACTGGCACTGCCAGGCGTTCGATCTGCAGGCCGGCAGCCATACGGCGAGTGTCGCCGGCTTTGGCTTTGATGCGATGGCCTGGGAGGTCTGGCCGGCGCTGTGCGTGGGCGCCACCTTGCACCTGCCACCGGCCCATGATGGTGCGGAGGATATCGACGCGCTGTTGCACTGGTGGCGGGCGCAACCGCTGGACGTGTGTTTCTTGCCAACGCCGGTGGCCGAATACGCTTTCAGCCAGGGCCTGGGCCACCCGACCTTGCGCACTTTGCTGATTGGCGGCGACCGCCTCCGTGCGTTCCCCCTGGCGCAGACCTTTGCCGTGATCAACAACTACGGGCCGACCGAAGCGACGGTGGTCGCCACCTCCGGCCTCGTCGAGGTAGGGCGGCCGTTGCATATCGGCGCGCCGGTGGCGAATACCTGCGTTTACCTGCTGGATGCCCACTTGCGTGCGGTGCCCGTTGGCGTGACGGGGGAGTTGTATGTCGGCGGCAAAGGCGTGGCCCGTGGCTACTTCAACCGGCCGGACCTGACGGCGCAGCGCTTCGTCGATGACCCCAACACGGGCGGGCGGATGTACCGCACCGGCGACCTGGCGCGCTGGCTGCCCGACGGCAATCTGGAATACCTCGGCCGCAACGACGACCAGGTGAAGATCCGTGGCGTGCGTATCGAACTGGGCGAGATCGAAGCGGCACTGGCCGCTTACCCGCAGATTGCCGACGCGGTGGTGCTGTGTCGCGAAGGGCAACTGCTGGCCTGGTTTATCGAACGTGAGCCGCTGGCAATCGAAGCATTGCGCAGCCATCTGCAAGCCTCGTTGCCCGACTATATGCTGCCCGTGGCCTACACCCGGCTGGCGGTGTTGCCACTGACGGCCAACGGCAAACTCGACCGCAAAGCATTACCGGCGCCGACCCCGGACGCCTTCGTGACGCGTGTGTTCGAGGCTCCGCACGAGGGTGTGGAAACCACCTTGGCACAGCTGTGGGCCGAGCTGTTGCAGGTCGAGCAAGTGGGGCGCCACGATCATTTCTTTGAGCTGGGCGGCCACTCGCTGCTGGCGGTGCAACTGGTGCAACGCATGCGCCAGGCCGGCCTGCGTGCCGATGTGCAGGTGTTGTTCGGCCAGCCGACGCTGGCGGCCCTGGCGGCGGTGAGCGAGGGCCGCGACAGCGACGTGCCGGCCAACCGCGTGCCGGCCGATTGCACCGTCCTCACCCCCGATCTGTTGGCCCTGGCCACGCTGGATCAGGCCAGCCTGGATCGCATCGTCGCGGGTATCCCCGGTGGAGTGGCGAATGTGCAGGAGATCTACCCGCTGGCGCCGTTGCAGGAAGGGTTGCTCTACCACCACATCACTGATGAGCACGATCCGTATCAGCAACAAGCGCTGTTCAGCTTTGCCGGCCGCGCGCAGTTGGATGCATTTGCCCAGGCGCTGCAACAGGTGATCAACCGCCACGACATCCTGCGCACCAGCCTGGTGTGGGATGCCCTTGAGCAGCCGATGCAAGTGGTGTGGCGCGAGGCGACGCTACCGGTTCAGCCGCTGCACGAAGCCTGTGCGCCGCTGGATTTGCGCCAGGCGCCGCTGATGGCCCTGGACTATCGCGAGGAACCGGAGCAGCAGCGCTGGGTCGCCCGGTTGCGCTTCCATCACCTGGTCAATGACGCCACGTCCACCACGGTTCTGCTGGATGAAATACGTGCCCATCTGCGCGGTGAACAGGCGCGATTGCCCGCGCCGGTGCCGTATCGCAATGTGGTTGCGCAGGCACGCCTGCCCGCGCGCCAGGCGGCGCATGAAGCGTTCTTTCGTGAGCGTTTGGCGGACGTGGACGAGCCGACCCTGGCCTTCGGTCTACAGGAACATCGGGCGCAGCCTGCCGACACCGAAGCCGCCGAACAGGCGCTGGGCGAGCACCTCAACCAGCGCTTGCGCACGCAGGCACGGGCGTTGGGCGTGAGCGCCGCAAGCCTGTTCCACCTGGCCTGGGCCCAGGTGCTCAGCCGCGTGGCCGGTCGTGATGATGTGGTGTTCGGCAGCGTACTGCTCGGTCGCTTGCAGGCGGGCGAGGGCGCGGATCGGGCTCTCGGCATGTTCATCAACACCTTGCCGCTGCGCTTGTGCCTGGCCGGGCAAAGCGTGGTCGAGGCGGTGCACGACACCCATCGCCAACTGAGCGCGCTGCTGGTCCATGAACAAGCCTCCCTCGCCCTGGCCCAGCGTTGCAGCCAGGTGGCGCCGCTGTTCAACAGCCTGCTCAACTATCGGCATACCGCCGCAGACACTGCGCCGGACCTGGGGCCGGGCATCGCCTTGCTCAGCAGTGAAGACATCCTCAGTTATCCGCTGATGATGACTGTGGACGACGTTGCCAGCGGCTTTCGCCTCAAGGCCAAGGCGCCGCGCCAGGTCGGTGCCGCGTGTTTGCTGGGCTACCTCGACACGGCGCTCAACGGCTTGGCAGACGCCCTCGAACACGACCCGCAAAGGCCATTACGCGATGTGCCGGTGTTGCCCGCCAGCGAACTGCACAGGCAGTTGGTGGACCTCAATGCGACGGCCACCGACCACGACGCAACCCTGACCGTGCAAGCGCTGTTCGAGGCCCACGCGCGGCATATCCCCCATGCGGTGGCGGTGCAGGCCGGCACGTTGCAACTGACCTACCGTGAACTCAACGAGCGCGCCAACCAGCTCGCGTATTGCCTGCGTGAACGCGGGGTGCAACCGGATTCGCGGGTGGCGTTGTGCGTCGAGCGCGGGCTCGACCTGGTGGTGGGGTTGCTGGCCATTCTCAAGGCGGGTGGCGCCTATGTGCCGCTGGACCCGAGCTACCCGCGCGAACGCCTGGCCTACATGCTCCACGACAGCCAGCCGGTGGCGTTGCTGGTGCATGGCGCCACCCGCGACTTGCCCGGTGAAGTGGCGATGCCGGTGTTCGACTTCGACCGCTGCACCTGGCAACAGGCCCCCGCCGGCAACCCTCGGGTGCCGGGCCTGACCCCCGCCAATCTGGCTTACGTGATGTACACCTCGGGCTCCACCGGCACGCCCAAGGGCGTGATGATCGAACACCGCGGCCTGACCAACCTGATGCACTGGGGCTCGCAGCTGTGCCCGAATGCCGAAGGCGGAGCGCTGTTGCAACGTGCCCCGTTCAGCTTCGACGGCTCGGTGTGGGAGCTGTTCTGGCCGCTGGCCAATGGCATGCGCCTGGTGCTGGCGCGGCCCGATGGGCATCGCGAACCGGCGTACCTGGCGCAGGTGATTCGTGATGAAAAAATCAGCGTGATCAAATTCGTGCCGGCGATGTTGCAGCAGTTCCTTGAACTGGAAGAGTCGGCGTTGTGCAGCAGCCTGACCGATGTGCTGTGTGGCGGCGGCGAACTCACCGAGGCCCTGGCCCGTGGTGTGCAGGCGCGCCTGCCGCAGGTGCGCTTGCACAACGTCTATGGCCCCACCGAAGCCACGGTGGACAGCAGCGCCTGGACCCTTGAACCGGGCGCCCGCGTGCCCGCGCTGCAATTGCCGATTGGTCGGCCGATCAACAATACCCGCCTGTATGTGCTGGACGAACACGATGCGCCGGTACCGATGGGCGTCAGCGGCCACTTGCATATCGGCGGGGTCGGCGTGGCGCGCGGCTACCTGGGGCTGGCGCAGATGACCGCCGAGCGGTTTATCGACAGTCCGTTTGTGGCCGGTGATCGCCTGTATCGCACCGGCGATCTGGTGCGGTATTTGCCGGATGGTGACCTGCAATTTCTTGGGCGCAACGACTTCCAGGTCAAGCTGCGTGGCGTGCGCCTGGAGCTGGGGGAAATCGAAGCGTGCCTGGCGGCGCATCCGGCGTTGCGTGAAGTGGCGGTGCTGATTCGTGATGAGCGGTTGCTGGCGTACTTCACCCTTCGTGCCGAGGCGCCGAGCCCGGAGGTGTTGCGTGCCCATGTGCTGGAGCAACTGCCGGAGTACATGGTGCCGGCGGCGTTTGTGCAGCTTGACGCCTTGCCGCTGAACCCGGCTGGCAAGCTTGATCGCAAGGCGCTGCCGGAGCCGGGTCTGGCGTCGGTGCTCAGCCGTGCGTATGTGGCGCCGGTTGGGGAGGTTGAAACGGTGATGGCCGGGATCTGGGCCGAGGTGTTGAAGTTGGAAAGGGTGGGGCGGTATGACCACTTTTTTGAACTGGGCGGGCATTCGTTGCTGGCGGTGAATGTGGTGGCGCGGATGCGCAAGGCGGGGCTGGAGGTGGATGCGCGGACGTTGTTCAGTCAGCCGACGTTGGCGCAGTTGGCGGCGTGTACGGTGGCGCAGGTTGAGCAAGTGGCTGTTGCTGAAACCGCTATCCCCGCGCTCAATCGGCGTCGTCGGATTTGAAACCTGACTGCGATTGGATGTGTGAGCAGCTTTGTGTGGGAGCTGGCTTGGCTGCGATAGCGGCCTGTCGGTGTACATATCCGTTATTTGGGTAACGGCGGCTTATGGTTCCGCCCTTACGGCGGCTCACTTTGGAAAAGCCGGAGTGCCGGCCCAGCCCAAAGTAAGCAAAGGGCTCTTGCCCCAACA
>NZ_QAJM01000035.1:26312-40446 GCF_003852405.1 Pseudomonas sp. KBW05
AGCCGACCTGATCGATGAAGCGGGCGCATTCCCCTGTGGGAGCTGGCTTGCCTGCGATGGCATCGACTCGGTGTGCCTGATGTACCGAGGTGTCTGCATCGCAGGCAAGCCAGCTCCCACACGGGTCTGATGCTGAATGGATTCAACACGCTGACCGTCCATCGCATATAACTGAAAAACCAATCCATATGCGATCCAGCTATTGGATTGTTCATAAGGCTTTGCCTTTAATTCGCCACCTAACTCATTGTTACACGGAGTAAATCAGCGCCTCGTCGCGCTGGAATGAGTCACCGTAGCGCATTAGAGATTAGCCATGAGCAACCCCGTTGCCGTTGCACCCCAGCCCCTGGTCCGCGCGCGTGACCTGTGCAAGACCTTTGGCGCCCAACGGGCGCTGGATCAGGTCAGCCTGGAGCTATACCCGGGCGAAGGCGTGGGCTTGCTGGGTGTGGAGGGGGCGGGCAAGTCCACCCTGGTCAACATCCTCGGCGGCACCCTGGCGCCGGATGCCGGTGAGCTGTGGGTTGATGGGGTGCGGCAACGGTTTATCTCACCGTTGTCGGCACGCCGGGTGGGGATTGTCGCGGTCCATCAGCGCCCCGACGAAGGCATCGCCCCGGGCCTGAGCGTTGCCGAAAACCTGCTGCTCGACGAACTGTGCCTGCCCGGCGCGGACTTCCTGCTCAACCGCAAAAACCTCCTGCAACGCGCCGAAACCATCGCCGCCGGCTTGGGCCTGGACCTGCCGCTGCAACTGCCGGTCGAACGCCTCGGCCAGGCCGATCGACAACTGCTGGTACTCGCCCGCGCCTTTGCCCTGCAACCCCGCTTGCTGATCCTCGACGAACCCACCGCCGCCCTGTCCGACCCCGACGCCGAGCGTTTGCTGGAACTGGTCGATACCCAGCGCAGCCGAGGCGTGGCCATCCTCTATATCTCCCAGCGCTTGTCCGACCTGCAACGGGTGACCAACCGCGCAATCGTCCTGGAGAACGGGCGGATTAGCCGTGAAGTGAACACACGGCATCTGGCGACGGCGGCGTACACCTTGTTCGGCGACGCGACGCAAAGCGCGTTACCACAGCAGAACCTGTCGGTGCCGTTTCTTGAGCGGTTTACTCGGACGGGTTTTATTCGTAATCGGGCGGAGGGGCGGGTGGTGCGGGAGCAGGTGGTGGGTGTGCAAATGGAAGGTGAGGTTAGGCAAGACCGGACAAAATGAATGGGTTAGAGGGCGCCGTTAAACCATTTGTCGGATTGTTCACGAATTTTTATTGAAGTTGATCTTCGTCCTGCACTATTTCTTCGTGCGGAAGTTGTTGGGTTCGCTTTGGATGGTGGTTTGGAAGATGTTGGTTTTGTGGGTTTTTTAATTATGGGTTGGGGGTGGCTACTGTTTTAAAGTTTGTTATGCAATTCGTTGTATTCTGATTTTTTTGAGTGAAATATCCTAATTTTGGTTGGCCGACTCCTGGCTTTGTGATCTTCAAAAGTTTGCGATTTTTTCCGGGCGAACTAAGTTTGGTATGCATCTTTTAAAAGTGCTTGGTGAGTTCTGCCTCACTCCCGCAATCGCACGAGATGGGCTGCAGGTCTATGCTTTGCTGGGTGCGGATCCTCGGGTGGGGATAAAGCAATGAATATAAAAATACCTAGCTATGAAATCCTGAATTTTGAAGTTGAAGATCCGTTAGTTGCTCGTGTGGGTGTTGCCAAGGTATGCCCGCGCTCGCTGTTGACGGTACTTCGGCAAATGCAATGGCCTGATCGGCTTACATGTCTTGAACTGGATGAAGTGCTTTCTGAGAATGGTCGGGCTATAGAAGAGCACGAGAATCTTTTTCATTAAAGTCGCGCGGCGAAGTGCAGTTCGAAACACCTTGGTTCTGAGTGCTCCAATCGCCTTGTTGGCTTACCGGCAAAAACGCCACACTGCCCTCCTTACGCACCTTGAACAACCGCTCCCCATTGTCCGGTTGTGTGACGATCACCTGGTGATCCGCCCCCAGATACGCCAGCGGTGTCGGGTCGTCCTGGGTGTATTGCGCGACGATGATCGTGTGTTGGGGATCGAAGTGCTGGCCGCTGGTTTTCTCCAGCCAGGCCATGAATGCGGCGCTGTTGCCCTGGCGTGGGAAGTCCTGGTTTTCGCCGACGTAGTAGAAGGGCTTTCCGCCGTTTTGCAGGTACATCGGTAGTTTGTTGTCGGCTTCCACCAGCACGATTTGCCATTGGTTCCAGGGCGCGCTTTTGACGGCTTCGGCGTGCACATCGTTGGCGAAGCGGGTCACGCCGCCGTTGCCGTTGGTCCAGGGGTAGGCCACGCCGAGTATCAGCAGCAACAGGCTGGCGGCGGTGGCGAAACCTATGCGCCAGCGGGGGCGTGCGGCGGGTTTTTTCAGCAGGTATTCGTGCAGCCACCAGGCGCCGAGCAGTTGGGCGAAGGGCACCAGGGGTAGCACGTAGTAGCTGCGTCGGCTGCCACTGGCGGTGAAGAACACAAACAGCAGGCCCAGGCCCCACACCAGCCAGCGCACATTGGGCGGCGTGGTGCGCCAGTGGCGCACGGCCAGCCACAGGCCGAGCAACCAGCACGGCGCCCACGGCAGGGTGTAGGCGGGGAGGTAGATCAGGTAGGTGTAGATCGGCCCCATATGGTCGAAAGGGTCGAAGAAACGCACCACGTTTTCCCGGAATACCAGGGCCAGGCCGCTTTGGCCGTAGGTCGGAGTGCCGTAGACATGCGACAACACGAAGGGCACCGCATACACCGCTGCGGCAATCAGCAGCGCCAGCAACAGGCGCAGGTTGAGGTGCCGTTTGTAGCGCTGCTCGCTGAGCACATGCGGCAGCAACACCAGGCCCGGCAGCACGAAGCCGATCAAGCCCTTGAACAGCGACGTCAGCGCCAGCAGCAGGAAAAACACCGTGTAGCGCCCCAGTCGCGTGTCCTCCGGGCCACGCCAATACCACCATACCGCCGCCAGCACGCCGCACACCGTGAGCACATCCGCCGTGGCGACCCGTGCCCAGAACATGAAGTAGAAGGTGGTGGCGAGCATCCAGCCGGCAATCAGGCCGGTGCCCTTGCTCAACAGGCGCTCGCCGATCAGGTAGACCAGCCACACGCTCAGCCACGCGGCGAGCACCGACGGCAGACGCAGTGACCACGGGCCAAGGCCGCCCATCACGTGCGCGAGGCCGGTGATCAGCCAGTAGGAGGGCAGGGGTTTGTCGTAATAGGGCTGGCCCTTTAGGTAAGGGTCGAAGTAATCGCCGCTTTGCAGCATGTGCAAGGCGATGTCGGCCCAGCGGGTTTCCGGGCCCCACAGGTCACGGCCGCCGAGGCCCGGCAAGAGCATCAGCGCCGTGATGGCGAGCAATAGCAGCAGCGCGCGGTGTTGGCGTGGGATAAGCCGGTTCATGGCAATTTCGGGTAGATGATCAGTTGCAGGTACCCCTTGTCATAGCGGGTGCCGCCGGGAGGCAGTTGCACGACTTGACGCATTTCGCTGCTGCTGCCGGCGCGTACCAGCACGCCCACCGAACCTTTCCGGCGCGCGTTTTTGAGCCAGCCTTGCACTTGCTCCAGGCTGATTTTGCGCTGCACGCTGTCTGGGTATTGCAAGCCGTAGCGCAGTTCGCTTTCGGTTTCGTACAAGCCCACTTCTGGCCGTTGCAGGCGCCAGGCCAGGGCGCTGGCGCTTTCCAGTTCGTTGCTGAGCAAGGCGCTGGTTTGTTTGAGCTCGTCGAGGTGTTCAAGCACAAACTGGTCGGGCATCTCGTTGTCGGTCACCTGGGCCGGCATACTCGCCGGCAACAGGATCACCAGCAAACCAATGCCCAATACCGGCATCGCCCACAGCGTCAGCGGGCGAAACGCTTGCAGCAGGTTGGTGAGGATCCAGCCCAGCAGCACGATGAAGATCAACGAGAGGCTGAACATCTCCGCATGGCTGTTGCCGTACGGCGGCCTGCTGATTTGCAGGTAGATCAGCGTCACCATCGCAACCATGCCGATGGCAAAGTTGAGCAGGCCGTTGAGGCAGATCGCGCGGGATTTGCCTTGTTGCAGCAGTTCGGTCAACGCATGGCCCATCAACAGCGCCAGGGGTAGCAGGCAGGGCATGATGTAGGTCGGCAGCTTGCCGTTGCTCAAGCTGAAAAAGAACAATGGCAACAGCATCCACAAGGCCAGGAAGGCGATCGCCGGCTGGCGCCGTTGTTGCCACATCTTCGCCAGTGTGGCGGGCAGCATCCCCGCCCAGGGCAGGCACGCCACCACCATGATCGGCAGGAAGAACCACCACGGCCGTGCGTGTTGCGCGGTCGCGGAGGTAAAGCGCCGCACGTGTTCGTTCCAGAAGAAGAACCGCCAGTAGTCCGGCTCTTGCACATGGATCGCCCACACCCACGGCAGGCACAGCAGCAGCGCGACGGCCACGGCCAGCGGGCCATAACGCAGCAACTCACCCAGGCGGCGCTGCCAAAGCATATACGGCACGGCAATCAGCACCGGCAGGGCCAGGGCGAGGAAACCCTTGGTCATGAACCCCATGGCGCAGGCCACGCCCAATACCGTCCACGAGATCAGGCGGCCACGGGTAGTGGGGCTGTCGAGGGCAAACCACAACGCGACGAGGCTGAGGTTGACCCAGAAGGTGAATTGCGGATCGAGGTTGGAATAACCCGCTTGCCCGGCAACCAGGCCAAAGCTCAGGTAGAGCAGGGCGCTCGCGAAGCTTTTGCGCGGGTCGTGCCACATCCGCCGCGCGACCAGGTAGGCCAGCCAGACGCTCAGCGCCGTGGTCAGGGCCGAGGCGATGCGCACGCCGAACAGGTTCTGGCCAAACACCGCCTGGCCGAGGGCGATCAACCAATAGCCGGCGGCAGGTTTTTCGAAGTAGCGCACGCCCATGAAGTGGGGGGTGACCCAGTTGCCGCTCAGCAGCATTTCCTGGCTGATCTGGGCGTAGCGGGTTTCATCCGGGATCCACAGGCCGTGCAGGCCCAGGGGCAACAAATAGAACGCAGCGAAGGCCAGCAACAACACATGCAGGGGTTTGAAACGCATCATGAAAACGTCGCTCCTTGACGTTCAATGGACGGAAATTGAGGTATAGAAGTCATAGCGCAAACCATCGAAGTTTCCACTAAGTTATTGAAAGTGTTCATGACATCCTTAACTAACAGGCACAACTAAACATGCCAGAAGATGGCTGTCGTTTGGCTGAACATGGAGAAGTGTTAGAACTGCTTGAGCGCGTTGGCCCAGTTCTGATTGTTGACGATGCCCAATACTTTGAACTTGGCGTTGGGCAACACCTGCACGAACAATGAACTGCCGTACTGCGGGAAGGTGGCGTGGGGGAAACCCAGGCTCTTCTCGAAGTCGGCGATGCAGCCGCTGTGGGTGACGAATACCAGGTTGCGTCCCGGGGCTTTGTGGCTGAGCAGTTCTTCGCCCATGGCCGTGCCGCAAACGGCCCGTTCGCCGGACGTAAAGTCGCTTTTGCTAAACATGAAACGCACGGTCTGGGCAGTGCGGATGGCCGGGCTGGCCAACACGTCGCTGCCGGCCATGCCCAATGCAGCAAAGGCTTTGCCGAGGTTTTCGGCCTGTTGACTACCGTTGATCGTCAGCCCTTCGACCGGGCCCAGGCATGGGTTGGTCGAGCGGTCGCAGCGCTCTTCATGGCGTACCAGCACGATCACGTCACCGTCACGCCACAGCGGCATCACTGGCGAGGTCAGCAGGCGATTGCCGACGCCCAGGTCCCGTGGCGACGCAGGCCACAGCAAGCTGCAACCGAGCAGCAAACCGACCGCGCCAATGCCCAGCCAAAGCTTGCGCAGGCGCTTGAAAAAGGCCCGGGGCAAGCGCGGCTTGGTCAGGGTAAGGTCAACCACTTCATTCACCATGGGCACCGTCGGCAGTGTTGTACTAGTTAGGCGCAATGGCTTGGCGAGTGCCCTTAGTGAAGCGGGAGGCTGTCACAGGGCCGCTGTCTTTTCGCTGAACGCGTTGCGGTTATAAAGTTGCCCGGTGGGCTAACTAACAAGTTGCCGACCGGTGACACTTGGCCGGTAATCTAGAGAACGGCTGGTGGGCAACCGGTGAAATCCATGTGAAAAATTTGCGTGGGCGCGCCAGCCAGCCGTTATCCTCGGTTGCAGTCCATTGGTGAGTGCTCCCATGTTGCAGGTGCAAGGTGTCCTGAAAAGCTACGCCACCCCTCAAGGCCCGCTGGCGGTGCTGGCGGGTGTAGATCTGCATCTGGCAGCGCGCAGCAGCCTGGCGCTGATGGGCGAGTCCGGCAGCGGCAAGAGCACCTTGCTGCACCTGGTGGCCGGCCTGGATCGGCTGGATGGCGGCAGCATCGCGGTGGGCGAGCAGCGCCTGGATCAACTCAATGAAGCCCAACTCGCCCACTGGCGGCGCACGCAGATTGGCCTGGTGTTCCAGCAGTTCAACCTGATCGGCAGTTTGCGCGTGGACGACAACCTGGCCTTCCAGGCGCGGCTGGCGGGGCGCTTCGATGAGCAATGGCAGGCGCAACTGGTGGAACGCCTGGGCCTGGGGGACTTGCTCAAGCGCTATCCCGAACAGCTCTCCGGCGGCCAGCAGCAACGGGTGGCGGTGGGTCGCGCGCTGGCCTCGCGCCCGGCGCTATTGCTGGCCGATGAACCCACCGGCAACCTTGACGAAGCCACTAGCGATGACGTCCTGCAATTGCTCCTGGACCTGTTGCGCGACAGCCCCACCAGCCTGTTGATGGTCACCCACAGCCCGCGCCTCGCCGCACGCCTGGACCGCCAGGTGGTCCTGCATCGCGGGCGTGTCGTGCCTGCGGGCGCCGTGTGAGATGGCCGTATTTTATTGGGCGTTGCGCGCGCTGCTGAGCCATTGGCGGCGCCATCCCGTGCAGTTTTTCAGTGTGCTCACCGGGTTGTGGCTGGCCACGGCGTTGCTCACCGGGGTGCAGGCCCTGAACAGTCAGGCGCGGGACAGTTACGCGCGCGCCAGCCAATTGATCGGCGGTGAACCCCAGGCCAGCCTCAGTGCGCCGGACGGGGCCAGTTTTCCCCAGGCACTGTTTGCCCAGTTGCGCCGGGCCGGCTGGCCGGTGTCACCGGTGGTGCAGGGGCGGGTGCAACTGCAGGGGCATGCCGACACGCGCTTGCAGTTGATGGGCATCGAACCGGTGTCGCTGCCGGGCAGCGGTGCGGTGGCGGGGCAGCGTTTGAGCCAGGGGCAGATGCTCGCGTTTTTTGCGCCGCCGGGGCGTACCTGGATTGCTCCGCAAACCTTGCAGGCCCTGGGGCTGCGTGAGGGGCAGCAACCGATGACGCTGAGCGGCCACGTGTTGCCGCCCTTGCAAGCCCAGCAGGACATGGCGCCCGGGGTGTTGCTGACCGATATCGGCTTTGCCCAGCCGCTGCTGGACATGCCTGGCCGCCTGTCGCGCTTGCTGGTGGACAAGGCCTATGCGGCAAGCCGTCCCACGCCACCGGAGGGTTTGCAACTGAAACAGGGTGAGGACAACAACCTGTCGCGCCTGACCGAAAGCTTCCACCTGAACCTCGACGCCCTGGGCTTTCTGTCCTTTGTGGTGGGGCTGTTTATCGTGCACGCCGCCATCGGCCTGGCCCTGGAACAACGTCGCGGCCTGCTGCGCACGTTGCGTGCCTGCGGGGTCAGCGCGCGGTTGTTGATCCTCAGCCTGGGGGTGGAATTGGGCGTGCTGGCCTTGCTCGGCGGTGTGCTTGGGGTTGCCAGCGGCTACCTGCTGGCCAGCCTGTTGCTGCCGGATGTGGCCGCCAGCCTGCGCGGCCTGTATGGCGCCGAGGTTCCCGGGCAGCTAAGCCTGAGCCCAGGTTGGTGGGCTGCCGGCTTGGGGTTGAGCCTGCTCGGCGCGCTGCTCGCTGGCGCCAACAGCCTGTGGCGGGCGGCGCGCTTGCCGTTGCTGGCGCTGGCCAACGCCCAGGCTTGGCATGAGGCCCATGGGCGCTGGTTGCGTCGCCAGGGTTGGGTGGCCGCGACGGCGCTGGTGATCGCGCTGCTGGCCTTGCTGCTGGGCGACAGCCTGGCCGCCGGCTTTGTGTTGATGGCGACGCTGTTGCTGGGCGCCGCACTGGGCTTGCCGGTGATGCTCAACGGGCTGCTCAAGGCGCTGCTGGGGCGCAGCCGCTCGGTGCTCGGCCAATGGTTTCTTGCCGATTGCCGCCAACAACTCCCGGCCTTGAGCCTGGCGCTGATGGCGTTGCTGTTGGCGCTGGCGGCGAATATCGGCGCGGGGTCCATGACTTCGGGTTTTCGCCAGACCTTCACCCACTGGCTGGAGCAGCGCCTGACGGCCGAGCTGTACCTCAACCCGCAAAATCCCGCGCAGTCGGCCCAACTGCAGAGCTGGCTGGAAGTGCAACCGCAGGTACAGACCGTGCTGCCCACCTGGCAAGTCGCGGTGCAACTGCAAGGCTGGCCGGCGGATCTGTTTGGCGTGATCGATGACCCCACCTATCGCCAACACTGGCCGTTGCTGCAGGCGCTGAGTAATCCCTGGGATCAATTGCTCAACGGCGACACGCTGATGCTCAGCGAGCAACTGGCACGACGCCTGAATGTGCAGTTGGGCGATACGCTGGCGATCCCCACGCCGCAGGGGGCGTGGACGCCGCAGGTGGTGGGGATCTACGCCGACTATGGCAACCCCAAGGGTCACTTGCTGGTCAATGCCCGGCACCTGCTGGTGCACTGGCCGACGCTGTCGCCGGCGCGCTTCAACCTGCGGGTGCAGCCGCAGGATGTGCCGGCGCTGGTGGCTGAAGTGCAGCGGGTGTTTGCCCTGGAAGACAGCCGCATCGTTGATCAGCAGCAGCTCAAGGGATGGTCCAGCCAAGTGTTTGAACGCACCTTCGCCGCCACCGCCGCCCTCAACAGCCTGACCCTCGGCGTCGCCGGCGTGGCGTTGTTTATCAGCTTGCTGAGCCAGAGCCAGAGTCGCCTCGGCCAGCTCGCGCCGCTGTGGGCGCTGGGGGTGACGCGCCGGCAATTGATGTTGCTGAACCTGGCGCAGACCTGGCTACTGGCCGCGCTCACGCTGATCCTCGCATTGCCCCTGGGCCTGTTGCTGGCGTGGTGCCTGGACGCTGTGATCAATGTGCAAGCGTTCGGTTGGCGCCTGCCGTTGCAGGTGTTCCCGTGGCAGCTCGCGCAACTGCTGGGCCTGGCGCTGCTGGCGACGTTGCTGGCCTCGGCCTGGCCGCTGTGGCAGTTGTACCGCAGCCGCCCGGCGGATTTGTTGAGGACCTTTGCCCATGAAGATTAAGCCGCTGCTGTGGGCGCTGTTGTTGCTGTTGAGCGGGTGCGATAAAGCCCCGGCGCCAGAGGAAAGCTTCGCCGGCCTGGGCAGCGCAGCGGCGGACTTTGCCCAGGTGGTGCCGGGCAAGGTGTTCAGTTTTCCTGAGGACCACGGCCCCCATGACGGTTTTCGCATCGAATGGTGGTACGTCACCGCCAACCTCAAGGACGACCACGGCAATCTGTTCGGCGTGCAATGGACGCTCTTTCGCAACGCCCTCCAGGCCGGGCCGACGCAACCTGGCTGGCGCGACTCGACGGTCTGGCTGGGCCACGCCGCCGTCACCTCCGCCACGCGCCACTACGCCGCCGAACGCTACGCCCGTGGTGGCGTCGGCCAGGCGGGCGCGCAGGCGGTGCCGTTCAACGCCTGGATCGACGACTGGAACTTCACCTCCCGCCCCGGCGCGGCAGACGCGCTGGCGGACATGCAACTCACGGCCAGCGGCGCACAGTTCGCCTATGACCTGCACCTGACGTCCAGCCGTTCGTTGGTGCTGCAAGGTGAGCAGGGTTACAGCCGCAAGTCCGACCAGGGCGAGGCGTCGTACTACTACAGCCAGCCGTTTTTCAGCGCCACGGGCAGCGTGCGTATCGACGGCACCACCTACCAGGTCAGCGGCCCGGCGTGGCTGGATCGCGAATGGAGCAGCCAACCCCTCGCCGCCAATCAGAGCGGGTGGGACTGGTTTTCCCTGCACCTGGATCGCGGTGAACAATTGATGCTGTTTCGCGTGCGCCAGCAGGACGGTCCGGGTTACCTCACCGGCACCTGGATCGATCAGCAGGGCCACACCCAGACCTTGCACAACGCCGACATCCAACTGATGCCCTTGGCGACCACGGAGATCGACGGACGTAAAATCCCTACGCGTTGGTCGCTGAAAATCCCCGGCAAACAGCTGGATATCACGACCGAGGCGGTCAACCCGAAAGCCTGGATGAACCTGAGCATTCCCTACTGGGAAGGGCCGGTGCGGTTCGACGGTGGGGTGGGTTATCTGGAAATGACCGGCTATTAGGCGGGTTTTTGTAAGCAGTGTTTCTTCGCCTATGTAGGCAACTTCCCAAACTGATTTTCAACCCCCTCGGGCTTGTGTCCGAGGCGGGAGCGCTTGCTTATATTTCGACGCCATCTCCAATGGATTCGGGATGTGGGGCATGGCGCAGGGCTATATCAACAATGAGGTGATTGATCTCACCAGTCTGAAAACCCGCTTGATGGGCCACGGCTTGAGCCGCGAGCGCTCAGACCATTTTGATGTGTTGAACCACCACTTGCGCCACGGCTTGGTGACGCCGGGGCAACTGGTGGTGATTCCCGACACCTACAGCGTCACCTGTTCCTGGGAGGAGGCCTGGTTGATGCGCCGAGCGGAGGAAGTGCGGCGCAACCTGGAACAGGATGCTGCGGCTGGGGCGGCGGTGATTAACGACTATGACCTGTTACAGAGTTTGCTGACCTATGGCTCGATTGGCATCGGCAGCACGACCTCGGGGTGGGCGCGGCATCTGGATGAGGTGCTGCGCACGCTGGAGGAGATCGAGCAGTTGCATCAGCGCTTGAAGGCGGGCGACTTGGAGCGCCAGGCGTTTATCCGCCAGCGCCAGGTGTTGTTTGAATTGCTGGATACGCAGGTGCGTGGGGCGGCGCGGTTTGGCACGGGGTTGCGCGGGAATCAGGCGTTGAAGAACGTGCTGGGGATTTCCACCAAGAGCTATTTGCACAAGGGCGAGATCGATGGGTATGCCAAGCGCATGGCGGCGATTGCGCGGGCGTCGAAGTGGCTGGGGAAGGGCACGTATGTGGGGCTGGCGATGGATGTGGGGATTGCGGGGTTGAAGATCAAGGAGGCGTGTGTGGAGGGGCGGGATGCGCAGTGTAGGCGGGCGAGGTATGTGGAGAGTGGGCGGTTGGTGGGGGGAGTGGCGGGGGCTGCGGGCGTGGGAACTTTGGGTGCAGCTATCGCAGGCCGTGCATGCAAGATCGTGTTGGCGGTGGGTTTGAAAGCGCGAGGTGAACTGGCCTGTGGAATTATTGGCGGTGCTGCAGGAGGGTATGTGGGAGGTTCACTTTTTGGCGATGGAGGTGCCTTCTTGGGGGGGAAGATCATTGAGGTCGATGGCACGTTCATTTTTGAGCCAGAAGGTGCATGACAATGTCATTTTTTCTCGTTTACACCATCGTGATGATGGCTGGGGTATTCGTCCTTTTGGGGTTGCTGGTATTTGCGGAGTATCGAAAACTCGATGAGCTGGAAAGTTACTTCAGTGAAAACGAAAAGGTTCGAAGGCATAAGCGCTTCTGGGGAAGAAACCAGCGGATCGACAGAATGCATCGTATGCGCCTGATAGTTGAATTCTTTTCAATGCCAAAGACTCACATCAAGGCCGGCCTCGTGACCGAGGCCGAGTTGGCTTCTGTTCCTATAGCGCTCAAACGATGGGCACTGTGGCCCTATCGAATGGGTTATGTGTGGATCGTCGCATCCATCATCTGGGCGATTTGGTACCGATGGTGACTCACTCCCCCGCAATCGCCACCCCCAACGCCACCCGCGCCATCCCCGTGCCCTTCAACGACCCCAGGTACAACCACTCCCCATACTCCCGTGCCGTGGTGATCGGCGAGTAATTCCCCGCGCTGCCATCCTGCAAGTTCGCGATCACCTTGCCTTCGACATCCAGCCCCAACACAAACGCCCTGCGCTCGATCGGCTTGGGCACCACCATCAACGCCCGCACCATCACCTTGCGCAGCATCGGGTACCCGGCAAAGCTATCCAGCAGCGGATTACGCGGTGAATACAGCGCCACCCAGAAACGATCCCGCCCATTGAAACTGAGGTTGTCCGGCAAGCCCGGCAGGTTGTCGATAAACAGGTCATGGCTGCCAGCCCGCTCGCCCTTGAGCCAGTAGCGGCTGATGCGATAAGCACCGGTCTCATTCACCAGTACATAGTCCTCATCCGGGCCCAGGGCCACGCCGTTGGCGAATTGCAGATGTTCCAGCAACACCTCGGTGCTGGCGTTGCTGAAGTCATAGCGCAGCAGCCGACCGTCGCCGCCGTGCTCGATCACGGCTTCGCCATCCTGGCCGTAACCCCAGCGGCTCGAGGCATCGCTGAAATACGCGTAGCGGCCACTGGCATCCACGGTCACGTCATCGGTAAAACCGAAGGGCACGCCGTTGGCCGTGGTGCTCAGGGTGGTGAGTTGGCGGTTGCTATCCAGCGCAAGCAGGCCCTTGATGCCGTCGGCAATGATCAAGCGGCCATCCGGGTGCAGTGTCAGGCCCAGGGGGCGGCCGCCGGTGTTGGCCAGCACTTCCAGGGTGTCGCTGCCCGGCGCGGTACGGATGATGCGCCCGTCATGCAGCCCGCTGAGCAGGAAACCCTCGGCATCCAGCACCAGCGCTTCGGGCCCGGCGATGCCCTGGGCGCCGGTTTTCTCTACGCCCTTGAGGCGTTGGTTGTCGGCGTAGGGCCCGTGCGTCATCGACGGCGCCTTGGGCGGCGCCCAGTTCACCGGTTGCACCTTGGTGGGCATCAGCAAGAGGAAAGCCACCACCGCCAGCAGCAGGACAAACAGCAGGTGACGCAGTTTTCGTGAGCGGGTACGCATGCCGACTCCTGGCATTTTTGATGGGGCTTGAGCGTAGTCCGGCTGGAAAAAACTGCTAGTCGCGTTTGTGTTTCAAAGTACTGGGTCCCAGCGTTGCGACCAGTCACTTTCGGCCTTGACCACGCCACGCAGCAGCTCCAGCGCCTGCTGCAACACCGCCGAATCCCGCGCCCGCGAATACACCAGATAGGTGGGGAAACTGAACTCCGGCGCCTTCGGCACGCGGCGCATCACGCCGCTGTCCAGGTAGCTCTGCACCACCCGCGTGCGGAAGTACCCGGCACCGCCGTTTTCGAGGATGTACTGCAAGGCCAGCGGCCCGAGATTGAAACTCAGCGCCGCCCGCGCCTTGTCGGGCAGTGCCGCGTCATGCTGCTGGCGGAAGCCCGGGCCCCAGTCGATATACACGTAGGGCGCCGGGTTGCTGACCAACTGCACCAGGATCAGTTTTTCTTCCAGCACCTGCTCCACCTGCAACCCCGGCCAGTATTGCGGCTGGAACACCAGCGCGGCATCGAGCACCCCCAGTTCCAGTTGGCGCAGCAGGTACTCGCCCTCGCGCACTTCGGTACGCAACGCATGCCCGGGGATATGCTCGCGCAGGGCCTGGGCCCAGCCGAGCATCAAGGGGTTGCACAGGCTGACTTCGCCGCCGATATGCAGCACATTGCGATAGCCATCGGGCAGCGGCAGGTCACGGCGTGCCGCTTCCCAGGTTTGCAGCAACTGGTTGGCGTAGACCACGAAGGCTTCGCCGTCGGCGGTCAGGCGCGCGCCGGCGCGGTTGCGGATGAAGAGGGTGCTGCCGAGCTGGCTTTCCAGGCTCTTGACCCGCGCGGTGATGGCGGTCTGGGTGACGTGCAGTTTCTCGGCTGCTGCGGCGAGGCTGCCGCAGCGGGTGATTTCGAGGAAGGTGCGTGCCAGTTCGATGTCCATGAAGCCCCCGGGTATGAATGGGGGGCATTGTAGTGGAATGCGGTTGGAACTGTGGGAGCTGGCTTGCCTGCTGTGGCGGTTTGTCGGTCGGTGTACATATCCGTTTCTTCGGTAACGGCGGCTTAGGGTTCCGCCCTTACGGCGGGGCACTTTTGGAAAAGAGCCCCAAAAGTAACCAAAATGGCTCTTGTCCCAACACTCGGCACCTCG
>NZ_QAJM01000036.1:0-59517 GCF_003852405.1 Pseudomonas sp. KBW05
CAAGCCCGCTCCCACAGGGTTCTCCTACATTCGTTCTACCGCGTCAGTCCAGGTCGCTGGCGTCGTGGCGCTCGGCCAACTGTTCCTCGACCGGCCCCGAAACCCGATTCACCCGCCGCCCCCGCTGCACCGCCGGCCGCGCTTCAATCGCTTCCGCCCAACGCAGCACGTGCTTGTACTCATGCACCGACAAAAACTCCGCCGCCCCATACAAGCGTCCTTTGACCAAGCCACCGTACCAAGGCCAGATGGCAATATCGGCGATGGTGTATTCATCCCCGGCGATGTATTCACTCACCGCCAAACGCTGGTCCAGCACGTCCAGCTGGCGCTTGGTCTCCATGGCAAAGCGGTTGATCGCGTATTCCATCTTGCTCGGCGCATAGGCATAAAAATGCCCGAAACCGCCGCCCAGGTACGGCGCGCTGCCCATCTGCCAGAACAGCCACGACAGGCACTCCGCACGGGCCGCCGGTTCAGTGGGGAAAAACTCGCCGAACTTCTCTGCCAGGTACTGCAGGATCGCGCCGGACTCAAACACGCGAATCGGCGTGGCGCCGCTGCGGTCCTGCAACGCCGGGATCTTGGAGTTCGGGTTGACCCCGACAAAGCCGCTGCCGAACTGGTCGCCGTCGCCGATCTTGATCAGCCAGGCATCGTATTCGGCACCGCTGTGCCCCAGGGCCAGCAGCTCTTCGAGGAGGATCGTGACCTTTTGCCCATTGGGCGTGGCCAGGGAATACAACTGCAACGGGTGCTTGCCGACCGGCAGCTCTTTGTCATGGGTGGCACCGGCAATAGGCCGGTTGATGCTGGCAAAGGTGCCGCCGTTTTCGGTGTCCCAGGTCCACACTTTCGGGGGTACGTAGTCGGTCAT
Source organism: Pseudomonas sp. KBW05 (assembly GCF_003852405.1). Lineage (GTDB taxonomy): Bacteria > Pseudomonadota > Gammaproteobacteria > Pseudomonadales > Pseudomonadaceae > Aquipseudomonas. The sequence continues at coordinate 878 of NZ_QAJM01000036.1, forward strand.
GCTTACTGCTCCAGAGGCGCTTGCGATCAACGAAGCGCTCCAGACTAAACCAAAGGTTGATGGCTCGTCACACAGTGAATGCCGCCGCCACCCGCCGCAATCGCGTCGATATTGAGCTGTAGCACCTTGCGCTCCGGGTAGAGCCGGGACAGCAAGTCCAGTGCCTTGCGGTCTGCCAGCGGGTCGCCGAACTCCGGGGCGATAACCGCACCGTTTATCACGAAGTAATTGATGTAGCCCGCAGCGAAGTCCGGGTTGCCCTGGCTAAAGCGGTTTTTGCGCGGATTGAGCGGCGGCGACACGGTGTGTACCTGCAACGGGCGGCCGTCGGCGTCGCTGGCGTTTTTGAGGATCTCCAAATGCGCCAGGGTGACCTTGTGGTCGTAGGACTCGGGGTCGGTGTCGAGGTTGGCCAGCACCACCCCCGGCGCGACGAAGCGCGCGTAGAAATCCACGTGGGCGTCGGTGATGTCCTTGCCCTTGATGCCCGGCAGCCAGATGATCTTGCGCAGGCCCAGGCGTTCCTTGAGTTCAGCTTCGACCTCAGCCTTGCTCCAGTCGGGGTTGCGGTTGCGGTTGATCCAGCTGCTTTCGGTCATGATGCCGGTGCCCAGGCCATCCACCTCGATGGCACCGCCCTCGCCTACCAGCTCACTGCGGACATGCTTGGCCGCGGTTTCTTCGGCGACCAGCGCCGCCAGCAACGCATCGTCGGCGTGCTGCTGCTTGTTGCCCCAGCCATTGAAATTGAAGTCCACGGCACGCTGGCCGCCGGCGCCGTCGATGACAAAATTGGCGCCGGTGTCGCGCATCCAAATGTCGTCCAGCGCGGTTTCGACAAAGGTGATATTACGCGTGCCGCAGTGTTTTTCGGCCAGTGAACGTTCGTCTTCGCGGCAGAACACGGTGACCGGTTCATACGCGGCAATCGCCCGGGCGATGCGGCCCAGGGCGGCTTGCACATCGGCGGTGAAGTCCTCCCAGATCGCGTCCTGGGCGCCAAAGGCGATAAAGGCCTGGTGGTGTGTTTCGCCTTCGTCAGGCATGTAGAAACCGCCGCGAGTGGCGGCGCGGATGTGCGGGGCAATCAGGGTCATGGCGCAGACCACACTGGCTTGTTTGATGAAGGTGCGACGGGTTGGCATAAGGTTCTCTGTTTACGATTCCGAATTGAAAAACACCCCCTTTGTGGCGAGGGAGCTTGCTCCCGCTGGAGTGCGCAGCGCTCCCAAGCTTCTGGGGCCGCTACGCAGCCCAGCGGGAGCAAGCTCCCTCGCCACAAAAGCATTCTCAGGGAACAAAAGTGTTCTCAGGGCGTTGCTGTCTTGAATTTAGTCCACACCCGCATGCGTGCACGCATATCGGCCTGGGGAATGTCCTTGCCGGCGATCAACCGCGTGAAGGTGGCCGCATCGGGGTAGATGTCGGGGTTGTCGCGCAGGCTCGCTTCCACGTCCGGGCGGGCCTTGGCGTTCGACGTGGGGTAGCCGGTGAGGTTAGTGATGGCGGCCATGTTCTGCGGGCGCATCACGAAGTTGATAAACGCGTAGGCGTATTCCGGGTGCCGGGCATCGACGGGGATGGCCATGGTGTCCATCCACACCGTGGTGCCTTCGCGGGGGATGTGATAGCCGAACGTCACCGGCTTGCCGGCCGCGTCGGCGGCGCGCTGGGCCTGGGTCATGTCGCCGCTGTAGCCGAGGGACAGGCACAGGTTGCCGTTGACCAGGTCGGTCACCGGTTGCGATTGGAACTTGCGGATATAGGGGCGCACCTTGAGCAGCAATTCACTCGCCGCCGCCAGGTCCTCGGGCTTGGCACTGCGCGGGTCGCGGCCCAGGTAGTTGAGCACCACGGCGAGGACTTCGTCCGGCGAGTCGATCAGCGAGATGCCGCAATCGGCGAACTTGGCCGCCAGCTCTGGCTTGAACAGCAAGTCGAGGCTGTTGACCGGTGCGTTCGGCAAGCGTTGTTCAATCTGCCGGGTGTTGTAGGTCAGGCCGATGGTGCCCCAGGTATACGGCACGGTGGCCTGGTTGGAATGCACATAGTGGGTGCGCAGCTGTTGCAGGCCCGGCTCGATATCCGCCATTGCGGTGAGCTTGGCGGGGTCCAGGGTTTGCAAGCTGCCGGCACGCATCAGCCGTTCGGCCACGGTGTCGCCGGGGAAGATCAGGTCGTAGCCGCTGCCGCCGGCCATCAACTTGGCTTCCAGGGTTTCGCTGCCGTCCATCACGTCGTAGATCACCTGGATGCCGGTTTCGGCGGTGAAGTTGGCCAGGGTGTCGGCGGCGAAATAGTCGGCCCAGTTGTAGAGCTTGAGGGTTTTGTCATCGGCGCACGCGCAGGCACTGGTGAGCAGCAGCGCACAACTCAAGAGTATTTTCATGATGGACGACCGTCGAGGGTGAGCAGGCTGGCGTACATCTCCGGGCGACGGTCGCGGAAGATGCCCCAGGTCAGGCGTTCTTCGCGCATCGCCGCCAGATCCAGGCGCTGCACGAGCACGCCGGTGCTGTCGCGGTCGGCTTCGGCGAGCAACTTGCCCTTGTGGTCGCAGATAAACGACGAGCCGTAGAAGGCCATTTGCAGCGCCGGGTCGGTGGTCGCCACTTCGCGGCCGACGCGGTTGGCGGCCACCACCGGCAGGATATTCGCCGCCGCATGGCCGCGCATGGTCACCTGCCAATGGTCCCGCGAATCCAGCGTCGCACAGCCCGGTTCGGAGCCGATGGCAGTGGGAAACAGCAGCACCTCGGCGCCTTGCAACGCCAGGCAGCGGGCGGTTTCGGGAAACCACTGGTCCCAGCAAATGCCAATGCCCAGGCGCCCGAAGGCCGTGTCCCACACGCGAAAACCCGTGTCGCCGGGGCTGAAATATTCCTTCTCCTGATAGCCGATGGCGTTGGGGATATGGGTCTTGCGGTACACCCCCAGCAGGCGCCCATCGGCGTCCGCCACGCTGAGGGAGTTGAAGAAGGCGTTGCCGGCCTTTTCGAACCAACTCAACGGCAGCACCACCCCCAGCTCCCTGGCCAAGGCGGCGAAGCGCTGCAGCACGCGGCTGCGGGCGTACTCCTCGGCCAGCGCCAAATGCTGGTGGTGCTGCTCGATGCAGAAATACGGCGTGGCAAACAGCTCCTGCAACAGGATCACTTGCGCGCCCTGCGCTGCCGCGTCCCGCACCAGTTGTTCGGCGCGGTCGAGGTTGGCGGGCAGGTCCCAGGTGCAGGGCATCTGGGTGGTGGCAATCGTCAGCAGGCTCATGGCTTCACCCACACTGGCTGTTGTTGGGTGATGCAATGCACGCCGCCGCCGCCATGGGCCAGGTGGTTGATCTGCACCGGCACGATTTCACGGCCGGGGAACGCCTGGGCCAGCACCTGCGCCGCCTCCCAGTCGGCCGCAATGCCATAGGCCGGCATGATGATCGCGCCATTGGCGATGTAGAAGTTGGTGTAGGAGGCGCAGAACACGTCGGCGGCGCTGTCCACGGCGTCGCTGGCTTCGAACAGCTCGATCATCTCGAAGCGCCGGCCCTGGGCGTCGGTGGCCAGTTCGAGGGCGCGGCGGTTTTCGCGCACTACATCGGCATAGATCGAACCCTGGTCGCGGGTAGCGTCCACCAGCAGTGCGCCAGGACGGGCGAAGGCGCAGACGCCATCGACATGGCCGTCGGTCATGTCGCCGGTGACGTGATCCGGGTCGCCGGGCAGCCAGATGGTTTTGCGGATGCCCAGCAGGCGCGCGAAGATCGCCTCGATCTCGGCCTTGGTCATGCCGGGGTTGCGATTGGGGTTGAGCAGCACCGATTCGGTGGTGATCAGCGTGCCCTCGCCGTCGACATGGATGGCACCGCCTTCGTTGCTCAGCGCGGTACCGAAGCAGTCCAGCCCCAGGTGGTTGAGCACCCGCCGCGCCAGGCTTTCATCCAGGTCATGGGCCGACTTGCCGCCCCAGGCGTTGAAGCGCCAGCTGACCCCGACCACGCCCTGTGGCTGGCAGATAAAGGTCGGGCCGGAATCGCGGCACCAACTGTCGTTGACCGCCTGCGGGATCAGCTCGATGCCGGGACCGCACAACGCCGTGGCACTGGCCACAGCGGACGGGTCCACCAGCATCTTCACCGGTTCGAAGCGCGCGATAGCGTTGGCGACCCGGGCAAAGTCCTGCTGCACTTGGGCCAGGGTCACGCCCCAGGTGGTCTCCCACAAGGCTTGGTTATGGGGCCAGACCATCCAGGTCGCCGCGTGCTGCGACCACTCCGCGGGCATCCATCCAATGCTGTTAGGAATTGTAGTTTGCTGCATGACAAGCCCCCTGTAGTTAAGTCATTGTGTTCAGCGAAAACTGCCCACGGGTTCGTGTCACACATGCTACGTAGGCGAATAAAGCCGAACAAACGATGAATTTTGTAGAAAACTGATTAGAGGAACTTATCAGCATGCTTAACCACTGGCCGCCACTCGGCACCCTGCGCGGCTTCGAAGCGGCCGCCCGGCTGGGCAGTTTCCACAAGGCCGCCGAAGAGCTGCACCTGACCCAATCGGCCATCAGCCAACAGATCCGCAGCCTGGAGGCCTACCTGGAACAGCCGCTGTTTCTGCGCAGTGGGCGCAGCGTCAGCCTGACCGACGCCGGCCACGACTTCCTCAGCACCACCCAGGCCCTGCTGCAACAACTGGCGGTGGGCGTGCGGCGCCTGGGGCAGTACCGCAAACCCAATCAACTGGTGCTCAACACCACGCCGACCTTTGCGCGACACTGGCTGTTGCCGCGCCTGGCTGACTTTCGCCAGCAGCACCCGGAGGTCGACCTGTGGATTTTCAGCACCGACGAAGTGCCCGACATGGCCAGCCAGACCATCGACCTGGCAGTGCGTGACGACATCAGCTCCCAGGCCGAATGCAGCTTCAAGGTGCTGCACGCCGACCGGCTGTTCCCCGCCTGCCACCCGCGCCTGCTGCACACGCCGCCGGCGCAGCGCACTACCCTGCACGGCGAACGGGAAATGGACTGGAGCCACTGGGCGGTGGACGCCGGGATCGATGTGGGCCAGCAGGATCAGGGCCTGAACTTTTCCGACCCCGGCCTGTTGCTGGACGCAGTCTGCACGGGCCTGGGGATCGGCCTGGTCAGCCAGTTACTCAGCCACCAGGCCCGTGCCGATGGCTTGCTCACGCCCTTGGTGGACGCGACGATTCGCGGACCCAGCTGGGCGCTGCTGACCCACCGCGACAGTGAAAACGACCCACTGGCGCGCAGCTTTACCGCGTGGTTGCTGAGCCATTTGCCGGTCACGCCGACATGAACGACCGTCTCGAAGACATCCTCGCCGACCATCTGAATGTAGTGTTCTGCGGCATCAACCCGGGCAAAGGCTCCGCCGCCCTTGGCCTGCACTTTGCCAACCGTAGCAACCGCTTCTGGCGCACCCTGCACTTGGCCGGGTTCACGCCCCATGAACTACGCCCCGAAGACGGCCGCACCTTGCTGCACTATGGCTGCGGCCTGACCACCCTGGTGGAACGCCCCACGGCCAGTGCGGGCGAGTTGGCGCGGCACGAGTTCAGCGATGCGGCGGCGGCGTTCAAGCAGAAAATGGGCCGGTGCGCACCGCGCTTTATCGCGTTTCTCGGCAAGGCAGGCTACAGCGCGCTGACGGGCCAGCGCCAGGTCGCCTGGGGCTGGCAGCCGCAGGCGTTCGGCGCGGCGGCGGTGTGGGTGCTGCCCAACCCCAGCGGGCGCAACCTGGCGTTCAACCTGGACCAATTGGTGGACGCATACCGGTCACTGCAAGCGGCCATTGCACATGCGGAGCCAGTGCCCTTACTCTCTTGAGCCAATGACGTTGAGAGCAATGGAGGCTTCATGAAACTGATCGGCATGCTGGACTCGCCTTACGTACGCCGCGTGGCTATTTCCCTGGATCTGTACGGGGTGCAATTCGAGCATCAATCGCTGTCGGTGTTCAGCACCTTCGACGAGTTCTCCAGGATCAATCCAGTGGTCAAGGCACCGACCCTGGTATTGGACGACGGCACAGTGTTGATGGATTCCAGCCTGATCCTCGATTACCTCGAAGCCCTCGCCCCAGCCGATAAAAAGCTGCTGCCCCAGGCCCCCGCCGCGCGCGCCCGCGATCTGCAAGTGCTGGGCCTGGCGCTGGCGGCCTGTGAGAAGAGTGTGCAAATCGTCTATGAGCACAACCTGCGCCCGGCCGAGAAACTGCATGCGCCGTGGCTTGATCGCATCAGTGGGCAACTGCTGGCGGCCTATGGGTTGCTGGACAAGCTTGTGGCTGGCGATGACACGCTGAACCAGGCAAGCATTACTGCCGCTGTGGCGTGGTCGTTCAGCCAGTATACGGTGGCGTCGGTAGTGAAGGCTGAGGAGTTTCCCAACCTGCAACGCCTGGCTGAGCGGCTGGAGCAGCATCCGGCTTTCAAAAAGTACCCCATCGAATAAACACCACCCGAACACCGGCGGGGTGAGTTTTTGTGTGGGAGCGGGCTTGCTCGCGAAGGCGGCGTATCAGTCACCGAATTTGTCGACTGACCCACCGCATTCGCGAGCAAGCCCGCTCCCACATTTGTCCTGTATCGCCTGACTATCCGAGCCTGGCTCAGACCCACCCACCATCCACAATAAAGTTCTGCGCCGAACACATCGCCGACGCATCCGAAGCCAGAAACAACGCCATATCGGCGATATGTTCCGGCAGCACGCTGCCCGGCAGGCATTGGCTGCGGGCGATCAGGGCCTTGGCGTCATCGTCGACCCACATCGCCAGTTGTTTCTCGGTCATCACCCAACCCGGCACCAAGGTGTTCACGCGGATCTGGCTCGGCCCCAGTTCCCGGGCCAAGGCGCGGGTCATGCCGTGGGCGGCGGCCTTGCTGGCGGCGTACACCGGGTAGCCGGCCGAGGCCATCATCCAGCCGACCGAGCCGAGGTTGATGATCGAACCGCCGCCCGCGCTTTTCATCATGGGCACCACGGCCTTGGCGGCAAAGAAGGCGTGCTTGAGGTTGACGCTGATGAGCTTGTCGAAGGTGTCCGAGTCGACTTCTTCGAGGGTGTGGCGCACGTCATTGGCGGCGTTGTTCACCAGCACGCTGATCGGCCCGAGGGAGTGTTCGAAACGCGCGATGGCGGCCTTGTAGGCGATCTCGTCGGTGATGTCGCAATGCACGAACTCCACCGTGCGCCCCTGGGAACTCAACAGCGCCGCCAGGCGTTCACCCTGGCTTTGCGCACGGTCCACAAAGCCGACCTTGGCGCCCTGCGCAGCGAAGGCGCGCACCATGAACTCGCCAATCCCCGATGCCCCTCCGGAGATCAGTACGGTCTTGCCTTCAAGGTCGGGGTATACGGCGTGTGGAGTCGTCATAACGTGTGGCCTCGCTTAATTAGTCTTATTTTATTTTGCATTAAAGGCGTTTAAGGCTATAAATCTGCTGTCGTATCGACAAAATATCGCACATTAGTAGAACTATTCCACTCAAAACAACAAAAGGAAGTTCGATCATGAAGCACCCTCGTTACCTGCTCTCGGGCCTGGCGATGTCCATGCTGATCGCCAGCGGTGGCGCCCAGGCGGCAGGCCTCAGCAGCGAGCACAAACCCTTCGGTAAAACCAATGACGGCACCGCCGTCGAGCAATACGTGCTGCGCAACAGCCATGGCATGCAAGCCACGGTGATTACCTACGGCGGCGTGTTGCAGTCGCTGAAGGTGCCGGACAAACACGGCAAGGTCGAAGACGTGGTGCTCGGCTTCGACGACGTGCAAGGCTATCAGGCCGGCACCGCGTTTTTCGGCGCAACCATCGGCCGCTTCGGCAATCGCCTGGCGGGCGGCGCCTTTGAGCTCGATGGCAAACGCTACCAGGTGCCGCTCAACGACGGCCCCAATTCCCTGCATGGCGGCGCCCAGGGTTTCGACAAGCACGTGTGGAAAGCCACGCCAGTGAAGGCCAAGGACTCGGTGGGCGTGACCCTCACCTACCTGTCCAAGGACGGTGAGATGGGCTTCCCCGGCAACCTCAAGACCGAAGTCACCTACCGCCTCAACGACAACAACGAATTACACATCGACTACACCGCCACCACCGACAAACCGACGGTGCTCAACCTGACCAACCACAGCTACTTCAACCTCGCCGGCGCGGGCAATGGCGACATCCTCAAGCACGTCGCCACCCTGCACGCCAGCCATTACACGCCGGTGAATGCGACGTTGATTCCCACCGGCGAACTGGCGCCGGTGAAGGGCACGCCGATGGATTTCCTCACCCCCACGCCGATCGGCCAGCACATCAAGGACGATCATCCGCAGCTCAAGTTCGCCGAGCCCAAGAGAGGTGGGTTTGATTTCAACTGGGCCTTGGATAGCAAAGGTGACGTAAAAAAACTCGCCGCCGAGGTGCATGATCCCGAGTCGGGGCGGCGCTTGCAGCTGTTTACCACGGAGCCTGGGGTGCAGTTTTATACCAGCAACTTCCTCGATGGGACGGTGAAGGGCAAGGCTGGGAAGACGTATCAGCATTGGAGTGGGTTTACGTTGGAGACCCAGCATTTTCCGGATGCGCCGAACCAGCCTAGTTTTGCATCGACACGTTTGGACCCGGGCCAGACCTATACCCAGAACACAATTTTCAGATTCACCGCAGACTAAAACTGTGGGAGCGGGCTTGTGTGGGAGCGGGCTTGCTCGCGAAGGCGGTGTGTCAGTCAACACATCTGAATCTGACACACCGCATTCGCGAGCAAGCCCGCTCCCACAGTTTGATCTTCACATGGCCTAGAATCAGCGTTGTTTCATCCGGTCGATTACAACCGCCAAGAGGAGGATCGAGCCACGGATCACGTACTGGTAGAAGGTATCGATATTCTTCAGGTTCATCGCATTCTCGATAATCGCCAAAATCAACACCCCCGCAATCACATGCCGGATCATGCCAATCCCGCCACTCAACGACACCCCGCCCAACACACACGCCGAGATCACCGTCAGTTCAAAACCCTGGCCAATCATCGGCTGGCCGGAGGTCATGCGTGACGCCAGGATCACCCCGGCCAGCGCGCCGATCAGGCCGTGCACGGCGAAGATCAGGATCTTGGTGCGATCAACGTTAACCCCCGCGAGCAACGCCGCCTCCGGGTTACCGCCGATGGCCATGGTGTTGCGCCCGTAGGTGGTGTAGTTGAGCAGCCAGCCAAAAAACAGGAAGCACAGGATGGTGATCAGGATCGGCACCGGCACGCCCAGCAACTGGCCGTTGCCGAACACGAAGAACTGCTCCTGGGACACGCCCACCGCTTTGCCATTCGCAAAGATGTAGGCCAGGCCGCGCACGATCTGCATGGTCGCCAGCGTGGTGATCAACGCGTTGACCCGCAGCTTGGCAATCACAATGCCGTTGATCAGCCCGACGGTCAGGCCCATCAGCAACGCTGCACCAATGCCGAGCATGACGCTATCGGTATCACGCATCACGATGGCCGCAACCACCCCGGCGCAGGCGATCACCGAGCCCACCGACAAGTCGAAGTGCCCCGAGGCCAGGCAGAACAGCATGGTGCACGCGGCAATGCCGACGGTGGAAATCGCCAGGCCCAGGCCGCGCATGTTCAGCGGTGAGAGGAAGTTGTCGATAAGCAAGGCGCACAGCAAAAAGATACTCACCGCTGCCAAAAGCATCGCCCAATTGTCGAGCAGTGCGCGCAGGTCCAGTGGTTTGCGTGCCGTGGGCAACGCGTTTTGTTGAATGGTCATAACGTTCTCTCAGTTCGCCAGGCTGCGCGGCAGGGCCAGTTGCAGCAGGTTGGATTCGGTGGCGTTGGCGCGGGTTTGCTCGCCGCGCAGCGCGCCTTCGCACAGCACCAGGATGCGGTCGCTGATGCCCATCACTTCCATCAGGTCGCTGGACACCACGATCACCGCAATGCCCTGGGCCGCGAGGTTATGGATGATCTGATAGATCTCGGCCTTGGCACCGATATCGATGCCACGGGTCGGCTCATCCAGCAGCAGGACTTTCATCGGCATCGACAGCCAGCGCCCGAGGATCGCCTTCTGCTGGTTGCCGCCGGACAGGTACATGATTTTCTGTTGCGCGTTGGGCGTCTTGACCTTCATGGCCTTGATCTGCTGGTCGGCGTTGCCTTTTTCCCAGCCGTCGCGCAACAGCCAGCCGAACGCGGAATGCGCGCCTCGGGCGCTGATATTGATGTTCTCGGCGACGCTGGACAGCGGGATGATGCCTTCTTTCTTGCGGTCTTCCGGGCACAGCAGCACGCCGGCAGCGATGGCGTCGCGCGGTGAGCGCAGGTGCAGCGATTCCCCGCACAGCTCCAACTGCCCGGCGCTGGCACGCTCCAGGCCGCTGAGCAGGCGGAACAGTTCCGTGCGCCCTGCCCCCACCAGTCCGAACAGGCCGAGGATCTCGCCCTTGCGCACCTCGAAGCTGATCGGCGCACGCAAGCCGGGACCTTGCAGACCGTCGACCTTCAACGCCACTTCGCCGTGCTCGCGCGGGCGGTAATCGTAGATGTCCTGGATATCGCGGCCGACCATGCAGGTCACCAACTGGTCATGACTCAACGCGCTCATGTCGTCGAAGGTGCGCACAAAACGGCCGTCCTTGAACACCGTCACCGCGTTGCAGATGCGGAACACCTCTTCCATGCGATGGGACACGTAGAGCACCACTTTTCCCTCATCGCGCAAGCGCGTGATGATCGCCATCAAGCGGTCGATCTCCCGCGCCGACAGGCTGCTGGTGGGTTCGTCGAAGGCAATCACATGGGCGCCACGGGACAACGCCTTGGCGATTTCCACCAGTTGGCGTTGGCCCAGGGACAGGCGACCGAGCTTCTCCGCCGGGTCGATTTCATCCGCCAGGCCCTTGAGGCAAGCGAGGGCTTGCTTGCGCAACTGCCCCCGATTGACCACGCCAAACCGCGACGGCAAATGCCCGAGGAACAAGTTCTCGGCCACGGTCATTTCCGGCACCAGGTGCAGTTCCTGGTGAATCACCGCCACGCCGCTGGCGATGCTGTCGGCGGCGTTTTTGAAGGCCATCGTCTGCTCGCCAATCTGCACCGTGCCGCTGCTGGGAATGTAGGCGCCGCCGAGGATTTTCAGCAGCGTCGACTTGCCCGCGCCGTTCTCCCCCATCAACGCGTGCACCTGCCCGGGCTGGGCGCTGAAGCTGATGCCGTCCAGCGCCTTGACCCCGGGAAAGGTTTTGCCGATGCCGTCAAAGCGCAGGGCCGCAGCGGTCATTGCCACAACCCGATTTTGGTCAGTTCTTCCTTGAAGTTGTCGCGGGTGATCAGCGTCACTTCATCCATGGCGGTGTACTTCGCCGGTTCCGTGCCTTTAGTGACCCACTCGTACATCATCAGCGCGGTGTTGTAGCCCTCGATGTGTGGGCTTGGCAGCATCGAGCCGAAGAAACCGCTGTCAGCTTTCTTCAATTCGCCGATAGCGTCGGTGCCATTGATGCCGATACCGATGACATTGGCCGCCTTGAAGCCGGCGCTTTCGGTGGCGCGTACGCCGCCCAGCACAGTGTTGTCGTTCATGCCGCCGATGATCAGGTTTTTCGCACCGCTGGGCAGCTTGACCAGGGCCGAGTTGGTGGCGTCCATGCTGCCCGGCACGTCGAGGGTCTTGGCAGCGGTGAAGAGAATGTGGTCCTTGGGAATGCCCGCTTCTTCCAGGGATTTGACCGAGCCGTCGGTGCGTTTCTTGCCGGTATCGAGTTCGTTGAAGGTGTTGATCACGGCGTAGGTGTCTTTCCAATCCCAGCCGCGCTTTTTCGCTTCGGCGGCCATCGCCGCGCCTTGTTTCTGGCCGACTTCAAACGCTGCCATGCCCAGGTACGGCACGTCTTCCATGAAGTTGCCCTTGGCATCGACGAAGCGATCATCCACCGCCATCACTTTGAGGCCGTTGGCCTTGGCCTTGGCGACAATGGCCGGGCCGAGGGACACGTCCGGTGGGCAGATCACAAAACCCTTGGCGCCATTGGCGGCCAGGCTGTCGATGGCCGACAGGGTTTTCTCGCCATCGGGCACCGCGATCTTGATCACCGTGAAACCGTGTTCCTTGCCGGCTTTTTCGGCGAAGGCCCATTCGGTCTGGAACCACGGTTCTTCGGCCTGCTTGACCAGGAAGCCGATCTTTACTTCTTCAGCGGCCAGCAACAGCCCGCTCAAGCTCATGGCCGATACCGCCACAGCGGCGGCGCACAGGGAACGGATACCACGACGACGATTCATACGGTGACTCCTTGTTGTTGTTTTTAGGTAGAACAGTTCTTGTGGCGAGGGAGCTTGCTCCCTCGCCACAAGTTATCCGGCGAAACGGGTACAGGGTTTTCCAGGGACATCCACTTCAATCGCCAGCACGGCACCGTCCAAGGGGTGATCCAAAGGGCTGGCGGCGCTGGTGATGTACAGGGTGGTGAGGGTTGGCCCGCCGAAGACGCAACTGGTGGGCCGGCTGACGGGCAGCTCGATGACGCGATCGACCCCGCCATCCGGCGCAATGCGCAGCAGGCAGCTGCCGTCCCAACGCGCATTCCAGATATAGCCCTCCACGTCCATCGCCGAGCCGTCTGGCCCGCCGCGTTCGTGGGGGCCGAACCAGGCATCGGCGGCGCCGAGTTGGCCGTCCGCCTGGATCGCAAACTGGTACAGCGTGCCGTCCAGGCTGTCGCCAAAATGCACAAGGCTGCCGTCGTCGTTCCACAGCAAGGTGTTGGGAATGCCCAGGCCGCTGAGCAACGGTGTGACCCGCGCGTCGGCATCGATACGAAACAGGCCACCGGAACGCCGCGTCACCGGCAGGTCTTCGCCCTGCTCACCGATATTGTTCTGCATGGTGCCCAGCCACAGGCGGCCCTGGGCATCGCAGCGTGCTTCATTGCCACGGTTGCCCGGTTGCGGGTCGGCGACGCACAGCAAGATCAGCGCTTCGCTGTCGAGATCGAGGCGATACACGCCGCTGCTCAAGGTCACCAGCGCATCGCCGCGTTCACACGGGATAAACGCCGAGACAGGCTCGGGCAGTTGCCACACCCGCAACTGCCCGCCCATCAGGCGCAACGCCTGTTTGCCGGCGATATTCACCCAGTACAGCGCCTGGGTCGGCACGTCCCAGAACGGGCCCTCCCCCAGTTGCGCACGGTGTTCGGTAACGGCGTGAAACGACATGATGCCTCCTGGATTTTTTGTTGTTCTCAGGTCTGCGTTTTACAACGGATCGCGCGACGGCGTGCCATCTACCAGCCGTTGGATACGCAACGGGTTGGCGTTTTTCAACGCATCGGGCAGCAGGCTATCAGGGTAGTTCTGGAAGCACACCGGGCGCAGGAAACGGTCGATGGCCAGGGTACCGACCGAGGTGCCACGGGCATCGGAGGTCGCAGGATACGGGCCGCCGTGCACCATTGCGTCGCAGACTTCGACGCCGGTGGGGTAGCCGTTAAGCAGGATGCGCCCGACTTTCTGCTCCAGCAGCGGCGTCAGTTCGGCGAACTGTTGCAGGTCATTCAGCTCGCCAATGATCGTCGCCGTGAGTTGCCCGTGCAGGCCATGCAGGGCGGCGCTGAGTTGGGCCTGGTCAGCCACTTCGACGAACACCGTGGTGGGGCCGAAGACTTCCTCTTGCAGCACTTCATCGCCATCGATCAGCAGGCGCACATCGGCCTTGAACAGCTGCGGCTGGGCTTGATTGCCCGCCTGTGGGTTGCCCGCCAGATGCTCGATGCCGGGATGCGCGAGGAGTTTTTCCAGGCCCTTGCCGTAGCTGCCCAGGGTGCCGGCGTTGAGCATGGTCTGCGCCGGTTGGTCGCCGATCAATTGCGCCACCTGCTGGGTGAACGCGGTAAATGCAGGCGATGCGAGACCGATCACCAACCCCGGGTTGGTGCAGAACTGGCCGCAGCCTTGCACCACCGATGCGGTGAGGTCGCGCGCCACGCTTTCGGCGCGGGCCTGTAACGCCTGGGGCAAGACGATCACCGGGTTGATGCTGGACATCTCGGCAAACACCGGGATCGGCTGCGTGCGCGCGGCCGCCATGTCGCACAAGGCGCGGCCGCCCTTGAGCGAGCCGGTAAAGCCCACCGCCTGGATCGCCGGGTGCTTGACCAGTGCCTCGCCGACACCGCCGCCAAAGATCATGTTGAACACACCGGCCGGCATCCCGCTGGCTTCAGCGGCACGAATAATTGCATCGGCCACGCATTCGGCCGTCGCCATATGCCCGCTGTGGGCCTTGAACACCACCGGGCAACCGGCCGCCAACGCGGCAGCGGTATCCCCGCCCGCCGTGGAGAACGCCAGGGGGAAATTGCTCGCCCCAAACACCGCCACCGGGCCGAGGCCGATGCGGTATTGACGCAGGTCCGGGCGCGGCAATGGCTGGCGCTCCGGCAAGGCCTTGTCGATGCGCGCGCCGTAGAAGTCCCCGCGCCGCAGCACGCTGGCGAACAGGCGCATCTGGCCGCTGGTGCGCCCACGCTCGCCTTTGATACGGGCGGCGGGCAGCGCGGTTTCGCGGCAGACCAGTGCGACGAAATCATCGCCCAGGGCGTCCAGCTCATCGGCGATCGCATCAAGGAACTGCGCCCGCCGCGCCGCGCTCAGGGCGCGATAGGCCGGATACGCCTGCGCGGCGGCCTTGGCGGCGGCATCGACTTCCTGCGGGGTGGCCTGGTAGAAGTCCTGGGGCAAGGCTTCGCCGGTGCTCGCATCGACACTCTTGAGGGTCACGCTGCCGTTGGCACTGCGCTGGCCGCCGATATAGTTGTGGCCGAGAAACTGGGACATGAAGGGGCTCCTTAAAGGGGGGTGACGTAGCCGGGCTCGAACGCTGCGTCGCTGCTGCCGACACGGTTGACCAGCGGGGCGCCGAACTCGGCCTGGCTGATCTCGAACACATCCCCCGGCTGGGTACGTATACCGTCGGCGAATGACAGCGTGGCGGTGCCGAAGAAGTGGATGTGCACATCGCCCGGCCTGAGGAACTGGCGGTATTTGAAGTGGTGGTATTCGAGGTTGTCCAGGCTGTGGCACATGTTGGCTTCGCCGCTGAGGAACTCGTTCTGCCAGATCACTTCGCCGTTGCGCAGGATGCGGCTGCTGCCCGCCAGATGCTGCGGCAACTCACCGACGCGCAATTCGGGGCCATAGCTGCAACTGCGCAGTTTGGAATGGGCCAGGTACAGGTAGTTCTTGCGCTCCATGACGTGGTCGGAAAACTCGTTGCCCACCGCAAAGCCGACGCGATAGGGCTGGCTGTCCGGGCCGATCACGTACAAGCCGCCGATTTCCGGCTCTTCACCGGCGTCTTCGGCAAACGGTGGCACCGGGAACGCGGCACCGGGACGCACGACGATGCTGCCGTCGCCTTTGTAGAACCACTCGGGCTGCACACCGGCAACCCCGGCCGCCGGCTTGCCGCCCTCCACGCCCCATTTGAAGATGCGCATGGTGTCGGTCAGCGCCGTATCGTCACCGGCCTGGTGCATCTTGTCGCGGGCCGAGGCGCTGCCCAGGTGGGTCAGGCCGGTGCCGCTGATGAGCATGTGGGCGGGGTCGGGATGGTCCAGCGGCGGCAGGATCTTCAAGTCGGCCAGTAATGCCGCATAGTCATGGTTGGCGCCCAGGCCCAGGCTGTCGACCTGTTGCGCCAGGCCGACACCGGCTTCGATGGCCGCCAGGGCCAATTCACGCACGCTGCGCGCCGTCTGCACCTCGCGTACTGTGCTGCCGTCCACCACGCCGACCCGGCGCTCACCGTTGGGCAATTCAAACTGAACTAAACGCATGCAACTTCTCCTCAATCAAGTACGTGAAGCGCCACGGGCGCTGGCGGCGAATTGGTCGGCGGGCAGCACGTGCTTGCGTTCCAGCACGCGGTACACCACGAAGGTCAAAATCAGCCCGAATACCATCACCGCCGACAGGAAGTACAGGCCCGAGGCGAGGTTGCCGGTGTATTCCTTTAGCGCACCAATCACGAACGGGCCGATGTAGCCGCCGAGGTTGCCCACCGAGTTGATCAGCGCAATGCCCGCCGCCGCACTGGCGCCGGCGAAGAAACGCCCCGGCAAGGTCCAGAACACCGCCGTGCAGGAAAACAACGCGAATGCGGCCAGGCACAGCGCGGCCATTTGCAATACCGGCACACTCAACCAGGCGCTAAAGAACAGGCCGATGGCGCCCAGTACATAAAGCACTGCCAAGTGGCCGTAGCGGTCGTTCAAACGGTCGGAACTGCGCGGAATAATCAGCAGGCCGATGATGCCGAAGATGTAGGGCACGGAGGAGACGAAGCCGGTGGTCAAGTCACTGCCGCCGAACTGCTTGATCAGGGTCGGCAGCCACAGGCCCAGGCCGTAGATGCTCAGCGTCACCGGTAGGTAGAACAGTGCCAGCAGCAACACGCGTTTGTCTTTCAGCGCGTGCAACGGGTTGCCGTGGCGGGTCTGGCCGTAGGCTTGCAGGTCCTTGGCGAGTTCGCCGGTGAGCCAGGTTTTTTCTTCCTCGCTCATCCAATTGACCTGCTTGGGGCCGTCCGGCAAATAGCGCAATACGGGCCAGGTGAGCAGGATCGCCGGAGTGCCAATCACGATGAACAACCACTGCCAGCCGTGCAGGCCGAGGATGCCGTCCATGCCCAACAAGCCACCGGACACCGGGCCGGTGATCATCATTGCAATCGGCTGGGACAGGATAAACAGCCCGAGGATCTTGCCGCGATGGCGCACCGGGAACCATTGGGTGATGTAGTACAGCACGCCCGGGAAGAACCCCGCCTCTGCCGCGCCAAGCAGAAAGCGCATCACATAGAAGCTGTGCGGGCCCTGCACAAAGGCCATGCCAATCGTGATGGCGCCCCAGGTGACCATGATCCGCGCAAACCAGCGCCGCGCGCCGAAGCGGTCGAGCATCAGGTTGCTGGGGATCTCGAACAGGAAGTAGCCAATAAAGAACAGGCCTGCGCCCAAGCCATAGGCGGCATCACCGATGCCGATGTCGGCGCCCATGTGCAGCTTGGCAAAGCCCACGGCGGAACGGTCCACGTAGGCGATCAGGTACAGCAGGATCAGGAAGGGAATCAGTTTCAGCGTGATGCGCCGAATAAGCCGCAGTTCCTGGCTCATGGGGTCGATCTCCACATTGTTGTTTTTATAGAAGCTCGGGGAATGCCTCTCGCGGAAATCCGCCAGGGTCATACCTCAGTTGAGACCGACTATATAGTATGACTATTTACAAAACAACTCTTCCAAATAGTCGTTTTTGCGCTTATGTTTAAGCACGTACAGAACATATAGTCATACAATAAGAGAATCGATCATGCCTGATAAAAAGCCCGGCCTACGCTCCGCCCAGTGGTTTGGTACCGCCGACAAGAACGGTTTCATGTACCGCAGCTGGATGAAGAACCAGGGCATTGCCGACCATCAGTTCCATGGCAAGCCGATCATCGGCATCTGCAATACCTGGTCGGAACTGACGCCGTGCAACGCGCATTTCCGCCAGATCGCCGAGCACGTCAAACGCGGCGTGATCGAGGCCGGTGGCTTCCCGGTGGAGTTCCCGGTGTTTTCCAATGGCGAATCCAACCTGCGCCCCACCGCCATGCTCACCCGCAACCTGGCGAGCATGGACGTGGAAGAAGCGATTCGCGGCAACCCGATTGACGGCGTGGTGCTGCTGACCGGCTGCGACAAAACCACCCCGGCCCTGCTGATGGGCGCCGCCAGTTGTGACGTGCCAGCGATCGTGGTCACCGGTGGGCCGATGCTCAACGGCAAGCACAAGGGCCAGGACATTGGTTCGGGCACCGTGGTATGGCAGCTCAGCGAGCAGGTCAAGGCCGGCACCATTACCCTGGACGACTTCCTGGCGGCCGAGGGCGGCATGTCGCGCTCGGCGGGCACCTGCAACACCATGGGCACGGCCTCGACCATGGCGTGCATGGCCGAAGCGCTGGGCACCTCGTTGCCGCACAACGCGGCGATTCCGGCGGTGGATGCACGGCGTTATGTGCTGGCGCATATGTCCGGCATGCGCGCGGTAGAGATGGTGCGTGAAGACTTGAAGCTGTCGAAGATCCTCACCAAAGAGGCGTTTGAAAACGCGATCCGCGTGAATGCGGCTATCGGCGGTTCGACCAACGCGGTGATCCACTTGAAGGCTATCGCCGGGCGCATCGGCGTGGAGCTCGACCTCGACGACTGGACCCGCATGGGCCGTGGCATGCCGACCATCGTCGACTTGCAGCCGTCGGGGCGCTTCCTGATGGAAGAGTTTTATTACGCCGGCGGCCTGCCTGCGGTGTTGCGCCGCCTCGGTGAAGCCAACCTGATCCCCCATCCGAATGCGCTGACAGTGAACGGCAAGTCCCTCGGTGAGAACACCAAGGACTCACCGATCTACGGCCAGGACGAAGTGATCCGCACCCTCGACAACCCGATCCGCGCCGACGGCGGCATTTGCGTACTGCGCGGCAACCTGGCGCCGTTGGGTGCGGTGCTCAAGCCGTCTGCCGCCAGCCCGGAGCTGATGCAACATCGCGGCCGTGCGGTGGTGTTCGAGAACTTCGACATGTACAAGGCGCGCATCAACGACCCGGAGCTGGACGTGGACGCCAACTCGATCCTGGTCATGAAAAACTGCGGGCCCAAGGGTTACCCGGGCATGGCCGAGGTGGGCAACATGGGCCTGCCGGCCAAGCTGCTGGCCCAGGGTGTGACGGACATGGTGCGCATTTCCGACGCGCGCATGAGCGGCACGGCGTACGGCACCGTGGTCTTGCATGTGGCGCCGGAAGCCGCAGCCGGCGGGCCGTTGGCCACGGTAAAGGAAGGTGACTGGATCGAACTGGACTGCGCCAACGGCCGCCTGCACCTGGACATCCCCGACGCCGAGCTGGCGGCACGCATGGCGGATCTTGCGCCACCGCAGAAAATGATCGTCGGCGGTTATCGCCAGCTGTATATCGACCACGTATTGCAGGCGGACCAGGGTTGCGACTTTGACTTCCTGGTGGGTTGCCGTGGGGCGGAAGTCCCCCGGCATTCCCACTAATTGGGATGCTATGATGCCGCGTCTTTAAGTCAGAGCCTCCCCGTCGTTATGGATCACCAGCCGCCCAAGCCGCGCAAGAGCATGCATGCCCAGATCGTTCAGGACTTGGGCATGCACATCGTTTCCGGGCGCTTCAAGCCCGAAGAAAAGCTGCCCCTGGAGGCCACGCTCTGCGAGGAGTACAAGGTCAGCCGCTCGGTGTTGCGTGAAGCCACGCGGGTGCTCAGCGCCAAGGGCCTGGTGTATTCCAAGCCACGGGTGGGTGCGGTGGTGCGGCCACGCTTGAAATGGCATTTGCTCGACCCGGACGTGCTGTCCTGGTTGATGCAGTCCACGCCCCACAGCGAATTCTTCAACACCCTGGCCGGTGTGCGGCGCATCCTCGAACCGGAGATCGCCGCCATGGCCGCGACCACCGCCACCGATGAAGACATCGCCACCATCGAAAAAGCCTACCTGGGCATGGAAACGGCGAAGACCCACGAAGAGCTGCTACAGGCCGACCTGGACTTCCACCGTGCGATTGCCGACGCCACGCGCAACGACCTGCTGGCCTACATGTGCAACATGCTGTCGCTGCCGCTGCGCGAGTCGATCAACATCACCAACCGCCGCCCGGATATCCAGGGCCTGAGCCTGCCTCGGCACAAGGCGATCCTCACCGCGATCCAGAACCGCGATGCGCTGGGTGCGCGGCATGCGTCGCTGGTGCAGTTGGATGACACGCGGGTGGCGTTGGATACGGTGATGAATGTGTTGACGCCGCTTTGACAGCCGAGAGAGCAACCGGGCTTTATCAGGGATAAGACATTCAAATGTGGGAGCGGGCTTGTGTGGGAGCGGGCTTGCTCGCGAAGACGGTGGGTCAGTTGGAACATTTTTGACTGACACACAGCTTTCGCGAGCAAGCCCGCTCCCACATTTTGATTTGTAGTGCTCCAGATTATTACAGGGTGTAGGCGATGCCGACCTGGACGGTACGCGGCGCACCTGGGTAGGCGTAGATGTTGCCGAACGCCCCTTCTTCAAACTCACGGTTGAACAGGTTCTTCACGTCGAGATTGAGCCGCACCTTGTCGTTGACCTTGTAGTAGCTGAGCAGATCGACAACGGTGTAGGCATCCATCGCGAACGCGGTATTGGCCGTTTGACCTGCACGCTCATCCACGTATTTGGCACCTGCGCCCAAGCCAAGGCCCTTCAGCGTGCCGTCCTGGAACTCGTACACATTGAGCAGGCTGAAGCTGTTGCGCGGAATGTTCATCAGGCGAGTGCCGGAGCGGATCGTGTTGTCCTTGGTCACTTCGGCGTCCACGTAGGCATAGCCACCGATAAGGCGCCATTCAGGCGTGAGGTTGCCCGCCACATTGAGGTCGAACCCACGGCTGCGTACCTGGCCTGCCGCAACGCTGAAGGTCGAGTCTACCGGGTCGGTGGTGAGGACGTTTTTCTTCTCGATCTGGTAGATCGCCGCATCGACGCTCAACTGGCGATCCAGTGCTTCCCACTTCACGCCCATCTCATAGGACTTGCCCTTCTCCGGCTCGAACCCGCCCCCGACGCGCGCCGCGCCGGTGTTCGGTTTGAACGAGCGCGCAGCATCGGCATACACCGCCACGGTGTCGGTGAGGTCGTAGGTCACACCCACACGCGGAGTGACCGCGTTGTCTGCGGCGCTCCACGGCTTGACGCCGCTCACGTAGCTTTCGTAGTCATGCTCAAAGCGCTCGAAACGCGCGCCGGCCAGCACTTTCAGGCGCTCGGTGAGGGCCACCTGATCTTGCACGAACGCGGCATAGGTCTTGAGGTTTTCCTTGTCGTGGGTCGGCGTGCGGGTGAGCGGCGGGCGCGCTTGGCCGTAGACCGGATCGAAGATGTCGATGGGATAGGTCCCGGCCGCAGCGCTGGAACGCTGGATGATCGACTTGTAGTCGTAGTCTTCGAACTCGACACCGGTCAATAAGGTGTGATCGAAACCACCAGCAGAGAAATGCCCGGTGAGGTTGAGCTGGGTGTCTTTATCGGTCCATTCCAGCTTGCGGTAGTTGAAGTTGCGTTGCAGGGTACGACCGTCGGCGCTCAGGCTGGTGGGGCCGTTGGCTTCAATGCCGTTGCCTTGCAAGGTTCCATCCAACCACTGGAAGCCACCACCCAGCGTCCAGTTTTCATTCAGCAAATGCTCAAAACGCAGTTGGGCCATGCTGTTGTCGTTGTGCAGCATGCCCACATCCTTGTCGCCCCAGAACGTATCGCGCGACGCGGTGCCTTTCTGATTGGCAAAGCGCGTCAGGCCACGGTCCAACGGGTGGTTGTTGCGCATGAAGTCGCCTTCGAAGATCACCTTGGTGGCATCGGTAGCTTGCCAGGTGATCACCGGCGTGATGCCGTAGCGTTCGGTTTCGACGTGGTCGCGGAAGGTCTCACCGCCCTCGCCCACCACGTTCAGGCGGTAAGCCAGGCGGCCTTCTTCATCCAGCGGGCCGGAGGCGTCCAGGGTGCCGCGCTGCATGCCTTGGTCGTTCAGTTGGCTGCCCAGGGTCACGGTGCGCTCAGGCAGCGGTTGCTTGGACACCACGTTGAAGGTGCCGCCTGGATCGCCACGGCCGTAGAGCATGGTGGCCGGGCCGCGCAGCACTTCGAGGCGCTCGATGGTGTTGGCGTCCGGCATGTTCGGGTAGCCACGATTGATCGGGAAACCGTTGCGGTAGAACTCGCCGGTGGTGAAGCCACGCACAGTGAAGGTGGTGAGGCCCTGGCCGCCGAAGTTGTTGGCACGGCCGACGCCGCCGGCATAGTCCAGCGCGTCTTGCAGGCGGGTGGCGCCGATGTCTTCGACGGCGTCCTTGGTCACCACACTGATGGACTGCGGGGTTTCATGAATCGAGGTGTCGGTGCGCGTCGCACTGGCGGAACGTGTGGCCAGGTAGCCCTTGACCGGGCCCTGGGCGGTCTCGTAGTCCGCGGTGCCGGTGATGGAGGTGGCTTGCAACTCCACGCTGGCCTTGTCGGCAGGGGCGATTTCGGCCCAGGTCAAAGGGGAAAACGCCTGAAGCACACAGATGGAAACCAGGGTACGACGCATGAATGATGAACCTAGTGAATGGGCCAAATGGGGCGGCATAGCTGCCAGATTTTCGCGGCGCGATGGTATATCACGCGATCCATTATTGATATGCGTTCTCATTCACTATTTTTTGGGTAACTGCTTTGTATCGCCTTGATAAAACCGGCGCAAAAAAAAGCCACTCGAGTGAGTGGCTCCTGAAACGCTGGTGCAAGCCTTAGCGATAACGCTCCAACCAGTGCGCGTAAGGCGCTGGCAAGGTCCACGACGACTTCTCGACACCCAACTCCTTGGCCGCAAAGTACGCCCAATGCGGATCAGCCAAATGGGCGCGGCCTACCGATACCAGGTCCAGATGCCCAGCCTGCAAGGCGCCTTCTGCCAGTTGCGGCGTGCCAAAGCCCCACGCCGAAGTCACCGGGATACCCGCTTCACGGCGCACACGCTCGGCAATCGGCCCCATGAATGCCGGGCCCCACGGGATATTGGTGTCGGGAATGGTGAAGCCGACGCTGACGCTCAACAGGTCCAGGCCACCGGCCTTGAAGCGGCGGGCCAGTTCGATGGATTCGGCGAGGGTCTGTTCGTCGCGGCCGTCGTATTCCAATACGCCGAAACGTGCGGTCAGCGGCAGGTTTTCGGGCCAGACTTCACGCACGGCGGCCAGGGTTTCCAGGAGGAACCGGCTGCGGTTGTCAAAGCTGCCACCGTAGGCGTCGGTGCGCTGGTTGGAGTGTTCGGAGAAGAAACTCTGGCCCAGGTAACCGTGGGCGAAGTGCAGCTCGATCCATTCAAAACCGGCGTCACGGGCACGGCGCGCGCCATCGACGAAGTCCTGGCGCACCCGGGCGATGTCGTCCAGGGTCATGGCGCGCGGCACCTGCGGCAGGTTCGCACCAAAGGCAATCGCCGACGGCGCGATGGTTTCCCACGAGCGCGGGTCGGACGCAGCCATATGGTCATCGCCTTCCCACGGGCGGTTGGCGCTGGCTTTACGCCCGGCGTGGCCGATCTGGATGCCCGGCACCGAACCCGCCGCCTTGATGGCCTTGACCATCGGCACGAACGCCTCGGCGTGGGCATCGCTCCAGATACCGGTGCAGCCCGGGGTGATGCGGCCTTCCGGCGCAACGGCGGTGGCCTCGACCACTACCAGCCCTGCCCCACCACGGGCCATGCTCGCGAGGTGCACGTGGTGCCAGTCGTTGACGATGCCGTCATCGGCCATGTACTGGCACATCGGCGGGATGGCAATGCGATTACGCAGGGTGACATCTTTAAGTGTGTACGGTTCGAACAAAGCGGCCATGGGACAACTCCGGCAAAGTGATGGTTGATTCGATAGTTCGATGGTAATCGAACTATAGTATTCAGCGATACCCCCCTGTTATCATTCGTTTCATGCGAGCCTTCAAACACCCCCTTGTCCAAGACCTTACCCTGGAACGCGTGCTCTATGCGCTGAGCGACCCGGTGCGCCTGGAAATCGTGCGCTGCCTGGCCGGCGTAGCCGAAGCCACGTGCGGCGAATTGGATGGCGGGCGGCCCAAGTCGAGCATGTCCCACCACTTTCGCGTGTTGCGTGATGCGGGGTTGGTGCAGACGCGGAGTGTGGGGACCACGCATATGAATGCGCTGCGGGCGGAAGATCTTGAGGAGCGGTTTCCCGGGTTGCTGGCCAGTATTCTTGCCCAACGGTAAAGAAAGGGTTATTCCATTGGCGGAATCAACCGCCCTCTGTAGGTGTTGTAGATGTGTTGAACCTCGGGGTTGTCCAGGCTCTCGTAGGTAATCCCCTCCTTATCAAGCCCATCCAACCCTTTGATGCCACCGATCATTGTTGCCCACTCGTCACGGTGGGCAATGTCCACCACAAAGGGTTTCAAGTAATGACTCAGATGCCCTTTGAACGGTGACTCAATCTCTTCGCTGAGCGCCCTGAGGTAGTCATCCTTGTTGGTTCTGGACCATTCAATCGCGAACTTGGCTCGATAACAGAGCTCCATGAACACCAGCAGAATCGTACGTCCATTGCCATCCAGAAAAGGATGCGCGAAGGCTAGCTGGCCCATGACATCGCCAGGACTGTCGCGAAAACGTTTTTTGTTCGACGCCAATTCCAGTGCATAGTCGACTGAAAGCTTTATAGAGCCAGGATGCTCGAAGACGGTACGGTAAGGATCGTTTTCGGAGCCTTTGAAGACCGCGAGATGCGGTACAAGCTCGTTCCGATCCTTGCCCGCCCAGGGATAGAAACCAGAAAACAGGATCTCGTGCACTTTGCGCACCGACCTGTAATCAATTGGCTTTTTCTTGGCAAGGAAATCAAGCGCCTCTTCCAGGCTCAATTCAAACGAAAGATGCTCGGATTCTTTTACTTCGACGGGGTCTTTGAGCTTTAGAGCGTTTTGAAGATATCCAGCGGTTTCAAAATCGCCGAAGGGATCGAAGCTCATGCGCGAAGTTTCTTCGCCAAGCAGCGCTTTTCCTGGAGGTAGCTGCCTTGGAGCGCCAAGGTTTCCGACTTGCTCAGAACGCCCTTCCTCGTGAGGTTAACCAACAACTGCTCCACGCCGTCCAGCTGGACCACATCGCCAGCCAGGCCGGTAATTGCCACGGCCATCCGGCTAACACCGTCACGTTCGGCGGTGACATGATGAATTTCAGCCATTTTGCGCACTTTATCAGCGATGGTTTCACGGGCTGTATCAGTCATTGCAAACTCCTCGATTAGCCCAAGAAGCATAGCATGGCGTTCGTTTCCCCTCCCCCCCCAGCGAACCTTTCCCCCCAAACCCGCGTCCGAGCTAAGGCACTCTTGCCCACCGCTCGCCGCGAGGTCGTCGTTTGAAAGCCGCCATCATCAAAAAATACCGCCTGATCATCAAGACCATGGGCTATGTAGGCTGGGCCCTGTTCTGGCTGTTGCTGTGGGATGTCGCCGTCACGGTGGATTTCATGCTGTTCCTCACCTACAAGATCAACCTGCCGCTGATGCCGCTGACTTTGCTCGGTTCAGCGCTGGTGGTACTGATCAGTTTTCGCAACAGCAGCGCCTATAACCGTTGGTGGGAGGCGCGCACGCTGTGGGGGGCGATGGTCAACAATTCGCGCAGTTTTGCGCGCCAGGTGCTGACGCTGCTGGATGACCCCGACAACGAAGTCAACCCGGTCAAGGCCACCCTGTTGCGTCGGCATGTGGCCTATGTGAACTGCCTGGCCGCGCACCTCAAGGGCCAGCCGTGCCCCGATGAGGTGCGCGCGTTCATCCCCGGCGAAGAGTTCGCGCGCAACGGCACCACCAATAATTTTGCCAACGACATCCTCACCGGCTCGGCAGCCTTGCTGGCCAAGGAATACAAGGCCGGCCACCTGGACAGCATCCGCCTGGCGCGGCTGGAGTCGACCCTGGTGGATTTGTCCAATGCCCAGGGCGGCATGGAACGCATCGCCAACACCCCGCTGCCCTACCCCTACGTGTATTTTCCGCGCCTGTTTATCTCGCTGTTCTGTCTGATCGTGCCGGTGGGCCTGGTGGAATCCCTCGGCTGGTTCACCCCGCTGGCCTCGACGGTGGTAGGTTTTATGCTGCTGGCCATCGAGCGCATCGGCACCGACCTGCAAAGCCCGTTCAACTCCAGCGAGCACCAGATCCAGATGGACACCATCTGCGAAACCATCGAGAAAAACCTGCAATCGATGCAGCGTGATGCCCTGGGTGGCGAGCGCATCGGTTAAACCCTGCCTACGGCCTAAAGTGCGTGACCCACCGGTCGATATACCGGGGGTACGCATGGGCTATCCCCTCTAAAAACAACACATGCGACGCTCTGCGCTACTTTCCTCCGCCTTGCCAACTCTAATAAGTACCCTGCGGGAGATGTCATGAATATCAAACACAAGCTGACCTGGGCGTTTGCGGCTATCGCCTGCGTGCCGGTGATCCTGGTGGCCGTGCTGGTGGTACTGAACCTGCGGGATGCGGCCGAGGCCAATTTCGTCGACAGCAGCAGCCGTGAAATCCGCCAGATCGACAACGGCATGAAGCAATTCTTCGATGGCATCAGCCAGAACGTCGAATTCGTCGCCAAAGACCCCCGC
Organism: Pseudomonas sp. KBW05; assembly: GCF_003852405.1. Lineage (GTDB taxonomy): Bacteria > Pseudomonadota > Gammaproteobacteria > Pseudomonadales > Pseudomonadaceae > Aquipseudomonas. The sequence goes on from NZ_QAJM01000036.1 coordinate 27,161, forward strand.
ATCGCCGCCGCCAAAGACCTGAAAAGCTACGCCGGCGCCGACGCCGCGCAAATCCCCCTGACCCCGACCAACAAAGCGCTGCTGGACATCTTCGACCAGTTCGCCAAAAGCCACCCGAGCACCGCTTACCTGTCCCTGGGCCTGAGCGACGGCGGCTACGCCAGTTGGCCCGACGACACCAAGCTGAACAACTACGACCCGCGCCAACGCCCCTGGTACAAGGCCGCCGTGGCCGCGCCAGGCAACACCGTGCGCACCGGTGCTTATTACTGGGCACCGGATGACGTGGTGCTGATCGGCACCGTGCGCACCGTCGCCGACGCCACCGGCAATATCCTCGGCGTGGTCGGCCTGGACGTGTCGCTCAAGCAACTCACCGAACTGGTGCGCAACATCAAGCTGGGCGACAGCGGTTACCTGATGCTGGTGGAAGCCAACGGCAACGTGCTGGTGGACCCCAGCGATGCCAAGCACAACTTCAAACCCCTGGCCGACCTCGGCCCGCAATACGCCGAACTGGCCAAGCGTACCGACGGCGCCACTCAGATCGAGATCAACGGTGTGCCCTACATGGCCAACGTGGTCAGTTCCAAAGACTTGGGCTGGCGCTTTATCGGCTTGATCAAGCGTGACGAAGTGATGGCCGGCGCGTCAAGCCTGACCTGGTTGATTGCCGCCATCGCCGCTGCCCTGGCCGTGGTCTTCGCCCTGGTCGGTGCAAGTTTTGCCAGCATGATTGTGCGCCCCATCCGCAGCGTTGCCGATGGCCTGCAAGAAATCGCCGAAGGTGAAGGCGACCTGACCCGCAAACTCACCGTGCAAGGCAAGGACGAAACCGCGACCCTGGCCGGCTGGTTCAACCAGTTCCTCGGCGCGATTGCGCAACTGGTGCAACGCATCGGCAGCGCCTCCACCGACCTGCAAAGCGCCGCCGCCGATACCAGCACCGTGGCCAACAACATGAACCAGGCCGCCGGCCGTCAGCGTGAAGCCGTGGAGCTGGTGAGCACCGCGTTCAACGAAATGGTCGCCACCGCCAACGAAGTCGCGCGTTCGTGCAGCGCCGCCGCCACCAGTGCCGACGAAGGCTACCGCGACGTGTACGACGGCCAGCAGCACATCGGCGAAGCCACCGGCAGCGTGCTCAAGTTGAGCGAAGACCTGCAAAAGTCGACCCAGACCATGCAGTTGCTGGAGCAGGACAGCCAGAACATCAACACCATCCTCGACACCATCCGCTCGATTGCCGAACAGACCAACCTGCTGGCGCTCAACGCCGCCATCGAAGCCGCGCGCGCCGGCGATCAGGGCCGGGGTTTTGCGGTGGTGGCCGACGAAGTGCGCGCCCTCGCCCGCCGTACCGCCGACTCCACCGGCGAGATCGACAGCCTGCTGGGCAACCTCGCCCGGCGCACCCAGGAAGTCACCCAGCAGATGCAGGGCAGCCTGCTGGTCTCCCACACCAGCGTGGAACGCATCCAACAGGCCCGCGACAGCTTCGACAAGATCCGCGGCTCGGTGGACTCGATCCGCGACCAGAACACCCAGATCGCCACCGCCGCCGAAGAGCAGCACCAGGTGGCCGAAGAGATCAACCGGCACATCGCGCAGATCCATGCCGATGCGCAACTGGTCGAAGGCTTCGCCCACTCGGCGCAGACCGGCTCGGGTCGGTTGACGGATATTTCCGGGCAGCTCAAGGGGTTGGTGGGTCGGTTCAAGTTCTAGCCTGCCAGGTTCGAGACGGTGAGCCATTCACCGTCTCGCTCGCCGACCCCTGCGACGCATCCACCTTGAGTTCCGTCGAACGTCCGGTGGCCTTGAAAAACATCAACACGCCAATCCCCAGGACAATCCAGCACGTGCCGCCGACCTTGGCGTAAATGTCGGAATTGACCAGCACGTAGCTGATGATCACAAAACCGATCAGCGGCACCAGCCCGTGTACCAGCCGGCGACCGGCGCTGCGGTAGTGCCAGGCCACCGCCACATGCAGCAGCAGAAACGCGGTCAGCGCACCAAAGTTGCACATCGACGCCAGCAGGTTGATCTGCCCGACAAAAAACAGCCCCAGCACCAGGCTCAATCCCGCCACCAGAAAAGTCGCGCGCTGTGGCACACCCGTAACCGCGTGCACCTGGCTGAGAAACTGTGGTAACTGGCGATCCCGCGCCATGGCGAACAACAAGCGCGACGTCGCGGCCTGGGCCACCAGGGAGTTGGCGATAGCGGCGCCGATGGCCACGGCCAAGGCGATCACCACTTGCAGCCAGGGCCCGGCGACCAGGCGGCCGATTTCGTAGAAGGCATTGTTCGACGCCTCCGCATCCGGGTACTGCACAAGATTGGGCTGCAACAGCGCGGCCAGCCACGTCTGCAGCATAAACAGCGCAGCCACCAGCGCCAGCGACCATAACGTTGCGCGCCCGACCGCACGGCTACCGCCGCGGGTTTCTTCCGACAGCGTGGAGATGGCGTCGAAACCGAGGAACGACAACACCGCCACCGACAGGGCACTGAAGATCAGCGGCAAGGAAAATTCAGCCGGGTTGTACATCGGCTTCAAGGTCCAACTCGCGCCATTGACGCCGTTGCTGATGGCAACACTGGCGAGCACCACAAACACCCCCAGCACCACCAGTTGGCCATAGAGGAACAAGCGGTTGGCGCGGGCCGTGGTCTGGATTCCGCGCAGGTTGACCAGGGTATTGAGCACCACAAAAAACACGATCCACAGCGGCTGCGGCACAGCGGGAATGACGTTGGCCATGGCATTGGCGCCAATCACGTAGAGCAGGGTCGGCACCAGCAGGTAATCGAGCAGGATCGCCCAACCCGCGAGGAACCCCAGTTGGCTGTTCAGGCCGCGCCCCACATAGGCATACACCGAGCCCGCAACCGGGAAAGCGTGGGACATCTGCTGGTAGCTGATGGCGGTGAACAGCATGGCGACAAAGCCGATCAAGTACGTCAGCGGCACCATGCCATGGCTGGCGTCGAACACCCCGCCAAAGATCGAGAACGGCGCCAGCGGCACCATGAACACCATGCCGTAGATCAACAGGTCACCCAGGCTGAGCTGACGCTTGAGTTGTTGGGTATATCCGAAACGCGCGAGCTGCGCGCTGTCACCGGGTGTGGAAGGGTCGATCATGATGGCGCTCCGCAAGGGTTGAACAGAAGCCTCACTCTAGGGCGGCGCAGGCACTGGCTCTATCCTGAAAAATACTAGGTTTTCGCCTTGGCAGACTGTTTGCTTCCAAAACGCTGCAGCCCAACGCCCGGAGGCGCCATGCACACCGACCTGATCACGTTCAGCGAGCAACTCGCCCACACTACAACGCTGGATGCGTGCCTGGCCGAGGTTCAATCAGCCACCAACCAATTGGGTTTCAAGACCCTGATCTACGACTACGCGCCCGTACCCATGAGCCATGAAGGCGCACTGATCACCCCGTCGGTGTTCAAGGCCCTGAATGCGCCGGGCGACATGCACGCCTTGTGGTGCGAGCGCGGTTATTACCAGATCGACCCGGTGCAACAACGCGCGGCGCGGCAAACCCTGCCGTTTGTCTGGTCGTTCTGCACGGACACACACTGGAACGGCGCCCTCACCGATGCCCATCGCCCGGTGGCCCACTACATCCGCGACTACGGCCTGAGCACGGGGCTGACCGTGCCGCTGCACTTGCCCGACGGCGGCTTTGCTACCCTGACGGCGATTGTCGATGGCACCCCCGCCGATGCCGAACAACAAGCCCAACGCAACCTCGGCGAGATGCTGGTGCTGGCCCATGCGTTCCAGGCCCAGGCCAGCGAGCTGCTGGCGCCAGCGGAACGCCGCTGCACCCATATTCATCTCACCCCGCGCGAACGCGAATGCCTGCAGCACTCGGCCAAAGGGCTGACGGCCAAGGGCATTGCCGCCACCCTCAATCGCTCCCAGGCGACGATCAACCTGCACCTGGTCGGCGCCGCCCGCAAATTGGGCGCACGCAACCGCGTGGAAGCGGTGGTGCGTGGCCTGCATTACCGGCTGGTGGAAATCTGAGAACCTATAATTTTTGCCAGTGCCCTTGAGCGATCGTGTTGACTAGCCTGTGCCCCATCGATCCCCAACGAGGTACACAGCATGCAGGTTCGCGAAGGTTATGCCAGTTTCCGTGGCCACCGGACATGGTTCCGGGTCACGGGTGATCTGAACGCCGGGGGCCCGCCCCTGATCATTGCCCACGGCGGCCCCGGTTGCACCCATGACTATGTCGACAGCTTCAAGGACCTGGCCGCCACTGGCCGCGCCGTGGTGCACTACGACCAACTCGGCAACGGCCGCTCGACCCACCTGCCGGATGCGCCGACCGAGTACTGGGTGGTAGACCTGTTCCTCGCCGAACTGAACAACCTGATCGCTCACCTGGGCATCCACGATTACGCCCTGCTCGGCCAATCCTGGGGTGGCATCCTCGGCGCCGAACATGCGGTGCGCCAGCCGGTCGGCCTCAAGGCGTTGATCATCGCCAACTCACCGGCGTCCATGGCGCTGTGGTCCGAGGCCGCGGACCGCTTGCGTCTGGCGCTTCCCACCGAGGTACAGGCCACCTTGCTGCGCCACGAAGACGCCGGCACCACCGACAGCGCCGAATACCGCGCGGCGTCGGACGTGTTCTACGCTCGCCATGTGTGCCGTATCCAACCGGTGCCCGCCGAAGTCGCGCGAACGTTCGCCGCCATTGACGCAGACCCCACGGTCTACCACGCCATGAACGGCCCCACCGAGTTCCATGTGATCGGCGGCATGCGCAACTGGACCATCATCGATCGCCTGTCGCGCATCCAGGTGCCGACGCTGCTGATCTCCGGCCGCTACGACGAAGCCACACCCGAGACGGTGCAGCCGTTTGCCGACGGCATCAGCGATGTGCAATGGCAGATTTTCGAGCGCTCCAGCCATATGCCTCACGTTGAAGAGCGTGAAGCGTGCATGGCCTGCGTGGCGCAATTTCTGGAGCAACGCCTGGACTAAAACAGCGGATCGGGCCGTGGGTCAGCGGTTACTTCGGATCGCGCCCGCGGCCAATCAGCCAACTGAGCAACTGATACATCCCCAACAGACCACCGGCCAGCAACAAGGTCCACTGCACGTTCAGCGCCGCCGCCAACAGCCCGGCCAACAAGCCGCCAATGGCCTCGAAACCAAAGCGCATGGCGATGTAAAAGGCAATCACCCGCCCGCGCAGCGCTTCCGGCGCGGCACTTTGCAGGGTCATGTTGCTGCTGACGTTGCTCACGGTGATGCCGAACCCCAACCCGGCCAACGCCGCCAGGGTGAACGCCAACGGCGGGTTCGCCGCCACCGCACACAGCGACAGGGCGCACACCACCGTGCCCATCACGATGATGCGGCTCAGGCTCGATGAGCTGCCGGCGAACGCCAGGAAGATCGTCGCCACAAACGCCCCCGCCCCCGCCGCGCCCCACAGCCAGCCGAGGGTTTGGGCATCGCCGCTGAAGGCGTGCTTGGCCAGGATCGGCAGCAGCACCGTGTAGCAGGACGCCAACAGGTTGACCATCACCACGCTGATCAACAGGCGGCGGATTGACAGGGTGTTCCACAAATAGCGCAAACCTTCGCGGAAGATCTCCCCGGTAGACCCTTTGGCCCGCACCTGTGCGCGGCTTTGCACCTTGCCCAAGCCGATCAACAGCATGCCGAAGGCGATGGAGGTCAGCAGGAAGCAACCGGCTTCGCCGCTCCAGGTGATCAGCAAGCCGGCCAACGGCGGGCCGATAAAGCGCGCGGCATTGATCAGCATCGCATTGAGCACGAGGGCGTTGGGCAGGTCCTTGGGCTCGTCGACAAAGCTGGCGATCAAGGCTTGGCGCAGGGGTGTTTCCAGGGCATTGAGCAAGCCCAACAGCAGCGCCATGGCGATGATCACGTCGCGGCCCATCCACTGCTGCCAGGTGAGCACCGCGAGGACCAGGGATTGCACGGCCAGCGTGGCCTGCACCGCCATCAGCAGGCGGCGCTTGTCATGGCGGTCGGACCAGGCGCCCGCCAGCGGTCCGACCAGCAACTGCGGCAACAGCGTCAGAAACGCAATCGCCCCCAGCAGCACGGCCGAGCCCGTCAGGTGATAGGCCAGCCACGACAGCGCGACCTGTTGCACCCATTTGCCCAGGGTGGAGAGGCCCTGGCCGACAAAGTAGATCTGGAAATTACGATGGCGCAGCGCGCGGATCGGCGTGGGCCAACCGGTGGTAGACGCAGGATTCAAATAAACTCGCAGCCCTTTTGTATAAGGGATTTAAGGACCCAGGTACGGTCGTTTTCGCCCAGCGCAATCTGTTCCAACTGCTTTTGCTCGGCGGCATGTTTGGCGTAGGCGCGATCATACACTTCAGCGACCTGATCGAACGGCACGCACAGCAAGCCGTCTTCATCCCCGATCACCAAGTCGCCCGGCTCGATCACCATGCCGGCCAGGGCAATCGGTACGTTGACCTCGCCCGGGCCGTCCTTGTAAGGGCCGCGATGGGTGATACCCGCCGCAAACACCGGGAACTCCCCGGCACCGATGCTCGCTGCATCGCGAATCGCGCCGTTGATCACGATGCCGGCCACGCCTTTCTTGATCGCATACGCCACCATCATTTCGCCGATCAGTGCGTTGCTCAGGTCACCCCCGGCATCCACCACGATGACGTCGCCCGGCTGGGCGATATCCAGGGCGTGATGCAGCATCAGGTTGTCCCCTGGGCGCGCCTTGACGGTCAACGCCGGGCCCACCAGGACGCCGGTGCGGTGCATCGGTTTGAGGCTCGCGCCGCCGGCGGTCATGCGGTGCATCGAATCACTGATATTGGCGACGGGCACGCTGCGGTAACGCTCAACCCACTCGGCGGCAACCTTGCGTTGTTGCTTGAGCACTCTGAATCCGATGGACATGGGGTATTCCTCTGCTGATTTTTATGTTGTTTTGAAACGACATTTCAAAATTACCATCATGATTTGCAACCAGCAAGGCTCAAGGCGGATTCAGAATCCAACGACCCGTGCCAAATAAAATTATAAATTTGAATAAACATTAGATTTTATTGGGTTTTTTCACTGATACAGCGTCGATCAAAACAGCCTGGGTGAATTTATTTATTGCAACGCCGTTTCATTATGCTAGTTTTCAACCACTGTTGAGCGCCGCAAACGGCCGCCAACTGCACACAGACAAGAAAACCAAGGTGCGCACAATGACCCGAACCCTCCTGCTGACCGGCCCGGAACTGACCGCCGACGCCATGGCCCACGCCGCTTCCCACGGCGTACGCGTAATCCCCACCACGCCCTACGCACCCGCCGATGAACTCACTGCAATCATTGCCCGCGAACAACCGGACGCGATCATCGTGCGCCAGGGCAAGCTGACCCGGGAGATGATCAACGCCTCGGCCGCGCTGAAAATCATCGCCAAGCACGGCGTGGGCTACGACACCATCGACATTGCCGCCGCCGCCGAGCGCCAGATCCCGGTGACCATCGCCTTGGGCGCCAACGCACAATCGGTGGCCGAGCACGCCCTGGCGCTGATGTTCAGCGTGGCGCGCCAGACCGCCCTGCTCGATGCACGCATGCGTGACGGGCATTGGGACAAAGCCACCTCGGTGGGCATCGAACTGTCCGGCAAGACCCTCGGTCTGGTCGGCCTGGGCGCGATCGGCCAGATCCTGATGGACCTAGTGGCCCCGCTGCGCATGACCATCAAGGTGTTTGACCCGTACCTGGCGGAGTTGCCGAATGTAGAGCGGGTCAACAGCGTGGATGAGCTGCTGGCCAGCTGCGATATCATCAGCCTGCATTGCCCGCTGACCGAGCAGAACCGCAACCTGTTTGGCGCGGCGCAGTTCAAGCGCATGCGCCCGGGCGCAATTTTGATCAACACCGCGCGCGGTGAACTGATCGACACCGAAGCGCTGGTCCACGCCCTGAGCACCGGGCAAATCGCCGGCGCCGGCCTCGACACTTTCAACCCCGAACCACCGCCGGCGGACTCGGCGCTGTGGGGTTTGCCGACACTGGTGGCGACGCCCCACGTCGGCGCCAACACCGCCGAAGCCCGAGACCGCGTGGGCCTGCTGGCGCTGCAACAGATCATCGATTTCTGGGACGGCACCGCGCCGCCGCCGCGTGCGGTGGTCAACCGCCATCTCTACGCACACTGACATCGCCCGCGTTGTAATCGCGGGCCCATAACGCTTCTCCAAAAAAAACAAAATGGGAGAGAGTCATGTCCATCAGTTCTACCGACATCAGCGCCATCGAGCGCTCAACCATGCGCAAGGTGGCGTGGCGACTATTGCCGTTCCTCATCCTTTGCTACCTGCTGGCGATCATCGATCGCGGCAATATCGGCATGGCCTCCTTGCAGATGAACCAGGACCTGGGCCTGACCCCGGCGATCTTCGGCTTTGCCAGCAGCCTGTTTTTTGTCTCCTACTTCCTCGTGGAAGTGCCGAGCAACCTGGCCCTGCAACGCTTTGGCGCGCGGGTGTGGATTGCCCGGATCATGATCACCTGGGGCCTGATCTCCGCCGGCACCGCGTTTGTCACCGGCGCCAACTCGCTGTACGTGATGCGCTTTTTGCTGGGGGCGGCCGAAGCCGGCTTCTTCCCCGGCGTGCTGCTTTACCTCACTTACTGGCTGCCAGCGGCCTACCGTGGGCGCATGGTTGCGATCTTCATGGTGGCGATTCCCGGCGCCAACTTCATCGGCTCGCCACTATCCGGCCTGCTGTTGAGCATGGATGGCTGGTTCGGCATGCGCGGCTGGCACTGGTTGTTCATCATCGAGGGGATTCCCGCCGTACTGCTGGGCATCGCCTGCCTGTTCGTGCTGACTGACCGCCCGGAGCAAGCCAAATGGCTGAGCCACGAGCAACGCCACTGGCTCACCAGCCGCCTCGACGAAGAGCGCAGCCGCAAGACAGCCATCGGGCATATCTCGCTGTGGAAACTGTTACGCCACAAACACATCTGGGTGTTGGCACTGATCTACTCCGGCGCCTCGGCGGCGGGCAGCACCATGAGCGTGTGGGCACCGCAACTGCTCAAGACGTTTGGCCTGAGCAACCTGGAGATCGGCATGGTCAACGCCATTCCTTACGGGCTGGCATCGATCCTGATGATCCTGTGGGGCCGCAGCTCCGACAAGACCGGCGAACGCCGCTGGCACACCGCGACCACCTTGCTGCTGATCACCGCAGGTTTGCTGCTGGCGCTGGTGACGTCCTCGTTGGTGGCGACAGTGTTCATGTTGTCGATGGTGCTGATCGGCGCGTATTCCATGAAAGGGCCGTTCTGGGCGCTAGTATCCACCTGGCTCTCCTCCTCCACTGCTGCTGCCGGTTTGGCTGCTGTAGGGGCGATGGCCAACCTGATTGGTGGCGGGATCATGGTCAACGTGTACGGCACCATTCATCACGCCACCGGCAGTTATGCGCTGGCATTGCTGCCCTTGGCGGCGCTGTGTGCAGCGGGTGCGGTGATGGTGTTGCTGATGGGGCGCAAGCAGATGAAGGAAGCGGGCGAGGCGATGGAACTCAGCAAGCCTGTGAGCGCAAGCTGACCACAGCATGGAGCGGCAGCAATGGATATGTACTCCGACCTGAAAGCTCCAGCGCCAGACACATAGTCATCGCAGGCAAGCCAGCTCCCACCCTGGAGCAGTGTGCAGCCAATAAAAATTCAGTTGCCTGACAGGCCGCCTTCGCGAGCAAGCCCGCTCCCACAGGGGAACGCGTACGCTTCATTGATCAGGTCGGCTGTCAGGCCGCCTCGCTTTGCTTTTGATCTTGATCTTAGGCGCCCCGTTAAACACGCTGGCCGGAATTCGGCATGGATTTGGGGGGCCTAGGCGAGGCACCGAGTGNNTTTGGTTACTTTGGGGCTCTTTTCCAAAGTGACCCGCCGTAAGGGCGGAACCATAGGTGGCCGTTACCCAAATAATGGATATGTACACAAAAAGACCGCCATCGCAGGCAAGCCAGCTCCCACCCTGGAGCGGTGTGCAGTCAATAAAAACTGGTCGCCTGACAGGCCGCCTTCGCGAGCAAGCCCGCTCCCACAATGGGATCGCGCAATAACCGAGAACTCCCAAGATTGCCCCCACCCGCCAATACCAGTATTTTGCAGCCTACCCCCAACAAGGAGCACCCCATGGTAAAAACCCGCCCACGCCCCGCAGTCACCGGGGTGGCTTCGGCCGATCGGGTGCTCACCGTGCTCACCGCCTTCAAGATGGGCGACACCGCCCTGGAACTGGCCGAGTTGGCCGCACGCACCGGGCTGGTCAAAAGCACCATCATGCGCCTGATGGTATCCCTGGAAGACCACGGCCTGATCACCCGCCTGGCGGACGGCCGCTATCAACTGGCCACCGAAATCATGCGCCTGAACACCGTCTACCAGGATGGCCTCGACCTTGAACGCCACATCACCCCGCTACTGCACCGCCTGACCCAGGAAACCGGCGAAACCGCCTCCTTCTACGTACGCCACGGCGCCTATCGCATGTGCCTGTACCGCGTAAACTCGCCCCACCACCTGCGCCTGCACCTGCAACCGGGCGACACCCGCCCCATGGACGGCGCCGCCGGGGCCGAAGCGCTGCGCACGCCGTATTCGCTGGCCGCGAAGATGATCAAGCCGATCTTCTCCCACGGCGCCACCGACCCCCACGCCGCGTCCATGGCCCTGCCGATCTTCGGCCCCGGCGAAAACCTCATCGGCGCCCTGGTGCTGTCCGGCCCCGCCAGCCGCCTGACCGCCGAGCAAGCGCAGACCCTGCACCCGCTGTTCCAGCAAGCCGCCGTCGAGCTGACCCGCAGCCTGGGTGGCGATGCCCTCGCCGATGACGCCGCCCCACACGGCAAAAAATCCGTCTAGAGTCTTTAGCAGACGCGTGCAGCAGGTGGGTGCGATGCACATCGCACCCTGGGCGACATTTGGCCACACCGCATCATCGCAGCAACTGTAATAGTCTATTGCAGGACCCCAATGTACTAACTAGTTACTTATCTTGCTAAAATCGCGTCTTTGCCCTCTCACCTTCGAGCATTTATCGATATGAAACGAGCATCGCGCGCCGCTGGCGTCCCTAGATTTATCCTGCTGGGCCTGGGCGTGATCATCGCCCTGCTCGGCGTGGCGCTGGCCGTTGGCGGCGTCAAACTGGCCAGCCTCGGTGGCTCGCTGTACTTCCTGATCGGCGGCGTGGCCATGGCCCTTTCCGGCCTGCTGATCGCCTGCCGCAAGCCGGCCGGTGCGTGGTTGTTCGCCGCCTTCCTGGTCGGCACGGCCATTTGGGCGGTGGCGGATGTCGGCCTGGTGTTCTGGCCGCTGTTCTCGCGGGTGTTCATGTTCGCGGCGATCGGCATGGTGGTGGCACTGGTCTACCCGTGGCTGGTCGGCCGCCCGGCACGCGCCGCCTATGGCGTGGCCGGCGTGCTGGCCGTCGGCGTGGTGGTAGCGGCGGGCAACATGTTTGTCGCCCACCCAAGCGTCGCACCCACCGGTGCCGGCCCTGGCATCACCCCGGTGAACCCGGCCGATGCGCAGAAAGACTGGGCGCACTACGGCAACACCGAAGGTGGCAGCCGCTTCGCCGCGCTGGACCAGATCAACCGCGACACCGTGAACAAGCTGAAAGTGGCGTGGACCTACCACACCGGTGACGTCGCCATCAGCGACGGCAACGGCGCCGAAGACCAGCTGACGCCCCTGCAGATCGGCAACAAGGTGTTCATCTGCACCCCGCACAACAACCTGATCGCCCTCGACGCCGACACCGGCAAAGAGCTGTGGAAGAACGAAGTCAACGCCAAGTCGGCAGTGTGGCAGCGTTGCCGGGGCATGGCCTACTTCGACGCCACCGCGCCGATTGCCCAGCCAAGCCAGCCAAACAGCTCGCCGATCATTGCCGCCAGCGTCCCTGCCCGTGCGCAATGCCAGCGTCGCTTGTTGACCAACACCATTGATGCGCGCCTGATCGCCGTAGACGCCGACACCGGCAAGTTCTGCGAAGACTTCGGCACCCACGGCCAGGTGGATTTGAAAGCTGGCCTGGGTAACGTCCCGGACAGCTACTACCAGTTGTCCTCCGCCCCGCTGATCGCCGGCACCACCGTTGTCGTTGGCGGGCGTGTTGCCGACAACGTCCAGACCGACATGCCCGGCGGCGTGATCCGTGGCTTCGACGTGATCACCGGGCACATGCGCTGGGCCTTCGACCCGGGCAACCCGGAAGACAAAAACGCCCCGGCCGACGGCAGCACCTATGTGCGCAGCACGCCGAACAGCTGGGCGCCGATGTCCTACGATCCGCTGATGAACACCCTGTTCCTGCCGATGGGCAGCTCGTCCACCGACATCTACGGGGTTGAGCGCACACAGTTGAACCACAAATACGGCGCTTCCGTGCTGGCGCTGGACGCCTCCACCGGCGCGGAAAAGTGGGTGTACCAGACCGTCCACAATGACCTCTGGGACTTCGACCTGCCGATGCAGCCAAGCCTGATCGACTTCACCGCGCCGGGCACCGACAAAGCCGTGCCTGCGGTGGTGATCGGCACCAAGGCCGGGCAGATCTACGTGCTCGACCGCGCCACCGGCAAGCCGCTGACCGACGTGCAGGAAGTACCGGTCAAGGCCGCCAATATCCCTAACGAGCCGTACTCCCCAACCCAGCCGAAATCCCTCGGCATGCCGCAGATCGGTGCGCAAACCCTGACCGAATCGGACATGTGGGGCGCCACGCCGTACGATCAGTTGCTGTGCCGCATCGACTTCAAGGGCATGCGCTACGACGGCCTGTACACCGCGCCGGGCACCGATAAATCCCTGAGCTTCCCGGGTTCCCTGGGCGGCATGAACTGGGGCAGCATTTCCACCGACCCGGTGCATGGCTTTATCTTCGTCAACGACATGCGCCTGGGCCTGTGGATCCAGATGGTGCCGTCGCAGAACAAGGCGCAGTCCTCGTCAGGTGGCGAAGCGCTGAACACCGGCATGGGCGCCGTGCCGCTCAAGGGCACGCCGTATGCGGTGAACAAAAACCGCTTCCTCTCGGTGGCCGGCATTCCGTGCCAGGCGCCACCGTTCGGCACCCTGACCGCCATCGACATGAAGACGCAGAAAGTCGCCTGGCAAGTGCCGGTGGGCACCGTTGAAGACACCGGCCCACTGGGGATCCGCATGCACCTGCCGATCAAGATCGGCCTGCCGACCCTCGGCGGCACACTGTCCACCCAGGGCGGCCTGATCTTTATCGCCGGCACTCAGGACTTCTACCTGCGCGCCTTCAACAGCGCCAATGGTGATGAAATCTGGAAAGCCCGCCTGCCCGTGGGCAGCCAGGGTGGGCCGATGACCTACGTGTCGCCGAAGACCGGCAAGCAGTATGTAGTCATCACCGCTGGCGGCGCACGCCAGTCCACTGACCGTGGCGACTACGTGATCGCCTACGCCCTGCCATAACCCCTTGATCAAGCGCGGTGCCCCCCCGCACCGCGCTTTCTGTCTGGAAGAACCCGCATGACCCCCACTTCTCACATCCCCTTCGGGCGCCTGTTGCTGGGCGTTGCCCTGAGCGCCGCCCTGCCCGTGCAAGCCGATGACAGCACCCTGACCGGCGACTGGGGCGGCCTGCGCCGCGAACTGGCAGACACCGGTATCCGCTTCACCGGCGACTACAGCGGCGAGACCGCCTACAACGCCCACGGCGGCCAGCACCGCTCGGCGCGCTACTCGCAGAACCTCAAGCTTGGCGTGCAGTTCGACCTCGGCAAGTTGTATGGCTTCAACAATGGCGACCGCATCCAGCTCACCATCAACGACCGTCGCGGCAACAGCGCTTCCGAAGACCTGGTGGGCAACCGCCTGCCGATCCAGGAAAACTACGGCGGCCTGTACACCCGTCTCACCGAGCTGAGCTACGAGCGCACCCTGTTCACCCCGGCGCTGAACGTCAAGCTGGGTTACATGGCCATGGGCAACGACCTCGGCGGCCTCGACAGCGGCATCCTGTGCAACTTCATGAACGCCGGTTTCTGCGGCCACCCACTGAACATGTCCGGTGGCAGCGGCTGGACCAACTACCCGAATGCGCGCCTCGGTGCACGGGTCAAATACGACTTCTCGCCGAGCTGGCAATTACGCGTGGCGGCGTTCAACGTCGACCCGGAAAGCAACGGCAATTCCAGCCGTGCCTGGCATTTGACCCCCAAGCACACCACCGGCACCGTGGTGCCCATCGAGTTGGTGTACAAACAGGCGGGCCGCCTGCCGGGTGAATACAAGCTGGGCTATTACTACGACAGCTCCGATGTGAAACGCATCGGCAGCAACCAGGACGTCAGCGGGCGCAGCGGGCATTACCTGCTGATCGACCAAGCCGTATGGGCTTCGGATTCATCCGCGGGCCGCGTGCTGCACGCCTTCGGCCAATACTCGGCGGCCAGCACCGCCGCCGCGCCGTTCACCAAGTGGTATGGCGCGGGCGTGGTGCTGTACAAACCGTTCGAAGGCCGCCCGCGTGACACCGTCGCCCTCGGTTACGGCCGTGCGGTGCCGAACCCGCGCAGCCGCGATGTGCAGGAACTGGCGGCGTTCAATGCCGGCAACGAATACCCCAACCTGAACAACGCCGAGCAGTTGATCGAACTGAGCTACGGCTACCAGGCCACGCCCTGGCTGACCTTGCGCCCGGATGTGCAATACATCATCGAGCCGGGGGCGTTTTCCGGTGACGATATCGACAACGCGCTGGTGCTGGGCTTGCAGGTCAAGGCGACGTTCTAGACCACCGGCAGCGCGTTGTTGATAATCTCGCGTGCGTAGTTCGCCAGTTGCTTGGCGTTCATCGCCGCGACCTCATCCGCCTCGATGGGCGGATGGGCGATGATGCTGACATCAGTCCTGCGCCATGCGTTGTAAGCGATATGGTTGACCGCTGGGCTGATCGTCACCGGGACGATCCCCACCCCCATCTCCTTGGCCAGCCGAAAGGCGCCGCTCTTGAACGCGAGCATCTTTTCACCATGGGTGCGCGTGCCTTCCGGGAAGATCCACAACGATGTGTTGTCGGCCACCACCCGCCTGGCGAGCTTGCGCAAACCCTCGATAGACGCCCTTGGGCTACTTCGATCGATGAACAGGCTGCCGGTCAACCAGTACAACTGCCCTACCAGCGGCAACCATTTGAGTGATCGCTTGGCGACAATCACCGTACCGGGGTTGAGCGCTTGCGCCACGATCAGCACGTCATGGTTGCATTGGTGGTTGGCCACATAAATATAGGGCTGGGTCGTGGGCACACGGTCAAAGCCGTGCACATCGACACGCACCGCGCAGATGCGATTGATCAGCGCGTAGACTCGACAGGCCACGTACAGGTTTCGGTTCTTCGAGGGGTTGATCAACATGTAGAGGCATAAAAACGGAAAGCTCAACACGATCAACAGCAGTACCAACAAGCCTCTGGCCAACGCAATCATAAATAACCCGCTTCAGGCCGCCAGGCACAAGGCGCGGGTGGTGGTGTCGTCGATGTCGATCCAGAAGGGCACGATGCGTTGGTTGTCGATGAGGTGCGGCGCCGAGATACGGCGCGTTGTGACGCCCATCCGCTTGAGCAGGCGCTCGTTGCCCACCGCGCTGAACGCAATCAGGCGAAAGGCGCCCTTGGAGCGCGCCACATCAATCACTTCGCGAACCAGCTTCACCGTGTTCTGCCACGATTGCTCGGCGCTCAACACCTGCCCCTTGGGCTGGCTGATGGCGAACCGTGACAACTCCCAAATATCCGCAGAGAACGGCGGTGGGCTTTCCCCCATCAGGTGCGGAAACACTTCGCCCAGCAGATACGGGCCATTGGTGGGCAGCAACCGGGCGCAGCCGAAAATCTCGCGATCACGGTCGCAGGCCAGTACATAGACGGTATCCGGGCGATCAAACGCATCCAGCTCAAGCCCCTCTTCGCACGGCAAAGGCCAGCCCAGGGTTTTGACAAAGACCTCATACCGATACTTTGCCAAGGCACTTGCCATGCCCGGCAATAGTTCACCGCCTGTCCCCGTTACTGCCGTAAGCATGCCAACGACCCAGCCAATATAATCAGCCGAGTACAGCAAACCGTCGAGGGAGTGAGTAGCTGCCCGAATGGGCAGGTGGACTAAATCCAGACGCTATGCGTCCGCCGCCCGGAACAGCCTGTATAATTCGGCTCCGCCCTGCAATGACGGGCGTTGAGCACGGAAGGTATCCCTGGTGAATGACTGGCGCGAAACGTTAGTCGAGGCAGTTTCGGGCTGCACGACCGAACATGAACTGTTCAATAAAATTAAGACAATAACGTCCCGCTTGGGCTTCGAATTCTGCTCTTACGGATTAAGAATTCCGTTGCCGTTAAATGCACCCCACTTTGTGTTGCTGTCGAACTATCCGACCTCCTGGGAAAACAAATACGTCAGCGAGAACTATTTTTCCCAAGACCCAACCGTCGAGCATGGCCTGACACGCTCCATCCCCCTGCATTGGTCTGCCGCGCAACAGCACAAACAACTGGCCTTCTGGGAGGAAGCCCGGCACTACCAACTGGACCACGGCTGGTGCCTGTCTTCACAACGGGGGCCTAACGCGATTGGTCTGCTCTCGGTGTCTCGCTCCAGTGAGTACATTTCTGCACTGGAACTGGAAAGCGTCGAAAACAAGTTGATCTGGCTGACGCAGTTGGCGCACGAGTCCATGACAGGCTTTTTCTCTGACAAGTACCTGCCTGAAACCAGTCAGCCCCTGACCCTGCGCGAAAAAGAAACCTTGCGCTGGACCGCACTGGGCAAGACCTACTTCGAGATCGGCATGATCCTGACCATCGACATCCGCACGGTGAAGTTTCATCTGGTCAACGCCATGCGCAAACTGCAGGCCAGCAACAAGGCCGAAGCAGCCGTCAAAGCGGCCCTGCTGGGGCTACTTTTTTAACCCTGGCGATACTCCCTTGGCGTACAACCAAACTCCCGCCGAAACACCGTGTGCAGGTACTGCGCCGACTTGAAGCCGCAGTCCGCCGCGATGTCCGCAATCGCCAGCGCGCGGTTCTCCAGGCCTTTGGCGGCTGCGGCGAGCTTGAAGCGCAGGATCTCGTCATGCACGCTGCAACCGCGCACCTGGCGAAAGTGCGACTCCAGGGACGAGCGCGAGATGCCCACGTACGCCGCCACCTGGGCGGTCTTGATGCCCTGGCAGGCGTACTGGCGGATAAACAACAACGCCTGCATCACATAGGGATCGCCCAAGGGTTGATGCAGGCTGGAGGCTTGCACGTTGATCGCGTCCGGCGGCACCAGGATCTGCTCCCCCGCGCACGGCTTGCCGTGCAGCATCTGGTGCAGCAGCGCGGCGGCGGTGCGGCCCATGGTCTCGGTGCCCTGGATCACCGAACTCAGCGGCACCCGTGTGAGGGTGCGGGTCAGCGGGTCGTTGTCGATGCCGATCAACGCCACCTCTTCCGGCACCGCAATGCCGGCGGTGAGGCAGGCTTGCAGCAACTGCCGGGCGCGGGCGTCGGTGACGGCGATGATGCCGATGGGTTTGGGCAGGCTTTGCAGCCAGGCGATCTGTTGCTCGACGGCGCTGTCCCACAGTGGCGCGCTGGTGCCAAGGCCGCGATAGACCTCGACGTGCAAGCCATCGCGTTGCAGCAGGCGGCGAAAGGCTTTCTCGCGCTCCTGGGCCCAGCGGTTGGCCTGGGCTTCGGGCAGGCTGAAACAGGCAAAGCGCGTAAGCCCCGCTTCGATCAAGTGCTCGTAGGCCAGCTTCATCAAGGCATGGTTATCGGTGGCCACATAGGGAATGCCCTGCGGATAGGCCCGCGCATCCGCGTAGGAACCGCCCACCGCCACCACCGGCACCTTGATCCCGGCCAACGCCTCGCCGATCAGCGGGTCATCGAAGTCGGCAATGATGCCGTCGCCCTGCCAGCGCTCGATGCCTTTGAGGCGGCACAGGAAGTCCTCTTCGAGGAACAAGTCCCAGGACGCGCGGGTGCTGCTCAGGTAATTGCCGATGCCGGCGATGATGCCGCGGTCGTAGATCTTGCTGCCGTTGAACAGCAAGGCAATGCGGTGTACGGGCGGTAGGGTTTTCATTGTTTTTATCCTGGGGCCGGTCGCCACAGACTAGCCCCCGCCACGCAAAATCGCACCACCCGCTGGTGATTTTCATAATCGCCAGGCCCAACGCCGTTGCTAGTATCGAGACACCGCCAAGAACAATAAGGAAAACGCCATGCCGTACTTCCCCGGTGTCGAGAAGGTCCGCTTCGAAGGCCCCAGCAGCGACAGTCCCCTCGCCTTTCGCCATTACGACGCAAACAAGCTGATCCTCGGCAAACCCATGCGCGAACACCTGCGCATGGCCGCCTGTTATTGGCACACCTTTGTCTGGCCAGGGGCGGACATGTTTGGTGTCGGCACCTTCCAGCGCCCGTGGCAGCGCAGCGGCGACCCGATGGAACTGGCCATCGGCAAGGCCGAGGCGGCGTTTGAGTTCTTCGCCAAGCTGGGCATCGACTACTACAGCTTCCACGACACCGATGTCGCCCCCGAAGGCAGTTCCTTGAAGGAGTACCGCAACCACTTCGCGCAGATGGTCGATCACCTCGAACGCCATCAGGAGCAGACCGGCATCCAGCTGCTGTGGGGCACCGCCAATTGCTTCAGCAACCCGCGCTTTGCCGCCGGCGCCGCCAGCAACCCAGACCCGGAAGTGTTCGCCGTCGCCGCCGCTCAGGTGTACAGCGCGATGAATGCGACGCTGCGGCTCAAGGGCGCCAACTATGTGCTGTGGGGCGGTCGCGAAGGCTACGAAACCCTGCTCAACACCGACCTCAAGCGTGAGCGCGAACAGCTCGGGCGCTTTATGCGCATGGTGGTGGAACACAAGCACAAGATCGGCTTCAAGGGTGACCTGCTGATCGAACCCAAGCCCCAGGAGCCGACCAAGCACCAATACGATTACGACAGCGCCACGGTGTTCGGCTTCCTGCATGAGTACGGGCTGGAGCAGGAGATCAAGGTGAATATCGAGGCCAACCATGCGACGTTGGCCGGGCATAGTTTTCACCACGAGATCGCCACGGCGGTGTCCCTGGGGATCTTCGGCAGTATCGACGCCAACCGGGGCGACCCGCAGAACGGCTGGGACACGGATCAGTTCCCCAACAGCGTCGAAGAGATGACCCTGGCCACCTATGAAATCCTCAAGGCTGGCGGGTTCAAGAATGGCGGCTATAACTTTGACTCCAAGGTGCGCCGCCAGAGCCTGGATGAAGTGGACCTGTTCCACGGGCATGTGGCGGCCATGGATGTCCTGGCGCTGGCCCTGGAACGCGCGGCGGCGATGGTGCAGAACGATCGTTTGCAGCAGTTCAAGGACCAGCGGTATGCCGGTTGGCAGCAGCCATTGGGCCAGGCCGTGTTGGCCGGTGAGTTCAGCCTGGAGTCGCTGGCCCTGCATGCGTTTGCCCATGAGCTCAATCCCCAAGCCGTAAGCGGCAGGCAGGAGATGCTCGAAGGGATAGTGAACCGGTTTATCTACCGGTAGAGGGCGCCACAAAAAGCCAGCTCTTTGTTTGTTTTGAGTCTTCCAACAACAATAAAAGGACGCACAAACCATGAAACGCACACTGATCGCCACTGCCCTGGCCCTGTTCGCCCTGCCGGTGATGGCTGACCCGGCGCACCCGAAGATCGGCTTTTCCATCGATGATCTGCGCCTGGAACGCTGGTCCCGCGACCGCGATTACTTCGTCGCCGCCGCCGAAAAACTCAACGCCAAGGTCTTCGTGCAATCGGCCGATGCCAACGAGCAAAAGCAGATCTCGCAGATCGAAAACCTCATCTCCCGTGGCGTCGATGTGATCGTCATCGTGCCGTTCAACGCCACCGTGTTGACCAACGCCGTCGCCGAAGCGAAGAAGGCCGGGATCAAGGTGGTGTCCTATGACCGCCTGATCCTCAACGCCGACATCGACGCCTATATCTCCTTCGATAACGAAAAAGTCGGCGAGATGCAGGCCAGCGGCGTGTTGCAAGCGGCGCCAAAGGGCAATTACTTCCTGCTCGGCGGCGCGCCCACCGACAACAACGCCAAGGTGCTGCGCGAAGGCCAGATGAAAGTGCTGCAACCGGCCATCGACAAGGGCGATATCAAGGTGGTGGGCCAGCAATGGGTCAAGGAATGGAACCCCACCGAAGCCCTGAGCATCGTGGAGAACGCCCTGACCCGTAACGACAACAAGATCGACGCCATCGTCGCCTCCAACGACGCCACCGCTGGCGGCGCGATTCAGGCCCTGGCCGCGCAGCAACTGGCGGGCAAGGTGCCGATCTCTGGCCAGGACGCCGACCTCGCCGCGATCAAGCGCGTGATCGACGGCACCCAGACCATGACCGTCTACAAGCCGCTCAAGCTGATCGCCAGCGAAGCGGCCAAGCTCTCGGTGCAACTGGCGCGCAGTGAGAAACCGGCCTACAGCTCGCAGTACGACAACGGCAGCAAGAAAGTCGACACCATCCTGCTCACCCCCACCCCACTGACCAAGGCCAATATCGACCTGCTGGAAAAGGACGGCTTCTACACCAAAGAGCAGATCGCCGGGCAATGACCGCCATGGCCGACTACCTGCTGCAAATGAACGGCATCGTCAAAACCTTTGGCGGTGTCAACGCCCTCAACGGCATCGACCTCAAGGTGCGGCCGGGGGAATGCATCGGCCTGTGCGGCGAGAACGGCGCCGGCAAATCCACCTTGATGAAGGTGCTGTCGGCGGTGTATCCCCACGGCACCTGGGACGGTGAAATCCTCTGGGACGGGCAACCGCTCAGAGCCCAATCCATCAGCGAAACCGAGGCGGCAGGCATTGTGATCATCCACCAGGAACTGACCCTGGTGCCCGACCTCTCGGTGGCGGAAAACATCTTCATGGGCCACGAGCTGACCTTGCCGGGTGGACGCATGAACTACCCGGCAATGTTCCACCGCGCCGAAGCCTTGATGCGTGAACTCAAGGTGCCGGACATCAACGTCGCGCTGCCGGTGTCGCAGTACGGCGGCGGTTACCAGCAACTGGTGGAAATCGCCAAGGCCCTCAACAAGCAGGCGCGCCTGTTGATCCTCGACGAGCCCTCCTCGGCCCTGACCCGCTCGGAAATCGAGGTGCTGCTGGACATCATCCGCAGCCTCAAGGCCAAGGGCGTAGCTTGCGTGTACATCTCCCACAAGCTCGATGAAGTGGCGGCGGTGTGCGACACCATCGCGGTGATCCGCGACGGCAAGCACATCGCGACCACGGCCATGGCCGACATGGACATTGCGCAGATCATCACGCAGATGGTCGGCCGCGAGATGAGCAACCTCTACCCCACCGAGCCCCACGCCATCGGCGAGGTGATTTTCGAGGCGCGCAACGTCACCTGTTATGACGTGGACAACCCCAAGCGCAAGCGCGTCGACGACATTTCCTTTGCCCTCAAGCGCGGGGAAATCCTCGGCATCGCCGGGCTGGTGGGCGCCGGGCGCACGGAACTGGTGTCGGCGTTGTTCGGCGCCTACCCCGGCCGCTACAGCGCCGAGGTGTGGCTGGACGGCGCGGTGATCGACACGCGCACGCCACTCAAGGCGATCCGCGCCGGGCTGTGCATGGTCCCCGAAGACCGCAAGCGCCAAGGCATCATCCCCGACTTTGGCGTGGGCCAGAACATCACCCTGGCGGTGCTCGACACCTACGCCCACCTGACGCGCATCGATGCCGAAGCCGAACTGGGCAGCATCGACCAGCAGATCGCGCGCATGCACCTGAAGACTTCCAGCCCGTTCCTGCCGATCACCAGCCTGTCCGGTGGCAACCAGCAAAAGGCCGTGCTGGCGAAAATGCTGATGGCCAAGCCGCGGGTGCTGATCCTCGATGAGCCCACGCGCGGCGTGGACGTGGGCGCCAAGTATGAGATCTACAAGCTGATGGGCGCGCTGGCGGCCGCAGGCGTGGCGATCATCATGGTCTCGTCGGAGCTGGCCGAGGTGCTGGGGGTGTCGGACCGTGTGCTGGTGATCGGCGAAGGCCAGCTGCGCGGCGACTTCATCAACGACGGGCTCACCCAGGAACAGGTGCTTGCCGCCGCGCTCAGCCATAACAACAATAATAATGATCGGAAGACCGCGTAGATGAATCAGGTCAAACAACTGTTCAGCCGCTACAAAATGCTCGCCCTGGTGATTGCCGTGGCGGTGATCTGGGTGTTTTTCAGTTGGCAGACCGAAGGCGGGTTCCTCACGCCGCGCAACCTGTCCAACCTGCTGCGGCAGATGTCGATCACCGGGATTCTGGCGTGCGGCATGGTGCTGGTGATTATCAGCGGCGAGATCGACTTGTCGGTGGGCTCATTGCTCGGGTTACTCGGCGGCTTGGCGGCGATCCTGGATGTGGTGTATCACGTGCCGTTGTTGGCCAACCTGAGCCTGGTGGCGTTGTGTGGGCTGATGATCGGCTTGGCCAATGGGTATATGACGGCCTATCTGCGCATCCCGTCGTTTATCGTCGGTTTGGGCGGGATGCTGGCGTTTCGCGGGATTCTGCTGGGGATTACCGGGGGCACGACCATTGCGCCGGTGTCGCCGTCGCTGGTGTATGTGGGCCAGGGTTATTTGCCGCATTCGGTGGGCATTGGGCTGGGCGTCTTGTTGTTTGCGCTGACGCTCTTTTTGACCTGGAAACAACGACGCAATCGCGCATTGCACGGTCTGGCAGCGCACTCGCTGGCGCGGGATCTGCTGCGCGTGGCGGTGATCGGCGCCGTGCTCGCCGGGTTCGTCACCACCCTCAACAGCTACGACGGCATTCCCGTACCGGTGCTGTTGCTGCTCGTGCTGCTCGGCGTATTCAGCTACGTCACCAGCCAGACCGTGTTTGGCCGCCGCGTGTATGCGGTGGGCAGCAATATGGAAGCCACGCGGCTGTCGGGTATCAACGTGCAGGCGGTGAAGTTGTGGATCTTCGGCATCATGGGGGTGATGTGCGCGCTGGCGGGGCTGGTCAACACGGCGCGCCTGGCGGCGGGTTCGCCGTCTGCGGGGAACATGGGCGAACTGGATGCCATCGCCGCGTGTTTTATCGGCGGCACCTCCATGCGCGGCGGCTCGGGCACGGTGTACGGCGCGTTGCTGGGGGCGTTGGTGATTACCAGCCTGGACAATGGCATGTCGATGCTGGATGTGGACAGCTACTGGCAGATGATCGTCAAGGGCAGCATTCTGGTGTTGGCGGTGTGGGTGGATGTGAGTACGCGCACCGGCAGACGCTGAGGGTTTTATTGCCCCAATAATACCGCCCCGTCTCCCTCCTGCCCCAACCGATCCCCCGGATTGCGCAGCGGGCAGTCGGCCAGGGACAGGCACCCGCAGCCGATGCACCCGTCGAGCTGGTCGCGCAGTTGCGTGAGGCTGTTGATTCGCTCATTCAACATGTCTCGCCAACGCGTCGAGAGCTGCGTCCAGTCCTTGGCCGTCAGCGGTCGCCCCGATGGCAGTTCCTCCAGTGCCGCCTTGATGGTTGCCAATGGAATCCCCGCGCGCTGCGCCACCTTGATCACCGCAATGCGGCGCAGCACGTCACGGTGGTAGCGCCGCTGATTGCCTGGGCTGCGTTGGCCGTGGATCAAACCCTTGGCTTCGTAAAAATGCACCGTGGCCACGGTCACTCCGCTACGCCGCGCCACTTCGCCGACCCCGAGAGGGATGTGCACATCGATTTTCGCTGCCATGGGCGCCTTGACCTCATCTATACATGAGGTCTTATAAACAGTGTCGGCTTGTCCTGGCAAGCCTTCATTCCTTTGACATGGAGTCTCCATGAACACAGCGCAAACCTCTCCCTCCAACTGGGCCGCCTTGCTGTCCGGTGCAAACGGCGTACGCTCACTGGCCCTGGCAGGTGGCGTGGTGCTGCATGCGATCAACGTCTACATCGCCACGACGATTCTGCCGTCCGTGGTCGAGGACATCGGCGGCATCGACTATTACGCCTGGAACACCACGCTGTTTGTCGCCGCCTCGATCCTCGGCTCGGCGTTGTCTGCGCGCTTGCTTGGCCGCGTGGGGCCGCGTGGGGCTTACCTCGTCGCCAGCCTGGTATTCGCCGGCGGCGCGTTGGCCTGCGCGTTTGCGCCCTCCATGCCGGTGATGCTGGTCGGACGGCTGGTGCAGGGCCTGGGCGGTGGGTTCTTGTTCGCACTGTCCTACGCGATGATTCGGCTGGTGTTCGATGAACACTTGTGGCCACGGGCGATGGCGCTGGTCTCCGGGATGTGGGGTGTCGCAACGCTGGTCGGGCCAGCGGTGGGCGGCGTGTTTGCCGAACTGGGCCTCTGGCGGGCGGCGTTCTGGTCCTTGATCCCAGTGGCCGGGTTGTTCGCCGTACTCGCCGCCGCAGTACTGCCTGGGCGCAGCACAGACCGCGTTGAGCCCACACCGTTGCCGATCACGCAGTTGTGGTGGCTGACGGCGGCGGTGCTTTCGGTGTCGGCCGGCAGTGTCTCTGCCACCCTACCCCTGAACCTGCTGGGGCTCGCAGCGGCCGCCCTGTTCACTGGGCTGCTGATCAGCACGGAAAGCCGCGCCCGCCATCGACTGTTGCCCGCTGGCGCCTTTCGGCTGACCACTGCGCTTGGCGCGCTGTACGCCACCATGGCGTTGTTGGCGGTCGCGGTCACCAGTGGCGAAATCTTTGTACCGCTGTTCCTTCAAGTCCTGCACCACCAGTCACCACTGCTGGCCGGTTATCTCGCCGCACTGATGGCGGCCGGCTGGACGCTGGGGTCAATCGCCAGCGCAGGCATCACCGGCGCGAATGTTCGCCGGGCGATCCTCGCCGGACCGATCCTGGGTGTGGTGGGCATGCTGGCGCTGGCGCTGCTCATGCCTTGCGAAAGCCCTGGCGATGCGCAGACGCTTGTGCCGATCTGCGTGGCCCTTGTCCTGATCGGCCTGGGGGTGGGCCTGGCATGGCCGCACTTGTTGACCCGGGTATTCCAAGTGGCACCCGCCGGCGAACAGGACCTGGCCTCGGCGTCCATTACCACCGTGCAACTGTTCGCCACCGCGTTTGGTGCGGCACTGGCGGGCATGGTCGCGAACATCGCGGGGCTCACTGACCCCGGTGGGGTCGAAGGCACGGCAAGCGCTGCGGTGTGGTTGTTCGGGGTGTTTGCGCTGGCGCCGGTGGTGGGTGTGCTGATTGCCAGGCGGGTCGTAAGACTGATCGGTTAGCGGTTGACCTGGGCTTCGAAGACGCCCTGCTCGACACTGCCTGAAACTCGGTTAAAAAATGTGGGAGCGGGCTTGCTCGCGAATGCGGTGTATCAGTGGATATAGAGGTGACTGACAGACCGCATTCGCGAGCAAGCCCGCTCCCACATTCTGATCGCGTACAGGCTTTGGTTATTTGGGGAACGATCAAAAAACATAACAACTGCTACGGTCTTCATTCTCATAGCGCCACGACTGGATAATGCCCTCACCCGAGACGAGCACGGAGTATCGACAGTCGCGGATCCAGGTCACGAAGTAGCGCTGGCTGTCGCCCTCCTTCACCACCTGGTCATAGACCTTGTTCTTGTTGACCGGGGACCAATAGGAGTCGCCACAGCCGCGGCTGCAATCGTCATAGAGGTGGGCATCGAAGCGCGTGCCGACGAACGCATTCATACCGCTCGTCCATACCGAGTAGGACGGCGCACAGCCGACCAGCAACGAGCCCAGCAAAGCGATACCCATGATTGCTTTCAACGCATTCTCCAGTGGGCGGGGAAGTCAGTTATCGTGACGCAGGGCTGGTTTCATCTTCTTTATAAGCCGAAATCAGCATGTAGAGGGCGACCAACAAGTAAACCAGCGTCAGGACGGCCAACCAGAAAACGCCGTATCGGGCCATATGCGCGTCGAGGCCAATGACATCCTCAGAGACTCGAACCTGTGCCACGCCATCGCTGTAGCCGATGTGTACGTCTTTCTCCATGAGCGTTTTCAGATCACCCTGGAAATAAACCCAGACCCTGTAGACGCCGTTTTGCACAATCGCCGGAATCTCCACGCTGCTCAGCAAATCCGGTTTGAGGGTATCGATACGTGATTCGTCCCGGATCTGAACGACGCCTTTCTCAGGTAGCTTGATGTGCACTTCCTTGATCACCTTGCTGCCGGTGTTCCTGAGGGTGATCAACAGCCTGACGGGGTAGTGGTCAGGTCCCCTTTCGAACGGAGCGTCGAACAAGGCCCGATAGGGCGCCTGGCTCAGGTCAACGATCTTGTTGATCTGTTCGTGGCTGAGGGCACCGTTGCCGGCCTGCTTGATGTCGTCGTACAGGCGCGTGTAATCGAGGTGTTCCTTAACCGTATCCAAGCGCTCGGTGAATAGACGTGGCGCACTGTCGTATTGGTAGGAAAGATCGGCTTCGAGTCTGTTGTCGTCCTTTAGCACCATATAAATGGTCAGGACTGACAGCAGTGCCCCCGGCAAGGCCAGCAATACTCCGAATTTTACCCAGCTCAACGTGGCATTTCCCTATTGATTGATTTGACGGTGTTCGCTCGCCGGGTGAGCGTGCCAAGTTCCTTCAAGTAGGGCAAGCGCCGCGCGCCTGGCGCAGGGGCATGTTCTGGAGAAGCGCAAAAAATGTGGGAGCGGGCTTGCTCGCGAATGCGGACTGTCAGTCACCAATATTTCGACTGACACACCGTATTCGCGAGCAAGCCCGCTCCCACATTGGATCTTCTACAACCTGGGGTTATTTGGAGACCGGCATGGCGAATTCGGCGCCTTGCTCGATGCTCTCCGACCAGCGCTGCATGATCGACTTCTGCTTGGTGTAGAACCGCACACCCTCAGTGCCGTAGGCATGCATGTCGCCAAACAGGCTTTTCTTCCACCCACCAAAACCATGCCACGCCATCGGCACCGGAATCGGCACGTTGATGCCGACCATGCCCACCTGGATACGCCGCGCGAACTCGCGGGCGATGTTGCCGTCGCGGGTGAAGCAGCTGACGCCGTTGCCGAACTCGTGGTCGTTGACCAGTTTCACCGCTTCGCCGAAATCGCTGACGCGCACGCAGGCCAGCACCGGGCCGAAGATTTCTTCGCGGTAGATGCTCATTTCCTGGGTCACGTGGTCGAACAGCGTCGCGCCCAGCCAGAAGCCATTTTCCAGGCCGGCCTCGGTCGGCACGTAGTCACGCCCGTCCAGCAGCAGTTGGGCACCGGCCTGCACGCCTTGTTCGATATAACCGCTGATGCGTTCCAGGGCTGCGCGGGACACGATCGGGCCCATCTCGGCTTTCAAATCGCGGCCGTCGGTGATGCGCAGTTGCTTGGCGCGTTCGGTCAGGGCAGCGATGACTTTGTCACCCACATCCCCCACCAATACCGCCACGGAGATGGCCATGCAGCGTTCGCCGGCACTGCCGTAGGCGGCGCCCATCAGCGCATCCACGGTTTTTTCAATATCGGCGTCGGGCATCACCACCATGTGGTTTTTCGCCCCGCCCAGGCCTTGCACGCGCTTGCCGTGGCGGGCGCCGGTTTCGTAGATGTATTGGGCAATCGGCGTAGAACCGACAAAGCTCACGGCCTTGACGTCCGGGTGTTCGATCAGCGCATCCACCGATTCCTTGTCACCCTGCACCACGTTGAACACGCCTTTGGGCAGGCCGGCTTCACGCAGCAGTTCGGCCATGAACAACGAGGCGCTTGGATCGGTCGGGCTTGGCTTGAGAATGAAGGTGTTGCCCGCCGCGATGGCGATCGGGTACATCCACATCGGTACCATCACCGGGAAGTTGAACGGCGTCACGCCCGCGACAACGCCCAGCGGCTGGCGCATGGTCCAGTTGTCCATGCCCCGGGACACCTGGTCGGAGTACTCACCTTTAAGCAGGTTGGGAATGCCGCAGGCGAATTCGAGAATGTCGATGCCACGGTCCACTTCGCCCTGGGCATCGGTAAACACCTTGCCATGCTCGGCAACGATAATGCGCGCGAGGTCGTCTTTGCGCGCACGCAGCAGGTGCAGGTATTCGAACAACACCCGCGCGCGGCGAATCGGCGGGGTGTCGGCCCAGCCGTCAAAAGCGGCCTGGGCAGCGGCGACGGCTTCGGCCACGGTCTGGCGGCTGGCCAGGGCGACGCGGCCGGTCTTTTCGCCGGTGGCCGGGTTGAAGACGTCCTGATAACGGTCATCGCGGGACACGCGCTGGTCGTTGATGTAGTGCTCGATTGTAGTTGTCATGGCAGTCGATCCCAGGTGGATAAGCGTTGGACACACGATAGGCTTTCGCTTTGTTCCAAACCAGAGCAGAATCCTGAACTTATTGTCCACCCGCGCGAACAATCAAATCATGGAAAAAGCTGAGATCGAAGGGCTCTGGACCCATATCCACTGGCTGTCGGTACTGGAAGAGCACGGCACCTACACCGCCGCCGCCGCGCGTCTGGGGGTGAGCAAGTCGGCCGTGAGCCAGCGCATTTCCGACCTGGAAAAGGCCACCGGTACAAGCCTCGTCACCCGCACGACACGCAGCGTGCGCCTGACCGATGCCGGCTTGTCGCTGACCCGCGAAGTGCGCAGCGCCTACGCGCAAATCGCCCGCAGCTTCTCGTCGGTACGCGACTCGGTCGGAGAAATCCGTGGATTGGTACGTCTGACCGCACCGGTGGCATTCGCCCGTCAGCAGTTGGTGCCGCATCTGTCGGAATTTTTGCAGCTGTACCCGCAGGTGCGCATCCAACTGGATGTGTCGGACGCCTTGAGTTCACTGGCGGCCGAAGGCTACGACCTGGCCGTACGCCATGGTTTCCAGGTGCCGGAAACCCATGTGGCGTGGAAGTTGTGTGATACCGGCTCAGTACTGGTCGCGACTCAGGACTACCTGCAACGCCACGGTGAACCGCGTGAGCCCGGCGATTTGTCCACGCATAACTGCCTGTTCTACCCACGCGGCACCGACCAGCCCGCCTGGACCTTCGAACGCGGCAGCAAAAACGTTGAGCGCCTCACCGTGCCCATCTCCGGCAGTTTCGCCACCAACAACAGCGAAGCCCTGCGCGATTCCGCCCTCAACCACCTGGGCATCGCCCTGCTCCCGGATTTCAGCGCCCACGCCGCGCTGGCCAGCGGCAAATTGGTGCAGGTGCTCAAGGACTGGACACTCAAGGGCGCGTTTGCCGATGAGATCTACTTGATCCGGCCGTATTCGCCCCATGTGCCGAAGTCGGTGAGTGTGTTGGTGGGTTATTTGAAGGAAAAACTGTCGGGCGGATTTCGCTTCGTGGGATGAGGTTTGCCTCTTGCCCATCAGGACTAAAAGTCCATAATGGACAAATAAGTTCAGTCACGGAGATTCCCATGCCCAGCACGCCTCAAGTGATCAACCAAATCCAGGCTCGCGAACTGCTCGCCCAAATCGATGTGCCCGACATCCTGCGCAAGCTGTTCCGCGACCTGGCCGCCGGGCAGGCGGTGCAACCGGCACAGCAACTGGTGGAATTCCCACAGGGTGCCGGCGACTTTATCAACTACTTGGGCGTGCTGGCTGAGGACGGTGTTTATGGGGTCAAGACCTCGCCGTATATCGTGCGTGAACAAGGACCACTGGTGACGGCCTGGACGCTGTTGATGTCGATGCACACCGGTCAGCCGCTGCTGTTGTGCGATGCCGCCGAGCTGACCACCGCACGCACTGCCGCGACGACGGCGCTGGCGGTGGACGCATTGGCGCCGTTATCCGCGCGGCGCCTGGCGATTATCGGCAGTGGCAAGGTGGCCCAGGCCCATCTGCACTACGTGAAAAACCTCCGGGACTGGCAAAGCATCAGCCTGTTTTCACCTAGCCTGGCCAGTGCCGATGACACAGCCATCGCACACCTCAAAAGCCTCGACCCACGATTGAGCATTGCGCCGAGCAGCGATGCTGCGCTGGACGCCGCCGACGTGATCCTGCTGTGCACCTCATCGGCCGGCCCGGTGATCGATCCTGCCCGCTTGAGCAAACCGGCACTGATCACCTCCATCAGCACCAACGCCCCGCGCGCCCATGAAGTGCCGCCGCAGTCGCTCAATGCCATGCAGGTTTTCTGCGACTATCGCCAGACCACCCCAGGCTCGGCGGGCGAGATGCTGATCGCCACGGAACAACACGGCTGGGACAAACGCCACATTGTCGGCGACCTCCCCGAATTGCTCAGCGAACACGTACAACGCCCGTCCTACGACCGTCATGTATTCTTCCGTTCCATCGGCCTGGGCCTGGAAGACATCGCCCTGGCCAATGCCCTCTGGAGACACCTATGAGCCACGCAGACTTCATCATCATCGGCGGCGGCATTGCTGGCGCGTCCACCGGTTTCTGGTTGTCGCAGCACGGCAAGGTGCTGGTGCTGGAGCGCGAAAGCCACCCGGGTTATCACTCCACCGGGCGTTCAGCGGCGCTGTACACCGCCGCCTATGGCACCCCGCAGGTGCGCGCGCTGACCCTGGCCAGCCGGGAGTTTTTCGACAATCCGCCAGCCGGGTTCTGCGAGCATCCATTGCTCACGCCACGGGGCGAAATGACCGTGGACTTTATCGGCGATGCCGCCGAGTTGAACGCGCAATACCTGAGCGCCAAGGCCACCGTGTCGCAGGTTGAACTGCTCAGCGCCGACGAAGCCTGCGCCAGGCTGCCGATCCTGCGCCGCGAAAAAGTCCATGGCGCACTGTATGACCCGACCGCCAGCGATATCGACACCGACGCGCTGCACCAAGGCTATCTGCGTGGCATCCGCCGCAACGGTGGCGAGGTGCTGACCGATCACGCCGTGCAGGGTTTAAGCCGTGATGCCGCAGGCGTTTGGCAGGTACAGGCTGGCGAAAAAACCTACACCGCCCCCACCCTTATCAACGCCGCTGGCGCCTGGGCCGACCACATCGGCGCAATGGCCGGCGCCACGCCCATCGGCCTGCAACCCAAGCGCCGCTCGGCCTTTATCTTCGCCGGCCCCGAAGGCGTCGACAGTCACCACTGGCCGATGCTGGTGGCGCTGGACGAATCCTTCTACATGAAGCCCGACGCCGGCATGTTCCTCGGCTCGCCGGCCAACGCCGACCCGGTGGAGCCCCAGGATATCCAGCCCGAAGAACTGGACATCGCGATGGGCATCTACCAGATCGAAGAAGCCACCACCCTGACCATCCGCCGCCCAACCCGCACCTGGGCTGGGCTGCGCAGTTTTGTCCCGGATGGTGATTTGCTGTCCGGCTACGATCCTCAGGTGCCCGGCCTGTTCTGGGTCGCGGCGCAAGGCGGCTACGGCATCCAGACGTCGCCGGCCATGGGCCAGGCCAGTGCGGCACTGGTACGCGGCGCGCCCTTGCCGGAGCCACTGGCGCGGTTCGGCCTCGACGCTGGTATGCTCTCCCCCGCCCGCCTGGAGCCCCATTGATGAACAGCGCTGAACAAGAACAGATCATGCAGAACTTTCGTGCGATGGCCGACGCCATCGCCACGTTGTTCTTTCCCCACGCCGAAGCGGTGCTGCACGATTTGCGCTCGCAAAAAGTCGATTACATCGCCAACAACCTGTCGAAACGGGCGATTGGCGACGACTCGGCGCTGGAGGACATGCTCAGTGATGACGTCAGTGACGTAAATATCGGCCCGTATGAAAAGCTCAACTGGGACGGCCAGAAGATTCGCAGCCTGAGCACGGTGCTGCACGACCACAAGGGCCGTCGCCTGGCGGTGTTGTGCATCAACCTGAATATTTCGCTGTTTGAAAACGCCAAGGCGGCGCTGGATTTGTTCCTCTCGCCGAGCAAACTGATCCCGCAACCGGACTCGTTGTTTCGCGATGACTGGCAGGAGCGGATCAACACGTTTTTGCATGCGTGGATGCGGGAGCGGCAGTTGAGCTTGAACCTGCTGACTCGGGATCATAAACGCGAGCTGGTGTTGGCGTTGCATGCCGAGGGTGCGTTCAAGGGCAAGAGTGCTTCGAACTATGTGGCCAATGTGTTGGGGATGGGGCGGGCGACGGTCTATAAGCACCTCAAGGAGCTGAAGGGCCTTTGAGCATATAGCTACTTCCTGTGGGAGCTGACTTGTGTGGGAGTTGGCTTGCCTGCGATGGCGGTGTGTCGGTGTGTCGGTGTACATATCCGTTATTTAGGTAACGGCCACCTAGGGTTCCGCTCTTACAGCGGGTCACTTTTGGAAAAGA
>NZ_QAJM01000036.1:59768-59962 GCF_003852405.1 Pseudomonas sp. KBW05
AGCCGACCTGATCGATGAAGCAGGCGCGGCCTCCTGTGGGAGCTGGCTTGTCGGGTCGCCGCATCGCTGCGATGGCATCAACTGGGTTTGCCTGATGTACCGAGGTGTCTGCATCGCAGGCAAGCCAGCTCCCACATTTGAGCGGTGAACGCCAGGACAAATACCGGTCGGCTTTCAGGCCGCCGCGCTCTGGC
>NZ_QAJM01000037.1 GCF_003852405.1 Pseudomonas sp. KBW05
GGGGCATGTACGGGACAACCACATGGGTTACAAAAAAGTGCATTCACATAGGTGACACTTTGATTGAGACATAACCGTTCTTTGCATCTCTCGCGTTCACGTGCCCCAGAATCACTGGCCCGAAGATCACATTCCATACCCCATCACCGATCATTTCCATTCCGATGGTCTGGTGACAGAGCAAATTGCCAACATAAACCCGCATACCGCCTCGATTGATGATCCCGTTACTATCGGCCAAGTAACTCTCGATATGGCTCGCATAGGTCATCTCAGGTAGCGTTTCTGGATACAGCCGGGTTGATCGCGTGTAACAGTCGCCAGGCGTTTTCTGCCCAAGCGCCTCATGCCCACGCTCGTAATTGTAGTGCTGCAAGAAACGATCAAAGTGACGCTGCTGGGCCTCCCAGGCAACTGCCGATGGGTGAGGTAGCGTACTTTTCAGCGTTCGGTGCATTCGCTCGTGTCGCCCGTTCTGATCCGGACGACCTGGCTCGATTCGCTCGGGGATGATCCCAAGTCTCATCCACCAGATCGACAACTGTGAGAGCCCCGCTCGACTGGTGCTAGCAAATGGTATTCCGTTATCGGTACGAATGCGTTCCGGCAGGCCATATTCTCGAAAAACTCGCTCGAAGGTTTGCTGGGTTTCCTTGAAGTTGGTGCTGCCCATGCTCTGGCAAGCCAATAGAAACCGACTTGCGTGATCCATGATCGTCAGCGGATAACACCAAACCCCTGCACCGGTCAGGTACTGCCCCTTGTAGTCAGCGCTGAATAGCTGATTGGGATTTTCTGCCTTGCGCAAGGGCTTGGGATAAACAGCCACCCGCGGGCGCAATGGCCTGGGGGAGATCAAATCAGCTGCCTTGAGGATGTTGTAAATAGTCGTTTTCGAAGGCGGAGTCTGATCCGGAAAACGCTGCATAAGGCTGTACTGAATTTTCTTCGGACCAGGAATCGTCTCGCCAATCGAGCGAAGTTCGATGATTGCCTGTTTCACCGCCAGGGGAACGACATATGTTTGGTTATGGCGGCAGCGGCTACGCTCATCGAGCCCGCTAGG
>NZ_QAJM01000038.1 GCF_003852405.1 Pseudomonas sp. KBW05
CCGTAAGGGCGGAACCATAAGTGGCCGTTACCTAAATAACGGATATGTACACCACCACCACCACCACCACCAAAAACCACCAAAACCCACATCCCAATTGACTCCCCTCCCACCCCCATGCTCTCCTACACATCTTGTTTCGGGTGCCCTGCAAAGGGTGAAACGGGAAACCGGTGCGTCATAGCGATATGACCAGTCCGGTGCTGCCCCCGCAACGGTAAGCGAGCGAAACGTCATATCCACTGTGCCAGACGGCATGGGAAGGCGACGTTTTCAGGCATTGAGCCCCTCGCAAGCCCGGAGACCGGCCCGAAAAAATCAGATAACAAACCCGCGGTGGGCGGGCGCTGTTCAGAACCTTGCGTGCCTGGCTCGCGGGGTTTTCATGCGCTCGCTTCACCCTGACACCTGAAAGGGACGCGCCATGTCGATCATCAGCAGCACCTCGCACTCCGCCAGCAGCACCTCTACCCTGAGCCAACGCCTGACCGCCGCCATCGGTGCGTCGATCCTCGGCGCGTGCCTGGTATATTTCGCCGGCTTCTCCCATATCGAGGCCGTGCACAACGCCGCCCACGATACCCGCCACAGCGCCGCGTTCCCGTGCCACTGAGACCTGCCGACATGATCAAGCGTATTGCGCAAACCGCAGGTTTCACCGGCCTTGCGGCCGCCCTGCTGCTGACCCTGCTGCAAAGCTTCTGGGTCGCCCCGCTGATTTTGCAGGCGGAAACCTTCGAAAAAGCCCCGGACGCCACCGAAGTGATGCATGAACACGCCGCTGGCGCTGCCGCCCACACCCATGACGCCGAAGCCTGGGAGCCGGAAGACGGCTGGCAGCGCGTACTGTCCACCACCGGTGGCAACCTGGTGGTGGCGGTCGGTTTTGCGCTGATGCTGGCCGGCCTGTACACCTTGCGTGCACCGACCCGCACCGCCCAAGGGCTGCTGTGGGGTTTGGCCGGTTACGCAACCTTCGTGCTCGCGCCGACCCTGGGCCTGCCACCTGAGTTGCCAGGCACGGCTGCCGCTGATCTCGCGCTACGCCAGACCTGGTGGATCGGTACCGCTGCATCCACCGCGGCCGGTATCGCGCTGATCGTATTTGGGCGCAACTGGCTGCTTAAAGCGCTGGGCGCAGCGATCCTGGTAGTGCCCCATGTGATTGGCGCACCACAACCGGAAGTGCATTCGATGCTCGCACCCGAAGCCCTGGAAGCGCAGTTCAAGATCGCTTCGCAGTTGACCAACGTCGCCTTCTGGCTGGCGCTGGGCCTGATCAGCGCCTGGCTGTTCCGTCGCAACCGCGGCGATCAATACTCGGCATGACCCTGGTGGTCGGCCTGGGTTGCCAGCGGGGTTGTGAGGTTCACACCCTGCTGGACCTGCTTGAATCCGCCCTCGCCGAGGGCGGTATCGAGCGTCACCGCATTACCGCGTTGGCGAGCATCGATCGCAAAAGCGATGAACCCGGATTGCTGGCCCTGGCTGCAGCGTTGAAACTGCCGCTGCACTGCTTCAACGCTGCGCAGTTGGCGCTTTATGCTGACCGTTTGAGCCATAAATCCGTCGTGGCCTTCGCCCATACCGGCTGTTACGGCATCGCTGAAAGTGCCGCGCTGGCCGTGGCGGAACACCTCGCTGGCGGCCCTGCCCGCCTGCTGATCACCCGCAAAAAAACCGCCCAGGCCACCTTTGCCTTGGCGTGCGCCGGCTAAAAACCCGATAATCGGCCTTCTCGATCATGAGCGTTCTTCATGCTCGCCCGCTTTTCAACAGGAATTTCCCATGACCGTCTACTTCATCGGCGCAGGCCCCGGCGACCCGGAATTGATCACCGTCAAAGGCCAGCGGCTGATCCGCAGTTGCCCGGTGATCATCTATGCCGGCTCGCTGGTGCCTGCGGCGGTACTGGAAGGCCATCAGGCAGAAACCCTGGTCAACAGTGCCGAACTGCACCTGGAACAGATCATCGATTTGATCAAGGCGGCCCATGCAAACGGCCAGGACGTGGCACGCGTGCATTCCGGTGATCCGAGCCTTTACGGGGCGATTGGCGAACAGATCCGCCATTTGCGCGAATTGGGCATCCCCTTCCAGATCATCCCTGGCGTCACTGCTGTTGCAGCCTGCGCGGCGCTGCTGGAAGCGGAATTGACCCTGCCGGACATCGCCCAGAGCGTGATCCTCACCCGCTATGCCGACAAAACCAGCATGCCAGCCGGTGAGGATTTCGCCAGCCTGGCCAGGCACGGTACGACCATGGCGATTCACCTGGGGGTCAACCATCTGGAGAAAATCGTCGCTGAACTACTGCCGCACTATGGCGCGGATTGCCCGATTGCCGTGGTGCATCGGGCGACGTGGCCGGATCAGGACTGGGCGGTTGGGACCTTGAATGATATTGCCGGGAAGGTAGCGGCCAAAGGGTTTCGGCGTACGGCGTTGATCGTGGTGGGCCGGGTGTTGGCCAGTGACAGTTTCAGCGAATCGTCGCTGTACCGCGCAGGCCACGCACACCTCTACCGCCCCTGAAGGAATGCGGTCAAAATGTGGGAGCGGGCTTGCTCGCGAATACAGTCTGTCAGTTGATAAAGATGTCGACTGACCCACCGCATTCGCGAGCAAGCCCGCTCCCACACTTAAAGCCACTCATTAGAAAAACCGTGCAAGGCATTGAATTTTAAGCATAAAAAAACGGCGCTCACGGGACGCCGTTTTTTTCTTCGCAGTGAACGCCTTACTCAGTAGTAGGCGTTTTCTTTCTGCGTGTGGTCGGTCACGTCACGTACACCCTTGAGTTCTGGAATACGTTCCAGCAGGGTGCGCTCGATGCCTTCGCGCAGGGTCACGTCCGCCTGGCCGCAACCCTGGCAGCCGCCACCGAACTTGAGCACGGCGATGCCGTCGTCCACAACGTCGATCAGGCTGACCTGGCCGCCGTGGCTGGCCAAACCTGGGTTGATCTCGGTTTGCAGGTAGTAGTTGATGCGCTCGTTCACCGGGCTGTCGGCGTTGACGTTTGGCACCTTGGCGTTGGGCGCCTTGATGGTCAACTGGCCGCCCATGCGATCGGTGGCGTAGTCAACGACGGCGTCATCAAGGAA
The DNA here is from genome assembly GCF_003852405.1 of Pseudomonas sp. KBW05. Taxonomy (GTDB): domain Bacteria; phylum Pseudomonadota; class Gammaproteobacteria; order Pseudomonadales; family Pseudomonadaceae; genus Aquipseudomonas. The sequence continues at coordinate 3,108 of NZ_QAJM01000038.1, forward strand.
GGCTTCGCTGAAGGCGTCGATGTAGGCGGTGAAGCTTTTCAGCCCCAGCGCGGTGTCTTCAGGTTTTTCTTCCCCCGGCTTGCAGTAGGCAATGCACGTCTCGGCGTACTGAGTGCCAGGCTGGGTGATAAAGACGCGGATGCCGATACCCGGGGTGTTCTGCTTGGACAGCAGGTCAGCCAGGTAATCGTGGGCGGCGTCGGTAATGGTTATGGCAGTCATGGAAACTCCTCACAGGCTTGCCGGCAGTTTACGCCAAAATATTACGCAGGTACAAAGTCCTAGTATTTTTGTCGGGAAAGGACTGTCGGCCCATCAAGGCCAAGCCAGTGTTTAAGCCTGCGATACGTGCCCTTTTCCAGCCACTCGTAGCTCAAAAATGCGCCAAACGCCGTCACCAGGAGGCAAAAAGGCAGGATCACATAGGGGTCCATGCCCGTGCGCTGAACGACCCACCGCCCAGCGCACAGCACCAGCACGTGGAGTAGATACACGGAATAGGAACAATCCCCAAGCGCCTTCAAAAAACGCGCACCTTTGAAGTAAGGCTCCAGCGTCACACAACTGATGACCAACACCGCGCTTGGCACTCCCCACTCCAACGCGCGCGGTACATCCGCTCCGTGCCAGATCGCCGCCAGTGCACCTGCGATGCCCAGCAAAGGCAACCATGCCGGGGCCCGGCACAGACCGCGGCGATACAGCATGCCAATCACGATGCCCATCAGAAACTCAAAAACCATGTCATTTCTGTAAAAACCATCCGCGAAGTCCAGGGCAGGAGCGACGATGTAACACACGAGATACAGCAGCAGTGCCATCACCCACAACCGATAGGACCCACGTACCAACAGGGCAACGGCGAACAGCGCATAAAACAGCATCTCGAAGTTCAGGGACCACCCCACGTCGAGCAGCGGATAGACGCCGTAGCCCCCTGGGTTTTCAGCCGGGATAAACAGCATCGACATGAGTATGTGGCTCGGTTCGAGCTGAATCTCTGGAATCATCGAGGGCAGCGCCACCACCAGAAGGGCCAGAAGCAGCGTATAGAACCAATACGCCGGGACTATCCGCGCCAGGCGCATGAGCAAAAAACGCCATGGGGTCAGCGCTTTGTCTGCGGTCGCAAGGAAGATCACCAGCCCGCTGATAACAAAGAATACATCCACGCCAATGCCGCCTTTGTCGGCAAACAGGTACGCAACTGGCGTATCCACCTCGAAATTGAAAAACAGCTGGATGAAGTGGTGCCCTACCACCACCCAGGCCGCCAATGCCCGAAGCGCCTGCACTGAAATCAACATCATCGGTTTACCTTTTCCAATCCCGCGAGGTAGATATCCGACTGCTTCAGCGCCCGCTTAGAGAGATGACCGGATCACAGTCCTAGTTATAGGTTCTCGTAGCGGTTCATGTCCAATACGCCCTCTTCCACCGGCGTGGTTTCGCGGATGTACTGCGATAAATCGTGGAAGTACTGCCAGAACAACGGATGACTGCGGCGTACGCCCCAACGGTCGACGATTTTTTCAAAACGCTTGGCATCCTTGGCCCGCTCCATTTCAGCGACGAACTCGGGCACCTCCTGCGCCGGGATGTTGAACATGAAGTTCGGGTAGCTGCTCAGCACGCCAGGATAGATGGTCACCGTATCGAGGCCGGGCTGATAGCGATAGGCCTCACCCAGCAGGAACGCCACGTTACTGTGGGCGCGGTTGCGCAGCATGCTGTAGACCACACGTTTGCCGCTGGCGGTTTCGACCCGCAGCATCGTCGCTTCGGGCAGTTGGTCGATGACCTTGAGGCCCGCCGCCGGGCGCGACGTCAGGCGGCTCAGTGCTTGCTCGGCGTCTTGCAATGCCGGGTCGATACCATCACGCGAACAGAAGGCGCCGGTGCAGCGGTTGATCGGGTCCGGGCTGGCATCGAGGTCACCGTAGCGGGCCAGCAACTGGTTGGCGAAGTCGCGTTTCGGGTCCTTGGCGTCCAAGTGCAGGCCGGTGGGCTTGTCGTCGTCAATGGCTTCGTAGTCCAGCCACAGCTTGATCTTGCCGCTGTTCTGGTACCAGTCATCGAGGAAATCATCACGGGAGTTGGCCGGCATCAGGCGCAGGAAGTTCTGCTCGGCACCGTTGCGAATCAGGTCGAAATACAACCGCGTCTGGGCCTGGTGCGAGACGTTGCCGAACACATCGAAATTCACCGCCAACTGGTAATAGGTGCGCTCCAGCAGCGGGTAGTCGAACAGCCACAGGGTTTGCGGGACTTCGCCAATCAAGCCCTTGTTCACCGAGGCGCTGTCAAAGTGGCGGAAGATGCTCAGCAAGGCATTGTCATTGCCGGCCCACAGGCTCGACCAGCTGGGCGGCGGCAGATCGGCGTAGCTGTCGCGGCGCAAGGCCTCGTATTCGTTGCGCTTGTCACGGTAGGCCAGCCACAGGCTCAGCACACTGCCCACATCATCGTTCTGCCCCGGCATGGCCAGCAAGGGCGTGGCCTGACCGCGATAACGCGCATCGGTGATGTAGAGGTCGTGGTCGGGGTCCTGGAACAGGGTCCAGAAGTTGTCACGGATCACATCCGTGGCGATCTGGCCACGGCACACCGGCCCGCGGATAAAGGTGCGCACGAAGTATTCGGCGTTATCCAGCATGAACTGGTAACGCGCCTTGGCCGGGATCGCTTCAAAGGTTTCGAACGGGTTGGCGCGACGGCCCGGGCCATAACCCGGCAAGGCGTTGACTTGCCAGTTGCCGGCGTAGAACAGTTCTTTGATTCGCGCCATTTTCTCGGCACTGAACGGGTACGTGATGTGGGTTTTATGCACGATCACGCCCTGCACCGGCCACAGGCGGTAATACACGCGGGTGCCCGGGTCATCATTCGGACGACGGGTGGCGATCAGGTCGATCGGCTGGCCACTGGGCGTACGCGAACGCACCCATTGGAAGAAGTGCCCCGGTTCACCGTTTTCAAAATAGATGTGCGCCAGGAACAGGTGCTCGAACAACCAGCGCGCCACCAGGCTTTCCCGGGCGCCGGGCTGGTTGAGCAGGTTTTCCCACTGCTGCACTTGCAGGGCTTCCTTGGCGCTTGGGGCCAGGCCTTGTTCGTCAATCGGCGCGCCGGACGCGAGCCAGCGCTGCAATGTTTGATATTGCTGGTCGGTCAGGCCGGTAACGGCCAACGGCATGCCTTCCCTGGGATGGGCACCGGCGTAGGCATTGAACTCGCCGGGCGTGGCGCACATGTTTTCGCGATTGAGCCCCAGCACGATCTCTTCGGGCAACTTGGCGTTGGGTTGCAACGGCGCGTTGTGGCCCAACTCCAGCATGCGCGCCATCAGCGCCGCCTGGCTGCCCTGGGCGTCCAGCACCGAATAGAAGCCTTTTTGCTGCCAGGCAGCCTTGCCAAATACGTCATAGAACAAACGGGTGGTCGGCGTGGCCTGGCTGCGCTCACCGTCGTACACCGGCATTTTACTCGCGCCACGGGCCGCGCCCTCAGCACTGCCCAGGTTGAGCTGGCAGGCGGAGTCGTAGCAGGCGTGGCACGCCACACACTTCTCGGTGAAGATCGGCTGCACATCGCGGGTGTAGGAAAGCGCCGGGGCGGGAGCTGCGGCCTGGGTGGTGCTGGCGATCAAGGCCAGGACGGCGCTGACGATAAGACGAAATGACATGTACCCGGTCCCGATTCAATGCGTGCGCTGAAAAATTGCCGCTGATTCTACCGGGCCACACCCCCAAGCAACATGAACGATATTCATGCAAAACCTGCACATGCTCTAAATCGGCACAGGTTTGCTATGATTCACGCCCTCCGTAATGCCTGACCTAGAGTAGTCCCATGTCCGATCGTAGCGTTCGTCTGCAAGCCCTTCATCAAGCCCTCAAGGAACGTATCCTGATCCTCGACGGTGGTATGGGCACGATGATCCAGAGCTACAAACTGGAAGAACAAGACTACCGTGGCAAACGCTTCGCCGACTGGCCAAGCGACGTCAAGGGTAACAACGACCTGTTGGTGCTCACCCGTCCCGACGTGATCGGTGGCATCGAAAAAGCCTACCTGGATGCCGGTGCCGACATCCTCGAAACCAACACCTTCAACGCCACGCGCATCTCCATGGCCGACTACGGCATGGAAGAACTGGCCTACGAACTCAACGTAGAAGGCGCACGCCTGGCACGCAAGATCGCCGACGCCAAGACCGCCGAAAACCCGGACAAGCCGCGCTTCGTCGCCGGCGTGCTCGGCCCGACCAGCCGCACCTGCTCGCTGTCGCCAGACGTGAACAACCCCGGTTACCGCAACGTGACCTTCGATGAACTGGTGGAAAACTACACCGAGGCCACCAAAGGCCTGATCGAAGGTGGCGCCGACCTGATCCTGATCGAAACCATCTTCGACACCCTCAACGCCAAGGCGGCGATCTTCGCCGTGCAGGGCGTGTTCGAAGAACTGGCTATCGAACTGCCGATCATGATCTCCGGCACCATCACCGACGCCTCCGGCCGCACCCTGTCGGGCCAGACCACCGAAGCGTTCTGGAACTCCGTCGCCCACGCCAAGCCGATTTCCGTGGGCCTGAACTGCGCCCTGGGCGCCAGCGAGCTGCGGCCGTACCTGGAAGAGTTGTCGAACAAAGCCAACACCCATGTGTCGGCGCACCCGAACGCCGGCCTGCCCAACGAATTCGGCGAGTACGACGAACTGCCGTCGGAAACCGCCAAGGTCATCGAAGAATTCGCCCAGAGCGGCTTCCTCAATATCGTCGGCGGCTGCTGCGGCACCACGCCGGGGCACATCGAGGCCATCGCCAAGGCCGTGGCCGGTTATGCGCCGCGCCCGATCCCGGACATTCCCAAGGCTTGCCGCCTGTCGGGCCTGGAGCCGTTCACCATTGATCGCAGCTCGTTGTTCGTCAACGTCGGCGAACGTACGAACATCACCGGCTCGGCCAAGTTTGCCCGCCTGATCCGTGAAGACAACTACACCGAAGCCCTGGAAGTCGCCCTGCAGCAGGTGGAAGCCGGCGCCCAGGTGATCGACATCAACATGGACGAGGGCATGCTGGATTCGAAGAAGGCCATGGTGACCTTCCTCAATCTGATCGCCGGCGAGCCGGACATCTCCCGCGTGCCGATCATGATCGACTCCTCCAAGTGGGAAGTGATCGAGGCCGGCCTGAAGTGCATCCAGGGCAAGGGCATCGTCAACTCCATCAGCATGAAAGAAGGCGTCGAGCAGTTCATCCACCACGCCAAGTTGTGCAAACGCTATGGCGCGGCGGTGGTGGTGATGGCCTTCGACGAAGCCGGCCAGGCCGACACCGAAGCGCGCAAGAAAGAGATCTGCAAACGCTCCTACGACATCCTGGTGAATGAAGTGGGCTTCCCGCCGGAAGACATCATCTTCGACCCGAACATTTTCGCAGTCGCCACCGGTATCGAAGAACACAACAACTACGCCGTCGACTTCATCAACGCCTGCGCCTATATCCGCGACGAGCTGCCGTACGCGCTGACCTCCGGTGGCGTGTCCAACGTGTCGTTCTCGTTCCGGGGCAACAACCCGGTGCGTGAGGCGATCCACTCGGTGTTCCTGCTGCATGCGATCCGCAATGGCCTGACCATGGGTATCGTCAACGCCGGCCAACTGGAGATCTACGACCAAATCCCGGCCGAGCTGCGTGACGCCGTGGAAGACGTGGTGCTCAACCGCACGCCGGAAGGCACCGACGCCCTCCTCGCCATCGCCGACAAGTACAAGGGCGACGGCAGCGTAAAAGAAGCCGAGACCGAGGAATGGCGCGGCTGGGAAGTCAACAAGCGCCTGGAGCACGCGCTGGTCAAGGGCATCACCACCCATATCGTCGAAGACACCGAGGAATCGCGGCAGTCATTCGCGCGCCCGATCGAAGTGATCGAAGGGCCGCTGATGTCCGGCATGAACATCGTCGGCGACCTGTTTGGCGCCGGCAAAATGTTCCTGCCCCAAGTGGTGAAATCTGCCCGCGTGATGAAGCAGGCCGTGGCCCACTTGATCCCCTTCATCGAGCTGGAAAAAGGTGACAAGCCCGAGGCCAAGGGCAAGATCCTGATGGCCACCGTGAAGGGCGACGTGCATGACATCGGCAAGAACATCGTCGGCGTGGTGCTGGGTTGCAACGGCTATGACATCGTCGACCTGGGCGTGATGGTGCCGGCGGAAAAAATCCTGCAGGTGGCCAAGGAACAGAAGTGCGACATTATCGGACTGTCGGGCCTGATCACGCCGTCCCTGGACGAAATGGTGCACGTGGCCCGCGAGATGCAGCGCCAGGACTTCCACCTGCCGCTGATGATCGGCGGCGCGACCACCTCCAAGGCCCACACAGCGGTGAAGATCGAACCCAAGTACAGCAATGATGCGGTGGTGTACGTTACCGACGCCTCCCGTGCCGTGGGCGTAGCGACGCAATTGCTGTCCAAAGAGCTGAAGGCCGGCTTCGTCGAACGTACCCGCGAAGAGTATGTGGAAGTGCGCGAGCGCACCTCCAACCGCAGCGCCCGCACCGAGCGCCTGAGCTACGCGGCCGCCAGCGCCAAGAAGCCGCAGTTCGACTGGAGCACCTACAGCCCGGTCGTACCGACCTTTACCGGCGCCAAGGTGCTGGACAATATCGACCTGAATGTTCTGGCCGAGTACATCGACTGGACGCCGTTCTTTATTTCCTGGGACCTGGCGGGCAAATTCCCACGTATCCTTACCGATGAAGTGGTAGGTGAAGCCGCCACCGCGCTGTACGCCGATGCCCAGGAAATGCTCAAGAAGCTGATCGACGAAAAGCTTATCAGTGCCCGTGCGGTGTTCGGCTTCTGGCCAACCAACCAAGTGCGCGACGATGACCTGGAAGTCTACGGCGATGATGGCAAGCCCCTGGCGACCCTGCATCACCTGCGCCAGCAGATCATCAAGACCGACGGCAAGCCGAACTTCTCCCTGGCCGACTTCGTCGCGCCAAAAGACAGCGGCGTGACCGACTACGTGGGTGGTTTTATCACCACCGCCGGTATCGGCGCCGAGGAAGTGGCCAAGGCCTATCAGGACGCTGGCGATGACTACAACTCGATCATGGTCAAGGCCCTGGCCGACCGCCTGGCCGAAGCCTGCGCCGAATGGCTGCACCAGCAGGTGCGTAAAGACTATTGGGGTTACGCCAAGGACGAGCAACTGGACAACGAGGCGCTGATCAAGGAGCAGTACAGTGGCATCCGCCCTGCCCCAGGCTACCCGGCCTGCCCGGACCACACCGAGAAGGCCCAGTTGTTCCAACTGCTCGACCCCGAAGCCCGCGAAATGCAGGCCGGCCGCAGCGGCGTGTTCCTCACCGAACACTACGCGATGTTCCCGGCGGCGGCGGTCAGCGGCTGGTACTTTGCGCACCCGCAGGCGCAGTACTTTGCCGTGGGCAAGATCGACAAGGACCAGGTGGCGAGCTACACAGCGCGTAAAGGCCAGGACTTGAGCGTGACCGAGCGCTGGCTGGCGCCAAACCTGGGTTACGACAACTGACAGCAGGACACTTGTGGCGAGGGAGCTTGCTCCCGCTGGGCTGCGTAGCGGCCCCACGATTTTGGGAGCGCTGCGCACTCCAGCGGGAGCAAGCTCCCTCGCCACAATCATGCAGCGTCTATGCTGTCCTCAGGCTCTTTGCAGCGGAGGATGTATGGACGATCCAGTCAACAACAAGCCCCCAACCTTCTGGCAGATGCTCCACAGCGTCATGGCGGCAGCCTTTGGCGTACAGAGCGGCAAGAACCGCGCCCGCGACTTTACCCACGGCAAGCCCAGCCACTTTGTGATCCTGGGCATCCTGTTCACGGCGGTGTTTGCCTTGACGCTGTTCGGTATCGTCAAGTTGGTGCTGCACCTCGCAGGGATTTAGCGCAGCAGCAGTTGCAGGTTGAACGGGTAGCGGTAGGACGCCGGCTTGCCTTTGGCCGACAGTGCGCGGAAGTTCACCGCCGGCAGCGGCCCCAGCAAACGTTGCGCCTGGGCGCCATCAATCAGCTGGAACAGCGCAGCCTGGCGGTCACGCCCGCCGTGCGCGGCCAAATCCACGCCCGCGGCATCATCGCTGATCAACACCATCGCCCAGCCACCCAAGGTGAAATGCCCGGCCACCAACGTGCTCAACCGCCCGTCGAGGCGCGCCTGCAATATCTGCGGCGAACTGTTGATCGCGCTGAATAGCACGTCCTTGCCCGGCGTTCGCCCGCTGCCTTGCAGCGCCTGCATTGCGCCTAGGGCCATTTGGTCGTTGGCCGACCACACCAGCGCCGTCTGTGGGTAGCGCTTGAACAACTGCGTCGCTTGCTCGAACGCGCGCTCACGCGCCCACTCACCGTAGACCAACTGGCGCAGACGCACGTGCGGATGCTGCGCCAACGCACGGCGCAAGCCCTGTTCGCGCAACTGGGCAGATGGGGTGTTCTTGACGCCGGAAAACGCCAACAGGTCGAGGAACTGCCCCGGGGCAACCGGACCGTGCTGGCGCAGCAGGTCAGTGAGCATCAGGTAACCCGCGTCTTCGTCGTTGGGCACCAGGCTGCCGATCCATTGCGCGGCGTTACCCCCATTGAGCATCTGTACCTGGTCGGGGGTTGGCAGGCTGTTCACAATCAACAACTTGACCCCACTGCCCTGGGCCATCCGCAAAATCTGCGGCGCCACGTATTGCTCGTTCACCAGCACCAGGTAATCGGGCCGCGCAGTGCCTTGCAGCACTTCCCTGGCCTGGACCAAGTAGTTCTGGGGATCACGCTCGGTATAGCGCACACGCAAATCCAGGCCGAGGTCCTTGGCCGCGGCCTGCATGAATTGCGTGTAACTGACCCAGAAGGTTTCCGTTGACAGGCCCGGGTTGAGAAACACCACAGACGTCGCATGAGCCACAGCCCCGTACGCCGCCCCCAACAACCACACGCATGTAATCAGAACCTTCAACATCGTCATTCAAGCCTTGAGCAGTGACCGCCATGATAGTGGCAATTAGCGGCTCAATCGAGGCTCAATCAACGTCGTTTATTGGTGACTCACCCAGAACACGGCGGTGCCCACCACGAGGATAATCAGAAACAGAATGGCCCAGGCATCAACGGTACTGTCGGGTTTACGGGCTTTGGTTGAATTGCTCATCGCATCGCCTCTTATCGGTTTTATTAGGTGACTGCACTAAGACTCGACCACAGTAAAGATCAAGATTGCCCGCATGACAAATGTGGGTATAGCGATAACAGTTCTCATTAGTCGATTTGGTTATTTGCATATACTCAAACATCACTTTTGCGCATAAACGCAAACTGGTATCGTGCGCCGGCTCCGTTGGGAGTGCGCGGCCGTGCGCGCAGATTTGCCGAGAACAGGACCTATATGTACGTATACGACGAATACGATCAGCGCATCATCGAGGACCGCGTCAAGCAGTTCCGTGATCAGACCCGACGCTACCTAGCAGGTGAACTGAGCGAAGAAGAGTTCCGCCCTCTGCGCCTGCAAAATGGCCTTTATGTTCAGCGCTTTGCGCCGATGCTGCGGGTAGCCGTGCCGTATGGCCAACTGACCTCGCGTCAGATGCGCATGATGGGCAAGATTGCCCGTGACTTCGACAAAGGCTACGCGCACATCAGCACGCGCCAGAACGTACAGTTCAACTGGCCGGCGCTGGAAGACGTGCCGGATATCCTGGCTGAACTGGCGACTGTGCAGATGCACGCCATTCAGACCAGCGGTAACTGCCTGCGCAACGTGACCACCGACCAATTCGCCGGCGTTGCCGCTGACGAACTGATCGACCCGCGCCCCTGGTGTGAAATCGTCCGTCAATGGACTACCTTCCACCCGGAATTCGCCTACCTGCCGCGCAAGTTCAAGATCGCCATCAATGGCTCGACCTCGGACCGCGCCGCCATCGAAGTACACGATATCGGCCTGGAGCCGGTGCACAACGCTGCGGGCGAGTTGGGTTTCCGCGTATTGGTGGGTGGCGGCCTGGGCCGTACGCCGGTGGTCGGCGCGTTCATCAACGAGTTCCTGCCATGGCAGGACCTGCTGAGCTACCTCGACGCCATCCTGCGGGTCTACAACCGCTACGGCCGTCGTGACAACAAGTACAAGGCCCGGATCAAGATCCTGGTAAAAGCGTTGACCCCTGAGGTGTTCGCCCAGAAAGTCGATGCCGAGATGGAACACCTGCGCGGCGGCCAGACCACTCTGACCGAAGCCGAAGTACATCGTGTTGCCAAGCACTTCGTCGACCCTGAATACAAGGCCCTGAGCAATCAGGACGCCGAGCTTGCGGCCCTTGATCTGGAACACCCAGGTTTCGCCCGCTGGCGTGGTCGCAACACCCTGGCGCACAAGAAGCCAGGCTACGTCGCGGTGACCCTGTCGCTGAAACCGACCGGTGTTGCCCCGGGCGACATCACTGACAAGCAGCTGGACGCCGTCGCCGACCTGGCCGACCGCTACAGCTATGGCCAACTGCGCACCTCCCACGAGCAGAACATCATTCTCGCGGACGTTGAGCAAAGCCAACTGTTCACCCTGTGGGGCGAACTGCGCGAAGGCGGTTTCGCCACGCCGAACATCGGCTTGCTGACCGATATCATCTGCTGCCCGGGTGGCGATTTCTGCTCCCTGGCCAACGCCAAGTCGATCCCGATTGCCGAATCGATCCAGCGTCGTTTCGACGACCTGGACTACCTGTTCGACATCGGCGAGCTGGACCTGAACATCTCCGGTTGCATGAACGCCTGTGGTCACCACCACGTTGGCCACATCGGCATCCTGGGCGTGGACAAGAAAGGCGAAGAATTCTACCAAGTGTCCCTGGGTGGCAGCGCCAGCCGTGATGCGAGCCTGGGCAAGATCCTTGGCCCATCCTTCGCCCAGGAAGCCATGCCCGAGGTGATCGGCAAACTGATCGATGTGTACATCGAACAGCGCACCGAAGATGAGCGTTTCATCGACACCTACCAGCGCATCGGCATCGACCTGTTCAAGGAGCGCGTCTATGCAGCGAATCATTAAGAACAACGAAGTCCTCGACGAAACCTGGCACCTGTTGCCCAAGGACGCGAGCTTCGACGGCATTTCCAACTGCGACGACCTGATCGTGCCGTTGGCCCTGTGGCGCGAGCACGGCCATGCACTCAAGGCCCGCGACGGCGGCCTGGGTGTGTGGCTGGACGCTGATGAAGAAGCCGAAGAGATCGGCGCCGACGTGGAACATTTCCAAGTCATCGCGCTGAATTTTCCGGCCTTCACCGACGGGCGCAACTACTCCAACGCGCGCCTGCTGCGTGACCGTTATGGTTACAAAGGCGAACTGCGCGCCATTGGCGATATCTTGCGCGACCAGCTGTTCTACCTGCGCCGCTGCGGGTTCGATGCCTTCGCCTTGCGCGCCGACAAAGACCCGTACGAAGCACTGGAAAGCCTCAAGGACTTCTCGGTGACGTACCAGGCCGCAACGGATGAGCCGCTGCCGCTGTTCCGTCGCCGCTGAGTTTTAGCGCATGAAAAAGCCCTGGCATGCCAGGGCTTTTTTTATTCGTTGAGTTTGATCGACGCCAGCACCTGCTTCTGCCCCATGGAGCACGGCACACCTTCCGGCTGCGCCCGCACCGCCTCGATCACCCCCAATAACTGCGCTTTGCTGTGGGCCAATTGCGCCTGCATCGCTTCGATCTGCCCCACCTTGCGCTCCAGTGCCTCGATCAACTCCTCGCGCTTGTGTTCACCCGGTGCCGGCATCAACGCCTTGAGCTCCTGCAAGGTAAAACCGGCCTGTTGCGCACTCTGGATCAGTTGCAACGTCTGCAACGCCTCTGCCGAGTAACGCCGATAGCCATTGGACTGGCGCCCCACCTGGCTGATCAAGCCCTCGGCTTCATAAAACCGGATGCGTGACGCTGCCAGTCCGCTCTGTTTTGCCAGTTCGCCAATATTCATCGCCATCGCCTGCTTGACATTAAAGTTAACTTCAAGCTTAGCCTGAGGCCTCCCCCGCTCAGGAGTCAACCCATGTCACCCTTTGAAGCCTTGCAACTGCCCAATGGCCAAGTCATCTCGAACCGCATCGCCAAAGCCGCGATGGAAGAAAACATGGCCGATGGCAATCAGGCACCGTCCCGCGAGTTGAAGCAGCTCTACAAGGCGTGGGCCGAGGGTAAGCCAGGCTTGCTGATCACCGGCAACGTGATGATCGACCGTCGCGCCATGACCGGCCCCGGCGGTGTCGCGCTGGAGGACGAGCAACAGCTGGACAGTTTTCGCGAATGGGCCGATGTGGCACGGGACAAAGACGTGCACTTCTGGGTGCAACTCAGCCATCCTGGGCGTCAGACCCCGGCCAATCTGCGCCAGCAAGCCGTGGCGCCTTCCGCCGTGGCCCTCGACCTGGGTGGCTTCTCAAAGATGTTCGCCAAGCCCAAGGCCATGACCGAAGACGACATCCAGGAGGTGATCCAGCGTTTTGCCACCAGCGCCCGCCTGGCCGAGAAAGCCGGGTTTACCGGTGTGCAAATCCACGGCGCCCACGGCTACCTGTTGAGCCAGTTCCTTTCGCCGCTGAGCAACCAACGCACCGACCGCTGGGGTGGCCCGCTGGAGAACCGTGCGCGCCTGCTGCTGGAAGTGATCCACGCCGTACGCGCCAGCGTCAGCCCGTCATTTTGCGTGGCGGTCAAACTCAACTCGGCAGACTTCCAGCGTGGCGGTTTTGCAGAAGCCGATGCCCGCGCCGTGGTCGAGATGCTCAACCCGCTTGCCATTGATCTGCTGGAGTTGTCCGGTGGCAGCTATGAAGCGCCAGCCATGCAGGGCGAAGCACGGGACGGCCGCACCCTGGCCCGCGAAGCGTATTTCCTGGAGATGGCCACGGAGCTGGCCAACATCGCCCAGATGCCAGTGATGGTCACCGGTGGCATCCGCCGCCTGCCGATCGTGCAGCAAGTGCTCGACAGCGGCATCGCCATGGCCGGGATCGCCACCGCGCTGACCTTGGAACCGCAGTTGATCAAGCACTGGCGTGAGGGGCGCGATCCCAACCCACAGCTCAAGCCGATCGACTGGAAGCGCAAGCCCCTGGCGTCTCTCGCCATTCTCGCGGTGGTGCGCTACCAGATGCATCGCCTCAGCCGCGGGCACCAGCCCAAGGCCAAGGTCGCGCCGTGCATGGCGCTGGTACGCGACCAGTGGTTTATCGCCCGGCGTACCCGCCAGTACCGCGCCGCCATGACGCAATCTTCACAATAAGGGCGGAGCACTCGCCATGATCGAACTGTCCCCTATTGATCAGCAGTTTTTAACCTCACTGACGATTGGAGTTCTTCATGGCGAAAATCAACCTGGCCCAACAGTTGGCGACCACCCTTGAACAGGCGGGCATCAAGCGCATCTGGGGCCTGACCGGCGACAGCCTCAACGGCCTCACCGACGCCTTGCGCACCATGGACAGCATCGAGTGGATGCACGTGCGCCACGAGGAAGTCGCCGCATTCGCCGCCGGTGCCGAAGCCGCTGCCACCGGTGAACTGACCGTGTGCGCCGGCAGTTGCGGGCCAGGCAACCTGCACTTGATCAACGGCCTGTTCGACTGCCATCGCAACCATGTGCCGGTGCTGGCGATTGCGGCGCAGATTCCGTCCACGGAGATCGGCCTCAATTACTTTCAGGAAACCCATCCCCAGGAATTGTTCAAGGAGTGCAGCCACTTCGTCGAACTGGTGAGCAACCCCGAGCAAATGCCCCAGGTGCTGCACCGCGCCATGCGCGCGGCGATCCTCAATCGCGGGGTGGCGGTGGTGGTGATTCCAGGGGATGTGTCGTTGATGGAAGTGGAGAGCAAACTCAAGCCCTGGCCTGCCCTGCACACCCCGCGCACCTTGCCGGCGGAACAGGATCTGCAACGCCTCTCCGACCTCCTTGAACACAGCCAAAAAGTCACCCTGCTCTGCGGCAGCGGTTGCGCCGGTGCCCATGACCAAGTCGTTGCCCTGGCCGATGCCTTGGGCGCGCCCGTGGTGCACGCATTGCGCGGCAAGGAACACGTGGAATGGGACAATCCGTTCGATGTGGGCATGACCGGCCTGATCGGCTTCAGTTCCGGGTACCACGCCATGCTCGATTGCGACACGTTGATCATGCTAGGCACTGACTTTCCCTACCGCCAGTTCTACCCCACCGATGCACAGATCATCCAGATCGACCGCAACCCGCAAGCATTGGGGCGTCGCGCCACGCTGGACCTGGGCATTGCCGCCGACGTGAGTGAAACCATCGCCGCCCTGCTGCCGCGCCTGACGCGCAAGGCAGATCGCAGCTTTCTTGACACCTCGCTCAAGCACTATGAGAAAGCCCGCCAGGGCTTGGATGACCTTGCGCAGCCCTCAAAGGCCAACCGGCCGATCCACCCGCAGTACGTGGCGCGGTTGCTCAGTGAGTTGGCGGACGATGATGCGATCTTTACCGCTGATGTGGGCTCGCCCACCGTATGGGCGGCGCGCTACCTGAAGATGAATGGCAAGCGCCGGCTGATCGGCTCGTTCAACCACGGCTCCATGGCCAACGCCATGCCCCAGGCCATCGGGGCGCAGGCCGCATTTCCCGGGCGCCAGGTGATCTCGATGTCTGGCGACGGTGGCTTTGCCATGCTGATGGGGGATTTCATCTCGTTGGCGCAGTTGAAATTGCCGGTAAAAGTTATCGTCTTCGATAACTCGTCACTGGGGTTTGTGGCCATGGAGATGAAAGCCGCAGGTTACCTGGACGCCGGCACCGAGCTGAAAAACCCGGACTTTGCCGCCATGTCCAACGCCATGGGCATCCTGGGGATTCGCGTGGAGCAGTCCGAAGACCTGGAGCCTGCACTACGCCGTGCCCTGGAACATGATGGGCCGGTGTTGGTGGATGTGGTCACTGCGACTCAGGAACTGGTGATGCCGCCGAGCATCAAGCTGGAGCAGGCCAAGGGATTCAGCCTGTATATGCTCAAGGCGGTCATGAGCGGGCGTGGCGATGAGGTCATTGAGCTGGCACGGACCAACTGGCTACGCTAAACCTAATGTGGGAGCGGGCTTGCTCGCGAATGCGGTGTGTCAGTCGGTGTATTTATCAACTGACAGATTGCATTCGCGAGCAAGCCCGCTCCCACATTTTGATCTCATTACCAAGTCAGGCTTTTTGCTTGGCGACCCACTGGCCATAGGCATCGATAAACGCCTGCAAGAACGGCTGGGTCTTCTCCGAAACCGTGCCCGATTCGTCAAAAACACTCCCCGCACCGCCCAGGTAGGCTTCCGGCTGCTGCATGCACGGCACATCAAGGAACACCAGGGACTGGCGCAGATGATGGTTGGCACCAAAGCCACCGATGGCGCCCGGCGATACGCTGATGATCGCTCCCGGCTTGCCACTCCAGGCACTTTTGCCATAGGGGCGCGAGCCCACATCAATCGCATTCTTCAACGGTGCCGGCACGGAGCGGTTGTATTCCGGGGTGACGAACAACACCGCGTCGGATGAACTCACCTGCTGGCGGAAAGTACTGTAGGCTGCCGGCGGTGTCGCGCCGTCAATGTCTTCGTTGTAGAGCGGCAAATCGCCAATTTCGACGATGTTCAACCTAAGGTTGGCAGGGGCCAGTGCGGCCAAGGCCAGGGCGACCTTGCGGTTGATCGACTCTTTTCTCAAGCTGCCAACCAGGACGGCAATCGTGTAGACCTTGCTCATGGAGGTTTTCCCGACGTCTGACTAAAGGAACCTGTAGTTATAGAGTCTTCGCGGCATGTTCACCAGAAGGTTTTGAGAATCCCCCCAAGGACTTTGCCTTGTAGGAATATTCTAAAAACAACAGAGAATAGTATTTTTTTCACGTAGGTAAACTACACCGCTCCATGACGGTCTACAGAACCGCAAATCGAGTGATTATCTCCAGAGGTTCTAAACAGATGGCAGCAGTACTAGTCGGACAGTTTCATGCCAGAGACGCAGAGGGACGTGTGTATTCGGTGCATGAGTTCCAGGAATCCAACCCGGCGCAAGGCGATGTGACTGGCTCGGCGCCTACCACCACCTACAAGCTGGCCATTGGCGACCGTGTAGAAAAGCTGGAAGGCGATGAATTCAAATTGATTCAGTCGGGCATCATCATTGTGCGCGAATCGGAAACGACCCTCGCTTCATAAGACCGCGCCCTGTCTACCCGCTCAGTCCTGGCCATGCGTGGCGTTGACTGGGTTGGGGTGATCACGGGCGGCGGATCTGCGTGACCTCTATCCCCTGCTCACCCTCGACCTCCTTCAGCGCAACCAACACCTTCCCCCGCTCACCCTCTACGGCATACAACGAACGCTTGTAGCCCGCTGCGTTACTGCTGGGGTGCGCGACCACCTGCCTGACCAACGCAATCTCCAGCACAGCGCCCACCTGCTCGGTCACCTGCTCCTGCGAGCGGACAAATGCTTCAAGTGCCAGATTGTCCGGCGTGGTGTCGTCATGAAGGTCGAAGAGATAAGCAGCCACGCACCCCACGGTCACCAGGACCAGGAGTTGCTTGGCCGTTACCCCGAAGAATATCGAGGGTAGAGGCATATGGGACCAGACCTGTTTTTGTTGTAAGTGCCGGGAGCCGGCTTTGGTCGTTGTTGATCAGCGCAGCCATTCTATTGAATCCCCGGCGCGCTGCACATAGACTCCGCCGATGCGTTTACGTCATATCGAAGTGATTCAGGCCATCTTGCAGACCGGACACCTCGGCACGGCCGCCGAATGGTTGCAACTCCCCGTGGGCGATGTGGATGCCGCGCTCAAGGACGCCGAGCAGCAACTGGGCTTCATGCTGTTCGCCAGCGTGCGCGGGCGCTTGCAGGCCACGCGGGAAACCCTGGAGCTGCAAGCCAGCATCGCCCATGTGTACGAAGCACTGGAACCGGTACAACGCCTGGCCAGCCGCTTGAAACACCATCACGCCTCGCCCCTGCGCGCCTTGTGCACCCCGCCGCTGGCCAATCAACTGCTGCCACAAAGCATTGCGGTGCTGCGCCGACGCTTCCAGGACACACCCTGCAACCTGTCCAGCCAGCCGACCCGCGAGATCGTCAGGAGCCTGCTGTTGCATGAGGCCGAGGTCGGCCTGAGCCTGCATGACCCGGAACACCCACAAATTCAGAGCACCGTGCTGGCCCAGGGCAAACTGCAATTGCTCGCGCCCCACGGCTGGCTCAAGCCCAAGCAGAAGTACATTGCGCTGGCCGACCTGGCCGGGCAGGCGATGATCGGCCTGGAGGGCCAAGACCCGCTGAGCCGCTTGCTGGACGCCAAGCTGCAAGCCTTGCGCCCGCTACCGGTGGTGCAGACCCGCGTGCAGACCTACCAGATGATGCGCAGCATGGTAGAAGCCGGCGAAGGCTTGGCGATTGTCGATCCGTTCACCGCCTTTGGCGCACGGGACGCCGGGCTGGATGCGTGCCCGCTGTCTCCGCCGATCCTGGTCAACCTGTATGCGCTGACCCTCAAGGACGCCGCGGCAACCCCAGCACTGAATGCCTTGCTGGAGATTGTCACGCAGAAGACACAAGACCTGTTGGCGGGTTAAGGCTTGGCGGCTTCGCTCTTGAACAGCCGATACCAGAAGATCGCCACCTCACGGGTCTGCGGATCAATACCGCGATAGCGCAGGTGGTCGATGCCGCCCATCACGTAGCCGCAACGCTCGTACAGGCGGCAGGCGCCGAGGTTGTTGTTCTGGGTTTCGAGCATCATGCCCGGCAGGTTTTTCTTGCGACTCCAGAATTGCGCCACATCCAGCAGCGCCTTCGCCACACCATGACGCCGTGCGGGCAACGCCACCGCCAACTCATCGACATGAGCAAAACCATTCCAGTTGGTGCTGACCACGATGTGGCCCACCGCTTGATCGTCGAGGTAGGCCATGAAGATCGCGCTGTCGGGCGCATCGCGGAAACTGGCGAACTCTTCCGGGTCGATGCCATAACACTTGCGGTACGGCAGGATGCGCTCCACCGCCCACTGATCGACCCGCACGTCCATCTCCGGTACGCCATAGGCGCTGACCTCAAAACTGAAGTCATTGCCCCACACGTAGGCATCGAAGCCCTCGTCGGCGACCCGCACACTGAGCCCTGGATACTTCGGGTTCATTACAGCTTGCATAAACATCCTTAACCCTTGATGCAATCGACGGTGTAACAACGACCACTGCCGTCGTCTTCGTGTTGCAACCCGTGAACATCCGCGACAAAACCGGGGAAACTGCTATCGAACGTCCGGGCAAACGCCAGGTAGTCGATGATCGAGCGCGTCGACTCGGTAAAGCGCTCCCCTGGCATGATCAGCGGAATGCCCGGCGGGTAAGGCACCAGCATTACCGCTGCGATGCGTCCTGGCAAGGCATCAATGGAAACCGCCTCCACTTCGCCCCTCACCAATTGGTCGTAGGCGTCCGCCGGCTTCATCGCGATTTCCGGCAACACGGTGTACATGCGCTTGAGGTGTTTGGCCGTGGCGTTGCTGCGATAGCAGCTGTGCAATTGGTTGCACAGGTCGCGCAACCCCAGGCTCTGGTAGCGCACGGCGCCTTGGGCGTAGACCGATGGCAAGCAAATGGCGAGGCTCACATTGGCGTCGTAGCTGCGTTTGAATTCCAGCAGCTCGGTGAGCAAGGTGCTCCATTTGCCTTTGGTGATGCCCATGGAAAACAGCACGAGGAAGGAATACAGCCCGGTTTTCTCCACCACCAGCCCGCGCTCCCAGAGGAACTTGCTGACCACCGCCGCCGGAATCCCGCAATCGCTAAGCGCTCCACCCGCATTCAGGCCGGGCATCACCAGCGTGACCTTGATTGGGTCGAGCAGGACATAATCCTCGGCAACGTCACCAAAGCCGTGCCAATCATCCTCGGGGTGCAACAACCAGTCCGTCGTCGCTACGCGGTCGATACCCGCGACGGAGGGCGGCTGCCAGATCGAGAACCACCAGTCTTCGGCAGCGATATGCTGGCGCAGATTCGCCAGGGCACGGCGGAAACTCAGGGCCTCATCGAACATTTCCTGCAACAGCGAGCGCCCGGCCGGGCCTTCCATCATGGCCGAGGCCACGTCGAGCGAGGCGATGATGCTGTACTGCGGCGAGGTGGAGATATGCATCATGAACGCTTCGTTGAAACGGTCGCGGTCCAGTTGGCGCGCGCCACCGTCCTGCACGTGAATCATCGACGCCTGGCTGAAAGCCGCGAGCAGCTTGTGCGTGGAGTGCGTGGTGAACACCAGCGGACTGTCCGGCGTGCGCGAGGTGCCCATGCCGTAGCGCCCGGCGAAGAACTCGTGAAACGCCGCGTAGGCGTACCAGGCTTCATCAAAGTGCAGCACCTCGACACTGTTGCCCAATTGCTGCTTGATCAGTTCGGCGTTGTAGCACAGCCCGTCGTAGGTGGAATTGGTCACCACCGCCATCTTCACCTTCGGCGGCCGGCCACGGGTCAGCGGGCTGGCGTCGATCTTGGCGCGGATTGATTCCGGGCTGAACTCGCCCAGGGGAATCGGGCCGATGATCCCCAGCTCGTTGCGCTCCGGGCACAGGTACAGCGGGATCGCGCCAGTCATGATGATCGAATGCAGCACTGACTTGTGGCAGTTGCGGTCCACCAGCACCAGATCGTCGCGCCCGACCATGGAGTGCCAGACGATCTTGTTCGCGGTGGACGTGCCGTTGATCACGAAGAACGTGTGGTCGGCGCCGAAGTTGCGCGCGGCGCGGGCTTCCGCTTCAGCCAGCGGCCCAGTGTGGTCCAGCAGCGAGCCCAGTTCCGGCACGGACACCGACAAGTCCGAGCGTAGCGTGTTTTCCCCGAAGAACTGATGAAACGCCTGCCCCACCGGGCTTTTGCGATAAGCCACGCCACCGCCATGGCCGGGGGTGTGCCAGGAGTAGTTGGAGTCGGCGGTATGTTGTACCAGCGCCTTGAAGAATGGCGGCAGCAGGCCGTCCAGGTAAGCGCGGGCAGCGCGGGCCACTTGCCGGGCGAGAAACGGTACGGTGTCTTCGAACAGATAGAGAATGCCGCGCAGCTGGTTGAGCTCGCTCATGGCATCGGCTGGCGCGTTTTCCAGGGTAACTTGCTCGCCCAGGGCAAAGATCGGCAGGTTGGGCGCCCGCAGCCGAGCGAGGCGGATCAGCTCGACCATGTTTTGCAGCAGGTGGGTGTTCTCGCCGGCGCCTTCGGCGGCGATCAGCATGCACGCCAGGCCATGATGGGTGGACGCCACTAGTCGACCTTCGGCGTAGTCCACTGCGGAAAAAATACTGAAGCCTTCTTGTTCCAACTCTCGGGCGATGCCGCGAACCCGGTCACCGGCGACGGTGTCGGCCTTGATGTCTCGATGCACGATAAGCACTGGGAACTTCAGGTCTTTGTACATGAGTGCTTGTAGTCCTGAGGGCTATGCACTCAAGGGTAGAAGCTGGAAGCGGATGTAGCGAATGAAGATTTCGAAGCCACTGCCGATCAAATATGGGAGCGGGCTTGTGTGGGAGCGGGCTTGCTCGCGAATGCGGTGGGTCAGTCAATACATGTATCGGCTGATACACCGCTTTCGCGAGCAAGCCCGCTCCCACATTTTTAACCGC
>NZ_QAJM01000039.1 GCF_003852405.1 Pseudomonas sp. KBW05
CCGAGTGTTGGGGCAAGAGCCCTTTTGGTTACTTTTGGGGCTCTTTTCCAAAAGTGACCCGCCGTAAGGGCGGAACCATAAGCCGCCGTTACCGAAGAAACGGATATGTACACCGCCAAGCCCAGCCCCCCACAGAAAAGCACACGCAAGATGGCAAGATACCCGCCCCTCAGGTTTACTACGCTCTGAGTATGGTTTTACCGACATCCCACGTCGGGTCATCTAGGTCATCGAATGAACAACTACACCCCCCGCACCTGGCAGCCCCACGAGCGCCCGAGCCTGCCCGGTTCGCCGTCGACGCCGTTGCACCCCACGCACAAGCGTTGGCTGTTCGCACTGGTCGGCGTGCTGGTAGCAATCACCGGCGGCCTGGGCAACGCGCTGGTGATCGCCAACCTGCAATACCTGCAAGGCGCCCTCGGCGCGACCACCGCCGAAATGGCCTGGCTGCCCGCCGCCTATGTCATGACCAACGTGTGCATGAACCTGCTGCTGGTGAAGTTCCGCCAACAGTTCGGTCTGCGCGCGTTTACCGAAGTGTTCCTGGTGCTGTACGCGCTGGTGACCTTCGGCCATTTGTTCGTCAACGACCTCAGTTCGGCCATCGCCGTGCGCGCGGCCCACGGCATGGTTGGCGCGGCGCTGAGTTCGCTGGGCTTGTACTACATGATCCAGGCGTTCCCGGCAAAATGGCGCTTGAAGGCGCTGGTGCTGGGCTTGGGCACGGCGCAGTTGGCCTTGCCGCTGGCGCGGTTGTTCTCCGAGGATTTGCTGCAAATCGCCGAGTGGCGTGGCTTGTACCTGTTTGAGCTGGGCATGGCGTTGATCTGCCTGGGCTGTGTGTTCCTGCTCAAGTTGCCGCCCGGTGACCGTTTCAAGACCTTTGAAAAACTCGACTTCCTCACCTTCGCGATCCTCGCCACCGGCGTTGCCTTGCTGTGTGCGGTGCTGTCCCTGGGGCGGATCGACTGGTGGCTGGAAGCGCCGTGGATCGGCGTGGCCTCGGCCTGTTCCCTGGTGCTGATCATGGCCGGGCTGGCCATCGAGCATAACCGCGCCAACCCGATGCTGATGACCCGTTGGTTGGGCAGCGGGGTAATGATCCGGTTGGCGTTGGCGGTGATCCTGATCCGCATGGTGCTGTCCGAGCAGTCCACCGGCGCGGTGGGGTTCATGCAAATGCTCAACATGAGCTACCAGCAGATGCACACGCTGTACGTGGTGATGCTGGCCGGGGCGATTGCCGGGCTTGCGGTCAGCGCGTTGACGATCAACCCGGCGCACTTGTTGATGCCGCTGGTGATCTCCCTGGCGTTGATGGCGACGGGGTCGGTGATGGACAGTTTTTCCAGCAACCTGACCCGCCCGCAGAACCTGTATATCAGCCAGTTCCTGCTAGGCTTCGGCGGGACGTTCTTCCTCGGGCCGACCATGGTGCTGGGCACCAAGAACGTGCTGACCAACCCGCGCAATCTGGTGAGTTTTTCGGTGATGTTCGGTATTTGCCAGAACCTCGGCGGCCTGATGGGCGCGGCGCTGTTGGGCACGTTCCAGATCGTGCGCGAGAAGTTTCATTCGAGCATGATCGTCGAACACCTGAGCCTGCTCGACCCGCGTGTGGCCGCGCGGGTGTCGAGCGGCGGCTCGGCCTATGGCGGGGTGATTGCCGACCCGGAATTGCGCAACCTCATGGGTATTCGCAGCCTGGCAACCGCGGCCACCCGTGAAGCGAACGTAATGGCCTACAACGATGTCTTCATGCTGATCGCGATCATCGCGATACTGACCATGATCTGGATCTTTATCCGCAGTCTGTGGCTGATGAGCACCACGAAAGCAGCCACTCCTGTTCAACCCAGCGGCGCACCTCAATGACCGAACCTTCAACCACCACCACCACCGCCATCGCGGCAACCCCGGAAGGCAGCACACCGCCCGGTGCAGTGCCCACTGAATTGCGACCGTTGCGGGTGCGCATCCTCTCGTCCCTGGGCTTTGCCGCCATCGCCGTGGTCGGCGTGCTGATCGTGCTCTATGCCTGGCAATTGCCGCCGTTCAGCAGCGCAGTGGAAACCACCGAAAACGCCTTGGTGCGCGGGCAGGTGACGATCATCGGGCCGCAGCTCGCCGGTTATGTGTTTGAAGTGCCGGTGCAGGATTTCCAGTACGTGAAGGCCGGCGACCTGCTGGTGCGCCTCGATGATCGCATCTACAAGCAGCGCCTGGACCAGGCATTGGCGCAACTGGCGGTGCAGAAGGCCTCGCTGGCCAATGTGGTGCAGCAGCGCAACAGCGCCGAGGCCACCATCAAGCTGCGCCAGGCCGCGCTGGCGGATAGCGAGGCGCAGGCGCGCAAAAGCACCGCCGACTTGCGTCGCAATGAAGAGCTGATCAGCGATGGTTCGGTGTCCCGGCGCGAGCTGGACGTGACCCGTGCGGCGAATGCGCAGACCCTCGCGGCCGTGGCGCAAGCCCAGGCCAGCCTGGAAATCGCGCGGCAGGATTTGCAGACGGTGATCGTCAATCGCGGCTCCCTGGAAGCGGCGGTGGCCAGTGCCGATGCGGCGGTGGAACTGGCGCGCATCGACCTGTCCAACACGCGCATCACGGCGCCGCGTGACGGCCAACTGGGGCAGATTGGCGTGCGCCTCGGTGCCTACGTCAACTCTGGCGCGCAGCTGATGGCGCTGGTGCCGCCGCAGCTGTGGGTGATTGCCAATATGAAAGAAACCCAGATGGACAATGTGCAGGTCGGCCAGCCGGTGACGTTCACCGTGGATGCGTTGAACCACCGCAAATTTCACGGCACGGTGCAGCATATTTCGCCGGCCACGGGGTCCGAGTTCAGCCTGTTGCAGGCGGACAATGCCACCGGCAACTTTGTGAAGATTGCCCAGCGGGTGCCGGTGCGGATTACGGTGGACCCTGATCAGGAGCAGAGTGAGCGGCTAAGGCCGGGGTTGTCGGTGGTGGTCAGTATCGACACCGCAGGGCGTCTCAAGAACAGCCCGCCCTGACACTGACACAACAGCGATCAAAACTGTGGGAGCGGGCTTGCTCGCGAAAGCGGAGTGTCAGTCACTAAATCTGGGACTGAACTGCCGCATTCGCGAGCAAGCCCGCTCCCACATTTGGACTGTATTTCAGGTTGAATGCCAGGTGTGCCGACTGGTTGTGTTCCAACAACTTGAGGCCCGGCCTGCCCGGCAGGTGGTGCGCATTCACCGGATGACTCACCGGCTCGATGCAAAAGAACCCCAACCCCGGCGGACAATACAGCAGGAAGTAGTCGGCGCCGCTGGCCTGGCATTCCAGCGCATAACCCAGCTCCGGTTGCTCGATCCGGCAGTGTCCGTCCCACTGGCAAAAGCCGTTGTCGACAAGGCCTTCAGGCAAGGCCTTGAGCTTTTGGAAATCCCACTCCGCCGGAAGCGGCGCCAGCCCGGTAGGCAGTTTGGACGCATCGCTCATCCACACCTGCGAAGCCTTGGCCTGCAACCGCGTGCCCGGTTGGCGCGGCAGGTACGGGTGCAACCCCAGGCCATGCCAGGCGGGCTTTACGGCCAGGTGCGTGACCGTCAATGCGATGCTCAGCTCGCCGTTATTCAAGCGAAACCGTTGCTCGGCACGATAGGCAAACGGCGTGTCGCACATCACCTCCAACACCACTTCAGCGGCCGATTGGCTGACCACTTGCCACGCCTGTTGCCACGCCGAACCATGGATCGGCAACGGGTCGGTCAGGCTGTTGGCCGACAGGGCCAGCCAGCCATCGGGGTTGTTGAAACCACCGTTGGCAATGCGGTTGGACCAGGGCGCCAGCGGATAACAGCCCAGCTTGCCCGCAAGCCCTGTGTTCACCGCGTGTTCATCGCTATGGCGCAATAACGGTTGGCCGCTGGCGATAACCTGCCAGTTGACGATGCTGCCGCCAGTGGCGGGCGCCAGGGTGAGGTGGGTGAGGGCGTCTTTGAGTTCGATCATCAGGGCTATCCCGTCAGAGGGTGAAAGTCGGCTCGGCCACGCCCTGCACACCAGGATTGAGGGCAAACACAGCGCCCGACAGCGACTGTTCACTCTGATCATCACGGATCGAGGTGACGAACAGGGTATCCAGGCGGCTGCCACCAAACGCGCACATGGTGGGCTTTTTCACCGGTACGCTGAGGGAGCGGTCGAGGCGCCCGTCGGGGGTGAAACGGTGGATCAGCCCAGCGTCGTTGGCGCAGATCCAGTAGCAACCGTCGGCATCCACTGCGGCGCCGTCGGGGCGGCCTGGGTGTTCGTGCATGTCCACGAACACGCGGCGGTTGGACGGCGTGCCGGTGTCGATGTCGTAGTCGAACGCCCAGATTTGCTGCACCAGCGGGTGTGAATCCGAGGCGTACATTGTGCGCCCATCGGGGCTGAAGGCCAGGCCGTTGAGGGTGATGAAACCGTCCAGCGCGGCATGGGGCACCCGGCCCGCCGCGTAGCGGTAGAGGATGCCCTCGGCGGCATTCAAACCCATGTTCAGCACCATGCTGCCGGCCCAGAAGCGGCCCTGGCGATCGCAGCGACCATCGTTCAGGCGCATGTCGGCGCGTGGGTGTTCGACTTTGGCCAGGCGCGTGGCGTCGAGGCTGCCATCGTGGTGCGCGGTGAGTTGGAAGAAGCCGCTCTCCATCCCCGCGACCCAGTTGCCCGTGGTGGTGCGGGCAATGCAGGCAAGCATTTCCGTGGCTTTCCAGGCGGCGACGTGGCCGTTGGCGGCGCTCCAGCGTTGCAGGCCGCCGTTGGGGATGTCCACCCAGTACAGCGCGTTTTCCTCGGGCACCCACACCGGGCATTCGCCTACGGCGTTGCGCGCATCGACAATCAGTTCTGCGCTCATGACTTAGTCCCCGAACGGCCCGGCCGCGCAGAAGGCGCCGCCCTGGTAGACCTTGGCCGGATCATCGGCGGCCACCGGTGGCTGCGTTTCGACCTGGGCGCGGAACACTTCGGAGTTGTCTTTGGGCGCGTAGCCCAGGTGCGCGGCGTAGCGGTTGTCCCACCAGGTGTCGAGGTTGTCCGACATACCGTAAACCACCGTGTGGCCGACGTTTGGTGTGTACAGGGAGCGCTCCAGCAATTGGGTCAGGTCGTCGAAACTCAGCCAGGTGTGCATCATCCGGCGGTTCTGCGGCTCGGGGAACGAGGAGCCGATGCGGATGCTCACGGTCTGGATGCCGTAGCGATCGAAGTAGAAGCTGGCCATGTCTTCGCCGTAGGACTTGGACAGGCCGTAGTAACTGTCTGGGCGACGCGGCGAGTGGGCGTCAAGGATTTCGCCTTGCTTGTGGAAGCCGATCACATGGTTGGAACTGGCGAAGATCACGCGCTTGACGCCATGGCGGCGCGCGGCCTCGTAGATGTGGAAAATCCCGCTGATATTGGCGCCGAGCACTTCTTCGAAGGAGCGCTCAACCGAGACGCCGCCGAAGTGCAGGATCGCGTCGACGCCTTCTACCAGGTGGTGCACGGCCTGTTTGTCGGCGAGGTCGCAGGGTTGCACTTCTTCGCTGTCATCGGTGGCCGGGGCCATCTCGGCGATGTCCGACAGGCGCAGTACGTGGGCGTAAGGGCGCAGGCGTTCACGCAGGACTTTGCCCAGGCCGCCAGCGGCACCGGTGAGTAACAGGCGGTTGAAGGGAACGGCAGTGGTGGTGGTCATGGGCGGGTCCATTGTTGTTGTAGGTTGTCGTATGACTGTGGTGGAGTATCGGTATTGATTCCCGGGGTTGTCAACGCTCCTTCAGGCGAGTGGGATCTAAATGTGGGAGCGGGCTTGCTCGCGAAGGCGGCGGATCAGCTGGCACATGTATTGACTGACCCACCGCATTCGCGAGCAAGCCCGCTCCCACAGGGGATTTGCGTTGTGGCTGCGAGTCTGTGCTCGGCGCAAAGCCCTACAACAATGAAATCGGGTAACTGATGAAAATCCGGTTCTCATCGAACTCATTGTTGCTGAAATCCCGGCGCATGGTCGAGTTGCGCCATTTCACATTCAAGTTCTTCAGCGCGCCACTTTGCACGGTGTAAGCCAGTTCCGATTCACGGCCCCACTCCTTGCCGTCGGTGATCGCCCCGGTGTGCACATTACTGCCGCTGATATAGCGGTTCATCAGGGTCAGCCCCGGCACACCCAGCACCACGAAGTTGAAGTCATGCCTCAGCTGCCAGGATTTTTCCCTGGCGTTGTCATAGCTGGCGTTGTAGCTGTCGTTGGCCAGGGTGCCGCCGCTGGTGCCGTTGACCTTCATCCACACGCTGTTGCCGGTGAGTTTCTGCAGGCCCACGTAAAAGGTGTTGCCGCCGTAGCGTGCCGAGAGCAGGGCGAACGTGGTCTTGTTGTCGAGGTCGCCGGCCAGGGCGCTGCCGTCCTCCTTGCCGTTGAAGAAGCCGAGGTTGGCGCCCAGGGTCCAGTCGCCCACGGGTTGGCTGTGGGTGAGATTGAGGTATTGCTGCTGGTAGATGTCGGTGAGTTCGGCGTACCACAGGCCGATCTGGGTGCGTTTGTCGTTGAACGTGTATTCACCGCCGCCGAAGTTGAAACGGTCCGAGGTGAACGCGGCTTTGCCGTTCATGAACATGTCTTCCATGCTCGCGTCGTTGCGTGGGCTGTTGCCACGGAACTGGCCGCCGTAGAGGGTCAGGCCGGCGATTTCGTTGGAGGTGACCTGGCCGCCACGGAAGGTCTGGGGCAGGGAGCGGCCGTCGTCGGAGCGCAGGATCGGCAACACGGGCATCCATTCGCCGACCTTCAATTCCGTCTTCGACAGCCGGGTCTTCAGCGCCACGCCGAGGCGGCCGAAGTTGTCGGCCGGGCGGCCGTCGCTATGGATCGGCAGCAACTGGGTACCGCCGGTGCCTTTGCCGCCGTCGAGCTTTTGCGAGTACAGGCCCAGCACATCGATGCCGAAACCCACGGTGCCTTGGGTGAAACCGGACTTGGCGTCGAGAATGAAGTTTTGCGTCCACTCCTCGGCCTTGGCTTGAGGATTGGTCGGGTTGGTGAAGTTGCGGTTGAAGTAGGCGTTGCGCAGGTTGAGCGTGGCCTTGGCATCGTCAATAAAACCATCGGCCTGGGCGCAGAGGGGCAGGGCGGCGCTCAGGCTGCCGAGACCGATAAAGCCCAGGCGTGCGCAGGAATTGCGGGCGAAGTGACTCACAGTGGAGCTCCCTTTCTTTTGTTGTTTTTATTATTTGTCGTACGTCGTCGTACAACATTGGCTAGGATATTTGCGGGGTTTGTGTAGGTTGTCAATAAGAAGTTATACGATGACTACGGTTTCACCGGTAAACAGTGGGCACGGTTCAAATGTGGGAGCGGGCTTGCTCGCGAATGCGGTAGACCCGTCAATAAATCTTGTGACTGATACACCGCATTCGCGAGCAAGCCCGCTCCCACATTTTTGATTGGTGCTTGACTTGAGGGCTTAGTTGCTCATGACCATCGGCGGCAAGGTCCCCAGCAGGGAGACGGCGGCAACCGCTGCAACCCCCAGCAGCCACTCCAGCAGCACACTGGCCTTCAAGCTCGCGTGGCGTTCGTCACAGCGCTCGATCCGCAACCGGTTCAACAGCGCCAGGGCCAACATGCCCAGCACCAGCATGACCTTGACCAGCAGAATCAGGGCAAAACCGCTGAACAAGGGCGTCGGCCACAGTTGCCCGGTCAGTACGCGCACGTTAATCAGTCCGGTCACCAACAAGCCCGCAACCAGGCCATAGCCCACCCCGCTGAACCGCCGCAGGATCGGCTCCAGCCCATAGCCCTGAGGTTGGCGCAGGATCAACACCAGCACCAACAAGCCACCGAGCCACGCGCCGACGCACGCCAGGTGCACCACTTGGTTGAGGATCAGCAAGCGCCCGCTAAGCCCATCGAGCATGGCACCGTGGCCCACGGGCGCCAGGGTCACCAGCAGCAGCGCGAGCAGCGGCAGGCGCAACGCCGGCCAGGGCTTGGCCAGCGCAATCACCAGCAGCAGGTTGAACAGCAAATGCCAAGTCCACACCTGACCAAAAAAGGTCTTGCCCAGCACCAACTGCACGGTGGCCGGTTGCAGCGCCGCGCCCCAACTGCCGGCCATGCTGGCGGTGATCAGCAGCAACCAGGTCACACCCGACAACAGGCCGACCCAGGCCAGTGCCCGGGTGATGCGCAGCAGTGGCCGGTCGAGCGCCGGCTGTGGCCCCGCACCGAGTAGCAGGGGCCTGAACACGCAAGCCCCGAACATCAGCAGCACGACGATGAAATGCACAAAGCGGCACAGCACCAGCAGGGTTGCCATGGGTTATTGGCCAACCTTGAAGCTGTATTCGCCGTTGCTCTTGTGGGTGTCGACCGACACCGCGTTCCACACCACCTTGTAGTTGCCGGCGGCCAGTGGCGCGGCCGGCGTGACGACCAGGGTTTTCTTGTCGGCGTCTGGGGTTTCCAGGCCCTTGATGGCGATTTCCGTGCCGTCCTTGCTCAGGGAGACTTTGGTGAAAGTGGCTTCCACGCCTTCGCTGAAGGTCAGGCGCAGATCGGCCGGCGCGGCGACGGTGCTGTCGGCAGCGGGCGTGGCACCTTTCAGGTGGGCGTGGGCAAAGGCTACCGAAGCGCCCAACAGCGAGGCGAGCAGGGCGACGGTGGTCAGGGTCTTTTTGATCAACATTGGGCAATACCAATCAATGGGGAGAAGGGGGCAGTGTACGAAGTTTCAGTATGGCCTGTCGCCGCGATCTAGAGCCGGTGGTAGTCTCTAACCCATGTTGTTGTCGGGGAGCCCTTATGGGCAATCACAAGAGTGGCATTCGTCGGGTCAACGTCGAAAAAATCCTGCTGGCGGCGGAGAAGGTCTTCGCCGAGAAGGGCTATGGCAGCACCGCCATGGCCGACATCGCCGAAGAAGTGCAACTGCCGCGCTCCAATCTGCATTACTACTTCACCACCAAGAGCGAGCTGTACAGCGCGGTGCTGTTCGACCTGCTGGACCTGTGGAAGCAGGACGCCCTGAGCTTTGAAACCTTCGATGATCCACGCGTGGTGCTCAGCAGCTACATCCGCGCCAAGATGCAGCGCTCGCGTACGCGGCCGTATGGCTCCAAGGTCTGGGCCAATGAAATCATCCACGGCGCGCCCACCCTGGGTGAGGCGTTGGATGCGAGCCTGTACGACTGGGCCAAGATGAAGGAAGCGAAGATTCGCCAGTGGGTGGAAGACAAACGCATTCTGCCGGTGGAGCCGTCGAGCCTGCTGTATATGATCTGGGCGTCGACCCAGCACTATGCCGACTTTGACCACCAGGTGAAGATTTTGAATGATCACCAGCCGTTGTCGGATAGGCAGTTTGAGAAGGCGATCCAGACGGTGACGGGGGTGATTTTGCGGGGGATTGGGTTGGAGCCTTGAGGCTTGTGGTGATGCTGATGGCCTCATCGCAGGCAAGCCAGCTCCCACATTTTGAATTGTGAACACCTTCAAATGTGGGAGCTGGCTTGCCTGCGATAGCGGTCTACAGCACTACACAGCCTCCCGATACGGATTCCTCGGATCCTGCGTCCAATTCAAAAACGGCTGGCCTGTATCCACCGCCACCATCTCGATACAGTCCGCCACCGGGCAGGTGATCTGGCACAGGTTGCAGCCCACGCACTCCTCATCAATCACCTCGTAAACGTGCGTCCCATCAGGCTGTTTCAAACTGGCAATGGCCTGGTGCGAGGTGTCTTCACAGGCAATATGGCAACGGCCACAGCCAATGCACGCCGCCTGGTCGATCTTCGCGATCACCTGATAGTTGATATCCAGGTACTTCCAGTCCGTGGTATTGCCCACCGCCCGCCCGGAGAATTCCTGCAAGCTTTTGTAGCCTTGACTGTCCATCCAGCGCGACAGCCCGTCCTTCATCTCGTCGACAATGCGAAACCCGTGCAGCATCGCCGCCGTGCACACCTGTATCGCGCCGCA
The DNA here is from genome assembly GCF_003852405.1 of Pseudomonas sp. KBW05. Lineage (GTDB taxonomy): Bacteria > Pseudomonadota > Gammaproteobacteria > Pseudomonadales > Pseudomonadaceae > Aquipseudomonas. The sequence continues at coordinate 9,986 of NZ_QAJM01000039.1, forward strand.
GCCGAGGGCGATGAACTCCGCGGCATCGCGCCAGTTGCCAATGCCACCGATGCCGCAGATCGGCAGGCCTTGGGTCTGCGGGTCGCGGGCAATCTCGGCGACCATGTTTAGCGCGATGGGCTTGACCGCCGAGCCGCAGTAACCGCCGTGGGTGCTCTGGGTGCCGACCATCGGCAGGGCGACCATGCGTTCCAGGTCGACGCTGGTGATGGAATTGATGGTGTTGATCAGCGACACCGCATCCGCCCCGCCGCGATACGCCGCCCGTGCGGCCACGCGGATGTCGGTGATATTCGGCGTGAGCTTGACGATCACCGGCAGCGAGCAGTACGTCTTGCACCAGCGCGTCACCTGTTCCACATATTCCGGCACCTGGCCCACCGCCGCGCCCATGCCGCGTTCGGGCATGCCGTGGGGGCAGCCGAAATTCAGCTCGATGCCGTCGCAGCCAGTGGCTTCCACCAGCGGCAGGATATTTTTCCAGGACTCTTCCACGCACGGCACCATCAGCGAGACGATCAGCGCACGGTCGGGCCAGTCCTTTTTCACCTGGGTGATTTCCCGCAGGTTGATCTCCAGGGAACGGTCGGTGATCAACTCGATGTTGTTGATGCCCAACACTTCACGGTTGGCACCGTAGTGGGCCGAGTAGCGTGAGGACACGTTGACCGCCGCCGGGTCTTCACCGAGGGTTTTCCACACCACGCCGCCCCAGCCGGCTTCGAAGGCGCGGACCACGTTGTAGGCTTTGTCGGTGGGTGGGGCGGAGGCCAGCCAGAACGGGTTGGGGGCTTTGATACCGGCAAATACAATCGAGAGATCGGCCATTACGCAGCCTCCACAGTCAGCATGAGTTGGGCGTGCATGGCTTCGGCCGCCAGCTTGCCGTGTTGCACCGCCTGCACGGTGAGGTCCTGGCCGAGGCTGACGCAATCGCCACCGGCGTACACGCCGGGAATGCTGGTACGCAGGTGTTCATCGACAAAAATCCGCTCGCCGACGCGGTGCAGTTGCTGGGCCAGTGGGTCGTGCAAGGCCTCGCTGTCAAAGCCTTGGCCGATGGCCTTGAAGATCGCATCGGCGGCCAGTTCGAAGGTCTCGCCGGTGGGGTGCAGGCGGCCGTTTTCCATGCGCGTGCGCAGGAAGCGCATGCCGCGCACGTGGCCCTGCTCATCCAGCAGGATTTCTTCGGGTTGGGCCCAGGTCAGCAGGCGGACCTGGTTGGCCTTGGCGATATCCTGTTCGTGGTGGGTGGCGCCCATGTCCGCCAAGCCACGGCGGTACACAAGGTTCACATCGCGGGCGCCGAGGCGGGCCATTTGCACGGCCATGTCGATGGCGGTGTTGCCGGCGCCGAGCACGATGCAGCGGTCGGCCAGGGGCAGTTGGGTGAGGTCGTCGGTTTGGCGCAGTTCGCGGATGTAGTCGGTGGCGGCGAGCAGGCCTGGGGCGTCTTCATGGGGCAGGCCGAGCTGTTTGCTCGCGGCCAGGCCGAGGCCAAGGAACACCGCGTCGAATTGCTGGTGCAGTTCGCTCAAGGTGAGGTTGTCGCCCAGGCGTTGGCCGTGGCGGATCTCGATGCCGCCGATCTGCAGGAGGAAATCCAGTTCCTTCTGCGCAAAATCATCCACCAGCTTGTACTTGGCGATTCCGTATTCATTCAGGCCGCCGGCTTTTTCCCGTGCTTCGAACACCACCACGTCATGGCCGTGCAGGGCGCTGCGATGGGCGCAGGCCAGACCGGCCGGCCCGGCGCCGACCACGGCGATGCGTTTGCCGGTGGCAGCGGCGCGGTGGAACGGGTGTTCGCTGAAGTGCGCGTTGTCCACGGCATAGCGTTGCAGCAGGCCGATCAGCACCGGCGCGCATTCTTCGGCGTTGTTGCGCACGCAGGCTTGCTGACAGAGGATCTCGGTGGGGCAGACGCGGGCGCAGCTGCCGCCGAGGATGTTGGCCGAGAGGATCTTCTGCGCGGCGCCTTGCACGTTTTCAGTGTGGATATTGCGGATGAATGACGGGATGTCGATCTCGCTGGGGCAGGCGTTCACGCACGGCGCGTCGTAGCAATACAGGCAGCGTGAGGCCTCCAGTTGGGCCTGGCGGGCGTTGAGGGGCGGGGCCAGGTCGGTGAAGTGGCTGGCGAGGGTGGGTCCATCCTCAGCGGGATGGGGGAGGTGGGTCAGGGTCTGGATCACGGTGGTGGCCTCACGGTTATTGAGGTGCTGCCTCTGATGGGCATTGGTTTTTGTGTTGCCTGTGCTGGCCTCTTCGCGAGCAAGCCCGCTCCCACATTCGACCCCGTTTTGTCTGGAGGAACGCAGTCGAATGTGGGAGCGGGCTTGCTCGCGAAGGCGGTCTCAGCGGTTCACAGCCGCTGGCTTGGAATACGCAGCCCGCTTGCTCAACTGCTCAAACACCGGCGGATACGCCGGCCGCTCCACATACCGCCCGGCACCGCGTTCGGCGCGCAGGTCGCCATCGGCCCAGACCAGCTTGCCCTGGCTCACGGTGTGGCTTGGCACACCGCGTACGGTCTTGCCTTCGAAGATATTGAAGTCGACATTCTGATGGTGGGTCTTGGCGGAAATCGTCCGCGTCCCCTCGGGATCCCACAGCACCAGGTCGGCATCGGCACCCACGCGGATCGCGCCTTTGCGTGGGTAGAGGTTGAAGATCTTCGCGGTGTTGGTGGAGGTCAGCGCGACGAACTCCTGCATCGACAAACGCCCGGTGTTGACGCCTTCGTCCCACAGCAGCGCCATGCGGTCTTCGATACCGGCGGTGCCGTTGGGGATCTTGCTGAAGTCGTCACGGCCAGCGGCTTTTTGCTCGGCGCAGAAGCAGCAGTGGTCGGTGGCGGTGGTGTGCAGGTTGCCCGATTGCAGGCCGTGCCACAGGGCTTCCTGATGCCCGCGTGGGCGGAACGGCGGGCTCATCACGAAGCCCGCGGCGGTCTGCCAGTCGGGGTGGCGATAGACGCTGTCGTCCAGCAGCAGGTGGCCGGCAAGGACTTCGCCATACACCGGCTGGCCCTTGCTGCGGGCGTAGGTGATTTCGTCCAGCGCCTCCTTGGTCGATACGTGCACCAGGTACAGCGGTGTGCCGATGGTTTCGGCGATGCGAATGGCCCGGCTCGCCGCTTCGCCTTCCACCTGGGATGGCCGCGACAGCGGGTGCGCTTCCGGTCCGGTGATGCCCTGGGCCATGAGCTTGCGTTGCAGGTGGTACACCAGCTCGCCGTTTTCCGCGTGCACGGTGGGCACCGCGCCCAGTTCCAGGCAGCGCTCGAAGCTGGCGACCAGGGTGTCGTCGGCCGCCATGATCGCGTTCTTGTAGGCCATGAAGTGTTTGAAGCTGTTGATGCCGTGGTGGCTGACCAGCTCGGCCATTTCTTCGCGCACTTGCTCGCTCCACCAGGTGATCGCCACGTGGAAGCCGTAGTCGGCGGCGGATTTTTCCGCCCAGCCGCGCCACTGGTGAAAAGCTTCCAGCAAGGACTGCTGCGGGTTGGGAATCACAAAGTCGATGATTGACGTGGTGCCCCCCGCCAGACCCGCCGCCGTGCCACTGAAAAAGTCTTCACTGGCCACGGTGCCCATGAAGGGCAGTTGCATATGGGTGTGGGGGTCGATGCCGCCGGGCATCAAGTATTGGCCGCTGCCGTCGAGTATTTCAGTGCCGGCGGGAATATCCAGGTCCGTGCCAATGGCGCGGATTAGACCGCCTGCACATAAAACATCGGCGCGGTAACTTTCATCATGGGTAATAACGGTGGCGCCACGGATCAACAGCGACATGTCGAGTTCCTCACAGGCTTGACCGGCTTGTGCCAGTTCTAAGTGTTGTATTGCTGCTTGCCGATGGGCGGGTTAATTCCTGTCATCGGTGACAGGAATAGAAACTAGCCCGAGTTTTTCGATTGGGCAAGCAGATTTTTTATAAGCTTATATTGTTGTTAACTTGTTGATTTTTAATGATTAAAAACACAAATCACCAAAATGAAGCGCACGTTCACCGTTTTGACGCACTTGACAGGTTCTTAAATTGAGCAACATTTCTTATTGCAAATCAGACGCTTGAGATATGCCGCTTGACGGCGATGGGAAATAAAAATAATTGTGTTGCACCAGATTGAGTCCTGACAATTCGGGCAACTTCCACGTTGTTTAGCCTGAGTAACGTGGCAAGTACCGAGGGAACAATCGGAAAGCTGATTAACATCAGCCAGTTATATAAGCGGTAGGGGTATGGCGACGGCTGTCGGCACGATTATTGAGTGCAGTGGCGGCTGGCCGGACCCGTGATGTCATGTTGTTTACGAGGTACTCCGGCCATCCAGCGCCAAGCGTTGGATGAGCAACAATAATTCGAAAAAACCGTGGAGCGGCCATGCAACAGAACAGATCGCAAGTCATTGAACGCAACGGCCTGTACGAACTCGACGCCGGCCCCGACGTCCTCGACAGCCCCCGCTACAACCACGACATGGCACCGACCAAGGTGCATGAACGAACCTGGAACAAGTGGCACATCACCGCGCTGTGGGTCGGTATGTCGATCTGCGTGCCCACCTATACGCTGGGCGGGGTGCTCACCGCGTACTTCGGCTTGTCGGTGGGGGAGGCGCTGATGGCCATTCTGCTGGCCAATATCGTGGTGTTGATCCCGCTGACCCTTAACGCGTTTCCCGGGACCAAGTACGGCATTCCGTTTCCGGTGCTGTTGCGTTCGTCGTTCGGCATTCTCGGTTCCAACGTGCCGTGCCTGATTCGTGCGCTGGTGGCGTGCGGCTGGTTTGGTATCCAGACGATGTTTGGCGGGCTGGCTATTCACTTGTTTCTGGGCTCGATTTTCGAGGGCTGGAAGTCCCTTGGTGGCACCGGTGAAGTGATTGGCTTCATGATTTTCTGGTGCCTGAATTTGTGGGTGGTGCTGCGTGGCGCCGAGTCGATCAAGCGCCTGGAAACCCTGTCGGCGCCGCTGCTGGTGGCGGTGGGGATTGGTCTGCTGGTGTGGGCGATGCCGAACGTGTCCCTCAGCGAGTTGATGGCGATCCCGCCAAAACGCCCGGAGGGGGCGAGCCTCACCGGTTACTTCATGGCCGGCCTGACTGCGATGGTGGGGTTCTGGGCCACCTTGTCGCTGAATATTCCCGACTTCAGCCGCTACGCGAAAAGCCAGAAGGACCAGATCCTCGGGCAGATTTTCGGCCTGCCGCTGACCATGTTCCTGTTCGCTGCACTGGGCGTGATCATGACGGCCGCGTCGGTGAAACTGGTGGGGGTGAGCGTGTCCGACCCGGTGACCTTGATCGGGCATATCCAGAGCCCGGTGTGGGTGGCCATTGCGATGCTGTTGATCATCATCGCCACCTTGTCCACCAACACGGCGGCGAACATTGTCTCGCCGACCAATGACTTCCAGAACATCGCGCCGAAGCTGATCAACCGCACCACGGCGGTGATCCTCACCGGGTTGGTGGGGCTGGTGCTGATGGGGCATGAGTTGCTGAAAAAGCTTGGTTTGATCGTTTCCGATGTGAGCCTGGAGACCGTCTATTCCAACTGGTTGCTCGGTTACTCCAGCCTGCTGGGGCCGATTGCCGGGATCATGGTGGTGGACTATTTCATCACCCGCAAACAACAACTGGACCTGGCCGGCCTGTACCGCGATGACGTGTACCCGGCGTGGAACTGGAGCGGGTTTATCGCCTTTGGCGTGCCGGTGGTGCTGACGTTGTTGTCCCTGGGCAGTGATGCGTTCAGCTGGTTCTACAGCTATGGCTGGTTTACCGGTTCGGCGTTGGGTGGGGTGTTGTATTACGCCCTTAACGCCAAGCGCAGAGTCAGCCCAGTCGCGGTTAAAAGTTGAATTGCAATCCAACTGTGGGAGCGGGCTTGCTCGCGAAGGCGGTGTATCAGTCACCGAAAATGTTGCCTGAAAGACCGCATTCGCGAGCAAGCCCGCTCCCACAGTTTTGACCGAGTTCCGCCAGTTGAAACCATAAAAATATAGCCTGAGGAGATCCCCATGAACGCTGCCCTCGACGTTCTGCAATCCACCCATCAGCACATCAATCGCGACCGTTTGTGGCAGTCCCTGATGGACCTCGCCAAACTCGGCGCCACACCCAAGGGCGGTGTGTGCCGCCTGGCCCTCACCGACCTCGACCGCCAGGCCCGCGACCTGTTCGTGCAGTGGTGCGAAGCCGCCGGTTGCACCGTGACCATCGACGGCATCGGCAACATCTTCGCCCGCCGCCCCGGGCGCAACCCCGACCTGCCACCGGTGATGACCGGCAGCCATATCGACACCCAACCCACGGGCGGAAAATTTGACGGCTGCTTTGGCGTGCTTGCCGGTGTGGAAGTGCTGCGCACCCTCAACGACCTCCAGCTGGAAACCGAGGCGCCGCTGGAAGTGGTGGTATGGACCAACGAAGAAGGCTCGCGCTTTCCGCCGTGCATGATGGGTTCGGGGGTGTTTGCCGAGAAATTCAGCCTGGCGGATACCCTGGCCAAGGTCGATGCCGATGGCGTCTCGGTAGGCGATGCGTTGAACGCGATTGGCTACGCCGGTACACGGGCGGAGAGCGGGCACAAGGTCGGCGCGTATTTTGAAGCGCATATCGAACAGGGGCCGATTCTTGAGGACGAGAAAAAGACCATCGGCGTGGTATTGGGCGCACTGGGCCAGAAGTGGTTTGACCTGAAACTGCGCGGCGTCGAAGCCCACGCGGGGCCGACGCCGATGCACCTGCGCAAGGATGCCCTGGTGGGCGCAGCCGCCGTGGTGGCGGCCGTGAATGCGGCGGCGCTGGGGCATCAGCCCCATGCGTGTGGCACGGTGGGCTGCCTGCAAGCCTATCCTGGCTCGCGTAATGTAATCCCCGGTGAGGTGCGCATGACCCTGGATTTCCGTCACCTGGAGCCGGCGCGGTTGGATTCGATGATTGCCCAGGTGCGCAAGGTGATCGATGAGACCTGCGCCAAGCATGGCTTGAGCTTTGAAATGGAGCCAACGGCGGACTTCCCGCCGCTGTACTTTGACAAAGGCTGTGTGGACGCCGTGCGCGATGCAGCGAACGGCCTGGGCCTGTCGAACATGGACATTGTCAGCGGGGCAGGGCACGACGCGATCTTCGTCGCCGAGTTGGGCCCGGCGGGGATGATCTTTGTGCCGTGTGAAGGGGGCATCAGCCATAACGAAATCGAAAACGCCGCGCCGGATGATCTGGCGGCGGGCTGTGCGGTGTTGTTGCGCGCGATGGTCGCCGCCTCTGCCGCGATAGCGGGGCGCCAGATGGCTGCCTGACACGGTTTTTCTTCACTCACGGAGGCGCCACCTGGGCGCGTCCGCGCACACACAGAACCGGCGCCTAGCGCCGGTTTTTGCGTCTTTCCCCTTCTGAAAAATATCGCCTGCCTGCTCTGGTACAGATGCTGGAGAAAACCACCATACAGATGGCCGGGCGTTCAACTGTGCATCAAAGAAGTGGTTTTTCTGGATCTTAATTAAGTGCCAAGTAGCGTTAACAATAGCTTATTCGTTGAGTTGCGTTGGGCACGTCTTAATGCAAGTACCGGAAAACCTATTCGTCCAGTTGTATGTGTCCGGGGTTTAATAATGACTATCTATGCGTGGTTGTCGTTCATTCTGATTACGATGGTGCAGGCCGGTTCGCCAGGGCCGTCAACGGTATTTTTGGTGAATAACTCAATCAAGTATGGGCCACTGAAAGCGATTGGCGTATTGACCGGGGATGTATTTGCCATCTTGATCATGGGCTTGATCTCGTCACTGGGTATTGCCACTTTTTTTGCAGAACATCCGTCGATGTTTAATGCCTTGAAACTGGCCGGTGCGGCCTATCTTGTTTATCTGGGGGTGGGTGCGTTCAAGAAAAGCCGCGCGATCATGACTGCTGCAAGTCCTGATGCACCGGTTGTCAGGGCGCCCGCCTTGACGCGCCAGTGGGCCCAGTCCTTTTTGATCGGTATCAGTAATCCAAAGGCGCTGGTGTACTTTACCGCGCTGCTGCCGCAGTTCGAAAAAAGTGGCACGCCCGATCTTCAGTTCTTTGCGTTTCTTGTGGTTATCAGCGCACTGATAAAGTTTTCGATTCTTTCCTGTTACGCCGTAGTGGCTACCAGGATCGCGTCGAAGTTGACGTCGCCCTCCGCCAGTAGAATCGGTTCCAAAGTAGTCGCTGTGTTCTTCGTATTTTTTGGTGCGGCATTAGGGTTCTCTACCATCCATTGAAGGATATCAATCTATGAAGTATGAAGGCTCTGCAGCCCGTTCATTGTCCACTGTGCAAAGCACCTCTGATCTGATCGAGCAGCAACTCAGGCACAGCGGGTATTGGGTGGGCAACTATTTCAACTACTTCGTGACGCTGGCCCATCGTTCCGCTGACTGGAGAGCGTTCCTGCAGACGTGGGACAGCTTGCCGCCGGATGAGTTTATGGCGGACGGCGGCAAATACCGTCGGCGGCGCTTTACCGAACTTCGCTACAGTGTGCTTAACGATGAAATCGGCATACTTCCGCATCGGCCGTTCTTTCAGGACAAGTACACGAATACCTTGAATGGCGGCGTGGATCGATACTTTGAACCGATCACCCCCTACATTGCGACGCACCCGTTCATAAAACGCATGATTCGCGATTATGTGGCGATCTTTACCCGCTATAAGGATGTGGCGGTGTGGCAGGTCTATTTGCACCAAGTGAGAATTACATCGTCGCGCGGTGTTGCCGGTTTCCCGACACCGGAAGGTATACATAAGGACGGTGTTACGTTTTCCAGTTTGTTTTGCGTCAACCGCACGGACAATTGCACCGGTGCAGAAAATTCCATCTATGACAACGACAAGGCCTTGCTCGAAAGTTTTACCCTCCAGCGCTATGGCGACCTGGTGATCTTTGATGATTCCAAGGTTTATCACAGCGTCAGTCAAATGAACACGGCAGACGACGGTATCGCGTCGCGAGATATGTTGTTTTTGGAATTCACGGCGCAAGGGGCTGAGCATGTCGCGTCATAGTGGAATGGATATTGAAACCCGCGATTATTCACGGGAAGTGATTGAGCGCATCAGCCAAAGTTGGTCGTTTGACGCCGAAGTCATGCGCTTTAAAGGTATTACCAGTCTTGCGTTTGATATGCATGCGCCAGACTTTCTGGAGGCGATGGTGCCTTTCTCGTCGTTCGACGCGTGGCGCGCCCTGGAACCTCAAGATAAGAACGACTTGCTCTCTGCCGGGTGGATTATCTATCAGAGCAACACCATCTTTATTGAAACTGATTTAGTCACGCCGGCCTGTATCGAAGTCATTCGTTCGCGGCAAGACAACAGTGTCGGCCCCGAGATGGCACGCTCAATGGCGGAGGCGATGACTGACGAGGGCTATCACACGCTGCTGGCAGTGCTCACCTGTGATGAGGTGCGGGCCAACCGGCAACTTGCGTTGTTTCCTGCGGACTTTCACTTGGTGAATGTCATGAATGCCTATATCCATGGGCTCGATAGCGAATGGAAGCGGCGCATTGCGCGTATCGCTACGGCCTGTTGCACAGAGAACCACATCACCGATTACCTGGACCTGCTGGCGAACGCGACGTCGATCCAGCCGATGTTTCTCGCGGCGGTCAATGCCCATGCCAAGGATGAGTGGAGCCATGGCTCACAGTTTGCGGTGTTGGCGCGGGATGTCTATTGGCAGCTCTCTAAAGATGGAAAGCAGGTGTTCAAGGAAACCGTCGAACTGGTCGCGAAGAACTTCTTCCGGGCCGATCTCAATGCCTGGATCACGGTGATCGATCAACTCGCGCGACCCTCACTCGATGGCGTGCGGGCGGCAGTGGTAGACAACGCAGTAGAGCTGCAGCGCGGGGTCGAGTTCACGAACAACAATCGCGGCTTGATGAAACTCTACGACAGCCTGGAATGGGAATGGACCAACGATGACCGCCAATAATTTCACGCTCGCGTGCGCAGGGCAGCGTGAGCCCATCGCCAGCGACGTTTTTTCCCTGGTCAACGCCTGTGAAAAAATCGGCCTGGTGCGTACCCGTTGCCGGCAGGGGCGGTGCGGTGCATGTCAGGTGAAGTTTGTCTCTGGTGAGTACAGCGAGTGGGCACCCATGCTTGCGCTCACGGAAAAGGAAAGAGGGCACAACGCAATCTTGCCCTGTGTGCTGGTGCCGCTCTCGGACATTGAAGTTGAGGCTTGGTACCCATGAGCGAGATGATTTACGTAAAAAAACAAAACTTCGTGATTCGCAGCGCAAGACTCGAAGACGCTATCGCCATCCGGAAAATGGTATTCAAGACCTTCGTGGAGTACGGCATCGCGGCAGACCCTGACGATGATGACCGCGACATCATGTGCTTTGGTGTACCCAAGGCGAATGTCGTGGAGCTGGTCACGGTGTTTGGTGATGTGCCGGTGGGGTCCGCCATCCTCACGGGGGGCGACGATGGCCGGGTGAAGCTCACCAAGTACTACCTGGACAAGGACTACCGTGGTTTCGGTGCCGGTGTGGCGATGCTCCAGGCGGCGGTCTCGACGGCACGGCAACTGGGGTACAACGAGATTTTCCTGAAAACCCGGGCACGCTACAAAGAGGCGGTTCAGTTGTACGAGTCAACCGGTTGGGTGAGGGGGGCGGACCAGCCAGGCCCTGGTCCGGAACGCGTCTACGCCATTCGTTTTTCTGAAGACTGACACCGATGCGCTGAGGCAGGCAGGCCGTCACCGGCCTGTTTGTCGTTGAGGCACTAGCGCAGCATGTTGGAAACGCTCAGGTCCAGCACCCGTTTGCCGATCATCTTGATCGCTTCCTCCACCCGCTCATCAAGCGCGCCGCCATAGTTGATGCGGATGCAGTTTTCATACTTGCCGGAAGAGGAGAATATTTTCCCGGTGGCAATTTGTATGTTGTGTTGCATCAGGTAGTCGCTGAGCTCATAGGCCGACACGCCGTCCGGGAGCTCCATCCACAAGAAATACCCGCCCTGGGGCCGGCTGATCCGAATGCTCGGGTTGAAGTATTTGGAGATCCAACTGGTCATCAACTCGCGGTTGGCCTTGTAGTTGGCGCGCATGCGCCGCAGATGGATCTGGTACAAGCCCTTGCCCATGAACTCGGCAATGGCGCGTTGGTTCGCGGTGGCCGTGGCGCCGGAGCTGGTGTATTTGATATGCAGCACTTTGTCGTAGATTTTCCCGGGCACGACCCAGCCTACCCGCAGCCCGGGCGCGAGTGTTTTTGAGAACGACCCACACAGGATGATCTTGCCCTCGGTGTCCAGGGACTTGATGGTTTTGGGGCGCGGGTACGGGTACGTGAGGTCGCCGTAGGTGTCATCTTCGATGATAAAAAAGCCGAAGGTCCTGGACAGTTCTACCAGGGTTTCCTTGCGTTCATCCGGCATCACATAACCCAGCGGGTTGTTGCAGTTCGGGTTGACCAGCACCGCGCGGATCGGCCAGCGCTGCGCGATCAGTTCCAGTGATTCCAGGCAGATGCCCGTCAGCGGGTGAGTGGGCACTTCAATGACTTTGATGCCGCAGACTTTGAGGGTCTGTATCGCCCCGTGAAAGCTCGGTGACTCGACGACAACAATATCCCCCTGGCTGCAAATGGCCCGTATGGAGCACATCAGGGCTTCCTGGCAGCCGGTGGTGATGATGATTTCTTCGGGGTCGACCAGGCAGCCGGAGTCGATAATCAAGCGGCTGACTTGCGTCCTTAGTTCCAGGTTGCCTTTGATGTTTTCATAGTTGAGCCCGTCCTTTTGCCAGCGTTTGGCTTCGTGGCTCAGGCTTTTCATCAGGGGCTTCAAGGTCGGTGTGTCAACGTGGGGCATGCCTCTGCCCAGTTGCAGCACCCGTTCGTCCGGGGTGCTGGTGGTCACCTTGTAGATTTCATCCCACTCGAGGATATCGAGGGGGTTTTTTTCGATTGCGCGCATGGTGGGCAATAGGTGCAGGTTCTGCCGGCGGGTGACGAAGTGGCCGGACTTGGGCGCGGGTGATGCCAGGCCTTCTTCTTCCAGCAAGCGATACGCCTGTTGCACGGTGCCCAGGCTGACGCCGTGTTCTGCGCTCAACATGCGCACAGAGGGAAGGCGTTGCCCCGCCTGGTACATGCCCATTTCTATTCTGCTGCGCAGTAAACGGGCCAACTCTGAATACTTTGCCACTGATCCCTCACCGCTAACCTGTCCTGTGCGTAGTGGCATAGTCCTCCACCGCCCCGGTGGGTGGCAAGGGCGACGGCGGTGAGGGCGTGTCGTCAGTCTCGTTGCCAGCCACCTCCCAGCGCGGCCACTAAGCCGACACTCGCCTGCAACTGCCGCGTCTGCACGGCCTGCAAGGTCCGTTGCGCCTGCAGGGCGGCGGTCTGCGCCGTCACCACGTCCAGGTAACTCACAGCGCCCGCCTGGTAGCTGTTCATCGCCAAGGTCTGGGTGTGCTGCGCCGCATCTGCCGCCGCCTGTTCATCCTCGGCTTGCTGCTGCAAGTCGCGCAGTTGGGCGAGGTTGTCCTCTACTTCGCGCACGGCTTTCAGTACATGGCTGCGGTACTGCGCCGAGGCTTCTTCGAATTCGGCCTTGGCCTGGCGTTCATTGGCGCTCAAGCGTCCGCCATCGAAGATGGGCAGGTTGACCAGCGGCCCCAGCGCCCAATAGCGGTTACTCGCCGACAGCAGGTTGCCGACGCCTTGCGTCTGCCCGCCGATCAACCCGGTCAAGCTGAAGTCCGGGTACCACGCCGCCTTGGCCACGCCGATGTTGGCGTTGGCCGCAAACACGCGCCGCTCTGCTGCTGCAATGTCCGGGCGACGTTGCAGCAGGTGGCTCGGCAGCTGCGCAGGAATGCCCGGTAGTGCGAGCAGCTGCGCACTCGGCGCCAGGCTGAAGGTGCTGGCCGCCACGCCCACCAGTTCGCCAATCGCATGTTCGCTCAGGTTGCGTTGCCCGCGCACGTCATCCCATTGCGCCTTGGCTTCAGCCAGCTGGTTTTGCGCGCGGGTGAGGTCCAGTTCGGAGGCGATCTGGCCCTCGTAGCGGCTGCGCGTCAGTTGCAGCGCCTGGCGATAATCCTCCAGTGAACCCTCGAGAATCCGCGCCTGCGCATCCAGCCCGTTGAGCTGCACATACAAGCTCGCCAATTGCTGTTGCAAGCTCAAGCGCGCCACCGCCAAGTCGTCGCCGGCCGCTTGCGCCTGGGCATCGCCCGCCGCGACCTGGTTGCGGATTTTGCCCCACAGGTCCAGGTCGTAGCTCAGGGAAAACCCTGCGGTGTTGCTGTTGTAGACCGACGGTTGCGTGGTGCCGCGCAGGGGCCGCGAGTCCGATTGGCGTTGGCGCAGCGGCTGCGCACTGGCATTGATTTGCGGGAACAACCCGGCATGCAGTTGGCTGGCATACGCCTGGGATGCGTCGAAGTGCGCCAGCGCCGCGGCCAGGTCCGGGTTGGCCTTGAGCAGTTGCTGTTGCAGTCCACTCAGGCGCGGGTCGTTGTAGAGCGTCCACCATTCGGGCGCCAGTTGATCGGACGGTTGCGCGCTGTGCCACGGGCCGTCGCTGGTCTGTTCGCGATAGCCAGCGGGCAGGTCAACGCTGGGTACCTGGTAGGTGGGTGCCATGGAGCACCCTTGCAGGGCCAGCAATATCAGGGCCGCGAAGGGTTTAAGCCTTGGGCGCATGGGCACCTCCCGAGGCGTCGGCCAACTGCACCGGGTCACCTTCGCGCAGGGCGTCGGGCGGGTTGTCGATCACGCGGTCGGCGGGCTTGAGGCCCTGGTCGATCACCAGGCGTTCGCCGAGGTCGAGGCCGATATGGATGCTTTGCAGGTGCACGTGGTTATGCCCGTCGAGCACGGCGACTTGCGTGCCCTGGGCACGGAAGATCAGGGCGCTGGCGGGGATGCTGACGCCATGGGTGTCGGCTGGAATCGGCAAGGTCGCTTCGGCGTAATCACCGGGCAACAATTCGCCTTTGGGGTTGTCGGCGACGAACTGCGCGAGCAGGGTGCCGGAGCGCCGGTCGATGGCGGTGGAGTCGCCGATCAGGCGGGCCTTGAAGTGTTCACCAGGATGTTCGGGCACGGTCAGCTCGGCTTCCAGGCCCGGGTGGATGACGGCCGCGTAGTTTTGCGGCACCGGCACGTACAGGCGCAACTGGTGGGTATCGGCGAGGTTGAACAGCTCCGGGTCGCTGTCGGTGTCAGCCTTTATCAACTGGCCGATATCGGTGTTGCGCGCGGTGATGGTGCCGGCGAACGGGGCGCGGATCGTCTTGTAGCCGGCCAGCGCCGACAAGCGCGCATAGTCGGCAGCGGCGGCTTCGGCGTTGGCTTTTGCGGCGGCGGCGTTGGAGGTTTTTTCATCGGCCTCCTGGCGTGACACCGAGTGGCTGGCCAACAGGTTTTGCCAGCGCGTTGCGGTGGTTTCGGCCAGGCGTGCGTTGGCCTGTTCCTGAATCAGCCGGGCGTGGGTTTGCGCCAGTTGCTGGTCGAGGTCCGGGCTGTCGATGTCGGCGAGGATTTGCCCGGCTTTGACTTGGGTGCCGATGTCGGCTTTCCAGTCTTTCAAGTAGCCGCTGACCCGTGCATGGATCGGCGCCTTGCTCCAGGCTTCCAGGTGCGCGGGCAAGCGCAGGGTATCGCCGGCGGCGTTCTGTTGCGGTTGGAACACCAGCACGTGCGGGATGGCGGCGGTTTCCGTCCAAGCGGTGACGGATTGTTCATGCAATGTGCGGGCATGCAGGCCGTTGGCGACCAGCAGGGCGGCCAGGGTCAGGCCGCCGACACCCAGGAGCATCAGACGCTTGCGCGAGGGTTTGTGATCAGACGACATGTGGGGTTTCTCCGGCAACTGCGCGAGTAGGGTGACGGCCGTGGACCAGGCTGAAGACCACGGGGACAAACAACAGGGTGGCGACGGTGGCGAAGATCAAGCCACCGATTACCGCCCGGCCGAGAGGCGCGTTTTGTTCTTCGGAAAGGGCCAGCGGCAACATGCCGATGATCATCGCCAGGGCGGTCATGCACACCGGACGGAAGCGCGTGTAGCCGGCTTCCATTGCGGCCTTGAGTGCATCGCCATGCTCGGCCAGGCGTTCACGGCAGAAGCTCACCACCAGGATCGAGTTGGCGGTGGCCACGCCCATGCATAGGATGGCGCCGGTGAGCGCCGGCACCGACAGCGAGGTGCCGCTGAGGAAGAGCATCCACACGATGCCCGCGAGTGCGGCCGGCAGGGCGGTGATGATCACGAACGGGTCGGCCCACGACTGGAAGTTGACCACGATCAGCAGGTAGATCAGCACCACGGCGCCGAGCAGGCCCAGGCTCAAGCCACTGAAGGCTTCATGCAAGGCGTCGATCTGCCCATGCAGGCTGATGGTCGCGCCTTTGGGGCGCATGGCGGCGGTGTCATCCAGCACTTTTTGCACGTCGCGCGCTACGCCACCGAGGTCGCGGCCTTGCACGTTGGCGTACAGGTCCAGGGTCGGCTCGATGTTGTAGTGGGTCACCACCGCTGGGCTTTGCACCCGGGAAATACTCGCCACGCCGCCGAGGATCTGCGACTGGCCGTCGGCGCCGGTCACCGGCAGGGCTTCCAGCGACGGCAGGCTGTCGAGGCGGTATTGCGGGGTCGCCGCGACGATGGAGTACGACACGCCGTTGGCCGGGTTGAGCCAGAAGGTCGGCGCCGTCTGCGAACTGCCGGCCAGGGATGCAACCATGCTGTTGGTCACGTCGCGTTCGGTGATGCCCAGGCCGTTGGCGCGCAGGCGGTCGACATTGACTTGCAGCGACGGGTAGCCGGTGGACTGCTGGATGCGCAGGTCGGCGATGCCGGGGACGTGTTGCAGGCGACGTTCCAGCTCCACGGCATAGGCACGGTTTTCTGCATCGTTGCGCCCGGAGATTTTCACGTCCAGCGGGGCCGGGGCGCCGAAGTTGAGGATCTGGCTGCTGATGTCTGCGGGCAGGAACGCGAAGTGACTGCCGGGGAAACTGTGCGGCAGCGCTTCACGCAGTTTTTTCACGTAGTCGGCGGTGGGCGCGTGGTCCTTTTTCAGGGTGACCTGGATGTCGCCATCCTGCGGGCCAATGGTGCCGCTGCTGCTGTAGGCCATGTCGATGCCGCTGAGGGGAATGCCGATGTTATCGACGATGGTGTCGAGTTCAGCGCTGGGGATCACTTCACGAATCCGCGCTTCGATGCGGTCGAAGGCGGCGGCGCTTTCTTCGATGCGCGTGCCCAAGGGCAAACGCACGTGAAGGGCCAGGGCGCCGGCGTCGGTGGCGGGGAAAAAATCCTGGCCCAGGCTCGGCAGCAACAGGAACGACGCGAGCACGCAGGCGAGGAAACCGACGATAAAGCGCTTGCGCTTGCCCAGCGCCAACAGCAGCAGGCCGTGGTAGGTGTCGCGGATATTCGAGAAATGGCGCTCGAAACCCTGCTGGAAATTCAGCACCGCTTGCAGCGCGGCATGCCGCGGTTTGGCGTGCTGCTCGCCCTCGTGGTGGTTGATGAATTCATCTTCCGGGTGATGCCCGGCGCCTTGCTCCGGCGTGTGCGGCTTGAGCAGGAACATCGCCAGCGTCGGCACCAGGGTGCGCGAGAGGATGAACGAACTGGCCATGGCAAAGATCACCGCCAGTGCCATGGGGCGGAACAGGTAACCGGCAATGCCTTGCAGCATGAACATCGGCACGAAGACGATGCAGATGCACAGCAGCGAGACGAACGCCGGGCCGACAATTTGTGCGGCGCCGTCGAGGATTGCGGCTTTTACCGACTTGCCTTGTTCCAGGTGCCAGTTGATGTTTTCGATGGTCACGGTGGCGTCGTCCACCAAGATCCCCACCGCCAGCGCCAGCCCGCCGAGGGTCATCACGTTGAGGGTTTGCCCGCTGACGGCGAGCAGTGCGATGGCCGACAGCACGGCCAGGGGAATCGACGCGGCGATAATCAGCGTCGAACGCCAACTGCCGAGGAACAGCAGGATCATCGCACTGGTCAGCAGGGCGGCGATGATGCCTTCCTGGGCCACGCTGCCCACCGATTGCTTGACGAACACCGAGGCGTCGCCCAGCAGCGAGGTCTTCAGGGACGGCGGCAGGGTCTCGTCGATGCGCGGCAGCATCTGGCGGATGCCGTCGATGATCGACAGGGTGGAGATGCTGCCGTTTTTCAGCGCCGGCATCAGCACGGCGCGGTGGCCGTCGACGCGCACGATGTTGGTTTGCGGCGGTGAGCCGTCACGCACATGGGCTACTTGGCCGATGGTGATCAGCGCGCCATCCACGGTCTTGATCGGCAGGTCGTTGAGCTCATCAATCGCCTTGGGGCTGTTGTTGAGCAGGATCGTGTATTCGTTGGGGCCGAGTTTGGCGGTGCCCACCGGGATGATCTGGTTTTGCAGGGCCAGGGCGTTGCCCACGTCCTGGGCCGACAAGCCTTTGGCGGCGAGCGCCTGCGGGTCGAGGTCGAGGGTGATCTGGCGCTGCTTGCCGCCCATGGGCGTGGGCATGGCCAGGCCGGGCAGGGCGCTTAACGGCAGGCGGATATTGTTCTGCACCAGGTCGCGGATCTTCGCTTCCGACAGGCTCGGGCTGGAGAACGCCAGTTGCAGGATCGGCACCGTGGAGGCGCTGTAGTTTAGGATCAGCGGCGGTGTGATACCCGGCGGCATTTGCTTGAGCACGGTTTGTGACACGGCCGTCACTTGGGCGTTGGCGGTGCGGATGTCCACGCCGGGCTGGAAGAAGATTTTGACGATGCCCATGCCAGGCAGCGATTGCGATTCGATATGTTCGATGTCGTTGACGGTGGTGCTCAGGGAGCGTTCATAGGTGTAGATCACCCGCCCGGCCATGGCATCCGGCGACAAGCCGTTGTACTGCCAGACCACGGCGACCACGGGGATGCCGATATCGGGGAAGACATCCGTGGGGGTTCGCAGGGCCGCCATCGGCCCGATGATGCAGATGAATATAGCCAACACGATAAACGTGTACGGCTTGTGCAGTGCGGTCTTTACCAGCCCGAGCATGCGTGAACCTCCATTGGAGCAGGATTGCAAACCCCGGCAGTCTTGCCCGACCCACCTAACACGCACCTTTCAGCCAGGTGAAGGAACATTTAGGGAGGGCCTGAAGATCGTTTCATATGTATTCATTTGTTCTACAAAGGGTCGCTCTCCAAGCTTGTGCCCCATTGGACACGTCGTCCTTTTTTTGGAGCCCTGCCATGTCACTGAAACCTTTGTTGTTGATTCCCGCCCTTGGCGCCGTCTTGTTGTTGTCGGCGTGCGCCGGCCCGATCCCGAAGGCGGACCCGAGCGAGGCGTGGATTGGTTTGAAGGAAGAGGCGCCGAATGACCTGATGGCCGAGCGCCTGGATGGCAAGCGTGTGGATGACGGGCGCTTTTTTGAAGTGCCGCCGGGTGCCCACCGGTTGGATGTGACGCTGTACGAAGAGGAACCTGGCGACGACAACCAGCAGGACTGCCAGGGCCGGGTCGAGTACAAGGATTTCAAGGCGGGTGAGCACTACACCCTGGTGGAGTCGAGCCTGGGCACCACCGTGCGCGCATCCCTGATGGATGAGCACGGCAAGGAAGTCGCGGCGACCCAGGACTTCAACTGCATGCCCGGCTAGGCGTGATGCACGGCGGCCTTGAGGGGCTTGGCCGGTTTTACGACGTGGGGGTGATGGTGGCGGCGCGTGATGCGCAACACCCCCCACAACATGGCGCCGGCTACTGCCAGCCAACCGCAGACCAACATGAAAATCGTTGTTGCAAGGCTCATACGGGCCTCCTTTCGCCCCGATGGGGCATACACAGTCTTCTCAATGGACAGTCTAGCTACCTGGCGGTTGCCTGCTATTGACCAATGGTCGAGTCTGTCCAACTTCTTTGCTCTATCCCAGGCCCTTTACTGACACTTGAGGCTATACCCGCGTGGCGCAGCGCCCTATGATCAGGACCCTTACCGGCAGTTGATCAAGAGAGTAAAAAATTGCGGTTACGGTCGAACGTGAAAACATCGTTGTTGCTGGCCTGCGCCCTCGGGCTTGCGGCCTGTTCCGGCAGCCCCTCGAAACTGCCGGGCCTGCCGGAGCGGGTCGAGCTCAATGGCGTGCCGACCTTTCGCAGCGAGGCTTATCAAAGTGGCCCTGCGGCATTAGCCAGCATGCTGTCGCAACAAGGCATTGTCATGACACCGGGCTTGTTGGATAAGCCACTGCGCCTGCCGGGCGGCGAGGCGGACCTGGAGCGCAACATGCAGGTGCTGGCGCGTGAGTACGGGCTGATGGTGTATCCGCTGGATCCCCAGTTGACGGCGGTGCTGGCACAGGTTGCAGCCGGTTACCCGGTGATGGCGCGGATTGGCGGGAGCCTGTGGTCTGACGCACGGTACGTGGTCGTGGTGGGCTTCAATCAGCAGAAAAGCACGGTGTTGCTGCGCTCCGGGATGGACCGGCGCCTGTTGATGAGCTTCAGTGAGTTTGAATCGAAGTGGAAGAGCGCCGGGCGTTGGGCGATCCTCACCCAGCGGCCAAGTCAGTTGCCGGCCAAGGTCGATGCGCAGCGCTGGCGTGAGGCGGCGAACGCCACGGCCCAGGCCGGGCAGGAGCGGGCGGCAGCGCAGGCGCTTAAGGTGTTGGCGGAAACCAAGTAACAGGCAACCCCCGAGATCTCATAGGCGAGCGGGCTTTGTGTGGGAGCGGGCTTGCTCGCGAATGCGGTGTGTCAGTAACAGGTATTTCAACTGACCCATCGCATTCGCGAGCAAGCCCGCTCCCACACAAAGCAGCTCTCACATTCTTTTAGCGGCGCACTTCCGCCGCATTCGGGCGGTTCTTCAGGTTCTTGTCGGCCTTGTAGCGCAATGCTACATCGGGCACCGAACCGCTCTTGCCGGTCTCGACCCAATTGCGAATCCGGCTTGCATCGGCGAAGTGGGTGAATTTGCCGAACGCATCGAGGATCACCAGCGACACCGGACGGTTACCCATGCTGGTCACCAGCACCAGGCAGTGGCCGGCCTGGTTGGTGAAGCCGGTCTTGGTCAGCTTGATGTCCCAGTTGGCACGGTTGATCAGGTGGTCGGTGTTGGAGAAACCCAAGGTGTAGTTGGGTTTGCGGAACGACACCGTCTTTTCCTTGGTGGTGCTCAACTGGCTGAGCAACGGGTAATGACGCGCGGCGGCCAGCAGCTTGCTGAGGTCACGGGCGGTGGACACGTTGTGGATCGACAGGCCGGTGGGCTCGACATAGTGGGTGCTGGTCATACCCAGCGCCTTGGCCTTGGCGTTCATTGCCGCGATAAACGCCGGGTAGCCGCCCGGGTAGTGGTGGGCCAGGCTGGCGGCAGCGCGGTTTTCCGAGGACATCAGGGCGATCAGCAGCATTTCTTTACGCGGCATTTCGCTGCCGATCTTCACGCGGGAGAACACGCCTTTCATTTCCGGCGTGTCCTTGATGTTGATGTCGATGTATTCGTCCATGTTCTGCTTGGCTTCCAGCACCACCAGGCCAGTCATCAGCTTGCTCACCGAGGCGATAGGCACCACCACGTCGGGGTTGCTGGAGTAGATGACCTTGTTGGTCTGCAAGTCCACCAGCATGGCGCTGCCGGAGGCGATTTGCAGTTTGGACGTGTCACGCGGCGCCTGGGTGGTTTCGGCGGCGTGGGCGAAGGTGCCTGTAAAAACAAAAAATAGGCTGGCGATAGAGAGACGAATTTTCACGCGGATGAACTCGCTAAAAAGTAAGGAAATACCGTTGGTAAACGGGTTTTGTGACAAATGCCGTTACATTTTAGGAGTATGGATCAGAAAACGATAGAGAGCCTTTAAATAAAGGCTGTAAGACGATGATTGGTAGGGTTTGTAGCGATTTTTTACCGGTTGGGAATGTGCAGTCAGGTGGCCGGTTCGCGCCGCATGCAATCGTACGTAGTTGAGCTTTAATGAATACACCCAAAAACGTCTGCAGTCGGGTGCCTGAAGTCATGGTTGGACGGCTCGACACTGCTCCACTCTGCGGATCCTCTTCACTGACAGCGGAGTTCCAGCAATGAGTAATAAACCGACGATTGTGCTTGTGCACGGGTTTTGGGGTGGTGCGGCGCACTGGAGCAAAGTGATTGTTGAGCTGAATCGCAAGGGTTATACGGCCATACGGGCGGTCGAGATGCCGCTGACCTCACTGGCCGACGATGCTGAACGTACGCGCAAAATGATTGCCCAGCAAAAAGGGCCAGTACTGCTGGTGGGGCATTCGTATGGTGGCGCGGTCATTACCGAAGCGGGCGACCAACCCGATGTCATCGGGTTGGTCTATATAGCGGCCTTCGCCCCGGATGCCGGGGAGAGCCCGGGCGAAATCACCCAGCGCAACCTGCCCCAGGCCGCAGCGAACCTTGAGCCTGACAGCGACGGGTACCTGTGGGTCAAACAGGATAAATACCATGAGAGCTTCTGCCAGGACCTGCCTGCCGATGAGGCGTTGGTGATGGCGGTGACGCAAAAGGCACCGCTTGCCAGCACGTTTGGCGATACGGTCACGGCGCCGGCCTGGAAGAAGAAGCCGTCCTGGTATCAAGTGTCCAGCGACGACCGGATGATCCATCCTGAAAACCAGCGGCTGATGGCGGCAAGGCTCAAACCCCGGGGCACGATTACCTTGGCGACCAGCCACGCTTCGCTGGCAACCAAGCCCGCCGAGGTGGCCGCGTTAATTGATGAGGCTGCGGTTGCTGCTTCGAGCGCCTGATCTTTGGGGTATCGTGGCGGGTTTTCTGTCGACAATAAAAAAGCCCTGCGTGAGTGCAGGGCTTTTTCATGGCTGCCGGTTATCAGCCGTGCAGCGTTTCTGCCGCATACAGCGTGTTTTCCAGCAGGCAGGCGCGGGTCATCGGGCCTACGCCGCCGGGTACCGGTGTAATCCAGCCGGCACGGGGCAGGGCGGTTTCGTACACCACGTCGCCGACCAGCTTGCCGTCTTCCTGGCGGTTGATGCCGACGTCGATGACGATGGCGCCTTCCTTGATCCACTCACCTTTCACCAGGCCCGGCTTGCCGGCGGCAACCACTACCAGGTCGGCACGGCCGACGTGGCCGGCGAGGTCTTTGGTAAAGCGGTGGGTCACGGTGACGGTGCAACCAGCCAGCAGCAGCTCCATGGCCATCGGGCGCCCGACAATGTTGGAAGCACCGACCACCACGGCGTCGAGGCCGTACAGATCCACACCGGTGCTTTCCAGCAAGGTCATGATGCCTTTGGGGGTGCAGGGGCGCAGCAGCGGAATGCGCTGGGCGAGGCGGCCGACGTTATAAGGGTGGAAACCGTCAACGTCCTTGTCCGGGCGGATGCGCTCCAGCAGCTTGGACGCATCCAGGTGCTCGGGCAGCGGCAATTGCAACAGGATGCCGTCGATGGCCGGGTCGTCATTCAGGCTGTCGATCAGGTCGGTCAGGGCCTGTTGGGTGGTGTCGGAAGGCAAGTCGTAGGCCTTGGAAATAAAGCCGACCTCTTCACAGTCTTTACGCTTGTGCGAGACATAAACCTGAGAGGCAGGATCGCTGCCGACCAGGATCACCGCGAGGCCAGGCGTGCGCAGGCCTTGCTGGCTACGCTCGGTGACTCGTTTGGCGATCTGCTGGCGCAGGCTGGCGGCGATTGATTTGCCGTCGATAAGTTGTGCAGTCATTACGCGTGATTAACCATCGAGAGGGGGAAGAAATGTGTGCGCATTCTCGCATGCCACGGCGTGAGGGCAAAGGCGCTTGGTCTGCAAATTGCCCTAACCCCTTAAATAAAATGAATTTTTTTCAAAAAAGATTTGACGGCTTTCCGAGGCGTCTATACTATTCGTCGCACTTGTCGGGCACAGCCTAGCACTGGTTAAGAAGGTCGAGCAGAATAGAGTGTTGTTCTGCAAGGCTGGAAGCACTTAGTTTGTAATCCTCCAAGAGTACAGATTAATAAGGCGCCCGTAGCTCAGCTGGATAGAGCATCCGCCTTCTAAGCGGATGGTCGCAGGTTCGAGTCCTGCCGGGTGCGCCATTAGGCAGCTTTGGCACAAGTAGCGTTAGATGGTGGGCGTAGCTCAGTTGGTAGAGCACGGGATTGTGACTCCCGTTGTCGAGGGTTCGATCCCCTTCGTCCACCCCATATTTTGAAAAGGCGCCAGATTAAACGTCTGGCGCCTTTGCTTTAAGAGCTTCAAGCGCGGATGTGGTGGAATTGGTAGACACACTGGATTTAGGTTCCAGCGCCGCGAGGCGTAAGAGTTCGAGTCTCTTCATCCGCACCAATTTCAAGGCGTCGCCCTGCCGTAAGGTGAGGTGAGGTTCAACAAAGAAGATGTTTGAGTTCTTTGTTAATGCAATATGGTGGGCGTAGCTCAGTTGGTAGAGCACGGGATTGTGACTCCCGTTGTCGAGGGTTCGATCCCCTTCGTCCACCCCATATTCGAAAGGCGCCAGATTTAACAGTCTGGCGCCTTTTTTGGTTTTAGCGGTGCAGATTTTCGGCGGCTGCAGGTTCTGGGTCGCAAGGCCAGGGCGCTTCATCGTATTTATGTGTCTCGATGATGCTGCGCTGCCTGCCAGCCCTGCTTGCAGGGTGGGCCGTCAGGGAGATGAATGGCGACCTCTTCTATATATAGAAGGGGCGGCGCAGAGCCCTGGCGTGATGGGATGTATTTGTCACCGGGGCGAGGTGCATCCGTGCCTTCGTACCGATAAATTGCCGGCTGTTTTCGGGCATATTTCCAGCAGGGTGACTTCTTGAGTTTGACCCTCTAGAATGCATGCCCTTGATTGGGGTCGGAAATGGCCGGCTAACGTCTGTGCAACGAGGAATATCCATGCAAGTTTCTGTTGAAAATACTACTGCTATCGAGCGCCGCCTGAGCATTACTGTGCCGGCAGAGCGTATTGAGACTGCGGTCAACAAGCGTCTGCAGCAGACTGCCCAGAAGGCCAAGATCGCTGGTTTCCGTCCAGGCAAAGTGCCGATGAGCGAAATCAAGCGTCGTTTTGGTGCTGATGCGCGCCAGGACGCTGTGGGTGACGTGATCCAGGCTTCCTTCTACGAAGCCGTAGAAGCGCAGAACCTGAAACCAGCTGGTTCGCCTTCCATCGAGCCTAAGTCCCTGGAAGCTGGCAAGGACCTGGAATACGTTGCCGTATTCGAAGTGTTCCCAGAGTTCGAAGTTGCCGGTTTCGAAGGTATCACCGTAGAGCGCCTGAGCGCTGACGTGGCGGATGCCGACCTGGACAACATGCTGGAAATCCTGCGCAAGCAGAACACCCGTTTTGAAGTGACCGATCGCGCCGCTCAGAACGAAGACCAGCTGAACATCGATTTCGTTGGCAAGGTTGACGGCGAAGTATTCGCTGGCGGCTCCGCCAAGGGTACTCAGCTGGTGCTGGGTTCCAATCGCATGATCCCTGGCTTCGAAGACGGCCTGGTTGGCGCCAAAGCCGGCGAAGAGCGCGTTCTGAACCTGACTTTCCCTGCTGACTACCAGAACCTGGACCTGGCTGGCAAAGCCGCCGAGTTCACCGTGACCGTCAACAGTGTTTCCGAGCCTAAGCTGCCAGAGCTGAACGAAGAGTTCTTCGCTCAATTCGGTATCAAGGAAGCGACCCTGGAAGGTTTCCGCACCGAAGTTCGCAAGAACATGGAGCGCGAGCTGCGCCAGGCGATCAAATCCAAGGTGAAGAACCAGGTGATGGACGGCCTGCTGGCTGCCAACCCGATCGAAGTGCCTAAGGCCCTGCTGTCCAACGAAGTGGATCGCCTGCGCGTTCAAGCGGTTCAGCAGTTCGGTGGCAACATCAAACCTGACCAACTGCCGGCCGAGCTGTTCGAAGAGCAAGCCAAGCGCCGCGTTGTGCTGGGTCTGGTCGTGGCCAAAGTGGTTGAGCAGTTCGACCTCAAGCCTGACGAAGACCGCGTTCGCGAAATGATCCAGGAAATGGCTTCGGCCTACCAGGAGCCTGAGCAGGTCGTGGCTTGGTACTACAAGAACGACCAACAGCTGAACGAAGTACGTTCGGTTGTGCTGGAAGAACAAGTTGTGGATACTGTTCTGCAGAAGGCTAAGGTGACCGATAAAGCGGTCTCTTACGAAGAAGCAGTCAAACCGGCGGAAGCAGCACAAGCCGACTGATTGTCCAACTCGTTGGAAATACAACCATAAGCCAGCCTCGCGCTGGCTTATGCGTTTTCAAGACATGACTATTTGGGAGTAACTGCAGAGCATGTTCCGTAATTCCTATATTCAGCAGAACTCTGATATCCAGGCCGCTGGCGGCCTGGTCCCGATGGTTGTCGAGCAGTCTGCTCGTGGCGAGCGCGCCTATGACATCTACTCGCGTCTTCTCAAGGAGCGAGTGATTTTCCTGGTCGGCCCTGTAGAGGACTACATGGCCAACCTGATCTGCGCGCAACTGCTGTTCCTTGAAGCGGAAAACCCGGACAAGGACATCCATCTCTACATCAACTCCCCAGGCGGTTCGGTAACGGCGGGTATGTCGATCTACGACACCATGCAGTTCATCAAGCCAAACGTGTCGACCACCTGTATCGGCCAGGCCTGCAGCATGGGCGCATTCCTGCTGACCGCAGGTGCCGAGGGCAAGCGTTTCTGCCTGCCTAACTCGCGTGTGATGATTCACCAGCCACTGGGCGGTTTTCAGGGCCAGGCGTCGGACATCGAGATTCACGCCAAGGAAATCCTCTTTATTCGTGAACGTCTCAACACGCTGATGGCCAAGCACAGCGGTCGCACCCTGGAAGAAATCGAGCGCGACACCAACCGTGACAACTTCATGAGCGCCGAAGCCGCACGTGATTACGGGTTGATCGACGCTGTGATCGACAAGCGCCCCGCTTAATATAAGCCGCTCAAAATAGGGCTGGTCGGCATGTCCGACCACTTGCGGGCTTGAAAAAGCCCGCATAAGCCTTCATCTTGTGTTGCAAGCCTATCGGATTTGGATCGAACGAATGACTGACACCCGCAACGGCGAGGACAACGGCAAGCTGCTCTATTGCTCCTTCTGCGGCAAAAGCCAGCATGAAGTGCGCAAGTTGATTGCCGGCCCCTCGGTGTTTATCTGCGACGAGTGCGTCGACCTGTGCAATGACATCATCCGCGAGGAGGTGCAGGAAGCCCAGGCCGAGAGCAGTGCGCATAAATTGCCTTCGCCTAAAGAAATCAGCGGCATCCTTGACCAGTATGTGATTGGTCAAGAGCGTGCAAAGAAGGTTCTGGCCGTAGCGGTGTACAACCACTACAAGCGCTTGAACCAGCGTGACAAGAAAGGCGACGAAGTTGAACTGGGCAAGAGCAACATCTTGCTGATCGGTCCTACAGGCTCGGGTAAAACCCTGCTTGCAGAAACCCTCGCTCGCCTGCTGAACGTTCCGTTCACCATCGCCGACGCCACCACCCTCACCGAGGCTGGCTACGTGGGTGAAGACGTCGAGAACATCATTCAGAAACTGCTGCAGAAGTGCGACTACGACGTAGAGAAGGCCCAGATGGGTATTGTCTACATCGACGAAATCGACAAGATCTCGCGCAAGTCCGACAACCCGTCGATCACCCGGGACGTTTCCGGTGAAGGCGTGCAGCAAGCCCTGTTGAAACTGATCGAAGGCACGGTCGCTTCTGTACCGCCACAAGGCGGCCGCAAGCACCCGCAGCAGGAATTCCTGCAGGTTGATACGCGTAACATCCTGTTTATCTGTGGTGGCGCGTTCTCCGGCCTCGAAAAGGTTATCCAGCAGCGTTCTACCCGTGGCGGTATTGGTTTCGGTGCGGAAGTGCGCAGCAAGGAAGAAGGCAAGAAGGTGGGCGAGTCCCTGCGTGAAGTCGAACCTGACGATCTGGTCAAGTTCGGTCTGATCCCGGAATTCGTTGGCCGTCTGCCAGTCCTGGCGACGTTGGACGAGCTGGATGAGGCTGCTTTGATTCAGATCCTCACCGAGCCGAAGAACGCCCTGACCAAGCAGTACGCGAAGCTGTTCGAAATGGAAGGCGTGGACCTCGAGTTCCGTACCGACGCGCTCAAATCGGTGGCCAAGCGGGCACTGGAGCGCAAGACCGGTGCACGTGGTCTGCGTTCGATCCTCGAAGGCGTATTGCTCGACACCATGTACGAAATCCCCTCGCAGTCCGAGGTGAGTAAAGTGGTGATCGACGAAAGCGTCATAGAAGGTAAGTCCAAGCCACTGTATATCTACGAAAACAGTGAGCCGGCTGCCAAGGCTGCGCCTGACGCGTAAGCGTTTGGCGGTTGCTTTACAAACAAGGGGCCTCTAGGGGCTCCTTTGTTTTTTGTATCAGTTTTAGCTGTAGGGATTTTCCTGCGTTTAACTGCTGGCATTGAGCTTGTTTTTTTCGCAAGCAGCCCCCATCTTGGCTTCAAGCTTATTTTTCATCTGTCATAGAGGCGAAATCATGAAGACCACCATTGAATTGCCTCTCCTGCCGTTGCGTGATGTCGTCGTCTATCCGCACATGGTTATCCCGCTGTTCGTGGGGCGCGAGAAGTCTATCGAAGCCCTTGAGGCAGCGATGACGGGCGACAAGCAAATCCTGCTGTTGGCCCAGAAGAATCCTGCTGATGATGATCCAGGCGAAGACGCCCTGTATCGCGTTGGCACCATTGCCACTGTCCTGCAATTGCTCAAGCTGCCTGATGGCACCGTCAAGGTGCTGGTGGAAGGCGAGCAGCGCGGTGCCGTCGAGCGCTTCATGGAGGTGGACGGTCACCTGCGCGCTGAAGTGGCGCTGATCGATGAAGTCGAAGCCCCAGAGCGCGAGTCCGAAGTTTTTGTACGCAGCCTGCTCTCGCAGTTCGAGCAGTATGTGCAGCTGGGCAAGAAAGTCCCGGCTGAAGTCCTGTCCTCCCTCAATAGCATTGATGAGCCGAGCCGCCTGGTCGATACCATGGCCGCGCACATGGCGCTGAAAATCGAGCAGAAGCAGGACATCCTCGAAATCATCGACCTGTCCACCCGTGTCGAACACGTGTTGGCGTTGCTGGATGCCGAAATTGACCTGTTGCAGGTTGAAAAGCGCATCCGTGGTCGTGTGAAGAAACAAATGGAGCGCAGCCAGCGCGAGTACTACTTGAATGAGCAGATGAAGGCCATTCAGAAAGAACTCGGCGACAGCGAGGACGGCCACAACGAAATCGAAGAGCTGAAAAAGCGCATCGATGCCGCAGGCCTGCCCAAAGACGCCCTGACCAAAGCCACTGCCGAGCTGAACAAGCTCAAGCAGATGTCGCCGATGTCGGCCGAAGCCACCGTGGTGCGCTCCTACATCGACTGGCTGGTGCAGGTGCCGTGGAAGGCGCAGACCAAAGTACGCCTGGACCTGGCCCGCGCCGAAGATATTCTCGACGCCGACCACTATGGCCTCGAAGAAGTCAAAGAACGCATCCTCGAATACCTCGCCGTGCAAAAACGCGTGAAGAAGATTCGTGGTCCGGTGTTGTGCCTGGTCGGTCCACCGGGTGTGGGTAAAACCTCCCTGGCCGAGTCCATCGCCAACGCGACCAACCGCAAATTCGTGCGCATGGCCCTCGGTGGTGTGCGTGATGAAGCGGAAATCCGTGGCCATCGCCGGACTTACATCGGTTCGATGCCAGGAAGATTGATTCAAAAGATGACAAAGGTGGGTGTGCGCAACCCGCTGTTCCTGCTCGATGAAATCGACAAAATGGGCAGCGACATGCGTGGCGACCCGGCGTCGGCCTTGCTGGAAGTGCTCGACCCCGAGCAGAACCACAATTTCAACGACCATTACCTGGAGGTCGACTACGACCTGTCCGACGTAATGTTCCTGTGCACCTCCAACTCCATGAACATTCCGCCAGCCTTGCTGGACCGGATGGAAGTGATTCGTCTGCCGGGTTACACCGAAGACGAGAAGATCAACATCGCCGTCAAGTACCTCGCGCCCAAGCAGATTTCGGCCAACGGCTTGAAGAAGGGCGAGATCGAATTTGAAGTCGGCACGATCCGCGACATCGTCCGCTACTACACCCGCGAGGCCGGTGTGCGTGGCCTGGAGCGCCAGATTGCGAAGATCTGCCGCAAGGCGGTCAAGGAGCATGCGCTGGAAAAACGCTTCTCGGTGAAGGTCACGGCCGACTCCCTGGAGCACTTCCTCGGCGTGCGTAAATTCAGCTACGGCCTGGCCGAGCAGCAGGATCAAGTCGGTCAGGTCACTGGCCTGGCATGGACCCAGGTGGGCGGCGAGTTGCTGACCATCGAAGCTGCGGTGATCCCAGGCAAGGGCCAATTGATCAAGACCGGTTCGTTGGGTGATGTGATGGTCGAATCCATCACCGCCGCGCAGACCGTGGTGCGCAGCCGCGCCAAGAGCCTGGGGATTCCCCTGGACTTCCACGAGAAGCACGACACCCATATCCACATGCCAGAAGGGGCGACCCCGAAGGATGGCCCTAGCGCGGGTGTAGGCATGTGCACGGCCCTGGTGTCGGCGTTGACGGGTATTCCTGTGCGTGCGGATGTCGCCATGACCGGCGAAATCACCCTGCGTGGCCAGGTATTGGCGATCGGTGGCCTGAAAGAGAAATTGCTTGCAGCTCACCGTGGCGGCATCAAGACCGTGATCATTCCTGAAGAGAATGTTCGCGACTTGAAGGAAATTCCTGACAACATCAAGCAGGATCTGCAGATTAAACCGGTTAAATGGATTGACGAGGTCCTGCAAATTGCGCTGCAATACGCGCCGGAGCCCTTGCCGGATGTGGCTCCCGAGATAGTTGCAAAGGACGAAAAACGCGAGTCTGATTCCAAGGAAAGAATTAGCACGCATTAATGCGAATAAGCCTGGGGGCTTCCTTGACAGCTTTTTAGAGCCCTTGTTATAAAGCGGCTCTTATAAGTGTCTGTAGGCCATTCAGCACTGGTTTTTGCTTTCACCAAAAAACTTAGAATCATACTCAATAGATATATAAGGGGACTTAGAGTGAACAAGTCGGAACTGATTGATGCTATCGCTGCATCCGCTGATATCCCGAAAGCTGCTGCTGGCCGTGCGCTGGATGCAGTAATCGAATCCGTCACTGGCGCTCTGAAGGCCGGCGACTCCGTAGTACTGGTAGGCTTCGGTACTTTCTCTGTGACTGACCGCCCAGCTCGCACTGGCCGTAACCCACAGACTGGCAAAGCACTGCAAATCGCTGCTGCCAAGAAACCAGGTTTCAAAGCCGGTAAAGCCCTGAAAGAAGCTGTTAACTAAGCTTCGATCCAGCCTTTACCTACCCGGGTCGAACGCAGGTTCGACCTGGCAGCGGAGCGGCAGCAGACCCACGTATCCATCGGGTCGCCAAGCCGGGGGGCGGATTCAAACCCCCGTCCGCTCCGCCAGTTGCGAGAAGGCGCATCCTTGGATGCGCCTTTCTTATATCCGTACTCTACCCACGCTCCACGGTTGCCAATTTTTGAAGTTCAACCGTTTCTGGGGGACGCATGCTGCAAAATATCAGGGACAATTCACAAGGCTGGATTGCCAAGACCATTATCGGGATCATCGTCGCGTTGATGGCGTTCACCGGTATCGAAGCCATTTTCCAGGCTTCCGGTAACAACAAGCAGGACGTGGCCAAGGTCAACGGTGAAGAGATTACTCAAACCGAATTGAGCCAGGCCGTCGACATGCAGCGCCGTCAGCTGATGCAACAGCTGGGCAAGGATTTCGACGCTTCGCTGCTGGACGAAAAACTGCTGCGCGAAGCGGCCCTCAAGGGTTTGATCGATCGTAAGCTGTTGCTGCAAGGCGCTGCGGACTCCAAGTTCGCCTTCTCCGAAGCGGCACTGGACCAGACGATCCTGCTGACGCCTGAGTTCCAGGTGGACGGCAAGTTCAGTGCTGAGCGCTTTGACCAGGTGATCCGTCAGCTGGGCTACAGCCGTATGCAGTTCCGTCAGATGCTGACCCAGGAAATGCTGATCGGCCAGGTTCGCGCAGGCATTGCTGGCAGCGGTTTTGTCACCGATGCTGAAGTGCTGGCATTCGCCCGTCTGGAAAAACAGACCCGCGATTTCGCCACCGTCAACATCAAGGCCGACCCGGCTGCGGTGAAGCTCACCGACGACGAGGTCAAGGCTTATTACGACCAGCACGCCAAAGAGTTCATGACCCCGGACCAGGTGGTCATCGACTATCTGGAATTGAAGAAGTCGTCCTTCTTTGACCAGGTCACCGTCAAGGACGAAGAACTGCAGGCTGCCTATCAGAAAGAAACCGCCAACCTCGCTGAACAGCGTCGTGCCGCGCACATCCTGATTGAAGTCAACGACAAGGTCACCGAGGCGCAAGCCAAGGCCAAGATCGAAGAGATCCAGGCGCGCCTGGCCAAGGGTGAGAAATTCGAAGCCCTGGCCAAGGAGTTCTCCCAGGATCCAGGTTCTGCCAACAACGGCGGCGACCTCGGCTTTGCCGGCCCTGGCGTCTACGACCCGGACTTCGAAACCGCCCTGTACGCGTTGAACCAGGACCAGGTCTCGGCACCGGTTCGCTCGTCCTTCGGTTGGCACTTGATCAAGCTGTTGGGCGTTGAAGCACCTCAAGTGCCATCGTTTGCCAGCCTGAAAGACAAGCTGACCCGCGAGCTCAAGACCCAGCAGGTCGAGCAGCGTTTTGTCGAAGCGACCAAGCAATTGGAAGATGCGGCATTCGAGGCCTCCGACCTGGCTCAGCCGGCGTCCGACCTCAAGCTGACCGTGCACACCTCCGCGCCGTTTGGCCGTGAAGGTGGCGAAGGTGTTGCGGCCAACCGTGCCGTGCTCACCGCCGCGTTCAGCCCGGAAGTGCTGGATGAGGGTGCCAACAGCACCGCCATTGAGCTGGACCCGGAAACCATCATCGTGCTGCGTGCCAAAGAGCATCTGAAGCCAGCGCAACTGCCGCTGGAAAGCGTAGCAGCGGCGATTCGCGCACAGATGACCAAGGAACGTGCAAGCGCAGCTGCCAAGGCTCACGCTGACGAGTTGATCGCCAGCCTGCGTGAAGGCAAGACGCCATTGACCCAACCGGTCGATGGCCAGGCGTGGAAAGTGACTGAAGCGGCCAGCCGCAATCAGGAAGCGATCGACCCTGCTGTGCTGCAAGCCCTGTTCCGCATGCCTAAGCCTGCGGCCAAGGACAAGCCGACCTTCACCACCGTGACCCTGGCTGACGGTAGCCTGGTGATCGTG
Organism: Pseudomonas sp. KBW05; assembly: GCF_003852405.1. GTDB lineage: Bacteria > Pseudomonadota > Gammaproteobacteria > Pseudomonadales > Pseudomonadaceae > Aquipseudomonas. The sequence continues at coordinate 42,289 of NZ_QAJM01000039.1, forward strand.
CGCTTGAACGGCGTCAACGAAGCGGCTGCCCCAACGGACGAAGAAAAGGCGCAAATCCGCCGCTTCCTCGCTTCCCGCGTTGGCCAGCAAGACTTTGCCGCGTACCGCAAGCAGTTGGAAAGCCAGGCTGACATCAAGAAGTTCTGATGCCCGCTTGAACAAAAAGCCCCCGGCCTGAACAGACCGGGGGCTTTTTTATGGGCGTTTGCAAAGGGCCAAGGCCATCAACGCCACCACCGCCCACGGAAATGCAATCACCCCCCAGCCCTGCAGCAGCAGGCCGCCGACTAATCCCCCGCCCGCGATGCCCAGGTTCCACACCGTGACCAGCATCGACTGCGCGGCATCCGCCGAGTCGCCAGCGGCCTTGGCCAGTGCCGTTTGCAACAAGGCCGGCAGGCCGCCGAACGCCAGGCCCCACAAGGCCACCGCGAGGTAGATCACGCTGGGGGAGGTGATCCAGAACGCCAACGCCAGGGCGATCAGGCCAAACAGCGCGCAACTGATCAGCACCAGCTTGCGCAACCAGCGATCGATCAACACGCCCGTCAGCCAGATGCTCAACAACGCGGCGACACCAAAAACCAGCAGCACGCGGTCAATATCCGCCGCAAGGCCAGCGGGAACCAACAGTGGGGCGATGTAGGTATAGAGAATGTTGTGGGCCAGCACGTAGGTAAACGTCACCCACAGCACCGGACGAATCCCTGGCAAAGTCAGTACCTGACGCAGCCCCAGGCGCTTGCCTGTAGCTTGCCCGGCAAAATCCGGCAGTTGCCAGCGCGCCCAGATCAGCAACACCAGCGTCAGCCCGGTCATGATTGCAAAGCTCAGGCGCCAGCCTACGACGGTCCCCAGCAAGGTCCCCGCCGGTACGCCGAGGGATAACGCCAGCGGCGCCCCCAGCATCGCCACGGCAATTGCGCGGCCTTGCAGGTGCGGCGCGACCATCCGGCTCGCATAACCTGCCAGCAGCGCCCAGAGCAGTCCGGCGAAGACACCGGCGAAAAAGCGCGCCACCAGGATCAGCCCGTAATGGCTGGAGAACGCGGTGACGCTGTTGACCAAGGCAAAGCCGCCGATGGCCACCAGCAGCAACGGGCGCCGGCGCCAGCCGCGGGTCCACAACGTCAGCGGGATGGCAGCGAGCAATGAGCCCAGGGCGTACAGCGTGACCAATTGGCCGACGAGGGCGGGTGACACGCCCAGGCCTTCGCCCATTTGTGGCAGAAGCCCGGCGGGCATGGCTTCGGTGAGGATGGTGATAAACCCGGCGAACGCCAGCGCCAATAAACCACCCAGCGGTAGCGTATCGCCCTGGGTTGTCGTTGCGGATTCGGTAAATGCTGTCATGACGCTGTATCCCTGAAAAGGCCAAGGCGCCAGAGTAGGGGGCTGTGGGCGGCGGAAAAACAGGCTAAGGTTCCGAACTTATCGGACAGGGGTGTCCGCAATTACGAGGCACATCATGGACAGTCTGGGCAGTCTTTCGGTATTCGTGCAGGTGGCGGAAGCCCGCAGTTTCACCGCTGCCGGGCGAGTGCTGGGCATTTCTTCCTCAGCGGTAGGCAAAAGCATTGCACGCATGGAAGAACGTCTCGGCGTGCGCCTGTTCCACCGCAGCACGCGCAGCATCACCTTGACCGCCGAGGGTGCGCTGTTCCTTGAGCGTTCGCGGCGCATCCTGGCCGAGGTCGAGGCCGCCGAGCGCGAGCTGACCGAGGCCAGCGCCACACCTCGGGGCAAACTGCGCATCAGCGTGCCGCAAGTGCGCGGCCTGTTGATGCCGGTGCTCAGCGACTTCATGCGCGCCTACCCGGAGATCGAGTTGGATGTGGATTTTTCCGACCGCATGGTGGACGTGATCGAGGAAGGTTTCGACGCGGTGATTCGCACCGGCAAGCCGGAAGATTCGCGCTTGATGGCGCGACATTTAGGGCATTACCAGTTGGTGCTGGTCGGCACGCCGGCGTACTTCCAGCAACACGGCACTCCACGGCGGCCCCTGGACCTGAGCAATCACGCCTGCCTGCGGCACAAATTCTGCGCCACCGGCAAACTCGAGGCCTGGCCGCTGCGCCTCGAACCCGGCGAGTCAGAGCCCGCCTTGCGCACGCCATTGGTCAGCACCACCATCGAATCCCTCAACCACGTGGTGCACGAAGGGCTGGGCATCGCCTGCCTGCCGGATTACATGGTCAACCAGGCCGTGGGGGCAGGGAGCTTGCAACGGGTGCTGGATGACTACCTGGAGCACCGTGGAAGTTTCTGGATGTTATGGCCCTCCAGCCGCCATGCCTCGGTCAAGTTGCGTGTGTTTATTGATCATATGTGTGCAGGGCTGTTTCCTGCAGGCCCCAGCGCGTAGGCCTGTGACGTTTTACCGACAGGAATGCGCGCGCCAAGGCCTCGTTCTGTTGCACAATACCGCCCGGACCGTTTCTCTCAGGATTTTCAATGTTGACATCATTTCACTTGCGCAGCCTTGGGCTGGCGCTGGTGCTGGCGGGCGCCGCGGGCTGCTCGTCACCCAAGACCGCTATTTATGAACATGAGAATTTCGACGACTCCGGTACGTTTTCCCGTGATTACCCAGTGACCGATGTGGCCGCGTGCGAAGCCGCGCGACGTGCGTTGCTGAGCCAGGGCTACATCATCACCAGCAGCGATCCGAAGCTGGTGGTGGGTAACAAGAGTTTCCAGCAGACCGGCGAGACCCATCTGCAGATCAGCTTCAACGTAGTGTGTGCCGATGATGGCAAGGGCACCAACCACTCGACGATGTTTGCCAACGCGTTGCAGGACCGTTACGCCCTGAAGAAGGTCAACAACTCTGCGAGTCTGGGAGTGGGCGTACTGGGTTCGGTGTCGATGCCGATTGGCTCTACCGATGACTCGATGGTCAAAGTCGCAAGCGAAACCGTCTCGGCGCCGAAGTTCTACGAGCGTTACTTTGCGCTGGTGGACGTGTTCCTGCCGCAAGAAGTGAAAAAGGCCGAGCATATCCCTGAGCAGCCAAAAGCTGACCTGGGTGTGCCGGAGCCGAAGGCCGCGCCGGTTGCCGAGAAGGTCGAGGCGCCGAAGGAAGAGCCTGCGGTTTCGGAGCCGCTTGCGCCGCCTGTCGAACCTGCGCCGATTGCGCCGCAGCAAGAGCCTGCCGCCGCACCGGCGACCAGCAATCCGACACTACCGGCACCGACAGAAGCGATTCCGCCCCTGCCGACACCGGCGCAGTAAATCAGACCGTTACGGGGTTGGCCTTGTCGACGTTGATCCCGTAGCGCCTGATCGCCTCACTGACGTTATCGCGATCGATCACGCCGTCATCCGCCAGCGCCTTGAGCGCCGCCAGTGCGATGAAGTGGCGGTCCACCTCGAAGAACGCACGCAAGGTTTCCCGCGTATCCGATTGCCCAAAGCCATCGGTGCCCAACGCAACAAAGCGACGGCTGGGGACGAACGGGCGAATCTGATCGGCAAACAATTTCATGTAGTCGGTCGCCACCACCACCGGCCCGGTTTGACCGGCCAGGCACTGTTCGACATAGCTCACCCGGGGCGCGCTTTGCGGGTGTAACAGGTTCCAGCGTTCCACCTCATGCCCGTCGCGGCGCAGTTCGGTGAGGCTGGGTGCGCTCCACACAGTGCTGTGCACGGAGAAGTCCTTCTCGAGTAACTCAGCCGCTGCAATCACTTCCCGCAGGATCGAGCCGCTGCCCATCAGTTGTACCTGCGCTTGCGCGTGTTGGGTGAGCGGGTAAATGCCCTTGAGAATGCCTTCCTCCACACCGTCCGGCATCGCCGGGTGCGGGTAGTTTTCATTGAGTAGGGTGATGTAGTAGTAAACGTCCTCCTGCTCGACATACATGCGCCGCATACCCTCGCGAATAATTACCGCGAGCTCGTAGGCAAAGGTTGGGTCGTAGGACACGCAGCACGGAATCACCGACGACAGGATATGGCTATGGCCATCGTCATGCTGCAAGCCTTCGCCCATCAGCGTAGTACGCCCGGCGGTGGCCCCCAGCAGGAAACCCCGCGCCCGCGCATCGCCGGCTGCCCAGGTCAGGTCGCCGACCCGCTGGAAGCCGAACATCGAATAGAAGATATAGAACGGAACCGTCATCAAACCGTGGTTGCTGTAGGACGTACTGGCGGCAATCCACGAGGAAATGGCACCGGATTCGTTCAGGCCTTCCTGCATGATCTGTCCGTCCTTGCTCTCCTTGTAGTAGCTCAGTTGCCCTGCGTCCTGTGGGGTATAGAGCTGGCCTACGGCGGAATGGATGCCGATCTGACGAAACAGGCTTTCCATGCCGAAGGTACGTGACTCATCCGGCACGATGGGCACGATCCGTTTGCCCAGGTGCGGGTCCTTGAGCAGGGTGCCGAGGATACGCACGAAGGCCATGGTGGTGGAGATCGCGCGCGCGCCCGTGTCCTGAAGTTGGGTGGCGAAGGTGGCCAGTTCGGGAATCTGCAGGGGGGCGACGGCGCTGTGACGCGCCGGCACGTAGCCGCCCAGAGCCTGGCGACGCGCCGCAAAGTAGCGGGCTTCTTCGCTGTCGGCGGCGGGCTTGAGGTAGGGAATATCGGCGAGTTGCTCGTCAGCGACTTCCAGGCCAAAGCGATCGCGGAAGGCGCGTACCGCATCCGCGCCCATTTTCTTCAACTGATGATTGATGTTCTGGCCTTCACCCGCCTCACCCATTCCAAAGCCCTTGACGGTTTTCGCCAGGATCACCGTGGGTTGGCCGGTGTGACGCAGGGCGGCGGCGTAGGCGTTGTATACCTTGTCCGGATCATGCCCGCCTCGTGAGAGTTGCCAGATGTCGTCGTCGGACATGTCTGCAACCAGTGCCAGCAGCTCCGGGTATTTGCCGAAGAAATGTTCGCGCACATAGGCGCCGTTCTGGGACTTGTAGTTTTGGTAGTCGCCGTCCACGCACTCCATCATGCGTTGGCGCAGCAGGCCGCTCTGGTCTTGCTCCAGCAGGGCATCCCAGCCGCTACCCCAGATGACTTTGATCACGTTCCAGCCGGCGGCGCGGTACAGGCTTTCGAATTCCTGGATCACTTTGGCGTTGCCGCGTACCGGGCCGTCCAGGCGTTGCAGGTTGCAGTTGACGACAAAGATCAGGTTGTCGAGCTTCTCCCGCCCGGCCATGGAAATGGCCGCCAGGGATTCCGGCTGGTCCATCTCGCCATCACCCAGGAACGCCCACACTTTGCGGCCCTGGTGCTGCTTGAGGCCGCGCAACTCCAGGTAACGCATGAAGCGCGCCTGATACGCCGCGGTGATCGGCCCGAGGCCCATGGACACCGTAGGAAATTGCCAGAAATCCGGCATCAGTCGTGGATGTGGATAGGAAGAAATACCCTCGCCACCGGCCTCGCGACGGAAGTTGTCCAGTTGCGCTTCGCTGATGCGGCCTTCGAGATAGGCGCGGCCATAGATGCCTGGTGAGGAATGGCCCTGGATGTACACCAGGTCGCCGTCAAAAGTGTCGGTTCGGCCACGGAAGAAGTGGTCGAAACCTACGTCATACAGCACAGCGGCTGACGCATAGGTAGCGATATGCCCACCGACACCGGAATGTTTGCCCGCCCGCAACACCATAGCCATGGCGTTCCAGCGGATGTAGGCATTGGTGCGACGCTCGATGGCCAGGTTGCCCGGGTAGGGCAGTTGGCGGTCCACCGCAATGGTGTTGACGTAGGGGGTGGTGACTCGCCCGTAGAAATCACCATGGCGCGCAACGTCGAAGTCCAGCAACTGATCGATCAGGTAATGGGCGCGCGGGCGGCCTTCGGTGGACAACACCGATTCGATGGACTCCAGTCACTCGCGGGTTTCCTGTGGGTCGTCGTCGTGTCTGACTGCGTTGTTCGGGGACATGTGAGGCTCCAAGGTAGGCGGATTTCAGGTGGCGGGCTCCTTGTGGGAGTGCCGCCAATGTAGTTGCAATTGCAACTACATGGCCGAATCTAGCGCGGGATGAGCTACTATTGCAACCTTCTTGAAATTCCCCGGATGGTGTTGCATGTCGTCGAAAGAGCCGGATGTATGGTTCCGTTTTGTCAGGGCCCACAGGACCGTCATCCGTGAAATCGAACGGCGCCTGGCCGTTGCCGGATTGCCGGCCTATGCCTGGTACGACGCCTTGTGGGGCCTGGAAAGCGGCCCCGAGGGCACCCGCCGCATGCACGAGCTGGCGGATGTGCTGGCCATCGAGCGCTACAACCTCACGCGGCTGGTGGACCGTCTGGAAAAAGATGGGCTGGTGGTGCGTTCGCGCTCTGACGGCGATGGCCGTGGGTCATTCGCCACCATCACGGAGGCGGGCAAGGTGTTGCGCAAGAAAATGTGGAAGATCTACGAAAGCACGGTGGATGAGTTGTTCCTGTCGCAAATTGAACCGGAGCAGCGCCAGGTGTTTGCCGATACCCTGGAGCGCACAGCCACGTTGGCAGTTCGCAGCCGCAGCAAAATCTGAAGCACCTTGAAGCCCACTTCATGCCAGTGGATACCGGGCCATCGCCGTTTTTACCTGCTGTGAATCGATACGCCCCTCATCGGCCAACGCCCTGAGCGCCGCGACCACAATCCAATAGCGGCTCGGCGCCGAAGCCTGCACTGTTCCCGCTCCCAGCGGTACAAACCGGGCATCCACATACCCCGCCAACTGATCCACGATCGGCTGCGGGTAACCGGTGACCGCGATCACCGGCGCTTCACTCCCCGGCAGGCAACTGCGCAAGTGGCAACTGCGCCGGGGCACTGTGGGATGCAGGCGGTTCCAGCGTTCAGCGGCCGCCGCTTCACGGGCCAGGCGCGTGTAGCTGGGGCAACTCCACAGTTGTGCGCGGATATTCCAATCTTGCTTGAGCAAGCGCGCGGCGTGGACGACCTCTTCAAGCGCCCGGCCGGCGCCGAGCAAGCGCACATCCCCCGTATGGCCGCGCTGTAGCGGATACATGCCCTTGAGGGCGTCCTCACGGTCCTGCTCGCTCAAGGTCCGCGCACCGTCTCGATCATGCAACGCCAGGTAATAAAACCCAGGTTTGCCGTCGATATACAGCGCGTGTAGCCCCGCCAGCACAATCGCCCGAGTTTCTGTGCCCGAAGCCGGATCGTATGGCAGGCAGTGCGGGTTGGTGGCGAGCCACAACGGCAGGGACGGCTGCGCGCCCTTGGGCCAGGCGGAAGGATGGTTCTCGATGTCATTGCACAGAATGCCACGCTGCGCCGTCTCCGCGGACAGCGCACACAATTGCGCCGACGACGCGGCGCTGTGCAGGTACAGCAGCGGTTTTTCTGCGGTATTGCGCGCAAACCAGCTGGGCCAGCTGCCTACCCGCCGCGAGCGGGACTGAGCGCGAATCACCCAGGCCTGCCTGCTTGATTCCAGGGTGTTGGCCATGGTCATCACCGTGTAGAGCGGCGAGTTGTGCGAATGCGCGGCGCTATTCAGCGCGGCGATGCAAAGTTGTGCGGCGTGGGCAGTGGAGGCGGGCATGGGTGGGTTCCCTGAAGACGGATGCCCGTACCCTAATGGAGTTTTGTATTTGATTGCAATTGCAACTAAAAATCCAAGTGCTAAATCGATGTAACGCTGCTACGTTTAATCTTGGAGTGCAGGAACGTCATGACGCTGACTTTTTTTCGTCACGACGGCACTTTAGGCTGGTGATGCAGGTCATTTACCTGCAACCGCTTTCAATCAGACAAGGAGCCCACTATGGACGACTACCAGGAAGAACTGCTTGAGTTCAGCGCAATCGAGTTGGACCCGCTGGAACCCGCAGACGACGCCACCGAGCTGTAACCCCGACTTCAGGCGGAATGCCGCTGACTGCGGCGAAATTCCCCTGGGGTCTGGTTGTTCCATCGCCTGAACGCCCGTTGAAACGCCTGGGCCGAGGCAAAACCGAGCAAGTAGGCGATTTCGCCGAACGCCAACTCCGTGTCGCGAATGTAGGTCATGGCCAGGTCGCGGCGGGTGTCGTTGAGAATCGCGCGGAACTGAGTGCCTTCATCGGCCAGTTTGCGGCGCAGTGTCCAGGTCGGCAGTTTCAAGCGTGCCGCCACTTCTTCCAGGTCGGGTTCCCGGCCGCCATTGAGCATCGGCCCGAGCAACCGGGTAATGCGCTCGCGCAAGCTGCGGGTGCGGGTCAACTGCTCCAATTCCCGTTCACACAGTTGCAACAAAAAGTGCCAGGTACTGGGGCAATGCTGTGGATTGCGCAGGGCCAGGGTCTGTTGGTTCAGACGCAGTTGGTTGGATTCGGCGCCAAACTGGATCGGACCCTCCCCCAGCACGCTGTAGGCGTCGGCGTAGTCCGGCGCGGCAAACTCGATTTCGATGCGTTGTGCCTGCACGGGCTGCTGGGCCAGGCCTGACAATTGGTGCAGCCAGCCGGCGATGATCGAGTCCACCACAAAGCGGTTGTAGGCGTTGTAGGGGCTGATGGAATAGAACCGCAGCCAGGCGCCCTCGGCATCTTCATGAAAACTCGACTGCCCACGATAGTTGGAGCCGTACAGCGCTTCGAAGCGTGTCAGTGTGCGCGCCGCTTCCCGCACGTTGGGCGCCTGGGCGGCGGTGACCCCGGCGAGCCCGGCCTGGCTCAAGCGGCTGAGTTGGCCCATGCGCAGGCCCAGGCCCGGCTCGCCGGTCAGCTGGATGGCGGCATGGCCCAGGCGCATATAACGGGGGATGGATAAGCGTGCACCCGCTTCGGCGAGGCGCGCCGGGTCCAGGCCGTACTGCAGCAGCAGCGGTTGTGGGTCCAGGCCGTGGCTTTGAATGGCATCGGCCAAGGTGTGCACAAAGCCCACCGACAGATCCCCCAGGCGTACCGGCTTCACAGCCAGAGATTCAACAAACGTGCGCCCCGGGCTTCACCGTCGGCGCTGATCTGCCCGTTGTTGCTGAGAAAACTGTGGCCGGCGGTGCCCAGGTCCCAGAACTGCCCGCGCAGGAATACGCTCATGCCGGCGGTTGCCTGGCTGATGGGCTGCTGACTGATCAGCGTGAGGCGGCGCCAGGCCTCGCCTTCACTGAGTTCTTCGGGTTTGAGGCTGATCTCCGGCGGGGTGGATACGCTTTTAAAGCCGCGCCACGGTCGGTCCCAGGTATCACGACCGAGCACAAAGGCTGGCACCGCGATCAGTTGCGCGCCTTGTTCGTTGAGCTTGCGGTAGTTGTCTGGATACCAGCTGTCACTGCCCACCAGCACGCCGAGGCGCCCAGCCGGGGTATCGACCACACTGACGACATTCTCATCGCCGGGCGTGATAAAGCCGCGTTCATCGTAGATCGGGTAGAGCTGGCGCTGCGGCTGGCCCAGCGGAAAACCGTCGGCGTTGAACACCAGGCTGGCGTTGTACAGCGCGCCATGGCCCACGTGCAATTGCCCCTGGTTCACGCTGGGGTTGGGCAGGGCGATGGAGCCTGCCACCAGGGTGACGCCAAATTCTTTGGCCAAACCACCAAACAGCAGCTGATAGTCCCGTGCCATACCAGACGCTTTCATGCGCAGATAGGCGTCGTCCATGCGGTTGTCACCCGTGGCGCTGAGCCACGCACGGGCAAACAGCAACGGATTGCTGGCCGACAGCCAGTTCATCGCGTCCTTGGCGTGCAGGGCCTGGTACACCTCGTTTTTTTCGCCGGTGAGCATCAGCCAGGTGCCGATATGTTCCGGCAGCACCACGATAGTCTTGTCGTTGATCAACCCCTGGTCGCGGGCGCTTTGCAGGTACGCCGCGAGTTTCAGGTGCAGGCGTTCCAGGCTTTGATAGTCGGCGGGGAACAACTCCGGCTGGATGCCCAGCACGTTGCCACGCTCGGCAGGCTCGCCTTCGTTGACGGCCAAGGTGATGCGCAGGTCTGACAGGTAATGCGCCACAGGGCGCTCCTGGGTCCAGACCATATACGCGGCGACGGCGGCAACCAGGGCCAGGGTGACGGTGAACGCTAGAAGTTTACGCATGGGGCAACAGACAACAGACCGTGTGCAGGGTTCGCCGACTAGGTTAGGGCCCATGGCACGGCTTGCCAAGGGGCTCTGCGCATTTGGATCAATAACTTGTCAGTTTCGGTCATTGAGCCGTAGTCCAGCGAATCATAGGCTGTGGGACATAAACCGATGGCACGCCGTTCGAGTGCGCCACGTCCCGTGATGATCCGTTGTGGAGCTGTACCATGACCGCTGCTGCCTACCCGCACCTGCTGGCCCCGTTGGACCTGGGTTTTACCACCTTGCGCAACCGCACCCTGATGGGCTCGATGCACACCGGCCTGGAAGAAAAGCCCGGCGGTTTCGAGCGCATGGCGGCCTACTTCGCCGAGCGCGCCCGTGGCGGCGTGGGCCTGATGGTCACCGGGGGCATTGGCCCGAACGATGAAGGCGGGGTGTATGCCGGCGCGGCCAAGCTGACCACCGACGACGAAGCGCAAAAACACAAGATCGTGACCCAGGCCGTGCACGACGCAGGCGGCAAGATCTGCATGCAGATCCTCCACGCCGGCCGGTATGCCTACAGCCCCAAGCAGGTGGCGCCGAGTGCGATCCAGGCACCGATCAACCCGTTCAAGCCCAAGGAGCTGGACGAGGAGGGCATCGAGAAACAGATCCAGGATTTCGTCACCTGCTCGCTGCTGGCCCAGGTCGCCGAGTACGACGGCGTGGAAATCATGGGTTCCGAAGGCTACTTCATTAACCAGTTCCTCGCCGCCCACACCAACCACCGTACCGACCGCTGGGGCGGCAGCTACGAGAACCGCATGCGCCTCGCGGTGGAAATCGTGCGCCGCGTGCGTGAGGCCGTCGGCCCGAATTTCATCATCATTTTCCGCCTGTCGATGCTCGACCTGGTGGAAGGTGGCAGCACCTGGGAAGAAATCGTGCAACTGGCCAAGGCCATCGAGCAGGCCGGTGCGACGATTATCAACACCGGTATCGGCTGGCACGAAGCGCGTATCCCGACCATCGCCACCAAAGTGCCACGTGGCGCGTTCAGCAAAGTCACGGCCAAGTTGCGCGGTGCGGTGCAGATCCCGCTGATCACCACCAACCGCATCAATACCCCGGAAATCGCCGAGCAGATCCTCGCCGAAGGCGATGCCGATATGGTTTCCATGGCGCGGCCGTTCCTCGCCGACCCGGAGTTCGTCAACAAAGCGGCTGCTGGGCGCGCCGATGAGATCAACACTTGCATCGGCTGCAACCAGGCCTGCCTGGACCACACCTTTGGCGGCAAGCTGACCACCTGTCTGGTCAACCCGCGCGCGTGCTATGAGACCGAGCTGAACTACCTGCCGGTCAAGCAGATCAAGAAAATCGCCGTGGTCGGCGCCGGCCCAGCCGGTTTGGCCGCGGCGACGGTAGCCGCCGAGCGCGGCCATCAAGTGACGCTGTTCGATTCCGCCAGCGAGATCGGCGGTCAGTTCAATATCGCCAAGCGTGTGCCGGGCAAGGAAGAGTTTTTCGAAACCCTGCGCTACTTCAAACGCAAATTGCAGACCACCCATGTGGAGCTGTGCCTCAACACCCGCGTGGATGTCGAGCAACTCAAGGCGGGCGGCTATGACGAGATCATCCTCGCCACCGGCATTGCCCCGCGCACCCCGGCCATCCCGGGCGTCGAGAACGCCAAGGTGTTGAGCTACCTGGATGTGATCCTGGAGCGCAAGCCGGTGGGCAAACGCGTGGCGGTGATCGGTGCCGGTGGTATCGGTTTTGACGTCTCGGAGTTCCTCGTCCATCAAGGCGTGTCCACCAGCCTGGACCGTGAAGCGTTCTGGAAGGAGTGGGGCATCGACACCCAACTGCAAGCCCGTGGCGGTGTGGCCGGGATCAAGCCGCAGGTGCATGCGCCGGCGCGTGAAGTGTTCCTGCTGCAACGCAAGGCCTCCAAGGTCGGCGACGGCCTGGGCAAGACCACCGGCTGGATTCATCGCACCGGCCTGAAGAACAAACAGGTGCAGATGCTCAACAGCGTCGAGTACCTGAAAATCGACGATGAGGGCCTGCATATCCGCATCGGCGCCGAGGGTGAGCCTCAGGTGCTGGCGGTAGACAACATCGTCATCTGCGCCGGCCAGGACCCCCTGCGCGAGTTGCAGGACGGCTTGGTTGCCGCTGGCCAGAACGTGCACCTGATCGGCGGCGCCGACGTGGCGGCCGAGCTGGATGCCAAGCGCGCCATCAACCAGGGCTCGCGACTGGCCGCCGAGCTGTAAGGTCGCCAGGCCGAGCAACACACCCTGTGGCGAGGGAGCTTTTGTGGCGAGGGAGCTTGCTCCCGCTGGAGTGCGCAGCGCTCCCAAGCTTTGGGGCCGCTACGCAGCCCAGCGGGAGCAAGCTCCCTCGCCACAGGTGCATGACTCCACAGCATTAGCGCCGAGTGGGGGTGTTAGACTACCCGGCCCTTTTTTCATGCAGATGCATTCCGATGGGCCCCTTCGATTGGCTTCCCCACGCTCCCCTCGAACCCTTGCACCTGGACTGGCTGCAAGGCGTCGAGTTGGCCGTACTGCGCCTGGACCGCATCGACCCGCTGATCAGTGGCAACAAGTGGTTCAAGCTCAGCGGGCACCTGGCGCAAGCGCAACACGCCAACGGCATCATCAGCCTCGGCGGCGCCTGGTCCAACCATCTGCACGCGCTGGCGGCGGCGGGGAAACGCTTTGGTTTCGCCACCGTCGGCCTGTTGCGTGGCCATCCCCAAGACACACCCACCGTTCTCGACCTGAAAGCGCTCGGCATGCAGCTGCATTGGCTGGGTTATGGCGGCTATCGTGCGCGCCATGAGCCGGGTTTCTGGTTGCCGTGGCTTGAACAATATCCCGATTTGCATCCCGTGCCCGAAGGCGGCGGCGGGCTCGCGGGTGCGCAGGGTTGCGCGGTGCTGGTCACGCAGGCGCGTGCGCAGTTGCACGTGCTGGGCTGGGCCGATTACGACGGCTGGTGGTTGGCGGCGGGCACCGGCACCACCCTGGCCGGGCTGGTGCTGACGGAGGCGGGCGCCCACACGGTGTACGGCGCCATGGCGGTGCCGGACGACCACGGTGTGGCGCAGAACGTTGGGGCGCTCGTGCAGGGCGGTTATGAGCTGCTGGACGCCAGCCGGGGTGGTTTCGCCAAAGTCGATCCAGAGCTACTGGCGTTTATCGAGCACACCGAAAAAACCTGCGGCCTGCCCCTGGAACCGCTCTACACCGGCAAAGCGCTGTTGGCCCTGAAGCAACAGATCGAGGCCGGGCGTTTCGCCCCCGGCACTCGCCTGATCTTCATCCACACCGGCGGCCTTCAGGGCAGTCGGGGCTTTGCAGGCTAGCGCGGATCCCATGTGGGAGCGGGCTTGCTCGCGAATGCGATCTATCAGTCAGCCGTTTTGGTGGCTGTTCCGCCGCCTTCGCGAGCAAGCCCGCTCCCACCTGGCATCATTCTCAAGGCAGTGTTATCGCGCAGCACATAATGGTGAAAGATCCCCGCCAACGCATGCAGCCCGATCAACCAATACCCGGCCTTGCCAAACCACACGTGCCAGCCTTCAATCTCCTTGGCCAGCGCTTTGTTCTCGGCGATCAGCGGCGGCAATTCCATGCCATAGAACATCACCGAGTGACCCTCGGCACTGACGATCAGCCAGCCGGCAATCGGCATGCCGATCATCAACGCGTACAACGCAAAGTGCATCAGCGTCGCCAACAGGCTTTGCCATTGCGGCGGCGCCGGCACGATCTTCGGCGCCACGCCCAGGCTGCGGGCAAACAGGCGTAGCCACACCAGCACAAACACCGTGAGGCCGAGCATGAAGTGCATCTCGACAATCAACGTGCGTGCGCCGCTGCCTTTGGGAAACTGGCCGCGCAATTCAATGCAGGCGTAGACCACCGCCAGCAGCACCACCATCAACCAATGCAACGCAATCGACATGGTGCTGTAACGCGTATCGGAGTTTTTCCACGGCATTGCTGGTTTCCTCACTCATCAGGGCAAACAGTTTCATCACGGAATAGCAGTGCGTTCTTGAGTGACGCAGTGACTTAACTGTATGCCGGTTTTGAGCGGCGCGCCTGGCACAAATGCCTTTGTCTTGACCTCCATCAGTCGCTTTGTGGCATTTCCCCACGGGCCAACCGCGCGTTGATATCAGCGATCACCCCCGGCAGGTCGTTGATCGTGTCGATCAGGTAGTGCGGGCGCGAGCCTTTGAACAGTGTTTCGATGCGCGCACGCTCGGTGGCGAGGGTGGTGCCATCCAGGTCACGGAATTGCGCGTAGGTCAGGCCCAGCGCGTTACCGGAGCAAGTCAGCGCCACGGTCCACATGCCGGCGCGGCGGCCTTCGAGGATCCCCGGCACGGTGTCGTCGACCTTCACGCACGCCGCCACGTCGTCAATGCCCAGGGCGATCACGTTGGCCAGGGCCTGGGCGGGCCAGGGGCGGCCGTTGGGCACTTCGTCGGTGGCGACCACGTGGTCGGCGACGTAGCCGTTGGTCGCGGCCAGGGCGACGACCTTATCCATCACTTGCTTGGGGTAGCCGGAGCAGGAGCCGATCTTCAGGCCCAGGCCGCGTAGGGCGGCGATGGTGTCGAGGGCGCCGGGGATCAGCGCCGAGTGCTCGGCGATTTTCTCGATCTGCAACGGCATGAAGCGCAGGTAGATTGCGGTCACGTCGTCATCCGTCGGCGTACGGCCAAACACCTGGCGATAGCGTTCGGCTACCTGCGGCTGATTGCACAGGGTGCGGATGTGGTCCCACTTGCCCATGCCCATCGGGCCACGGGCTTCTTCGATGGACACTTGCACGTCGAACTCGGCAAACGCCTCGACAAAAATCTGTGTGGGTGCGAACGAGCCGAAATCGACCACGGTGCCCGCCCAATCGAGGATCACGGCTTGCAGGGTCTTGGGGTTTTGATAGTTCATGCTGGCGATCCGATAGATGAAAGAGTAATGCCCATGGCGTGCAGCGCCTCGCCGATGGCGGCGACGGCGGCGTGCATCTCGGCGGCGTCAACGTGGCCGATGCAGCCGACGCGGAAGGTGTCCACCTGGGTCAATTTGCCCGGGTAGAGGATGAAACCCTTGGCCTTGACCCGCGAATAGAAGTCCTTGAACTGGTAGCGCGCATCTTGTGGCGCGTGGAAGGTGACGATGATCGGGGCCTGGATCGCGGCCGGCAGGAAACTGCGCAGGCCCAGTTCGGCCATGCCCTCCAGCAGCGTCTGGCAGTTACGTGCATAGCGTTGCTGGCGTGCGGGCAGGCCACCTTCTTCTGCATATTGCAGCAGCGCTTCGTGGAGGGCGGCGACCACGTGGGTCGGCGGGGTGAAGCGCCATTGGCCGGTCTTGGCCATGTAGGCGTGCTGGTCGAACAGGTCCATCGCCAGGGAATGGCAGTTGCCCTGGGCGGCGGCCAATGCCTGTTTGTCGGCGAAGACAAAGCCCATGCCGGGCACGCCTTCCAGGCATTTGCCGGAAGCGGCGATCAGCGCGTCGAAGGGCACTTCGCGGGCGTCGATGGGCAGGGCGCCGAAGGAACTCATGGCGTCGACGATCAGGCGCTTGCCGTGGTGTTTCACCACCTGGGCGATCTCGGCCAGGGGGTTGAGGATGCCGGTGCTGGTTTCGCAGTGGATCAACGCGACATGGCTGATGGCCGGGTCGGCGTGCAGCAGGCGGTCCACATCGGCGGCGGTGCTAGGTTGGTCTTCGGCGGTTTCAAAGGTGCTGAAATCGCGGCCGAGCACTTCGCAGATCTTCGCCAGACGCTGGCCGTAGGCGCCGTTGATCAGCACCAGCACCTTGCCATCGCGCGGCACCAGCGTGCCGATGGCGGACTCGACGGCGAAGGTGCCGCTGCCTTGCAAGGGCACGCAGTGGTGGCTGGCGGCGCCGTCGATGATCGCCAGCAGTTGCTCGCAGACGCTGGCGGTCAGTTGGTTGAAGCGTTCATCCCACGAGCCCCAATCCACCATCATCGCCTGGCGGGTGCGGGCGGAGGTAGTCAGGGGGCCTGGGGTGAGCAGGATAGGCGCGGTCATTGCAGGTCCTCGTCAAGCGTTCGGTTCAAGCTACGGCGCCTAAATTGCAGTTTGGCTTGTTATCAATCAAATTGTTTGTTGTTATGCGAGCTATCAGTTAGGCCGATAGCTATGAATCTATTCCAACTGCGTGCATTCGATGCTGTGGCCCGTGAGGGCAGTTTTACCCGGGCGGCGGCGCGGCTGTTTATCAGCCAGCCGGCGGTGACCGGGCATATCAAGGCGCTGGAGGAGCACTACCAGATCCCCTTGCTGCGGCGTACCGCGCGACGGGTGGAGCTGACCGAGGAAGGCGCGCGGCTGGCGGCCATCACCCGGGCGATCTTTGGCCTGGTGGATGAGGCGCAGACGATGCTGGAAGCCAACCGCCAATTGCTCACCGGACGCCTGGAGGTCGCGGCCGACGGCCCGCATCTGGTGATGCCGATGATCGCCAGCCTGCGTGCGCGTTACCCTGGCATCACCGTCAACCTGCGCCTGGGCAATGCCCAGGAAACGTTGGCGGCGTTGCTGTCGGAGCATGCGGATGTGGCGGTGCTGACCGAGGTGGAACCGCGCAACGGCCTGCATCTGCAAGCGTTGGGTGAGTCACGCATCTGCGCGCTGGTGCCCGTCAACCATGCCTGGGCCACGCAGGCGACGGGCATTCGCCTGGAGCAACTGCACGAGCAGATCATGGTGCTGCGCGAGCCCAGCTCCATCACCCGGCGCACCTTTGATGACGCCTGCCAGGCGGCGGCGGTGATGCCCAAGGTGTTGCTGGAACTGGACAGCCGCGAAGCGGTGAGCGAAGCCGTCGCCGCTGAATTGGGGGTAGGCGTGGTGTCGTCCATGGAGGTCAGCCCGGACCCGCGCGTCAAGGCGATTGCCCTGCAAGGCGCTGGGCTGGTCAACCGGCACATGCTCGGCTGCATGGAACGGCGGCGCTCGTTGCGCCTGATCCAGGCGTTTTTCGAGTTGGCGCCCTGACGGTTTTTTGGTGGAACGTTGCGTTTTTGCCCTATAAACTCTGCCCCCAAAGCGCCGGCCAGTAGACGTCTCGGCGCCATGGATATTAGAGAGTGAGTCATGGGCGCACAGTGGAAAGTCAAACATAAAGAAGCGGCATCCAATGCCAAGGGCAAGATCTTCGGCAAGCTGGTGAAAGAAATCACCATCGCCGCCCGCAACGGTGCCGACACCGCCACCAACGCCCACCTGCGACTGGTGGTGGAACAGGCCAAAAAGGCCTCGATGCCCAAGGAAACCCTGGACCGCGCCATCAAGAAAGGCGCAGGCCTCTTGGGTGAAACCGTGCAGTACCACCGCGTGACCTACGAAGGTTTTGCGCCGCACCAGGTGCCGTTGATCGTCGAGTGCGTCACCGACAACATCAACCGCACCGTGGCGGAAATCCGCGTGGCGTTCCGCAAGGGCCAACTGGGTGCTTCCGGTTCCGTGGCCTGGGACTTCAACCACGTCGGCCTGATCGAAGCGTCGCCGGATACCCCGGATGCTGATCCGGAGATGGCCGCCATCGAAGCCGGCGCCCAGGATTTCGAAGACGGCGAAGAAGAGGGCACCACCCTGTTCATCACCGAGACCACCGACCTGGATGCCGTACAGAAAGCGCTGCCGGAGCAGGGTTTCACCGTGCTGTCGGCCAAGCTGGGCTACATCGCGAAGAACCCGGTGAGCGGTTTGACCGATGAGCAGATGGCTGAAGTCGAGGCGTTCCTGGAAGGCCTGGACAACCATGATGACGTGCAGGATATGTTCGTCGGCCTGGCTGGCTGATTTTTAACTGAATCAACACAGTCCACAATGTGGGAGCTGGCTTGTGTGGGAGCGGGCTTGCTCGCGAAGACGGAGTGTCAGTCAACAGATGTACCGACTGATCCACCGCTTTCGCGAGCAAGCCCGCTCCCACATTGGTTTAGTGGTGCTGGATAGAGTGCAGCAGTGTTTCGATTTCTTCGAAGCCCGGACGCGCCAGCACATCCGGCTGGCAGCAACGCTCGCTCAGCGCCACCAGTTCCTCACTCACCCCCGCGTCAACCCGCTCCAGCAATTCCCCCAGCAACACCCCAAACGCGCGCACTTCAATACGCTGCAATGCCCGAGTCTCTACAGTGTCCGCCGTGGCATGGAACGACGCCGCACCAAAATCCCCGAGCAGGCAATCGCCGGCCTCATTCCACAGAATGTTGTGGCCGTACAGGTCGCCGTGGGTGATGCCATGGCGGTGCAGGTGCGCGGCCACCGAGGCAATGCCTCGAGCCATGCGCAAAGCCACGTCCAGGCTGAACACCGTTCCCGGCGCGTAGACGTCGCGGGTGCACGACGCCAGGCTTGGCAGGGCGGCGAGGTTGCGGTAGCTGGGGGCGATCAGGTCCATCACCAGCGCGGCCTGATCATCCGGGTGGCCGACGACACGGCCTTCCACCTTGATCAGGTTGGGGTGCAGCCCGGCGGCGATGCACGCCTGCATTTCGTGCAGCGGCGAGCCGTCGCTGGTGATGGTGCCTTTGTAGAGTTTTACCGCGACGGATTGCCCAGCGGGCTTCCACAGGGCCTTGTGGATCACCCCCGAGGCACCTTCTCCGAGTACTTCAGCCAGTTCCAACTCGGACCAGGGAATGTCCGGCGTGTTGTCATCGTCAGCCAGCTGCACCGCCATTTCCACCGGGTTCCCCGCGTACGCCAGCCAGGTCAGGCTCGGCAGCGCCAGCAGCCACTCGGGCAGGCGGGTGAAGCGGTTGGCAGCGATGCGCAGTAGTTCAAGGTTATGGCAGTTGGCCAGGCTTTCTGGCAATTGCGTCAGGTGATTGCCGGCCAGCATCAGTTTTTGCAGCAGTGGCCGCTCGCCCAGTTCCACGGGCAACTGGCTGATCTGGTTGTCGGTGAGGATCAGCCAGCGCAACCGTGGCGGCAGCGCGGCGGCGGGTACGTGGGTGATCTGGTTGGCCTTGAAACCGACCATGCTCAGCGTGGTGCACTGGCCCAGGCATTCGGGCAGTTCGGTGAAGGCGTTATCGGAGCAGAACAGCACGCGCAGGTGCGGCAGGCGGTGCAGGTCGTCGGGCAGTCGACTCAGGGCGTTGCCGCTGAGATTGAGGATTTCCAGCGAGTCGGCCAACGCGAAGATTTCCTCGGGGAATTCGATCAGCCCGCAGGACAGGTCCAGGCGCGTGATCCCGGCCAATTGGCCGGCCTTGAGTTGGGCGAGGGTATGCATGAACGGCGCGGTCTCTGGGCAAAGGGGCGTAAATGGCGCTCATCATAGCGGTTGCGCGCTGCTCTGTTGCAATTGCCCGAGGCGACTTGCCGTGCGCGCAAGGTCGATGGCCTGGCCGTGCAAGGCCTGTTCAAGGGGCTGTTCACCGATGAGGATCAGGTGCTTGTCCCTGTCGTAGAGCACGTCCACCAGGTTGATAAAGCGCTGTTGCACGGCAATCGGGCAATCCGCCAGCACGGGCAGGCCGTCGATGATCCAGTGGTCGAAGTCGTGGCACAGCAGCAGATAGTCCATCACCGCCGTGAGCTGCTCGCACAGGTCGTTGAAGGTGAAGGCGATGGTGCGCCCCTGAAGCCTGCGGCATTGTAACTGGCGGTTGCCGACGGCCAGGGACCGCGCAGGGCAATCCGCGGCAGGCAGGTCGAACGCTTCCCGTTGGCTCGCGGTGCCCGGCCACAGGTAGTGCCCGGCGGTGAAACGTTGCGTGCTGTGGGCTTGGGGCAGGCTGCGGAAGTCCTCGGGCGAGCTGACTTCCAACACGTCCATGCGCGCGGCGATCAGGTCGATCACCGGCTTGAACCGTTGGTGGTACAGCGGGTTGGGCAGCAGGCCAGCGGGCGGGTAGTTGGAGGTGACCAGCACCCACACACCGCGCTGAAACAATGCCTTGAACAGCCGACTGATAAGCATGGCATCGCCAATGTCATGCACGTGGAACTCGTCGAAACACAGCACCTGGCAATCGGCCAGCAGCTCGTCCAGGGTCACCGCCAGGGCATCGTCCTGTGCGCGGTGCTTGAACATGCCCCGGTGCAACCGCGCAAAGAAATCGTGGAAGTGCACACGCTGCTTTTCGGCCATCGGCAGCGCCTGGAAAAAACCGTCCAGCAGCCAGCTTTTGCCGCGCCCCACCGGACCGTGCAGGTACAGGCTGCGGGTCGGCTGGCGTGCCAGCAGGTGCCGGGATTCGCGGGCCAGGGCGCTGATGGCGCGGGTTTGCCCGGCGCTGAGGGTATAGCCCTGTTGTGCGGCTTTTTGCGCAAAAAACGTGGTGATAGGCGAAGCGTCGTGGGGCACGGTTTTTTTACCGAGCAAGCGACGGATCAGTGAAAGCGCGGCCAATGGGGATCACTCTGTCTACCGGTGGTCGCCTACTTTAGGGCGGCCATCGCGTTTTGACCAATACAGAAGGGCCCCTCGCGCTATCTCGAAAAAGCATGACACGCCTGCGTTGCCCGGTGAGCTGGCAGTTTCCCCCTGACTGGCTAGGCTCATACACAGCAGTCACCCCTGTACAAGGATTTGGGGCAGTGAAGGGACGAGCAGTATTGGCAGTCATAAGCGCGACGCTCTGCACCACGGCGTACGCTGCGCAGCTTCAGGTCGAAGTGCGCATCGACGTGCAGCGGGGTTGCCAGTTGGTGGGTATCACCCGCGAGGCGGGCATCGAGCAACTGGGCGTGTTGGATTTTGGCAGCGGCCCGCGTCTGGACGACCCGGCCGGGCCCTTGAGTGCGGCCTTGATCAGCCAACGCCAGCCGCGCCTGGAGTGCAACCCCGACACGCCCTATCAGATGCGCGTTGACGGCGGCCTGCATGGTGGCACTGGCGAAGTGCGTTACCTGAGCGCCGTTGCCCCTTCGAGCAAACCCATTCCCTATCGCATTTATGCCGACGCCGCGCGGCGCATCCCGTTGCCGGTGGATGTGCCGCTCAGCGGTCGGGTGCCGGATTCCGGCAGCGTCGATTTGCCCCTCTACGGTCGTATTGAACCGCTCAAGGATATTCCCGTCGTTGGGCGTTATTCCGACCTGCTCAAGGTCACGGTCACATGGTGAGCCGCGGCTTGGCCCTTGTGGCAATGGGCGGCTTGTTGCTGCTGGCGGATGACGCGCAGGCGGCGGTCACCGGGCAGATCCACGCGCGCCTGGTGATTACCGCCAGTTGCGAGGTGAGCAAAGGCGCCGCCACCACCCCGGTGACCCCGGACAGTGGCGCGGCCGTGCTGGATTTCGGCAGCCACGGGCCGACCTGGGACAACCGCTTGACCAGCGGTGTCACCGATGGCGAGAAGGCGCCGCTGGCCGTGTCCTGCAATCCCTCGCTGGTCAGCAGCTTTACGGTGACCATCGACGGCGGCGTCAACGGTGATGGCACCACACGGCGCCTGAGCAACGGGCGTCAGACCATTCCCTATCGTTTGTCGGCTGATGCTCTGGGGCGTAGCGCCTACAGCATCGGCCAGCAACGCAATTTCGTCGTGACCAAGGGCACACAAGTACCGATTCCGGTATTCGGCTCGGTGGTGGCGAATACCAGGGCCCTACCGGCCGGCATTTATACAGACACCCTGACGGTGACTCTGGATTGGTAAACCATGAGGATGAAGATCATGCATGCACGTGTATCCAAGGTTGTTTTTCCATTACTGGCACTGGCGTGGGTGTCGGGGTCACAGGCGGCCACGGTGGCCGGGACGATTGGCGCGACCCTGGTGCTGACCAGTAGCTGCCAGGTCAACGGCGCGGCGGCCACCGGGGGGATGAGCTTCGGCGCATTGACCTTCGGCGCCTCTAACAGCTTGTTTACCGAGTCTTCGGGCCAGGTCCTGGGCGGCGGCGGTGGCGCGTTGTCGATCCTGTGCTCGGCCGGCACCTCGCCGACACTGACCGTGGCCGGTGGCGCCAATGACGGCAAGTCCACCGGCGGCACCCGCGCATTGTTCGACGGCGTTGCCAACTACGTGCCTTACGACCTCTATACCGATAGCGGCCATTCGAATCTGGTGGCCATCGGTGGGGTCATCCCTCTCGCCGCCAGTACGGGTGTGGCCCAGGCCGTGAATATCTACGGTAAAGCCACCGGCAAGGCGGGGCTGCCGGCGGGCACCTATACCGACA
The DNA here is from genome assembly GCF_003852405.1 of Pseudomonas sp. KBW05. GTDB lineage: Bacteria > Pseudomonadota > Gammaproteobacteria > Pseudomonadales > Pseudomonadaceae > Aquipseudomonas. The sequence continues at coordinate 64,472 of NZ_QAJM01000039.1, forward strand.
CGATCAATGTGACCCTGACGTTCTAGCCGCCATGAAACGGGCAGGTTGGGCGGCGTTGGCGTTGTGCATCGGCTGGGGCATGCCGGTGTCGCTGTTGGCGGTGACCAGTCAGTCGTTCCAGGTGAGCGCGACGATCACCCCGGGCTGTCTGGTGGCCAGCGGTGGCAGCAATTACGGCAGCCTGGCGTTCGGCAGCTATTCGGCGCTGGCGACCAGCACTGCGTCGGTGGCACTGGCCAACTCGGTCGTCTTGCAATGCACGCCAGGGGTGGCGTTGAGCATGACGGTTGATGGCGGTTTGTATAACAGCGGCGGGCGGCGGATGCAGCTCAACAGCGGCACGGCGAAGGTGGCGTACCAGCTGTTTCGCGATGCGGCGCTGAGCCAGAGCCTGGGCATCAGCCAGAGCGTCAGCGTGGCCTACGCCAACGCGAATAACATCACCTTGCCGATTTACGGCCGGGTGCAGCTACCGGGCAATACGCCTGGGGGGACGTACAGCGACACGCTGCAGGTGCAGCTGACGTGGTAAGGCGAATGGCATAAGGAGTGGGGTCTATGTATGCAGCTTCCCGGCAATGGTGGGTAGCGGGTTTGTTCGGTGTGTTGGGGGTAGCGGGGCAGGTGCAGGCTGCCAGTTCGGTGCTGATCTGGCCGATTGATCCGGTGCTGGAGGCCGATCAACAGGCCAGTGCGTTGTGGTTGGAAAATCGCGGTACAGAGACGGCCAACCTGCAGATCCGCGTATTTGCCTGGACGCAGAGCGGGTTCGACGAGCAATACCAGAACCAGCGCGATGTGATCGGCAGCCCGCCGGTGGCGAAGATCGAGCCGGGGCAGAAGCAACTGGTGCGCTTGACCCGTACCAAGGAAGTGCCCCCAGGCCAGGAGCTGGCGTATCGCATCATCATCGACGAGATCCCCTCTGCCGAGCCCGTCGTCACTGCGGCGGACGGCAAGACCGCAGCGGCCGTGCGCTTTCAGATGCGCTATTCGGTGCCGTTGTTCGCTTACGGCCCGGGCCTTTGGAGCAAGGTTGACGGCACCCGCGACCGTGACCCCAAGACCGCCGGCAAACCGGACCTGAGCTGGAAGAAGGTCACCGTCGCGGGCCGCAACTACGTGGAAATGCATAACCAGGGCGCCGTGCATGCGCGCCTGACCGATGCGAGCTTCAAGCAAGGTGCCCAGTCACGCCCATTGGTGGAGGGCCTGATGGGTTACGTATTGCCGGGGGCGACCATGCGCTGGCAGGTGCCCGACGGCTTGCCGGCTGACCAGCCATTACAGCTGCGGATCAACGGCGGCACACAAGTGGAGAGCCTGGCGCCGGGTCGGTAGAACAGGCGCGACAGGGCAGGGAATAGCCCCGGGTTTTAACGGATGGAGATGTCCATTGATGGACACAAAGCCTTGGTGAGCCATGTTTGGGCTCGTTGTCTATGGCGATCGGTGTGGGTAGTGGGCAGCGTGGCGGGCCTGGTGTTTGCACCGCTGGGCATGGCTGCACCATTGCCGCCGCCGCCCAGCAGTATGGAGGCTGTCGCCGATGCACAGTTGTTCCTGGAACTGGTGGTCAACCAGCAGGATACCGGCCGTGTGGTTGCCGTCAGCCAGCGTGCCGGTGGGCTGTTTCTGCCGGCGAGCGTGTTGCAGGAAATCGGCATGAAGCTGCCGGGCGAAGTGCCGGTGGAGGTCGATCTGGATAAGGTGGCGGGCCTGCACAGCGACTACGACAGCCAGGCCCAGCGCTTGCTGCTCAACGTGCCCGCGAGCTGGTTGCCGGCGCAGTTTATCGGCAATCGCAACAACTACCCGCGCACCCAGGCGCTGACCAGCTTTGGCGCGTTGCTCAATTACGATGCCTACCTCAACGACACCGATGACAGCAGCACTTACCTGGGCATCTTCAACGAAGTGCGCCTGTTCGATACCTGGGGCACGCTTTCCAACACCGGCCAGTACCGCACGACCATCGGCCGCGAGACCCAAGGCAGCACGTTCAACAATGGCTACCGGCGCTACGACACCACCTGGCGTTTCTCCGACGATGAGCGCCTGTTGACCTACGAGGCGGGCGACGTGATCAGCGGCGCCTTGCCCTGGAGCAACTCGGTGCGCCTGGGCGGGGTGCAACTGTCCCGCGACTTCGGCGTGCGCCCGGACCTGGTGACCTACCCGTTGCCGCAGTTCGCCGGGGAAGCGGCGGTGCCGTCGTCGGTCGATCTGTTTATCAACGGCTACAAATCCAGCAGCGCCGACCTGCAGCCTGGGCCTTACACCTTGACCAACGTGCCGTTTATCAACGGTGCCGGCGAAGCCGTGGTGGTCACCACCGATGCCCTCGGGCGGCAGGTGTCCACCACGGTGCCGTTCTATGTCACCAGCACGTTGCTGCAAAAAGGCCTGGCGGATTTTTCCCTGTCGGCCGGTAATCTGCGCCGCGACTACACCGTGCGCGACTTCGGCTACGGCCCCGGCGTGGCCAGCGGCACCTTCCGCTACGGGCTGTCGGATGCGTTGACCGTGGAAAGCCATGCCGAAGCGTCCAATGACCTGACCCTTGGCGGCGTGGGCGGCAACCTGCGCCTGGGCAACTTCGGCGTGCTCAACACCGCCGTCAGCCAAAGCCAGTTCGACGGCGGTTCGGGCCAGCAACTGAGCCTGGGTTATCAATACAGCAGCCAGCATTACAGCCTGTCCTACCAGCGGGTCGAGCGCCGCGATCAATACGCCGACCTGACCCTGATCGACACCCCGTACGCCAGCCTCAGCAAGCGCAGCGAGCAGGTGACCCTGAGCCTGAACCTGAATGACTTTGGCAGCCTCGGCGTGGGCTATTTCGATGTGCAGGCGGCGGACGATTCGCGCACCCGCCTGCTGAACCTGACGTGGAGCAAATCGCTGTGGCGCAACACCAGCTTTTACCTGTCGGCCAACCGCGAGATCGGTGACCGCAACTGGGCGGTGCAAGGGCAGTTGATCATTCCGTTCGACGTCTACGGCAGCCTCAGCCTGGGCAGCGAGCGCAGCAACAGCGGGCAGGTGCAGCAACGGGTGAATTACAGCCGCGCCGTGCCGGCTGGTGGCGGGGTGGGTTTCAATCTGGGCTATGCCAGCGGCGATGCGCCGACCTACCGCCAGGCGGACCTGACCTGGCGCTTGCAGTCGGTGCAGTTGCAGGCCGGCGTGTATGGCACGCGCGACGCACAAACGCGCTGGGCCGATGCGGCCGGCTCGCTGGTGTGGATGGACAAGGAGTTCTTTGTCGCCAACCAGGTCAACGATGCCTTTGTGGTGGTGAGCACCGGCGGGTTTGCCGGGGTGCCCGTGCGTTACGAGAACCAGGTGGTCGGCGAGACCGATCGCAATGGGCACTTGTTGGTGCCGTGGAGCAGCGCCTACTACCGCGCCAAATATGAGATCGACCCGTTGAACTTCCCCACCAACGTGCAAGTGGCCAACGTTGAACAGCGGGTGGCGGTGCGCCGGGGCAGTGGTTACCTGCTGGAGTTTCCGGTGCGCCGGGTGGTGGCGGCCAGCATCACCCTGGTGGATGGCCAGCATCAGGACTTGCCCCTCGGCAGTCAGGTGCGCCATGAGCAAAGTGCCGGGTTGGCGGTGGTGGGCTGGGATGGTTTGGTCTATCTGGAGAACCTTGCGGCGCATAACACGTTGCAAGTCACCCTCAGTGGCGGGCAAAGCTGTCAGGCCACCTTCGACCTGGACATTACCCAGGCGCAGGTGCCCCTGATCGGGCCGCTGGTGTGTCAATGAATTAAGGAGCATGCGTGTGCGGGGCAAGGAATGGCTGTGGAGTCTGCTGGTGGCGGTGAGCCTGGGTGTGTCGACGCAGGTGCACGCTGCGTGCAGCGCGGTTGCCACCTCGCCGGCCAGCTTTGGCCCGGTGAGTTCGATGTCGGTGCTCGCCACGGCGCAGCTCAGTTCCACTACCAACGCCGGCCTGAGTTGCACCCCGCTGTTGCTGTCGATACTCGGCAGTGGCGACCAATTCACCGCAAAGATCACGGGGTCGACCCAGGGCGGCATGCTGGGGCCGACCGGTGATGTGATCCCCTATACGATCTATGGCAACAACTCCACGACGTATCCCATTACGCGAGGCAGCACGTTCGACTTTGGCGGCAGCAGCGGTATCGCCCAGAGCTACGGGTTGGTGTTCGGCCCAGGCACCAAGACCTTGCCGCTGTATCTGCGCAGTGTCGCCGGCAGCAACGTGGCGGCCGGCCTGTACAGCGAAACCCTGAGCATCGTCTGGACCTGGAACTACTGCTCGACCATCAACCTGATCGGCATTTGCCTGGGTCGCGACAGTGGCACCGGCACGCAGGCGTTGACCGTCAGCATGCTGGTGACCAACGACTGCCTGATCACCACGCCGGCTATCGCCTTCGGCAGTGCCCCGGTGGTCAGTGGGTTTGCCACCGTCAACGGCCAGGCCAGCGTCAATTGCACCAAGGGCAGCGCCTACACCGTCGGCCTCAGCGATGGGCAGCAGCCGGTCAGCGTGGGCGGGCGCCGCCGGATGATTTCCGGCAGCAACTATTTGGCCTACGACATCTTTGTCAGCGCTGGCACCACCCGCTGGGGCAGCGTCGGCGCGGCGCGGCGGGCCAGTGCCACGGCGGACATCAACCCCGGCAACGGCCTGGGCACCGGCAGCCAGGGCTTTAACTACAACGCCAAAATCTACACCGACCAGGCCACGCCGCCCGGGGGCACCTACCTGGATAACGTGGTGCTGGATGTCGGGTTCTAGAGCTTTTGCAGCGCAGGCGTCGGCTGATCCACCGGGCTGACCATCGCATAGTTGTAGCCGCCGCCGGACCAGTACTCGGCCAGCAAACCATCGGCGCTGCGGCTGCCACGGGGCAGGAAGCCGTTATCCGGGCCCGGTGGGCGAATGTAGAAACTGACCCGCCGCCCTTGTTGATCCTCGTACAACACCATCGCTGCCGCGCCCTGGTCGGTGGTCAGCAAGCGCCCGCTGACCGGCGCGTAGCCCGCTGAACTCAAGTCCGGCAGGCGGCTGGCCTGGTGGAAATAGCGATCCAGCCAGGCTTGCATGCTGCCGCCGTCTTGTACGTGATAGTCGGCGGGCAGCACGCCGTCCTGGGCAAACAGGCGGTAGGCCTGCATGGCGTCGGCCATCGGCACCAGGGGTGGTTGCGTGGCTTCGCGGGCCTGCCAACCGCCAACGCCGCCAAGGCTGACGGCGACCAACAGCACTGCCGCTGTAGCGAAATGCCGGCGCGATTGGTGCTTGAGGCGTTGGCGAATCTGCGCCGGGTCCAACTGCGGGTTGGCCGGCTGTTGCAGGGCGCCGCCGAGGGCGGCGCGCAGCAACTGCGCATCCTGCTGCCAGGCATGGACCTGGGCGGCAACGTCGGGGTGGGCGGCCAAGTAGGTTTCGAGCACACGGCGATCGCTGTCCAGAAGCTGGTGGTCGACGTAGGCATGCAAATCGCGTTCGCTGGGGGGCAGGCTGATCATTTGAGTATCCGCAGGGAAGGGCTGGCAATTTCGCCATCACTGAGTTGACGCAAGGCTTGGCGTGCGCGGGACAGGCGCGACATCACGGTACCGATGGGCACCTCAAGGATGTCGGCAACTTCCTTGTAGCTCAAGCCTTCGACCGACACCCACAACAGCAGGGCGCGCTGTTCGGGGTTGAGGCGATCGAAGGCTTGCAGGGTCGATTGGGCGATGACCGTGCGCTCCACCGACGGCTGCGCGTCGTCGCGACCGCTGAAAAATTCGAGCATGCGCGCGTAGCGCCGGCTGCGGCGGTGGGCGTCGAGGAACTGGCGGTAGAGGATCGAAAATAGCCAGGCGCGCAAATCGCCTTCGCTGCGCTTGTCGGCCCAGCGGGTGATGGCCCGTTCCAGGGTCGATTGCACCAGGTCGTCGGCGCTGCTGGCGTTACGGGTCAGGGACACGGCAAAGCGCCGCAGCCTGGGGATGAGTTCACGTAACGCTTCGTCGAGTTCATGCATGGCAATCGGGTTGGTCACTGTGCTGGGACTAGAGAGACGTCTGGCGTTGGGGGTTATTCCAGGTCCGGGGAAATAAATCATCGGCGGGGGAATAGAGCGGGTCGGCGTTCGTCTTAATGTTCCGACCTTATGTTCCACCCCCTAAGGCCTCTGGCCCTGGAGCTCCTTCATGGTAGATCACTCTTCACCGCCCCGTCCTCCGCTGAGCACCGCGAGCCTGATCGCACGACTGGCCTGTATCGGTGCTGTGGTTGCGCTGGTGGCCGGGGCATTTGCCTACGTCAACGGCACTCTCGACCCACAGCGCTTGCGGCCAAAAACATTGGTCAATGCCTTGGAAACCAATAACGGTGTGCACCCGGGTTTTCGGCGTAACCATGCCAAGGGCGTGTGTGTCGCCGGGTATTTCGAGAGCAGCGCTGAAGCCAGGGCGTACTCCAGCGCCCAGGTGTTCAGCGCGGCCAAGACCCCGGTGGTCGGCCGTTTTGCCTTGCCCAGTGGTAATCCCTATGCGCCGGACAGCAGCGTGCCGATCCGCAGTTTCGCCTTGCAGTTCAGCCAGGCCAACGGCCAGCAATGGCGCACCGGAATGAACAGCATGCCGGTGTTCCCGGTGGGTACGCCTGAGGCCTTCTACGCGCTGCTCAAGGCGGGTGCGCCGGACCCGGCTACTGGCAAGCCGAATCCTTCGAGCATGCCCGCGTTTTTTGCCGCGCACCCGGAGACGGCGGCGTTTCTGGCGTGGGTCAAGACCGCCAAGCCGTCGGCCAGTTACGCCACCGAAACCTATAACGGGATCAACGCGTTCTATCTGGTGGGCGCCGATGGCAAGCGCCAGGCCGTGCGCTGGGGGGTGGTGCCGCTGCGTCAGGATGCCGTGGGTGACACGGCGCCGGCCGGTGCCGATTTTCTCGAAAAAGACCTGGTGCAGCGCCTGGCTGCTGGGCCGTTGCGTTGGCAGTTGAACATGACCCTGGCCAACCCCGGCGACCCATTGGACGACGCGAGCAAGACCTGGCCGGGCGAGCATAAGGTGCTGAACGCCGGGACATTGGTGTTGCAGAGCAGCCAGCCGCAGGCGGAGGGCGATTGCCGCGACATCAACTTTGATCCGCTGATTCTCCCCAGCGGCATCGAAGCCTCCAATGACCCGCTGCTGGCTGCACGTTCAGCGGCGTATGCCAGTTCCTACCTGCGCCGTGCCGGTGAAGTCAGCGCGCTGCACAGCGCCCCTCAGGAGTCGAAGCCATGAATGCCCAACCGCGTTTTTTTGCACCCTTGGCGCGCCTGCTGCACTGGCTGATGGCGTTGATGATCATCGCCATGCTGTTTATCGGGGCCGGGTTGGCGGCGTCGGTGTCGGAGCGTCATGAGTGGTTGATCCATCTGCATAAGCCGCTGGGGATTGCGATCCTGGCGTTGGTGATCGTGCGCTTGCTGGTGCGCTTTGCTACGCGTCAGCCGCCGTTGCCCGCCGACCTGCCGCTGTGGCAAGTGCTGGCGGCCAAGGCCTCCCACCTGGTGCTGTACGCGTTGATGCTGGTGTTGCCGCTGCTGGGGTGGGCGATGATTTCAGCCGCGGGCGATCCGGTGATGCTCAGCCGTTCGGTGCAGTTGCCCGCGCTGGTGGCGGCGAATGCGCCGTTGTTCGCGGTGTTGCGCAAGGCCCACGGGTTTCTCGCCTACCTGTTGTTCCTGACGGTGCTGTTGCACCTGGCGGCGGCGTTGTTCCATGGGTTGATTCGCCGTGATGGCGTGTTGCAAAGCATGACGGGGACCAAGCACTGACCTTGGGTGAGGGAGCTTGTCCTAATACGAGTCAGTCAAGAACTGGAAAGAGTAGACAGTCACCTGTGGCGAGGGAGCTTGCTCCCGCTGGACTGCGCAGCAGTCCCCGTCTTTTGAACAAAGAGCTGGGGGCCGCTTCGCGACCCAGCGGGAGCAAGCTCCCTCGCCACCGTTACAGCGTTCGTCTTCTCTAAGGTCAGCGCAATACGCCGACGATATCGGCGACGGTGCTCAACACGTCCTTGCCCAATTGCATCGAGCGTTTGCCCGACCAACCGGTGTGGGGGTTGGGCGCGTCGTCGTTGTCCTTGAAGGGCATTTCCAGGGTCAGCGACAGGCAGTCGTATTTTTCACCAACGGCATTGCAGGCCAGGGTCATGTTGGCCTCACCCGGCAGGTCGCGGGTGTAGCCGTGGGTGGTCTGGAAGTCGCGGGTGAGGGCGCTCAGGTGGCTGCGGAAGCGCTTTTCCAGCGCTTCGATACGTGGGGTGTAGCCTGGGTTGCCTTCGCAGCCGGCGGTGAAGACGTAGGGGATTTCTTCGTCGCCATGGATGTCGAGGAACAGGTCGACGCCGTATTTCTCCATCTGTTGCTGGACGAACAGCACTTCCGGGCTGATCTCCTGGCTGGCGCTCTGCCAGGCACGGTTGAGGTCCTGGCCCATGGCGTTGGTGCGCAGGTGACCATGAAAGGCGCCATCCGGGTTCATGTTGGGTATCAGGTACAGATCGGCGACTTTCAGCAGTTTTTTCAGTTCGCTGTCACCGTCCTGTTGCAGGCGTTCGATGATGCCTTCCATAAACCATTCGGCCATGTGCTCGCCGGGATGCTGCTGGGCGATGATCCAGATGTTGCGTCGGCCTTCGCCACCTTTGCCACGGCGCAGCAACTGAATGTCGCGGCCCTCGATGCTTTTACCGGTGGCCAGCAATTGGGTGCCGGCGCGGCTCAAGGCTTGGCCGATCAGCCAGTCGTGGCGTTCGCGGCTATAGGGCTCGAAATAGGCAATCCACGCATGTTTTTCGCGGGTTTCGAGGCTGATGTGCAGGAGCTCGCCGTCAAAACGCGTGGGCACGCGGAACCAGTTGATATGGTCATAGGAGGCGACGGCGTTGTAACCGCTCCAGGCATGTTTATAGGAGGACTGGCTCGCGTTGCTCAGGCGGAACGTGTGGGTGTGGCCCACATGCATGCCTTCGGCCTTGAAGTGAAACCACTGGAAATGTGCGCTGCGGGTGTCGGGTTTGATGGCGAGCAGCAACTGATAGGCATCGCTGGCGTCAAGCACCTGGATATTGCCACTGTCGAAGTCGGTGCTGATCCTGATGGAGGTCAAGGCCACTGTCATAGTCTGGTTGCCTGGATATGAGTGTTGTGGCGGATATCTTACACAGGAGCCAGGTAAGATCTTGATGCAAAATTGTTGCAGGGAGGAGGGGGCGTCGTCCTTGACGCGCCAGCAGCTTAGAATCTATGAGATTGATTCTCAAGCGCTAATTCGCAAAGATCCGACCTAGAGCGTTCGTTCGGCTTTCTTTTGGCGATGGTCTTTTGCTACCATGCGCGCCATCAAGCAACACACAGTCTTCATTAGCCTGAAGCCATGCCAGGGAAACTGGCAAAAAAAAGACCCGGCCAAAGAGCCGGGTCAAAAACCGTGATTAGCCTGATGAGGAGATATTCCAAGAGTCCGACCTAAGGTCCCTTGGTCTATCGACTGATCTCGCGATCAGCTAGGTCCAATAATAATCATTATCATTTGCAAGTCAAATGTTTTTATCGTCGGGATAGAAATATTTTTCCTTTGCGCCTGTTAAACGCTTGCCTGGGCCTGCGGCGCACGCAACGATCGCTCCACCATAGCCTTCGCCATATCAATCAAATACACCACTGAAAATGCCAGGTCGCGGTTGTTGCCTTGGTGGCTGCTCGCCGATTCATAGGCGGTGGCTGCGGCGCTGCGCAACAGGTCCGAGGCGTGAATCAGTGCTTCCTCCTGGCTGATGCCGGGTTTGATGCTGAAGAGGCTGTCGTCCGTGCCGGGTATCGACACTTCTTCTTTCAAGTAATAGTCCAGCGCGCGCTGGGCGGCGCCACTGCTGCGCATGTCGAGGATATCTGCGGTTTCGGGTTCGTCGGGCAGGGGATGGGGGCTTGTCGTCATAAGGGGCGGTACTCCGGTTGGGTGTCGAAAACCTTATGTCCGATGATAGTACGTATCGTATTTATGTCGTTTTATGGATTACTACAAACTGTTTATTGCCCGAGAAAATACCTCACGTATTGTCAGGCCCCATGGATAAATGGATAGCGTTGGTCAAAGCCAACATGAAACACCCCAAGGTCACGCAGACCGAGTTGGCCGAGCGCTTGGGCATGACCCAGGGCGGCGTCGGCCACTGGCTCGCAAAACGTCGTGTGCCGAGCGTGGCGGACATGAACAGGGTGCTGGCGGAGCTGGGTCTGGGGTACCTGGAGGTGTCGTTGCAGATTCGCGAACGGTCCGCTGAGGGGCCCGACACCACCAGCCACTACAACCCGTATTTCCGCTACCCGGTCAGCGATTGGAGCGGCCTGTGCGAAGCCCGTGAAGAGCGTGCCAGCTATGGCGCGCCACGCTTCGAGCTGACGGATTACCACGCCCGAGGCGAAGCGTTCTGGCTGCCGGTCACGGGCGATGCCATGACCGCGCCCAGTGGCCTGAGCATCAGCGCGGGGATGATGATCCTGGTGGACCCGGCCATCACCGCCGAACCGGGCAAGCTGGTGGTTGCCCGATGGGCCGACAGCCCACAGGCAACCTTTCGTCAGTTGCTGAAAGAGAGCGGCCAACTGTACCTGGTGCCGCTCAATCCGACTTACCCGAAGCTGCTGCTCACCGACGATTGCCGCATCCTCGGCGTGGTGGTGCAGGCCACGGCGAAGTTCTAGCCCGCTGTTTCGAGTTCCACCAGCGCGCAACCTTCGGCAACCATTTCGCCTTCCTGGCAGAACAGTGCCTTGACCACGCCAGCCTGGGGCGCACGAATGCTGTGCTCCATCTTCATCGCCTCCAGCACCACCAGTTGTGTGCCGGCCTCCACGGTTTGGCCGACCTCGACCAGCACCCGCACGATGCTGCCGTTCATCGGCGCCGTGAGGCCACCCTGGTGAGACTGGTTGGCCTCGACCGCTGCGATCGGGTCGAACAGGCTGACCGCGTACACTTCGCCGTCCCAGCGCAGGTACAGGGTCTCGCCGCTGCGCACCGCCAGATGCGCGCGACGCACACCCTGTTGTTCGACCCACACCTGTTCGCCACGCAACAGCGGCGCGTCTGCCGCCAGCGTCACCAGCCGGTCCTGGCCATCGCAGCGCAAATGCAGGGACACCTCGGCAGGTAACCCGGCGCGAAAGCCACGGGTGTCGGCCCAAGGCCCATCGCCCACCGGCAAGCTCTGCATAAAGGCCGCACCGGCCGCCTGCCAGAACCCATCGCTCAACGCACCCGGCTCTGGTAGCAGTTCATCCTGATAACGCGGGATAAACCCCGTATCCAATTCCGCCGCCGCAAACGCCGGATGGCCGACGATGCGCCGCAAAAAGCCCAGGTTGGTCTTGAGCCCGCCGACGGCAAACTCATCGAGCATGCTCAGCAAACGCAGGCGCGCCTGTTCACGGTCTTCGCCCCAGGCAATCAGCTTGCCCAGCATCGGGTCGTAGAAGGGCGACACGCTATCGCCTTGGGCGACGCCGCTGTCCACCCGACGCCCAGGGCCCGCTGCCGATTCGCGGTACAGCGCCAGGTGCCCGGTCGCCGGCAGGAAATCATTGGCCGGGTCTTCGGCATACAAGCGCACTTCAATCGCATGGCCGTTCAGCGGCACCTGCGCTTGCGTGATGGGCAGCGCTTCGCCCTGAGCGACGCGAATCTGCCAGGCCACCAGGTCGAGGCCGGTAATCGCCTCGGTCACCGGATGCTCCACTTGCAGGCGCGTGTTCATCTCCATGAAGAAGAACTCACCGCGCGCATCCAGCAAGAACTCCACGGTGCCGGCGCCGACATAACCGATGGCCTGGGCCGCGCGCACGGCGGCTTCGCCCATGGCCTTGCGTTGTTCAACGCTCAATCCCGGCGCCGGTGCTTCTTCCACGACCTTTTGATGGCGGCGCTGGATCGAGCAGTCGCGCTCATTGAGGTACAGGCAGTGGCCGTGTCTGTCGGCAAACACCTGGATTTCCACATGGCGCGGCTTGAGCAGGTATTTCTCCACCAACATCTGCCCATTGCCGAATGAGGACAGCGCCTCACGCTGGGCAGAGGCGAGGGCCTCGGCAAGCTGGCTGACCTCTTCGACCACCTTCATGCCCTTGCCGCCGCCGCCCGCCGTGGCCTTGAGCAACACCGGATAGCCGATGCGTGCGCAGGCGTCGCGGAATGTTTCCAGGTCCTGGGCTTCGCCGTGGTAACCCGGTACCAACGGCACGCCGGCAGTTTCCATCAGCGCCTTGGCCGCAGATTTGCTGCCCATGGCGTCAATGGCCGAGGCGGGCGGGCCGAGGAAGATCAAGCCGGCCGCCTCAATCGCGCGGGCAAACCCGGCGTTTTCCGACAAAAAACCATAACCTGGATGAATCGCCTGGGCGCCGCTGGCGTGGGCGGCTGCGATCAACTTGTCGATTTGCAAGTAACTCTCGGTGGCCTTGCTGCCGCCCAGGTCGACGCGGATATCCGCCTCGCGGCTATGGCGCGCGTCGCGGTCCGTGGCGCTGTGTACGGCCACGGTGGTCAGGCCCATGGCCTTGGCGGTACGCATTACCCGGCAGGCAATCTCGCCGCGATTGGCCACCAGTACGGTGGTCAGTGTGCTCATGAGCGCGGCTCCTGGGACTGCCAACTTGGCGCACGTTTTTGCAGGAACGCACGCAGGCCTTCCTGGCCTTCGGCGCTGACGCGAATCCGGGCGATGGCATTTTCGCAATAGCGGCGCAACGCCGGCGTGAGGGCGCCGTTACCGACTTCGCGCAGCAAATCCTTGCTGGAACGCATCGCTGCCGGGCTGTTTTGCAACAGGTTGGCGACCCACAGTTCGACATGCAGATCCAACTCGCTGATCGGATAGCTCTCTGCCAGCAAGCCGATCTCCCGCGCCCGCTGGCCGCCGAAACGTTCGGCGGTCAAGGTATAGCGCCGCGCGGCGCGTTCGCCGATGGCCTGCACCACGAACGGGCTGATCACCGCCGGGGCCAAGCCAATGCGCACTTCCGACAGACAGAACTGCGCATCATCGGCGCCGATCGCCATGTCGCAGCAGCTGATCAGGCCCAGCGCGCCACCGTAGGCTGCGCCTTGCACCACCGCCAGGGTGGGGATTTTCAGCTTGGCCAGGTTGTACATCAGCTCCGCCAGTTCGCGGGCGTCGTCCAGGTTGGTGTGGTAATCCAGCTCGGCCGATTGCTGCATCCAGGCCAGGTCGGCGCCGGCGCTGAAATGCTTGCCGCGCCCACGCAAGACGAGAAAGCGCAGGGTAGGATCGCCCTGCACCTGGTCGAGGGCGATGATCAGTTCGCGGATCATCTCGGCATTGAACGCGTTGTTCTTGGCTTCACGACTGAGCCACAGCGTGGCAAAACCACGGCTGTCGGTGATCAGTTCGAGGGTGTTGAAATCGCTCATGGGGTACAGCTCCATTTACATGCGGAACACGCCGAAGCGGTTCGGCTCGATGGGGGCATTCAACGCGGCAGAGAGGGCCAGGGCCAGCACGTCACGGGTTTGCAGCGGGTCGATGACCCCGTCGTCCCATAGGCGCGCGCTGGAGTAGTAGGGGTGGCCCTGGGTTTCGTATTGGTCGAGGATCGGCTGCTTGATCGCGGTTTCTTCCTCGGCACTGAATCCCACGCCTGCGCGTTCGGCCTGCTCGCGCTTGACCTGCACCAGCACGCCAGCGGCCTGTTCGGCGCCCATCACGCCGATGCGCGCATTCGGCCACATCCACAAGAACCGTGGGTCATAGGCGCGGCCGCACATGCCATAGTTACCGGCACCAAAGCTGCCGCCGATGATCACCGTGAACTTCGGCACCTTGGCGCAGGCCACCGCCGTCACCAGTTTGGCGCCGTGCTTGGCGATGCCGCCGGCTTCGTATTTCTGCCCGACCATGAAACCGGTGATGTTCTGCAAAAACAGCAGGGGAATGCCGCGCTGGCACGCCAGCTCGATAAAGTGCGCGCCTTTTTGCGCCGCTTCGGCGAACAGGATGCCGTTGTTGGCGAGGATCGCAATCGGGTAGCCGTGCAGGTGCGCAAAACCGCACACCAGCGTGGTGCCGAACAGCGCCTTGAACTCATCGAACACCGAACCATCCACCAGCCGCGCGATCACTTCGCGCACGTCGAACGGTTGCTTGGCATCGGCCGGGATCACGCCGTATAACTCTTCACCGCTGTACAACGGCGCCACGGGCGTGCGTTGCAGCAACTGGCCTTGCTTGCGCCAGTTGAGGTTGGCCACGCTGCGCCGCGCCAAGGCCAAGGCGTGTTCATCGCTGTCGGCATAGTGGTCGGCCACACCGGAGATCTTGCAGTGCACATCGGCGCCGCCGAGGTCTTCGGCGCTGACCACTTCGCCGGTGGCAGCTTTTACCAGCGGCGGGCCGGCGAGGAAGATCGTGGCTTGCTGGCGCACCATGATCGCTTCGTCGGCCATGGCCGGTACATAGGCGCCGCCGGCGGTGCAGGAGCCCATCACCACGGCGATTTGCGGGATGCCCTGGGCGCTCATGTTGGCCTGGTTGAAGAAGATCCGCCCGAAGTGCTCGCGGTCGGGGAACACCTCGTCCTGGCGCGGCAGGTTGGCGCCACCGGAATCCACCAGGTAGATGCACGGCAGGCGGTTCTGTTCGGCGATGGTCTGGGCGCGCAGGTGTTTTTTCACGGTGAGCGGGTAGTAGGAACCGCCTTTCACCGTGGCGTCGTTGGCGACGATCATGCACTCGACGCCTTCCACGCGGCCGATCCCGGCAATCACTCCGGCGGCGGGCACGTCTTCGCCATACACCTGATGGGCGGCGAGCTGGCTCAGTTCGAGGAACGGCGAACCCGGGTCGAGCAGGCGGTTGATGCGTTCACGGGGCAGCAGTTTGCCGCGTGAGGTGTGCCGCTCCTGCGCTTTCGCGCCGCCGCCTTGTTGCACATGGGCGAGCAGGGTGTGCAGGGCATCGACCTGTTGGCGCATCGCTGCGCTATTGGCGGCAAATTCCGCCGAACGCGGGTTGAGCTGGGTATGCAAGGTGGCCATGGCGCGCTCCCTCAGCGGGTTTCGTTGAAGAGTTCGCGACCGATCAGCATCCGGCGAATCTCACTGGTGCCGGCGCCGATTTCATACAACTTGGCGTCGCGCAGCAGGCGGCCGGCGGGGAATTCGTTGATGTAGCCATTGCCGCCGAGGATCTGGATCGCGTCGAGGGCCATTTGCGTGGCGCGCTCGGCGCTGTAGAGGATCACCCCCGCGGCGTCCTTGCGCGTGGTCTCGCCGCGCTCGCACGCCTGGGCGACGGCATACAGGTAAGCACGGCTGGCGTTGAGCTGGGTGTACATGTCGGCGACTTTGCCCTGGATCAGCTGGAATTCGCCGATGCTCTGGCCGAACTGCTTGCGATCGTGGATGTAGGGCACGATCAGGTCCATGCAGGCTTGCATGATCCCGGTGGGGCCGCCGGAAAGTACTACGCGCTCGTAGTCCAGGCCGCTCATCAGCACTTTCACACCGCCGTTGAGCACGCCGAGGATGTTTTCTTCCGGCACTTCGACGTCATCGAAAAACAGTTCGCAGGTGTTGGAGCCGCGCATGCCCAGCTTGTCGAATTTGCTGCTGCGGCTGAAGCCTTTCCAGTCCCGTTCGACGATGAACGCGGTGATGCCGTGGGGGCCCTTTTCCAGGTCGGTCTTGGCGTAGATCACGTAGGTGTTGGCGTCGGGGCCGTTGGTGATCCAGGTCTTGCTGCCGTTGAGCACGTAGTGGTCGCCGCGTTTGTCGGCGCGCAGTTTCATCGAGACCACATCGGAGCCGGCATTCGGCTCGCTCATGGCCAGGGCGCCGACGTGTTCGCCGCTGAGGAGTTGGGGCAGGTACTTGAGTTTTTGCGCGTGGTTGCCGTTGCGGTTGATCTGGTTCACACACAGGTTGGAGTGGGCGCCGTAGGACAACGCCACGGAGGCGGAGCCGCGGCTGATCTCTTCCATCGCCACCACATGCGCCAGGTAACCCAGACCCGCGCCGCCGTACTCTTCCGGCACGGTAATGCCGAGCAGGCCCATGTCGCCGAACTTGCGCCACAGGTCGGCGGGGAACAGGTTGTCGCTGTCAATTTGCGCGGCGCGGGGTGCGATTTCCTTGGCTACAAAGGACTGCACCTGATCGCGCAGCATGTCGATGGTTTCGCCGAGGGCGAAGTTCAGGGACGGGTAACTCATGGACAGGCACCTTAATGTGAGCTTTGTTTTTGTGTGGGCTGAACGTCGGGGGAGGGCGCTCACCTTTACGTTAACGTAAGCTTGCGTTACGGCGCTGTCAATCGTAGTTTACGTTTACGTCAACCTACAAAAAAGACAATAGGGGTCGTTATGGAACAACCGAATCAGAGCTACAGCCGTGGCGCTCAGGACAAGACCTTGCTGGCCATGACGATTGGCCAGGCGTTCGATCACACCGTGGCGCAATACCCGGAGGGCGAAGCCCTGGTGGTACGCCATCAACAACGCCGCTACACCTGGCAGCAACTGGCCGAGACCGTTGACCTGCACGCCCGCGCCTTC
This sequence comes from Pseudomonas sp. KBW05, assembly GCF_003852405.1. Lineage (GTDB taxonomy): Bacteria > Pseudomonadota > Gammaproteobacteria > Pseudomonadales > Pseudomonadaceae > Aquipseudomonas. The sequence goes on from NZ_QAJM01000039.1 coordinate 81,073, forward strand.
CTTGCCCTGGGCATGCAGACCGGTGATCGCCTGGGCATCTGGGCCCCCAACTGCGCCGAGTGGTGCATCAGCCAGATCGCCAGCGCCAAGCTGGGCGTGATCCTGGTCAACATCAACCCGGCCTATCGCAGCAGTGAATTGGACTACGTGCTCAAGCAGTCCGGTTGCCAGTGGCTGGTGTGCGCCGGGGCGTTCAAGACCTCCGACTATCACGCGATGGTGCAGGCACTGAAGCCAGACCTGCGCGGCCTCATCAGCCTCGACCCCAGCCCGCCGCCAGGCTTCATGCCCTGGTCACAACTGGCGGCCCTTGGCGCCGGCATCCCGCCCGAGCAACTGCACAGCCGCCAGGCCAGCCTGCATTTCGATCAACCCGTCAATATCCAGTACACCTCCGGCACCACCGGTTTCCCCAAGGGCGCCACCCTCAGTCACCACAACATTCTCAATAACGGTTACATGGTCGGCGAAAGCCTCGGTCTGACGGCGCAGGATCGCCTGGTGATCCCGGTGCCGCTGTATCACTGCTTCGGCATGGTGATGGGCAACCTCGGCTGCATCACCCACGGCACTACGATGATCTATCCCAATGATGGCTTCGACCCATTGCTGACCCTCACTGCGGTTGCTGAAGAACGCGCCACCGGCCTTTACGGCGTGCCCACCATGTTCATCGCCGTGCTCGATCACCCACGCCGGGGCGAGTTCGACCTGGCCAGCCTGCGCACCGGCATCATGGCCGGCGCCACGTGCCCCATCGAAGTGATGCGCCGGGTGATCAGCGAGTTGCACATGAGCGAGGTGCAGATCGCCTACGGCATGACCGAAACCAGCCCGGTGTCGTTGCAGACCGGCGCCAATGACGACCTGGAGCGCCGCGTCACCACGGTCGGGCGTACCCAGCCGCAGCTGGAAAACAAGATCATCGACGTTGATGGCAACACGGTTGCGCGCGGTGAGATCGGTGAGCTGTGTACCCGTGGCTACAGCGTGATGCTCGGCTACTGGAACAACCCCGAAGGCACCCGCGAAGCCATCGACGACGCCGGCTGGATGCACACCGGCGACCTGGCGAGCATGGACGCCCACGGCTACGTGTGCATCGCCGGGCGCAACAAGGACATGATCATTCGCGGCGGCGAGAACGTTTATCCGCGTGAGCTGGAAGAGTTTTTCTTTACCCATCCGGCGGTGGCGGATGTGCAGGTCATTGGTATTCCGGATGAGCGTTATGGCGAAGAGATCGTGGCCTGGATCAAGTTTCACCCGGGCCATGTGGCCAATGCCTTGGAGCTGCAAACCTGGTGCAAGGGGCGCATCGCTCACTTCAAGACGCCCAGGCATTTCAGGTTTGTGGAGGAGTTTCCGATGACGGTGACGGGCAAGATCCAGAAATTCCGCATGCGCGAGATTTCGATGGAGGAGTTGCAAATGCAGTCCCAGTCGCACTGAGGCTCAATGTGGGAGCTGGCAAGCCAGCTCCCACATTTTTAATAGTGTGGTGTCAGGCAATCGCGGAATCGCAGAAAGCACAAAGGGGACCCGGGGGTCCCCTTTAATTTGTCGTTGCGTGCTCTTTTTTTATTATTGAGGGGCGGTCTATTGTTGTTTTTGGCAACCGTTACCCTTTACCGCTGTTTTGGGCGACCCCCATCCGGGGTCAAGAGCAAACGTATTTTTTTGAACGCTGATCTGCTTCTTCGCACGCGATCCAACCAGTGGGTAGCTACCTGAGGTAGTTTTATTTTTCTCTACTGGTCGCGGGTTTCGGCATTGCCGTTCCCTGCGAAGCACATCTTCTCCAAAAAAATCTGTTAGCTGCGTCTCTGCCGTGTTGTTTTTGTTATGTCAGAGTCGTTTCGTCTTATTTTTATTAGGTTTGGCGCTTTTTATTCTTGTTATGCCATAGAGATAGCAGAAGCCGTGCCAACTTTTAAAAGTCCTTTAAAATCAATGGTTTGATTTTTGTGTAGGTAATTGCCTACGGCAAATGAGACAAAATATGTTCCCGTGTTACTCGATGTGTTGGCAGGCGGTAACACATTGTCACGGCTATGCTACTCAACCGGCGTTACGTGCCTTGGCCACACGCGAGCCTGTTGGCCGACCGAGCACGCGGCTGATTTGTTCGCCCGCGCGGATCAAGGCCTCCAGGTCGACACCGGTCTCGATACCCAGGCCGTTGAGCAGGTACAGCACATCTTCGGTCGCCACGTTACCGCTGGCGCCTTTGGCGTAAGGGCAGCCGCCGAGGCCCGCGATAGAGCTGTCGAACACGTTGATCCCCTCCAGCAGGCTGGCGTAGATATTCGCCACGGCCTGGCCGTAGGTGTCGTGGAAGTGCCCCGCGAGCTTATCCCTTGGCACTTGCCCACCGACTACCTCGAACAGCCGCCGTGTAGCGCCCGCCGTGCCGGTGCCGATGGTGTCGCCCAGGGACACCTCATAGCAGCCCATGGCATACAGTTCCCGTGCCACTGCCGCCACCTGCTCCGGGGCGATCTGGCCTTCGTACGGGCAACCCAGCACACAGGACACATACCCGCGCACACTGATCCCATGGTGTTTGGCCGCCGCCATGATCGGCGCAAAGCGTTCCAGGCTTTCGCTGATGGAGCAGTTGATATTGCGCTGGGAAAACGCCTCGGACGCGGCCGCAAACACCGCCACTTCCTTGACCCCGGCGGCCAACGCATCCTCGAAACCGCGCAGGTTCGGCGCCAGTGCGCCGTAGGTCACCCCGGGCTTGCGCTGGATCTGCGCGAACACCTCGGCCGACCCGGCCATCTGCGGCACCCATTTGGGCGAGACAAAACTGCCGACTTCGATATAGCTCAAGCCGGCTGCACTGAGGGCGTCCACCAGCCGGACCTTGTCGGCCACGCTGATGGGCTGGGCTTCATTCTGCAAACCGTCGCGCGGGCCGACTTCCACCAGGCGTACATGGGAGGGGAGGGACATGGCAGCTACCTTCTGATCAATGGCCAACCTGGCTCATGGTGTGGGCCAGGGCCTGGGTGCAGCGCTCTTCGGCGGTGTCCAGTTCCAGCTTCATCTGTTCGATGTCCAGCAGCTGCTGTTCCAACTGCTCACGGCGCTCGGCGATTTTGCTGAGCATGCTGTTGAGTTGGATGTGGTTGCCGCTGGTAGGGTCGTAGAGTTCGATCAGCTCGCGGCATTCGGCCAGGGAAAAACCGATGCGTTTGCCGCGCAGGATCAGCTTGAGGCTGACCTTGTCCCGCGCCGAGTAGATGCGCTCCTGGCCCCGGCGTTCCGGGGCCAGCAGGCCTTGTTCTTCGTAGAAGCGAATGGCGCGGGTGGTGATGTCGAGCTCGCGGGCGAGGTCGGAGATGCTGTAGGTGGTGCTCATGGGCGGCGCTCAAGAAAATCTTGGCGTTAAGCTAAAGGCAGGTTGACGTAAACGTCAAGCGAATCGCTGTGTGTGGCGAGGGAGCTTGCTCCCGCTCGACAGCGAAGCTGGAGCCGGCTTTTTTTGGGGCCGCTTCGCAGCCCAGCGGGAGCAAGCTCCCTCGCCACAAAAGCTGCCTCACCACAGAAAGCCGCTCAGGCTTGTTTACCGTCCAGTTTCTTCTCATGCGCCGTGACCTGCTGGCACAACTCGATCATCTGCTCACGCATCCAACGGTTCGCCGGGTCCTGGTCGGTGCTTTCGTGCCAGTACAGGTGGGTTTCCACCGGCGGCACGTCGTTGACCGGCAGGTTGAACCAGTGCAGTTCATGGCGGCGGGCAAAGCGTTCGGGCACGGTCATCACCATGTCGGTCTGCTGCAACACTTGCGAGGCCATCAGGTAGTGCTGGGAGCGCAGGGCGATCTTGCGTTGCAGGCCCATCTTGCCCAGCGCCAGGTCCACATGCCCCAAGCCGTTGCGGCGGCTGGAGATATGAATGTGGGTCAGCCCCAGGTAATCATCCAGCGTCAGTTTGTCCTTGCCCGCCAGCGGATGGCCCTTGCGCATGGCGCACACGTAGCGGTCTTCCATCAGCTTGACGTGGCGCACCTGCGGGTCGGTGTTGAGCGGCGCATCCACGGCAAAGTCCAGGCGCCCGGCGGCCAGTTCCTTGGTGGTTTCACGGCGTTTGGACAGGAAGCTCTCGATCACCACCGTCGGCGCCAGGCGGCGCAGGCGCTGGAACAGCGCCGGCAATATCACCGCTTCCGTGAGGTCGGTCATGCTGATGCGGTAGGTCTTGGCCGCCTGCTGCGGGTTGAAGATACGGCTTTCCTGCACCGACACCCGCAGCAACGACAGCGCATTACGCACCGGGCCGATGATGTTCTGCGCCATCGGCGTGGGCACCATGCCTTGGGCGGTGCGCACGAACAGCGGGTCGTTGAAGGTTTCGCGCAGCCGCGCCAATGCGTTGGACACCGCGGGCTGGGTGATGCCGACAATCTGCCCGGCGCGGGTCAGGTTGGCTTCGGTGTAGATGGCGTCGAAGACGATAAACAGGTTGAGGTCGACCTTGCTCAGATTCATGTGCATTGCGCTCTTATTGTTAGATGCCGATAGGCCGATCATATATCGGTGATGAATGTTAATACACGCCGAGAATAGGCTAGGTAAATTATCAACGCTGTTCTAGCATCGATTGCATGACCTAAACAACCTCTCAGAGAAGGGAGCTGCTCATGGATTTCGCCTATTCGCCCAAGGTTCAGGAACTGCGTGAACGCGTCACCGCGTTTATGGACACATACGTCTACCCGGCCGAGCCGGTGTTCGAACGCCAGGTCAACGAAGGTGACCGCTGGCAGCCCACCGCGATCATGGAAGAGCTGAAGGCCAAGGCTAAAGCCGAAGGCTTGTGGAACCTGTTCCTGCCGGAATCCGAACTGGGTGCCGGCCTGACCAACCTCGAATACGCGCCATTGGCAGAAATCATGGGCCGCTCGCTGCTGGGCCCGGAGCCGTTCAACTGCTCCGCCCCCGACACCGGCAATATGGAAGTGTTGGTGCGCTACGCCAACGCCGAGCAGAAGCAGCGCTGGCTTGAGCCGCTGCTGCGCGGTGAGATCCGCTCCGCGTTCGCCATGACCGAACCGGACGTTGCGTCCTCCGACGCCACCAACATGGCCGCCCGCGCCGAGCGTCAGGGCGACGAATGGGTGATCAACGGCAAGAAGTGGTGGACCTCCGGCGCCTGCGACCCGCGCTGCAAGATCCTGATCTTCATGGGCCTGAGCAACCCCGACGCACCGCGCCACCAGCAGCACTCGATGATCCTGGTGCCGGTGGATACCCCGGGTGTGAAAATCGTGCGTCCGCTCCCGGTATTCGGCTACGACGACGCGCCCCACGGCCATGCCGAGGTGTTGTTTGACAACGTACGTGTGCCATACGAAAACGTTCTGCTCGGCGAAGGCCGCGGCTTCGAAATCGCCCAAGGCCGCCTGGGCCCAGGCCGCATCCACCACTGCATGCGCTCCATCGGCATGGCCGAGCGTGCGCTGGAACTGATGTGCAGACGCGCCGTCAGCCGTACCGCGTTCGGCAAGCCGCTGGCGCGCCTGGGCGGCAATATCGACAAGATCGCCGACTCGCGCATGGAAATCGACATGGCGCGCCTGCTGACCCTGAAAGCGGCGTACATGATGGACACCGTGGGTAACAAAGTGGCGAAAAGCGAAATCGCCCAGATCAAGGTCGTGGCGCCGAACGTGGCGTTGAAGGTGATCGACCGTGCGATCCAGATCCACGGCGGCGCCGGGGTTTCCAACGACTTCCCGCTGGCCTACATGTACGCCATGCAACGCACCCTGCGCCTGGCCGATGGCCCGGATGAAGTGCACCGGGCGGCCATTGGCAAGTTTGAGATTGGCAAGTATGTGCCTCGGGAACTGATGCGCGGCGGGCAGTAACACAGACCGAGTCGCCTGCATTCGCGAGCAAGCCCGCTCCCACACTTTGATTTGTGAACACATTCAAAATGTGGGAGCGGGCTTGCTCGCGAAGAGGCCAGTAGCTTCAACACAAGCCCCAAAACCTCAATACACCCAAACCTCCACCCGCCGATTCTTGATCCTGCCCTCATCCGCCGTATTCGCCGCCACCGGCATCTGCGCGCCAAACCCGCGAATATCCCTCAGCACCACGCCGCTCTTGACCAACTCGCGCCGCACCGCCATGCCCCGCAATTTCGACAACAACGCCGCCCGCTGCGGGTCATCCTTGGCATCACCGAAGCCCACCAGCGTAACCTGCCGGTCGAGCTTGCCATGGCCTTTCAGATACGCCACCACCCGTTGCAGATCCTGGCGGGCCTTGTTGTCGAGGCTGGCACTGCCTTCTTCGAAGCGGAAATTGACAGTCAAACGCTGGGCCTCGCGGGCGATGGCCTGGTAATCCTCAGGCATCGACGGGCGCGCCTGCACGCTCATCGCCTGCACCTGCTGCGCGATAAACCCACTGGCCGCGACAATCGCCTGGCCCTTGCTGCTCTGGGTAAAGTCCACCAGCGCCTTGGCCCACGGATTGTGACCGGATGGCGGCAGGTAGAAAAACAACCGCCGCGACAGCGGGTAATCTTCAGTCGCAATCAGGCTGTTCAACGGCAACATCGGCTGTGAATCACCGTCGACAATCGCCACCGCCTTGGCCTGGCGCACATAGGGCAGGCCGATAAAACCAATGCCTTGCGGGTCCTGGCTGACCGCGTCCGACAACTGCTCGCTGGATTCGAAGCGCTTGGCCGTGGCCGCCAGCGGTCTGCCGCGCAGGCGCAGCACCAGTTCCTTGAAGGTGTCGTAGGTGCCGGACTGGTCATCGCGCGCATATAAATGAATGCTCCCGCCGACACCGCCCAGGGCTTCCCAGGTGCTGATCTCGCCATTGAAGATCTGCGCCAGTTGCTCGGTGTTCAGGGTGGTCAACGGGTTTTGCGGGTTGAGGATGATGGCCAGGCCGTCGATGGCGATCACTTGTTCGGCCTCGGGGCTTTTCAAGTCGCCGAGGGGTTCGAGGTCTACCAGTTCGCTGTCTTTGATCGGCCGGGAGGACGCCGCCAGGTCGGCAGAGGATTTTTTCAGCGCGGTAAAGCCGGTGCTGGAGCCATGGGCGGCGACTTCGATGGTGACGATCTTGCCTTGGCGCGTCTTGCCGATCACGCGCTGTTCGTTGGTACCTTGCGCCGGTTCACTGTGCACCGCCTGCAAACCCTGATGTTCCAGCAGGCCCTTGACCAGCGCTGGCCCGAGCGCCGCGCCAATGGTGTTGGAACCCTGGATGCGCAATGCGGGGCCTTGATCGGGAACGGGCAGGGAGGCAGCAACGGCGGACAGGGGAAACAGGACCAGCAGGAACAGAACGCGCAGCCTCATGCCGGCACCTTCTCAAGCCAAAGGGAGTGCCGCGAGAATAAGTCAGTAAGGTTGCGTAAATATGACAGGTGTTCACAGAGCAAAATGTGGGAGCGGGCTTGCTCGCGAAAGCGGAGTGTCAGGCAATTAATTTTTGACTGACCCACCGCATTCGCGAGCAAGCCCGCTCCCACACAAGCCCGCTCCCACATTTTTGATTGGGTACAACCTGGGATCAGCTCAGCTCAAGCCAGATTGGCGCATGATCCGAAGGCTTTTCCAACCCACGCAATTCATAATCCACCCCCGCATCCTTGACCCGTGGCAGCAAGCCATTGGAGGCCAGGATCACGTCGATCCGCAGCCCACGCTTGGGCTCATCCTCAAAACCACGGCTGCGGTAGTCAAACCAGCTGAAACGGTCGGCCACGTCCGGGTTCAGGTGGCGGAAGCTGTCCACCAGGCCCCAGTTTTTCAGGCGTGCCATCCACTCGCGCTCTTCCGGCAGGAAGCTGCACTTGCCGGTTTTCAGCCAGCGCTTGGCGTTGTCGGGGCCGATGCCGATGTCGATGTCTTCCGGGGAGATGTTGATGTCGCCCATCACCACCAGCGGCTGGTCATTGCTGAACTGGCTTTCCAACAGCTGTTGCAGGTCTTCGTAGAAGCGCTTCTTCGCCGGGAACTTGGTTGGGTGGTCGCGGCTTTCACCCTGTGGGAAATAGCCGTTCATGATGGTGATCGGGTTGCCGTTTTCGTCGGCGAACGTGCCCCAGATAAAGCGCCGCTGGGCATCTTCTTCATCGCTGGCGAAGCCTTTGTGCAGGCTCAACGCCGGTTGGCGCGAGAGCAGGGCGACGCCGTAGTGGCCTTTTTGGCCGTGGTAGTACACGTGATAGCCAAGAGCCTGCACTTCGGCCAGGGGGAACTGGTCGTCGTGGACCTTGGTTTCTTGCAGGCCGATCACATCCGGTTGGTGCTTCTCGATCAGTGCCGCCAGCTGATGAGGGCGGGCGCGCAGCCCGTTGATATTGAAGGAGACGATTTTCATGGTCGGCAGTCCAGTCCTGGCAAAAGGGCGATGCTAGCCGACAAGTCGGACGGGGGCCAGCGTGGCGGTAGGGCAGTTGCACTGCTAATGTCTGGGAACGACTGGAGTCGCGTAGGTTCGTACCCATAAGAACGCCATCCTTTTCAGTGGCGCCCAGGGAGATCAACTGTATGCCGGACACGTCCACTGCCCCCGCCGAAATCCGTCTGCTCAACAGCGGCTATTCCCGCGAGGCCCGCTCCCTGTTGTACCAGGCCTATCGGCATGAACCGACGTTCGCCTACATCTTCGAGGCCGAACGCCCAGGTTATGAACAGCGTGTGCGCGCCACCGTGCGCGAACTGGTCAAGCAACATTTCTTCCAGAAGCTGCCCGCCATTGGTCTGTTCGTCAACGACCGCTTGATCGGCATCGCCCTGATTGCGCCGCCGCAACGCCGCCTGGGGATTACCGAGAGCTGGGCCTGGCAACTGCGCATGTGGCTGAGCACCGGCGTGCGCGGTACGCGGCGTTACCTGGACTACCATCACGCGGTGTTGGCGTGCCTGCCTGGTGAGGCGGTGCACATGCTGCCGCTGCTGGGTATTCACCCGCAGTTCCAGGGCAAACATTACGGTGAGCAACTGCTGGAGGCGGTGCACAACTGGTGTGCCGAAGACCCGCACTCGTCTGGCGTGGTGTTGGACACGGGGAATTCTCGCTATCTGGAATTCTATAAACGCCAGGGCTACGAGGAGATCGGTGAAGTCGCCGTAGGACCGATCCTGGAGCATGTGTTTTTCCATGCCAATCCGCAGCGGTTACATGCTGCAACGCCTTGATCCAGAATTATTCAGATAAATCCGGGTTCAAAGAATCTCCCCGGCTCGTGTAGCATCCCCGCCTATGAAGTTTCCAGGAAGATGTACCAGCGGCTTGATTCTGCTGTTCACAAGCTGCGGCGCCTTGGCGCAAAGCGAATTGGACGTGCGGATCAAACCCTCAAACGACGCGTTGAAAGCCAACATCGAAGGCTATATCGGCGGGGTGGGCGATCGTGATGAAGAAGCGTTGCTGCGGTTCAGCCGTGGCGCCGAGGAGCAGGCGCGTAAAGCGGCCCAGGCTCTAGGCTTCTATCAGCCACAGATCGAGAGTGACGTGAAGGGCGGCAAGAACCCGCGCCTGATCCTCACCATCGACCCCGGCGAGCCGGTGCATTTGCGCAACGTGACCATTCGGGTGGACGGCCAGGCCGCCAACCTCAAGGCGTTTCGCGTGCCCACCAGCGACGACCTCAAATCCGGCGCCGTGCTCAACCACGGCCATTACGAAGACGCCAAGCGTCTGATCCAGAACCAGGCCTCACGCTACGGCTTTTTCAGCGGGCGCTTTACCAGCCAGAAACTGGCAGTGGACCCGCAGGCAGGCGTGGCCGATATCGAACTGATCTACGACAGCGGCCCGCGCTATACCTTGGGCCAGGTCAACTTCAAGGGCGACACGCCGTTTGATGACGAACTGCTGCAACGCATGGTGCCGTTCAAAAGTGGCGCCCCCTACGACTCCGAACTGATCGCCGAACTCAACCAGAACCTGCAAGCCAGCGGCTTTTTCGAAGGTGTGCGCGTGGACGCCGCGCCCGCCGCCTCAACCAACGATGTGATCCCGGTGGCCGTGCAGCTGGAAACCCGCAAGCCGCGCACCATGGGCCTGGGCCTGGGGTATTCGACTGACGTCGGCCCGCGCGGCAAGGCCAACTGGACCCGGCACTGGGTCAACCCGCAGGGCCATAGTTATGGCTGGGAAGCTGAACTGTCGGCGCCGCGCCAGAACGTCGGCCTGTGGTACGACATCCCGCTCGACCCGCCACTCACCGACAAATTGCGCTTCGCCGGCGGCTACCAGAATGAAGAACTGGCCAACACCGACACCTTGAGCAAATTGCTCACCCTCGGCCCCGAATGGCACAGCAAGTTGCCCAGCGGCTGGACCCGGGTGATCTCGCTCAAATACCAGCGCGAAGAATATCGCCTGGGCAATGACTCCGGCCTCAGTAACCTGGTAATGCCGGGCATCAGCTATTCCTACCTGCGCAGCGACAACCGCATCGACCCGCATAACGGCTACCGCCTGCAATTTGATTCCAAGGTGGCCAAAGAAGGCCTGGGCTCCGACACCAACCTGCTTTACGGCACGGCCATGGTCAAAGGCCTGACCACCTTGTGGGACAACCATCGCTTCCTCGCCCGTGCGCAGGTGGGCGGCAGTGCCACCAATGGCTACAAATCGGTGCCGCCGTCGCTGCGTTTCTTTGCCGGTGGCGACCAGAGCGTGCGCGGCTACGAGTACCAGACCCTGTCGCCCGAGAACGACCGGGGCGACCGCATTGGTGGCCGCTACATGGTGGCCGTCAGCGCCGAGTATCAATATTCCATCGCCGAGAAATGGCGGGTTGCGACCTTTATCGACCAAGGCAACTCCTTTAACAGCCTGGAACTGCCCAGCCTGAAAACCGGCGTGGGCGTGGGTATCCGCTGGGTTTCGCCGGTGGGGCCGATCCGCCTCGACCTGGCGCATGCCCTCGAAGATCCGGGTGGCGTTCGATTGCACTTTTCCATGGGGCCTGAGTTGTGATGCGTGGTGTGAAAATAGCGGGGCTGGCCGTGGTGGCGATCCTCGCCGTGCTGGTGCTGGCCCTGTGGGCGGTACTCGGCACCCAGGCGGGCAGCCGCTGGGCCTTGGGCCGTGTACCGGGTTTGAGCGTAGAGAATTTCCAGGGCCATTTAGGTGGCCGCTGGAGCGCCGATCACCTGCTGTGGCAACAGGACAGCAGCCGCGTCGAGCTCAAGGCGCCGACATTGGATTGGTCGCCCGCGTGCCTGTTGCGCATGACCTTGTGTGTCAACCAACTGGACGTGGAGCAGGTCAGCCTGCAATTTCCACCCAGCACCGAGGAGAGCAGCGGGCCGATCCAATTGCCCGAGTTGAAGCTGCCCGTGGCGATCCAATTGGGCGACGTTCGCGTCGGCAGCCTGCTGTTCAACGGCAGCGAAGAACTCAAGGGCCTGCAACTGGCCGCGCACTGGACCGCCGCCGGCATGCAGATCGACTCAGTGCACCTGCAACGCGACGATCTGGTCCTGGATCTGGCGGGCCTGCTGCAACCCACTGGCGACTGGCCGCTGAGCGCCACCGGTAACCTGAGCCTGCCTTACGCACCCGACGGCGCGCCCTGGACTGTCGCGCTGAAAGTCGATGGCGACCTGCTCAAGACCCTCAAGCTCGACGCCGACAGCAGCGGCTACCTGCCCGCCAAGCTCAAAGGCGAGCTGCAACCCCTGGCGGACAACCTCCCGGCCCAGGTGCACATCACCGCCGATGGCTTCAAAGCCAGCGCCGACTTGCCTGACACGCTGCAACTCAATCAGCTGGACCTCACGGCCAAAGGCGACCTGAAAAGCGGTTACCAACTGCTGGGCAAGGCCGTACTCCCTGCGGAAAAAGGCTCGGTGGATTTGCTGCTGCAAGGCCGGGTCGACGCCAAGGGCGCGCAGATCGCCGGCCTGGACCTGACGGCGGGTGACAAGCAAAGCCTCAAGCTCAGCGCCCAGCTGGATTGGCAGCAAGGTTTCAGTGCCGACGCCAAGATCGATTGGCTGGACTTTCCCTGGCACCGTCTGTATCCGCTGATCGACGAGCCGCAGGTCACGCTGCGTACTTTCAATGGTGAGATTTCGTACAAAGACGGCAACTACCTGGGCAACCTCAAGGCCGACCTCGACGGCCCGGCTGGCAAGTTCAACGTGGTCACGCCGTTCAGTGGTGACCTCAAGCAAATCTTCCTGCCCGAGCTGAAACTCACCGCTGGCCAGGGCAAGGCCGAAGGCCACCTGAATGTGCAGTTCGCCGACGGCATCGCCTGGGACACCGCGTTGGACCTCTCGGCGCTGAACCCGGCGTACTGGGTCGCGGAACTGCCCGGCACCCTCGCCGGGCCGCTGCGCAGCAAGGGCGAGTTCAAGAACGAACAGCTCAAGCTTACTGCCGACCTCGACCTCAAGGGCCGCCTGCGTGGGCAAACCGCCGTGCTTGCGGCCAAGGCCGAAGGTGCCGGTGAACAATGGACCCTGGCCAACCTGGACATCCGCCTGGGCGACAACCGCATCAACGGCAGTGGCAGCCTGCAACAACGCCTGGCCGGGCAGATCGACATCAAGCTCGCGCGCCTGGCCCAGTTGTGGCCGCAGTTGCGCGGGCAAATCAACGGGCGCCTCGACGTCGCTGGCAGCCTCAAGGCGCCGCAAGGCAAGCTCGGTCTCAAGGGCCAGCAACTGGCGTTTGCCGACAACCGCCTGCAAAGCCTGAACCTCGACGCCACGCTGGACAGCGCCCAGCGCGCGAAGATCGACCTCAAGGGCAGCGGCATTCAGGCCGGTGACACCCAGGTCGGCACCCTGACCGCCAGCGCCGCAGGCGACATCAAGAACCAGAAGGTCCAACTCGACCTGGCCGGCCCGCTGGTCAAGCTGGCCATGGCGTTGGACGGCAATCTCGACAAAGGCAACTGGCGCGGGCGCCTCGCCAGCGGTGATGTGCAAGCCGGTGGCCAGGACTGGAAGCTGCAAGCCCCGGCGAAAATCGACTACATGGCCGACGGCAAGCTGACGTTCTCCGCGCACTGCTGGGTGTCCGGCCCCGCCAGCCTGTGCGGTGAAGACCAGCGCCTGATGCCCGAGCCCAAGCTGCGTTACCACCTCAAGCAATTCCCCATCGACAGCCTGGCGGCATTCCTGCCCAAGGACTTCGCGTGGCAAGGCAAGCTCAACGCCGACCTGCAACTGGACCTGCCCAACAGCGGCCCCAAGGGTGTGGTCGCGGTGGACGCCAGCGGCGGCACCTTGCGGGTCAAGGACAAGGACCAGTGGCTGGATTTCCCCTACGACACCCTGAAGCTGGAAACCACCCTCAACCCCAAGCGCATCGACACCCAGCTGAACTTCCGTGGCGGCAAACTCGGCGAGCTGATGGTGCAGGCGCAGATCAACCCGCTGCCGAAGAACAAACCGATCACCGGCAATTTCAGCCTGGTCGGCCTCGACCTCGCCGTGGCGCGGCCGTTTGTGCCGATGGTGGAAACCCTCAGTGGCAAGCTCAACGGTAACGGTCGCATCAGCGGTGGCCTGTTGGCGCCGCTGGTCAACGGCAACATCAACCTGGTGGGCGGCGAGGTCTCCGGGCCTGAACTGCCCATCAGCCTGGAAGGCCTCAATGTGCAGGCGCTGATTGCCGGCGAGAGCGTGCAGCTCAATGGCGCCTGGCGCAGCGGCAAGGCCGGGCAGGGCAGTCTCAAGGGCCAGATCGACTGGGGCCGCGCCCTGGCGGTGGACCTCAGCCTGCAAGGCGCGCAACTGCCGGTGACGGTGGAACCCTATGCCGTGCTGGAAGTGGCACCCGACCTGAAAATCAGCCTCAAGGACGACAAACTGGCCATCGCCGGCAAGGTGCAGATCCCGCGGGGTGACATCACCGTGCGTGAGTTGCCGCCGTCTACGGTCAAGGTCTCCGACGACACCGTGATCATCGGCAGCCAGACCGAAGAGGGTAAGCCGGCGATGGCCATGGCAATGGATATCGATGTGGTGGTGGGCGAAGACAAGCTCAACTTCTCGGGCTTTGGCCTCACCGCCAAGGTGCAGGGCCATGTGCATATCGGCGACAACCTCGACACCCGTGGCGAGCTGTGGCTCAACGACGGCCGCTACCGCGCCTACGGCCAGAAGCTCGACGTGCGCCGCGCGCGCCTGTTGTTCGCCGGTCCCCTGGACCAGCCGTACCTGGACATCGAAGCGATCCGCAAGACCGACGACATCATCGCCGGTATCCGCTTGAGCGGCAGCGCCGAGCAACCCACCACGCAAATCTTCTCCGAACCGGCCATGAGCCAGGAGCAGGCGCTGTCCTACCTGGTGCTGGGGCGTCCGCTGACCACCACCGGCGAAGACAACAATATGCTTGCCCAAGCCGCACTGGGCCTGGGCTTGATGGGCAGCGCCGGGGTCACCTCGGACCTGGCGAAGAACCTCGGTATCCAGGACTTTGAGCTCGACACCCAAGGCAGCGGGACCAACACGGCGGTGGTGGCCAGCGGCAAGATTACCGAGAAGCTCAGCCTGCGTTACGGGGTGGGGGTGTTTGAACCGGCGAGCACGATTGCGCTGCGGTATTTGTTGAGCAAGAAGGTGTATCTGGAAGTGGCGAGCGGCGTGGCCAGTTCGCTGGATATCTTCTACAAACGCGACTTCTGAGTCATACACAGTAAAAAATGTGGGAGCGGGCTTGCTCGCGAATGCGGTGGATCAGCCAATGAATCTGTTGACTGACACATCGCATTCGCGAGCAAGCCCGCTCCCACATTTAGTTATTGGTGTTCCTGAACCTGTGGGGCGCACCTCAAGTCCACCCGCTCATAGTTCAACGCCTTATTGCGTTCTCCAAGCGCATAGCTAGCCCGGCACTGCTCCTCACCCCACTTGATCACCAACGTACCCGCATCCTGCTCAACCAAGGCCAGCGCCTTGCCGTTGGGATCGGAAATCGCCATCTGCTTGCCCGCACTGTCTTCCAGCGAAGCACCAAACGGAATCGGCTTGTGCTGTGCATCGAACAGCGCGAACTGCACACGTCGCCCGGTCTTGCTGACATACCGCGCCAACACCACGGCGCCGCGTCGCGGCACCACTTGTTGGGTGGCGTTGTCGACCTCGATGTCGGCGCCCAAGTCACGGGTGTCGAGGCTGATCCAGTTGACCCGATAGGGTTGCGCATTGGGCACTACCGCATAGCCATTGCTGCCGGTCTTGGCCCCGGAAAAACTACCGATCTTCACCCCGGTCACCCCTTCGACTTGCGCCAGCGCAAAGGTCTCGCCCACGGTTTGCCCCAGGTTGATTCCGCCGCCGTGACCCACCACCGAGCCGGCCACATTAAGGCTCTGCGAGTTGTACCCACGGCCCTGACTGTAACTGGCGCTGATATCTGCCACCGAGGTGCGGGTGCTGAGGTTGGCCGAACCGGTGCTGCCACCGGTGCTGCTGTTGCCGCCTTGCAGCGAGTAATAGGTGTCGCTGTTTTCGGTCAGGTAGCCGTTGACGCCCACTTGGGTGGTGTCGTTGTTTTTCTGCGTGCTGGAAGAGACAAACGCCCTCGGCGCGCGCGGGGTCGAACCGATTGGAAACGACAGCGACAGGTTGATCAGGGTGTCATTGTTCGACGGCCCGGCGTTGCCTACATCCTTGGTGTAGGTGGCGCCAACGTTGTAGCTCACCTGTCCCCAGTAATTGCTGTAGCCCGCCGACAGGCTTTGCGAACCGCCACGGCTCCAGTAGCGCTGGTCGCTGGCATTCACATAGACGCTGCCCAATTGCTGGTTGCGGCCCAGGCTCTGGTTGACGGTGAGGTCGGTGCGGGTTTTCGAGTTGCCGGTGCGCCGTTGGCCGTCGCTGCTCAGTTCCTCGACGTGTTCGGTGAGGGTGCGATAGCCCTCGGTGGAGTAACGGTAGGCGGCGAGGGTAAAGCTGGTGTCGGTGCCGGTAAACGTCTTGGCATACAAGGCACGCAGGCTGTTACCCGTGACGGCCTGGCCGAAGGTGCGGCTGGCGGAGTGGGTCATGTCCAGCGACACGGCGCCGATCGGCGTGTTGCGCCCGACACCCACGGACATCGCCTGGAAGTCCTGGCTGGCCTGCACGCCAACGATGCCGGACAAGTTGCTGCTGATGCCGTAGGCCAGGGTGCTGCTGACAAACTGCGGCGACTGTTGCCCGTCGCTGTTGCTGTTGTATTGGCCTGCCGACAGGCTGTATTTGAGTTGGCCTTCGCGCACCATGATTGGCAGGCTGGAAAACGCCTGCACCGTGACCCGGCGGCTGCCATCGGCTTCGATCACGGTTATTTCCAGGTCGCCGTTGGAGCCGCTGGGGTAGATGTCGCTGATCTCGAACGGGCCCGGCGGCACGTTGGCGGTGTAGAGGATGTAGTTGTTCTGGCGGATCTCCACGGTGGCGCTGGTTTGCGCGATACCGCGGATGATCGGCGCATAGCCGCGCTCGCTGTCGGCGCGCATGCCGTCGTCGGAGCCCAGCTTGACTCCGCGATAGCGCACGCTGTCGAACAGGTCGGCGTCGGAGAAAATATCCCCGGCGCTGAACTGGCCCTTCAACGCGGTCACATCGTGTTGCACGTAGGTGCGGTTGCTCTTGAACGTGCTCGGGCGGTCGGTGCTGCTGTTGAAGTTCGACTCGTTGCGCAAGCGCCAGCCGCCCAGGTTGATGCCGTTGCGCAGGCCGAGGTTGTTGGACAGGGTGTTTTGCCCCTCGGTGCTGTTGCGGTTGCTGCTCAACTGGTAGTTGATAAACGCCGCCGACACGCCGGCATCCCACAGCGCCGGGTCCACGTAGCCACGGCGGCCGCGCTCCATGGCGATCTGCGGCACACTCACCAGCAGACGCAGGCGCGGCACGTCGTAGCGCATGCTGGCGCCGGGGATCAACGTGGGCAGGTCGAGGCAGGCGTCAGGGTCGCTGCCTTCGAGCTTGCCGCTGGCCTGTAGCTTGGCGATATCGACTCCCAGTTGTTGCACCATATCCAGGGTCAGGCAGGCCTCGATCCTGCCGTTGCCGGGGTTGCGTCGGAAGTCGATATCGCGACGGCCCACCAGGGTTTCGTTGCCATACAAGTCCACCCGGTAGTTACCGGGTAATACGTTGCTACTGGCCAGCAACGATTGCAGATCGACCGAGGAGGCCGCGCCTTGCAGAAAGGAGGTATTGAATTGTTCATCGCCTTCGGCCTGGCACGCGGTACTGAAACCCAGGGCAACCAGCAGCGGCGACCATCCATTGCGCTTGATTAAAAACATGCAGGAACCCTATATCACCTCCGATACGAACTAACGGAGCGAAGAGAAATACAGTGAAAGTGCGTTTGCCAGAATGGCAGACGGGTTATGGCGATTCTTTATTCAACGTGGCGCGGCTGTCGGCGCTGTTTGAAAGGTGTGCGGTGTATCGGTCTTGTGCGCCATAGTCATTAATGCTGCTGAACAACAATGTTGGCGAACTGTCCCGGCTTAGTTGTTTGAGGGGGAACTCTTTTTGTTCGCCGGGCGCGATCATCATCGAATCAAAAGGATGTTCTTTGACGCCGCCGGCATGCAGGGTGATTTCGGCAATTGACACGTGATACAGCCCCGGGTTGGTCACCACCAGCACCGGCTTGCCGGCACGTTCGGCCAGGCTCCACATCAGCTCGGTCGGTGCCAGGTAGGCCTCGTTCTTCATGCCCGCAGGTCGGAAGAACACTTTGATGCGCTGGCGCACGGCAAGCTGCAAGGTGTTCTGCACTTTCGATGCCTGGGGGATTTCCTGCACGTTGAGCCACACCACCGATTCACGGTCGGCGGGCATGCCAGCGCCTTCGTAGATGACCCGCAACAGTTGTTGCTCCAGGCCGTTGACCCGAGCCAGGGGCGGGGTGACGGCAAACGGTGCGTTCGGGGTGTTGTCGGTATCGACCCACGACTGGATCAGCACCGCTTCACCGTTGTTGCGCACGGTGATACCGGCTTCCTTGTGGCTGCCGTCAAAGATCAGGCGTGTGCTGCTCAATGAAATGCCCGCTGTGGCCTGGCTGGCCGCGAGCAGGCCCAGCAGGCCCATGCAGAGGGACAGGGAGTGACGTTTAAACATGATGACTACCGCGCTGTTTGATGAAAGTGCAGGGCCGTAGGGCCCTGCACTGCGCTGGGGTTCGCGCGGGTTATTCGTATTGCAGGGTGAACGGCAGGGTGGCGTCG
This sequence comes from Pseudomonas sp. KBW05, assembly GCF_003852405.1. Taxonomy (GTDB): domain Bacteria; phylum Pseudomonadota; class Gammaproteobacteria; order Pseudomonadales; family Pseudomonadaceae; genus Aquipseudomonas. The sequence goes on from NZ_QAJM01000039.1 coordinate 99,272, forward strand.
CCACGACCGGCTACAGCCGTTGCGGCATCAGCGGTGGTGACATAGGCAGCCGAGAATTTCAGCGTGGTGTTGCTGTCTTGCAGGGTGTTTTCGATCTTCGCGGTGGCCGGGGTGCTCAGGTCGATAAGTGCGCCATTGGCGTCGAGCAGGGCGATACCGACGTTCTTGGCGGCCCCCAGGCCGTCGATCAGTTTCAGTACCTTGGTGCCGGTCACAACGCCCGAGCCTGCGCCTTTGGTCGGTTCGAAGAGCATGGCCACTTTGGTGCCGGCGTTGCAGCTGATCTTCATGTCGAAGTTCTCGGCGCTCAGGGTGCCGCTGCCTTGCGGTGCGGTGGCGGTGCCCATGTCTTTGATCGACACTTCGCCCATGTTGACCGAGATGGTTTTGTTCAGGCCGATGCCTTCAACGGAGCAGGCATCGTTGTTGATGGAACCGGTGAAGTTGATGGTGCCGCTACCGGCTTTGGTGGGTGTGCCTTCAACGGCGAACGCGTGGCCTGCGGCGAAGATCGACAAGGCGATAAGTGTCCGGGAGAGCTGTTTCATGTTGTTTTTCCATACAGGGAGTTGAAACAACACGATATAGCGCGGCTGGTTAGTTGGGCATAAGACGATCCTTAGAAGTCAAAATATCCAAACAGTAACTAGTTGAACAAGTTGCGCTCGATACAATAAGCCAATAAGTCCCGGTCGCTGCCAACTTCCAACTTGCGCATCGCCGCCACTTTTTGGGTGCTGATGGTCTTGGCACTTCGGTTCAAGTTTCGGGCGATCTCGTTGACACTTTGCCCACCCACGAATAAACGCAGGATTTCATGTTCCTTGGGCGACAACCGGGTAAAGCGTTCATTCAAGTCCGCGCCAGACTCGATCACTGATGTGGGCGCCGGCCCGCTGTTGCGAATCGGGTTGCCCCGGGCAATTGCCTTGAGCGCTGCCTGGATCTCGTCGTGCAACTGGTGCTTCTGGATCACCGCCAATACCCCGAGTTCTTGCAGGCGCGTCAGGATCAACGGGTTTGAGATCATGGTCAGCACCAGCACCCGCACGTCGGGGAAGTGCCGAGTCAGGTACTCCACCAGTTTCAGGCCATCACCGTAGGGCGAATCGCCGGGCATATTGAAATCGGTGATCACCAGGTCCACGCGGGTGGACTCCAGCAGGCTGATCAATGCGCTGGAGCACACGGCCTCGCCGACTACGCGAAAGCGCTCATTGCGCTCGATCAGCTCCCTGACCCCGACCAGCACGATGGGGTGATCGTCTGCGATGACTACGTTGAGGATTTCCATGGGTGTTTATCCAGAGTGAAATGATTCGAGGGCATCGAGTAGAGCATTCAGTTGAGCCAGGTTCTGCCGGACCTCAAGGGCCAGGGCAGGGGTGATGGCCATGCCGGTCAAGCGGCACTCCAACGCGACAAATGCCGTGGCCATGGCGCCCATTTGCACCGCACCGAGGGCGCCGGCCATGCTGTGCAGGTGCTGGGCCACGCCGTTGGCATCGTTCAGGTTCAGCGCCGCCAGGGTGGTGTGGACGTCCTGGCGCAGGGTGCTGACAAACAACTCACGCATTTTCGGCGACAGCTGTGGCAGTTCGACGGGCGTCGGCAGGGCGATCTGGCAATGTTGCTCCAACTGCGCGCGCAAGGTGGCGAGGTTCAGCGGCTTGACCATCCAGGCGTTCATGCCGACGGCGGCGCAGCGCTCGCCTTCTTCGCGCAGGGCGTTGGCGGTGATACCGATAATCGGCAGCGTGGCGTCTTGCTGGCGCAGGGCTTCGGTCAATTGGTAGCCGTTCATCACGGGCATGTTGACGTCGGTGAGGACCAGGTCGAACCGCCCCGGCAGCCATTGGGCCAGGGCTTGTTCGCCGTTGGCGGTCAGCGTCACTGCGCAGCCCAGGGCTTCCAGTTGCTCCTGGATGATCGCCGCGTTGATCGCGTTGTCTTCGGCCACCAGCACGTGCAGGTTCAGGTCGTGGTGCTTGGCCGACGGCGCGGGGCGGTTGGGGTTGGCGCCTTGCTGCGCCAGGTCAATCGCCCAGGCCATTGCACGAATGTCATGGGCGTCGACGGCCCAATCTGCTCCCCTGCGTTGCGCGGGGTTCGGCCCGCCGGGGTCGGCGATGACCCGTGGCCCCGGCCAGTCGGGGCTGTTGGCGGCGGGCAGCAGGTCCACCAGCAACGCCGAGTCGGTCGCGGGTTCCGCTGTCACGAGGCGGCTGTCGAGGCCAAGGCGGTTGAGCCAGCCCGTGACGTGCTGCGCCAGCTCGGTGACTGGAGCGCGTACGTAGACGGCGGGTGCTCCCGCGCTGAACACGGGACAATCAGCCAAGTCGCCCGGCACCACTGCTAATGCAAGGTGCAGGGTGAAGCTGCTGCCTAGCCCGGGTTCGCTGACCAGGTTCAACTGGCCGTGCATCAACTCACACAACCATTTGCAGATCGCCAGGCCCAACCCGGCGCCGGCCTGGCTGGTGGCATCGTTGACCTGATAGAACGGGTCGAACAGTTGTTGCTGTTGTTCCTGGGAAATGCCGACGCCCGAGTCACTCACTTGCCACTGCAGGTTCACCTGGCCGTCCGCCGGTTCCGCCACCCGCACGCGCAGCACCACGCGGCCGTAATCGGTGAACTTGATCGCATTGCTCAGCAGGTTGTTGAGGATCTGGCGAATGCGCAGCGGGTCGCCGCGCAGGCGGTTGGGCAGCGTTGGGTCGATGCAGGCATACAGTTGCAGCCCCTTGGCTTGGGCGAAGGCGCTGTAGGTGCGCACGCTGTCTTCGATCAGCTCCAGCGGGCAGAAGTCCTGGTGTTCAAGGGTCATCTGCCCGGCCTCGATCTTCGACACATCCAGCACGTCGCTGATCAGTTGAAACAACGTGGCCGAGGAGCGCTGGATGGTGTGCAGGTAATCCTGCTGGCGCGGGGCGAGTGGGGTGAGGCCGAGTAATTCCAGGGTGCCCAGCACGCCGTACAGCGGGGTGCGGATTTCATGGCTCATGGTCGCCAGGAAGCGGCTCTTGGCCTGGTTCGCCGAGTCGGCAGCGTGGCGCGCCTCTTCCAGGGCGGCGGCGTCTTCGACATGCCGGGTCACATCATGCAGAGCGCACAGCCAGGCATCCTGGCCCTGATAACGGGTGGGCACGAAGGCCACGTGCAGGTGGCGGCCATCTATTTCCAAGTGCGCCTGGCCAGGTTGGGTGGGCGGCTGTTGCTGGAGCAAGTCGATCAGTTGGCGGGTGTCGTGCCACTGTTGGGCGCGTTGGTTCGCCAGGAGTACGCGGTGATCGTCGCGGCGGATCACGCACAGGCCGGTGGGCGCGGTGTCGATCACCGCGCGGCCGAACGCTTCGCTCTCGGCGATACTGGCGTGTGCTTGCTGGGCGGGCAGCACCACCTCGGCGGTGTACCAGCGATTGACCACGCGACTGCAACCCAGTGCCGCCAGCACCAGGGCCACCAGGCACAGCAAGGGCCACAGCGCGAAATCGAGGAAGCTCGCCATGCTGATGACGTAGATCGCGGTCCAGTGCTGCGTGCCGGCACTGATCAGCTTGAACACCAGGCCGTCGCGGGTGACGTTGACGCCTTCATGCAGCACCTGGCCAGGTTTTAGGGTGCCCGTCAGGACCGCGCCGGTGGGCGTGACCAAGGTGAACTCATCGTAGGTCGTCCATTGCATCAACCGCTCGATATTGTTGACGTGCGCCAGTTTCAACAGCGAAGCCACGATCACCCGGGGGTTGGCACCCTCGATGTCCAGCGCGGTCGCAGCCAAGTTGATGTCGACGTAAGCCAGCAGGGTCGGCGCGCCGCTGTCATCTGCGTAGGGTTGCCACTGCACCTGATGCGCTGGCGTGTTTTGCCCGTCCGGGCGCGTGTGCAGCGGGGCCATGGCCTCCACCAGCGCGCCGATCGAGATCTGCCCCGCGCCGCGCAAGCGCCCGGCGGCGGGCACGGTCACGTCGTAGTTGTCCGGGCCGTTGAGCAGGATCACCTGGGGCGATTGATAGTGCGACGCCGCCCAGAACGCGCTGTAGTAGGCCGAGAGGTAGGTGCCGAGGGCGAAGACCTTGGGGTATTGGTCGGCGGCGATCTTCTCCGGGTTGATCTTCAGGCTGTAGGGCAGGGAGAACGGCAGCCCGCGTCCTTCAAAGATATTCGGCCCGGCCTCGGGCAGCGGCTTTTGGATAAACGGCGGCAGCATGGTCGAGGGGTCCAGCTTGTCCTTGATGCTATACCGCGAGATGTCCTGCAGGAAGACTTCCTGTTCGCGGATATTTTCCATCAGCCGCGCGAAGTGGAACTGGAAGGTGTCGTGCTGTTCGTCGATTACGCGCTGCACCCCCAGGTAACTGATGCCCAGCAACAGCAGCACCAGGGCGCCGAGCACCATCAGGCCTTTGTTCAGGCGCAACGAATTGCGCGCCAGCTTCTCCAGGAAGGCGTTGGGATGGGGCATCAGAAGGGACAGCCTTTGGACACAATGACCTCGGTGGCAAGCGACGTACGTCAACAGCCGGCTGCGGGTCAATACACGTTTGCCGGCCCGTCATGGGTCAGCAATTGCTGGAACTGATCCGAAGACACGGCGTGGGAGATCAGGAAACCCTGGACCTGAGTGCAGTCGATCTTACGCAACAGCGCAAGTTCTTGCGCAGTTTCCACACCTTCGGCCACCACGGTCAGGCCCAATTGGCGCCCCAGGCTGACAATACTGGTGAGCGCCTGGGCCATTTCCTCGTTGGCGTTGCAGCCCTGCACCAGCGCACGGTCGATCTTCAATTCGGTAAACGGCGCCGACACCAGGTTCATGTACGAACTGTAGCCCTTGCCGAAGTCGTCCTGGGACAGGCCGAAACCCTTGATGCGCAAGCGGCAGGCGCCGGCGTAGAAGTTGCTGATGTCATCGGGCACCGAGCATTCCATCAGTTCGAAGCAGATCCGCGCGGGCAGGCCCTCATGGGCGTGGACGAAGGCGAGGATGCGGTCCGGCAGGTCATGGCTGTTGAGCAGGTGGGTGGGCAGGTTGACCGACACAGGGATGTCATAGCCCTCTTGGCGCCACGTGGCCTGGGCGGCGATGGCCTGTTCGAGTATCCGCCAGAGCAAGCGTTCTTCCAGGTTGAAGGCGATCAGCGCGGGCAAGAACACCCCCGGCAGCAGCGTGCCATGCTCGGGGTGAATCCAGCGCACCAGGGCTTCGGCGGCGACGATGCGGCCATTGTTCAGGGCTTTCTTCGGTTGGAACCAGGCTTGCAGCTCGCCGTTATCCAAGGCGTTCAACAGGCTCTGGCGATCGATGCCGGGCTGGGTTTCGGCCGGTGCCATATGGCGCAGCACCTGCAATTGGTCGATCAGGCAGCGCAGGGCGGCGGCATTCACCGGTTTGGAAATCAGCCCGATGACCTTCACTTGCAGGTTGCTCGCCACCAGGCTGGCGCCCATCAGCATGCGCCGGGAGGCGGCGCTCATGATCGCCAGCGCCGGTCGCGAGGGTTGCGCGGCCAGGCCCTGGATAAATTGCACACCGTCCATGCCCGGCATCAACAGGTCGGTGAGCACCAGGTCATAGTCGCGTTTTTTCAAGCAGGCCAAGGCTTCCTCGCCGTCCTTGGCGCACTCCAGGTGAAAATCCCCCAGCTCGTTGAACAGGTTTTGCAAATACAGGTGTTGGAAGGGATGGTCTTCGACAATCAGGATGCTACAGGGCTTCATAAACGACTCGTTCGTAGGGAGCCAGGGCACTGAACAAGGCTCGCAGCGTAAAAGGTTTGACCAGGCACTGGTTCATGCCCGCCGCCAGGCACAGGGCGTCCTCACCGCGCAGGGCGTTGGCGGTGGCGCCGATGATCGGGGTGGTGCAGCCCAGGTTGCGCAGGGCTTCGGCCAGTTCGTAGCCGTTGAGCCTGGGCATGTTGACGTCCGTGAGCACGATGTCGAAGGCGCCGTCGTGCCAGCGTGACAAGGCTTCTTCACCGTCGCTGCTCAAGACCACGGTGCAGCCCAGCTCTTCGAGTTGGTCACGCAGGATCAGTTGGTTGATCACGTTGTCTTCGGCCACCAGGATGTGCAGGTGTAACGGGCGCAGGTCGCGCAGATCGCCAGGCGCCGACGGCAGGGCCACCTGGCCACCCTGGGCTTGGTGAACCGCTTGTTGGATGGCTTGCAGGTCGTTGAGGTTGACCTGCCAGCCGCCGCCCGTGAACTGCGGGGCAAACGCCCCTTCGCCGCTGGCGATAACGCGCGGCCCGTGCCAGGGCGCGCTGAATGACGGTTCGATGGGGCCGGGATGCAGTTCCAGGAGCACGCCGTTGTCGGCCAGCGCCAGGCAGGACGGCACGCCGATCTGCGGGCGGGCGCCCCAGCGGCGCAACCAGCCACAGGCGCTCTCGGCCAGTTCGCGTACCGGCGAAATCACGTAGACAATCTCCGCCGCCAGCTCGTTCAGGTGCGCAGCCGTTGCACTGGCGCAGGGTTGCTCCAACGGCAGGGTCAGGGAAAAGCTGCTGCCCAGTCCGGGCTCGCTGACCGTGCGCAGGGTGCCGTTCATCAAGTGGGTCAGGCGCAGGCAGATAGGCAGGCCGAGACCGGTGCCCGCGACCACGTTGGTGTTGCCCTCGGTCTGGTAGAACGGCTCGAAAATCAGCGCCTGGTCGGCCGGCGCAATGCCTTTGCCGGTGTCCGAGACTTGCCATTGCAGGCACACCCGCTCGCCTTCGCGGCTGAGCAACTTGACCCGCAACACCACGCGCCCGGAGTCGGTGAACTTGACCGCATTGCTCAGCAGGTTGTTGAGGATCTGCCGCACGCGGCTGACGTCGCCGATCAGCCGTTCCGGCACGTGCGGGTCGAGGCAGGCGTACAGGTGCAAACCCTTGCTGTGCGCGGCGGCGGCGTAGCCTTGTACCGCCTCCAGCACCAAGGCGGGCACGGAGAATTCGCTCAACTCCAGGGCCAGTTGCCCGGCTTCGATCTTGGACACGTCCAGCACATCGCAGATCAGTTGCAGCAAGGTCGCGGAGGAACCTTCGATGGCGCGCAGGTAGCTTTTCTGTTGCGCGTCCAGGCGTGTGCGGGCCAGCAGTTCGAGGGTGCCGAGCACGCCGTAGAGCGGGGTGCGGATTTCATGGCTCATGGTGGCGAGGAACAGGGTCTTGGCTTCGTTGGCGGTATCGGCGGCCTGGCGCGCCTGTTCCAGCGCCGCTTCGATCTGGGTGCGCGCGCTGATGTCGCTGAAGGCGCAGAGCAACACGTCTTCACCTTTGTAGCGCGTGGGCGCGCAGCTCAGGTACAGGTGGCGGCCATCGGCGGTCTCGAAGTAGTCCGTGAGGCACGGCGCGGTGGGGTCGAAGGCGCCATTGATCCAGCCAGCGCCGAGTTGCGCGCTGCTGTGGCCGAGCCAGTGTTGGGCCAGGGTGTTTTCCAGCACGATTTGGCCGTCGGTGCGGCGCAGCACGCAAAGGGCCACGGGGGCGGTCTGGATCACGTCGCGGCTGAACAGCTCGCTTTCCACCAGCGCCTGGATGCGGTGGATCGCGGGTTTGATAAAGCGGTGCTCCAGGCGCCGGGTCAGCAGGCACACCAGGCTGATGCTCAGCAGGCAGAACAGCAGCGCACCGCTGATTTGCGGCCACAAGGCCCAGAGCACCGCGCGCAGGTCGATGGAGTAGGTGAGTTGCCAGTCCGAGGATTTCAGCTGTTTGCGTAACACCAATTGCTCGGGCAACCAGCCGTTGCCGACAAAGCCAAAGAAGTCCTGTTGCCGCAGCAGCGGCAGGTTTTGCCCGGGCGGGGGCTTGTGGCTGTTGGTGAACAGCGGCATGCCCTGGGCATTGAACATGGTGAACTCACCGGCGCTGTGGTCGTTGAGGGCATTGGAGACTTCGCGGTCGTCCATTTCCAGGCCGAGCCAGCCGGACTCCGGGTCGCGCTCGTCCAGGCGAATGAAGATGTACAACTGTGAGTGGCCGTCGCTGGCGTGGGTCAGCCAGAGTTCGCGCAAGGCGTCCTGATGTTTGAGGGCTTGCAGTTGGCCGAGCATCGCCGGGGGGAAGTCGGCGGCCGCCGGGGTGGTGTCGTACAGCCGCGACACCTGGGCTGCGCTGCTGACGTACAGCAGGTTGAGCTGCTTGGCCTGCAAATAATCGCGCATGCGCTGGGTCAGCCAGATGCTCCATTGCCGGCCCGGCGTGTGCCCCAGCAGCAGGCGGATTTCTTCATCGGAGACCGGCAGGCTCACTTCGGCCTTGCGTGTGGCCGACAGGCTGAGGCTCTCCAGCAGCGCCTCGCGGGTGGTGAAAAAGGTATGCGCCTCGGCGATGGCGCTGCTCATGTAGCTGCGCCGCTGGGAGACTTCATTGTTGAAGGTGAACAGCAAAAAGCTGTACACGCCGCCGAGAATGCCCACCAGCAGCACCAGGGCAAACACGCGCAGAAGGCGGCGTGCGGCATAGGGCGTGGACAGGACCGGGCTGATTTGATGGAGGACGTTCTTTAATCGCATCCCGGCACTGTAGGGACGGGGGAGTGTAGGAGAAATCAGACGATCCTTAGAACCGTTCCGCTGAAATACCAAGCAAGCTAATTATTCCATTTGACATTCGCTGCCTAAGCAGTAACATCTCGTCACACATTCACTGCTTAGGCAGTAATAAGGTGACTTCCCAATGAAACACTTCACCCCCGACAACTTCCACAACTGCCACCTCGGCCTGTTGCTGGGCCGCGCCGCACTGCTCAAAGACCGGATTATCGACACCCATATGGAGCCGTACGGCATCACTGCCGCGCAGTTCAAGGTGTTGGTGATCATGGCGCTCTACGGCATCGACACCCCGGCCGAGCTGTGCCGCCACCTGTCGCTGGACAGCGGCTCGATGACCCGCATGCTCGACCGCCTGGAGCAAAAGGGCCTGCTCGAACGCCAACGTTCGGCCCAGGACCGCCGCCAAGTGCAGCTGGTGCTGACGGCCGAGGGCCAGAAGCTTGCGGACACCTTGCCCCACGTTGGCACCGAAGCCCTGAACCAGTTGGCCGGCTCTCTGGAGCCCGGCGAACTGGCAGACCTGGAACGCATCCTCAAGAAAATTCTGATAGCCGCAGGTGACTCCATCACCCTGCTGCGGGTAGGTAAAGAATGAACACACGTGCCCTTTGCCTGGTGCTGGTGGCCATGAGCATGGCCGGTTGCGCCAACTTCAGCGGCCTCGACACCCAGGGCCAGCGCCTCGACGCCAACAGCCTGCAAACCGGTAAATCCCTGAGCGGTGTGACGCTGTCGCCCGCCGCCTGGCCGAGCGCCGACTGGTGGAAAAGCCTCGGTGACCCACAACTCGACGGCCTGATCGTCGAGGCCCTGCAAAACAGTCCCGACATGCAAGTCGCCAGCGCCCGTGCCCACCAGGCCGAAGCCGCGGCGTTTGCCGCCGATGCCGCGCGCATGCCGACCCTGGACGCCAGCGCTGGTGTCAGCCGCTCGCGCCTGGCCAAGGATAAAGACCCGCTGGGGCAGGGCGATGCCTACGCCACCGTGCGAAATATCGGCGCCAGCTTCAATTACAACTTCGACCTGTGGGGTGGCCAGCGCGCCGCCTGGGAAGCCGCGCTGGGCCAGGCCCGCGCCGCCGAAGTCGACCAGCAGGCCGCGCGCCTGACCCTGGCCGCCAACGTGGCCAAGGCCTACAGCGATCTGGGCCAGGCGCATATCGTGCGTGACCTGGCCAATGACGACCTCAAGCGCACCCGGCAGATGCTCGACCTCGGTAAGCGTCGCTTGAATTCGGGCATCGACAGCCAGTACCAGTACCAGCAGACCGAAAGCCTGGAAGCCAGCTCGCAGTCGCAATTGATCGACGCGGAGAAACAACTGGCCAGCGCCAAGATCGCCCTGGCGGTGTTGCTCGGCAAAGGCCCGGACCGTGGCGGCGAGTTGAGCCGGCCCAACGTGCTTAAACCCGGCGCCGTCGCCGTGCCATCGGTACTGCCCGCCGAATTGCTCGGCCGTCGTCCCGACCTGATCGCGGCGCGTTGGCGTGTCGAGGCGGCGAGCAAGAACATCGCCGCGAGCAAGACCCGCTTCTACCCCAACCTCAACCTGAGCGCGAGCGCTGGGGCCGAGTCGTTGCTGGGGGATGCGATGTTTGGTTCGGCCAGCCGTTTCTTCAGCATTGCGCCGACGATCTCGCTGCCGATCTTCGACGGCGGCCGCCTGCGCGCCGACCTCGATGCCCGCGACGCCGACTACGACCTGGCCGTGGCCCAGTACAACAAAACCCTGGTGCAAGCCTTGGGTGACATTGGCAACACCATCACTCAACTGCGCGACACCGGCCGGCAGATCCAGGCCCAGCAACACGCCGCCGACATCGCCCAGCAGTCCTACGACACCGGCGTGCAGCGCTACAGCTCCGGCGTCGGCAACTACCTGGATGTGCTGAGCATCGAGCAGCAATTGCTGCAGGCCCAGCGCCAGTTGGCCACGCTCAACGCGGCGCAGATCGATCTGTCGATTCAATTGATGCAGGCCCTGGGTGGCGGGTTCAACGCCGCAAACGTGGCAGCGGCCACCCCAGCAACGCGTACGGAATAATTTGAGGTAATCGTCATGGCCACTGCCGACAGCAACACCGCAACAGCGCAAGACAACAACCCACGCAAACGCAAGGTCATGCTGATTGGCCTGGCGCTGATCGTCATCCTCAGCGTTGCCGGCGTATGGGCCTGGCACGAGCTTTACGGGCGCTTCAGCGAAAGCACCGACGACGCCTACGTGAACGGCAACGTGGTGGAAATCACCCCGCTGGTCACCGGCACCGTGGTCAGCATCGGCGCCGACGATGGCGATCTGGTCCACGAAGGCCAGGTGCTGGTCAACTTCGACCCGAACGACGCTGCCGTTGGCCTGCAAAGTGCCCAGGCCAACCTGGCCCGCACCGTGCGCCAGGTACGTGGCTTGTACAGCAACGTCGATGGCATGAAGGCCCAGGTGCTGGCGCAGCAAGCCAACGTGCAAAAGGCCCAGGACAACTACACCCGGCGTAAGAACCTCGCCGCTGGCGGGGCGATTTCCCAGGAAGAGCTGTCCCACGCTCGCGATGACCTGACCTCGGCGCAAAACGCCCTGGCCAACGTGCAGCAACAGTTCAAGACCAGCAGCGCGCTGGTGGATGACACGGTGATTTCGTCCCACCCGGACGTGCAGGCCGCCGCCGCCCAACTGCGTCAGGCGTATCTCACGGATGCGCGCAGCACCTTGATTGCACCGGTGACTGGCTATGTGGCCAAGCGCACCGTGCAACTGGGCCAGCGTGTACAGCCAGGCACGGCGTTGATGGCGGTGATTCCGCTGAACCAGCTGTGGATCGACGCGAACTTCAAGGAAACCCAACTGCGCGACATGCGCATCGGCCAGCCGGTGGACATCGAGTCGGATATCTACGGCAGCGACGTGAAGTTCAGCGGCACCATCGACAGCCTTGGCGCGGGCACCGGCAGTGCGTTTGCCCTGCTGCCGGCGCAGAACGCCACCGGTAACTGGATCAAGATCGTGCAGCGGGTGCCGGTGCGCATCCACATCAATGCCGAGGAGCTGGCCAAACATCCGCTGCGGGTGGGCTTGTCCACCGTGGTCAATGTGGACCTGCACGACCAGAGCGGCCCGGTGCTGGCGCAACAGGCGCCGCAAAAAGCCTCGTTCAGCACCAACGTGTATGACCGCCAACTCGCCGAAGCCGACGCCATGATCACCCAGTTGATCCATGACAACAGCCTCGCCGCACCCAAGGCTGTGCAACGCTGATGAGCAATAACGCCTCCTTCACGCCACCCAGCCTGTTGATGGCCACTATTGGCCTGTCGCTGGCGACCTTTATGCAGGTGCTCGACACCACCATCGCCAACGTGGCGTTGCCGACGATTTCCGGCAACCTCGGCGTGAGTTCGGAGCAGGGCACCTGGGTCATCACCTCGTTTGCGGTGAGCAACGCCATCGCCTTGCCGCTCACCGGTTGGCTCAGCCGCCGGTTTGGCGAGGTGAAGCTGTTCCTGTGGGCGACCATCCTGTTTGTGCTGGCCTCGTTCCTCTGTGGCATTTCCACGTCGATGCCGGAGCTGATCGGCTTCCGGGTGTTGCAAGGCTTGGTCGCCGGGCCGTTGTACCCGATGACCCAGACGCTGCTGATCGCGGTCTACCCGCCGGCGAGGCGCGGCATGGCCCTGGCGCTGTTGGCGATGGTCACGGTGGTGGCGCCGATTGCCGGGCCGATCCTTGGCGGTTGGATCACCGACAGCTACAGCTGGCCGTGGATCTTCTTTATCAACGTGCCCATCGGCATCTTTGCGGTGATGGTGGTGCGTTCGCAGCTGAAGAAACGCCCGGTGGTCACCAGCCACCAGCCAATGGATTACGTCGGCCTGCTGAGCTTGATCGTCGGCGTCGGCGCTTTGCAGATCATCCTCGACAAAGGCAATGACCTGGACTGGTTCGAATCCAACTTCATTATCATCGGTGCGGCGATTTCGGTGATTGCCCTGGCGGTGTTCATCATCTGGGAACTCACCGACAAGCACCCGGTGGTCAACCTGCGGCTGTTTGCCTACCGCAACTTCCGCATCGGCACCATCGTGTTGATCCTGGGTTACGCGGGCTTCTTTGGGATCAACCTGATCCTGCCGCAATGGCTGCAAACCCAGATGGGCTACACCGCGACCTGGGCCGGCCTGGCGGTGGCGCCGATTGGCATCCTGCCGGTGTTGATGTCGCCGTTCGTGGGCAAGTACGCGCACAAGTTCGACCTGCGCTTGCTGGCGGGCCTGGCATTCCTGGCGATTGGCTTGAGCTGCTTTATGCGCGCGGGCTTCACCAATCAGGTGGACTTCCAGCACATCGCCCTGGTGCAACTGTTCATGGGTATCGGCGTGGCGCTGTTCTTTATGCCGACCTTGACCATCCTGATGTCCGATTTGCCACCGCACCAGATCGCCGACGGCGCTGGCCTGGCGACCTTCCTGCGCACCCTGGGCGGCAGCTTTGCGGCATCGCTGACCACCTGGATCTGGATTCGCCGGGCGGACCAGCACCATGCGTACATGAGCGAAAACATGACCACCTACGACTCGGCCACGCGCAATGCACTGGACGCGTTGGGTGGGGCAGGGCAGAAGGCCTATACGCAGCTGGACCAGATTCTCACCAGCCAGGCGTACATGATGTCCACCGTGGATTACTTCACGTTGCTGGGGTGGATGTTCATGGGGTTGATGTTGCTGGTGTGGTTGGCGAAGCCGCCGTTTACGGCGAAGGCGGGGCCTGCGGCAAGCGGCCACTGATTCCGGGAGTGTGGAATACAATCCCCTGTGGGAGCGGGCTTGCTCGCGAAGGCGGTGGTTCAGTCGATACATAAGTTGACTGACACACCGCCTTCGCGAGCAAGCCCGCTCCCACAGTTGGATCGGTGTTCACATCAGCAACTGACGCTATAGGTTGGGAAGTACCCTGCTTTTAAAGAGGACCTTTCCGACATTATTCACCGATAGCAAATCTTTACTCTCTGGACTTTCGCACCGTCCAGGGATGACAAGGTATGGCTATCAGCGTATTGCCGAGTACTTTCTTTGATCACAGCCGCCACAAACTCAGGGTCTACGGTGTCGACCCCTTGCTCGACGTGCTGGCCTTTCACGGCGAAGAGCGGCTGAGTCATCCTTTCAAGTACCAGATCGAATTCACGTGCACCGAGCGTGACCTCGCCGCCGACCAAATATTGGGCAAGCCCGCGACGTTCAGTCTGTTTCACGTGCCGCCCAAGCCTGTGCTGGTTTGGCAGCCACCACCAGAAAACCAACCACTTCGCACCCTGGCCGGGGTTGTCACCGGCTTCAAGCGCCTGTCTGGCTCCAATGATGAAGGCCGCTACGAAATCACCCTGGAACCGCGCTTGGCGCTGTTGGCGCAGGGCAAGCAATTTCGCATTTACCAGCAGCAATCTGTACCGCAGATCGTCGAACATATCCTGCGTAATCGTCACGGTTATGAGGGGCAGGATTTTTACTTCCAACTACTGCGCGACTATCCCAGGCGCGAGCAGGTCATGCAGTACGACGAAAGTGACCTGGCCTTCATTTCGCGGCTGCTGGCCGACGTTGGCATCTGGTATCGCTTTGTTCACGATGAGCGATTGAATTTTGATGTCGTGGAGTTTCACGATCACCAGCGTTACTACCAGTTCGACGTCGAGTTGCCCTATCGTCCGCCCTCCGGGCTGAGCAGCGATCAGGACTGCGTGTGGAAACTGCAAACCCACCATCAGGTTGTAGAGCAACACGTCAACGTTCGCGCCTATCAATACCGGGATGCCAATGCCTGGCTCGACGGCGACATCGACCAGACCCGTGGTGCCACCACCACTTATGGCGAGGCTTACCACTACGCCGAACCCTACAGCGTGCTCGGGAACAGGCTGGACACTGACGAGGACCTGCCCACCGAAAGCGGCTACAGCTACGCGCGCCTGCGCCATGAACGCTACCTCAATAACCAGACCCGGCTCAGCGGGCTCAGCACCAGCGCAACGCTCGCGCCAGGCCAAGTCCTGACCATTACCGACGGTGCGCCCCAGGCGTTTATGCCGAGGGTGGTGATCATCGAGCTGAATGCCCGGGCTGCCCGTGATCGCAGCCTCGAGGTCAGCTTTGGCGCCATCCCCTATTCGGAGACCGTGTGTTTCCGACCACCGTTGCTACCCAAGCCAAGCATCGCCGGTACTGTCCCGGCCCGTGTGTCCAACCCGGGGGTGAACGACCCTTACGCGCACATCGATCTGGAGGGGCGCTACAAGGTCAATTTCCTGTTTGATCGCGACACTTGGAAGCGCGGCGAAGAAAGTCTGTGGCTACGCCTTGCGCGGCCTTATGCGGGCGACACGCACGGTTTGCACCTGCCACTGATTGCGGGCACCGAAGTGGCCGTGGCGTTCGAGCAAGGTGATCCGGACCGCCCCTACATCGCCCACGCCCTGCACGACAGTGAACACCCTGATCACGTCACCCTGCGCAACTACAAACGCAATGTGCTGCGCTCGCCGGCCAACAACAAATTGCGCATGGATGACACCCGGGGTGAGGAACACATCAAGCTCAGCACCGAATACAGCGGCAAGAGCCAGCTAAACCTCGGTCATATCGTGGATGCCGGAAAGAAAAAACGCGGCGAGGGGTTTGAACTGCGCACTGACGGCTGGGGCGCGGTGCGGGCCGCGAAGGGCCTGCTGATCAGCGCGGATCAACAGAGCAAAGCCTCTGGCGCGGTCTTGGTGATGGACCCGGCCACGCAGCTGATTCAGGGTGCTGCGCAGCAAATTGCCGACTGGCAGGCAATCGCCCAGGCCCACCGAAGCCCTCGACCGTCTCTCAACGGTTTGCAGCAGTTGCAGGCCGACGCAAAAGACCTGGCAGCGCCCGTCATCCTGCTCAGCGCCCCCCAGGGAATTGGCGCGGTTACGCCGTCCAGCCTGCTGCTCAAAAGCGGCGACGCGCTGTACCTGCAAAGCCACGACGACATCCATCTGGCCGCCGCCGAGCAACTCTCGGCCCACGCCAACAGAGGTATTTCCCTGCTCGCTCAGCAGCAAGGCATGCGCCTGGTCTCGGGCAAGGGACCGCTGGAAATCGAATCCCACGGTGATTTGCTGAACTTGATCGCACAGCAGGACATCAGCGTGCAGTCGGTGCAGGGGCAAGTGCACCTGACCGCCAGGAACGGCATCACCCTGGGGTGTGGCGGCGGTTACCTGCGCATCCACCCGAGTGGCGCAATCGACATCCACAGCCCCGGCAAGTTGCTCCTCAAGGGGCAGCATGTGTGGGAGGGGCCTGCGGGCCAGGAGTTTGCGTTGCGGGAGTTGCCGCAGTCGGTGTGTGAGGACTGCCTTAAGAGAGCCCGCGCAAAGGCCATCACCCTTTTGATGCGTGAAGGTTGATCAGGAGATCGTGAAATGGCAGCACCTATCCCATGGCAAGACCAGATCGAGCACGTATGTGCCACCGCTGGTGTGCACTACGTAGATCTGTTGTTTGATCAGGCCGCCTGGCACACCGACCTTACCGGGGCGCTGGAGCAAATAAGGCCAGCGATCCCTTGGTTCTCACTGTTCACGGCAACCCCCGAGGAACACATGCTGGACCAGGCGCCCCTATTGATGCGCCTGGACTTGACCCATTGGCGGCATAAAGCCTGGTTGGAGGAACTGCTGACTCACGGCGCAGCCGACGCACGCGTGTTGGTGGTGATCTCGCCACTGGCCTTTGAAACCCTGAGTCACGCGCTGCGATCACTTTCGCAAATCCGCTGGGGTGGTAAGGCTGGCCTGTTGCGTTACTACGACCCGCGCAGCTTTCCCTCATTGATGTCTTCGATTTTTACCGACGAACAACGCGCTGAGTTTCGGCAACTGGCTTTTTTTTGGAGCTGGTTTGATCGAGATGAGCAAGTGCAGTGGCTCAAGGGACACGCGTCGAGTGGTAAGAGCGCCGTTCACGTTTCACCTTTTCTGGAAATGAGCGACGAACAGTTCGAGTTGATGGGGTGTATCAGCGATGCGCAGGAATTAATGAACAGCGGAGAGTTTCATCAAGCACTTGGAGGCCGGGAGCAGCGTTTTTCTTTGTTCTACTCATTCGCCTTGGAGGCCAGTCGGGAAAATTACTTTGGTGATTTTAATGAGTATGTAAGGAGCAGGTTATGAGATTGAAGAGCTGCTTGCTTTGTTTTGGTTTTGTGGGGTGCGGCCTGACGGCTTTATTGTTATTGGGGTGTACGTTCTCTGAAAATAAGATGGTGGCCGGGAATATAGCAGCGATTAATCATGTTGAAGGTACTGCGATTAATTGGTTTTCGGTGAATGGCTATAGAGCGCACGGCGGAGGGGGGAGTTCGTGTTGCATTATTATGCCGGTTAAGTGGCGGCCGGGGTTGGAAGTGGAGGTTGAGTGGGAGGTTGATCCGAATAGCGATGCTTCTACGCCTCCGTTAGGAACGGAAGAGTTCAAAGCCTTTATGGTCAAGCATAAATCCAATTACCGACATTACAGCGCAGTCGTTGATGTTCCTGAGTGGCCAGAAAAAAAATCTTGTGATCTAAAGGTGCATTTTTTAACTTGCAATCGCGTTGCGGTTACTACTGCTTGTGCGATGTATGGTCGACCAGATTATCCGATCAGAGAGCCTAGATATGCAAAGGAGCCAGTTGTATGTACGAAGTGACGCGTTTCATGACTGATTCTTTTGGGGGCGCGAGTTTTCTTTTCTCGTTGCGGGGATCGGTAGTGCGTTTTATTGGAAAGGCTAGAACGGTGGTGAAATGCCTGTGTGGATTGTTGGGGCTTACGTTGTTGGGGTGTACGTTCGCTGAAAATAAAATGGTGGCCGGAAATATAGCGGCGATTAATCATGTTGAAGGTACTGCGATTAATTGGTTTTCGGTGAATGGATATAGGGCGCATGGCGGAGGTGGGAGTTCGTGTTGCATTATTTTGCCGGTTAAATGGCGGCCGGGGATGAAGGTGGATGTTGAGTGGGAGGTTGATCCTGATCGCTTTGCGAAAATAAAAAGAAAAACAATCGGGTTTGGATTTGATGAGGAAGCCTGGGCCAGTCATAAGGCTAAATTTCAACAGTATCGCGTTACAGTCGATGTTCCTGAATGGCCGGAAAGAAAATTGTGCAGTCTGAATGTTCATTTCTTGACTTGTAAGCGAGTGGAGGTGACGACCTCGTGCTCGATATATGGTCAGCCTGATTATCCTGTCAAAGAACCTAGGCATGCAAAGGAGCCAGCCGTATGTCCAAAGTAAAAAAACAACTTGAAGATAAAACTTTTGGGCCGCCTGTTTTTCCTCTTGGCGGGCGCTTACCTAAAGATGTCTCAGTGGTGGGTGCTAACTATCGTAGGCAAAATGCTGAAGAGAACCTCTTTTGTCGACAGCCTGATTCTGCTGGGAGGAGTCAGCGCTTTGTATGTTGTCATAGCATACACGTAAGCCTGTTTTTCGATGGAACCAATAACAACGACGATAATGACACCAAGAAGAACCATCCCAGTAATATCGCCAAACTCTATCATGCGTCGATTCAGGATGATGAAGCTAAAGGGAGCGGCTATTACTCCTACTACATGCCCGGTGTTGGCACTCCATTTCCGGAAGTGGGCGAGTTGGATTACAGCGAGGATGGGTTGAAGTACGCCACCGGTGGAGAGGATCGCATCAACTGGGCGCTGGTCTCCATCGCCGATGCGTTGCATTGGGCATTGACCAGGAATCGATTGTCATTGGATGACTGTGCGAAAGCAGTCAGCAAAATGAGCACGTGGCCTACGCCCTTGATGAGTACCCTTGGCCCAGGCAATCGCCGCTCCGTAATGACCAACCTGCTTGCCCCTTTGAAAGCCCGCGTGCCGGTAGCGCAGCCCAAAGTCCTTGGAATCAAACTCTTCGTATACGGCTTCTCCCGAGGCGCCGCAGAGGCCCGTACTTTTGTCACTTGGCTAAGCCAGCTATTCCACACCCCAGAAGGCGCCGAACGCCCTGAACAAAGCCTGATTGGCCTGCCCATCAGCGTCGAATTTCTCGGCCTGCTGGATACCGTGGCTTCGGTCGGTATCGCTCATGCCGCGCCGTTTTTTGCCGGGCACATGGATTGGGCTGATAACACTCAATTATTGCCCGACGCCCTACGCTTCCCGGATCTGGTCAAGTGCTGTCGACACTTTGTTGCAGGCTTCGAACAGCGCTCGTGTTTCCCGCTGGATTCGATACGCAATGAGGATGGCAAGTACCCAGCCAACACCATCGAAGTGGTCTACCCCGGTGTTCATTCCGATGTGGGGGGCGGCTACCCAAAAAATGATCAGGGCAAGGCACGCGGTGGCACCAATGAATTGGTGTCACAGATCGCGTTGCATGACCTGTACGCCGAGGCTTTTGCTGCGGGGGCACCTTTGCAGGTGCCGGAAGCTGCGCTGCCTGTAGGGCTCTCCAATCATAACTCCTGGCGTGTCATGGACCCCAGCACAGAGAGTGAATTTGGTCTGAGCAGCGAATTAGTCGAACGCTTCAACGCCTGGCGCCAAACCCTCCCAGGCATCCCTTCCGACCCACCCACCGCCACTCCCCCCTGGTCCTACCAACCCATCCAGCTCACCACCACTGTCGAAGACACCCTGGCCGACCAACTGGGCTGGATCACCGGCTGGCGCATCGGCCGTTTTGCCAACGACAGCTACAAACAACAACCCTTTTTCACTCAAGCCCACGAGACCACGGCCTACGATGAGGGCCAACAACGCGAACACTATGAAACGTTGAAAAGTGGTCTAAAAAAAGACCGCCAACAAGCCCCCGAGGCCGCCAAAAACTATCCCGGCCCACCCATCTACGAACCGAAGATCGACCAGACCCAACTCAGCCAGGCCGCTGCCGAGTTCAAGGCCGACTACACCGGCAGCAAGCGCGAACAAACCAGCTTGAAGGGTTACGTGCTGGACGTGGTGCTGCGCGACGCGATCTACCTGCTCAACGAAGATGACGAAGCCAAGGACCACGCCGCACTCAAGGCGGCGGGCGAGCGACGTTGCAAACAGCTGTTCCGGGATGACCGAGGTACACCCAGTACGCAAACCAATATGGCCCTGCTGGTCGCGCTGTTCGACGATCAAGTCCACGATTCCCGCGCCTGGTTTATGCATGACGCATTGAAAACCCGTGAGCTGTGGGCCGGTTACTTTTTCTATCGCATGACCTATTTCGGCAATGAAAACAGCCGCGAGCTTTCCCCAGTGGTGGTGGCGGGGCGGATGCTGGGTGTGGCGATGGTGGTTGGGGCCACGGTGTATGGCATCAAGCGAAAAAATGCCCTGGGTGGCCTCGCCGCCGGCATCGGCGGCGCGACCATCGGTTATCAGGTCATCGACAAGGCCACGGGCTTGGTGGTGCCGTTCTTGCCAGGGGCCGAGCAAATCCTCAAGCCAACCGCGCATATCGGCTTGGTGGCCGCCGAGCTGAAAACTCAAATCGCCCAGGAGGACCTGGCCGAGCGCCTGGAACGCACCACTGCCATGTTGCGCGCGGCAGGCAGCTTGTTTGAGATCGACGGGGAGTTGGCCTGATGTTGCCTTTAGTGCGTGTCGGTGATCCTTTGCAGCCCTTTGGTGGCGAAGTTTTGCAAGGCCATTTCCTGGCCTTCGGCAAACCGGTGGCCTGCATGGGCGACCCAGTCCGCTGTAAAAAGCATGGCTTGAACAAAATCAGTGAAGGCACTGCGGGTTCCATTATGGACGGCAAACCTGTGGCGTTGCACGGCCACCGGTGTGAGTGCGGCTGCCGTTTGGTGAGCACCCTTGCGACCTCATCGATGGGGGTGTCGCCATGACTCGGCCACCGCTGTATCCGCAGGTCATTGCGCCGCGAGCACCCCAGTGGCGACGCTGGTGGCTGGCGTTGCTGATGCTCTGTAGCGTGCAGGCTGCAGTCCTGCTGGCGTTATGGCCCAAAGGGCAGCCTCAGCTTGAACTGTGGTTATGGAGTGCAGTGCTGCCATTGAGTTGGGCGATGGTATTGGCGCTGCGTGTATTGGTTTGGCAGATTGCTCAGTTCCAGACGGATGTGTACCGAGGCATCCGTGATGAAGACCTGCAGCGCTGGTGGCGGCGGCGTGGTTTGGGTTTGCCGGTGCAACAGGTGCTGTTGCTCGGGCCGGCGGGCGATGAGCAGGCGCAGTACCGCGGGCTGATGGCCGCCACGTCAGTCCCGAAACCGTCGCTGATACCGGGGGCGACGCAGCCTGCGCTACGGTGTCGATTGTCACTGAGCAATGTCACTGAGCGCGGCCCTGCCCTGGCCCGCCACCTTGCCCGGTTGACCCTTGCACTTCCTGAGTTATCTGCGCGCTGGCCAGCGCTGTGCGGCGTTGCCTGGGCGGGTGATGCGGGCAGCGAGACGGCGTTCACGCAACAGTTGGCCAAGGCCGGTGTGAGGCTGCCCGAAACCCGCGTGCCATTGGGCGATCTGGCTGACCTCGACGCGCTGATTGAAGGCTTTTACCCGCTCTGCCAGGAAGCAGCTGATTGGTTCTTGTGTGCTGGCGTAGTGTCTTTGGAACGCGCCGGAGACGGCGACCTGCCAGGCGAAGCAGGCTTTCTGTGGGTAGTGGATCGGCAAGCCAGGCAGCTGTTGCATCGAGGTGAGTATCTATTGAGCGAGTCGAATGAGTCGCCCGCTGAACTGTGCGCGCAGGTGCAATGTTATGCCGGCCTTGATGGGCCTCCACCCAGCTGTTTGGCATTGGATAAGATCAGCCAGGTAGCGTTTGCGCAGGGAGGTTGGTGCGCAGCAGAGCACCAACTGAGCACGCAATGGGGCCTGCTGGGGAACCTGGCGCCTTTCATCGGTATGTCGCTGGCGCTGTTGCAGGCGACGGTGGCAGCTCAGCCCTGCGGCTGGTTGAGTCAGGATGCCGAGGAGCGACTGGCCATTGGAGTGGTGGTACCTCATGGCAATCATTAAAGGTGGGCTTAAAGCCTCTTTGGTCGGCATGGGGTTGGGCTATCTGGTGGTCGTGTGGTTGCTGGTCACGCTCGGCTGCTTGTTCTATGCATTGTGCAACAACTATTTCGCTTGGCCAGCGCTGTCGCTCAAGGATCTGGCGCTACGGGGCCTGTTCATTGGGTTCGCGCTTTGCTGGTTTTGCCCGCTGATTGTATTGGCTTGGGACCGTGTTGCGGTTGGCTGGGCAATGGGGTTGGTGGCGACGGTGGCTGAACCCTGGGGGGCTTTTTCGAGCCCCGTCGAGCCTGAAGGAAACCTGTGGCTGGAGGCGTTACGCAAGTCTCTTCGCACGCAGCACGGGTACTTCTGGCGCAGCAAAGTCCGCGTGTTTTTAGTGTTTGGCGAACCGGATCAGATCAGCGCTATCGCCCCTGGCTTGACGCCACAGAACTGGCTGGAAGGGCAAGGCACGGTGTTGTTATGGGGTGGCAGTGTCAATTCCGGGCTGGACGAGGCAGCCCTTGCACCGTGGTGCGAGTTGAGCCGCTGGCGTGCGCTGGATGCTGTGGTCTGGGCGCTGAGCAGTGAGCAAAGCCTCGATGATGTGGCGATGGGTGAGGGTGTGCGGCATTTTTGCAAACTGTCCCGTGAGCTGCGCTGGCAGATCCCACTGCACCTGTGGCAAGTCTGCGCCAGCCAATGGCCGCAGGCCCAGCGCACGGTCGAGCCGGTTGGCAGTGTGTTGCCGACGAAGCTGACCGTCGCCGCCCTGCAAGCGTGCTTGCAAGGCTTGATCGAGCCCCTGCGTCACGCAGGTCTGGCACAGATGCATGATCAGACTACCCATGATTTTCTGCTCCGGCTGTCTCGCGATTTGCAGGCCGAAGGCATTACCCGTTGGCGCCAGGCGCTTGCGCCGTTGCTAGGCCAGTCCGCCCGCGGAGTACCTCTGCGTGGTGTGTGGTTCAGCCTGCCGGTGCAGCGTGAGCAGGCGGGCCATTATTGGCCGACGGATCCCGCCTGGAACGGCGTGCTGGAGGACAAGCCCGTACGGCGTCGAGTGGGCTGGAGCGCCGCTCGCGTGGGTTACGCCGTGACGATGCTGCTGATGCTGGCCTGGGGGATTGGCTTGTTGCTGTCCTTTTCCAGTAACCGCGCGCAGGTTGCGCAGGCACACGTTTCGCTCGCTGCGCTGCAGCAATCGGAACAAGGTGACCAGCAATTTCAGGCCCTCAACGAGCTGACCCGCGCACTCGCCCGGCTGGACTACCGCGCCGAACACGGCACGCCGTGGTATCAGCGCTTCGGCTTGAACCAAAACCAAGCCTTGCTTGAAGCCCTTTGGCCGCGCTATGTCGAAGCCAATAACCGATTGATGCGCGACCCGGCGGCCGCGAATTTGCGACGCCAACTCGACACTCTGATCAGCCTGGCACCGGGCAGCCCGGACCGCGCCCGTCACGCCCAGGTTGCCTACGATCAACTCAAGGCGTACCTGATGATGGCTCGCCCGGAGAAAACCGATTCTGTCTTCCTGGCCAAGGTCTTGGGCGAGGCTGAGCCGCTGCGTGCCGGTTTGTCCCCCGGCATTTGGCAGAACCTGTCGCCGACGCTCTGGCAGTTCTACAGCGTACAGTTGGCTGCACATCCCGAGTGGCGCATCGCGGCTGACTGGAAGCGGGTCGCTCAGGCCCGGCAGGTCTTGCTCGGCCAGTTGGGTCGACGCAATGCCGAGGCCAGCCTGTACCAACAGGTGCTCGATGGCGCCGCCAACCATTCGCCGGACTTGAGCCTGCACCAGATGGTCGCCGATACCGATGCACTGGCACTGTTTTCCACCGACGCCAGTGTAGCGGGGGTGTTTACCCGCCAAGCCTGGGAGGGCCATGTGCGCCAGGCCATCGACGATATTGCCAGCGCCCGACGCGAGGAAATCGACTGGGTGCTCAGCGACAAGCCCATCGATGTTGACCCCCATCTGACGCCAGAAAAGCTGCGCGAGCGTCTTACCGAACGCTACTTCCAGGACTATGCCCGCGCGTGGCTGGACTTCCTCAACAGCCTGCGCTGGCAGCAAACCGAACGGATGGCCGATGTCATCGACCAATTGACTTTGATGAGCGATGTGCGCCAGTCGCCATTGATTGCATTGATGAACACCGTGGCCTACCACGCGCATGCAGGTCAGCGTGGCCGGGCACTGGGGGACTCGCTGATCCAGTCGGCACAAAAGTTGATCGGCCAGGACGAGACGCCAGTGATCGACAGATTGACGCGTGAGCCGAGCGGCCCGATGGATGCCACTTTCGGCCCGCTGCTTTCACTGATGAGCATCGACGGCAGCGGCAATAAGCTCACCCTGCACGCCTTTCTCACCCAAGTCACCCGCGCTCGCCTGAAACTGCAGCAAGTCAGCCACGCCCCGGACCCACAGGCCTTGACCCAGGTCCTGGCGCAAACAGTCTTCCAGGGTAAAAACGTCGATCTGACCGACACCCAGTCCTACGGCAGGCTGATCGCTGCCAGCCTTGGTGCGCAGTGGGCCGGGTTCGGTGAGGCGTTGTTCGTGCGTCCAATGGACCAGGCCTGGCAGCGGGTGCTGCAACCTTCAGCGGTGAGTCTTAATCGCCAGTGGCAACGCGCCATCGTGACACCCTGGCACAGCGCGTTTGCCAGCCGCTACCCGTTTGCCGCCACAGGCAGTGACGCCTCGTTGCCGATGTTGGGGCAAATGATCCGCGCCGATTCGGGGCGGATCGAGCAGTTTTTGCAGCATCAACTAAGCGGCGTGTTGCGCAAGGAGGGCAATCGCTGGGTGGTCGATCCGTTGCATAGCCAGGGCCTGCGCTTCAACCCGCAGTTTCTGTCAGCCATCAACCAGCTCAGCAACTTGGCGGACGTGCTCTACACCGACGGTGGCTTGGGGTTGAGCTTCGAGCTCCAGGGCAGAGCGGTCAGAGACGTGGTGCAAACCACCTTTGTTCTCAATGGTGAAAAACACCACTACTTCAACCAGAAAGAACGTTGGCAGCGCTTCAGCTGGCCAGGCCATAGCGATTACCCCGGGGTGAGCCTGAGCTGGACCAGTGTACATGCCGGCGAACGCCTGTTTGGTGATTACCAGGGCACCTGGGGTCTGATTCGTCTGTTGGAAAAAGCCCGCGTCACGCCATTGGACGATGGCGACAGCCTCTTTCGCATGGTGCTCAAGGCGCCTGACGGTATCGACCTGAGCTGGCGTCTACGCACTGAACTGGATGCCGGGCCGTTGGCGTTGCTCAAGTTGCGCGGCTTCACGCTGCCTTCAAAGATATTTCTGGTTGACGAGTCATATGCACAAACCGCGAGTGTGGAATGAAGTCCCCTGTGGGAGCGGGCTTGCTCGCGAAGGCGGTGGTTCAGTCGATACCTAAGTTGACTGAACCACCGCCTTCGCGAGCAAGCCCGCTCCCACATTTGAACTGTGTTGGCAGGGGTTATGCGCCTGGCAGCGCGAGCTGCGGATTGCCGAAATCAAACGCCGCCAACTGAAACCCCTGCTCATCCACCTGCAACGCCCACCCTTGCTTGTCCCAATCCCCCAGCACAATGCGCTTGGCCGCTTGCTCGCCAATCTGCAACTTGTGAATGGCGGGGCGGTGGGTGTGGCCGTGGACCAGGGTGCGCACGCCAAACTGCTGCATCACCCGGGGCACTTCCTCGGGGGTCACATCGACAATGTCGTTGGCCTTCATGCGCGTCTGCGCACGGCTCTCGCTGCGCAGCTTGCGCGCCAGTTTGTGGCGGGTGCGCAACGGCAGGTGGCGCAGGATAAACAGCACGATGGGGTTGCGCAGGATGCGGCGCAGCTTCATATAGCCGACGTCGCGGGTGCAGAGACTATCGCCGTGCATCAATAGCACGGGCTCGCCAAACAACTGCACGACACTCGGGTCCTTGAGCAAGGTTGCGCCTGCTGCTTTGCAGAACGCCTTGCCGATGAGGAAATCGCGGTTGCCATGCATGATGAAAATCGGGGTGCCGCTGTCGCTGAGTTCGCGCAGGGCCACGCAAATCGAACGTTGGAAGGGGGTCATGCCATCGTCGCCAATCCAGGCTTCAAAGAAGTCCCCCAGAATGTACAACGCCTGGGCGCCACGGGCGCGGCCGTGGAGCAGATCCAGAAACGCCCGGGTAATGTCCGGGCGCTCCTCTTCCAGATGCAAGTCTGAAATAAGCAGGATCACCCTTAGATGATCTCGGCTTTCTCGACGATAACGTCTTCTACCGGAACGTCCTGGTGACCGGCTTTACCGGTGGTCTGCACGCCTTTGATCTTGTCAACGACGTCCTGGCCTTCGGTGACTTTACCGAATACCGCGTAGCCCCAACCCTGCACGTTCTTGCCGCTGTGGTTGAGGAAGGCGTTGTCGGCCACGTTGATGAAGAACTGCGCGGAGGCCGAATGCGGCTCCATGGTACGGGCCATGGCGACGGTGTACTTGTCGTTGGAAAGGCCGTTGTCCGCTTCGTTCTGGATGCTTGGGCGCTTGTCTTTCTTTTCTTTCATGCCTGGCTCGAAACCGCCGCCCTGGACCATGAAGTTGCCGATGACACGGTGGAATACGGTGTTTTCGTAGTGGCCGGCGTTCACGTACTCGATGAAGTTGGCGACGGTGATCGGCGCTTTCTCGGCGTTCAGCTCGATGACGATGTCACCGTGGTTGGTGGTCAGTTTGACTTGAGTCATGGTCGTTTCTCTTTCAAGGAATTCGTGGGTGTGGACGCCGGGGCGCCTTACCGATTTGGCGACACTTTTTGGCAAAGCAGCGGCCAAGGGGCGCAGTTTAGCGTGACCTGTAGGAATTTCGAGGTGGTTTTTTACCGCCCATGCAATTAATGCAGCAGTTTTTGACCACGCTCTGTCAGTGTCTTGACGGCTTCGGCTATTATGAGCGCTTTGTTTTATCTGGCCTTACCCGGCCACGAACCTGTCTGTTCAAGGATCCTATGAGCAAGCCCACTGTCGACCCTACCTCGAATTCCAAGGCCGGACCTGCCGTCCCGGTCAATTTCCTGCGCCCGATCATCCAGGCGGACCTG
The DNA here is from genome assembly GCF_003852405.1 of Pseudomonas sp. KBW05. Taxonomy (GTDB): domain Bacteria; phylum Pseudomonadota; class Gammaproteobacteria; order Pseudomonadales; family Pseudomonadaceae; genus Aquipseudomonas. Next base: position 125,900 of record NZ_QAJM01000039.1, read on the forward strand.
GATTCGGGCAAGCACACGCAGATCGTCACCCGCTTCCCGCCAGAGCCCAACGGCTACCTGCACATCGGTCACGCCAAGTCGATCTGTGTGAACTTCGGCCTGGCCCAGGAGTTCGGTGGCGTCACGCACCTGCGTTTCGACGACACCAACCCGGCCAAGGAAGACCAGGAATACATCGACGCCATCGAAAGCGACGTGAAGTGGCTGGGCTTCGAATGGTCCGGTGAAGTGCGCTATGCCTCGCAATACTTCGACCAGTTGCACGACTGGGCCGTCGAGCTGATCAAGGCCGGCAAGGCCTACGTGGACGACCTGAGCCCGGAACAAGCCAAGGAATACCGTGGCACGCTGACCGAACCGGGCAAGAACAGCCCGTTCCGCGACCGTTCGGTGGAAGAGAACCTCGACTGGTTCGCCCGCATGCGTGCCGGTGAGTTCGCCGACGGTGCCCGTGTACTGCGTGCCAAGATCGACATGGCCTCGCCGAACATGAACCTGCGCGACCCGATCATGTACCGCATCCGCCATGCCCATCACCACCAGACCGGTGACAAGTGGTGCATCTACCCGAACTACGACTTCACCCACGGTCAGTCGGACGCCATCGAAGGCATCACCCACTCCATCTGCACCCTGGAGTTCGAAAGCCATCGCCCGCTGTACGAGTGGTTCCTGGAGCACCTGCCGGTGCCGGCGCACCCACGTCAGTACGAGTTCAGCCGCCTGAACCTGAACTACACCATCACCAGCAAGCGCAAGCTCAAGCAACTGGTCGATGAAAAGCACGTACATGGCTGGGACGACCCGCGCATGTCCACCCTGTCGGGCTTCCGTCGCCGTGGCTACACGCCGGCGTCGATCCGCAACTTCTGCGACATGGTCGGCACCAACCGTTCCGACGGCGTCGTGGACTTCGGCATGCTCGAATTCAGCATCCGCAACGACCTCGACCACAGCGCCCCGCGCGCCATGTGCGTGCTGCGTCCGTTGAAAGTCGTGATCACCAACTACCCGGAAGACAAGGTCGACCACCTCGAACTGCCGCGTCATCCGCAGAAAGAAGAACTCGGCGTGCGCAAGCTGCCGTTCAGCCGTGAAATCTACATCGACCGCGATGACTTCATGGAAGAGCCGCCAAAAGGCTACAAGCGCCTGGAACCGGCTGGCGAAGTGCGCTTGCGCGGCAGCTACGTGATCCGTGCCGACGAAGCGATCAAGGACGCCGATGGCAACATCGTCGAACTGCGTTGCTCCTACGACCCGGAAACCCTGGGCAAGAACCCGGAAGGCCGCAAGGTCAAGGGCGTGATCCACTGGGTGCCGGCCGCCGCCAGCATCGAATGCGAAGTGCGCCTGTACGACCGCCTGTTCCGTTCGCCGAACCCTGAGAAGGCTGAAGACAGCGCCAGTTTCCTCGACAACATCAATCCTGACTCCCTGCAAGTACTTACGGGTTGTCGTGCCGAGCCGTCGTTGGGCGAAGCACAGCCGGAAGACCGTTTCCAGTTCGAGCGCGAAGGTTACTTCTGCGCGGATATCAAGGACTCGAAACCCGGTGCTCCGGTATTCAACCGTACCGTGACCTTGCGTGATTCGTGGGGCCAGTGATTCAGGCAGGCCTGACCGGCTTTGCCTAGAGAGAAGGAATCGTCGTGTTAACGATCTACAACACACTCAGCAAGACCAAAGAAGTCTTCAAGCCGCTGGATGGCAACAAGGTGCGCATGTACGTGTGCGGCATGACCGTGTACGACTACTGCCACATCGGCCACGGCCGCAGCATGGTGGCCTTTGACCTGGTGACCCGCTGGTTGCGTTTCAGCGGCTATGACTTGACGTATGTGCGCAATATCACCGACATCGACGACAAGATCATCAACCGCGCCAACGAAAACGGCGAGTCGTTCGACGCGCTGACCGAACGCATGATCGCCGCCATGCACGAGGACGAGGCGCGCCTCAACATCCTCAAGCCGGACATGGAGCCGCGCGCCACGGACCACATCCCGGGCATGCACGCGATGATCCAGACCCTGATCGACAAGGGTTACGCCTACGCCCCGGGCAATGGCGACGTGTACTACCGCGTCGCCAAGTTCATGGGCTATGGCAAGCTATCGCGCAAGAAAATCGAAGACCTGCGCATCGGCGCACGTATCGAAGTGGACGAAGCCAAGCAAGACCCACTGGACTTCGTGCTGTGGAAAGGCACCAAGCCCGGCGAGCCGAGCTGGGAGTCGCCATGGGGCGCCGGGCGTCCGGGCTGGCACATCGAATGCTCGGTGATGTCCACTTGCTGCCTGGGCGAGACCTTCGATATTCATGGCGGCGGCAGCGACCTCGAGTTCCCGCACCACGAAAACGAAATCGCCCAAAGCGAAGCCGCCACGGGCAAGACCTACGCCAATGCCTGGATGCACTGCGGCATGATCCGCATCAATGGCGAGAAGATGTCCAAGTCCTTGAACAACTTCTTCACCATTCGCGACGTGCTGGAAAAGTACCATCCTGAGGTTGTGCGTTACCTGCTGGTGTCCAGCCACTACCGCAGCGCCATCAACTACTCGGAAGACAACCTCAAGGACGCCAAGGGCGCCCTGGAGCGTTTCTACCATGCGTTGAAAGGCTTGCCAGTGGTTGCCCCGGCCGGTGGTGAAGCGTTCGTCGAGCGTTTCACCCAGGTGATGAACGACGACTTCGGCACCCCCGAAGCCTGCGCCGTGCTATTCGAAATGGTGCGCGAGATCAACCGCCTGCGCGAGAGCGATCTCGACGCAGCGGCTGGCCTGGCGGCCCGCTTGAAAGAACTGGCCAGCGTGCTGGGCGTGTTGCAGATGGAAGCCGATGACTTCCTGCAAGCCGGCGCCGAAGGGCGTGTGGACGCGGCTGAAGTGGATGCGCTGATCCAGGCGCGTCTGACTGCTCGTGCGAACAAGGACTGGGCGGAATCCGACCGACTCCGCGACCAACTCACCGCCATGGGCGTGGTGTTGGAAGATGGGAAAGGTGGGACGACGTGGCGGTTGGCTGATCAGGCTTGATCGGTAAACGCTGAATAAAAAAACGCCCCGACTGGTTCGGGGCGTTTTTTTTGCATGCGAATAGTATGTTTGACCTAGATGGGGTTGACGAATAATGGCTCTATGACATTATCGGTGTAAGTCAATGGGAGAGTCATAGATATGGATGTTGCAAGATGCATAGCTGATGGGAATACGTACACGGCACATAATTTTGAACAGCTTGGTGATTCTCGAATTGAGGGGTTTCGGCGCCTATTGGTTTGTGTTCAATGTGGCGCCCCAGCTTTTTTTAGGAAGGAATCTCGAAGTGGACAGGCTGCATGCTTTGGTGCACGACCTCACATACCAGGATGCGAGTTTGCGGCTGCAGAAGGTAGAAGGCGAGGGAATCCGGGGAATGATCAGGAAGAACAGATTAATCTTGGTGAGCGCATAGAAATTGATTTCGGCTACGGGGCTCAAGAAATCGTTCACCCAACCCCTGACAATCCTATTGATCCAAATGGTAGAGGCGGCCGTTTTGTCCCGGGAAGTGGAAGACGAAGCCCTGTAATGCACAGGCGGCTAAGTACCCTCCTGAGAAACTTGATGGTGTCTGAGCAATTTCGAAATTCAGATCAGATAATAGGCCTGCCCGAAGGGCAGTTCCGCGTGAGGGATTTTTTTGTAAGGTTTAATGAAGCCAATAGAGACCATGTTGGCGAGTATCGTGGCTATTGGGGGATGCTATCTGATGCTCGATATGGGCAAGAAAATAGCCTTTGGCTGAATAGTGGTGGGCGAGAAAACTTAAGTGTTGTTGCAGACACTGCAATTGTCGATGGTTTGCATGAGCGATTTGATGTGGATGACTTAGAGGAGTTTGCGGGTTCTTATATTCTGGTTTTTGGAACCCTCAGAGTTTCCGGTAACGGAAAAGGTTACGTTGCTTGTAATGACTTAAGACACATTACAGTCAGTCTTTCAGATTGATGCTTAACTTTTTGTAAAAGTCAAACGGGACAGATCTATTTGAAACCATAGAACTGTCCCTTTTCGAGTTCTACTCTCTAACTGATGCCTCGCATTGGATGACTGCGTCGTTCATCAACAATTGAGTACCTTCCAATATTCGACAGATGCCAAGTGCAACACTACGTGGCGCTCCGTCAACCTCAAAAGCCAAGTGGCTCGCTAGGGCCTGAATCGATGTGAGATCTTCCGATACGTTGATAAGTAGGGTCTCGATTTTCAACCCTTTACGAACGGCAAAGAGCCAACTGCCTTCGGTGTTCGGCGCTGGACTTTGAGGGGGATTCAAATAATGTTTAATCGCTCGATGAGCAGACTTATGAAACGAGGTTGATTCGAGCGGCGGATTCGGACTGTCTTTAATCATGGCAAAGCTCCTAGAGTATTGGAGCCACCACCCATCGCTGCGAAACGATAATCGGGTGGCAGCTGTACGCAGGTTCGCAGACCGGGACTCTAGGCACCCGGCATACCCGAAGGTATCCCGCGCACAGCCGCCATAACATCAGGCATAAAAAAGCGCCCGCTATCTGAGGTGGACGCTGTGCGTCTAGAGTTTAACCGGGCTGCGAAACCCGGTCGCTGAATTTGCAGCGACCGCCGAAGATTAGGCAGCCATCTTCCGAGAGACAACCCTAAAACGCTGTCGGAAATTTCTGCGGTTTTTTTGCTGGGCAGTGCCCCGAGACCAATGGTGACCCCCAATCTAAATGTGGGAGCGGGCTTGCCCGCGAATGCGGAGTGTCAGCCAGTACATGTGTGACTGACACACCGCTATCGCAGGCAAGCCAGCTCCCACATTTTTTACCGTGCCTGCTCAGCACCGTGAGAGTCGGCGCGGCGTACGTAATCCACCCACTCATATTCAAGGCCGTGGTGTTCCCTGACGCCATGCCGGCAAACCTCGATGAACTCACCCTCGAAGCTGGGGAATTTGGCCTCACCTTCGTGATCGTCGTAGAACAGGGTGAGGTACAGCCTGTCCACCCGGTCGATCACCTGGTCATAAAGCTCCGGCCCGCCGCCGATATGAATCTCTTCGGGCGCGAACGCCGCTGCGCATTCCAGAGCCGATGCCAAGGACCGACAAACAATCGCGTGTTCGTGCTGATACGCCGGATCACGCGAAAGCACGATGTTCGGCCGATCCACCAGCGGCCGCCCGCTGAGTGCAATCACCGACTCAAAGGTCTTGCGGCCCATGATCACGGGTTTGCCGATGGTCTTGGCGGCGAAGCGGCGCATGTCGTCGGGGATGTTGCGCAGCAGCCCACCGGCCTTGCCGATGGAGCGGTTGTGGCGGCCTATGCCCGCCACCAACGCGAGGGGGATGTTCGTCATGCAGTCACTGCCTTCGCAATGGCGTAGCGGCTCTGCACAAACCCATTGACCGATACATCCGTACCGAGATGGCGAAGTTCATGCTCGCTGCCCACCTGGCTGAACAACGAAATCCCTTCGCCCAGCAACACCGGAATACGCGTGATGATCAGCTCGTCGATCAGGCCCGCTTCAAGAAACGCCTGGATCGTCTGCCCGCCGTCGATATACAGATGCTGCATGCCGCGCGCCGCCAACTGCTCGACCAGTGCGCTGACATCCGCCGCCAGTACTTCCACCTTGCTTTGCAAATGCGCGGGAATCTCCAGCGGTTGGTGAGACAACGCTATGACAGGCAAACCTTCATAGGGCCACTCTGGAAACGACAAGACTTTCTCCAGGGTCTTGCGTCCCATAACCAATGTGTCGACGGTGGCGATGAAGCGTTCATACGTCATGCCGTTCAAGGCAGCGGTTTCGTATTCCGGGCGGTGAAGCCACTCGATGTCACCGTCTGTTCGTGCAATGAAACCGTCAACGCTGGCTGCGATAAATACGGAACACTTGATATCCATGGCAGGCTGAAACTCCTTTTGTTTTGACGTGCGCCGAATCCTAGCTTTAGATGCTCTTCACGAGCAAACTCACGACTGAAATGGCAGCGACTAAAATGGATTGTATTTTCTGCAGCATTGTCCGCAAAACCTCCCCCGCCCACATCCTGTGGGAAGACGACCAGCACATGGCCTTCCTCTCGATCTTCCCCAATACACCCGGTTTCAGCGTGGTGATCCCCAAGCAGCATTACGGCAGTTATGCGTTTGCGCAGTCGGATGAAGTGCTGGCGGATCTGATCGTCGCGACCAAGAAGACCGCACTGCTGATCGACCGGGCGTTTGCCGATGTGGCGCGCACGGGGATGATGCTGGAGGGGTATGGCGTGGACCATCTGCATGCGAAGTTGTTTCCCATGCATGGGACGGGCTCGGACAGTGCGTTCAAGCCGCTGAGTTCGAAGGTGGACAAGTTTTTTGACGCGTATGAAGGCTATATCTCGTCCCATGATCATGGGCGGGCGGATGATGTCGAACTTGCTGAGCTAGCGGCCAGAATCCGATCCTTCGCCTAGCACCGATCCAAATGTGGGAGCTGGCTTGCCTGCGATAGCGGTGGGTCAGCCAACACTTTGGGTGACTGACACTCCCTCATCGCAGGCAAGCCAGCTCCCACATTTTTAACCGAGTTTTCCTGAGTGATCAGCGGCGGCTGCTGACTTCGGCCGGCACATCATCACCCGCCATGCGCTTGCGAAACAGCGCCGTGCGCGCCAACAACAACGTCGTCACCGGCACCGTGATCGACAACAGAATCGGAATCAACCACCCGTGCAACACCGGCCCGGACTTGAGCACCGAAAAGTACACAATCGACGCCAACGCCACGCACCACGCGCCCAACGTCGAGGCCAGCGCCGGTGGGTGCATGCGCTGGAAGAAGTCCTTCATGCGCAACAAGCCAATCGCACCTATCAAGGCAAACACGCTGCTCAGCACCAGCAGCACCGCGACGATCACTTCCACCCATAACGGCATCATTCAATCACCTCGCCACGCAGCAGGAATTTGGCCAGGGCAAACGAGCCCACAAAGCCGAACAGCGCGATCAGCAGCGCCGCTTCAAAGTAGGTGTCACTGGCATACCGGATGCCCAGCACCAACATCATCAGCATCGCCAGCATGTACAGATAGTCCAGCGCCAGTACTCGGTCCTGGGCCGAGGGGCCTTTGAACAGGCGCACCAGGGTCAGCACCATGGCCAGGGAAAACAGGAACAGGCTGAACAGGATCGCATTGGAGAGCAGGGCGCTCATTCGAAGATCTCCATCAGTGGCCGCTCGTAGGTGGTCTTGAAGTGCTCGATAAACTGCGCTTCATCGTCCAGGTCGAACACGTGCAGCAGCAGGATGCTGCGGTCCAGCGCCAGTTCCGACCAGATGGTGCCAGGCACCACGGTGGTGATCATCGACAGCGCGGCGAGGCCGTTGGCGTCACGCAGGTCCAGGGGGATCTTGATAAAGCGCGAGCGCGGTGGACGTGAGCCACAGGTCAGCACGCCCCAGGCCACTTGCAGGTTGGACACGATCACATCGCGGCCCACCACAAAGAACAGGCGGATGATCACCCCAGGGCGGCGGATGCGGATCGGCAGCGGCCGCAGCGGCGCCATCAGCAGCGGCGCGAGAAAGCCCAGCAGCGCGCCCAATAGCAGGTTGCCGGGGCTCACGGACAGGTTCAGCACCAGCCACAACAGCCATAGCGCCAGGGACAGCCACGGGGCAGGGAACAGACGTTTCATGGCTGTGCCTCCGTGGCGGCGGCCTGGGCTTCAGGGCTTGGCACCGGCCGCGTGGCCATCACCGCCATCACGTAGTGCTCCGGGTTGTTCAGGCTCACGGCGGTGGCTTCGGTATAGCGCATCAGCGGCTCGGCCTTGAAGGTCAGCAGGATGCTCAGGCCAAGCAGGAAGAAGATCGGCACGCACTCGTAGCGACGCAGCAGCGGCGACGGGCGTTCTTCCGGGGTCCAGAAGCGTTGGATGCCCAAGCGTGCAAAGGCGATCAACGAGACCAGGCCCGACAGGATCAGCAGCGTCACCAGGCCCCAGGCCGCCGGACGGATCGGCTCATCGATGCTGACACCAAGCCCCAGCGGATTGATCAGCGCACTCAACAAGCTCAGCTTGCCGATAAACCCGGACAGCGGCGGCATGCCGATAATCAGCAGCGCGCAGGCAATAAAGCTCAGGCCGAGGAAGGCCATGGTCCACGGAATCACCTGGCCAACCACGGCTTTCTGCTCGTCGTCGAGGTTCACGCCGGGCTGCGGGTGCAGCGATTCCATGGCACGTGGCAGCGCATCGATCTCTTCGTCCAGCGGCAGGTCATTGGCCGAGCGCGAGCGTTCGATCAACTCGGCCAGCAGGAACAGCGCACTCAACGCCAGCGTCGAACTGACCAGATAAAACAGCGCGCCCGCCGTCAGGCTTGGCTGCGCGAAGCCGACGGCCGACAGCAAGATCCCCGCCGACACCAGGATGCTCAAGCTCGCCATGCGTTCCAGGCGCTGCGCCGCCACCATCGCCAGCGCGGCGCAGATGATGGTCGCCATGCCGCCGTACACCAGCCAGTCGCCGCCAAACAGCGCGGATGCACCGGCCTGGCCGGAGAACAGCAGGGTCCACAGACGCAGCACGGTGTACACGCCGACCTTGGTCATGATCGCGAACATCGCGGCTACCGGCGCACTCGCCGAGGAATAGGCGGGCGCCAGCCAGAAGTTCAGCGGCCACATGCCGGCCTTGGCCAGGAATGCGGTGGCGAGGATCGCTGCGCCCGCATGCAGCAGGCCGCGATCGGCCTCGGGTACCAGCGGGATTTTCAGCGCCAGGTCAGCGAAGTTCAGCGTGCCGGTGACGCCGTAGATCATCGCCGCGCCAATCAGGAACAGCGACGACGCCAGCAGGTTGATCGCGATGTAATGCAGCCCCGCCGACACCCGCGCGCGGCCCGAGCCGTGCAGCATCAAACCGTAGGACGCGGCCAGCAGCACCTCGAAGAACACGAACAGGTTGAACAGGTCGGCGGTGAGGAAGGCGCCGTACAGGCCCATCATCTGTACTTGGAACAGCGCATGGAAACTGGTGCCCGCACGGTCCCAACGGGCCATGGCGAACACCAGAGCGCTCACGCCGATAATGCCGGTGAGCACCAGCATCAGCGCCGACAGTTGGTCCACCACCAGCACGATGCCGAACGGCACCTGCCAATTGCCCGGCAGGTACACGCCAATCGAGCCGGGGCCGCCTTTTTGCGTCCAGTACAGCAGCAGGATCGCAATGCCCAGGCCCAGCACGCTGGAGAACAGGTTGATCTTGGCTTTGAGTGGCCGGCGTTTTTCGCCGAGCATCAGCATCAGCGCGGCGGTCAACAGCGGCAGCAGGATCGGTGCGATGATCAGTTGGTTCACCCAATTCATTCCTTGGGCTCCCGGCCATCAACGTGGTCGGTGCCGGTCAGGCCCCGGGAGGCGAGCAGCACCACCAGGAACAACGCGGTCATGGCAAAGCTGATCACGATGGCCGTGAGCACCAGGGCCTGGGGCAGCGGGTCGGTGTAGTTGAGCAGGTCTTGCGGCACGCCGTCCTTGATGATCGGCTCCTTGCCGATAAACAGGCTGCCCATGCTGAAAATGAACAGGTTGACCCCATACGACAACAGACACAGGCCCATCACCACCTGGAATGTCCGCGGCCGCAGGATCAGCCACACGCCGGAGGCTGCGAGCACTCCGATGGCAATTGCGATGACTTCTTCCATCAGGCCGCTCCTTCCGTTGCGGCAACCACTTTGGCCTGGTTGCTTGGTTTATGGGCGCGCACCGATTGGTGGCCGAGGGCGGTGAGCATCAGCAGCGTCGAGCCGACCACCATGGCGTACACGCCAACGTCGAAGAACAGCGCGCTGGCCACATGAATGTCGCCCAGCACCGGCAGGCTGAAATGCCAGGTGTGGGTGGTCAGGAACGGGTAGCCGACAAACAGCGCACCCAGCCCGGTGAGGGTTGCCGAGAGCAGGCCGAAGCCCATCCAGCGCATCGGCCGCAGGCTCATCTGCGCCTCGACCCACTGCGTCCCGGCGACCATGTATTGCAGGATAAACGCCACGGACATCACCAGCCCGGCGACAAAGCCGCCGCCCGGTTGGTTGTGGCCGCGCATGAACAGGTAGAACGACACCACCAGCGCAATCGGCAGCAGCAGGCGTACCAGCACCGCCGGCACCATCATGAAGCCCAGCGCGGTGTCGCTGGCCTGGCGCGGGTTGACCAGGTCGGTGGCCACGTCCGGCGCCAGTTGGCGCTGTTGCGCGGGCAGTTGCATGCTCTCTTTCGATGGGCGGAAGCGCCGCAGCAGCGCGTACACCGTCAGCGCCACGGCGCCGAGCACGGTGATTTCGCCGAGGGTGTCGAAGCCACGGAAGTCCACCAGCATCACGTTCACCACGTTGCTGCCGCCGCCTTCGGGCAAGGCGCGGCTGAGGTAGAACGAGGAGATGTCGTTGGGCGTCTGGCGCGTCAGCATGGCGTAGGACAGCAACGCCATGCCGCCGCCGACCACGGTGGACAGCAGGAAGTCGCGCAGGCGGCGAATACGCGCCTTGCGCAAGGAGCTTGGCAGTGGCGAGACTTCTTCGATCCGCCGTGGCAACCAGCGCAGGCCCAGCAGGATCAGTACGGTGGTGACCACTTCAACCACCAACTGGGTCAACGCCAGGTCCGGCGCCGAGAACCACACGAAGGTGATGCAGGTCATCAGGCCGCACACGCTGACCATGGTCAGGGCCGCCAGCCGGTGGTACTTGGCCTGCCAGGCGGCGCCGAGGGCACAGGCAATCGCCAGCAGCCACAGGGTCACAAAGACGATGGAGCCGGGGATCTTCGGCCGGTCGCCCCAACTGAGGCTGCTGTGCAGCATCGGGATCAAACCGGCGATGACCGCCGCCAGTACCAGCAGGAACAGCTGGGTTTGCAGGCGTTTGGTGCTGATGAGCTTCTCGATCTTGCGCGTGCCACGCATCAGCACCACCAGGCAGCGCTCGAAGCCGCGCTTGCCATTGAAGTAACTGATCACGGGCGGGTACTTGAAGCGCCCGCGCTTGAGTTGCTTGCGCAGCAGCAGGTAGAGGATCACGCCGCAGGTCATGGCCACCAGGCTCATGATCATCGGCGCGTTCCAGCCGTGCCAGATCGCCAGGCTGTATTCCGGCAACACGCCGCCGACGACGGGCAGGGCGGCAGCGGCGAGGATCGAACCGACCATCTGCGCCGGGAAGATCCCCACCAGCAGGCAGGTGAACACCAGCAACTCCACCGGTGCGCGCATCCAGCGCGGTGGCTCGTGGGGCGTGTGCGGCAGGTTGGTGGCGGTGGGGCCGAAGAACACATCCACGGTGAAGCGCAGCGCATAGGCCACGCTGAACGTACCGGCGATGGTGGCGATGACCGGCAGGGTGATTTCCACCCATTTGGTCGCCGAGATAAATACGGTTTCGGCGAAGAACATCTCTTTGGACAGGAAGCCGTTCAGCAGCGGTACGCCGGCCATGGATGCACTGGCGACCATCGCCAGGGTCGCGGTAAACGGGATCAACCGTACCAGGCCACTGAGTTTGCGAATGTCGCGGGTGCCGCTTTCGTGGTCGATGATGCCCGCCGCCATGAACAGCGACGCCTTGAACGTGGCGTGGTTGAGGATATGAAACACCGCCGCGACCGCGGCCAGCGGGCTGTTGAGGCCCAGCAGCAAGGTGATCAGCCCGAGGTGGCTGATGGTGGAATAGGCCAGCAGGCCCTTGAGGTCGTTCTGGAACATGGCGCAGTAAGCGCCGAGGAGGAGGGTGATCGCGCCGGCGCCGCCGACGATATAGAACCATTCTTCGCTGCCGGACAGCGACGGCCACAGGCGGGCCAGCAGGAACACGCCGGCCTTCACCATCGTTGCCGAGTGCAGGTACGCCGAGACTGGCGTCGGTGCCGCCATCGCGTGGGGCAGCCAGAAGTGGAACGGGAACTGCGCGCTTTTGCTCAGGGCGCCGATCAGCACCAGGGCGAGCATGATCGGGTACAACGCGTGGGCGCGGATCTGCTCGCCGGCCGCCAGCACCAGGTCGAGGTCATAGCTGCCGACGATATGCCCCAGCAGCATCACGCCCGCCAGCAGGCACAAGCCGCCCGCGCCGGTGACCATCAACGCCATGTACGCGCCGCGTCGCGCATCGGCGCGGTGGTGCCAATAGCCGATCAGCAGGAACGAGAACAGGCTGGTCAGTTCCCAGAAGAACACGATCTGGATCAGGTTGCCGGAGATCACCAGGCCGAGCATCGCACCCATGAATGCCAGGAAAAACGCAAAGAAGCGCGGCACCGGATCATCCGGCGACATGTAGTAACGCGCATACAGCGACACCAGCGTGCCGATGCCCAGCACCAGCATCGAGAACAGCCAGGCAAACCCATCCATGCGCAACACGAAGTTCAAGCCCAGGCTGGGCAACCACATGAATTCTTCGCGGATCACGCCACCGTGGGCGATCTGGGGGTAGAGCAGGGCGACTTGAATAGTGCCGACCAGGGCCACAAGGCCGGCCAACAGGGATTCGGTGTTACGTGCGTTATGCGGCAGCAAAGCCGCCAGACAGCTGCCGATAAAAGGCAGAAGCAGTAGAACTATCAGGGACATAGGCTTCTAATCTGCGGGAGTTTGGGATGCATCATACGTGCCGCTTTCTCGATCACCAAACGGCAAGATGTGGCAGGATCCTACAAGGTAAGCCGAAAACGCCCATTTAGCATTGTTTACAGACACCACCTTCAAGTGTGGTAGCGGGCTTGCTCGCGAATGCAGGCTGGCATTCAACAAAGGTGTTGGCTGATCCACCGCTTTCGCGAGCAAGCCCGCTCCCACACTTGACCGAGTCGAGGCTTACCCCTGTCGTTCCTGCTCGAGCTCATCTTCCAACGGCGACGCCTTTTGCCCTTTGGTCTTCATCTCACTGACAATCACCGCCGCCACGATCAACGCCGCCCCCACCATCGCAATCGGCGGGAAACGCTCCCCGGCAATCCGCCCCACCACCCCGGCCCACACCGGCTCGCCGGCATAGATCAACGTGGCCCGTGTCGGCGAAACGCTCTGTTGCGCCCAGTTCATCGCGACCTGGATCACCGCGCTGGTCAAGCCCAACCCCACCGCGCTGAACAGCAGCAACCATGAGAACGCCGGCAGCGCCTCGCCCATCGGCACCACCATCATGAACGACAGCACCGACGCGGTGGCCAACTGCACCACGGTGACCCGGCGCACATCCACTTGCCCGGCATAGGCGCCGATCAAGATGATTTCAGCCGCTATGGCAATCGCACCAATCAACGTGGCGATCTCTCCCGGACTGAAATTCAGCGAAGCCCCCGCCGGCCCTGTCAACAGCATCAACCCGGCAAACGCGAGCATGATGCCAATGCTCGGCATCAATCCCGGACGGCGCCCCAGCACCAGCCATTGCAGGAGCGGCACGAAGGGCACATACAGCGCCGTGATAAACGCCGACTGGCTGCTCAAGATCGTCTGCAAGCCAATGGTCTGCAAGCCGTAGCCAAACATGATCGCCACGCCGATAAACACCCCGGCCTTGAACTCGAACAGCGTCAGGTCGCGCAGGGTACGCAGGGAAAAGAAGCCGACCACAATCGCCGCCGCGGCAAATCGCAGGCCCACGAAAAACATCGGCCCACTGACGGTCATGGCGTGCTGCACCAGCAAAAAGGTGCCGCCCCAGATCATGGTGATCACCACCAGGATGCATTCGGCTTTGCTGAAACGGTTGAAACGCGAGGGGGATTTGGCGGCAGTCATGGCGGCTCGGTCTTGCAAGGGAAAGGCACGGACCGCACAATGCGCCGCACGCTGGGCAGTATACTGCGCACACCCACCCATTGAGCAATATAGTGCACAAAGAAAATCCGCAACGGGCCTCGGTCCTGCAGCACGTCAGCCAGAACGTCCGTCGCCTGCGCCATGCCGCCGACCTGAGCCAGACCGCGCTCTCGGAAAAATCCGGGGTCAGCCGGCGCATGCTGGTGGCCATCGAAGCGGGGGAGAAGAATGTCAGCCTGTCCACCCTCGACCGTGTGGCCGAAGCCTTGGACGTGGCGTTCAGCGACCTGATCCAGGCGCCGGATGCCCCCGACCACAGCCGCATCAACGAACTGGCGTGGGCCGGTGAAATTCCCGGCAGCAAGGCGGTGTTGCTGGCCAAGGCCACGGCGCGGCGTGAAGTCGAGTTGTGGGAGATGCAACTGGAGCCGGGCGATCGCTACAGCCCCGATCCCGACCCGGAGGGCTGGAGCGTGCAACTGTTTGTGTTCGAAGGTTGCCTCACCCTGCTGGTGGGCGAGGAAGAAAAGCACGTCGCCGCCGGCGAGTTTTATATGTTCGCCAGCCGTCACGTGCATGGCTATCGCAATGATGGCGATGTGTCTGTGCGGTTTGTGCGCAATGTGGTGATCTAACTGTTCGCCCGGCAACAGTGGATGGACACTTTGCTGGTTTGAAACGCGCTCTGTTGCGCTGAATGATCAGCAACCTAATGATTTAATTGAATATTAAATTCAGGCACGACTCCTGCAATCACTCCAGTATCCCATCGGAGCCTGGAGTCGGCCCATGTCTGCCCACCCTTTACACCCTGCCCATATCATCCGCTCGGACGCGGAGGCCATCGACGTCGCCACACGCCTGGCAGCCCGCTTTGCCGTCGAGGCCAGTGAGCGCGACCGCGAGCGGCGCCTGCCTATTGCCGAGCTCGACGAATTTTCCGCGAGCGGCCTATGGGGCATCACCATTCCCAAGGCTTACGGCGGCGCCGAGGTGTCCTATGTGACCGTGGCCGAGGTGATCAAGTTGATTTCCGCCGCCGACCCGTCCCTGGGGCAGATTCCGCAGAACCACCTGGGCGTCGTAGACATCCTGTTGCAAACCGCGACCGAAGAGCAAAAACGTCACTACTTCGGCAAGGTCCTGGCCGGCTACCGCTTCGGCAATGCCTTCTCCGAAGCCAAGAGCAAGAACGCTGGCACCTTCGACACCCAGATCCGCTTCCACGGCGACACCGCGCAAATCAACGGCGAGAAGTTCTACTGCACCGGCGCGTTGTTCGCCCATATCGTGCCCACCGTCGGCAATAACGAAAAGGATCAGGCATTTATCGCGTTCATCGAGCGCGATGCCCCAGGCTTGAAGGTGATCGACAGCTGGGACGGTTTCGGCCAGCGCACCACCGCCAGTGGCGGCGTGACCCTCGATGGCGTCAGCGTGCCGCGCAGTGCCGTGATTCCGGCCCACTTGGCCTTCGATCAACCCACCGCCAACGGCCCGATTTCGCAGATCATTCAGGCAGCGGTCGACACCGGCATCGCCCTCGGCGCCCTGGAACACGCGAAAATCCACGCCCGCCAAGCGCGCCCGTGGATCGACAGCCAGCAGGAGCACGGCTGGCAAGACCCGTTCACCATCGCCGCCATTGGCGACCTGCAATGGCGCGTACACGGCACCGAAGCCATCCTCGCCAAAGCGGGTGAAGCCGTGGACCGCGCCCTCGCCGAGCCCAGCGAAGACACGGTGGCCCACGCCTCACTGGTCGTCGCCCAAGCCAAAGTGCTGTCCGCCGAAACCGCCTTGCTCGCCAGCAGCAAACTCTTCGAACTGGCCGGCACCCGTTCGGTCACCGGCAAGCACAACCTCGACCGCTTCTGGCGCAATGCGCGCACCCACACCCTGCATGACCCGGCCCGCTGGAAATACCACCTGATCGGCAACTTCGTGCTCAACGGCGTGAAGCCTGCGCGCCACGCCTGGAATTGAGGAGCTGACCCATGACCGTACTGAGCCACGTTTTAAATCAGGCGCGCCAACTGCTGGACACCACCCGCCGCCATGTCGAAACCAGCACCGACCCCTACGTGATCAGCCGCTTCGGTGACTTGCAGATCCGCGTCGATGTGGCCGCCGCCTTGCTGGAGCGTGCCGAAACCCATCCCAGCCCGGTGGCCGCTACCGAAGCGCAGATCGCCGCCGCCGAAGCCTTGATTGCCGCGAGCAACGCCGAGTTTGAACTCACCGGGCAACGCACCGCGCTGCCCTCGACCCTGGATGATCCGTTGCGTGCCAAGTACCAGATCGTCGGCAACTACCACCTCAACGGAGTGCTTTGATGGCCCGTGAAATCCGCTTGAATGCCTTCGACATGAACTGCGTCGGCCACCAATCCCCCGGCCTGTGGGCACACCCGCGTGACCGTTCGTGGCAGTACAAGGACCTGGAATACTGGACCGACCTGGCCAGGATCCTTGAGCGCGGCAAGTTCGACGGCCTGTTTATCGCCGATGTGCTGGGCATCTACGACGTGTACAACGGCAACGGCGACGCGGCGATTCGCCAGGCCACCCAAGTGCCGGTCAACGACCCGCTGTCGCTGATCGCGCCGATGGCCTTGGTCACCGAACACCTCGGGTTTGGTCTGACGGCCTCGCTGTCGTTTGAACACCCTTATCCGTTTGCCCGCCGCCTATCGACCCTGGATCACCTGACCAAGGGCCGTATCGGCTGGAATATCGTCACCTCCTATCTGGAGAGCGGCGCGAAGAACCTCGGCCAGAAAGCCCAGACCGAACACGACGCGCGCTACGACTACGCCGAGGAATACCTGGAGGTTTGCTACAAACTCTGGGAAGGCAGTTGGGAGGAGGGCGCAGTACTACGCGACCGGGAACGCCGCATCTTCAGCGACCCGAGCAAAATCCACGAGATCCGCCACGTCGGTAAACACTTCCAGGTGCCCGGCATTCATCTGTGCGAGCCGTCACCTCAGCGCACGCCAGTGCTGTACCAGGCGGGGGCATCCAGCCGTGGCAAGCAGTTCGCCGCCGAGCAGGCCGAGTGCGTGTTTGTCGCCGCGCCGTCCAAGGTGCTGCTGAAAAAGACCGTCGCCGATATCCGCCGGCGTGCGGCCGAGGCCGGCCGCGATCCGAAGAAGATCCTGATCTTCAACTTGCAGACGGTGATCGTCGGCGAGACCGATGCGAAGGCCAAGGCCAAGTTCGACGAATACAAATCCTACGTCAGCTACGAAGGTGCGATGGCGCTGATCTCCGGCTGGACCGGCATCGACTTCAGCCGGTTCAAGCCGGATGAACCGCTCAAGCATGTGCACACCAATGCGATCCAGTCGGCGGTGGAAGCGTTTTCCACGGCCGATCCGAACAAGGTGTGGACACCCAATGAACTGGCCGATTGGGTGGGTATTGGTGGCTTTGGCCCGTTGTTCGTCGGCGGCCCGGAAACCGTTGCTGATCTGTTGCAGGAGTGGGTCGAAGAGACCGATGTGGACGGCTTCAACCTGGCGTACGCGCTGACCCACGAGACCTTTATCGACGCCGTGGAACTGCTGGTGCCGGAGTTGCAGAAGCGCGGGGTGTACAAGACCGAGTACGCCCAAGGCACGTTGCGCGAGAAGCTGTTTGGTGACGGCGCGCGGTTGGGCGCCAACCACCCCGGCGCCAGCTACCGCAATCTATCAAACCTGCACAAATCCAATGTGGGAGCGGGCTTGCTCGCGAATGCGGACTGACATTCACCCTTTGTGTCGACTGACCCGCCGCATTCGCGAGCAAGTCGAATCGTCGCACCGCCGCTCCCACAGTTGATCGGTGTCGATCCAGAAAATCCAGCCAGCGGACCACCGCACGCTTGACTACCAATAGGAGTAATCCCTATGAGCGTGCACGAACTGAAACGCCCGCTGGCCGTGGAATGGCCTGCCGAACGGCTCGAAAACCTGCCCAAGGCCCTCGAGCAACTGCACCACTGGGCGCAGATCACCCCGCTGCACACCGCTCTGCGCCACAAGCGCCAGGGCCAGTGGTATGCGTGGCGCTGGATCGACGTCTTGCGTGACGTCGAACGCCTGGCCGATGGCTTGCGTCAGCAGGGCTTCAACGAGCAGTCGCGCTTGGCCTTGAGCGGTGCGTTTGAACCGAATCTGTTGCTGCTGGCCCTGGCCGCCCAAACCGTCGGCGGGCAGGTGCTGACCCTGGCCGATGACCTGGAGCCGGAAGCGGTGCAGCAGCAGCTGTGGCGTATCCGCCCCAGCCATTCTTATGTGCAAGGTCGGCAGAAAAGGCACTGGGCGTCCGCCAACGTGGTGGACTTCGTGCAACTGCTCGGCCCGACCGATCCCGCGCAACACCTCGCCCGCTGGTGGCAACCCGCCGGCGAAACAGCCTTGTGGAGCGAAGAGGGCACCCACTGGCAGGGCGGCCTGGCGGTATTGCTGGAGCAATGGCTCAACACCGGTCACAGCTTGGCCTTCCCGGAAAACCTGGCCTCGGCCCAGCGCGATCGCCGCGAAGTCGCACCCACTGGCTTGCTGTTGTCCGCCGAACGCCTGCAACACCTGGCCGATGAAATCGAAAGCCGCCTCGCTCCCCACGGCACCTGGCGCCGACGCCTGTGCGACTGGGCCATCGCCCACCCGCAAAGCGGCCTGCGGCGCCTGCTGAAAAACCGCGTGCGCAAACTGCTCGGCTTCCAACGCCTGGCTTATATCTGGCAACCCCTCAAGGCCACCTCATCACCGGTGTGGCTGGCCGAATTCAAACGGGACATCGCATGAGCCAAGCCATTCTCCAGGTGCGGGATATCTCGCTGTCGTTCAAGGGGGTCAAGGCGATCAATGCCTTGTCCTTCGACGTGGCGCGCGGCGAGATCTGCGCGCTGATCGGGCCCAACGGCGCGGGCAAGAGTTCGTTGCTCAATGTGCTCAACGGCGTGTACCGCTTCGACGCCGGCGAGATCGTCTTCGAAGACCAGCACTTCCACCGCATCGACCCGCTGGGTGCAGCGCGCCGGGGCATCGGCCGCACGTTCCAGAACAACGCGTTGTTCAAGAAGATGAGCGTGCTCGACAACATCCTCACCGGCCTGTCGCGGCATCAGCGCAGTACATTTATCGAACAAGCCCTCGGCTTGCCCCGCGCGCGCCGCGAGGCCGACGCCTTCCGCGTGCGCGCCCAGGGCATTCTCGAGTTTTTGGAGCTGCAAGCGCACCGCGATGTGCTGGTGGGCAACCTGTCCTACGGTCTGCAAAAACGTGTGGAGTTGGGCCGTGCCTTGATCGCCGGGCCCAGCCTGCTGCTGCTCGATGAGCCCATGGCCGGGATGAACGCCGAGGAAAAACAGGACATGGCGCGCTTCGTCGCCGACGTCAACCGCGACCTCGGCACCACCGTGGTGTTGATCGAACACGATATCGGCGTGGTGATGGGCCTGTCCCACCATGTGGTGGTGCTCGACTACGGGCGCAAGGTCGGCGACGGCACGCCTGCCGAAGTGCAAGCCAATCCCGAAGTGATCGCGGCCTATCTGGGAGCGGCGCACTGATGACCTTCTTCTTCGAAACCCTGCTCGGCGGCCTGCTCGCCGGCACCATGTATTCGCTAGTCGCCATCGGCTTTGTGCTGATCTACAAGGCCAGCGGCGTGTTCAATTTTGCCCAGGGCGCGATGCTGCTGTTCGCCGCGCTGACCTTTGTCAGCCTGCACGACCAAGGCGTGCCGTTTGCCCTGGCGTTGCTGCTCACGGTGCTCGTGATGATCTTTGGCGCGCTGCTTATCGAACGCCTGGTGCTGCGACCGTTGGTGAACCGTTCGCAGATCACCTTGTTCATGGCCACGCTGGGCCTGTCCTTCATTATCGAAGGCCTCGCCCAAGGCTTGATGGGCTCGCAGGTGCGCGCGTTGGATTTGGGTATCGACGACGTGCCGCTGTTTGTCGGCCCGCTGATGCTCAGCCAGTTCGACCTGATCGCCGCCGCCGCCGCGGTGGTGCTGGTAACGGTGCTGGCGCTGCTGTTCAACAAGACCCGCATCGGTGTGTCGCTGCGGGCGGTGGCGGATGACACCACGGCGGCGCTGTCCATCGGCATCAACCTCAACCGCATCTGGCAGATCGTCTGGGCGGTGGCCGGGATAGTCGGGCTGGTCGCCGGGCTGCTCTGGGGCGCGCGCCAGGGTGTGCAGTTCTCGCTGTCGCTGGTGGTGCTCAAGGCCTTGCCGGTGTTGATCATCGGCGGCTTCACCTCGATTGGCGGGGCGATTGTCGGCGGGCTGATTGTCGGCGCGGCCGAGAACCTCGCCGAGGTGTATATCGGCCCGCTGATCGGCGGCGGCATCACGCCGTGGTTCGCCTACGTATTGGCCTTGGCCTTCCTGTATATCCGTCCCGCCGGCCTGTTCGGCGAGCGCGCCATCGAGCGAGTCTGAAACCATGTCGATTCCTGTTGCGCAAGAAACCGCGCCCTTGTTGCTGATCCAGCGGCGTATCCCGTGGGGCCTGCTGGGCCTGTTGGTGCTGGGTTTTATCGTGGTGCCGTTGTGGGGCAATGACTATTGGCTGAACGCGATCTTCATCCCGTTCCTGGTGCTGTCCCTGGCCGGATTGGGCTTGAACCTGTTGACCGGCTACACCGGGCAAACCTCGGTGGGCGCGGCCGGGTTCATGGCCGTCGGCGCGTTTGCCACCTATGGTTTTTTGCTGCGCCTGCCGGAGCTGGGCTTGCCGGTGGCACTGCTCGGTGGCGGGATTATCAGCGCGCTGGTCGGGCTGTTGTTTGGCTTGCCCAGTTCGCGGATCAAAGGCTTTTACCTGATGGTCACCACACTGGCTGCGCAGTTTTTCCTGGAGTGGCTGTTCGTCAAATTCCCCTGGTTCTACAACTACGGTTCGTCCGGGACCATCTCCGCGCCGAAGCTTTCGCTGTTCGGCCATGACCTCAACACGCCGCTGGGCCGCTACCTGCTGACGCTGGTCACGGTGCTGCTGCTGACCTGGACCGCAATCAACCTGGTGCGCAGCCAGGTCGGGCGCAACTGGATGGCGATCCGCGACATGGACACCGCCGCCGCCGTGGTCGGCATTCCGGTGGTGCGCTACAAGCGCCTGGCGTTTGCGGTCAGCTCGTTCTACCTGGGGATAGCCGGCGCGTTGTGGGCCTTTGCCTACCTGGGCACGGCCAGCGCCAGCAGCTTTGATATCAATCGCTCATTCCAGATCCTGTTCATCATCATTATCGGTGGCATGGGCAGCATCGCCGGCAACTTCGTCGGCGCGGCGTTTATCAGTTTGCTGCCGATTTTCCTCAGCCATGCCGGGCAGGCGCTGTTTGGCGGCTCGGTGGATGCGGGGCAGTTGCAGAACCTGCAGAAAATCATCTTTGGCGTGTTGATCATCGTGTTCCTGATCAAGGAACCCGAGGGTTTGATCCGCTTGTTGCACAACCTGCGTGACCGTGTGCGGCAGTGGCCGCTGCGTTTCTAACTTCCCAAGAGAATCTTCCATGCGTGCATCCTTGAAACGTTCCCTGGTCGGCGCTGCCTTTGCGCTGGCCACTCTGGCCGGCGCTGTGCCTCAGGCAATCGCCTCGCCGGACCAGCAATTCATTCCCCTGGCCACCTACCGCGTTGGCGCCTACGCGTCCAGCGGCGTGCAGGTGTGGGCCGGGATGATCGACTACTTGCGCTATATCAACGAAGTCGAAGGTGGCATCAACGGCGTCAAATTGGTCTGGCAGGAATGCGAGACCGAATGGACGGCGGAGAAGGGCATCGAGTGCTACGAGCGCTTCAAGAACGGCCTGGACGGTGCGCCGGTCGCGGTGTACCAGCCCAACGGCGCACCGGCGGCGTACGCCCTGAGCGAGCGCGCGGAAGTGGACAAGATCCCGCTGATCACCCTCGGTTACGGGCGTACCGAAGCCACCGACGGCACGGTGTTCCCGTACAACTTCCCGGTGATGCTGACCTTCTACAGCGAGGCTTCGACCCTGGTGAACTACATCGCCCAGCGTGAGGGCGGCTTCGACAAGCTCAAGGGCAAGAAGATCGCCACGGTCTACCACGACTCGGCCTACGGTCGCGAAACCCTCGGCCCGCTGAAGTTGCTGGCGGAAAAATACGGCTTTGAAAATATCCAGATCCCGGTGGCGGATCCGGGCAACGAGCAATCTGCACAGTGGCGCCAGGTGCGCCAGGCCAACCCGGACTGGGTGTTCCTGCGCACCTGGGGCGTATCGACGCCTGTTGCGGTGAAGACCGCCGCGCGCTTTGGCTTCCCGGTGGACCATATCATCGGCGACATCTGGGCCAGCTCCAGCGAAGACGTATTGCCCGCCGGTGCTGCCGCCAAAGGCTACCTGGCGCTGACGCCATACCCGGCCGGCGCCGATTTCGAGATCCACAAACGTCTCAAGCAATACATCCTCGACAAGGGCCATAGCGACCTCAAGGACCTGAAAAACTTCGGCAGCGTCTACTACAACTCCGGCCTGGTGAACGCCGCCGTGGCGGTGGAAGCGATCCGCACCGGCCAGGCCAGGTTCGGCAAACGCCCACTCAATGGCGAAGAAGGCCGCTGGGGCCTGGAGCACCTGAACATCGACGACGCGCGCCTCAAGGACATGGGTTACCTGGGCCTGATGCAAAACCTCAAGCTGTCGTGCCGTGACCACGAAGGCGGAGGCTCGGCGCGCGTACAGCAATGGGACGGCGCCAACTGGACGCTGGTCAGCGAGTGGATTCCTGCCGACCGCGCGCTGTTGCGTCCGCTGATCGATGAAAAATCCGCGGCCTTTGCCAAGGAAAAAGGCCTGACGCCGCGCACCTGCACCGGGGACGAATAAACCATGAGCCAGCCCGCCGCTGAATCCGCCAGCCCATCGCTGCTGACGGTCAACGACATCGAAGTGATCTACGACGGCGCGATCCTGGCGGTGGCCGGGGTTTCGTTGCAGGTGCCCAAGGGCGCCATCGTCGCCTTGCTCGGCGCCAATGGCGCCGGCAAGAGCACCACGCTCAAGGCGATCTCCGGGCTGGTGCGCGCCGAGCGGGCCGAGGTCAGCCGTGGCCGGATCGAGTACGGCGGGCGTGACCTGGCCGGGATCGACCCCAGCCAGCGCGTGCGCCAGGGCATGGTCCACGTGCTGGAAGGGCGCCATGTGTTCGGCCAACTGACGGTGGAAGACAACCTGCGCAGCGGCGGCTTTGTGCGGCGCCTGAGCCGCAAGGCCATGGAGCAGGACCTGGAACGTATCTACAGCTGGTTCCCCCGGCTCAAGACCAAGCGCCACACCCGCGCCGGGCTGACGTCGGGCGGCGAGCAGCAGATGGTCGCCATCGGCCGGGCGCTGATGACACGTCCTACTTTGGTACTGCTCGATGAGCCGTCGATGGGTTTGGCGCCTATGATCGTGCAGGAGATCTTTGCGATCATCGCCCAGCTCAACCGCGAACAGCAGGTGAGCTTCCTGATCGCCGAGCAGAACATCAACGTCGCGCTGACCTATGCGTCCCACGGCTACGTGCTGGATACTGGCCGCGTGGCCTTGAGTGGCAGCGCCGCCGAGCTGTTGGCGCGGGGCGATTTGCATGACATTTACCTGGGTAAACAGTAAAGGCGAACAGGCATGACTGAATCCATCCGCAACGCTGATGTGCTGATCATCGGTGGCGGGCTAAGCGGCACGATGCTCGCGGTGCAGCTGCTGCGGTTGCCGGGCCAGCGGCAGATCCTGGTGATCGAACCGCGCGCCGAGCTTGGCCGTGGCGAGGCCTATAGCGCGGTTGAGCTGGGCCACACGTTGAACGGCAACGCCGCCCGCATGAGCGTCGACCCGGACAACGCCGACGACCTGACCCAATGGCTCACCGCCTACATCGGCGCCGGCGGCTGGCCGGAGTCGGACCAGCAACACGTGCCGATCAGCGAACTGTTCCCGCCGCGCGGGATTTTTGGCCTGTATGCGCAGCAGCGCCTGGCCGAGGCCAAGGCGTTGTCGGCGTCCACTGTCGAGCATGTGCGCGGCGAAGGGGTGGATCTGCAAGTGGAGGACGACGGCGTGTTGTTGACCCTCGCGGATGGCCAGCAACTGCGCGGCGCCTTTGCGGTATTGGCCACCGGCATGTTCCCGGCAGCGCGTACACCACAGACTGAATCCAGTGGCTTGAACGCAGCGGCGGTCGATCCCTGGGACGTGCAAGCCATGACGCAGATTGACCCGCAGGCCAGCGTGCTGATCATCGGTTCCGGGCTGACCATGGTCGATGCCGTGGTCTCGCTGGAACAGGCCGGCCATCGTGGGCCCATCGAGATTTTTTCGCGCCATGGCTTGCTGCCCCATGTGCGTCGGCAGCCGCCGGGCTGGGTGGATTTTCTCGCCGAGGACCATAGCCTGCACAGCCCCCGGCAACTGCTGCGCGAAGTGCGTCGCCAATGCCGGCTGGCGCAGGCGCAGGGTATTGATTGGCAGGCGCCGCTGGACACCGTGCGTTCGCATATCGGTCGGTTGTGGAGCCAGGCCAGCGAACGGGAGAAGCGTCAGTTTGTAAGGCATGTGCGGCCCTGGTGGGAGAGCCATCACCACCGCTCACCGCCGTTGAGCGCGCAGTTGGTGGCGCGGTTGCATGAAGAAGGGCGCTTGCGCATTCGGGCGGCGTCGTTCAAAGGCCTGGAACCGTCGGTGGAAGGCGTGTGCATTCGCTTGCGTCATCGCGGCGAGCAGGCGATCACGCGGGTGTCGGGAGCTGCGCTGATCAACTCCAGCGGCATCGAATACGACTGGCGCCGCGTGGCCCGGCCACTGCCGCAGCAACTGCTCAAGCGTGGGTTGATCCAGCCCGGGCCGTTGGCACTGGGGATTGCCGCTGATGCCAGTGGGGCGGTGGTGGATGCGCAGGGACGGGTCAGCCAGCGGTTGTTTGCCATGGGCCCGCCGTTGCGCGGGCTTTGGTGGGAGAGTACGGCGGTCACCGATGTGGCGCTTCAGGCAAAAGCACTGGCCCTGAAGCTGGCAGAGATCTGAATGTGGAGTGGAGCTTGTGTGGGAGCGGGCT
>NZ_QAJM01000004.1:0-2430 GCF_003852405.1 Pseudomonas sp. KBW05
TTGTTTTGGGCGCGAGAAAAGCAGGCCAGGCGGTACTAGGCAGTGCTCGCTTGGCTGCTAAATCTTACGCTTTCTATGCAATGACCCAGCGCATGGCTATCATGCCTGCCTCATTGTGAGGCGATACTTGCATGCTGACGTTGTTAAAACTTCTGAAAGATGGCCGATTCCACTCTGGAGAGGCGCTAGGTGCTGCCCTGGGTGTTAGCCGCAGTGCTGTCTGGAAGCAGCTCCAGCACCTTGAGGCGGAATTGAGTTTGCCTATCCATAAGGTGCGTGGAAAGGGGTACCAACTTGCATCCCCTCTGGTGTTCTTGAGTGCTGAAGAAATTGCACTAAGGGCGCCTTCCTTGGGCTGGCCTATCCACATTTCCGACTCTATTGACTCCACCAATGCTGAAGCTTTGCGATTGGTTGCTGCTGAATGTCCAGCCCCGTTTCTAGTGCTAGCGGAACAGCAAACAGCGGGGAGAGGCAGGCGTGGCCGAACATGGGTCAGTCCGTATGCGCAGAATGTGTATTACAGCCTCGTATTACGCATTGAGGATGGTCTGCGACAGTTGGAAGGATTGAGCCTGGTTGTCGGCTTGGCGGTCATGCAGGCTCTGCGTGAGTCGGGTGTGCAGGGGGCTGCCTTGAAGTGGCCGAATGATGTCTTGGTTGGTCAGCAGAAAATTGCCGGCATCTTGCTGGAGTTAGTGGGGGATCCTGCGGATATTTGCCACGTTGTCCTTGGCATAGGCATTAATGTGAATATGCAGAAATCCGATGCTATAGACCAGCAGTGGACGTCAGTACAGCTTGAGACGGGCGCTCCAGTTGATCGCAATTCGTTGGTTGCGAGGCTGGGGCAGCAGTTGCTGAGCCATCTTGAGCGACACAAGGCTGGTGGATTTGCTGCGCTTCAGGGGGAGTGGGAGCGTAATCATGCGTGGCAAGGGCGGACGGTTTCCCTCATTGCCGGCGTCAATCAAGTTGATGGTGTGGTGCTGGGTGTCGATCGCCAGGGCGCCTTGCGTTTGAGTGTTGATGGTGTTGAAAAAATCTACAGCGGTGGTGAGTTAAGCCTGAGGTTGCGTGATGATTCTTGAGCTCGACTGTGGCAATAGCTTTATCAAGTGGCGGGTGCTTGATTCGAACTGGTCGGCGGCCTCCGCGGAGGGTGTCGTTGGCTCGGATATGGCGTTGATTGAAAGTCTGGTGGCCGTTCCTGGCTTGCTGCTCACGCGCTGCCGGTTAGTGAGTGTCCGGGCGCAGGAGGAGACCAGTAAGCTTGTACAGGCTCTGGAAGGGGCTTTTGGTGTTGTTGTCTCTTGCGCCTCTTCAGCACGAGAAATGGCTGGCGTGCGTAACGGCTATGAAGATTTCGAACGTCTTGGCCTTGATCGTTGGCTGGCGATGCTGGGGGGATTCAAGTTGGCGTCAGGTGCTTGCCTGGTGCTTGATTTTGGTACGGCGGCGACAGCAGATTTTATTGGTGCGGACGGCGAGCACTTGGGGGGATTCATTTGCCCAGGTATGCCTCTCATGCGTAATCAATTGCGCACGCACACCCGCAAGATACGTTACGACGATGCTGCTGCTGAGCGAGCGCTGGAGCGCCTCTCACCAGGTCGTACGACAGTAGAGGCGGTCGAGCGTGGCTGTACGCTCATGCTCAGAGGATTTGTGCTGACCCAGCTCGAGCTGGCTCGAAGCTACTGGGGTGACAGCTTTACGGTGTTCCTTACCGGGGGGGATGCTGAGCTGGTTTTGGATGCTGTGCCGCAGGCGCGCCTTGTCCCTGATCTGGTTTTCGTCGGTTTGGCGATGGCGTGCCCTTTGTCTTGAGGTGTTTATGCGTTGGCTGTTTCTACTTTTACTCGTCCTCAACGCCTTCTACTACGTATGGCATCAGCAGGAAGCACCGCTGCGCGCCAAGGATGTAACGCCCTTGAGTCTCTATCGGGGTTCTCAGCAGGATATTCGCTTGCTGAGTGAGTCTTCGGATGCGATTGCCAGGAGGGAGCGGTCAAAGGCCGCTGATCCGCAAAATACGTGTTTGTACATAGGTGGTTTTGTCGACCAGCGCCAGGCGCAGTCCGTCGAGCAGCGACTGATCAGCCTGGATATAAAGGCCAAGGTTCAATTGCTGAACACGCCTGAGGCCTCCGGTTACTGGCTTCGCGTGGCCCCTGAAAGTCGACGTCTGGCTGATGATCTGCCCTTTGAAAACCTTGCTAAGGAATTCAATGAGTTAAAACATAAAATAATGTTGTGCGAAGGCGTTGCAACTCTCGAATAGTTTGCATAGAATGGCGCCCGCTTCGCAGTGAAGACCTTTAAGGTCTACAAGGTGAAGCGAGCGTCAACGCAGCTAACCTCATATTTTTAAATGAGAAAATGCTTGACAGAAGGCCGGCGTGATGTAAAATGCCGGCTCGCTTAGGA
>NZ_QAJM01000004.1:2513-15127 GCF_003852405.1 Pseudomonas sp. KBW05
TTTTAGCGTGAGCTGCAAGCTCCGCGGGTATAGTTTAGTGGTAGAACCTCAGCCTTCCAAGCTGATGATGCGGGTTCGATTCCCGCTACCCGCTCCAAGTTTGCAGGTTGTGCAATGTGTTTCGCTCTTGTAGCTCAGTTGGTAGAGCACACCCTTGGTAAGGGTGAGGTCAGCGGTTCAAATCCGCTCAAGAGCTCCATATAACAAGGCAGATATGAAAATATCTGCCTTTGTTTTAACAGCTGCCTCGGCTTGATTCTGTTTTTTCTGGCGCTTGTGTCAGGTGGTTTCAAGTCTGTTGGGGTTGGTTGTTGTAAAGTCTTTTTCAGGCCTGCATAATGGTCGGCCTGATTTTGTTTTAGGTCAGTAGCTCAATTGGCAGAGCGACGGTCTCCAAAACCGTAGGTTGGGGGTTCGATTCCCTCCTGACCTGCCAGATTCACGTGGTGTGTCTGGCTTTCTTTTCACAGGATCTTCATAGATGACTCCTAAGGCTGAAGCTCAAAGCTCTCGTTTCGATCTGGTCAAGTGGCTCGCTGTAGTTGCCTTGGTGGTCGTAGGCGTTGTTGGCAATCAGTACTATTCTGCTTCGCCGATCCTGTACCGCGTACTCGCTTTGCTTGCCCTTGCTGCTGTAGCTGCCTTTGTAGGCCTGCAGACTGCCAAAGGCAAGTCTTTCGCGGTCCTGGTAAAGGAAGCTCGCACCGAAATACGTAAAGTCGTTTGGCCGACTCGCCAAGAAACCACGCAGACCACATTGATTGTCGTGGCTGTTGTTCTGGTTATGGCGTTGCTGTTGTGGGGTCTCGATTCCCTGCTCGGCTGGCTTGTTTCCTTGATTGTTGGCTAAGGGTGTCCCGTGGCTAAGCGTTGGTACGTTGTGCATGCTTACTCGGGTTACGAGAAGCATGTTATGCGCTCTTTGCAGGAGCGCGTAAAGCTGGCAGGCATGGAAGAAGGCTTCGGCGAAATTCTGGTTCCCACTGAAGAAGTGGTTGAAATGCGGAATGGCCAGAAGCGCAAAAGCGAACGCAAGTTCTTCCCTGGCTACGTGCTGGTTCAGATGGACATGAATGAAGGTACTTGGCACTTAGTCAAGGATACCCCTCGTGTCATGGGTTTCATTGGCGGAACCGCTGATAAGCCTGCTCCGATCACCGATAAAGAGGCGGAAGCAATTCTGCGTCGTGTTGCTGATGGTAGCGACAAGCCTAAGCCGAAGACGTTGTTCGAGCCGGGTGAGGTTGTTCGTGTCACAGATGGTCCGTTTGCTGATTTCAACGGTACTGTCGAAGAAGTTAACTACGAAAAGAGCCGGATCCAAGTGGCGGTGCTCATTTTCGGTCGCTCTACTCCGGTAGAGTTGGAATTCAGCCAGGTCGAGAAGGTCTAGCTGAACAAGCATCCCAACCCCGCAGCCTTAGGCTGTGGGGTTTTGTCGTCACTGGGATAAACGCGCAAGTAACCGGGGAGCCTTTCGAGGCGCTTGAACCCGTAATTGGAGTGCCTCATGGCCAAGAAGATTACCGCTTACATCAAGCTGCAAGTGAAGGCCGCTCAGGCCAACCCAAGCCCACCCGTCGGCCCAGCTCTGGGTCAGCACGGCGTGAACATCATGGAATTCTGCAAGGCCTTCAACGCCCGTACTCAGGGTATTGAGCCAGGTCTGCCGACTCCAGTGATCATCACTGTATACAGCGACCGTAGCTTCACCTTCGAAACCAAGTCGACCCCGGCTTCGGTTCTGTTGAAGAAAGCTGCTGGTCTGACTAGCGGTTCCGCTCGTCCTAACACCGTTAAAGTCGGCACTGTAACTCGTGCTCAGCTGGAAGAAATCGCGAAAACCAAAAACGCGGATCTGACTGCAGCTGATATGGATGCAGCCGTGCGTACCATCGCCGGTTCTGCTCGTAGCATGGGCCTTAACGTGGAGGGTGTGTAATGGCTAAGCTGACCAAGCGCCAAAAGGCTATCGCCGGCAAAATCGAAGCAGGCAAGTCCTACAACTTTGTAGACGCTGCTGCCCTGCTGGCCGAGCTGTCGACTGTCAAGTTCAGCGAGTCTGTTGACGTTGCTGTAAACCTGGGTGTTGACCCACGTAAATCCGACCAGGTCGTTCGTAGCGCTACTGTGCTGCCACACGGTACTGGCAAGACTGTACGTGTAGCTGTCTTCACCCAGGGCCCGGCAGCTGAAGCTGCTCTGGCCGCCGGCGCTGATCGCGTTGGCATGGACGACCTGGCTGCCGAAATGAAAGGCGGCGACCTGAACTATGACGTCGTTATTGCTTCCCCGGATGCAATGCGCGTTGTAGGTCAGTTGGGTCAGATCCTCGGCCCACGCGGCCTGATGCCTAACCCTAAAGTCGGCACCGTAACTCCAGACGTAGCTACCGCGGTTAAAAACGCCAAGGCTGGTCAGGTTCGTTATCGCACCGACAAAAACGGCATCATCCACACCTCCGTTGGCAAAGTCGGCTTCGACGCCGTCAAGCTGAAGGAAAACGTTGAAGCCCTGATCGCTGATCTGAAGCGTATCAAGCCAGCTTCCTCGAAAGGTATCTACGTCAAGCGCGTTACCCTGAGCACCACTATGGGCCCAGGTCTGGTCATCGACCAAGGCTCGCTGGACGTATAAGACACAAATTGGCGCGAGCGATCGCGCCAATTGAAAAAATTGGGGTCCCTGCCTGGCGGGGGCTATCCAAGACCGTAGGCGACGCAAGTCTTAAACCATCAAGCCTACGCAGATGGTGCTCCCGGTTCCTTACCGAATCAGACACCAAAACGACATCCGGCTCCGGCCAGATGAAACGGTAACAAGCAGGAGTTAAACCCGTGGCAATTAATCTCGAAGACAAGAAGGCCATCGTCGCTGAAGTCAACGAGGCTGCCAAAGCTGCTCTGTCCGCTGTCGTGGCTGATGCCCGTGGTGTGACAGTAGGCGCTATGACCGGACTCCGTAAAGAGGCTCGTGAAGCTGGCGTTTACGTACGTGTTGTACGTAACACTCTGCTCAAGCGCGCTGTTGCTGACACTGAATACAGTGTTCTCAACGACGTGTTCACTGGCCCGACTCTGATCGCGTTCTCCAAAGATCATCCAGGCGCTGCTGCCCGTTTGTTCAAGGAATTCGCCAAGAGTCAGGATAAGTTCGAGATCAAGGCAGCTGCGTTCGAGGGCAAGTTCCTCGCAGCTAACCAAATCGACGTACTGGCAACACTGCCGACCCGCGACGAAGCCATTTCGCAGCTGATGAGCGTGATTCAAGGCGCTACCAGCAAGCTGGCTCGTACTCTGGCCGCAGTTCGCGAGCAAAAAGAAGCCGCCGCAGCCTAAGGCTGAACGACTTCTCTCGCGTATTTTTGTTTATTTCGATGGCCGTGTAGGCCGTCCCCCAATTCAGGAAATACAGCAATGTCTATCTCCCAAGACGATATCCTCAACGCCGTAGCTGAAATGTCGGTTCTGCAGGTTGTTGAGCTGATCAAAGCTTTCGAAGAAAAATTCGGCGTTTCCGCTGCCGCTGCTTCCGCTGGCCCAGCTGCTGCTGCTGCCGTTGTTGAAGAGCAAACCGAATTCAACGTCATGCTGACCGAAGCTGGCGAGAAGAAAGTAAACGTGATCAAGGCAGTACGTGAACTGACCGGTCTGGGCCTGAAAGAAGCCAAGGCTGTAGTTGACGGCGCTCCTGCCGTGGTTCTGGAAGCTGTGTCGAAAGACGCTGCTGACAAAGCCAAAGCTACTCTGGAAGAAGCAGGCGCTAAAGTCGAGCTGAAGTAAGCATCGACCTTGCGTCTCCAGCCCAAGCGTTAAGCTGAAGGCTGATGGCTGGTGGCTCTTGCCACCGGCCTTTTTCCGTTCTTGGCTGCCGACTAGGTCGCCGCCATTAACGCGCTGTAGCCACCCGAAGCGGTGGTGCAAACCAAGGGGTTTGCAAGATTTTCTGGCTGCTCCCGTCGGAGGGGCCAAACAAGCAGGTGACCAAGCTGGGGAACGCTGATGGCTTACTCATATACTGAGAAAAAACGTATCCGCAAGGACTTTAGCAAGTTGCCGGACGTCATGGATGTCCCGTACCTTCTGGCTATCCAGCTGGATTCGTATCGTGAATTCTTGCAGGCGGGAGCGACCAAAGATCAGTTCCGCGACGTGGGCCTGCATGCGGCCTTCAAATCCGTTTTCCCGATCATCAGCTACTCCGGCAATGCTGCGCTGGAGTACGTGGGTTATCGCCTGGGCGAACCGGCATTTGATGTCAAAGAATGCGTGTTGCGCGGTGTTACGTACGCCGTACCTTTGCGGGTAAAAGTCCGTCTGATCATTTTCGACAAAGAATCGTCGAACAAAGCGATCAAGGACATCAAAGAGCAAGAAGTCTACATGGGCGAAATCCCACTGATGACTGAAAACGGTACCTTCGTAATCAACGGTACCGAGCGTGTAATCGTTTCCCAGCTGCACCGTTCCCCGGGCGTGTTCTTCGACCACGACCGCGGCAAGACGCACAGCTCCGGTAAACTCCTGTACTCCGCGCGGATCATTCCGTACCGCGGTTCGTGGTTGGACTTCGAGTTCGACCCGAAAGACTGCGTGTTCGTGCGTATCGACCGTCGTCGCAAGCTGCCGGCCTCGGTACTGCTGCGCGCGCTCGGTTATACCACTGAGCAAGTGCTGGACGCTTTCTACACCACCAACGTATTCAGCCTGAAGGATGAAACCCTCAAGCTGGAGCTGATCGCTTCGCGTCTGCGTGGTGAAATTGCCGTCCTGGACATCCAGGATGAAAACGGCAAGGTGATTGTTGAGGCTGGCCGTCGTATTACTGCGCGCCACATCAACCAGATCGAAAAAGCCGGTATCAAAGAGCTGGAAGTGCCTCTGGACTACGTCCTGGGTCGCACCACCGCCAAGGTTATCGTTCACCCGGCCACAGGCGAAATCCTGGCTGAGTGCAACACCGAGCTGAACACCGAGATCCTGGCGAAAATCGCCAAGGCCCAGGTTGTTCGCATCGAGACCCTGTACACCAACGATATCGACTGCGGTCCGTTCGTCTCCGACACGCTGAAGATCGACTCCACCAGCAACCAATTGGAAGCGCTGGTCGAGATCTATCGCATGATGCGTCCTGGCGAGCCGCCAACCAAAGACGCTGCCGAGACCTTGTTCAACAACCTGTTCTTCAGCCCTGAGCGCTATGACCTGTCTGCGGTCGGCCGGATGAAGTTCAACCGTCGTATCGGTCGTACCGAGATCGAAGGTTCGGGCGTGCTGTGCAAGGAAGATATCGTCGCGGTATTGAAGACCCTGGTCGACATCCGTAACGGTAAAGGCATCGTCGATGACATCGACCACCTGGGTAACCGTCGTGTTCGCTGCGTAGGCGAGATGGCCGAAAACCAGTTCCGCGTTGGCCTGGTACGTGTTGAGCGTGCGGTCAAAGAGCGTCTGTCGATGGCTGAAAGCGAAGGCCTGATGCCGCAAGACCTGATCAACGCCAAGCCAGTGGCTGCGGCGGTGAAAGAGTTCTTCGGTTCCAGCCAGCTCTCGCAGTTCATGGACCAGAACAACCCGCTCTCGGAAATCACCCACAAGCGCCGCGTTTCTGCACTGGGCCCGGGCGGTCTGACCCGTGAGCGTGCTGGCTTTGAAGTTCGTGACGTACACCCGACGCACTACGGTCGTGTTTGCCCGATCGAAACGCCGGAAGGTCCGAACATCGGCCTGATCAACTCCCTGGCTGCCTATGCGCGGACCAACCAGTACGGCTTCCTCGAGAGCCCGTACCGTGTGGTGAAAGACGCCCTGGTTACCGACGAGATCGTGTTCCTGTCCGCCATCGAAGAAGCTGATCACGTGATCGCTCAGGCTTCGGCCACGATGAACGACAAGAAAGTGCTGGTCGACGAGCTGGTAGCTGTTCGTCACTTGAACGAGTTCACCGTCAAGGCGCCGGAAGACGTCACCTTGATGGACGTATCGCCGAAGCAGGTAGTTTCGGTTGCTGCGTCGCTGATCCCGTTCCTGGAACACGATGACGCCAACCGTGCGTTGATGGGTTCCAACATGCAGCGTCAAGCTGTACCGACCCTGCGCGCTGACAAGCCGCTGGTAGGTACCGGCATGGAGCGTAACGTAGCCCGTGACTCCGGCGTTTGCGTCGTGGCTCGTCGTGGCGGCGTGATCGATTCCGTTGATGCCAGCCGTATCGTGGTTCGTGTTGCCGACGACGAAGTTGAAACTGGCGAAGCCGGTGTCGACATCTACAACCTGACCAAATACACCCGCTCGAACCAGAACACCTGCATCAACCAGCGTCCGCTGGTGAGCAAGGGTGATCGCGTTCAGCGTAGCGACATCATGGCCGACGGCCCGTCCACCGATATGGGTGAGCTGGCTCTGGGTCAGAACATGCGCATCGCGTTCATGGCATGGAACGGCTTCAACTTCGAAGACTCCATCTGCCTGTCCGAGCGTGTGGTTCAAGAAGACCGCTTCACCACGATCCACATCCAGGAACTGACCTGTGTGGCACGTGACACCAAGCTTGGGCCTGAGGAAATCACTGCAGACATCCCGAACGTGGGTGAAGCTGCACTGAACAAGCTGGACGAAGCCGGTATCGTTTACGTAGGTGCTGAAGTAGGCGCAGGCGACATCCTGGTCGGTAAGGTCACTCCGAAAGGCGAGACCCAACTGACTCCGGAAGAAAAACTGCTGCGTGCCATCTTCGGTGAAAAAGCCAGCGACGTTAAAGACACCTCCCTGCGCGTGCCGACTGGCACCAAAGGTACTGTCATCGACGTACAGGTCTTCACCCGTGACGGCGTTGAGCGTGATGCTCGTGCACTGTCCATCGAGAAGACCCAGCTCGACGAGATCCGCAAGGATCTGAACGAAGAGTTCCGTATCGTTGAAGGCGCGACCTTCGAACGTCTGCGTTCCGCTCTGGTAGGCCACAAGGCTGAAGGCGGCGCAGGCCTGAAGAAAGGTCAGGACATCACCGACGAAATCCTCGACGGTCTTGAGCACGGCCAGTGGTTCAAACTGCGCATGGCTGAAGATGCTCTGAACGAGCAGCTCGAGAAGGCCCAGGCCTACATCGTTGATCGCCGCCGTCTGCTGGACGACAAGTTCGAAGACAAGAAGCGCAAACTGCAGCAGGGCGATGACCTGGCTCCAGGCGTGCTGAAAATCGTCAAGGTTTACCTGGCAATCCGTCGCCGCATCCAGCCGGGCGACAAGATGGCCGGTCGTCACGGTAACAAAGGTGTGGTCTCCGTGATCATGCCGGTTGAAGACATGCCGCACGATGCCAATGGCACCCCGGTCGACGTCGTCCTCAACCCGTTGGGCGTACCTTCGCGTATGAACGTTGGTCAGATCCTTGAAACCCACCTGGGCCTCGCGGCCAAGGGTCTGGGCGAGAAGATCAACCGTATGATCGAAGAGCAACGCAAGGTCGCTGACCTGCGTAAGTTCCTGCACGAGATCTACAACGAGATCGGCGGTCGCAACGAAGAGCTGGACACCTTCTCCGACCAGGAAATCCTGGATCTGGCGAAGAACCTGCGCGGCGGCGTTCCAATGGCTACCCCGGTATTCGACGGTGCCAAGGAAAGCGAAATCAAGGCCATGCTGAAACTGGCAGACCTGCCAGAAAGCGGCCAGATGCAGCTGTTCGACGGCCGTACCGGCAACAAGTTCGAGCGCCCGGTTACTGTTGGCTACATGTACATGCTGAAGCTGAACCACTTGGTAGACGACAAGATGCACGCTCGTTCTACCGGTTCGTACAGCCTGGTTACCCAGCAGCCGCTGGGTGGTAAGGCTCAGTTCGGTGGTCAGCGTTTCGGGGAGATGGAGGTCTGGGCACTGGAAGCATACGGTGCTGCTTACACTCTGCAAGAAATGCTCACAGTGAAGTCGGACGATGTGAACGGTCGGACCAAGATGTACAAAAACATCGTGGACGGCGATCACCGTATGGAGCCGGGCATGCCCGAGTCCTTCAACGTGTTGATCAAAGAAATTCGTTCCCTCGGCATCGATATCGATCTGGAAACCGAATAACACGTGACGCGAATCGAGAGCGGGGCTGTTTAGCCCGCTCTCTGCTCCGCCAGGAGGAAAGGCCTTGAAAGACCTACTGAATTTGCTGAAAAACCAGGGTCAAGTCGAAGAGTTCGACGCCATCCGTATTGGATTGGCATCGCCTGAGATGATCCGTTCGTGGTCGTTCGGTGAAGTTAAAAAGCCGGAAACCATCAACTACCGTACGTTCAAACCTGAGCGTGACGGCCTGTTCTGCGCCAAGATCTTTGGCCCGGTAAAGGATTACGAGTGCCTGTGCGGTAAGTACAAGCGCTTGAAGCACCGTGGTGTGATCTGCGAGAAGTGCGGCGTTGAAGTTGCGCTGGCTAAAGTTCGTCGTGAGCGCATGGCGCACATCGAACTGGCTTCGCCGGTTGCCCACATCTGGTTCCTGAAATCGCTGCCGTCCCGTATCGGCTTGCTGATGGACATGACCCTGCGTGATATCGAACGCGTTCTCTACTTCGAGAGCTATGTCGTTATCGATCCAGGCATGACTACCCTTGAGAAAGGTCAGCTGCTGAACGACGAGCAGTACTTCGAAGCGCTGGAAGAGTTCGGCGACGATTTCGATGCCCGCATGGGTGCCGAAGCTGTCCGCGAGCTGCTGCACGCTATCGACCTGGAGCACGAGATTGGCCGTCTGCGCGAAGAAATTCCGCAAACCAACTCCGAAACCAAGATCAAGAAGCTGTCCAAGCGTCTGAAGTTGATGGAAGCCTTCCAGGGTTCCGGCAACTTGCCAGAGTGGATGGTGCTGACCGTTCTGCCGGTTCTGCCGCCAGACCTGCGTCCGCTGGTACCGTTGGACGGTGGTCGTTTCGCGACGTCCGACCTCAACGACCTGTACCGCCGTGTGATCAACCGTAACAACCGCTTGAAGCGCCTGCTTGATCTGTCCGCTCCGGACATCATCGTGCGCAACGAAAAGCGTATGTTGCAAGAAGCTGTCGACGCCTTGCTCGACAACGGTCGTCGTGGCCGCGCTATCACAGGTTCGAACAAGCGTCCTCTGAAATCCCTGGCTGACATGATCAAGGGTAAGCAAGGTCGTTTCCGTCAGAACTTGCTCGGTAAGCGTGTTGACTACTCCGGTCGTTCGGTAATTACCGTAGGCCCGACCCTGCGTCTGCACCAGTGCGGTCTGCCTAAGAAGATGGCACTTGAGCTGTTCAAGCCATTCATCTTCGGCAAGCTGGAAATGCGCGGTCTCGCGACCACCATCAAAGCCGCCAAGAAAATGGTCGAGCGCGAACTGCCAGAGGTTTGGGACGTTCTCGCTGAAGTGATCCGCGAACACCCGGTTCTCCTCAACCGTGCACCGACCCTTCACCGTCTGGGTATCCAGGCGTTTGAACCGGTACTGATCGAAGGTAAGGCTATCCAGCTGCACCCTCTGGTCTGTGCTGCGTACAACGCCGACTTCGACGGCGACCAAATGGCCGTGCACGTACCGCTGACACTGGAAGCCCAGTTGGAAGCGCGTGCGTTGATGATGTCGACCAACAACATTCTGTCGCCAGCCAACGGTGAGCCAATCATCGTTCCGTCGCAGGACGTTGTATTGGGTCTGTACTACATGACCCGTGAAGCGATCAACGCCAAGGGCGAAGGTCGTGTCTTCGCTGACCTGCAGGAAGTTGACCGTGTGTTCCGTGCCGGCGAAGCCGCACTGCACGCCAAGGTCAAGGTGCGGATCAACGAAACCGTCAACGACCGTGATGGCGGCAGCGTGAGCGGCACCCGTATTGTCGACACCACCGTCGGCCGTGCGCTGCTGTATCAAGTTGTGCCAAAAGGTCTGTCGTACGACGTCGTCAACCTGCCGATGAAGAAAAAGGCGATCTCCAAGCTGATCAACCAGTGCTACCGCGTGGTTGGTTTGAAAGAGACCGTGATCTTCGCTGACCAGTTGATGTACACCGGTTTTGCTTATTCGACCATTTCCGGCGTTTCCATCGGTGTTAACGACTTCGTTATCCCGGATGAAAAAGCCCAGATCATCGGTGCTGCTACCGATGAAGTGAAAGAGATCGAAAGCCAGTACGCTTCCGGCCTGGTAACCCAGGGCGAGAAGTACAACAAGGTAATCGACCTTTGGTCGAAGGCGAACGACGAAGTTTCCAAGGCGATGATGGCCAACCTCTCGAAAGAGAAGGTTATCGACCGTCACGGCGTGGAAGTCGATCAAGAGTCCTTCAACTCGATGTACATGATGGCCGACTCGGGCGCACGGGGTTCTGCTGCGCAGATCCGTCAGCTCGCCGGTATGCGTGGCCTGATGGCCAAGCCGGACGGTTCCATCATCGAAACGCCGATTACTGCGAACTTCCGTGAAGGTTTGAGCGTACTTCAGTACTTCATCTCCACTCACGGTGCTCGTAAGGGTCTTGCGGATACCGCGTTGAAAACCGCTAACTCCGGTTACCTGACTCGTCGTCTGGTAGACGTTGCACAAGATCTGGTTGTAACCGAGATCGACTGCGGTACCGAGCACGGCCTGCTGATGACTCCGCACATTGAAGGCGGTGACGTTGTAGAGCCGTTGGGTGAGCGCGTACTGGGTCGAGTGATCGCCCGTGACGTATTCAAGCCAGGCACCGAAGAAATCATCGTTCCTGCCGGTACTCTGGTGGACGAGAAGTGGGTCGAGTTCATCGAACTCAACAGCATCGACGAAGTGATCGTTCGCTCGCCGATCAGCTGCGAAACCCGCTACGGCATTTGCGCCAAGTGCTACGGCCGTGACTTGGCTCGTGGTCACCAGGTGAACATCGGTGAAGCGGTCGGCGTTATCGCTGCCCAGTCCATCGGTGAGCCAGGTACCCAGCTGACCATGCGTACGTTCCACATCGGTGGTGCGGCAAGCCGGACCTCCGCAGCTGACAGCGTTCAGGTGAAGAATGGCGGTACCGTCCGTCTGCACAACCTGAAGCACGTTGAGCGAGTGGATGGCCACCTGGTTGCTGTGTCCCGTTCCGGTGAGCTGGCAATCGCTGACGACTACGGTCGTGAGCGTGAGCGTTACAAGCTGCCGTACGGTGCTGTGATTTCGGTTAAAGAAGGTGACAAGGTCGACGCTGGCGCAATCGTGGCCAAGTGGGATCCGCACACTCACCCAATCGTTACCGAAATGAAAGGTACCGTGACCTACGTGGGCATGGAAGAAGGCATCACGATCAAGCGTCAGACTGACGAATTGACCGGTATGACCAACATTGAAGTACTCGACGCGAAAGATCGTCCAGCTGCCGGTAAAGACATCCGTCCTGCCGTGAAGATGGTCGATGACAACGGCAAGGACTTGTTGCTGCCAGGCACTGACGTAATCGCTCAGTACTTCCTGCCAGCCAACGCCCTGGTCGGTGTAGCGGATGGTGCGAAGATCGCGATCGGTGATGTTATCGCGCGTATCCCGCAAGAAACTTCGAAAACTCGAGACATCACCGGTGGTCTGCCGCGTGTTGCCGACTTGTTCGAAGCTCGTCGTCCGAAAGAAGCGTCGATTCTGGCTGAAGTCAGCGGCACCATCGCGTTCGGTAAAGAGACCAAGGGCAAGCGCCGTCTGGTCATTACCCCGAACGACGGTAGCGATCCGTATGAAGAGCTGATTCCGAAGTGGCGTCACCTGAACGTCTTCGAAGGCGAACAGGTAAACCGCGGCGAAGTTATCTCCGACGGCCCGAGCGATCCACACGACATCCTGCGTCTGCTGGGTGTGAGTGCGCTGGCCAAGTACATCGTGAACGAGATCCAGGACGTTTACCGTCTGCAAGGCGTGAAGATCAACGATAAGCACATCGAGACCATCCTGCGTCAGATGCTGCGTAAAGTTGAAATCGCTGAATCCGGCGATTCCAGTTTCATCAAGGGCGACCAGATGGAACTGACTCACGTACTGGTAGAAAACGAGCGCCTGGCGAACGACGAGAAATTCGTTTCCAAGTTCACTCGCGTGCTGCTGGGTATCACCAAGGCGTCGTTGTCCACTGAGTCGTTCATCTCGGCGGCCTCCTTCCAGGAGACCACTCGCGTACTGACCGAAGCAGCGGTAACCGGCAAGCGCGACTACCTGCGCGGCCTGAAAGAAAACGTGGTTGTGGGTCGTTTGATCCCGGCTGGTACCGGTTTGGCTTACCACAGCGAGCGCAAGCGCCGCCGTGATGCTGACAAGCCGCTGCGCGTAAGCGCCAGTGAAGTGGAAGCTGCACTGACCGAAGCGCTGAACTCAAGCGGTAACTGAGTTCTGCGATAAATAAGTCTGGGCCCTGGCAGCCCCCATTCGTCGGATCGAGGCAGTAATGCCCCGGTTCGATGAGAGGGGAGGTCGGGGCCTTGCCTTGACTGGGGGCAAGATCCTCTTTAGACTCTTGTACCCCTAAATTTGGCGGGAATTCGTTCCTGCCATTTTGCTTTTCTTGCAAGACAATAGCGTCGCAAGACAACAGTGGAGCTAGTAGATGGCAACTATCAACCAGCTGGTACGTCAGCCGCGTAAGCGTATCGTCGAGAAATCCG
>NZ_QAJM01000004.1:15419-86189 GCF_003852405.1 Pseudomonas sp. KBW05
CGGTACCAAGAAGCCTAAGTAGTAGCGGCTTTTTGTAAAACTGAATCATCTTATTTTCTGAGTCGATAAGAGTAAGGTCGGAGGCGTCCCGAAAGGGCACCGATTCCGAGCGAACCTGAAGACCGTTTGAGGGCTTATCCATGCCAAGAAGACGCGTAGCAGCCAAGCGCGAAGTGCTTGACGATCCAAAATACGGAAGCCAAATCCTGGCCAAGTTCATGAACCACGTGATGGAAAGCGGCAAGAAAGCCGTTGCCGAGCGTATCGTTTATGGCGCGCTGGAAAAGGTTAAAGAACGCAAGAACAGCGACCCCCTGGAAATCTTCGAGAAAGCTCTCGACGCCATCGCTCCGCTGGTCGAAGTGAAGTCGCGCCGTGTAGGCGGTGCTACTTACCAGGTTCCGGTCGAAGTTCGCCCGTCCCGTCGTAACGCTCTGGCAATGCGCTGGTTGGTAGACTTCGCCCGTAAGCGCGGCGAGAAGTCTATGGCTCTGCGTTTGGCTGGCGAACTGTTGGACGCTGCTGAAGGTAAAGGTGCTGCTGTTAAGAAGCGTGAAGACGTGCACCGTATGGCTGAAGCTAACAAAGCTTTCTCGCACTACCGCTTCTAATCTTAGCTTCACTAATTTTGCGAGGGCTTTATGGCTCGTACTACTCCGATTAGCCGCTACCGTAACATCGGTATCGTTGCTCACGTGGATGCTGGTAAAACCACCACCACCGAGCGCGTACTGTTTTACACCGGCAAAAGTCACAAAATGGGCGAGGTGCATGACGGCGCCGCGACCACAGACTGGATGGTTCAGGAGCAGGAGCGTGGTATTACCATTACTTCTGCTGCTATTACCGCCTTCTGGAAAGGTTCCGAGAAGCAGTACAAAGACGAGCACCGCTTCAACGTAATCGATACCCCGGGCCACGTAGACTTCACCATTGAAGTTGAACGTTCCCTGCGCGTACTCGACGGCGCTGTCGTTGTGTTCTGCGGTACCTCGGGTGTTGAGCCTCAGTCGGAAACCGTATGGCGTCAAGCCAACAAGTACGGCGTTCCACGTCTTGTTTACGTAAACAAGATGGACCGTGCTGGTGCCAACTTCCTGCGCGTGATCGGTCAGATCAAGCAGCGTCTGGGTCACACTCCGGTGCCAATCCAATTGGCTATCGGTTCCGAAGACAACTTCCAGGGTCAGATCGATCTGATCAACATGGAAGCTGTTTACTGGAATGATTCCGACAAAGGTATGGTTCCTGTTCGTAAGCCTATCCCTGAAGAGCTTCAGGAGCTGGCTGACGAGTGGCGCAACAACATGGTTGAGGCTGCTGCCGAGGCCAGCGAAGAGCTGATGAACAAATACCTCGAAGGTGAAGAACTCACCAACGTGGAAATCAAGGCTGCTCTGCGTCAGCGTACTATCGCTGGCGAAATCGTCTTGGCTGTTTGCGGTTCTTCCTTCAAGAACAAGGGTGTTCCCCTGGTTCTCGACGCCGTTATCGACTACCTGCCGGCTCCAACCGACATTCCTGCTATCAAGGGTTCCAACCCTGATAACGAGGAAGAAGAGATGGAGCGTCATGCAGACGACAACGAGCCGTTCTCGGCTTTGGCGTTCAAGATCGCTACCGACCCATTCGTGGGTACCTTGACCTTCGTCCGCGTTTACTCGGGCGTGTTGGCATCCGGCGACGGCGTGATCAACTCGGTTAAAGGCAAGAAAGAGCGCGTGGGTCGTATGGTGCAAATGCACGCAAACGCCCGTGAAGAGATCAAGGAAGTGCGCGCTGGTGACATCGCGGCCCTGATCGGCATGAAGGACGTCACCACTGGTGAGACTTTGTGCGACGCTGCCAAGCCAATCATCCTGGTTCGCATGGACTTCCCGGAGCCGGTTATTTCGGTTGCCGTAGAGCCTAAGACCAAGGATGACCAGGAAAAAATGGGTATCGCTCTGGGCAAGCTTGCTCAGGAAGATCCATCTTTCCGCGTTAAAACTGATGAAGAGACTGGTCAAACGATCATCTCCGGCATGGGCGAGTTGCACCTGGACATCCTGGTTGACCGGATGCGCCGTGAGTTCAACGTCGAAGCCAACATCGGTAAGCCTCAGGTTTCCTATCGTGAGCGCATCACGAAGAATTGCGAAATCGAAGGCAAGTTCGTTCGTCAGTCCGGCGGTCGTGGTCAGTTCGGTCACTGCTGGATCCGTTTTGCTCCTGCTGACGAAGGTCAGGAAGGTCTGCAATTCGTGAACGAAGTAGTTGGTGGTGTGGTTCCTAAGGAATACATCCCGGCTATCCAGAAGGGCATCGAAGAGCAGATGAAGAACGGTGTTGTTGCCGGCTATCCGCTGATCGGCCTGAAAGCAACCGTTTTTGACGGTTCTTACCACGACGTCGACTCCAACGAGATGGCGTTTAAGGTGGCTGCCTCCATGGCAACCAAGCAACTGGCCCAGAAGGGCGGTGGTGAGTTGCTTGAGCCGATCATGGCGGTAGAAGTTGTTACACCTGAAGACTATATGGGTGATGTCATGGGCGACCTTAACCGTCGTCGCGGCATGATCTTGGGTATGGAAGACACGGTTTCCGGCAAAGTGATTCGCGCCGAGGTTCCGTTGGGTGAGATGTTCGGTTATGCGACCGACGTTCGCTCCATGTCCCAGGGTCGCGCAAGCTACTCTATGGAATTCAAAAAATACAACACAGCTCCGGCGCACATCGCTGAAACTGTATCCAAAAAACAAGGCTGATTCAGTCCTTTAGGCAAGGAGTTAATTGTCGTGGCTAAAGAAAAATTTGATCGTTCCCTACCGCACGTAAACGTTGGCACTATCGGCCACGTTGACCACGGTAAAACCACTCTGACCGCTGCTCTGACTCGCGTCTGCTCCGAAGTTTTCGGTTCGGCTCGTGTTGACTTCGACAAGATCGACAGCGCACCAGAAGAAAAAGCTCGTGGTATCACCATCAACACCGCGCACGTTGAATACAACTCGCTGATCCGTCACTACGCTCACGTTGACTGCCCAGGTCACGCTGACTATGTGAAGAACATGATCACCGGTGCTGCCCAGATGGACGGCGCGATCCTGGTTTGCTCGGCCGCTGATGGTCCGATGCCACAAACCCGTGAGCACATCCTGCTGTCCCGTCAGGTAGGCGTTCCGTACATCGTGGTTTTCCTGAACAAGGCTGACCTGGTAGACGACGCTGAGCTGCTGGAACTGGTTGAGATGGAAGTGCGCGATCTGCTGAGCACTTACGACTTCCCAGGCGACGACACTCCGATCATCATCGGTTCTGCTCGTATGGCTCTGGAAGGTAAAGACGACAACGAAATGGGCACCACTGCCGTTCGTAAACTGGTTGAAACTCTGGACAGCTACATCCCAGAACCAGTTCGTCTGACCGACAAGCCGTTCCTGATGCCAATCGAAGACGTATTCTCGATCTCCGGTCGCGGTACTGTTGTGACTGGTCGTATCGAGCGCGGTATCGTTCGCGTTCAAGACCCACTGGAAATCGTTGGTCTGCGTGACACCACCGTCACCACCTGCACCGGTGTTGAAATGTTCCGCAAACTGCTCGACGAAGGTCGTGCTGGCGAGAACTGCGGCGTTCTGCTGCGTGGTACCAAGCGTGACGACGTTGAGCGTGGCCAGGTTCTGGTTAAGCCAGGTTCGGTTAAGCCGCACACCAAGTTCACCGCAGAAGTCTACGTTCTGAGCAAAGAAGAAGGCGGTCGTCACACTCCGTTCTTCAAAGGCTACCGTCCTCAGTTCTACTTCCGTACTACTGACGTGACTGGTAACTGCCAGCTGCCAGAAGGCGTTGAAATGGTAATGCCAGGTGATAACATCCAAATGGAAGTTACCCTGATCAAAACCATCGCAATGGAAGACGGTCTGCGCTTCGCTATCCGTGAAGGCGGCCGTACCGTTGGTGCTGGTGTTGTAGCTAAAATCATCGAGTAAGCTCTTTTTTGAGTTAGCTTGATGCTTTGAAAAAGGCCCCCGCTCAGCGGGGGCTTTTTTTATTGGGTTGACACCTATCTGGGGCGTCTATAGAATTGCGCCTCCTTTTAACGGGCGTATTGCGCTCGCTGGGAATAGCAGCCGGAGTCTGAAATCCAATGCAAAATCAGCAAATCCGTATCAGGTTGAAGGCTTTTGACCATCGCCTGATCGACCAATCCACCCAGGAAATCGTGGAAACCGCGAAACGTACTGGTGCACAAGTGCGTGGTCCAATTCCACTGCCTACCCGTA
Source organism: Pseudomonas sp. KBW05 (assembly GCF_003852405.1). Taxonomy (GTDB): domain Bacteria; phylum Pseudomonadota; class Gammaproteobacteria; order Pseudomonadales; family Pseudomonadaceae; genus Aquipseudomonas. The sequence continues at coordinate 19,685 of NZ_QAJM01000004.1, forward strand.
AAGAGCGGTTCACCGTTCTGGTCTCCCCGCACGTCAACAAAGACGCGCGTGACCAGTACGAGATCCGTACTCATAAGCGCGTTCTGGACATCGTCCAGCCAACGGATAAAACCGTTGATGCACTTATGAAGCTTGATCTGGCGGCCGGTGTGGAAGTACAGATCAGCCTCGGCTAAGACTTGGGTCTTAGTCGTGTAACGCTCTGAAATGGGCGGCCATAGCGGGTGAAAGCCCCGTACACTCATGAGGTTTACAACATGACTATTGGTGTAGTCGGTCGTAAATGCGGTATGACCCGTATTTTCACCGAAGAAGGTGTCTCCATTCCGGTCACGGTCATTGAGATCGAACCGAATCGCGTCACCCAGTTCAAAACTGAAGAAACCGATGGCTATCGTGCAGTGCAAGTCACTGTCGGCGAGCGTCGTGCTTCGCGCGTGACTGCTGCTCAAGCAGGTCACTTCGCAAAAGCAAACGTTGCAGCTGGTCGTACTGTTATGGAGTTCCGTCTTGAAGATGGCGACTACCAGGCTGGCGATCTGATCAACGCTGAAATCTTCGCCGCTGGTCAACTGGTTGATGTAACCGGTCAGTCCAAGGGTAAAGGCTTCCAGGGTACGATCAAGCGTTGGAATTTCCGTGGCCAAGACAACACTCACGGTAACTCCGTTTCCCACCGCGTCCCGGGCTCTATTGGCCAGTGCCAGACTCCTGGTCGTGTATTCAAGGGCAAAAAAATGTCCGGTCATATGGGCGCTGAGCGCGTGACCGTGCAGTCCCTCGAAGTAGTGCGCGTCGACGCTGAACGCAATCTGTTGTTGGTCAAGGGTGCTGTTCCTGGCGCTACTGGCGGCAACCTGGTTGTACGTCCAGCGGCCAAGGCTCGCGGTTAAGGGGAAGCTGACATGCAATTAAATGTAAATGACGCTCAAGCGATCGAAGTTTCCGAACTGACATTTGGCGGCGAATTCAACGAGACGCTCGTTCACCAAGCAGTCGTGGCCTACATGGCCGGCGGCCGTCAAGGTAGCAAGCAGCAAAAGACCCGTTCCGACGTACGTGGTGGCGGTAAGCGCCCTTGGCGTCAGAAAGGCACTGGCCGTGCTCGTGCCGGTACTATCCGTAGCCCAATCTGGCGTGGCGGCGGTACCACTTTCGCAGCTCGTCCACAGGATCACTCTCAGAAGCTCAACAAGAAGATGTACCGCGCAGCACTGCGCTCCATCCTTGCTGAACTCGTGCGTACTGATCGTCTGGTCGTGGTTCAGGACTTCGCTGTTGAAAGTCCAAAAACCAAAGATCTGCTGGGCAAGCTGAACAACATGAGCCTGACCGACGTTTTGATCGTGTCTGAAGCTGTTGATCAGAACCTGTACCTGGCTGCTCGCAACCTGCCACACGTTGATGTACGTGACGTGCAAGGTTCCGATCCAGTTAGTCTGATCGCATACGACAAGGTGTTGATCACCGTGTCGGCCGTGAAGAAATTCGAGGAGCTGCTGGGATGAACCAGGAACGCGTATTTAAAGTTCTGCTTGGCCCGCACGTTTCCGAAAAGGCTACGGTTCTGGCTGACAAGAAAGGCCAGTTCGTTTTCAAGGTTGCAACTGACGCAACCAAGCTGGAAATCAAGAAGGCCGTCGAAAGCCTGTTCAGCGTGAAAGTAGAGCGTGTTACTACCCTGAATGTTCTGGGTAAGAGCAAGCGCACTGCTCGCGGTCTGGGCAAGCGTAATGACTGGAAGAAGGCAGTTATCTCCCTTCAGCCAGGCCAAGATCTCGATTTCAGCAGCAGTGCTGAGTAAGGAAGGGGTGCATCATGGCAATCGTTAAATGCAAACCGACTTCCCCTGGCCGCCGTTTTGTGGTCAAGGTGGTCAACCAGGAGCTGCATAAAGGCGCTCCTCACGCACCGCTGCTCGAGAAAAAATCGAAGACTGGTGGTCGTAACAACAATGGTCGTATTACCACTCGTCACATCGGTGGTGGCCATAAGCAGCATTATCGTCTGGTCGATTTCCGTCGCAACGACAAAGATGGCATCTCTGCCACTGTCGAGCGTATTGAATACGATCCAAACCGTACTGCTCACATCGCTCTGCTGCTGTACGCAGATGGCGAGCGTCGCTACATCATCGCCCCTAAAGGCGTGAGCGCTGGCGACCAGCTGATCGCAGGTGCCCTGGCACCGATCAAGCCGGGCAACGCTCTGCAACTGCGTAACATTCCAGTTGGTAGCACCGTACACGGCATCGAATTGAAGCCAGGTAAAGGCGCACAGATCGCTCGTTCCGCTGGTGCTTCGGCTCAGCTGATCGCTCGTGAAGGTGTCTACGTGACCCTGCGTCTGCGTTCTGGTGAGATGCGTAAAGTGCTGGCTGAATGCCGCGCGACCCTGGGCGAAGTCTCGAACTCCGAGCACAGCCTGCGTTCGCTGGGTAAAGCTGGTGCCAAACGCTGGCGTGGCGTTCGCCCAACCGTTCGTGGTGTTGCCATGAACCCGGTTGACCACCCACACGGTGGTGGTGAAGGTCGTACCTCTGGTGGTCGTCATCCGGTATCGCCATGGGGCTTCCCGACTAAGGGCGCGAAGACTCGTGGTAATAAGCGTACCGACAAAATGATCGTCCGTCGTCGCAAGTAAATAGAGGGATACGACAGTGCCACGTTCTCTGAAAAAAGGTCCTTTTATTGATCTTCACCTACTGAAGAAGATCGAAGTGGCGGCGGAAAAGAATGATCGCAAACCGGTGAAAACCTGGTCGCGTCGTTCGATGATCCTGCCACAAATGGTCGGTCTGACCATCGCAGTACACAACGGTCGTCAACACGTCCCAGTTCTCGTTAACGAAGACATGGTCGGCCACAAACTGGGCGAGTTTGCCGGTACCCGCACTTATCGTGGGCACGTGGCAGACAAGAAAGCCAAGCGTTAAGGGGTTAGGAAATGGAAGTAGCCGCTAAGTTGTCGGGCGCTCGAATCTCCGCCCAGAAAGCCCGCTTGGTCGCCGACCAGATCCGCGGGAAGAAGGTGGGCGAAGCGCTCAACCTGTTGGCTTTCAGCAGTAAGAAAGCCGCCGAGATCATGAAGAAAGTGCTGGAGTCGGCCGTAGCCAACGCCGAGCATAACGAAGGCGCAGACGTTGATGACCTGAAGGTCAGCACCGTTTTCGTCAACGAAGGGCGTTCGCTGAAGCGCATCATGCCACGTGCCAAAGGCCGTGCTGATCGCATCGTCAAGCGGTCTTGCCATATCACTGTCAAGGTTGCTGACAAGTAACGGAGTCGAAGAGATGGGTCAGAAAGTACATCCCATTGGCATTCGCCTGGGAATCGTCAAGGAGCACACCTCCGTCTGGTACGCAGACGGTCGGACTTATGCGGACTACTTGTTCGCTGATCTGAAGGTGCGTGAGTATCTCCAAGACAAACTAAAAAGCGCGTCCGTAAGCCGTATCGATATCCATCGTCCGGCACAAACTGCACGTATCACCATCCACACTGCTCGTCCAGGTATCGTTATCGGGAAGAAAGGTGAAGATGTTGAGAAACTGCGTCAGGACCTGACCAAGCAAATGGGTGTGCCTGTGCACATCAATATCGAAGAGATCCGTAAGCCGGAACTCGACGGTATGCTGGTTGCGCAGAGCGTAGCTCAGCAGCTGGAGCGTCGCGTAATGTTCCGTCGCGCTATGAAGCGCGCCGTACAGAACGCCATGCGCATTGGTGCCAAAGGCATCAAAATCCAAGTGAGCGGTCGTCTCGGCGGTGCTGAAATCGCACGTACTGAATGGTATCGCGAAGGTCGTGTGCCACTGCACACCCTGCGTGCCGACATCGACTATGCCAACTACGAAGCTCACACCACTTACGGTGTGATCGGTGTAAAGGTTTGGATCTTCAAAGGCGAAGTAATTGGTGGTCGCCAAGAAGAACTGAAACCACAAGCACCAGCGCCTCGTAAAAAAGCTGCTAAGTAAGGGGTACGCCAAATGTTGCAACCTAAGCGTACGAAGTTCCGCAAGCAGATGACAGGCCACAACCGTGGTCTGGCTCAGCGCGGTAGCAAAGTCAGCTTCGGCGAGTTCGCGCTGAAGTCTGTAGCTCGTGGTCGTCTCACCGCTCGTCAGATCGAGTCAGCGCGTCGTGCTCTGACCCGTCACGTTAAACGTGGCGGCAAGATCTGGATCCGTGTATTCCCGGACAAGCCGATCTCCAAGAAGCCTCTCGAAGTGCGGATGGGTAAAGGTAAGGGTAACGTGGAATATTGGGTTGCCCAGATTCAGCCAGGCAAAGTCCTGTATGAAATCGAGGGTGTTACTGAAGAGCTGGCGCGTGAGGCTTTCGCCCTGGCTGCTGCAAAGCTGCCGCTCGCCACCTCCTTTGTTAAACGGACGGTGATGTGATGAAAGCGAATGAACTTCGTGAAAAATCCGCACAGCAGCTGAACGAGCAACTGCTCGGCTTGCTGCGCGACCAGTTCAATCTGCGTATGCAGAAAGCAACTGGCCAGTTGGGGCAGTCTCATCTGCTCTCGCAAGTTAAGCGTGACATCGCTCGCGTGAAGACTGTGCTCAACCAGCAGGCAGGTAAGTGATCATGGCTGAAGCCGAAAAGACTGTCCGTACGCTGACTGGCCGTGTTGTCAGCGACAAGATGGACAAAACCATCACCGTTTTGATCGAGCGTCGCGTTAAGCACCCGATCTACGGTAAATATGTTAAGCGTTCGACTAAGCTGCACGCGCACGACGAAACCAATCAGTGCCACATCGGCGACAAAGTCACTATTCGTGAAACTCGTCCGCTGGCCAAGACCAAGTCTTGGGCACTGGTTGATGTTCTCGAACGCGCTGTGGAAGTCTAAGGACTAGGGGTCGGAGAAATTATATGATTCAGACTCAATCCATGCTCGATGTGGCCGATAACAGCGGCGCTCGCCGTGTTATGTGCATCAAGGTGCTGGGTGGCTCCCATCGTCGTTACGCTGGTATCGGTGACATCATCAAAGTTACCGTGAAGGAAGCAATTCCTCGCGGTAAAGTGAAAAAAGGCCAAGTGATGACTGCTGTTGTAGTCCGCACTCGTCACGGCGTACGTCGTGCTGATGGCTCCATTATCCGCTTTGATGGCAACGCTGCTGTTCTTCTGAACAACAAGCAAGAGCCGATCGGCACCCGTATCTTTGGGCCAGTGACCCGTGAACTTCGTACTGAGAAGTTCATGAAGATCGTCTCGCTCGCCCCAGAAGTGCTGTAAGGAGATCCGACATGCAAAAGATTCGTCGTGACGACGAGATCATCGTGATCGCCGGCAAAGACAAAGGTAAGCGCGGTAAGGTGCTTAAGGTTCTCGCTAATAACCGTCTGGTTATCGGTGGTCTGAACCTGGTTAAGCGTCATACCAAGCCTAACCCGATGTCGGGCGTGCAGGGCGGTATCGTCGAGAAAGAAGCTCCGCTGGATGCTTCTAACGTCGCCATCTTCAACGGCGAAACCAACAAGGCTGACCGCGTTGGTTTCAAAGTAGAAGACGGTAAGAAAATTCGTGTCTTCAAGTCGACCCAAAAAGCGGTTGATGCTTGAACACTGCTAGGTAGATTAGACCATGGCACGACTACAAGAGATTTACCGGAAGGAAATCGCCCCTAAGCTTAAGGAAGAACTTAAGCTTGGGAACGTGATGGAAGTTCCGCGCGTTACCAAAATCACCCTGAACATGGGTCTGGGCGAAGCGATCGGCGACAAAAAAGTCATCGAGCACGCTGTTGCTGACCTGGAAAAGATCACCGGCCAGAAAGTCGTTGTGACCTACGCTCGGAAATCCATCGCTGGCTTTAAAGTCCGTGAAGGTTGGCCGATCGGCGTCAAAGTGACCCTGCGCCGTGAGCGTATGTATGAATTCCTGGATCGTCTGCTGTCGATCTCCCTGCCTCGGGTTCGCGACTTCCGCGGCCTGAATGCCAAGTCCTTCGATGGTCGTGGTAACTACAGCATGGGCGTGAAAGAGCAGATCATCTTCCCGGAAATCGACTACGACAAGATCGATGCTCTCCGCGGTCTGGACATCACCCTGACCACCACTGCCAAGAACGATGATGAAGGTCGCGCCCTGTTGCGTGCTTTCAAATTCCCGTTCCGCAACTGATTGGAGTAGGACCATGGCCAAGATGAGCATGAAAAACCGCGAGCTGAAGCGTCAGCTCACGGTTGCCAAGTACGCCAAGAAGCGTGCAGCACTGAAAGCAATCATCGTTGATCTGAACGCAAGTCCAGAAGCGCGTTGGGAAGCTACAGTTGCTCTGCAGAAGCAGCCACGTGACGCAAGCGCTTCGCGCATGCGTAACCGCTGCCGCCTGACCGGTCGTCCACACGGCGTTTACCGCAAGTTCGGCCTCGGCCGTAACAAACTGCGTGAAGCGGCAATGCGTGGTGACGTACCAGGTCTGGTTAAAGCCAGCTGGTAAGTACTTTCAGCGTCCAGGTGGTCTGAATCGCAAGATACTGACCGCCGGTGACCTTGAATCTGGAACAAGCCCCTTTTGGGGCTTGTTTCATTTCCGGAGTGTGTCTAAAATACGCGGCTCGCCTGAGCCCGTGTTTTTTACCCGGAGATTCTCGGCGACATATGTAGCCGCAAGGCTAATTTTTTTGTATTAGGAGCGTCTAGCCCATGAGTATGCAGGACCCGTTAGCGGACATGCTAACTCGTATCCGTAATGCCCAGATGGCTGAAAAGTCCGTCGTAAGCATGCCATCTTCCAAGTTGAAGGTAGCTGTTGCCAAAGTCCTGAAAGACGAAGGCTACATTGCGGGTTATCAGATCAGCAGCGAAATCAAACCACTGCTGTCCATCGAGCTGAAGTACTTCGAAGGCCGTTCGGTCATCGAGGAAGTGAAGCGCGTTAGCCGTCCAGGCCTGCGTCAGTACAAGTCCGCTGAAGATCTGCCGAAAGTTCGTGGCGGTCTGGGCGTGTCTATCGTCTCCACCAACAAAGGTGTGATGACGGATCGTGCTGCGCGCGCTGCCGGTGTCGGCGGCGAAGTTCTTTGCACTGTGTTCTAAGGGGGGATAAGCATGTCTCGCGTCGCTAAGAACCCCGTTAAGCTGCCAGCCGGTGTCGAAGTCAAATTCGCAGGCCAACAGCTTTCGGTGAAGGGTGCCAAGGGTACTCTTGAACTGAACATCCATTCGTCCGTTGAGATCGTTGAAGAAGCTGGTGAGCTGCGTTTCGCTGCTCGCAATGGCGATCAACAAACTCGCGCAATGGCCGGTACCACGCGTGCGTTGGTAAACAACATGGTCCAAGGCGTAAGCCAAGGCTTCGAGCGTAAGCTCCAGCTGGTCGGTGTTGGTTACAAAGCGCAAGCAAAAGGCACGGTTTTGAACCTGGCCCTTGGCTTCTCGCACCCAGTGGATTACGAACTGCCGGAAGGCATCACCGCTGAGACTCCTAGCCAGACCGATATCCTGATCAAGGGCATCGATAAGCAACTGGTAGGTCAAGTGGCTGCTGAGATCCGCGACTTCCGTCCACCAGAGCCGTACAAAGGCAAAGGTGTGCGCTACGCGGACGAAGTCGTCCGTCGTAAAGAAGCCAAGAAGAAGTAGGGCATAGCAAATGACCGACAAAAAAGTTACTCGACTGCGTCGCGCTCGCAAAGCACGCCTGAAAATGCACGAACTCGAAGTCGTGCGTCTCTGCGTGTTCCGCTCGTCGCAGCACATCTACGCCCAGGTCATCTCGGCCGACGGCAACAAAGTCCTGGCAAGCGCCTCGACTTTGGATAAAGAACTGCGTGATGGTGCCACTGGCAACATCGACGCGGCCACAAAGGTTGGCCAGCTGGTCGCTACGCGTGCTAAGGCCGCTGGCGTCTCGCAAGTGGCTTTCGACCGCTCTGGCTTCAAGTACCACGGTCGCGTGAAAGCGCTGGCTGATGGCGCTCGTGAAGCTGGGCTGGAGTTCTAAGTTATGTCAAATAACGACCAAAAGCGCGACGAAGGCTACATTGAGAAGCTGGTTCAAGTTAACCGCGTAGCCAAAACCGTTAAAGGCGGCCGTATCTTCACTTTCACCGCGTTGACCGTGGTTGGTGATGGTAAAGGGCGTGTTGGCTTCGGCCGTGGCAAGTCGCGTGAAGTGCCTGCTGCGATCCAGAAGGCAATGGAAGCTGCTCGCCGCAACATGATCCAAGTTGACCTGAACGGGACCACTCTGCAGTACGCAATGAAGTCCGCCCATGGCGCTTCGAAGGTGTACATGCAGCCTGCTTCTGAAGGTACCGGTATCATCGCTGGCGGCGCTATGCGTGCTGTCCTCGAGGTTGCTGGCGTTCAGAACGTTCTGGCCAAGTGCTACGGCTCGACTAACCCGGTAAACGTGGTTCACGCCACTTTCAAAGGTTTGAAAGCTATGCAATCTCCTGAGTCCATCGCTGCTAAGCGTGGTCTGACTGTCAAGGAGATCTTCTGATCATGGCTACCGTTAAAGTAACGCTGATCAAGAGCATGACCGGCCGCATCCCTAACCACAAACTGTGCGTTAAGGGTCTGGGTCTGCGTCGCATCGGTCACACTGTAGAAGTACTTGATACTCCCGAGAATCGCGGGATGATCAACAAGGCTTACTACATGCTGCGTGTAGAGGGTTAATCGATGAAACTCAATGATCTGAGTCCAGCGCCGGGTTCCCGTCGCGAAAAGCATCGTCCGGGCCGTGGTATCGGTAGCGGTTTGGGTAAGACTGGTGGCCGTGGCCACAAAGGTCAGACCTCCCGTTCCGGTGGCACCATCGCTCCAGGCTTTGAAGGCGGTCAACAGCCGCTGCATCGTCGCCTGCCTAAGTTCGGTTTCGTATCCCTGAAAGCCATGGATCGCGCAGAAGTGCGTCTGTCCGAGCTGGCTAAAGTGGAAGGCGACATCGTTACTGTGCAGACCCTGAAAGATGCCAACGTGATCAACGTCAACGTACAGCGTGTGAAAATCATGCTGTCCGGTGAAGTGACTCGCGCTGTCACTATCGGCAAGGGAATCGGCGCCACCAAAGGTGCGCGTTCGGCTATCGAAGCAGCTGGCGGCAAGTTCGAGGAATAAATGGCTAAGCAAGGTGCTCTCTCAGCGCTCGGCAAAGGCGGTATGTCTGAACTTTGGGCTCGTCTGCGTTTTCTGTTCCTGGCGATTATCGTCTACCGAATAGGCGCACACATCCCGGTTCCAGGTATCAACCCGGACCGACTCGCAGACCTGTTTCGACAGAATGAGGGGACCATTCTTAGCTTGTTCAACATGTTTTCCGGCGGCGCGCTGGAACGGATGAGCATCTTTGCACTGGGGATCATGCCGTACATTTCGGCATCGATCATCATGCAACTGATGACCGCCGTCAGCCCGCAGCTGGAGCAGTTGAAGAAGGAAGGTGAAGCTGGCCGTCGCAAGATTAGCCAGTACACCCGCTACGGCACTGTAGCCCTCGCCCTGGTCCAAGCTATCGGCATGTCCGTTGGCCTGGCTGGGCAGGGTGTTGCGTTCACTGGTGACTTTGGCTTCCATTTCGTCGCGGTATCCACGTTTGTGGCTGGTGCGATGTTCATGATGTGGCTGGGTGAGCAGATTACTGAGCGTGGTGTTGGTAACGGTATCTCGATGTTGATTTTCGCAGGTATCGTCGCCGGTCTTCCGAGAGCAATTGGGCAGTCTTTCGAGTCTGCGCGTCAGGGTGATATCAATATCTTCGCCCTGGTTGCCATCGGTTTGCTGGCAGTAGCGATTATCGGTTTTGTGGTGTTCATTGAGCGTGGCCAGCGTCGTATTGCTGTTCACTACGCCAAGCGTCAGCAGGGCCGTAAGGTCTTCGCTGCGCAGACCAGCCACTTGCCGCTGAAAGTGAATATGGCCGGTGTTATTCCGGCAATTTTCGCGAGCAGCATTTTGCTGTTTCCGGCTTCGTTGGGTACCTGGTTTGGTCAGTCTGAAAATATGGGCTGGCTGCAGGACCTCTCTCAGTCGATCGCTCCTGGTCAGCCGTTGAATATTCTGCTGTTTAGTGCAGGGATTATTTTCTTCTGCTTCTTCTATACGGCGTTGATGTTCAATCCGAAAGACGTAGCGGAAAACCTGAAGAAGTCCGGTGCCTTTATTCCGGGCATCCGTCCAGGTGAGCAGTCGGCACGCTACATTGATGGCGTTCTGACTCGTTTGACCCTGTTCGGTGCTCTATATATGACGGCCGTGTGCTTGTTGCCCCAGTTCCTGGTGGTTGCAGCAAACGTTCCGTTCTACCTTGGCGGGACCTCGTTGCTGATCGTCGTCGTGGTTGTGATGGACTTCATGTCCCAAGTACAATCGCACCTCGTTTCGCACCAGTACGAATCCCTGATGAAGAAAGCCAACCTGAAGGGCTACGGCAGCGGCATGTTGCGCTGAGTACCCCATAAGGTTCGAGGAGTTGGTGATGAAAGTTCGTGCATCGGTGAAAAAGCTGTGCCGTAACTGCAAGATTATTCGCCGCGAAGGTGTTGTTCGAGTAATTTGCAGCGCGGAACCGCGTCACAAACAGCGCCAAGGCTGAGTGTGATCCGCTTGAAGCCCGGCAGCTAGTGCGCTGCCGGGTTGATTATTTGTTATTACAGCGATATTATCTCGCGCCCTATTTCTTGGCTTCCGGGGCGTAGGTAGCTGTCAATTGGAGTCCCACTGAATGGCCCGTATTGCAGGCGTTAACATTCCAGATAACAAGCACACTGTTATCTCGCTGACCTACATCTATGGTGTTGGTCGCACAACTGCGCAGAAGATTTGCGCGGTCGCTGGGGTAAACCCAGCCGCTAAGATCAAGGATCTGAGCGACGAGCAGATTGAACAGCTGCGTGGCGAAGTGGCGAAGTTCACCACTGAAGGTGACCTGCGTCGCGAAATCAACATGAAAATCAAGCGTTTGATGGACCTCGGTTGCTATCGCGGTCTGCGTCATCGTCGTGGTCTTCCAGTACGCGGTCAGCGTACCAAGACTAACGCGCGTACCCGTAAAGGTCCGCGTAAGCCGATCCGCAAGTAATCGCCCCAGCGAATCGACAGGAAAATTATCATGGCAAAACCTGCTGCTCGTCCTCGTAAAAAAGTTAAAAAGACAGTGGTTGATGGCATCGCCCACATCCATGCTTCTTTTAACAACACAATCGTGACCATCACCGACCGTCAAGGTAACGCGCTGTCTTGGGCTACCTCTGGTGGTTCGGGTTTCCGCGGTTCCCGCAAGTCCACCCCGTTCGCTGCTCAAGTAGCTGCTGAACGTGCTGGTCAAGCTGCGCTGGAATACGGCCTGAAAAACCTCGACGTTAACGTCAAAGGTCCAGGTCCAGGTCGTGAGTCTGCTGTCCGTGCTTTGAACGGCTGTGGCTATAAGATCGCCAGCATCACCGACGTGACGCCAATCCCGCACAACGGGTGCCGTCCGCCGAAGAAGCGCCGCGTGTAATCCAGGAGATTGTAAAGAATGGCTCGTTACATTGGTCCAAAATGCAAACTCGCTCGTCGCGAAGGCACCGATCTCTTCCTGAAGAGCGGCGTGCGCGCGATCGAATCGAAGTGCAACATCGAAGCAGCACCTGGTATCCACGGCCAACGCCGCGGTCGCCAGTCCGACTACGGCACCCAACTGCGTGAAAAGCAGAAGGTCCGTCGTATCTACGGCGTTCTCGAGCGTCAGTTCAGCGGCTACTACAAAGAAGCTGCTGGCAAGAAAGGTGCAACCGGTGAAAACCTGCTGCAACTGCTCGAATGCCGTCTGGACAACGTTGTATACCGTATGGGCTTTGGTTCGACTCGTGCCGAATCCCGTCAGCTGGTATCGCACAAATCCGTCAGCGTAAACGGCCAAACCGTTAACGTCCCGTCTTACCAGGTTCGTGCTGGTGACGTGGTCGCGATTCGCGAGAAAGCAAAAAACCAACTTCGCATTGTCCAAGCTCTCGATCTGTGTGCCCAACGTGGCCGCGTAGAATGGGTAGAAGTAGACACTGAGAAGAAGTCGGGCGTTTTCAAGAACGTTCCTGCTCGCAGTGATCTGTCCGCCGACATCAACGAAAGCCTGATTGTCGAGCTCTACTCCAAGTAAGGGCTAGAAAATAGGTGCATCCATGCAGATTTCGGTAAATGAGTTCCTGACACCCCGCCACATTGATGTGCAGGTTGTCAGTCCAACCCGCGCCAAGATCACTCTCGAGCCTCTCGAGCGTGGTTTTGGCCACACCCTGGGCAACGCGCTGCGCCGCATCCTGTTGTCCTCAATGCCCGGCTGTGCAGTAGTCGAGGCCGAGATTGACGGTGTGCTCCACGAGTACAGCGCCATCGAAGGTGTACAGGAAGACGTAATTGAAATCCTGTTGAACCTTAAAGGTCTGGCTATCAAGCTGCACGGCCGTGACGAAGTTACGCTGACCTTGTCGAAGAAGGGTTCGGGGGTGGTTACCGCTGCCGATATTCAGCTGGATCATGATGTCGAGATCGTTAATCCCGATCACGTAATCGCTAACCTGGCGTCTAACGGCGCCCTGAACATGAAGCTCACCGTAGCTCGTGGTCGTGGTTATGAACCGGCCGACTCGCGTCAGAGCGATGAAGACGAAAGCCGCAGCATTGGTCGCTTGCAGCTTGACTCTTCGTTCAGCCCGGTTCGCCGTATCGCATACGTGGTGGAAAACGCCCGTGTCGAACAGCGTACTAACCTGGACAAGCTGGTTATTGATCTGGAAACCAACGGTACTCTGGATCCTGAAGAGGCTATCCGCCGCGCTGCAACCATCCTGCAACAGCAGTTGGCTGCGTTCGTCGACCTCAAAGGTGACAGCGAACCAGTGGTAATCGAGCAGGAAGACGAGATCGATCCGATCCTGCTTCGCCCGGTTGACGATCTGGAACTGACTGTACGTTCGGCTAACTGCCTTAAGGCGGAAAACATTTACTACATCGGCGACCTGATTCAGCGTACCGAAGTAGAACTGTTGAAGACTCCGAACCTGGGCAAGAAATCCTTGACTGAAATCAAGGACGTTCTGGCCTCCCGCGGTCTGTCCCTCGGCATGCGCCTCGACAACTGGCCGCCTGCAAGTCTTAAGAAGGACGACAAGGCGACTGCCTGATCGTCGTAATCACCGAACGTGAGTTTGGTAAGGAATGAACCATGCGTCATCGTAAAAGTGGTCGTCACCTGAGCCGTACCAGCTCGCACCGCAAGGCCATGTTTCAAAACATGGCGGTGTCGCTGTTCGAGCACGAGCTGATCAAAACTACACTGCCGAAAGCTAAAGAACTGCGTCGCGTTGCTGAGCCGCTGATCACTTTGGCCAAGACAGACAGCCTGGCTAACCGCCGTCTGGCTTTCGACCGTACTCGTTCGAAAGCTATCGTTGGTAAGCTCTTCAACGACCTGGGCAAGCGTTACGCTACCCGTGAGGGTGGCTACCTGCGCATCCTCAAGTGCGGTTTCCGCGCTGGCGACAACGCGCCTATGGCGTACGTCGAGTTGGTTGATCGTGCTACTGCCGGCGAAGCTGTAAGCGCCGAGTAAGACGTCAAGCTGTAACGAAAAACCGGGCCTAGTGCCCGGTTTTTTGTGCGCGTAACAAAAGCACCACCCATACAAGCTTCCCAGGGCAGTGGCATGCACTATCGGTCTCGGAGTTGTTGGTAGTAATTTTCTATTGAAGTCCGCAATTTAATGAATTTGTGGGTGTCATCTTCATGATCAATACTCTCCACCAAGCCGATTAGCCGGCAGTTTCAAGTCCGACCTGAGGAATATGCACATGAGCCAGAGTAAAGTTCTTACCACCGCCAGCGGCGCCCCTGTCGCGGACAACCAGAATTCCCGTTCCGCTGGGCCGCGTGGTCCGTTGCTGCTCGACGATTTCCATCTGATCGAGAAGCTCGCTCACTTCAACCGTGAAAATATTCCTGAGCGGCGTGTGCACGCCAAGGGTTCGGGGGCTTACGGTACCTTCACGGTCTCTAAAGACATTACCCAGTACACCAGTGCCAAGCTGTTCGAGTCTGTGGGCAAGCAGACCCCAACCTTTCTGCGATTTTCTACTGTGGGTGGCGAGCGCGGTTCGGCTGACACCGAGCGTGATCCACGTGGCTTCGCGTTGAAGTTCTACACCGAAGAAGGCAACTGGGACATCGTGGGTAACAATACCCCCGTGTTCTTCATCCGTGACCCGTTGAAATTCCCTGACTTCATCCACACTCAAAAGCGTCTGCCCCAGAGCAATCTGAAGAGCGCGCAGATGATGTGGGATTTCTGGTCGCACTCTCCAGAGGCGCTGCATCAGGTCACCATTCTGTTTTCGGATCGCGGCATCCCGGATGGCTACCGCCACATGCACGGCTTCGGTAGCCACACTTACAGCCTGATCAACGCAAAGGGTGAGCGTCACTGGGTGAAGTGGCACTACAAAACCAAGCAGGGCATCAAGAATCTGGCGCCAGCTGAAGCTGCGCGCCTGGCCGGGACTGATCCTGATTACGCCCAACGCGACCTGTTCGGCGCAATTGAGCGTGGTGATTTCCCGAAATGGCGTGTCTGCATCCAGGTCATGACTGAGGCTCAAGCCGCTGCTCACTATGAAAACCCTTTCGATGTGACCAAAACCTGGTCGCAGAAGGAGTTCCCGCTGATTGAAGTCGGCGAACTGGAACTGAACCGTAACCCGCAGAACTACTTCGCTGAAGTTGAACAGGCTGCATTCGGCCCGAGCAACATGGTTCCAGGTGTCGGCCTGTCACCAGACCGCATGCTGCAAGGTCGCGTATTCGCCTATGCCGATGCCCACCGCTACCGTGTCGGTACAAACCACCAGCAACTGCCGGTGAATGCGCCTCTGAGCCCGGTGAACAGCTACCAGCGTGATGGTTCGATGGCGTTTGGCCCCAACGGTGGTGCCGCTCCTAACTACGAACCCAACAGCTACGCCGACGCGCCTAAACAAGCGCCTCAATATGCTGAGCCTGCGCTGGCCCTGAGCGGTGCCGCCGATCGTTACGATCACCGCGAAGACACTGACTACTACAGCCACGCCGGTGCGCTGTTCCGTCTGATGAGCGATGAGCAAAAAGCATTGCTCACCAACAACATCGCCGGTGCAATGGCTGGGGTTTCCAATGAGGTGGTTCAGCGTCAACTGGCGCACTTCTACAAGGCCGATCCAGCGTACGGAGAAGCAATCGCAAAGGCACTGGGTGTATCGCTTAACTGACTCTAAACGATAAGCAGAACCGCCCTCATTTGGGCGGTTTTTGCGTTATTTCAGCTACTTTTCTCCGGAAATCTTCACTTTTCTGCCGTTGATCCCGTGACCTCCGGGTCATCATGGTTCAAACTACAGACTTTCAAGCAGGGAGATGTAGGGCGATGCAAGGTCACCCCGACGTAATCGATTACCTCAACACGTTGCTGACGGGCGAACTGGCAGCTCGTGACCAATATTTCATCCATTCGCGTATGTACGAAGACTGGGGCTTCACCGAGCTCTACGAACGTATCAACCATGAGATGGAAGAAGAGGCACAGCACGCCGACGCGCTGATGCGCCGTATCCTGATGCTCGAAGGCACGCCGCGCATGCGTCCCGACGACCTGGACACCGGCACCACGGTGCCTGAGATGCTCGCCAGTGATTTGCGCCTGGAATACAAGGTGCGTGCCGCACTCTGCAAGGGCATTGAGCTCTGCGAGAAGCACAACGACTATGTCACGCGTGAAATCCTGCGTGTGCAGTTGAACGACACCGAAGAAGATCACACCTACTGGCTGGAAAAGCAGTTGGGCCTGATCAAGCTGATCGGCCTGGAGAATTACCTGCAATCGCAGTTCTGATTCCCGGTTACAAAAAAGCCCCTGTCGCCTTAACGGTGACAGGGGCTTTTTGTTGGGCCCGATAAATCAGGCCCGGTCGCGCGCCAACAGTGGTTTCAGGTAGTAACCGGTGTGCGACTGCGGCATCTCGGAGACTTCCTCCGGTGTGCCCACCGCGATGATCTGCCCGCCCTTGGAGCCGCCCTCCGGCCCAAGGTCCACCAGCCAATCGGCGGTCTTGATCACATCCAGGTTGTGCTCGATCACGACTACCGTGTTGCCGTGGTCGCGCAAACGGTGCAGTACATCCAGCAATTGCTGGATATCCGCAAAGTGCAGACCCGTGGTCGGTTCATCGAGGATATACAGGGTCTTGCCGGTATCACGCTTGGACAGTTCGCGCGACAGCTTGACCCGCTGCGCCTCGCCGCCGGACAGTGTGGTCGCCGACTGCCCCAGTTTGATGTACGACAGGCCCACATCCATCAACGTTTGCAGCTTGCGCGCCAACGCCGGAACCGCGTCGAAGAACACCCGCGCTTCCTCGATGGTCATCTCCAGGGTTTCGTGGATGCTTTTGCCCTTGTACTTGATCTCCAGGGTTTCGCGGTTGTAGCGCTTGCTCTTGCACACATCGCAGGGCACGTAGATGTCCGGCAGGAAGTGCATCTCCACCTTGATCAAGCCATCGCCCTGGCACGCTTCGCAGCGCCCGCCCTTGACGTTGAACGAGAACCGACCAGGCCCGTAGCCCCGTGAGCGGGACTCCGGAACACCTGCAAACAACTCGCGAATCGGCGTGAACAGCCCGGTGTAGGTCGCCGGGTTCGAGCGCGGCGTACGGCCAATCGGGCTCTGATCGATATCGACCACTTTGTCCAAGAGCTCCAGGCCCTTGATGCTGTCATGCGCTGCCGCTTCCAGAGTGGTCGCGCCGTTCAAGGCCGTGGCACTCAACGGGAACAGGGTGTTGTTGATCAGCGTCGACTTGCCTGAGCCGGAAACACCCGTCACACAGGTCAGCAGGCCCAAGGGGATTTCCAGGTCCACATTGCGCAAGTTGTTGCCGCGAGCACCCTTGAGGTGCAGTGCCTGCTTCTTGTTGCGTGGTGTGCGCTTGGCCGGCACTTCAATTTTCACGCGGCCAGAGAGGTACTTGCCGGTCAGCGAGTCCGGGTGCGCCATGACTTCAGCGGGTGTGCCCTCGGCGACAATATGCCCACCATGGACGCCAGCGCCCGGGCCGATATCGACGACATAATCCGCCAGGCGAATCGCATCTTCATCGTGCTCGACCACGATCACGGTGTTGCCGATGTCCCGCAGGTGTTTCAGCGTGCCGAGCAGGCGGTCATTATCGCGTTGGTGCAAACCGATCGACGGTTCGTCGAGGATATAGAGCACCCCCACAAGACCCGCGCCAATCTGGCTGGCCAGGCGAATCCGCTGGGCCTCACCGCCGGACAGCGTATCTGCGCTGCGATCCAGCGACAGGTAGTCCAGGCCCACGTTGACCAGGAACTGCAAGCGCTCGCGAATTTCCTTGAGGATCTTGTCGGCAATCTCGCCGCGACGGCCGGTCAGCTTGAGTACACCAAAGTACTCACAGGCGTCGCCGATAGGCAGGTTGGTCACCGCCGGCAAGGTCTTCTCACCCACCCACACATGCCGCGCCTCACGACGCAGGCGCGTGCCGCGACAATCCGGGCAGGGTTGGGTGCTGAGGAATTTCGCCAGCTCTTCACGCACGCTGGCCGATTCGGTCTCGCGGTAGCGGCGCTCCAGGTTGGGCACGATGCCTTCGAACGGGTGGGAGCGTTTAACGATGTCGCCGCGGTCGTTCAGGTATTTGAAGTCGACATTCTGTGAACCGCTGCCATGGAGGATGACTTTCTGCTGATCCGCCGGCAGTTGGTTGAACGGCACTTCCAGGCTGAATTTGTAGTGGGATGCCAACGACCCCAGCATCTGGAAGTAATAGACATTGCGCCTGTCCCAACCACGTATCGCCCCTTCGGCCAAGGTCAGCTCGCCATTGACCAGGCGCTTGATGTCGAAGAACTGCTTCACCCCGAGGCCATCGCACGTCGGGCAGGCGCCGGCCGGGTTGTTGAAGGAGAACAGCTTGGGTTCCAGCTCGCTGATGGCGTGGCCACAGATCGGGCAGGCAAAGCGCGCGGAGAAGATGATTTCTTCACCCGGCTCGTCGTCCATCGGCGCCACCAGGGCAATGCCGTCCGCCAGCTTCAAGGCCGTCTCGAACGATTCCGCCAGGCGCTGTTGCAGGTCAGCCCGTACCTTGAAGCGGTCCACCACCACATCGATGGAGTGCTTCTTCTGCTTGTCGAGCTTTGGCGCTTCGTCCAGCTCATAGAGCTTGCCGTTGATCCGCGCGCGTACAAAACCTTGCGCGCGCAGCTCTTCGAAGACGGAAAGGTGTTCGCCCTTGCGCTCGCGAATCACGGGCGCCAGCAACATCAGCTTGGCGCCTTCAGGCTGGGCCAGCACCAGGTCAACCATCTGGCTGACGGTCTGCGCTTCCAGTGGAATATCGTGGTCGGGGCAACGCGGAATGCCCACGCGTGCATACAACAGGCGCAAGTAATCGTAGATTTCGGTGATGGTGCCCACGGTGGAGCGGGGGTTGTGGGAGGTCGATTTCTGCTCGATGGAGATCGCCGGCGACAGGCCTTCAATGGTGTCGACGTCGGGCTTTTCCATCATCGACAGGAACTGCCGGGCATAGGCCGACAGCGATTCCACATAGCGCCGCTGGCCTTCGGCGTACAGCGTGTCGAATGCCAGGGACGATTTGCCGGACCCCGACAAACCGGTGATGACGATCAGTTTGTCCCGGGGCAGGGTCAGGTCGATGTTCTTCAGGTTGTGGGTTCTAGCCCCACGAATCAGGATCTTGTCCAATATGGCCTCGCACGGCGGGCGTAAATAATGCAGGAGTATACGGCTAAAGACTGGATGAATATACACTGTCAAATGGCCGCTTGCAGCCTTACATGAAAGCTGCGCGGCAAAGCGCCGCATATACCCTCTCAATCGATGGGACTGGTAGAATCGCCGCCGGTTCACACGAGGTTTTTCCATGCACGATCCCCACAGCGAACGCATGAGTAGCGGCGAGACCCGAGCAGCAAGCGGTCTGGCCCTGGTGTTCGCCTTCCGTATGCTTGGCATGTTCATGGTGTTGCCGGTACTGGCGACCTATGGGATGGATCTCGCAGGCGCGACCCCCGCCCTGATCGGCCTGGCGATTGGCGCCTATGGCCTGACCCAGGCGATTTTCCAGATTCCATTCGGAATCATTTCCGACCGCATTGGCCGCCGCCCGGTGATTTACCTGGGGCTGATCGTGTTCGCCCTCGGCAGTGTGCTCGCGGCCCAGTCGGATTCGATCTGGGGCGTGATTGCCGGCCGTGTCCTACAGGGCGCCGGGGCGATTTCTGCCGCTGTCATGGCACTGCTGTCGGACCTGACCCGCGAACAACACCGCACCAAGGCCATGGCCATGATCGGCATGACCATCGGCCTGTCGTTTGCCGTGGCCATGGTGGTGGGGCCCTTGCTGACCCGTGCTTTCGGCCTGCATGGCCTGTTCCTCGCCACGGGCGGCATGGCGCTGTTTGGCATCGTGATCGTGGCCTTCATGGTGCCGCGCTCCACCGGCACGTTGCAGCACCGCGAGTCTGGGGTTGCGCGCAAGGCGTTGTTGCCGACGCTCAAGCACCCCGACCTGCTGCGCCTGGATTTAGGTATCTTCGTATTACACGCGATGCTGATGTGCAGCTTCGTCGCCTTGCCCCTGGCGTTGGTGGAAAAAGCCGGCCTGCCCAAGGAGCAGCACTGGTGGGTCTATCTCACTGCGCTGTTGATTTCGTTCTTCGCCATGATCCCGTTCATTATCTATGGCGAGAAAAAACGCAAAATGAAACGAGTTCTGCTGGGCGCCGTCGCGACGCTGATGCTCACTGAGCTATTCTTCTGGCAGTTCGGCGACAGCCTGCGAGCGCTGGTGATCGGCACAGTGGTGTTCTTCACCGCGTTCAACCTGCTGGAAGCCTCGTTGCCGTCGTTGATCAGTAAAGTTTCACCGGCCGGTGGCAAGGGCACGGCGATGGGAGTGTATTCCACCAGCCAGTTCCTCGGCTCCGCACTGGGCGGCATCATGGGCGGCTGGATGTTCCAGCATGGCGGTTTGTCGGTTGTGTTCCTCGGTTGCGCCGGGCTGGCTGCACTTTGGCTAGTCTTTGCTGTTACCATGCGCGAACCTCCATACGTCACAAGCCTGCGCCTGCCGTTGTCGCCCGAAGCAATTCGTGAAGCCGGCCTGGTAGAGCGCCTAAAGGCCGTTGTTGGGGTAACAGATGCGGTAGTGATCGCCGAAGAAGCCGCCATCTACATCAAATTGGACACCGAATTATTGGATCGCGCGACGCTTGAGCAACTGGTCAACCCAGTGCCGACAGCGCGCCCAGCCTAGGAGAACGTTATGGCCCGTGGGGTTAACAAAGTCATATTGGTCGGTACATGCGGCCAGGATCCCGAAGTTCGCTACTTGCCTAACGGTAACGCCGTGACCAACCTGAGTCTGGCGACCAGCGAACAGTGGACCGACAAGCAAACCGGCCAGAAGGTCGAGAAAACCGAATGGCACCGTGTGTCGATGTTCGGCAAGGTGGCAGAGATCGCCGGTGAGTACCTGCGCAAAGGTTCGCAGGTCTACATCGAAGGCAAGCTGCAAACCCGCGAGTGGGAAAAAGACGGTATCAAGCGTTACACCACCGAAATCGTGGTCGACATGCAAGGCACCATGCAACTGCTGGGCGGCCGTCCACAGGGCGACCAACAGGGCCAGGGCGGCATGTCCAACTCGGCACCGCGTCCACAGCAGTCGCGTCCGCAGCCAAGCCAGCAGCCTCAGCGCGAGTCGCGTCCAGCGCCACAGCAGGCCGCTCCGCAACCGGCACCGGATTTCGACAGCTTTGATGACGATATCCCGTTCTAAGGTCCAAGACCCGGAACGCACAAAACCCCCGATAGCCCAGGCTTCGGGGGTTTTTTATTGCCCGATCGTCCGGGCATTTGTTCTCATGGCCTACAGGATTTAGGCTGTGGCCAACCTTTAACATGAAGGAATGCTGCGATGACCTGGTCTGCCAAGCAATACACGATTTTTGAACAACAGCGCACCCGTCCCGTTCGTGACTTGGTTGCGGCAGTTCCGAACACCGACGTGCGTACCGCCGTCGACCTGGGTTGCGGCCCCGGCAACTCCACCGAAGTACTGGCCGAGCGCTTCCCGCACGCCCACGTCACCGGCATGGACAGCTCCGGCGACATGCTCGCCGACGCTCGCAAACGCCTGCCGGCACTGAAGTTCGAACTGGCGGACATTGGCGACTGGAACCCAGCGCAAGCCTTTGACGTGATCCTGGCCAACGCATCCCTGCAATGGCTACCGAATCACGCCACGCTGTACCCGCACCTGGTCAACCAACTGACACCCGGCGGCACGCTGGCGGTGCAAACCCCGGACAACCTCGACGAACCCGCCCACCGGCTAGCCCGCGAAGTCGCTGCCGAGGGCCCATGGGCCGCCAAGATCGGTGCGGTCAAACACAATGAGCGCCACGCCGCGAGCTACTACTACGAACTGCTGAGCAAACACTGCAGCACCGTCGATGTGTGGCGTACCACTTACCTGCACCCGCTGGCAGACCACGCCGCGGTAGTGGAGTGGTTCAAGGCATCGGCCCTGAGACCGTTCCTCGCGCCGTTGACCGATAGCGAAAAGACCGCCTTCCTACAGGAATACCAAGTGCGGATTACCCAGGCTTACCCAGCGCTGGCCGATGGCAGCGTGTTGCTGACATTCCCGCGCCTGTTCATCATCGCGACCCGCTAACGTCGTGTAGGCAAGTGGCGGTCAGGCCGCCGCCGCTTGCGCCTGCAAGTATTCATCCGCCGACACCACGCCCGCATAGCCAAATGCCAGTGAGGCCATATACGCCCCATGCACCTGCGCGGCCGGAATCACCTGGCCATTGAATTCCAGTTCCCGTGTTGCGCAGGCGTCGTGAATGACCGTGACCTTGTAGCCCAAATCCGCCGCTGCCCGCACCACGGCATCAATGCACATATGGCTCATGCTGCCGACCACTACCAGTTCGGTGATGCTGCGTTGCTCCAGCAGAGCACGCAGATTGGTTTCGCGAAACGCATTGACGAAATGCTTCAATACCACCGGCTCGTTGCCCTCGTTCAGCACCTTGGGATGCAAATGCGCACCCTCGGAACCTGGCGTGAAGAACGGTGCGTCCTCGGCGGTGAACTCATGACGCACATGAATCACCGCATCACCGGCCTGGCGAAACGCTTGCAGCACCTGCGCAGCCTTGTCCGCTGCGGCGTCCACGCCGTCGAGTGGCCACTTGCCCTGAGGGAAGTAGTCGTTCTGGATATCGATTAGGATGAGTGCTTGCTTGGCCATGGGTATTGCCTCGTGATGGGTTGATGGGCCCAGTATCTTCGCTGGCGCCTGCACCTGGGATTGGCTGCACCGACAATAACAGGGGGAAAACTGACAATGGTCGTTGTTGAGTTGGGTGTGTTGATCTACCAGGGTGCGCAACTGGCCGCCGTGCATGGTTTGACGGACTTGTTCGGCGTGGCCAACCGGATCGCCGCCGAGCATCAATCTGCGCAATTGCCATTGCTGCGGGTCAGTCATTGGCAGGTTGACGCACAGGGCCAACCGCTGCGCGTTTTCGACAGCCACCCCGGCCCCGAACAGCCGATGATGGCTGTGCTGGTGCCGCCGTCCATCGGCGAGTTTACCGAAGAACAAACGCCGCCGGCGCTGTTGGCGTGGTTGCGCGAGCAACATGCGACGGGCACGGTGCTTGGCGGCGTGTGTATTGGCTCGATCATGCTGGCGCGCAGTGGCCTGCTGGATGGGCGCAGCGCCACGACCCACTGGTCCTCGGCCCAGTCCTTCGCGGCCCGCTATCCGGCGGTGCGCCTGGAGGCGGACAAGCCCATTGTCGATGACGGCGACCTGATCACCACCGCCGGGCTGATGGCCTGGTCGGAACTGGGCCTGCGCCTGGTGGATCGGCTGATGGGCCCGAGCATCGCCGCCGACACGGCACGTTTCCTGGTGATCGAGCACAGCGACAGCGCCAGCCAATGCGGCAGCAATTTCGCGCCGATCCTTGGGCATGGCGATGGCGCCATCCTCAAGGTTCAGCATTGGCTGCAAGCCAGCGGGGCGGTAGATGTTTCTGTCGCCGCCATGGCGCAAGAGGCGGGACTGGAGGAGCGCACCTTCCTACGGCGTTTTCGCAGCGCCACCGGCTTGAAGCCCACCGAATACTGCCAGCACCTGCGTGTGGGCAAGGCGCGGCAAATGCTTGAATTCACCAACGGCACCATTGATCACATCGCCTGGACCGTGGGCTACCAGGACCCCAGCGCCTTCCGCGCCACCTTCAAGAAAATCACCGGGCTTGCACCCAGTGATTACCGCAGCCGATTTGGCGTTTAAGCACCTGGTGTTCTCTAAGCCGTCTTCGCGAGCAAGCCCGCTCCCACATTGGAATGCATTTCAACTGTGGGAGCGGGCTTGCTCGCGAAGACGGTAGACCGATCAACACAAGCTCAAGCCGGCGCCTTCTTCACCCGCAACGCCTTCGCCTTGGCCTCCACCCCGAGGTACATCACCAGCGCGATCAGTAGTGGCAAAATAAAGTAGATCGCCCGATAAGCAATCAGCCCCGCCAGCAAGCTGCCCCGCGATGCCTCATGTTGCAGTAACCCAATAAACACGGCCTCCAACACCCCAAGCCCCGCCGGGATATGGGTGATCACGCCAGCAATGGCGCTGATCAGCAACACCCCCAGTACCAATGGGTAGTCCAGTTTGGCCGGCAGCAGGGTAAAAATCACCGCCGCCATCAGCGACCAATTCAATGCGCCCAATGCCAACTGCAAGCACGCCATGCGCACCGACGGCAGGTTGATCTCCATGCCGCGAATAGACCACTCGCGTTTTTTCGAGAATTGGCAGGCGGCCAGGTAACCAAGGCTGAGCAGCACCAACACAACCCCAATGCCCTGCAACGCGCCGGTGCTGACTTTCCACCCTGGCGGCATCGTCACCAGGCCACTGCTGAAAATCACCCCGGCCAGCGCCATATAGCCGAACCAATTGGTCGCCAGGCTCAGCCCCAGGATCTTGGCGATATTGCCGCTGCTCACCCCCAGCCGGGAGTACAGGCGATAGCGCATGGCAATCCCCCCCACCCACGCGCTGAGGTTGAGGTTGAAGGCGTAGCTGATGATGCCCACCGGCAGGATCTGCTTCCAGCCCAGGTCTTGGCGGATATAGGTGCGGCCGATCAAATCAAAGCTGGCGTACACCAAAAAACTGCACAGCGTCACCGCGCCTGCGATCAGCAAGGTACGCAGCTTGAAGTCCCCCAGGGTCTGTAGCACTTCGCTCCAGTCGATGCGCCGGGCGAGCAGGGTGAACAACACGATCAGCGCCAGGAAAAACACTACGGTCAGCGGTTTTTTCCAGCGTTTGAAGCGCGATTCAGTGGTCATTGGCCTGGCCCTCAAACGGTTTCAGCCGCGGTTTATGGGCGGGCAGCCAACCGGTCATCGCGGGGAAGTGGCGCATCACATGAAACACCAGGAAACCTACGGTCAATCGCCACAGCCACAAACGCGGCTTGCGGTTTTCCGGCATGGTCTGGCAGTGATCGCGGGCGAGTATTTCCAGGCGCTCGTAGAGCTGTTGGTTGAATGCGCGATCGCGTATCAGCACGTTGGCTTCCAGGTTCAGTGCCAGGCTCAGCGGGTCCAGGTTACTCGAGCCCACGGTGCTCCAGTCGTCATCCACCAGCGCGACTTTGCCATGCAGCGGGCGCTGGCAATATTCGTGGATCACCACGCCATCCTTGAGCAGGTAGTCGTAGAGCATGCGCGCGGCCAGCTTGGCCAGCAGCACATCCGGTTGGCCCTGCATGATCAGCTGCACCTGTACGCCCCGGCGCGCCGCATTGCGGATTTCCCGCAGCAGGCGGTAGCCAGGGAAGAAATAGGCGTTGGCGATCACCACACGCTTTTGTGCCTGGCCCAGGGCGTGGATATAGGCCTCTTCGATGTCATCGCGGTGTCTCACGTTGTCGCGATAAATCAAGCGCACCAAGCCCTCGCCCTCGGTGGAGCCTGCGCAAGGCGGCTGCTGGCGCCGCCGCCAACCGCGCCGGGCGCGTGCCTGACGGCCGCTTTGGGCGAGGGCGAAATGATGCAGGTCGGCCACCGCCGGGCCCGTCACCTGCACCGCATAATCCTGCTTGGCCTCGGGGCCGAAATCCCCCAGATGGTCGGCCGAAAAATTGATCCCTCCGATAAACGCCACGGCGGCGTCCACCACGACGATCTTGCGATGCAGGCGGCGAAACCAGTTGGTGCGAACGCCCAGGGTTTTGGACGCCGGGTCGAACATCTGCACCGTCACCCCGGCGTCCGCCAGCTCACCGAGAAAGGACGGGCTCAGCTCGCCGCAGCCAAAGCCGTCGAGGCTGACCACCACCTTCACGCCACGCTGCGCCGCGTCGATCAGGATGTGTTGCAGCTCATGCCCGACCTTGTCTTCGAACAGGATAAAGGTCTCCAGCAGGATTTCCCGCCGCGCCTCGCGCAGGGCCTCGAAGACCTTGGGGAAGTACGCCTCGCCGTTTTCCAGCAACTGCACCTGGTTATCGCTGTGCCAGCCGTAGTCCAGGTCGCGGGCCTTGGCTGCGTCCGGCGGCTGGTCGGTGGCGATGTGTTCGACGGCGACGCTCATAGCTCGATCTCCACCGACAGCGGCACGTGGTCTGACAGATGGGACCAGGGCCGCGTGGTCAACACCCGGGGGTTATGCACCTTGAGGTTGCGCACGTAGATGCGGTCCAGCGGTAACAGCGGCAGGCGCGCCGGGAAGGTGCGTGCCGGTTTGCCGTGGGCCTGCATGAACACTTCGGTGAGGCCGCTCTGGCTCAAGTCGGCCTTCTGGCGCCAATCGTTGAAATCTCCGGCCACCACCAGCGGTGCATCGGCCGGAATCTCACGGATGCGTTGCTCCAGCAAGCGCAGTTGCTGCTGGCGATGCACCTCGCGCAGTCCCAGGTGGATGCAGATCGCATGCACCTCCTGGCCGGTGCCCGGCAGGCGCAGTACGCAATGCAGCAGGCCACGGTTTTCATGGCCACTCTGGGAAATATCCAGGTTGTCGTAGCGCACGATCTGGAATTTCGACAGCAGCGCATTACCGTGGTCACCGTGGGGGTAGACCGCGTTGCGCCCGTAAGCGAACTGCGGCCAGATGCTGTCAGCGAGGAATTCGTACTGCGGCATGTTCGGCCAGTCGCTGTAGCGCTGCGGGTGGCGTTCGTGGGTGCCGTGGATTTCCTGCAGGAACACCATGTCCGCGCCCACACTGCGCACCGCTTCGCGCAGCTCGGGGAGGATGAAACGCCGGTTCAGGGCGGTAAACCCCTTATGGATATTGACCGTCAGCACCGTGAAGCGGGTGATGGCGACGCTGGGGGTGATGGGCACCCAGTCGGGAGTCGCAGCCATGGTTGCTCCTGAAGAAGAGTGGGGCCTTATCCCCCCGTTTAAGGCTGACTCCAAGGGGCGGCGGAAAGTTTCCAGCGTCCTACGGACGGCATAAACATGGCCGGGCGGGGGAACGATCAAGGCTCAAACCCGTCAGTTCCTTACAGACCCTGCTGAAGGAGCCCGGTGTTTTGCTGAACTCAAAGACTGCACTACTGCTCGGTGCGCTGCTGTTGTGCGGCAGCGGCGCACTGCAAGCCGCCGACCCGCAACCCGAAGCGCCGGCCAAGCCGGAACTGCTGGTGGAAGGCGGCTTGCTGGGCGCCATCAGCTCCAGCATCGATGATGTGCAGGACAAGCTCGACCTCAATCAGAACCTGGTCGATGCCTGGCGCCTGCGTGCGGATCGGGCGGCAGACGAAGTAGGGCGGCTGGTGGACCAGACGTCAGAACGTTCGCCATGGAGTGTCGCTGGGGACTTTCTGCTGTTATCCGGGGTGTGGATCGGTGCGTTTGCGTTGCTCACGCTGTTGGGCCGCTGGTTCGTGCTGCGCCTGAGCCGGCGCGCCTTTGTCGAACAACGCGGGCGCCTGCAGGCCGTACTCGGTTACGTGGTGCCCTACACGATCCCGGCACTTGTTTGCCTGCCCTTGACGCTATACGTCAGCCATTTTTTACCCACTTCAGTAGGGCGAGCGCTGGCGCTGTGTTTTGCCTACGCCACCAGCAGCGGGATCTTTTCCACGTCGATGCTGTTGTGTGTGATCGTCATGTTCAACCTCGGCCACAAGCGGCCAGCCGTGGGGATTATTCGCAGTTATTGCCCCAAGCCGCTGTTCCTGATCGGCTTTCTCGCCGCCCTCAGCGATGCCCTGACCAGCCCGCAAATCGCCCGCCAGCTGGGCGGCAATATCACCAGCAGTATCGCGGTGTTTACCGGCCTGTTTGCTGCGGTGATCTTCGGCGTGCTGGTGGTGCGCCTGCGCCGGCCAGTCGCCCACTTGATCCGTAACCGGCCGTTGGCCCAGCGCCTTAAACACCCGGCGTTGCAACAATCGCTGCGGGTGTTTTCCGGGTTGTGGTACTGGCCGATCCTGTTGATGGTACTGGTCTCGGCGATCAATTTGATTGGCGCCGGTGACGACAATCAAAAGGCTCTGCGCTGCGCGTTGTTCACGACGATCCTGCTGATCGGCACGGTGTTCCTCAGCACGGTGCTGCAACACCTGTTCAAGTCCCGCAGCCAGGTGGCGATCCAGCGCAGCAGTGCCTACAAGGAACGTTTCCTCAGCCTGCTGCACGCGATTTTGCGTATCGCCATGGCCATCGGGTTTATCGAGATCCTCGGGCGGATCTGGGGCGTGTCGTTGTTCGAGTTTGCCGAGCGCAATTCCATCGGCCGGGCGATCAGCGATTCCCTCAGTAGCATCGGCCTCATCCTGCTGATGACGTGGCTGTTCTGGGTGGTGCTCGACACGGCGATCCAGGAAGCCTTGAAACCTCCCGTCAACAAACGCTCCAGCCGCCAGCCGAGCACGCGGGTGAAAACCATCCTGCCGCTGGTGCGCAACGCGGTGAAAATCATCCTGGTGGTGATCTGCGCAATCACCACCATGGCCAACCTGGGCATCAACGTCGCGCCGCTGCTGGCGGGCGCCGGGGTGGTGGGGTTGGCGATTGGTTTTGGCTCGCAGCAATTGGTGCAGGATGTGATCACCGGGCTGTTCATCATCATCGAAGACACCTTGTCCATCGGCGATTGGGTGGTGCTCGACTCCGGCCACGCCGGCACCGTCGAAGGCCTGACCATCCGCACTCTGCGCCTGCGCGACGGCAAGGGGTTTGTGCATTCGGTGCCGTTCGGGCAGATCAAGGCGGTCACCAACCAGTCGCGGCAATTTGCCTACGCGTTCTTCTCGGTGCAGTTCACCTACGACACCGATGTGGACAAGGCCGTGGAATTGATCCGCGAGGCGGGCCAGTCGATTCGTGACGATGGGTTCCTCAAGTACAACCTGCAAGGGCCGCTGGAGGTGTTTGGCGTGGATAAGATGGACCTCAACGGCGTGGTGCTCACGGCACAGTTCCGTACCGTGTCGGGTGGGCAATATGCGGTGAGCCGCGCGTTTAACCAACGTTTGAAGAAGCTTGTGGATAACTGCGCCGAGGTGCAGTTCGCGCAGACTTATCCACAGCAGGTGATGGTGCCCGTCAAGGCGGCCCTTGAGCATGAGCCGCCAGAGGCCGGCGCGAAGACAGTTAATCCGTGACGGTTGCGCTACAAACCCGCAAAATGCAACGATTCTGACAAATACCTATTAGCCATCGTTCCACACTGACCGGGCCTGCTCAATCTATGCGAATGCGCCTTATGTTATTGGGCGGCGGGAATGCCCTCGGGCAGGCGCTGATTCGCCTCGGTGCAGAGGAAGACATCGGTTTCCTCGCCCCCAAACCGCCCCAAGACGGCTGGGATGCCGCGAGCCTTACCCAATTGCTCGACGACACCCGTCCCGATGCGTTGATCAACCTCGCCTACTACTTCGACTGGTTCCAGGCCGAAGCCGTCAGCGAAACCCGTTTGGCCGCCCAGGAGTTCGCCATCGAGCGCCTGGCCGAACTGTGCCAGCACCACACCATTACCTTGCTGCAACCGTCCAGCTACCGCGTGTTCGATGGCTCCCGTGCCACCGCCTACAGCGAAAAGGACGAGCCGGTGCCCCTGGGCCTGCGCGGCCAGGCGTTGTGGCGCATCGAGCAGAGTGTGCGCGCGACGTGCCCGCAACATGTGTTGCTACGTTTTGGTTGGCTGCTGGATGACAGCGTCGATGGCACCCTCGGGCGCTTCCTCGCTCGGGCCGAGAAGCCGGATGAATTGCTGATGGCGGACGACCGTCGCGGCAACCCGACGCCGGTGGATGATGCGGCGCGGGTGATCATCTCGGTGCTCAAGCAACTCGATTGTGCGGCGCCGTTGTGGGGCACCTATCACTACGCGGGTCAGGAGGCGACCACGCCGTTGGCGCTGGGCCAGGCGATCCTCACGGAAGCGCGTAATTTTCATCCGCTGGCGATTGAATCACCCACCGCCCAGGCCCACGCCGCGCGGCCGGATGCGAGTGATGAGCCACAACACGCGGTGCTGGCCTGCAAGAAGATCCTGCACACCTTTGGCATCAAGCCACGGGCGTGGCGGGCGGGGTTACCGGCGTTGCTGGACCGGTTCTACCGGCATACTTGAAGAAACATAGATCCAAATGTGGCAGCGGGCTTATGTGGGAGCGGGCTTGCTCGCGAAGACGGCGTGTCAGTCAACAGATGCGTGACTGATCCACCGCTTTCGCGAGCAAGCCCGCTCCCACACAAGCCCGCTCACACATGGTTTATGCAGTGTCGCTTAAATCAGGGTCAGAACTTGTAACCGATACCCACCATGTAAACCATCGGGTCCACGTCCACATTGACCTTGGCGCGCGTGCCTTGGCCCAGGGCGTTGTTGTCCACGGTGGCCTTGGTGCTGATGTCGATGTAGCGCGCCTGGGCGTTGATCATCCACTTGTCGTTGATCATGTAGTCCGCACCGATCTGTGCGGCCCAGCCCCAGGAGTTTTCCGCCTTGAAGTTGCTGAAACCTGCACCCTGGGCGCGGCTGCCGACGTGTTCGTCGTAGATCCAGGTGTAGTTGATACCGGCGCCCACGTACGGTTGGAAGGCGGACTTGTTGTCCAGCGGGTAGTACACGACGCTCAAGGTGGGCGGCAGGTGTTTCAAGGTGCCGAGCTTACCGTTGGCGGCGCCCAGGGCGGTGCCCTTGATCTTCACGTCGTGTTCGAACGGCGTGGCGGCCAGCAGTTCGATACCGACGTGGTTGGTCAGCATGTAAGCGAAGTTGAGACCCAGTTGGGTGTCGCTGCTCATGGTCGCCTTGCCGCCCAGGTTGGCCCCGGCCAATGGGCCTTGGTCAACTTTTACGGTACCGCTGTCGGCCTTCGGGTTCACGGTAATTGCACCGGCGCGAACCAGAATGTCGCCCGCTTCGTGAGCGTGGGCAACCGGGGCGACGAGGGCGAGCGCGAAGAGGGACGCGCCGAGCAGGGACTTGTTCATGGGAGCTCCAAAGGACGTTTAAAAGTTGTAGGTCCAATGGTAAAGATCGTTCCGTGCGGTCTTTTGATTCAGCTCAATGAAAGGGTGATCAGCGTTATTCCTGCAGTTCGTACATGTAAATCTTCTCGGCATCCATCTGGTAACCGGCATCGGCCAGCTCGCTGGTGGACGGCTTGACCTGCATCGCACCTTCTATCCAATATGGCTGGTACAGCTCATCGAGCTTCACGCCGACTTCGCTTTTCACATGCACGATCTGGTTCGACGGCGGCGGTGGCACATGGATGCACGCGCCGAAATACGGCACCAGCAAGAACTCGGTGGTGCGGCCTTCTTCGCTGACTTCCAGCGGCACGATATAACCCGGCAAGCGAATATGCTGACCGTTGAGCGCCTGTACTACCGGCGCGTTGGGCAGGTCCTGCTTGGCCGCTGGCGCCGCTTCGGCCGACAACGCGTCGGCCATGCCTGACAGATCGTGCAGCGGTTTCATGTTCGGCACTTCCGGCGGCGCGTCCGCTGGGATCATCTCCTGCCACGACAAATCCTTGGGCTGGTCGCCGGCCCACACGGGCGCGCTCACCAGCAGCAACAGCGCAAACAGGGCACGACGCATCGAAGCCTTCCTCATAAACGTATGGACAGGCCGTCGGCCAGGGATTGTCGATAGGCGCGCCACGCGGGCACGCTGCCCATCAACAGCGCGGCGGCCAGGATACCGGCGAGCAGCGTCCATTCATATTCGCTCGGCCACGCCATCGGCAAGTCCAGGCCGTAGTTGGCCTGCAAATAGCCGCGCGAGGCGGCGATGCACACGTACAGCAAGCCAACCCCCGCGAGCACGCCAGACAGCGCCAGGGCAAAGGCTTCGAAGATCAGCAATGTCGCGATATGCCACGGGCGGGCGCCCACCGAACGCAGGATCGCCATTTCGCGGCGGCGCTCGTTTAGGCTGGTGAGAATCGCCGTGAGCATGCCGATCAGACCGGTCAGCACCACGAACAGGGAAATCACGAACAGCGCTTTTTCGGCAGTGCCCATCATGCTCCACAGCTCTTGCAGCGCCACGCCCGGCAGGATCGCCAGCATCGGTTCGCCACGGAATTCATTGATCTCCCGTTGCAGGGCGAAGGTGGAAATCTTGTTGTTCAGGCCCAGCATAAACGCGGTGATGGCCTGCGGGGTGAGGTCCATGTTGCGCGCCTGATCCGCGCTGATGCGGCCTTTGCCCTGGGCCGGTACGCCGTTGTGCCAGTCGATATGGATCGCTTCCATGCCGCCGAGGCTGATGTGCAGCGTGCGGTCCACCGGCGTGCCGGTGCGCTTGAGAATGCCGACCACGGTGAAGGGTTTGTCATCGTGTTTGACCAGGCTCACCACGGCTACGCCATGGGCCAGCACCAGCTTGTCGCCAAGCTTGTAGTGCAGCGCTTCGGCGACTTCGGCGCCGAGTACCACTTCAAACGGGTCGGTGGCGAAGGCACGGCCGCTGGCCAGTTCGAGGTTTTGCTTGCGCCCGTACTGGTAGTGCTCGAAGTAGGACTCGTTGGTGCCCATCACACGGTAGCCGCGATGGGAGTCGCCGAGGGAAATCGGGATCGCCCACTTCACCTGCGGGTTGGCGGCGAAGTGCTCGTAGCTGTCCCAGCGGATATTGTTGGTGGCGTTGCCGATGCGGAACACCGAGTAGAGCAGCAGGTTTACCGAACCGGAACGGGCGCCGACGATCAGGTCGGTGCCACTGATGGTGCTGGCAAAACTGTTGCGCGCCTCGACGCGTACGCGTTCCACAGCCAGTAACAAACAGACCGAAAGCGCGATGGCGAACGCGGTGAGGATCGCGG
The DNA here is from genome assembly GCF_003852405.1 of Pseudomonas sp. KBW05. Lineage (GTDB taxonomy): Bacteria > Pseudomonadota > Gammaproteobacteria > Pseudomonadales > Pseudomonadaceae > Aquipseudomonas. Next base: position 52,113 of record NZ_QAJM01000004.1, read on the forward strand.
TAAAGCGGCGGTTAGCCAGGCTGGCCATGGCTAGACGGAACAGATACATCTCAAACCTCTGCGGGCGTGGCGGCGCGATTGAGTTCGGCCAGCGACAGGTGGCGGTCGAACAGCGCAGCCAGGCTTTGGTCATGGCTCACAAACAACAGGCTGGCGCCGGCGTCGCGGCATTCGGCGAACAACAACTGAAGGAAAGCTTCGCGGGCGTCGTAGTCCAGGGCCGAGGTGGGTTCGTCGGCGATCACCAGTTCCGGTTGGCCGATCAACGCCCGGGCAGCAGCGACCCGTTGTTGCTGGCCGATGGACAGTGAGTCGGCGCGGCGCTCCAGCAAATCCTTGTCCTTCAAGCCCAAGTGCGCGAGCAAGGTCGCGGCGGCTTGATCGACACTGCCGTGGCGCTGCTTGGCCCGTTGTGCGCGCAGCTTGGAGAAGTGGCACGGCAACTCGACGTTCTCACGCACCGAGAGGAACGGCAGCAGGTTGAACTGCTGGAAGATATAGCCGGTGTGGTCCACGCGGAAACGGTCGCGGGCGCCGGCCGACAGCTCGGTGAGTTCCTGGCCGAGCAGGCGAATGCTGCCCTGGCTGGGCTTCTGCACACCGCCAAGCAGGCCCAGCAGCGTGGTTTTGCCACTGCCGCTGGGGCCCTTGAGGAACAGGGTTTCACCCGCTTCCAGGCGGAACGCGGGGATGTCCAGCAACTGCGGGTGACCGGGCCAGTTGAAGCCCAGGTCGGACAGTTCGATTAATGCTTGGGTCATGGGAAATCAGTGTCGCCTGCTGGCTAGGTTGGACCCCTGTGGGAGCTGGCTTGCCTGCGATGGCATCGCTGCGGTGTGTCTGCTGTACCGCGGCGTCTGAATCGCAGGCAAGCCAGCTCCCACATGGGCCACATCAGAATTTAACGGTGGCTGCCGACGCGGTCGCATCAACACCTTGCTGACCGCTCGGCCCGATCAGTTGTACCTGAATTTTCTGGGTGGCGGGGAAGGTCTTGAACACCTGGGTCAGGTCGAGGTTGCTCAGCGCGGTAGGCGTGGCGCAGGTGAATTGGTAGTGGGCGTGGATTTCGCTGTGGTCGTGATGATGCTCGCCACCTTTGGCGTCGTGATCGTGGTCGTCATCATCGTCGTGATCGGCTTCGGGCTTGTCGCCGAACAGCGGGCTGTTGAGTTCCTGGCTGCTGACCACGCAACCCGCGCCTTTGGGCAGGTTGAACAGGGCCAGCGGGTTTTCCAGCTGTTTGCGCACGGCGGCGACCTTGGCTTTGTCGGCGGCGGTGGTGGCGACGTGTTCAAAACCCACCAGGTTCATCGCCGGGCTGTCCAGTTCAAGCTCCAGGGCCTGGCCATCCAGCACCGCGTTGAGGCGACCCACACCATGTTCATGGGCGCCGAGGCTGCCGTGTTCGTGGTCGTGCTCTTCATGAGCATGGGCAACCGCCAGTGGCAGCAGGGCAAACGGCAAAGCAAGCAACAGACGGCGCATGGGGCGGCTCCAGGACATGAAAGTTTTGTTATGTGATCTTATAACAATAGTCGCGAGAGTTTGACCGCCTGCTTGGCGTTGCGCAAGCCGCATGGGAGCATGCTTGTCAGAAAAGTGCAGGAGTACGGACGATGTTGCGAATTCGAGGAACCGTCGGCGACCTGCCGGTGGATTTGACCCTGGAGCTGGACGACGGCGATTGGGCACGCCTGGGCGCGCAATTGCAGGCAGCCCCGGTGCCAAGCGCACCGGCAGCGGCGCCGGTCAAACAGGATGAGGATCAGTGGCAGAACGCCCAGGATCTATTGCGCAAAGCCGGGCAGCTCAACGGCCTGGAATTGCTCGATCAATTGGAAGGTTTGGCCGGCGATGCCTCGGCGGGCAAGCGCCTGCTGGTGCGCCTGCGCCATAGTGCCAAGGTCAAGGTCGCCAGCGGCGGGGATACGCCGCTGTACAGCTGGATCGGTGATTAGTACAGCGCAGCGAACAGCTTGCGGCGGTACACCGTGACCAGCGGGTGATCGTTGCCCAGCAGTTCGAACACCTGTAGCAAGGTCTTGTGCGGCAAGCCTTCGCTGTAGCTGCGGTTGCGGATAAACAACTTGAGCAAACCTTCCAGCGCTGCGTCGTACTGCTGGCGCGCCAGTTGCTGGATGCTCAATTGATAGGCCGCTTCGTCGTCCTGCGGGTTTTGCGCCAGGAGGCTTTTCAGATCAGCGGCGTCTGGCAGGTCGGCGGCCTGGCGCAGGAAGGTGATTTGCGCCTTGGCGCCGGCGAGGGCGGCTTTGTGCTCGTCGCTTTTCACGGCGTCGAGTACGGTCTGGGCTTCACCCAATTCGCCGCGCTCGGCCAGGCAGCGTGCATACAGGATCAGCGCGGCGGCGTTGGTGTTGTCCTCGCCCAGCAGCGCTACCAACAGGGCCTCGGCGTCGCTGATGCGGCCTTCGGCAAACAACGCCTGGGCCTGCTCCAATGGATCTGCGGCTGCCGGTGGTGGCATCTGTACATGGGGCTCCAGCATCGCCCGCACCGCTGACTCCGGTTGCGCCCCGGCAAAGCCGTCCACCGGCTGGCCATCCTTGAACAGCACCACCGTCGGCAGGCTGCGAATGCCAAAGCGCGCGACAATGTCCTGCTCGGCCTCGCAATCAACCTTGGCCAACAGCAACTCGCCCTGATAACTCTCGGCAATCTGCGCCAGCAGCGGCATCAACGCCTTGCACGGCGCACACCACTCGGCCCAGAAATCCACCAGCACGGGCTTGTGGAACGAATTCTCGATGACGGCTTGATCGAACGTGGCGGTGGTGGCATCGAAGATGTACGGCGTGGGCTCACTCATGGGGCGTCTCGAAGAAAGCGGGAATGGGGCAACTATAAGGGCTGGCGCTGGCGGCTGAAAGCGCGGCGGGTTCAAGATCGCTATCGCGGGCAAGCCCGCTCCCACAGGGGAGTGCATTTCAACAGGACAATGCAGCCCGAATGTGGGAGCGGGCTTGCCCGCGATGGCCTCAAGAACGCCGCGAGTGGTACAGGCTCACCTTGCGAAACTCCCAAGGCTCGGCCAGGTCCGGCAGCGTCAGCGCATCAAGGATCTCCAGCCGCTGATAATCCGCATGCTGAAAGTCTCTTACCCGCGAATCCGCCACCAACGCTTCACGACCACGGGTGAGGAAGTGATCCAGCAACGGCAGGTTGGCGCGGTCGTAGAGGACGTCGGCCACCAGGATCAGGTCGAAGCGGTCGGCCTCGGCAAAGAAGTCCGCCGAATAACCCAGCGTCACACCGTTGAGTTCGGCATTCGCCCGGCACGCCGCCAGCGCCAGGGGATCAAGATCGCAAGCCACGACCTCCAGCGCCCCGGCTTTGACGGCAGCGATCCCGGCCACGCCGGAGCCGGCGCCAAAATCCAGCACGCGCTTGCAGGCCACCCACTCGGGGTTCGCCGCCAGGTACCGCGCCAGCGCCAGGCCGCTGGCCCAGCAGAAGCTCCAGTAGGGCGGTTCATGCAGGATGCGCCGGGTTTCTTCGGGGCTGAAAGCGCGGTCCATGTTGTCCGCATCCAACAGCCACAACGACAACGCGGTGCCCGGCAGTGGGCAGGGCACCAGTTGCGCGTCGCCGATCAGCTCGCTCAGCGCCGCTTGCAGGGCCAGCGGTGGTGTCATGGTGCCTTGACGAGTTGCAGGGGGCCGGTGGTCTGGGTGATCGCCTGGGTGATACGCACGGCGGGCAGGTGCAGGATCAACTGGCCGGACTGGCTGGCGCGGCCGCGCACTTCAACGCGGGCACCGGCCGGAAAAGCCTCGGGGTTGAAGCGCAGGCGGAAGGCCAGGGGCTTGCCGTTGCCCGTCAGCACGCTGCTGGCGAGCAATTGTTGCGGGCGCGAGCGCTCGTCGATCACCAGCAGGGCCATCTCGACTTCGGCGCCAGCGGGCACGTTGGTCAGGCTGCCGTTGATTTCACGCTGGTAGGCGGGCAGTGGGCCGAGGTCTTCAATGCCCGGGACCTTTTTCTCTTGCGCCGGCACCGGCTGAGGCGTGGACGGTTTGGGGGCTTCGCTGCTGCAGGCGACCAGGAAACTGAACACGGTGAGCAAGACAAGTGGTCGTAACTGCATGTACGGCTCCAGAAAGGGCAAAATCCGTGGCGTTAAAATCAAGAAACATAATAGCCAGTCTATATACCGTAAAGGCTATGGCTTGTCTTGCCACGGGGATGCGCTACCATGGCCCTCCCTTTTTTTGTTGCCTGCCACCATGCACTGTCCCTTCTGCGGTGCCAACGACACCAAGGTCATTGACTCACGTCTGGTCGCCGAGGGCGATCAAGTGCGTCGCCGGCGCGAATGCCTGGCCTGCGGTGAGCGTTTCACCACCTTCGAAACCGCCGAACTGGTATTGCCGCGCCTGATCAAGTCTGACGGCAGCCGCCAGCCCTTCGACGAAGACAAACTGCGCGCCGGTATGCAGCGCGCCCTGGAAAAACGCCCGGTGAGTGTCGAGCGCCTGGAAGCCGCGCTGGTGCATATCAAGCACAAGCTGCGGGCGACCGGCGAGCGCGAGGTCAAGAGCCTGGTGGTTGGAGAGTTGGTGATGGGCGAGCTGCAAAAGCTCGACGAAGTCGCCTATATCCGTTTCGCCTCGGTGTATCGACGCTTCCAGGACCTCAACGAGTTCCGCGAAGAAATCGACCGCCTGGCCCGTGAGCCTGCCAAACAATGATCCCACCGTCTGCCGAACAAGCTGTCCTCGACGCCCATTACATGGCCCGCGCCCTCGAATTGGCGCGCAAAGGCCTGTACACCACCCATCCCAACCCCCGGGTCGGCTGCGTGATCGTGCGCGATGGGCAGGTTGTCGGCGAAGGTTGGCATGAGCGCACCGGCGAGCCCCACGCTGAGCCCAACGCCCTGCGCGCCGCCGGTGACAAGGCCCGTGGCGCCACGGTGTACGTGACCCTCGAACCGTGCAGCCACCACGGCCGCACGCCGCCCTGCGCCGATGCGCTGGTGAGTGCCGGCGTGGCGCGCGTGGTGGCTGGCATGCAGGACCCGAACCCGGAAGTGGCGGGGCGCGGTATGCAGCGCCTGGCCCAGGCGGGGATCGAGATCCGCAGCGGCGTGCTGGAAAGCGAAGCGCGCGCATTGAACCCCGGTTTCCTTAAGCGCATGGAGCACGGCCTGCCGTTTGTGCGGGTCAAGCTGGCGATGAGCCTGGACGGCCGCACCGCGATGGCCAGCGGCGAGAGCCAATGGATCACCGGCCCCGCCGCCCGCGCCGCCGTGCAGCGCCTGCGTGCCGAGGCCAGCGTGGTGCTGACCGGCGCCGACACGGTGCTGGCCGATGGTGCGCGCCTGACCGTACGCGCCGCCGAGCTGGGCCTGGACCCGGAAACCACCGCGCTCGCCATGTCGCGCCCGCCGTTGCGCGTGCTCATCGACGGCCGCCTGCGCGTGCCGCTCAACGCGCCGTTCTTCAAGGCCGGCCCGGCGTTGGTCATCACCTGCGTGACCGCGGAAAACCAGTTCCCCCGTGGCCCCGAGTGCCTGGTGGTGCCGGGCGTCGAGGGCCAGGTTGACCTGCGTTCGGCGCTGGTCGCCCTGGCGGCCCGTGGCGTCAACGAAGTGTTGGTGGAAGCCGGGCCAAGCCTGGCGGGCGCCTTTGCCCAGCAAGGCCTGGTGGATGAGTACGTGATTTTCATCGCCGGCAAGTTCCTCGGCTCCGCCGCGCGGCCTTTGCTGGACTGGCCGCTTGAGAAACTGGCAGACGCCCCCCAACTCAAGATCACTGAAATGCGCGCTGTAGGCGATGACTGGCGAGTCACTGCCATCCCTGTTCCTGCAGCGAGCGTATAATTTTCTGCCTGCGCCCAGCGCGGTAACGTTTTCCAGGAGAAGGCCATGTTCACCGGCATCATCGAATCCATCGGCAGCATCCGTGCAATGACCCCAAAAGGCGGCGACGTACGCCTGTCGGTTGAAACCGGCAAGCTGGACCTCGGCGACGTCAAATTGGGCGACAGTATTGCCATCAACGGCGTGTGCCTGACCGTCATCGAGTTGCCAGGCAACGGTTTTGCCGCCGATGTCAGCCGGGAAACCCTGGACTGCACCGCGATGAACGACCTCAAGGCCGGCAGCCCGGTGAACCTGGAAAAAGCCCTGACCCCGACCACCCGTCTGGGCGGCCACCTGGTCAGCGGCCACGTGGATGGCGTCGGCGAAGTGGTCGCGCGCAGCGAAAACGCGCGGGCCGTGGAATTCCGCATTCGCGCGCCCAAAGAGCTGGCCAAGTACATCGCCCACAAAGGCTCGATCACCGTCGATGGCACCAGCCTGACCGTGAACGCCGTGAACGGCGCCGAATTCGAACTGACCATCATTCCCCACACCCTCAGCGAAACCATCATGGCGTCTTACCAGCCTGGTCGCCGGGTGAACCTGGAAGTGGACTTGCTTGCCCGTTACCTGGAGCGCCTGTTGTTGGGCGATAAGGCCGCAGAGCCGAGTGCCGGGAACATCACCGAAAGTTTTCTGGCCGCTAACGGCTACCTGAAATCCTGACCAAGGGGGTGCCGCGTGGCGCTCAATAGCATCGAAGAACTGGTTGAAGACATCCGCCAAGGCAAGATGGTCATCCTGATGGATGACGAAGACCGCGAGAACGAAGGCGACATCATCATGGCCGCCGAAGCGTGCCAGGCTGAGCACATCAACTTCATGGCCAAGCACGCCCGCGGGCTGATCTGCATGCCCATGAGCCGCGAGCGCTGCGAACTGCTCAAGCTGCCGTTGATGGCACCGCGCAATGGTTCGGGGTTTGGCACCAAGTTCACCGTGTCCATCGAAGCCACGACGGGTGTTACCACCGGTATCTCCGCCGCTGACCGCGCGCGCACCGTGCAAGCCGCTTCCGCGAAGGACGCCAAGGCTGAAGACATCGTCAGCCCCGGTCACATCTTCCCGCTGATGGCCCAGCCCGGTGGAACCCTGGCCCGCGCTGGCCACACCGAAGCCGCCTGCGACCTCGCGCGCATGGCCGGTTTCGAGCCAAGCGGCGTGATCTGCGAAGTGATGAACGACGACGGCACCATGGCCCGTCGCCCGGAACTGGAAACCTTTGCCGCCGAACACAACCTCAAGATCGGCACCATTGCCGACCTGATCCACTACCGGATGATCCACGAACGTACCGTTCAGCGGATTGCCGAGCAGCCACTGGATAGCGAACTGGGCCAATTCAATTTGGTGACCTACCGTGATTCAGTGGAAGGCGACGTGCACATGGCCCTGACCCTGGGCACCATTTGCGCCGAAGAGCCGACCCTGGTGCGCGTGCACAACATGGACCCGCTGCGCGACCTGCTGATGGTCAAGCAGCCGGGCCGCTGGAGCCTGCGCGCCGCCATGGCTGCGGTTTCCGAGGCAGGCAGTGGCGTGGTGCTGTTGCTCGGCCACCCACTGGATGGCGATGTGTTGCTGGCGCATATCCGCGAAACCGCCGACCACGCGCCGGTGAAAAAACCGACCACCTACAGCATTGTCGGTGCCGGTTCGCAGATCCTGCGTGACCTCGGTGTGCGCAAAATGCGCCTGATGAGTGCACCCATGAAATTTAATGCCATATCCGGTTTCGACCTGGAAGTAGTAGAATACGTGCCCTCCGAATAAAGGCCGGCGATTCCTGCCCCTTGTTCGCGGTTAAATCATCACTAAGGGACGCCGTTTGTGCGTCCCGGCTCTTTAAGAGATTTGTCGAATGACCCTGAAGACCATCGAAGGTACCTTCATCGCCCCCAAAGGCCGCTACGCCCTGGTAGTTGGCCGCTTCAACAGCTTCGTGGTTGAAAGCCTGGTAAGCGGTGCCGTGGACGCCCTGGTTCGCCACGGTGTGAGCGAGAGCGACATCACCATTATCCGTGCGCCTGGCGCCTTCGAAATTCCACTGGTTGCGCAAAAAGTTGCTCAGCAGGGTGAGTACGCGGCGATCATCGCCCTGGGCGCGGTCATTCGTGGCGGTACCCCGCACTTCGAATACGTGGCAGGCGAATGCACCAAGGGCTTGGCCCAGGTGTCCATGGAGTTCGGCGTACCCGTCGCGTTCGGCGTACTGACCGTTGATTCCATCGAGCAAGCCATCGAGCGTTCCGGCACCAAGGCCGGCAACAAAGGCGCTGAAGCTGCCTTGTCCGCCCTGGAAATGGTTAGCCTGCTGTCGCAGTTGGAGGCCAAGTGATTTCCGACGAGAGCGATCGTTTCAACCCGCGTGACGAGCGTCCGGCCGACGCTGGCAAGCCATCGAAGAACGAGAAGCGTCGCGCTGCTCGTCAGTTGGCGACCCAGGCACTGTATCAGCGCCACCTGGCCGGTACTTCGCTGAACGAAATCGAAGCGCAGTTTCGCGTCGACAACGATTTTACCTTCGCCGACCTGCCGTACTTCCACGACATCCTGCACGGTGTGCATGCGCACCTGACCGAGATCGACACGGCCCTGGCACCTTGCCTGGACCTGACCATCGAAGAGCTGGACCCGGTTGAACTGTGCGTGATGCGCCTGTCTGCCTGGGAACTGCTGTACCGCGTCGACGTGCCGTACCGCGTAGTGATCAACGAAGGCATCGAGCTGGCGAAAGTCTACGGTTCGACCGACGGTCACAAGTTCGTCAACGGCGTGCTCGACAAGCTGGCCCCGCGCCTGCGTGAAGCCGAAGTGAAGGCGTACAAGCGCTAACCTGCGCTTGAGTTCGCAATGGGCGAGTTTGAGCTGATCCGCAAATACTTCGCCGCCGCGCCTTGTGCGCAGGGCGGCGAAGGCATTGCCCTGGGGATCGGCGACGACTGCGCCTTGCTGGCGCTCCCCGCCGGGGAGCAGTTGGCAATCTCCACCGATACCTTGGTGGCCGGGGTGCATTTTTCCGACCCCTGCGACCCGTTCCTGCTCGGCCAGCGCTCGTTGGCCGTGGCCGTGAGCGACCTGGCCGCCATGGGCGCCCATCCCCTTGCATTCACCCTTGCCCTTACCACCCCGACGGTCGATGCCGATTGGCTGCAACGCTATGCCCAGGGTTTGAACGCCATGGCGCAAAGCTGCGGCGTGTGCCTGGTCGGCGGTGACACCACACGCGGCCCGCTGAGCCTGACCCTGACCGTGTTTGGTCGGGTGCCCGCCGGGCAAGCGTTGACGCGCAGCGGGGCGCAGCCGGGCGACTTATTGTGTGTGGGCGGCGAGTTGGGCAATGCCGCTGGCGCCTTGCCATTGGTCTTGGGCCAGCGCAGCGCCGAGGCGGCGATTGCCGAACCGTTGCTGGCGCACTATTGGTCGCCGCAACCGCAGTTGGCGTTGGGGCTGGCGTTGCGGGGCAAGGCGACCTCGGCGATGGATATCTCCGACGGGTTGCTGGCCGATTGCGGGCATATCGCCAAGGCGTCGGCTGTCAGCCTGTTGATCGAACGCCAGCGGTTGCCATTGTCCCAGGCGCTGCTGGCGTTTGTCGGTGACGACGACGCGCGCGTGGCGGCCTTGAGCGGGGGCGACGACTACGTGCTGGCGTTCACCCTGCCGCCTGGCGAACTGGCGCCGCTGCTGGCGGACGGTTGGCCGATCCACGTGATCGGCCGGGTCGAGGCGGGGCAGGGCGTGACGCTGCTGGACGCCAACGGCCAGGACATCACCCCGGCCGTGCGTGGCTATCAGCACTTTCGCGAAGCGCCGTAAGTCGGCGACCTGCGCTACCCTCTACAAAGTCATTCCGGAGTAGGAGCTTGTCACCATGGATGTGCGCCACTGGCTGTTGATCCTGCTGTGCGCCCTCACACCTCTGGTGCACGCCGATGAGGCGCCGGGCAAGGTCATGCTGGCCAGTGAAGCCTGGAACGACTACACCAACGCCGATGGCAGCGGCCTGGCCTGGGACGTGCTGCGCCTAGTGTTCGAGCCGGCCGGCATCAAGCTGCAAACCCGTACTGTGCCGTATACCCGCTCGGTAGGCCTGGCCCAGCGCGGCGAGGTAGATGGCTGGGTCGGCTCCTACCGGGACGAAGCCACTGGCGTGCTCTACCCCCACTGGAATTTCGACTCCGATCACATCTACGCCCTCGGCCTGGCCGGCACGCCGGCGCCGACCGTGGCCACGCTGGGCAATTACCGCCTGGCCTGGGTGCGTGGCTACAAGTACGAGGAGTACTTGCCCAACGTGCGCCGCTTCAACCAGATCGAACGCCGCGATGGCATTCTGCCGATGCTGCAACACGGTCGGGCCGACTTCTATATCGATGCGTTGACCGAAGCGAAGTACGTCCTTGCCCAGTCCAGCGACCCCTCGAAGTTCCAGCTCACCCATATTGCCGAGCTGCCGCTGTATATCGGTTTTGCCGATACCGAACGAGGGCGAGCGTTGATGGCCGTGTACGACCAGCGCGTCGCAACCTTGGTGAAAAGCGGCGAACTGAAGGCGATCTTCGAGCGCTGGAACCAGCCGTATCCGTTCTGACCTGCATAGAACCAGGATGAAGGCCAATCGAACCTATTGATCTTTATCAGCGATAATTCAGCTTAAGCGTCTGTAGGAACGTGCTGTTACAATGGCCGCCTTTGTAAAAACTGAAATCAGGAGCACACGGTGCCCGTCGTTTTCGTCGCCGCTTCCAAGCTGCCTACCCCTTTTGCCACGTTCACCATGAACGGCTTTCTTGAAGAAGCCACCGGGCGCGAGCACGTCGTGCTCAGCCTCGGCGATATCGCTGACGGCGCTCCGGTGCTGGGCCGCGTGCATTCCGAGTGCCTGACCGGTGATGCACTGTTCAGCCAGCGTTGCGACTGCGGTTCGCAACTGGAAGCGGCGATGCGCGCCATCGCCCGTGAAGGCCGTGGTGTGCTGCTGTACTTGCGTCAGGAAGGCCGTGGCATTGGCCTGATGAACAAGATCCGCGCCTACGAGCTGCAAGATGGCGGCGCCGATACCGTCGAGGCCAATGAGCGCCTGGGTTTTGCCGCCGACCAGCGCGACTACGCGATCTGCCTGCCGATGCTCGAACACCTGGGGGTCAAATCCCTGCGCCTGATGACCAACAACCCGCGCAAGGTCAAAGCCTTGACCGAGATGGGCATCACCGTCGCCGAGCGAGTGCCGCTGCACACCGGGCACAACCCGCACAACAAACTCTACCTGGCCACCAAGGCCAGCAAGCTCGACCACATGATGGGCAACGAGCATCAGGGCGAGGTTGACCGCGCGTGACCCGTGGCCAGGTGAAACGGCGACTGTCCTTCAACTGGTGGCAGTACCTGGCCCTGGCACTGCTGCCCTTGTTTGTGATCAACCTGGTGTTCGGCCAAGCCGAATCCTTGCTGCCCGTGCTGGCCATGCCGTTCTTTATCGCCGGCGTGGCCTCGATGTTTCTGAGCCTGCGCTATTTTCATGGCTATAAACACGCGCTGATCGCCACCTCGAAAGCCCTCGATACTCCTGAAGAACCGGCCGCCTGGATCACCCTGGCGGCCCGTCGGCGTACCGCATTGTTGATTGCCGCCGTGCCTGCCTGGATCGGTGCGCTGGCGGTATTTGTCGGCCTGGAAGCGGTGCCGTTGTTTCTATTGGCGCTGTCGACCCTGGTGCTGTTCTACCTGTATCGCATCCCCCGTCAACTGGGATGAGGCATCGCTGGCTGGCGCTCCTGCTGCTGGCATGCAGCGTCCAGGCGCTGGCGGCCGAACGCGTGGTCAGCCTGGCGCCATCCCTTTCTGAAATCGTGGTTGAACTGGGCGCTGCCGACTTGCTGGTGGGCGTGCTCGATGGCGGCGAACGCCCACCAGCCCTGGCGACGCTGCCGTCGGTCGGGCACTACGGTCAGTTGAACATCGAGGGCCTGCTCAGCCTCAAGCCCGACCTGATCCTGCTCTGGCCCGGCAGCGTCGGCCCGGCTCAGCGTGAGCAGTTGCGGCGCTTGAATATCCCGGTCTATGTCGCCGAACCTCACAGCCTTGAACAGCTCGCCAGCCAGGTCCAGGCCATTGCAGATCGGTTGGGCCGTGCCGATGCCGGTAGCCAACTGGCCGCGCAGTTGCGCCAGCGCTTGGGCGAACTGCGCCAGCGCTACCATCGGGATGAGCCGCTGCGGGTGTTTTATCAAGTGTGGAACCAGCCGCTGTACACCGTGGGTGGCGGGCAGATCATCAGCGATGCGCTAAGCGTTTGCGGCGCACGTAATGTGTTTGATGACCTCATATTGCCCGCGCCACAGGTGAGCATCGAGTCGGTGTTGCAGCGTGATCCCGAGGTGATTCTGGTGGGCGATCAGGCGCAGAAGGATGCCTGGCGTGTCTGGCCAAACATGGCCGCGCGCGTGCGGTTGGTGCCGGATAAAGGGCTGGAGCGGCCCAGTGGGCAGATGGTGGAGGCGGTGGCGCGGTTGTGTCAGGTGATATCGCCTGACCTGTGAGACCGCTTTCGCGAGCAAGCCCGCTCCCACACTTTGATTTGCGAATACTTTCAAAATGTGGGAGCGGGCTTGCTCGCGAAGAGGCCAGTACAGGCGCCGATCAAATCTCAGGTGTCCAGGTCACCCCAACCATCCATACCCGACCTTCTTCCCGATAAGCCTGATTGTTCTTGAAGTCCATATCGTCATAGCTGTACATCGCCCGCGCAAACGACTTGTCCAATAGGTTATCGACCTTCAGCGACAACGCCACTTCCCGATTCAATGCCCAACTGCTGCGCAACCCCAGCAGCGCATAGCCGCCCAGGCGCTGTGTGTTGTCCTGCGCGTCATAGCTGCCGCTGATTGCCTGCCAGCTGGCGCCCACGCCCAGCCGGTCGAACTGCCGGTCCAGGTCCAGGCTCAACGTACGTCGTGCCCGACGGGCCAAGGTGTGGCCGCTGTCGCGGTCACGCGGGTCGATAAGCGATAGCCCAAGGTTGCCTTGCCAGCCAAACAGCTCTTGCTTGAGCGCGGCCTCAAAACCATTGATACGTGCCGACGCGACGTTTTGCGGCTTGCTGGCGCTGTCGAGGATGATCGCATCGCGCAGGTCGGTGCGGTACAGCGAGGCTTCCAGCCGCGTGCTGTCGCTCAATTGGCTACGCCATTGCAGCTCATAGCTCTTCGAGGTTTCGGGCTGCAGGTTGGGGTTGCTGTACTTCGTGTCCGGGTAATACAGGTCGTTGAAGGTCGGCGCGCGAAAGCCCTCGCTGTAGCTCAGCAGAAGGTCGTTATCGGGGTTGAGCGGCAAGGTCAGGGTGCCGCTCCAGCTGTTCTGCCCGCCGAACTGCTGGTTCTGGTCACGGCGCAGGCCCAACTCCGTCGAGAACCACGCGCCGTGGAAGCGATGCTGCACAAACGCGGCGCGATTCCAGCGGCTGTTTTCGGTAAAAGTGGTGGAGCCATGGAAACGGTCTTCGTACCAGTCTGCACCGAGTATCAGGCTGTTCTGCTCGTTCAGGGTCAGGTCGTTCTGCCAGTTGACCGAGTCGCGGTAGGTGTTGAACACGCTGAACTCATCGCTGAGGGTGTCGCGCTTGGTGTCGCGGTTCTCGCTGTGGCCCAGTTCCAGGCGCGATTGCCAGCGCTTACTGAGGCTCGCATCGATATAGCCGCTGGCGCTGCTCACGGTGTAGTCGGTGTAGGGTTTTTGCCCAACGCTTTGCCCGCTGGCGAAGTCATAGCGGCCGAAGCTGTTGTCGTATTCGGACTTGCCACGGCTATCCAGCAGGTTGAAGCCCACCGCCAACTCATCGCTGAAGGCGTGGCTGAGGTTCAAGCTGATGGACTGGTTGCGATAGGCATCATGGTCGCCATCGCTGGGGAATGACGTATGTGTCGAGTTGATGCCCGCCGTTTCATCCAGGCTCGCGCCCAGGTTGAACCGCGTGCGTTCATCACCCCCGGACAGCCCGAGGCTGCGCTCCCAGGTCTGGTTGCTGCCAAAGCCCAGCTTCAAGCGCGGCTGTACACCTTGCTCGGCATTGCGCCGGGTGAAGACCTGGATCACCCCGCCAATCGCGTCGCTGCCGTAGATCACCGAGCGTGAGCCGCGCAAGACTTCCACCCGTTCGATCTGATCGACATTCAGGTATTGCAGGCCGCTGTCGCCGGAGGTGGTGTTGGCGATGCGCTGACCGTCCACCAGCACCAGGCTCTGGGCGGATTTTGTGCCGCGAATATAAACCCCGGGCAAACTGCCACGCCCGCCGGTGGGGGCGATTTGCACGCCAGGCACACGGCTGAGCAGGTCCGTAAGGCTGGTGGGCTGCAGACGGTCGATGTCGTCGCGGGTGAAAACTGTGTTGGCGGCGCTGCTGTCGTTGCGCGCCTGGACCTGGCGGTTGGCGCTTATGACAACGTCGGGGAGGTTCAGGGCTTGGTCGAGGGTGTCGGCGAGCAGTTCGGGGGCGGGTAGAAGCAGCAGGGCGAGGTGCAGGCGTTTCATGGTCTGTCCATAGAGTTTGAAGGCGACACAAAACAAATGTGGGAGCGGGCTTGCTCGCGAAGGCGGTGGGTCAGTCGACAACTCCAGTGACTGACACTCCGTCTTCGCGAGCAAGCCCGCTCCCACATTTTAGATCCGGTTTCTGCCGGGGGATTGGGTTACAGGCCCAGCAGCGCCATGCGCTCGCGGACCGACGCTTCAATCCCGGCTTCATCCAGCCCGCATTCCGCCAGCATCTGCGCCGGCTTGGCGTGTTCGACGTACACATCCGGCAAGCCCAGGTGCAACACCGACTTGAGGATGTTCTCCCGCGCCAGGAATTCGCTGACTGCCGCGCCCGCACCACCCATGATGGCGTTTTCTTCGACCGTCACCAGCAGCTCGTGGCCGGCGGCGATTTCGCGTACGAGGGCTTCATCCAGCGGTTTGACGAAGCGCATATCGACCACGGTGGCGTCGAGCTTCTCGGCGACTTTCAAGGCTTCGGCCAGTTGTACGCCAAACACCAGGAAGGCGGTCTTGCTGCCTTGGCGGCGCACGATGCCCTTGCCGATCTCGATAGGCTCCAGGTCCTTCTCGATCACCGCATTCGGGCCATTGCCGCGCGGGTAGCGCACGGCGGCCGGGCCGTTGTACAGGTGGCCGGTGCTGAGCATCTTGCGCAGTTCGTTTTCGTCACTCGGTGTCATCACCAGCATGCCGGGGATGCAGCGCAGGTAGGACAGGTCGAAGCTGCCGGCGTGAGTCGGGCCGTCTTCGCCCACCAGGCCTGCACGGTCGATGGCGAACAGGACGTCGAGGTTCTGTACCGCGACGTCATGCACCAACTGGTCGTAGCCGCGTTGCAGGAAGGTGGAGTAGATCGCCACTACCGGCTTGGCGCCTTCACAGGCCATGCCCGCCGCGAACGTGACCGCATGTTGTTCGGCAATCGCCACGTCGAAGTAACGCAGCGGGAAACGCTCGCTGAACGCCACCAGGTCGGAGCCTTCCTTCATCGCCGGGGTAATGCCCACCAGGCGCGGGTCGGCGGCGGCCATGTCGCACAGCCATTCGCCGAACACACCGGAATACTTCGGTCCGCTGGCCTTTTTCGGCGCGGCGGCGGGGGCGTCCACGGGTTCCAGCTTGGTGATGGCGTGGTAGCCAATCGGGTCGACTTCCGCCGGGGCGAAGCCTTTGCCTTTTTTGGTGACGATGTGCAGGAACTGCGGGCCCTTGAGGTCACGCATGTTGCGCAGCGTGGCGATCAGGGTGGGCAGGTCGTGGCCGTCGATCGGGCCGATGTAGTTCCAGCCCAGCTCTTCGAACAGGGTGCCGGGCACCAGCATGCCCTTGGCATATTCTTCGGTACGCCGGGCAATTTCCCACGCGCCAGGCAGACGCGAGAGCACCTTCTTGCTGCCTTCACGCATGCTGGCGTAGGTGCGGCTGGAGAGGATCTTGGCCAGGTAATTGGACAGGCCCCCGACGTTGCGCGAGATCGACATGTCGTTGTCGTTGAGGATCACCAACATGTTGGCGTCCACTTCCGGCGCATGGTTCAGCGCTTCGAAGGCCATGCCGGCGGTCAGCGCGCCATCGCCGATCACCGCAATCGCCTTGCGATCACTGCCTTGCAGGCGGGCGGCGATGGCCATGCCCAGCGCGGCGCTGATGGAGGTGCTGGAGTGGCCGACGCCAAAGGTGTCGTACTCGCTCTCGGAGCGACGCGGGAAGGCGGCAATGCCGTCCTTCTGGCGCAGGCTGCCCATTTGTTCACGGCGGCCGGTGAGGATTTTATGCGGATACGCCTGATGGCCCACGTCCCACACCAGCCGGTCGTCCGGGGTGTCGAAGACGTAATGCAGGGCGATAGTCAGCTCTATGACGCCCAGGCCGGCACCGAAATGCCCACCGGTCTGGCCGACCGTGTAGAGCAATTCCAGGCGCAACTCATCGGCCAGGGTTTCCAGCTCGGCTTCACCCAGACGACGCAGGCCGGCCGGCGTGGCAGCACGGTCGAGCAGGGGCGTGGACGGGCGCTTGCGGGGAATCTCTTGAAACGTCGTGGGCATCAGGCGAATCGTTATAGGTATAAGAAGAGGCGGCAGTTTACCTCAAGCATCGCAAACTGCCCACGCAGAGCGCCGAACTTGGCTGATATGCGGCTGCAATGGCCGCCCTGATCAGTGCCGGCGTTCGACGATATACCGCGCCAGGTCGCGCAGTGGCTCGGCCGCCGCGTCGAAAGGTCGCAGGGCGTCCAGGGCCAGGTCGCGCAGTTCCAGGGCATAGGCCTTGGCGGCTTCAAGCCCGAGCAATGCCGGATAAGTCGGTTTGTCCCGTGCGATGTCGGCGCCCTGGCGTTTGCCCAGGGTGGCGGTGTCACTTTCGACGTCGAGGATGTCGTCCTGCACCTGGAACGCCAGGCCGATGGCGCGGGAATACGTCTTCAGCGCCGCCAGCTGTTCGGCCTCAGCGCGGCCACTGGCCAGGGCGCCGAGGTGCACGGCGGCTTCGATCAGTGCGCCGGTCTTGTGGCGGTGCATGTATTCCAGGGCCTGTTGATCCAGCTTCTGGCCGACCGAACCGAGGTCGATGGCTTGACCGCCGACCATCCCGGCGGGGCCAGCGGCGACGGCCAGGGCGGTGACCATGCGCAAGCGGATCTCGGCGTTGACACTGCTCAGCGTCGGGTCCAGCAGGGCGCTGAACGCCAGGCTTTGCAGGCCGTCACCGGCGAGAATCGCACAGGCTTCGTCAAAGGCTTTATGGGTGGTCGGCTGGCCGCGACGCAGATCGTCATCGTCCATGGCCGGCAAATCGTCATGTACCAGGGAATAGGCGTGGATCAACTCCACCGCACAGGCCGCGCCATTGGCCTGCTCGGCCGGTGCGCCGAGGGCTTCGCATGCGGCATACGCCAGCAACGGGCGCACACGCTTGCCGCCATTCATCACGCTGTAGCGCATGGCTTCATACAGACGCTTGAGTTCGGGGCTTGGCGCAACAAACAAGGGCTCCAGCGCCGCATTGACCCGGGCTTGGCTACTGGCCTGATACGCGTCGATCATTCCGGCTGTTCCGCATCGAAGGGTTCTTCGGCCAACTCCCCGTCACGTTCCAGCAGCACCTGGACCTTCTGCTCGGCCTGCGCCAAGGCGCTCTGGCAGTCGCGGGTCAGGCCGATGCCTTGCTCAAACGCTGTCAACGAGTCTTCCAGCGACAACTCGCCGTTCTCCAGACGCTCGACCAGAGTTTGCAGGTCGGCGAGGGATTGTTCGAAATCGAGTGCAACTTTTTTGCGGGCCATGGCGGCTATTCCGGTAGACGGTAAACCGGCGCGACACTAGCAGACATGGGGATGCTGGGCAAATAAGCGGGTAAATGAGCGGGGAGCCAGGGCAGGGGCGTGAGCCGAATAGAGGAATTNNAATTCCTCTATTCGGCTCACGAATCTTTCTGGCCTATATCAGAAATCGTACTTGAACCCCGTCATCACATTGCGCGGCGCTCCATAAACCCCGGCGCTGGTGGTGGTGAAGTACTCCTTGTCGAACACATTGTTGAGGTTCACCGACGCCGACAGGTTTGGCGTGATTTCGTAGCGCGCCATCAGGTTGGCCACGGCGTAGCTTTCCTGGGTGTAGTAGCTCAGGTCGAAGCCGGTTTTGCTCTGCCAGTTGAAGCCGCCGCCGACGGTCAGTTTGTCCAGCGGGCCGGACAGGCGGTAGGTGGTGAACAGTTTCACGCTGTGGCGGGGGATTTGCGTGGCGATGCGTTGGTCATCGGCGTCGGTGCTGACGCTGTAGGTGTAGCCGCCGGCGGCGTTCCAGCCCGGGGCCAGTTCGCCGTTGAGTTCCAGCTCCACGCCCTGGGTGGTGGTGCCTTGCACGGCTTTGTAGGCCTGGAACAATGTAGGCGTCAGCTTGTTGCCGTCGGGCTGTGAGAGGTTGTCTTGCTCCAGGCGGAACAACGCCAGGTTGGTGTTCAGCGTGTCGTCATTGAAGCTGCCCTTGATGCCCAGCTCATAGCCGGTGCCTTCCAGCGGCGCCAGGTAGGAGCCGCTGACCGTCTGGTCGCTTTGCGGGCTGAAGATCTTGGTGTAGCTGCCGTACACCGACCAGCGGTCGCTGAGGTCGTAGACCAGGCCGCCATAGGGGATGAACACGCCGTTTTCTTCGCGGTCGAGGTGGATGTCGTCGTAGCCTGCGGCGCTGTAGGTGACGTCGTCAGTTTGCTTCCAGTTGATCAGACGCCCGCCCAGGATCAGGCTGGTGGCGTCATTGAGGTGCCAGCGCGAGGTGAGGTAGGCCGAGTATTGGTTTTCCTTGAAGTCTTCCTTGCCCTTTTTTTCGAAGTCGGGCTTGGGCGCGCTGCCGTCCCAGTCGTAGATCGGCCCGATGGCGCCGTCGTAGCCGGTCCAGGCGCGCATCCAGCCGCCGTAGTCCGGGGCGTTGGTGTTGCGGATTTGCGAGAGCTGCATCCCGGCGATCAATTCATGCTCGCGCCCGAGGAATTCGAACGGGCCGGTGACATAGGCGTCAATCGCGTTCTGCTTGGGGTTGCCCTGGAATTTGTTGGGGATCACCACGCCGCCCAGGCCGGTGACCGGGTCGGGGTTGCCGGAGAGAAAGTCGATGGCCGAATCGTATTTGTTCTCGGTGCGGGTGAAGTCGAGCTTGGCGCTCCAACCGTTATCGAACTGCTGCTCCAGGGACGCGAAGTAGCTGGTCTGGGCGTGATCGTAGAACGACCAATCGGTAGCGGTGTTGTAGGACCGTTTGAAATCCGTACGCCCGCCAGCGCTGTCGAACAGTGGGAAACCGCTGCGCGGCGGCGCGTTGGTGTGCACGGTCTGGTAGCTGAAACCGAGGGTCAGCAGGGTGCTGTCGCTGAGGTCGAATTCGCTGATGCCGTAGACCAGGTTGGTGTCCTGCTTGTAACGATCGACCCAGGAGTGCTGGTTCTTGTAGTCCAGCACCATGCGGCCACGGATGTTGCCAGCGTCGGTGAGCGGCCCGGAGACGTCCACCGAGGTGCCGTAGCGGTCCCAACTGCCGGCTTCGCCGCTGATGCTGGCCTGGGGCGTGGCAGTGGGGCGCTTGCGGATCAGGTTGATGGTGGCCGACGGTTGGCCCATGCCGCTGATCAGGCCGGTGGCGCCGCGCACCACTTCGACGCGGTCGTACATCGCAGTGTTCTGGGTGTAGTTGTCCATGCGCGACGAGGTCGGCACGCCGTCGATCTCGAAGTTGCTGATGGCGAAACCGCGCGAGTAATAGGCGTCGGAGTCCGCGCCCTGGCCTTCGCGCACCACGGTAATGCCGGAGGTGGCCTCCATCGCGTCCGTCAGGTTCGAGAGTTTCTGGTCGGCGATGCGCTGTTGGGTAATCACCGTGACGGACTGCGGAGTTTCCTTGAGCGCGATGTTCAGGCGGTTGGAGCTGCTGGACGACTGCGTGGTGTAGGAACCAGTGCCTTCGGTGGTGGAACCGGGCGCCTTGCCGGAAATGCTCACCGGCGACAATTGCAGGGTGTCGCCCGCGTTGGCCGGGATATCAATCACGAAACTGCCAGAGTTCGGTTGGCTGTAGCGGGCGTGGGTGCCGCCGGTGAGGATGGCCAGCGCTTGCTGCGGCGTATGTTCGCCGTGCAGTTCAGCGGAACGCAGGCCATTGGCTTGGGCGGAGTCGTACAGCACTTGGTAGCCGCTTTGCTGGGCGAACTGGTCCAGCGCGTCGGTGAGCGATTGCGCGGCGATATTGAACGTCAATTGCTGGCTGCTCACTTCGCTTGTCACCGGCGCGGCGGCATTAACGTAGGACAGTGGCAAGCCGGCCGCCATCAAAGCGACCGCCAGCGGTAAGTAGTTGAACCCCGTGACCTGTGAATACGACATACATCCTCCCCGGACTACAAATGATAATGCTTCCTAAGTGCGGGGTAAGACGCAGCAGGCAGCCGAATTACCGTGGGAGGTGAAAATAATTTTTGCGTGGCGATCAACCGCGCACGATCAGCACGCGACGGGTCAGAGCGGTGGTGCGCAATTTTTGGGTGCTGATCAACGCGTCGAGGGCGCTGTCGACCTGGTTCAAGTTGAAACTGGCGCTGATGGGCCGCTGCCCGACCTGTTCGTCGAGCCAGATCACGCGGCCGCCCTGGTAGCGCATCAACTCCTCCAGCACCTCGCGCAACGGTGCATTGCGCACGCGCAGTTGGCCGTCGCGCCAGGCCAGCAGGCGCTCGGCATCGACGGCTTGCGGCGCTTGCACCTGGCCCTCGATGACCTTGAGTTGTTCGCCCGGTTGCAGCACCTGATGTTGCCCGCCGCCCATCACTTCGACCCGGCCGCGCAGCAGCGTGACTTCGTCCTCGCTCGCGCCATGGCTGACCGCAAACGCCGTGCCCAGCACGCGCACCCGCGTATTGCCGGTTTGCACCACGAACGGCCGGCCATCGTGGCTTACGTCGAAGAACGCCCGCCCGCGCAACAGGTGCACGCGGCGTTCATCGTTGTTGAGGGTGATATCGACGGCGCTGTCGCTGTCCAGGTGCACCTGCGAACCGTCGGCCAGGGCGATGTCCTGCTGCTGCCCGGTGGCCGTGGCGTAGTCGCTGCCCCAGGTGTTTAGCGGCGGGGTCGCCAGCATCAGCGTGGCGAAGGCCAGCAACACGCAGGCAGCGGCGGCATACAGCGTGCGTCGTGGCCGCGGCCGGCGTCGTTCGCTGCGGCGTACTGCGTGGGCCGGTTGCTCCAGCAGGCGCCAGAGCATTTCCACATTCTGGTAGGCATTGGCATTCAGCGGGTCCGCACGCCACAGTTCGTAGTCGTTGCGCTGCTCGGCGCTGACGTTTTCGCTGCGCAGGCACGTCCACCAATCCAGCGCTTGCTGATCACGTTCGGACGGCGAGGGTGCAGGGTGATTATTCATCGGGACTCGTTGCCTTGCAGGACCGCCGCGCAATGGGCCATGGCCTTGTTCAAATGCCGCTCGACCGCACGGGCATCCAGGCCCAGGCGAATGGCGATTTCCTTGTAGCTCAGTTGTTCGACCCGGGCCAGCAGAAACACTTCACGGGTGGGCGAGGGTAGCCCATCGATCAGGCGCTGCAAATGCTCCAGGGTATTTCCGGCGATCGCGCTGCCTTGCGGGTCGGCGTCGCTGGCCAGGTCCTGCAAGTCCTGTTCGTCGCGCATGCCGCGTACGCGGTTGCGGCGCGCGTGGTCGATGCTCAGGTTGTTGGCGATCCGGTAGAGGAAGGCGCGCACGTTGCCGATCTTGGCGACTTCGCTGTTCATCAGGCGGATAAACGCGTCTTGCAGCAGGTCGTTGGCGGTTTCGCGGCAGTTCACCCGGCGGGTGAGGTAGGCCAGCAGTTCACTGCGGTGACGGCGATAGAGCGGGCCGAGGTTGCGGTTGCCGGGGTCGTCGGACATGGCACGAAGCGCCGCTCTGGGGGTGGGGGAAGGGATGGTAGTGCTAATGAGAAATTGTCGCAAGAACGTCGGTTCGCGACTCCAACGTGTGGCTGAGGCGGTTATCACAGTAATGGCCTAGTGCTATTCTGCGTCACGACCTGCAGCCCCCCGTGGACAGTGCAGGCAAAAAAAGCGCGTTTGAGGAGATAGGGATATGTCGTTGTTGGCGTTCTTGCAGGCCAAAAAATACTCAAGCTCGGGGCGTGTGCATGTCGCGCCGAATATTCCCAAGAAGCTGCTGAGTAATGCCCTGGCGGCGTACGATTTGACGCTGGACCCCAGCGACGTGGTGGTGTTGATCGACGACACCATGTTCGGCAGCGGCAAGGACGGCTGCCTGATCGGGCATGACTGCCTGGCGATCCGCGAAACCTTCAGCGACGCGGTCAGCTATTCCTACAGTGAAGTGCAATCCCTGGAGATTCAGGGCAGCAAACTCTTCCTCAACAAGCGTCAGGCGATTGCCTTCAACATGCCGGACAAGGCCGACCTCAACCAATGTTTCACGTTGGTGCTGGAGTGGATGCGCAGCCAGTCCACCGATCAGCCACCGGCCTCGGTCAAACGCGCTGAGGCCAAGGCAGCCGGCAGCCAGGAATTGAGCGCTGCGCAAGTCGACGCCGTGGTGCAAATGACGGTCAACCTGGCCGAGCGCCTGGGCCTGGAGCGCGTCTACGTGCGCCCGCACATCCCGCAGAAAAAACTGCACGCGGCGCTGGAGTCCTACGGCGCCAATATGCGTGAAGACGAAGTGCTGGTGCTGATCGACGACACCCTGTTCGGCGGCGCCAAGGAAGGCGTGTTGATGGGCGAGAGCAAGCTGGCGCTGAAAATGGTGTTTGAAGCGCCGCGCCTGTTTTTCTGGCGCCACCTGGAAGGGCTGTCGGTGGAGAAGCGCGACCTTTACATCAATGCGCGTAAGGTCGGCTCCTTCACCCAGGTCGGCGAAAAGGAGTTGGGCGAGTTTTTCTCACTGATCGACCAAGCGTTGGTTGATGCGCGTCAGGCCTCGGCCGATGACATCCCGTTGCCCGTCAGTGCGGCGCCTGAGCCTGTGCAAGCCGAAGAAATCTTCGCCCTGGCGGTCATCGCAGATACCGACGTACAGAGCCCCGCCGAGCAACAGAAAAAAGCCGGTGCCAAGGACAAACTGCTGGGCTACGTCGCCGTGGCGATCGAGCAAAACAAGCCGAAGATCTTGCCGTTCCTCAAGGAAAAAACCGGTGAGGCGTCCCTCGCTGCTTTGCGTGATGACGCGAACGTTGAGAAGCTTGGCGGGTTCATTTATGCCTTCCTGCCGGGCGTGGTGCGCCTGGCACTCAAGGAAGAAACCTTCGTGCGCTTCGTGCTGGAAAACCGCAACAAGCTCCTCGACAAACTACTGGTCGGCGAAGCCGAACGCGTCGCCGCGCTGCCCGACATTACGCCGGTGAACCGTGGCTATCACGCCGACCTCGACGACCTGCTGATGGACGACGAGCCCGAGGTGCGCCCGGGGCAAAAACCGATCGAGACCCTGCGCTCGATTTTGCAGGAGCTCCAGCAAGAGCTGCACGACGACCCGGAGGCCGAGTTCATCTGGCAGTTGCCTATCGGCTTCCTTGACGCGCTGCTGCCCAAAGCCGAAAAACTGATCGGCTTCCCCGACAAGAAAGTCGAGGATCAGGTCTTTTTTGTACTGGCCCTGATGTATGGGTTTTCCTTCCACAAGGTGCCCGAGGTCGTGCGCAGCCAAGAGAAGATTCTGGAAACCTTCCTCAACGGTTTCGGCGTCATTCTGAGTTGCTACGAAGAGCACAACCCCGCCAGCGCCTTCAACGTCGATGATGACGTGATGCCCATGTTGCTGATCATGACCAAAGTGGCGAGCAAGCAGCAGCTCAATGAACTGGTCAGGAAAATGCTCGACGAGCACACCAGCGCCACTGAGCCGGGCGATTTCGAGATGGACGACATCATGGCGCTGCTGCGTGAGGCCAACAACGGCGCAGTGGCCTGGGTGGACGCGCTGACCCGCATCAGCGTGGCCCACGAACGTGAAGTGCAACGCAAGTGGGGCGACGTGCTCAACTAAGACCGTGATGGGCGGCCAGTTTCAACCAGGCGTTCGAACTGGCACTGCCCTTGCGCACCGTCCAGGCTGGCCTCAAAGGCCAGCAAGCCGGCCAGTACCTTTTGCTGGGCTTCAATCTGCGTGACCAACTCGTGTTTTTTCCGCGCAATCGCCTGTGCTGCGCGTTGCTGTGCAAGCGTATTTCCTGGGTCGTCGTGGAGAATTTCCTGCAACTCCTTGAGCTTGAATCCCAGCTGTTGGGCGCACTTGATAAACATCAACAACTCGACACTCTGCTCGGAATAGACCCGGTACTGGCCCTCCCGTTGGGGTGCTGGCAACAGGCCAATCGCCTCATAGTGACGAATCGCCTTGATGGTCGTGCCTGACAGTTGCGCGGCTTTGCCGATGTACATGAAAACTCCCTTTTCCCACGAGTGCGCCGGCCTGTTGCAGCCATTTTTCCCGTTGTGCGGGTGTCGATCCCAATACCGGCCCGAAGAGTAACGTTTGGGTCGGCTTGATGCCGCAAAACGCCAGGGTGGTCTTGCGCATCTGATGCACGCCCGGCATGCGGTAGAACCAGCGGTAATACCATGGCGGCGTGTCCAGGGCCACCAACAAATGTGCGGTTCGGCCTTGCAAGAGCTTGTCGGGGAATGCCTTGCCTGCACGGTATTTAAAGGCAAATCCGGGTAGGAAAATACGGTCGATAAAGCCTTTCAACAACGCCGGAATGCCGCCCCACCAGATCGGGAACACGAAGGTCAGGTGAGTGGCCCAGAGGATATCGGCCTGGGCGCTGAGCAGGTCGGGCTCCAGGGCTTGGATCTGGGCGTAGCCGTTGTGCAGGATCGGGTCGAAATCCAGCTCGCCCAGGCGCAGCACACGCACCTCATGGCCGGCGCTTTTTGCACTGCGGGTGTAGGTATCGGCGAGGGCGGCGCAAAAGCTGGTGGTGGCGGGGTGGCCGAGGATGACCAGGATGCGGTGGGGCATGGTGGGGTGTCCTGAATGGGGGGATTCAGGGTAGGGGGTGCTGTATAGGGGAGAGTCAAGGGCGGCATTTGTGCAAGCACCGCTTGCACAAATAACGGAGCGCGTTATTCCTGCACGCTTGCGCTGACGATAGGTTGATATCTATCAGCTTTCTAGTTGTGCAGCAGCCTGCTGAACGATTGATCCACTCAAATAGGGTCTACGAATGGCGGCGGCGATAGAACCGTTTTGCACCGTTGGCCCACCAACCACCAAAGCCTGCTTTCTAGGGCAGGCCTGGCGGTTCAATCGTTTGGTTTAGTCCTTGCGCGCCGTCAGCGCTGAGTAACCATTCATCAAGTTGCGATAGTTCGGAATGCGCTGGGACAGCAGGTTGCCCAGGCCTTCGATATCGTTGCGCCAGTCGCGGTGCAGCTCACAGGCCACCGAGAACCAGTTCATCATCTGCGCGCCGGCCTGGGTCATGCGGCTCCATGCGGCCTGCTGCACCGTGGTGTTGAAGGTGCCCGACGCATCGGTAACCACGAACACATCAAAGCCTTCCGCCAGTGCCGACAGGGTCGGGAACGCGACGCACACATCGGTGACCACCCCGGCAATGATGATCTGCTTGCGGCCGGTGGCCTTGATCGCCTTGACGAAGTCTTCGTTGTCCCAGGCGTTGATCTGGCCAGGGCGGGCGATGTACGGCGCGTCCGGGAACATCTCTTTCAGCTCCGGCACCAGCGGGCCGTTGGGGCCTTGCTCGAAGCTGGTGGTGAGGATGGTTGGCAGGTCGAAGAACTTGGCCAGGTCTGCCAGGGCGAGCACGTTGTTCTTGAACTCGTTGGGCGAGAAGTCCTGCACCAGGGAAATCAGGCCGGTTTGGTGGTCGACCAGCAGTACGATGGCGTCGTCTTTGTTCAAGCGGTTGTAGGTTTGAGTGCTCATGGTTGAATCCTTTTTTGTTTAGGTTGGTTGGGTGTTGCGTTCAACATGGGCACAGATTAATGGGTTGGCTGCGGGTGATAAACCAGCTGTCGCGTGTCTTACTGTCAACTCAAAAGAGACAATTTGGGGCGGGAGATTCCGTTGGTTCGCTCGGCGTTGCCGCGAAGGCTGCGTTAGGTTTTCTTTGAACGAGGGCGAGTTACCGATGATTGACGCTCAGGTCACTATGACTTTCTTACGGGCATTAAAAAGCCGGCTTGTGGCCGGCTTCTCGCTGACTGCTTCAGCTTGTTTTTGACAAACCTCAACAGCCTTCAAATCGCTCAGCCAACATTGCGTCTGGCTGAATAGTAGGGGCATCAGCGGGAACTCCTCCGCATCGCCGAGCAGGGTGAATAGCCTTAAGCCATCCCCTGCCAAATGTGCGGCGCATGATACCCACATTCACCTCAAATGCCCACCTCCGGTTCCGATTTAGAGCCTTCCCAGCCCAACAGGTGTTCATCCAGCGGCACGGGTGGGCGGCGGTTGTTGAGGGTGGACCACCAGAATACCCAGCCCACGATCTGGAAGTTTTGTTCGAACCGTTGCTCGTAGGTGAGGTATTCGTCGGGATGTTCGCCGGCGTTGTGGCTACGCATGCGCAGGCCGCCGCCGGGGCGGTTGTAGAGGTATTTGATACGCAGCATGCCGTCATGTTCGACGGCATAGATTTCGCCATCGATGATTTGGGTGCGACCGCGGTCAACAGCGAGAGTGGAGCCTTGCTGGATAATGTCGATCATGCTGTTGTCGGTCATGTAGGCGCCGACCGCGCGATCGGGATTCACGGCAAGGGTTTCGAGGGTGTGCAGGGAGACGCGGATGCGCTCGGTGGAGGTGAAGGTGGGGTGGAGGGGGATCTCCACGTCGATTTTTTCCGGGGCGCAGGCTGGGCCTGTAAGGTATTTGCCGCTGTCTTCGCGGGTGGGCAGTGCATTCCTTGCAGTGGGGCCGTCCAACAGAAAGTTGGCCGGTGGGTGTTTGGGGCCAAGGCCGGAGTTCAGCCAGCGACTGGAGACGCAGAGCAGTTCTGCGATCTCGTTGAGTCGGCCCATGGGGACGCCGCGCTTGAACCAGTTGTTCACGTGTTGAGGCGTGACGCCACGGTTCTTGGCGAAGTCGGAGGCGGAAAGATGAACTTCCCGTAACAGCGCTTTTAAACGATCACCTGATGTATTCATAAACGCAGAGTTTACTGGCGGGGAAAACTAATCAAATAAACTAAGCGTTGATTTGCGCGTGTAGGCTTTTGCTTAGTTGTGGTTTGATTTTTCAGAATTCTTGTATTGTTAAACGTTAGTTGCTCTTTGTTGAACTTCGTGTTTAATGTCGCGCACAAAAAAGCCCCGAATAATCGGGGCTTTCTTTTATTGCTGTCGCCATGAGGCGCGGTTATCAGCCTTTGTAGGCGGCAACCGACTTCATGATCTCGGCGCGGGCGGCGTCTGCGTTGCCCCAACCGTCGATCTTCACCCATTTGCCTTTTTCGAGGTCTTTGTAGTTCTCGAAGAAGTGCTTGATCTGTTCCAGCAGCAGTGGCGGCAGGTCGGTGTATTCCTTCACGTCCACGTACAGCTGGGACAGCTTGTCGTGTGGCACTGCGATAACTTTGGCATCGCCGCCGCCGTCGTCGGTCATGTTCAGGATGCCCACTGGACGCGCGCGGATAACCGAGCCAGGGGTCACCGGGTAAGGGGTTACGACCAGCACGTCGAGGGGGTCACCGTCGTCAGCCAGGGTGTTAGGGATGAAACCGTAGTTGGCCGGGTAGAACATCGGGGTGGCCATGAAACGGTCAACGAACAGGCAGTCGCTGTCTTTGTCGATTTCGTATTTGATCGGCGCGTGGTTGGCCGGAATCTCGATGGCGACGTAGATGTCGTTCGGCAGGTCTTTGCCAGCCGGAATCTTGCTGTAGCTCATTGGGCGTTGCCCCCGTTAATTGGCCAAGAAACTTGGCCGGATTGGCCTAAAAGTGGCGGCGATTATAGGCACATTCTGGCGCCGATGCCATGCGCCAGACGTCGTACGGTCATTCGCCTTGCGGCTGATAACGCGGGTCGCTGGCTTGCAGTTGGTGCAGGCGGGCCAGGGGATCCTGGCGATAAAAGCGGCTGAGCTGGGCGTACACCTGTGGATAACTATTGGCCAGTAAATCCGGGGCGCTGAAAAAGTATTCGCTGGTGACGGCAAAGAACTCCGCCGGGTTTTCGGCGGCGTAGGGGTCGATCTCGGTTTCGACATCCGGGTTGGCGTCCAGTTGACGATTGAGGTCGTCGTAGGCGCCTTGCATCACGCTGGCCCACTCTTGTACGCGCATGTCGTGGTGCAATGGCGGCAGGCCATTGGCGTCGCCGTTGAGCATGTCGAGTTTGTGCGCCAGTTCGTGGATGACTAGGTTGTAGCCTTCCCAGTTGCCGCTGGCCAGCACGCCGGGCCAGGCGAGGATCACCGGGCCCTGTTGCCAGGCTTCGCCGCTGTGTTCGCCGTCCCATTCGTGTTCGATGCCGCTGCTGTCGCGATGGCGCTGGGGGCTGAGGAAATCGTCGGGATACAGCACGATTTCGTGGAAGCCCTGGTACCAGTCGAGGTCACCCAGGTTCATCAAGGGCAGTTGCGCCTGGGCGGCCAGCAGCAGGCGTTGTTCCTGGTGCAGTTCGACGCCGGGGAGGGCGGTGAGGTGTTTTTCGGTGAGGAAGACCACGCAAGCTTCGCGCAGCCACTGATCCTGCTCGGCACTGATGCCGTCGAGGAAGGTCAGGTGCTGGCGCACCCGTTGCCAGGTGTCATCGGCAATCGGGTGCTTGGCCAGCAGGCGCCGGCGACGCCAGGCGCTGAGGGACCACATAGCCAGTTACTGCGGCTTGGCTTCGGAGGAGGTGCGGCCAAAGCGGCTGCGGAACACGCCAATGATCATCGGCACCAGCGACAGCAGGATGATAAACACCACCAGCAGCGAGAGGTTTTTCTTGATAAACGGCACGTTGCCGAAGAAGTAGCCCAGGGTCACCAGGCCGCCGACCCAGAGGATGGTGCCCAGCACACTGAAACCGAAGAAGCGCGGGTAAGGCATTCGGGCGATGCCGGCGACGAACGGCGCAAACGTGCGCAGGATCGGCAGGAAGCGCGCCAGGGTCACGGTTTTGCCGCCGTGCTTGTCGTAGAAATCGTGGGTTTTTTGCAGGTAGTCGCGACGGAAGATTTTCGAGTTCGGGTTGCTGAACAAGCGTTCTCCGGCTGTTCGCCCGATCACATAGTTGGTGCTGTCGCCGAGTATCGCCGCCAGCATCAGCAGGCCGCCGAGCAAGACCGGGTCCATGCCACCGCCGGCCGCCACGGCGCCAGCAATAAACAGCAACGAATCACCCGGCAGGAACGGCATGATCACCAGGCCGGTTTCGCAAAAGATGACAAGGAACAGAATGGCGTAGATCCACGGACCGTAATTGGTTACCAGCATGTCGAGGTAGACGTCGAGATGCAGGATAAGGTCGAGCGGGTTGAAATCCATGGATGGCACCTGTGTGAATGGCTCGGCTCAGCAGGCCAGTGCGGAAGCTTGGGTAAGGAAGGCTACAAGTATATGTCGCGATTCTTACATCCTTGAGAGGTCCGCATTATACGGATCGAGAGGTGAAAAGCCTGTTGGTTTTGTAGCGGGGGATGTCGCGATTTGTAAGGATATACACGGATCCAAAATGTGGGAGCGGGCTTGCTCGCGAAAGCGGTGTGTCAGTCAGCACATCTGGAACTGAACCACCGCATTCGCGAGCAAGCCCGCTCCCACAGGGGATTTGTGGTGTTGGGGGCTTCAGTCTTCGCTGATCGGCAGCACGTAGTTCTTGAACTCCGTGTCTTCACGAAAGCCAATCGACTCATACGTCTTCTGCGCCACTTCGTTGTCACTGCTGGTGGACACCCGCAGCCGCACCGCGTGGGTTTCCTTGGCCATTTTCTTCGCCGTACGCATCAGATTATCCGCCACCAATTGCCGGCGAGCGTCTTCGGCCACATAGATGTCGTTGAGAATCCACACGCGCTTGAGCGACAGCGACGAAAAGCTCGGATACAGCTGGCAAAACCCCAGCAGCTTTTTGTCATCGTCATCGGCCAGGGCCAGGTAAATCACCGACTCCTTGCGCCGCAGGCGTTTTTCGAGGAAGGCCCGCGACGAATCCGGGAAGGGCAACGCCCCATAGAATTCGCGGTATTTGACGAATAATGGGGTCAACAGGTCCAGGTGTTCCAGGGTCGCTTGAGTAATCCGCATGCCAGGCCTCAACTTCCAAATGGGGTATGACCACACAAGCGGCCGTGACTCGATGCTGCCTAATGGCGTGAAAAAGCGCAATCGTGCAGCGATTAGTCATCCGGTGAACTGAGCAGGAAATTACCTTTCATCAGGTCTGGATCATCCGATTCGATGGTCTGAACTTGCGCCTCATCCTTGAGATTGACCCCCGACAGCTGCCGGCGACACGCCTCTCGCATCAAGTAAAGCAGGCGATGGGCGGCCATGCCGTAGCTCAGGCCTTCCAGGCGGACGTTGGAGATGCAATTGCGATACGCATCGGTGAGGCCAACCTTGGGGTTATAGGTGAAATACAGCCCCAGGCTGTCCGGTGAACTGAGCCCCGGCCGCTCGCCGATCAGAATCACCACCATCTTCGCGCCGAGCAGTTGGCCAATCTCATCGGCCACGGCCACGCGGCCTTGTTCGACCAGGATGACGGGCGACAACGACCAGCCTTCGGCGTGGGTCTGTTCTTCCATGCGTGTCAGAAACGGCAGTGTGTGTTTATGCACGGCCAGCGCGGACAGGCCATCGGCTACCACCACCGCCAGGTCCACGCCGCCGGGATTGGCGGCTGCATGTTCGCGCAGCGCCTGTGCCGACTCATCGCTCAAGCGCCGCCCCAGGTCCGGGCGTTGCAGGTAGCTGTGCCGGTCCGTTGCAGCGCTGTGCAGCAGCAGGCTGTCACGGCCGCGCTCGGCCAACTGGCCGCTGAGGCCGGTATGGTCGAAGGGCAGGTGCACGGCGTCGCGCGCCTGGGCGTGGGCGAACTGGAAGTCGAGTTGGGCATTGGTGGGAATGCTGGTGCCGGTACGGCCCAGGGCAATGCGCGCCGGGGTCAGGCGGCGCAGCTCCAGCCACGGGTTCTCTGGTAGGTCGAGTTGCACGGGCGGCTCCTTCATCCCAATTGCGCCAAGGCTTGGCGAAACGCCGGGGGCAGGCTGTTGCCGAAGCGCACCTTGCCGTCGGCTTGCGTGAAGATGCCCATTTTCGCCAGCCACTGTTCAAATTCCGGCGCCGGCTTTAAACCCAAGGTTTGCCGGGCATACAAGGCGTCGTGGAACGAGGTGGTCTGGTAGTTGAGCATGATGTCGTCGGAGCCGGGGATGCCCATGATGAAGTTGATCCCGGCCACGCCGAGCAGGGTCAGCAGGGTGTCCATGTCGTCCTGGTCGGCTTCGGCGTGGTTGGTGTAGCAGATGTCGCAACCCATCGGCACGCCCAGCAACTTGCCGCAGAAGTGGTCTTCGAGGCCGGCGCGGATGATCTGTTTGCCGTTGTACAGGTACTCGGGGCCGATAAAACCGACCACGGTGTTCACCAGGAACGGCTTGAAGTGCCGCGCGACTGCATATGCGCGGGTTTCGCAGGTTTGCTGGTCGACACCAAAGTGCGCATTGGCCGACAAGGCGCTGCCTTGACCGGTTTCGAAATACATCAGGTTCTGGCCCAGGGTGCCGCGATTCAGGCTCAGGCCGGCGTCGTAACCTTCCTGCAGCACGTTGAGGTTGATGCCGAAACTGGCGTTGGCCGCCTCGGTGCCCGCAATCGACTGAAACACCAGGTCCAGCGGTACGCCACGGTTGATCGCTTCGATCGAGGTGGTGACGTGGGTCAGCACGCAGGCCTGGGTCGGGATCTCGTAGCGCTGGATGATCGCGTCGAGCATCTCCAGCATCGCGCAGATCGAGGCGATGCTGTCGGTGGCCGGGTTGATGCCGATCATGGCGTCGCCGTTGCCGTAGAGCAGGCCGTCGAGAATGCTCGCGGCGATACCGGCTGGTTCGTCTGTGGGATGGTTCGGTTGCAGCCGTGTGGATAAACGCCCGCGCAGGCCCATGGTGCCGCGGAACTGGGTGACCACGCGGATCTTCTGCGCCACCAGCACCAGGTCCTGCACACGCATGATCTTGGAGACGGCGGCGGCCATCTCCGGTGTCAGCCCTGGCGCCAGCGCGCGTAGGCTGTGTTCGTCGGCTGCGTCACTGAGCAGCCAGTCGCGCAGGCCGCCGACGGTCAGGTGGCTGACCACGGCAAACGCCTGCTTGTCGTGGGTGTCGATGATCAGCCGGGTGACTTCATCGCTTTCATAAGGAATCAGCGCTTCTTCGAGGAAGTGTTTCAGCGGGATATTGGCCAGCGCCATTTGCGCCGCCACCCGCTCGCCGTCGTTCTGCGCGGCCACGCCGGCGAGGAAATCCCCGGAACGTGCGGGGCTGGCCTTGGCCATCACGTCTTTCAGGCTGTCGAAGCGGTAGGTTTGTGTACCCACCGCGTGGGAAAAGCTTGCCATACAGTGTCTCCTTGACGACGCGGGCAGCCGCCCGCGTCGAGGTTTACGGCAGTTAGTGCAAGGCGGCTTCTGCGGCCTGGATCGCCGCGAATTCCTCTTCGGGCGTGCCTGCTACCAAGTGATGCCGGCTGTAGAAAGCAAAGTAAGCAATTAATACTCCATAGATGATCGCGGCGCCAATAACCACGCGCGGATCCACCAGGAAGCCCGCCACCACGGCCACGCAGGCCAGGACCAAGGCCACGCCGGAGGTGAAGATGCCGCCGGGTGTGCGGTACGGACGGTCCATTTTGGGGCGACGGATGCGCAAGGTGATGTGCGCGGCCATCATCAGTACGTAGGAAATGGTCGCGCCAAACACCGCCACCAGGATCAGCAAATCGCCCTGGCCGGTCAGCGACAGGCCAAAACCGATGATGCCGGGGATC
Source organism: Pseudomonas sp. KBW05 (assembly GCF_003852405.1). Lineage (GTDB taxonomy): Bacteria > Pseudomonadota > Gammaproteobacteria > Pseudomonadales > Pseudomonadaceae > Aquipseudomonas. Next base: position 85,039 of record NZ_QAJM01000004.1, read on the forward strand.
ACCAGCGCCAGTACCGGGGCTTTGCTCTTGTTGGTCTGCGACAGTTTGCGCGGCAGATAGCCGGCCCGGGACAGGGCAAAGATCTGCCGCGAATAGGCGTAGATAATCGAGAAAAAGCTGGCGATCAAGCCGGCCAGGCCGACCAGGTTGACGAAACTGCCCATCCACGTCGAACCGCCGTAGGACAGTGCCAGCGCTTCAACCAGCGGGTTGCCGGATTTGACCAGCGCGTAGGTGCCCGCGCCGCCCGGGGCAATCACCAGGATCAGCAGGGCGAAACTGGTCAGCACCACAATGGCGCCAATCAAGCCGCGCGGCAGGTCGCGTTTTGGGTTCTTGGTTTCTTCAGCCGCCAACGGCACGCCTTCAACGGCGAGGAAAAACCAGATCGCATACGGAATCGCCGCCCACACACCCACGTAGCCGAAGGGCAGGAAGGTGCTGGCGCCCTTGGCTTCGGTGACCGGAATGTCCAACAGGTTGGCGACATTGAAGTGCGGCACCATCGCCACCAGGAACACGCCCAGGGCAATCGCGGCGACGGCGGTAATCACAAACATCAGCTTCAAGGCTTCGCCGACGCCAAAGATGTGGATACCGATAAAGATGATGTAGAACGCCAGGTAAATCATCCAGCCGCCAATGCCGAACAGCGACTCACAATACGCGCCGATAAACACCGCAATGGCGGCGGGGGCGATGGCGTATTCGATCAGGATCGCGGTGCCGGTAAGGAACCCGCCCCAAGGGCCAAAGGCGCTGCGGGCGAAGCCGTAGCCACCGCCGGCAGTGGGGATCATGGAGGACAGCTCGGCCAGGGAAAAGCACATGCACAGGTACATGGTGGCCATCAGCAATGTGGCGAGGAACATGCCGCCCCAGCCGCCTTGGGCCAGGCCGAAGTTCCAGCCGGCGTAGTCGCCGGAGATGACGTAGGCAACACCAAGGCCCACTAATAGCACCCAGCCGGCGGCGCCTTTTTTAAGTTCGCGTTGTTGGAAGTATTGGGAATCGACTTTTTCGAAGTCGACGGAAGATCCAGTCGGTTCGCTAGGCATGGGAAGTACCTTTCATTGTTATTGTTCTAATTCGGCATCTGTGTGCCGGATGAAGTTTGCAAGTACTTATGAAGATCCAATTGTGGGAGCGGG
>NZ_QAJM01000004.1:86246-94661 GCF_003852405.1 Pseudomonas sp. KBW05
TGTGGGAGCGGGGAAGTTAGAAGAAACCCAACGGATTAATGTCGTAGCTCACCAGCAAGTTCTTGGTCTGCTGGTAGTGATCCAACATCATCTTATGCGTCTCACGCCCCACGCCGGACTTCTTGTAACCGCCAAACGCGGCATGCGCCGGGTACAGGTGGTAGCAGTTGGTCCACACGCGGCCCGCCTTGATCGCGCGGCCCATGCGATAGGCACGGTTGATGTCGCGGGTCCACACGCCGGCGCCGAGGCCGAACTCGGTGTCGTTGGCAATCGCCAGGGCTTCGGCTTCGTCCTTGAAGGTGGTGATGCTGACCACCGGGCCGAAGATTTCTTCCTGGAACACGCGCATTTCATTGGTGCCCTTGAGCAGGGTCGGCTGGATGTAATAGCCGCCAGCCATGTCGCCCGTGAGCTTCTCGACCTTGCCGCCGGTGAGCAGTTGCGCGCCTTCGCCCTTGGCGATTTCCAGGTAGGACAGGATCTTGTCGAACTGCTGCTCGGACGCCTGGGCGCCGACCATGGTGTCGGTGTCCAGCGGGTCGCCGCGCTTGATCTGTTCGATCTTCTTCATCACCACTTTCATGAAGTCGTCGTAGATCGACTCTTCCACCAGCGCCCGGGATGGGCAGGTGCACACCTCGCCCTGGTTGAAGAACGCCAGCACCAGGCCTTCCGCGGCTTTTTCGATGAAGGTCGGTTCGGCTTTCATGATGTCGGCGAAGAAGATGTTCGGCGACTTGCCGCCCAGCTCGACGGTGGACGGAATAATGTTCTCGGCCGCCGCATGCATGATGTGCGAACCCACCGGGGTGGAGCCGGTGAACGCGATCTTGGCGATACGCTTGCTAGTGGCCAGGGCCTCGCCGGCTTCTTTACCGAAACCGTGCACCACGTTCAGCACGCCCGGTGGCAGCAGGTCGCCGATTACTTCCAACAGCACGCTGATGCCCAGCGGGGTTTGCTCGGCAGGCTTGAGCACCACGCAGTTGCCGGCGGCCAGGGCCGGTGCGAGTTTCCACGCGGCCATCAGGATCGGGAAGTTCCACGGGATGATCTGGCCAACGACGCCCAGCGGCTCGTGAAAGTGATAGGACGCAGTATGTTCGTTGATCTCGGCGCTGGTGCCTTCCTGGGCGCGGATGCAGCCAGCGAAGTAGCGGAAGTGGTCAGCGGCGAGCGGGATGTCGGCGTTGAGGGTTTCACGCACGGCCTTGCCGTTGTCCCAGGTTTCGGTGATGGCCAGCAGTTCGAGGTTCTGTTCGATGCGGTCGGCGATTTTCAGCAGCGCCAGCGAGCGGTCTTGGGCCGAGGTCTTGCCCCAGGCGTCAGCGGCGGCGTGGGCGGCGTCGAGCGCCTTGTCGATGTCTTTGGCAGTGGAACGCGGGAATTCGGCGATGGCCTTGCCGTTGACCGGCGAGGTATTAGTGAAATAGTTGCCATCGATCGGCGCAACGAATTCGCCACCGATGTAGTTGCCGTACTTGGCCTTGAACGAAACGATCGCGCCTTCAGTACCGGGGTGTGCGTAACGCATGGTGGGTATCTCCTGGCTTTTATGTTTATTTGGAGTGCAGCGCTGCTGCGCTTGATAAGCGTAGAGCAAAGGTTGGGCCACTACCGTGGGGGCCAGGTAAATCAAGGGCTTGGACTTTGTTACAAGGCACTGCTGTGGCAAGGCTGATACAGGCGAAGTGACAGTTTGTGCCATAAACGGTACAGCCTGTGACCGGCGGGTCGACCCGGGATTGCATTGGCCGAAAGGCTGGGGGATGCTGGGCGTTCTCACGCAGGGAGAATAATAAGAAATGCACAACGATCATTTCAGTCGCCATGCCCAGCAGGTGTTAACGGTCACCCGTGGCCAAGAGCGTTCCCAAGGCCCCGCCAGCGACCCGTCCATCGCCCGCTCCTGGCTGCGTTGCCTGGAGGACTATCACCTCGACCCTGCGCAGACCCTCGCGCCCACCGTGCTTGAGCACGGTCGCCTGCTGGAAAGCCGTGAGCGCCTGCAACAAGTGTTGCACATCGCCGGCAGCGAGATGAACAGCCTGCACCAGCAGCTCTCGGGCGCCGGCCATGCCGTGCTGCTCACGGATGCGCGCGGCGTGATCCTCAACTGTGTCACTGCGCCGTCCGAGCGCAAGATCTTCGAACGTGCCGGATTATGGCTTGGCGCTGATTGGAGCGAAGCCTGCGAAGGCACCAATGGCATCGGCACCTGCCTGGTGGAGCGTCAATCCCTGACGATTCATCGCGATGAACACTTTCGTGGCCGGCATACCGGGCTGACGTGTTCGGCTAGCCCGGTATTCGACCCCCATGGCGACTTGCTCGCGGTGCTTGACGTGTCTTCCGCGCGCGAAGCGGTATCGCGCCAGAGCCAGTTCCACACCATGGCGCTGGTCAATCTGTCGGCGAAGATGATCGAGAGTTGCTACTTCCTGCGTCATTTTGAAAACCATTGGTTGTTGCGGTTTCATTTGCAGGCCGAGTCGGTCGGTTTATTCAGCGAGGGCCTGCTGGCGTTCGACGGCGACGGGCGGATTTGTGCGGTCAACCAGAGTGCGCTGAACTTGCTGGGGCAGGTGCGCGCAGGTTTGCTGGGGCGCACGGTGGATGGGTTTTTTGACTGTTCCCTGGACCAACTGCTTGGCCGCGCCAGTGCCAATGCCACCGCCAGTTGGCCGCTTCGCACCCGTGATGGCCGGCACTTGTTTGCGGCGTTGCGCGGCCAATCGCGCAGCCCTGTGGCGCCTGTGGCCAAGCCCATACTTGCGCGTCTGCCGGGGATCTGCCTGGGCGATCCGGCCCTGCAAAACGATTTTCGCAAAGCGCTGCGGGTATTCGAGCGCGATGTGCCCTTGCTGATCAATGGCGAAACCGGCTCCGGCAAGGAAGCCTTCGCCAAGGCTGTACATCACGCCAGCCAGCGTGAGGGTAAAGCGTTTGTGGCGCTCAACTGTGCGGCTATCCCCGAAAGCCTGATCGAAAGCGAACTGTTCGGCTATCGCGGCGGCAGTTTCACCGGCGCGCTTAAAGATGGCATGCGCGGCAAGCTGCAACAGGCCGACGGCGGCACGCTGTTCCTCGACGAAATTGGTGACATGCCCCTGGCGTTGCAGACGCGTTTGTTGCGGGTGCTGGAGGACCGCCAGGTGGTGCCCATCGGCGGCGAACCTGAGGCGGTGAACGTCAGAATCATCAGTGCCACGCACCGTAATTTGCTGGCGCGCGTGCAGGACGGCAGCTTTCGCGAGGACTTGTATTACCGCCTCAATGGCCTGGAAGTGGCGCTGCCGGCGTTGCGCGAGCGCAGCGACAAAGCGCAGCTCCTCGACTTCCTGCTGGCCGAGGAGGCGCGCGGCCAAACCATCAGCCTTGAGCCCGCAGCGCGGCAAACGTTGCTGGCCTATGCCTGGCCAGGCAACGTGCGGCAGTTGCGTACGGTCTTGCGCACGCTGGTGGCACTGTGTGATGAAGGGCGAATCGGGCTCGCCGACTTGCCGGCGTTGCTTCACCAGGCCCCGCTGAACAAGGTCAGCGAGTTGCCGCTCGACGATGCCGAACGCCAGACCCTGCTCGCGGCGCTGGAACGCCAGCATTGGCGCATGACGCAAACCGCAGAGCACCTCGGTGTCAGTCGCAATACGCTGTACCGTAAGTTGCGTAAACATGGGATCACCCGTTTTGCCCCGGCCTGACTAAGGGTTGTAAGAGGATGTTCTTTTCAGCGCTCAGCTGAGTGGTTTTTTATTGTGAAGTGGAACGCTCCACGCGCGTTGAGTTGGCATGTTCCTACAGGAACTGTTCAGCGTTGGTTGCTCACTCAATGAGGGCAACTGCTCAAGGTGTTTTCATTCAACAATAACCACTCGGGTGAACACGATGATCATTACAACTCCAGCGGCTACATTTACTTTCCAACAACCGGCGACTGTCGATGACGCTGTTGCGCCGACGGCTCCAGGCAACAACGACACCCATGAACAGCCTTTGACCCGCAGTAAGCGGGGCATAAAGGACAGAGGTCTGTTTTCCTGGTTTGGCAGTAAGCCAGCGGCGGTGCCTCCCGTCGTTGTGCCCGCCAAGCCGCCTGTCGCCCTCAAGCCGGTTGTGCCGCCAACACCCAAGCCGAGGACAACGGGCAAACCGCCTGGTGCTGGGCAACTTTCCCCGACCCACCGCTTTCAGAATCTGGGCGACGCGGTTGTCCATGCCAACAAAGTCAAAAAAGATGACGCATTGCTGCTCGCCAATCTGGCCAAGCAATCGCCGAAGATCAGCGTTGCCGAAGCGGCCAAGCGGCTTATCGACGCCGATAGCCTGGTCAAGGCTGGCGTCATTTCCACGGCTCCCAAAGCCGGCCAGGTTGCGCGGGACGCCTTTATCAGCGCCGGGATCACCGGCATGGTCAGCGCACCGATCAACGTCGGGGCCTATGCCGGCTCCGTGGCCACCGGGGAAGCGATCAAGGCGAATTACGCACCGGGCGTGTTGCCGCCACCGTTTTTGCCGAGCGCCACCAGCCAGCCCAAGAGCGTGACGCCTGCGGTGCAATCCGAAACGGCCCTTGGCCCGCAACTGGATGATGCAGAGGCCCAGCTATTAGGGATGGCCTCTACGGTGATGTTTATTCTTGGTGATACCCAGAGTGTGTTCACCAAAAACGAGGGTTGGCCGAAAGATGACGCGGGGCGTCTCAGCAACCTGGAGAAGTTGCTTGATGTATCAGAGCAGCAGCTAAAAAAGGCCACTCGCCAGAACGGGATTATCTTCAAACCCTATAAGCCGGGCACTCCTGTGCCTGCCGATGCCAAGGCACGCCTGGAACTGATTGAAAAACGCTTCGAACGGATGGCCGAGTCGTATGAGAAGGTGCGTGTCATCGCGGCAATCAAGCAGAGTGAAAACGAAGAACATGCACTTGCCACGGCCTGAAATTCCGGTTGCCGGGCGAAGTGCAAGTTGCACTTCGCTTGGCCACTGGCCGCATAAAGAGTGCGATTTCCCCCTCCCTGCGCTAACCTGCCTCGATGTTTACGAGGTCGACTATGCACATTCATATTCTTGGTATTTGCGGCACTTTCATGGGTTCGATGGCGGTTCTGGCCAAAGAGCTGGGCCATCACGTTACTGGCTCCGATGCCAACGTCTACCCACCCATGAGCACGCAGCTGCAAGCTCAGGGTATTGAACTGACCCAAGGCTACGACCCGGCGCAATTCGACCCGGTCCCGGACCTGGTGGTGATCGGCAATGCCATGGTGCGTGGCAATCCAGCGGTTGAATACGTACTCAACAAAGGCTTGCCCTATGTCTCCGGCCCACAGTGGCTGGCGGACCATGTGCTGCAAGGCCGCTGGGTACTGGCCGTCGCCGGCACCCACGGCAAGACCACCACCAGCAGCATGCTCGCCTGGGTGCTGGAACACGCTGGCATGAGCCCGGGCTTCCTGATTGGCGGTGTGCCGCAGAACTTCTCGGTGTCGGCGCGCCTGGGCGATACGCCGTTCTTCGTGATTGAAGCCGATGAGTACGACAGCGCTTTCTTCGACAAGCGCTCCAAGTTCGTTCACTACCGCCCGCGCACGGCGATCCTGAATAACCTTGAGTTCGATCACGCGGACATCTTCCCGGATCTGCCGGCGATCGAGCGGCAGTTCCACCATTTGGTGCGCACCATCCCGAGCGAAGGCCTGGTGATCCACCCAACCACCGAGCCGGCCTTGCAGCGTGTGATCGACATGGGCTGCTGGACCCCGGTGCAAACCACCGGTGCGGGCGGGCAGTGGCAGGTCAAGTTGCTCAGCGAAGACGGTTCGCGGTTTGAAGTGCTGTTTGAAGGCGAGGCCCAAGGCATCGTCGACTGGGATATGACTGGCCAACACAACGTGGCCAACGCACTGGTAACCCTGGCTGCCGCCCGCCATGTTGGCGTAGTGCCATCCATGGGCATCGCCGCATTGAGCGCGTTCAAGAGCGTGAAGCGGCGTATGGAAAAAGTCGCCGACGTGAATGGGATTACCATCTACGACGACTTTGCCCACCACCCGACGGCGATTGCGACCACGTTGGATGGCCTGCGCAAGCGCGTGGGCGATGCGCCGATCATTGCGATTGTCGAGCCGCGTTCCAACTCCATGAAGCTCGGCGCGCACCGCGATGGCCTGCCGGAAAGCGTCAACGACGCCGATCAAGTGGTCTGGTATGCGCCGGCCACCCTGGGCTGGGATTTGCCGGCGATTGCCGCGTTGTGCACCGTGCCATCAACGGTCTGCGATTCCATCGAAGGTATCATCGAGCACGTCAAGCAGCTCGCCAAGCCCGGCACCCATGTGGTGGTGATGAGCAATGGTGGCTTCGGCGGCCTGCACGGTAAATTGGCCGAGGCGCTGAAGTGAGCGGCCCGGAACGCGTGACCCTGGCGATGACCGGCGCTTCCGGAGCGCCTTATGGCCTGCGCCTGCTGGATTGCCTGGTGCGCGAAGACCGCGAAGTGCACTTCCTGATTTCCAAGGCCGCGCAGTTGGTGATGGCCACCGAGACCGACGTCGCCTTGCCGCCCAAGGTGCAGATGATGCAGGCGTTCCTCACCGAGTACACCGGTGCTGCGGCGGGGCAGATCAAGGTCTACGGCAAAGAGGATTGGATGTCGCCGGTTGCCTCGGGCTCCGGCGCACCGGCAGCGATGGTGGTGGTGCCGTGTTCCACCGGCACCTTGTCGGCGATTGCCACGGGCGCGTGCAACAACCTGATCGAGCGCGCGGCGGACGTGACCTTGAAGGAGCGCCGCCAGTTGATCCTGGTGCCGCGCGAAGCGCCGTATTCGAGCATTCACCTTGAGCACATGCTCAAGTTGTCGAACATGGGCGTGACCATCTTGCCGGCGTCGCCGGGGTTCTATCACCAGCCGCAGACCATTGATGATCTGGTGGATTTTGTGGTGGCGCGCATCCTGAACCTGCTGAATATTCCCCAGGACATGCTGCCGCGTTGGGGTGAGCACCATTTGAGCAGCGATGAATAAGGCGCTGTTGCTGATACTCGTGCTGCAGCTGACGGGGTGTGCAACCGCACGCACGCTGGATGCGGCGCAACCCGGTGCGCCGGTGGTGTATGCCGGCACCCGGTTGGATCTGTATGCAATGAATGGCGGTTGCTGCGCCAAGGACCGCTTTGGTGCCGAAGCGCCGGCTTATCCCCACGTGGATCTGCCGGCGAGTGCGTTGCTCGATACCTTGTTGTTGCCGCTGTCGGTGTTGACGGTGCTGGGGGTTGGCTTCAACGCCACGGGCGGTCTTTAGATAAGTGGTGCCAGTGCGCTAACGCAGTAGCGTTGGCACATGACCCGAACGGTCGAGTACTTGGGTGGGGGCGCCGAAACCAGTGTTGTAAAAAATTGTGCAGGTATGGAATAGAGCATGGCGCCTTGGTGTGATCTTCGCGGAAATTCCAAGTCTGCAGCGCGCAACATTTGCTAAAAAGTATCAATGGATTTGTTTTGTTACCTTGTAAACATTAGTTGTTGAGTGCTTTTTGTGCCGCAATACCACTTAGCGTATGAATAGTTGTTTGCTTCTAATCATGCGCGAGGCGGTAATGACAAGTTTTCCGAGTTCTCAAGTAACGCCAGTTGTGTCACGTAACACAATCGCCGAACCTTATTCGACGGACTCTCTCGCGCGCAATGATAGTGATGCCGTTGCCAGCAACCGCAATGCGCAAGTGCCTGACACTCCGGAGGTCCGTGCAGCTGCTGATGCCAAGTTATCGAAGCCCTACGCGTTGGCGTTAGCGACGCGGTCCTATCACACGTCCATTGCGCCGCCTGATCTTTCCATTCCTCCGGAGAGTACATTGGGGCGTTGGCGCACCGAACTGGACAACGCGTTCAACAGCCGCGAATTTTTAACGTGGGCGAAGGCGCAAGGACTTGATACCAAGAGTTTGAAACTGGATCCCTTGCTCAGTGAATTGACCGGTACTGTAGATGGCAAGACAAAAACGTTCTCCCTAAGTGACGATTCGGGCTTGGCGGATGTTTCCCGAGTCTTGCTCTCGATTGCCAGGGCGATCGCACCGGGGCCTGCGTCGGCATTCAGTTACCCTTGGTCGGAGGGCAAGGTGCCGTTGTACGTGGTGGGGCGATTTTACGGAATGCCCATAGACCTCTCGCCAGCACAGGCCGCCGATCACCGCAAAAAACTGCAAAAAGGTGAACCACCGGAGTTTCCGCCTTTGCGTTACGGCGAGCAGCGATCCGTAGCGGCGTTAGCCGAGCAGGGTAAGGCGCTGGGGGATGACGCTAATCATCATGCACTTCTTGCTGCGCTGAGATCCCAGGTAAACGATGCCGAAGGGAAGATTGATCTGAACACCGTCATGCTTCCTCTAGGGATGCTCCGATCAACT
>NZ_QAJM01000040.1 GCF_003852405.1 Pseudomonas sp. KBW05
CGCTGTAAGAGCGGAACCATAGGTGGCCGTTACCTAAATAACGGATATGTACACAAAGCGACTAAAAGAACCCCAACGGATTAACGTCATAACTCACCAACAAATTCTTGGTCTGCTGATAATGATCCAACATCATCTTGTGATTCTCACGCCCCACCCCCGACTTCTTATACCCCCCAAACGCCGCATGCGCCGGATACAAGTGATAGCAGTTGGTCCACACCCGACCAGCCTTGATCGCCCGCCCCATGCGATACGCCCGGTTGATATCACGGGTCCACAACCCAGCACCCAGGCCAAACTCGCTGTCGTTGGCAATCGCCAGCGCTTCAGCCTCGTCCTTGAACGTGGTCACCCCTACCACCGGCCCGAAGATCTCCTCCTGGAACACACGCATCTTGTTGTGCCCCTTGAGCAACGTCGGCTGAATGTAATAGCCGCTAGACAAATCACCCTCCAGACGCTCAGCCGCGCCGCCAGTGAGCAACACCGCACCTTCTTCCTGGGCGATTTTCAGGTACGAGAGAATCTTGTCGAACTGCTGCTCGGACGCCTGCGCACCCACCATGGTTTCCGTGTCCAGCGGGTTGCCGCGCTTGATCTTGACGATCTTCTTCATCACCTCAGCCATGAACGCGTCGTAGATCGACTCCTGCACCAGCGCCCGCGACGGGCAGGTGCACACTTCACCCTGGTTGAAGAACGCCAGCACCAGGCCTTCGGCAGCCTTTTCGATGAACGCAGGCTCGGCCTGCATGATGTCTTCGAAGAAGATGTTCGGCGACTTGCCGCCCAGTTCCACGGTGGACGGAATGATGTTCTCGGCCGCCGCATGCATGATGTGCGCGCCCACCGGGGTGGAGCCGGTAAAGGCGATCTTGGCGATGCGCTTGCTAGTGGCCAACGCCTCCCCCGCTTCGCGGCCAAAGCCTTGCACGATGTTCAGCACGCCGGGTGGCAGCAGGTCATTGATCAGCTCGGCAAACACCATGATCGACAGCGGCGTCTGCTCGGCCGGCTTTAGCACGATGCAGTTACCGGCGGCCAGCGCAGGAGCGAGTTTCCACGCGGCCATCAGCAGCGGGAAGTTCCACGGGATGATCTGCCCGACCACGCCCAGCGGCTCATGGAAGTGATAAGCAGCAGTCAGTTCGTTGATCTCGGCCGCGCCGCCTTCCTGGGCGCGGATGCAGCCGGCGAAGTAGCGGAAATGGTCAGCGGCCAGAGGCACGTCGGCGTTGAGGGTTTCGCGCACGGCCTTGCCGTTGTCCCAGGTTTCGGCGACGGCCAGCACTTCCAGGTTTTGTTCGATGCGGTCGGCGATTTTCAGCAGCACCAGCGAGCGGTCCTGGGCGCTGGTCTTGCCCCAGGCATCGGCGGCGGCGTGGGCGGCGTCGAGGGCTTTTTCGATGTCGGCGGCGCTGGAGCGCGGGAACTCGGCGATGACTTCGCCGGTGACCGGCGAGGTGTTGGTGAAATAGTTGCCATCGATCGGTGCGACAAATTCACCGCCGATGTAATTGCCGTAGCGCGCCTTGAAGCTGACGATGGCGCCAGGGGTGCCGGGTTGTGCGTAGATCATGGTGAGGCCTCTGTCGGGGTCCGGGCCTGTCGGTCAACAGGCGATGAGCCGATAGTAAAGAGCCCCCGCCGCCGGGCGTATGCGCCGTTGGCAGGGGGGCTATGGTCATTTGGTCGTAGAACTAGTGCTTGGCCACCAGCTCCTTGGGCAACTTGAAGGTCCAGAGCATGCCGCCCTGGTTGAAGTCCTTGACGCGCTTGGCCACTTCACCGCCCCACAGCGGCACCGCGCCGCCCCAGCCGGAGACCACCGAGACGTACTGCTCGCCGTCCATGTCCCAGGTCACGGGCGAGCCGAGTACGCCGGAACCGGTCTGGAATTCCCAGACTTTCTCGCCGGTCTTGGCGTTGAACGCTTGCAGAAAGCCTTCCGGCGTACCGGTAAATACCAGGTTGCCCTTGGTGGTCAGTACCCCGCCCCACAGCGGCGCGAAGTTCTTGTGGCGCCATACTTCCTTGCCGGTCTTCGGATCGATGGCGCGCAGCACGCCGATGTAGTCCTCGTTCAACGGTTTGATGGTGAAGCCCGCACCGAGGAACGCCGCGCCTTTCTTGTAGGCGATGCCTTCGTTCCAGATGTCCATGCCCCACTCGTTGGACGGCACGTAGAACAGCCCGGTGTCACGGTTGTAGGCCATCGGCATCCAGTTCTTCGCACCGAGGAACGCCGGTGCGACAAACACCGAAGTGCCTTTGGTTTCACTGCCCGGCGCGCCAGGACGGCTGGCTTCGTTGTAGATCGGCCGACCGTTTTTATCCAGGCCGGTGGCCCAGGTGATCTTGTCCACGAACGGGAAGCCGCGGATGAACTTGCCGTTGGTGCGGTCCAGCACGTAGAAGAAACCGTTACGATCGGCAGTGGCGGCGGCTTTGATTTCCTTGCCGCCCTCGGTGTAGTTGAACGAGACCAGTTCGTTCACGCCGTCATAGTCCCAGCCGTCGTGGGGCGTGCTCTGGAAGTGCCACTTGATAGTGCCGTCGTCCGGGTTCAGCGCCAGGCGCGAGGACGAATAGAGGTTGTCGCCCGGGCGCAGGTGGGAGTTCCACGGCGCCGGGTTGCCGGTGCCGAACAGCAGCAGGTTGGTTTCCGGGTCGTAGTAGCCGCCCAGCCAAGGCGCGGCGCCGCCGGTCTTCCACAGGTCGCCGGGCCAGGTCTTGCCCGCCTCGCCGCCGGAGATACCGTTCTCCACCGCCTTGCCGTCCTTGTACACGTAGCCCATATGGCCTTCGACGGTCGGACGGCTCCACAGCAAGTCACCGTTTTTCGGGTCGTAGGCTTCGATCTTGCCGACCACGCCGAACTCGCCACCGGCCACGCCGGTGATCAGCTTGCCGTTGATGACCAGGGGCGCGGCGCTGATGGAGTAGCCTTCCTTGTGGTCGGCGACTTTCTTGCTCCACACCACTTTGCCGGTGTCCTTATTAAGCGCCACCAGCTTGGCGTCGAGGGTGCCGAAGAACACCAGGTCGCCGTACAGCGCCACGCCACGGTTAATCACGTCGCAGCAAGGGCGGATGTCGTCGGGCAGGCGCGCGTCGTATTGCCAGAGTTTCTTGCCGGTGCGCGCATCCACCGCAAACACCCGCGAGTAGGAACCGGTGAGGTACATCACCCCGTCCTTGACCATCGGCTGCGCCTGCTGGCCGCGCTGTTTCTCGCCACCAAAGGAAAACGCCCAGACCGGGCGCAGGTCCTTGACGTTGTCGACGTTCAGCGTGTCCAGCGGGCTGTAGCGCTGGCCCTGCACGCCGAGGCCGTTGGTGACGATCTGCTCGGGGTTTTTCGGGTCCTGGAGAATGTCCTGGTCGGTGACAGCGGCCAGGGCCTGGCCGGATAACAGGATGGCACCGAGCAACACACTCAAGGCGAAGGGTTGGCGACGTGCGGGTTGGGTCATGACGGCTACCTCTGCGGTTTTTTGTTATACCCGGGAAATTTTCCCGGTCTGGTGCAGATTCTTGGGCGCAGGGGCCATTGTCACAATTGACCGCAGTATCGAGTTTGCTAGTTCCTTAGTAGCGGGTGCATCTGTTCGCGCTCGTAGCGCGGGTACAGGTGGCTGACGCTGCGGATCAGCTCATAGCGGCTCAGGCTGATCGCGGCAAAGCGCTCGGGGATGGGGCTGCGGATCATCTCAGTCATGTCGCTGCCGCTGGCGGCGCCGTCGCGCAGCAGTTGATCGAGCCACGTCAGGTAGTCGCGCATCTGTTCGAAGGGTTGCGCATCCGTGGCGATCGGGCCGTGGCCGGGCACTACCAGGGTCCAGGGCAAACCTTGCAGGGTGGTGATGTCGGCCAGCCACGCGGCGAGTCCGGGGCTGTTGGGCGTGGTCAGGGCGCGCTGGTAAAACACCAGGTCGCCGGCGAACAACACGCCGGTGCTCTGGTCGAGAATCGCCAGGTCGGCGCCGGTGTGGCCGGTCAACGCCAGCAGGCGCAAATCGTGGTTGCCGAAGCTGCGCACGCCGGGCTCCAGCACTTCGCTGGGCAACACCACTTCGGTGCCGCGCATCCAGTCGCCGACCATGCGGTAGAGGTTTTCCGCCATGCCGTCGCCCTGCTCGTGCAGCAGCTTCGTGGTGTCGGCCAGGGCGCCGATGGGCACATCCTTGAACGCCTGGTTGCCCAAGGCATGGTCGGGGTGATGATGGGTGAGCAACACCTGGATTACCGGTTTCGCGGTAACGCTGGCGATGGCCTGGCGCAGCGCTTCGCCGTAGCGCCTGGACGGCCCGGTATCGATCACCACCACGCCAGCGTCGGTGACGATAAACGCCACATTGACGATATTGCCGCCATTGGCCTTGGCGAAGTTGTCGGTGCTGCCTTCCAGCAGCCAAGTGCCCTCGGCGATCTGCCGGGGTTTGAGGGCGTAGTCCATGTCGGCCAGGGCGGGCAGGCAGAGGCCCAGGCAGAACAACAGTATCCAGCGCATGCCGCGCTCCTTCTGGTCAGGGGATGGCCGCGTCGAACTCGTTGCCGCTGTTGTCACGCAACACCAGGCGCGTCTGCCCGCCACCTTCGATATCGAAGGCCAGGTTGGGGTTTTCGCTGACCGCCGGGAACAGCTCCAGCTCGGCCATGACCTGGCCGTTGTCGCCGATTAATTGCGCGTGGTTGAGGTAGAACTCGGGGATGCCGCTGACCATGCCGTTGTCCATCGGGTGCGCCACCTGCACGCGCACGCGGCTGTACTCGCCACGGGGGTAGCGGCCGCCGAGCACTTCGCCGATGTGCTCTTCCCAACCCGGCTGGGTGCGCACCACGCTTGGCGCGGTGCAGCCACCCCCGGCGGCGTCGATCAACGTCGAGCCGACATGCCACACGCCGTCATCGGTGAGTACGGCGGCGCGCAACGGCGTAGCCTGCTCGATGCGGATGCGCAACGACAACCATGGCAACACGCCGGCCTTGGGCTGGAAGTCGACGATCTTAGGCAACGGGTTCAGTTCGGCCCAGGCGAAGATGCGCACCACCCTGCCCTTGAACGCCCGTGCATCAATCTCCAACGGCACCTGGCGCGCATCCTCGGCGAACGGCGGAGCCAACAGCTTGACCCGCTCGTCGAACACAAACGGCGCGTTGTCGAGGAATTGCTTGTGATAGAACGCCCACATCACCGACGGCACTGGATCGACCTCGGTGGCGTCGGCCGCCAGTGGCAACAGGCACGCCAGCAGGCATATCAAGCGGCGTTTCATTGGTACATCTCGGGCACTTCGTAGCGCAGGCCGTAATGGCTGTAGATGGCTTGCAGGCTGCCGTCGCGGATCAGGCCTTCCAGCGCCTCTTCCACGGCATACGCCAGTTGCCGGTTGCTTTCATGCACGGCCATGCCGATCTCCCAACGTTGTCGGCCCATATTCGGGTAAGCGTTTTCCGCCAGGGCCAGTTGCGGGTCGCGGGCCTGATGCACCTGCCAGTCAATCTCGCCACGCATCGCCATCACCGCGTCGACGTCCCCGGCTTTCATCGCCGCAAAAGCCAGGGGCACGTTGGCATAGTGGCGGGTCTTGCCTGCCAGCATGCCGTTGAACACCGAGGTGAGATAGAACGAGGGCACGCTGTCCACTTCCACGCCAATCGGGTGTTCCTGGAACACCGCCACGCTGGCCACGCTGTCCAGGCGACGGCGGTCATAGGCCACCTGCCATTGTTCGTTCTGGTACGGCCCGAACATCACCACATGGCCGTTTTCCAGCTCGCCCTGATCGTTGCGCTTTTGCGTGTACTCATGGTCGTAGGGCGCGCGCATCATCAGGTCGGCCAGTTGCTGGTTATGCAACTGGCTGCCGCGCCAGATGTAGTCGCGCAGGTCGTCGTCGAGTTTCTCGCCGGCCGGCGCCCAGATCAGGCGCAACTGCACGCCCAAGGCCTTGGCCAGGGCCTGGGCGAGTTCCACGTCGACGCCGCGCGGGGTGCCGCCGTCATCGAAGCTGTAGGGCGCAAAATCCTTGTACACCGCCACTTTCAACTCGCCGGCGGCGATCATCTGGTCATAGCTGCGCACCTGCGCCTGTGCCGCCTGGCAGCACAGCAAGGCCAGGCTCAACACCAGGCTGATCAGGCGCATGGCTTACTCCTCGACGCGCACGGAATCCAGGTAAGTACGCACTGCCCACAGGGCTTCCTGGCTCAGGTAGTCGGCCATTTTCGGCATGTACACGCGGCCGTCACGCACGGCACCGTGGCGCACCCGTTCGACAAACCACTCATCACCCGCGTCGCCTTCATCAAGCATGCGCAGGTCCGGCGCGATACCCCCGGACTTGGCTTCCAGCCCGTGGCACGCGGCACAGTTCTGGTTGTAGGCGGAGGAACCGATTTCGACAGCCTTGTCGTGCTCAGGGGACTTGCGATACGGGTTGTTGGCCGCCCAACCGTCGCCGTCGAGCGGCACGCCCGCGTCCTTGATCGGCGTCAGGCCTTTGGTTTCCACCGCCTGCGGTACCACGTTGCCATGGGCCCACACTGCGCCCACGTTGATCACACCCACCAGCAGGCCGGCCACGAGCAAGGCTTTGCGTTTTGTTGTCATTATTTTTGTCCTCTCAGATTGCACGCAAACCTCATTGCAGAGGCTATGGCAACCATCTTAGGAACCCCCAGGGATACACCGTATGCTGCTTTGGTGGCCGCGCTCTAGTCCCTTGGTAGTAGGGCTTGTGGGGCACAGCTAAATCAGCGGCGGTTCGGGAAGTCTTCCCGGCAACAGCGGGAATTTTTCCGTATCCAGCCACCGCCCCGGCGCACCACCCTGTGCAGGCCAAAACCTCCACTGGGAACTGCAACCATGACAATAAGATCGCTACCCGCCCGTTCACCTTTGAGCCTTGCCGTGCAAGCCTTTTTGCTTGTGGGCAGCCTGTCCTTCAGTGCGGCAAGCTTTGCCGCCGCCGAACCTGCTGTCGCCAAGCAAACCCGCAACGTCACCTGGGAAGACATTGCCAACGACCACCTGACCACCAAGGACGTGCTGCAATACGGCATGGGCACCAACGCCCAGCGCTGGAGCCCGCTGGCCCAGGTCAATGACAAGAACGTGTTCAAGCTCACGCCCGCCTGGTCGTATTCCTTTGGCGACGAGAAGCAGCGCGGCCAGGAATCCCAGGCCATCGTCAGCGACGGCGTGGTCTACGTCACCGGCTCGTATTCCCGCGTGTTCGCCCTCGACGCGAAAACCGGCAAACGCCTGTGGACCTACAACCACCGCCTGCCCGACAACATTCGCCCGTGCTGTGACGTGGTCAACCGTGGCGCGGCGATCTTTGGCGACAAGATCTACTTCGGTACCCTCGATGCGCGCCTGATCGCCCTCGACAAAAACACCGGCAAAGTGGTGTGGAACAAAAAATTCGGCGACCACGCCGCCGGCTACACCATGACCGGTGCCCCCGTGCTGATCAAAGACAAGGTCACCGGCAAAGTGCTGCTGATCCACGGCAGCTCCGGCGATGAATTCGGCGTGGTCGGCCAGTTGTATGCACGCGACCCGGACACCGGCGAAGAAGTGTGGATGCGCCCCTTCGTGGAAGGCCACATGGGCCGCCTCAACGGCAAGGACAGCACCACCACCGGCGACGTCAAGGCGCCGTCGTGGCCGGATGATCCGACCACCGAAACCGGCAAGGTCGAGGCCTGGAGCCACGGCGGAGGCGCCCCGTGGCAGAGCGCAAGCTTCGATGCCGAGACCAACACCATCATCGTCGGCGCCGGCAACCCCGGCCCGTGGAACACTTGGGCGCGCACCTCCAAAGACGGCAACCCCCACGACTTCGACAGCCTCTACACCTCGGGCCAGGTCGGCGTCGACCCAAGCACCGGCGAAGTGAAGTGGTTCTACCAGCACACGCCGAACGATGCCTGGGACTTCTCCGGCAACAACGAACTGGTGCTGTTCGACTACAAGGACAAGGACGGCAAGGTCACCAAGGCCACCGGCCACGCCGACCGCAACGGTTTCTTCTATGTGGTGGACCGCAACAACGGCAAGCTGCAAAACGCCTTCCCGTTCGTCGACAACATCACCTGGGCCAGCCACATCGATCTGAAGACCGGGCGCCCCGTGGAAAACGAAGGCCAGCGTCCGGCCAAGCCGCTGCCGGGTGAAACCAAGGGCAAGCCGGTGGAAGTGTCGCCGCCGTTCCTTGGTGGCAAGAACTGGAACCCCATGGCCTACAGTCAGGACACGGGCCTGTTCTACATCCCCGGCAACCAGTGGAAAGAGGAATACTGGACCGAAGAGGTCAACTACAAAAAAGGCTCGGCCTACCTGGGCATGGGTTTCCGCATCAAGCGCATGTACGACGACCACGTCGGCACCCTGCGCGCAATGAACCCGACCACCGGCAAGGTGGTGTGGGAGCACAAGGAACACCTGCCACTGTGGGCCGGCGTGCTGGCGACCAAGGGCAACCTGGTGTTCACCGGCACGGGTGATGGTTTCTTCAAGGCCTTTGACGCGAAAACCGGCAAGGAGCTGTGGAAGTTCCAGACCGGCAGCGGCATCGTTTCGCCGCCGATCACCTGGGAACAGGATGGCGAGCAGTACATCGGCGTCACCGTCGGTTATGGCGGCGCGGTACCGCTGTGGGGTGGCGACATGGCTGAGTTGACCAAGCCGGTGGCACAGGGTGGGTCATTCTGGGTGTTCAAGATCCCGAGTTGGGATCAGAAGACCGCGCAAAAATAACCTTTAGCTAATGCGGGGCCCGCTTTTGTGGCGAGGGAGCTTGTTCCCGCTGGGCTGCGAAGCGGCCCCGCTTTTCCTCCAGCAACACTGTGCAGCCAGGTTTTGCGACTGCTGCGCAGTCGAGCGGGAGCAAGCTCCCTCGCCACAGAGGTTCCGTGATGAAATACCTGCCCTTGTTAGTCCTGCTATCGCTGCCACTCGCCCATGCCGACGACGGCGACGACGCCCCCTTGATCATCAACGGCTGCACCCTCGCCGAACACAGCCAATGCCCCGGCGCCAACCTCAAAGGCGCCAACCTGCGCAACCAGAACCTCAGCGGCATGAACCTGGCCGGCGCCGACCTGCGCGACGCGGACCTGCGCCACGCCAACCTCGACCTGGCCAACCTGGAAAAAGCTCAACTGCAAGGCGCCAACCTCACCCGCGCCAGCCTGCAACAAGCCAACCTGCGCCTGGCCGACTTTACCGGCGCCACCCTGATGGCCGTGCAAGGCTGGGGAATGTTTGCCCAGGGCGCGCAATTTGAAAACGCCAACCTCAGCGGCGCCTACCTGCAATTTGCGCGGCTGTCGGGCGCGAAAATGCACAAGGCCAACCTGCGCGCGGCGGACCTGGAAATGACCTGGTTGAGCAAGGCCGACCTGCAAGGCGCAGACCTCAGCGATGCGAATCTGCAAGAAGCCAAGTTTGGGGAAAGTAATCTGGAGAAGGCCACCTTGAGTGGTAGCCGCCAGCACTACGCGAATTTCCAGGACGCCAATATGGAAGGCTGCAAGGACTGCCCGACCACCTGGGACCGCTAGAACACCCCATTTCGATCTGTGAACCCCATCCACTGTGGGAGCTGGCTTGCCTGCGATAGCGGTGTATCAGTCACCCTTTCATTGACTGACCCGGCGCCATCGCGGGCAAGCCCGCTCCCACATAAGCTCGGTCCCGCAGGGCAATCAGAACGCCTTGCTGACCTGCGCCCACACCCGAGGCGTGCGCGCCACGTCGCTTTGCGGATCAGCATTGCCAACACGCCACGCGGCAACCGTGTTCAAGCGCCAGCCGCCCGCACTCCAGTTAGCGCCAACCCCGGTCGCCGACAGGCTGCGATGGTTCTCGCCATCGGCCCAGGTGTCCTTGTTCAAGCGCACGGCACCGTGGTCGACAAACGTCAGCAGGTTCCACTGCTCGGTCAACGCATAACGCAGTTCCAGGTTGGCCACGTAACCCTGATCCCCGGACGCTTCACCCTGCGGATACGCACGCACACCGTACGCGCCACCCAGGCTGATCTTCTCGGAGGAGTCAAGGTTGCCATCGGCCCACTGTCCCTGCACTTGCCCATACAAACTGAAGCGTTCGCTCAAGCGTTGCAGGCGTACTACGCTCGGGTTGATCTTCTGGAAACGCCCGGCGGTCTTGGCGGTGAGGCCGTCGTACAGCTTGTCGAACTGACCGTCGAGGTTCAGGCTGCCTTCGCTCCAGGCCAGCGAGAAGGCACTGACGCCGCCGCCCAGCAGGTTGTCGCGCAGGTTGCCGTCGAGGCTGGTGGTGATCACCCGTGCCTGCTTCTTGCTTTTCGACTCGTAGAGGTCGATGTCATCGCGCAGGTGTTTGTGGTCGTACTGCACCTGGGCATTCAGGCTGAACGCACGGGTGCGGATCAGCGGCTGCTGCACAAACACCGTGGCGATGCGCGCATTGCCCTTGGCGTCGAGTTCGTCGAAGTCCTTGGCCAGTTGGTAGTCCATGTCCGAATAGGCCACGCCGACTTGGGTCGACCACGGCCCAATCGGCAATTGATACGCCGCGCGGTAGTAGTGCTGGTCTTCGTCGCTGCCCATCACCCGCACGCTGGCCTGGTCGCCCAGGCCCAGCGGGTTGGCCAGGTTCAGCGTACCGCCCAGGCGGTATTCGCCGGTGAAGCGGTTGCCGTAGTTGTCCAGATCGACCTGGCCGGAGAGCAGCGCTGCGTCCTTGACGTCCACCACCAGATCAGTAGCGCCGACGGCGGTGCCCGGTTGCAAGGTGGAGTGCACCGTAACGCCCGGCGTCTGTTGCAGCAGCAGCAAACTGCGCTCCAGCGGCGCGGCGTGCACCGCCTCGCCCGGTTGCAGCGCCGCCAACGGCTGGCGCAGGGCGAAGTCGCGCATGCGCGATTGGTTGTTGATCTTGACCTGACCGTATTGGCCTTCGAGCACGCTGATGGTGACCACGCCCTTGTCGATTTCCTGCGCAGGCAAATAGGCGCGGGCCAGCGGGTAGCCTTTCTGGCGATACAGCGCGGTGATCCGCGCCGCACCGGCCTGCAACTCGCCGAGGCTGACCACGCGGTTTTGCAGGTCGGCCAGCAGCGGCAGCAATTCGTCACTGGCGATGGCGGTGTTGCCGGACACGGTGAAGCCGTTGACCTGCAAGGTCGGGCCGGACACCTTTGGTGTGGTGTCCGGCGCTTCCGGCAGGTTCAGCTCCAGGGTCTGCTTGGGCGGTAGCTCCAGCGGCTGGTTCTGGATGTCACGGATCGACTGCCCCGCATCCGGGGCCCGTTCGGCGCCGTGGGCGGCGCCGGCAAAGGTGGTGAGCAAGGCAAGCGCGATAGGGTTTAAACGCAAACGCATGAATCAGAGTCCTTCTGGAAGGCGCAGGCCTTGGTCAACGAGGGTATAGAGGTCGGACGGCAGTTGCGGTGCGCTACGGACCGGCGTCATCGGCACCTGCGGCAGGTTGCGCAGCGGCTGCACTTGCTCGGCCACGGTGTTGGCGGGCGGTGTATCAACGCTCAGCACGCCATCGGTGTAGGCGATGACGTAGTTGTTGGCGGACAAGCCCGAGGCGCTGACGCTGTATTGCCCGCGGTCGGAGGCTGACGTCGCCGTGGTGCTGAACGCCAGGTTGCCGCTCAGCTCCTGGCTGGCGGTGTCGGCGCCCAGCAGCCCCTGATAGGTGGCGACGAACAGCGGGTTGCCCTGCCCCTGCAGTTTCTGGCTGTTGGCGACACCCACGCTCAGCGTCGCCTTGCCGATATCTGCGGTGGTGCTGCTACTGGCGCCCAACAGGTAGTTGCCCGCATCGCTGCCGCCCAAGGTGATCCCGCTGACCGTCACGGTTTTACCGCTGCCGGCATTTTTATCGCTGAACGCGCCGTTGGCGGACACCACCGACAGATCATCTCCGCTCACCAGCCCGGTAAAGCCTGCTCCGGCGAGATTCAACGTGGCGGCGGTGGTGGCGTCGTAGACCTTGTTTTCGGCGGTGATGCCGTTGACGGTCAGGGCCTTGGCGATGATCGAAGCGCTGACGCCGGTGGGGTTGCTGAGGCTGTAGTTGCTCGCCAGCCCCGTGCCGTCCACCAGGCTTGCGCCGCTGACGTTGACGGTTTTGCCCATGCCGGCGTTTTTGTCGCTGAACGCGCCACTAAGGCCACCGAAGCCCAGGGTTTCGCTACCGACCAAACCGTCGAGCGTGCCGCCACTGAGGGTTGCGGCGGTAGTGCCGTCATAGACCTTGCCACCGGCGATGATGCCGGTGAGGGTCAGGGCCTTGGCGGTGATCGCCGCCGTGACACTGGCCGGGTTGCTGATGCTGTAGTTGCTCGCCAGGCCCGTGCCATCGGACAGGGTCGCGCCGCTGATGCTCACGGTTTTGCCGGTGCCGGCGTTCTGGGTGTCGAACTCGCCGGTGAGGCCGCTGAGTGTCAGGGTTTCGCTACCGACCAGGCCGTCAAGCGTGGCGCCGCTGAGGGTTGCGGCGGTGCTGCCATCGTAGACCTTGCCGTTGGCCGTCACGCCCGTCACCGTCAGGGCTTTGGGGGTGATGTTCGCGGTCACGTCCGTCGGAGAGATCAGGCTGTAGTTGCTGGCCAGGCCCAAGCCATTGAGCAGGGTTGAACCGAGCGTGACGGCTTTGCCGACACCGACATTGCTGTCGTCAAACTGAGCAGTCAAAACAACGCCGAGGCTTTCACCGGCGACCACCCCAGAAAGGGTAGCGCCCGTCAGCCAAGCCCCGCGAGTGCCGTCATAGACCTTGTCGCCAGCGGTCACACCGGTGAGGGTCAAAGCCTTGGGCGTGATGCTGGCCGTGGTCGTGGCCACGTTGTCGGCGAAGCTGTAGTTGGCCAGGTCGGCGCCGGCCAGTGTAATGCCGCTGACCGTCACGCCCTTGCCGCTGCCGACGTTGGCGTCGCTGAACTGCGCAGAACCGCTGGCGAACGTCAGGTCATCGCCAGCGATTTTGCCGTTGAGGGTCGCGCCCAAGGCACTGAATGCCGCGCTGGCATTGCCGTCATAGACCTTGCTTGCTGCTACCAGACCGTTGACGCCACTGATGACTGCCTGGGTGATGGTCCCGGCGAAGGTTTGCGGGACGTCGAAGTTGTAGTTGACGCTGGGCACGTTGGAACTGGTCAGATCAACCTGGCCCAGGGTCACGGTCTTGCCGGTGCCGGCATTTTTATTGTCGAAGTTGCCGGTGAACTGCAGCACCAGGTTGTCCGTGCCGATCAGGCCATGGAGGACCGCGCCGGTGAGGGTCACGAAGGTGCTGCCGTCATAGACCTTGTTGGCTGTCAGGCCGGTGACGGTCAGGGTCTTTTGCTTGATGGTGCCGGTCACCGGGCTGATCGCCAGCGGGCTGAGGCTGTAGTTGCTGGCCAAGCCGGTGCCATCGCCCAAGGTGGCGTTGACCTGCACGCTTTGCAGCGCGGCGTTCGGCGTGCTGAACTGCCCGGTCGCGCTCACGGTCAACTGCTCGCCGGCGGCCAGGCCATGGAGGATGCCGCCGCTGACGACGGCATCGGCGTTGCCGTCGTAGACCTTGCTGTTCACCACCAGGTCGGTGAGGGTCAGGGCCTTGACGGTAATGTCGGCGCTCAACGGGCTGCCGCTGTCGAAAATGTAGTTGCCGGCAGACGCGCCATCCAGGCCCAGGTCAACCTGGATGCCGGTGCCGACGTTTTTGCTGGCATAGGTGCCCGTGACGGCCACCTGGCCCACATCGCGGTTCGCCAGGCCGACCAGCGTGCCGCCGCCGACAGTGGCGACGGTGGTGCCATCGTAGGCCTTGCTGCTGGCGGTCATGCCGGTCTGGCTCAGCGCCGCCTTGGCCACGTCCAGGGTACCGTCGATGTAGTTGATCGAGTAACCGTACTGCCCACCGGATGAGGTCAGGCCGCCCAGTTGCAGCGCGTGGGTCCCGGCGTCGATGGTGCTCTGCCCGGCGCCAACCAGCCCGAGCGTGCCGCTGACCCGCGAGTCGCCTGGGCCGGAACCGGTATAGCTGACGTTATGCGCCAGGCCATCGTAGGTTTTGCTGGCGCTGTCGGCGATGTAGGTGAGTTGCGTCATGAAGCTGCGCAACAGCGGGCCGGACACGCCGTCGTAGACCACCCAGGTGTTTTTCAGGTCCCAGCCGGCGGCGGCGAAGGCGGATTGGGAGAGGACTTGGTCACTGGACAGGCCACCGGCGGTGCTGCGGTTTCCACCGCCGCCACGGTCGTAGAGTTGCCCGGTCGCGGCCACATCCCAGAGGTTGCCGGCCAACGTGGTGTTGCCTTCGCCGACCAGCGCGCCCACGCTGGTGCTGGTGACTGGCACGCTAACACGGCCACTGGCAAAGCTATTGGACAGCACACTGTTATCCATGTGCCCCACCAGGCCACCAATGAAAAACCACTGCCCCGTCACACTGCCGCTGCCATAGGCATTGCTGAGCGTCGCGCGGCTCATGCGCCCCAGCAGCCCGCCAACCCCATAGGTACCCGACACCGATGCCGTGGAAAAAACGTTGGTCACACTGCCCTGGCTGAATCCGACCAAGGCCCCGGTGAATTCACGCCCGCTGATGCTGCCACCTTCAAGGCCCAGGTTACTGATCGTCCCCGTCGACGAAAGGTTGGTGAACAAGCCGGTATAAGCATTTCCCAACCGGCTGATCGTCAGCCCCTTGATCACATGCCCATTGCCATCGAGGTTACCGCTGAACGTTCCGGCGGTGCCGCCCAAGGCCATGAAACTCGAATCCCACACGTTGGTGGTACCCGCCGTGGCGCTTGCGTCAATGTCACGGCCCAAGGTGTAGTTGGCCGTCATGTCCATCGCCACCAACTGCAACTGGTGGGCATTGGTGAGGGTGGTGGAATACTCCGAGGCGAGCATCGGCAACGTGCTGCTCGCGTCGGAGTTGACGATCACCCACGCGTTGCCTGCCTGGCCCGGGGTGCTGCTGAAATTGAACCCGCTGAAGCTGCCGGCGTTCTTCATTTGCCCGAAGGTCAAGCCCACCGCCGAGCCGGCGCCGACGCTGCCGGAACTCAAACCATTGCCCTGCCCCGACAGCCCTGGGTTGGCGCTGAGGTTGTAATAGCCGTTGACCAGGGAGCCGCCGCTGTGTCGGCCAATCAGGCCGCCGGACTCACCCCCGGTGACGATGCCCGTGGCGTAGGCGTTGGCAATCGAGCCGCCATTGAGTCCGACCAGGCCGCCATTGTTGGAGGGATAGGACAACGAGCCCGTGACCGAACCGGTGCTGTAGACATTCGCCAGGCTGCCGCGGTTGATCCCGACCAGACCGCCACTGTAACTGCCGCTGCCTGCAGCGTTGAAGCTGACATTACCTGTGGCGTAGCTGTTGGTGACTTGGCCACCGGCTTCGTTTTCCCCCACCAGGCCGCCGGCGGCGCCACCGCCGATGACGTTACCGGTGGCGTAGCTGTTGGTGATAGTGCCGGTGGCTTTGTTCCAGCCCACCAACCCGCCGTTGTACTGGGAGTTTTCAGTGCTGGTCACTGAACCGGAGGCGGAACTGCCGCTGATCGCGCCTTCGTTCCACAGCACCAGACCGGCCAGGGTCATGGCTTTAAGGCCGATCACATCGCCGGTGGAGTAGCTGTTGATGATCTGCCCGCTCGCGGTGTTCAGCCACACCAGGCCACCTGCGCCGGCGTAGTCCTTGTCAGTCACCGTGCCGCTGAACGAACTGTTGCGGATCGTGCCGGCGTTGGTGCCCACCAACCCGCCCAGTTGCGCGCCATTGCTGGCCGACACGGCGGTGCTGGCGTAGCTGTTTTCCACCAGGCCGAGGTTATGGCCGACCAAGGCGCCGATATTGAAATACGCCGGGAAGTCACCGTCGGAGTCGCCCACCAGGTTCACTGCGCCGCCCACCAGGCCGACGTTGCGCACCACACCGCTACTGCCCACTGCGGCAAACAGGCCGCTATCGCTTTCGACGTGGCTGATTTGCAGGTTGCTGATGGTGTGGCCCAAGCCATCGAAAATGCCGGTGTAGCCGCCGCCCGCGACGGTGCCCAGCGAGTCGAAGCCCGCGCCGCCATTCCACGCCACCGTGGCGGCAGCATTGATATTCGCGCCGAGCACGAAGTTGCCGCTCAGCGCGCCGTTGATCCCTTGCAGGTCCAGGCCGGTGACGCTGCCCATCGCGCCGAGGCTGGTGATCACGGTGTAGTCGATCTGCGTGCCGTCGCTGCCCTGCTTGGTGCTGTAGTGCTGCCCGGCTGACAAGTTGACCGGCGCCTTAACGTTGACGCTGCTGGTATTGCCCGCCGCGACCGCGCCCTGGCCATAGTTGACCGCCAGCTTGGCGGTGCCGGAGCCGAACATTTCCTTGTTGATATTGACGTTGTTCTGCGCGGTGAGGGTCAGCGTGTTGGCGCTCCAGACCACGGTGTCGTTGACGTTGACATTGCCTTGGGTGCCCGTCAGCCCCTGGGTGCTCTGGATCTCGAAATCATTGGTCTTGAGCGCCTTGGTCACGGCCGTGCCGGTCATGTCGCCACCCGTGGCGGCAATGGTGAAGTCCACCGGGTCGATCAGCCATTTGCCGGTCTTGCCCTTGGCCGCTGCCGTGGTGATCTCTGCCGTATCGGCCACCTTGACATGGGCGCCCGAGGTTTCGATAAACCCGCCATTGCCAGCCACCGGCGCCGACGCATCCAGCGTGCCTGCGACCTGTACCGTGCCACCGTCAAAGCCGCCGAGCAGGACGATCTTGCCGCCCTTTTCGCCCAGGGTTTGCGCTTCGATCACGCCGGTGTTGTTGACCACCGTCTGCAACAGCGCATCGCTGGCCTTGGCGGTCATGATCACCTGGCCGCCGTTGGCCTGGATCAGTTGTTTGTTTTCCACCAGGGCATTCTTGGTGGCTTCATCGACCTGCACGTTGAGCAGGCCGTCACCGGCAAAATCCAGGGTGACTTTATTGCCCGCCGCCAGGGCCACGGTGCCGAGCTTGGCGGCGATCACACCCTGGTTGCTCACGGTGCCGCCGAGCAGCGCCACGGCGCCGCCGTCAGCGGCCTTGATCGAGCCCTGGTTGACCACGCTGGCGGTACTGCCCTTGCCGTCGAACTTGTAATTGCCGGCGGCAAAATCGCTGTTGGATATATCCAGCGTCGAGGCCACCAGCCCGCCGACATCCACCGACGAGCCTTTGGCGAACAACACACCATTGGGGTTGACCAGGAACACCTGGCCGTTGGCATTCAACTGACCCATGATTTTCGAGCCGTCGGTGCCGACCACGCGGTTCAGCGCCACCGAGTCCTTGCCCGGTTGCACAAAGGTGACTTTCTTGTCGGCGCCGATGTTGAAGCTTTGCCAGTCGATGGCCAGTTTGTTGGAGGACTGGTTGATGATCATCTGTTGCTGATCAGGGGTGAGGATCTGGCCGCTGCCGAGGACCACTTGGCCGCCGGTGGGCAGGTCGGCGGCAGAGGCGCCAACCGGTGCCAGGACAAGTGCAATGGCCAGCGCCAACGCGCGCAACGGGCCCTTTTGCTCAGGGGTTTGAACCGCGCCAACCGAGGTGCGCTTGCCGTGTCGGCTGGCGTGTTCGCTGGCAACCACCCACGCGCTAAGACTGTGATTCCAGATCACGCTGAAAATGCGGTTCATGACTGAGTCGTCCCTGAGACTAAAATGGCACCGTGCCATTACTTGTAGGACAATTCTGCATTGGTGCAACGGGTTTGTATGCGTGGAGAAACGAAAAAGTTCCGTTAAACGCCAATATTTACACTTCTTTGGATCCAAATAGCGGTTTCTGATTGGCCGCGCATATCAATAGCATTAAACCCATCATTCAAACCTATCATCCCGCCACCCTGACCACCCCCAGATCAATCCCCACATGCACCAGTTCGGCATGGGAACTCACCTGCAACTTGCTCTTGAGCAGCGTCAGGTGGTTGGACACGGTCTTGCTGCTGATACTCAACTGCTCGGCAATCTGCCGAGCCGGGGTGCCTTTGGCGAGCATCAGGAAAATCTCCAGCTCGCGCGGGGTCATGCTGTGCAGGCGCGGGTCGGCAGCCTGACAGGCAAGCTGGGTGGCCAGGGGCTGTTCGATGTAGGCGTGGCCGTCAAGGATGCGCCGCACCGCTTCGATCAACACCTGGGGCGCCGAGATTTTGGTCAGGTAGCCCGCCGCGCCGGCGTCCAGCGCCTGGCGTACCAGGGGCAGTTCATCGTGCATGCTGAAAAACAGCACGCGCAGTTGCGGCAAGCGCTGGCGCAGGCGCCGGGTGGTTTCCAGGCCGCTGATGCCGGGCAGGCCAAAATCCATGATCACCAGGTTCGGCACCGCTTCGTGCACCCGTGCCATGGCCTCTTCGCCACTGGCCGCCTCGCGCACTTCAATCGCCGGCAGCAACGCGCGCAGCAGGCTGGCGTAGCCCTGGCGCACCACGGCGTGGTCATCCACCAACAGAATATTCATAGCGCCTCCGCAGGCATGTCCAGCGCCAGCGCCCAGCCTTTGCCGGGGTGACTGACGATCTTCAATTCACCGCCCAGACAGCGGGCGCGTTCGTACATCGAGTGCAGGCCGACGCCGGGGCGCTGGGGGTGTTGCGCACCCTGGCCGTTGTCGCGCACCCACAGGCGCAGGCGTGCGCCGCGATGCTGCAGGCGCACGTGCACCTGGCTGGCGTCGGCGTGGCGCACAATGTTGGTCAAGGCTTCCTGGAGCAAACGATAAAGGTGGGTCTTGTGGCCCGGGGATAATGGCGGCAACGCCTGGCTGACGTGCAGTTGGCAGTCGATGCCATGGCTGGCTCGCCATTGCGTCACCAGCATCGCGAACGCCTCGGCCATTGGCAGGTGTTGCAGGGCCACTGGGTAGAGGTCGTGGACCAGCTCGCGAAAGCCCTGCTGCAAGTGTTCGCAGTGTTCTTCCAGCAACTGCACGGTGCGCGCCAGTGTCGCGGGTTGATGGGCGATCAGCGGCAACAGGCACACCTGGGCGCGAATCCCCGCCAGGTACTGGCCGAGGTCATCGTGCAGGGTCTGGGCCAGGCGCGTGCGCTCTTGTTCCTGTACCGCGAGCAGGGTTTGGGTGAGACGGGTGTTGTCGGTGCGCGCCTGTTCGAGGGCATCGGTCATGCGGTTGAAGTGCTGCGCCAGTTGTTGCGCTTCAGGCACCCCGGCGCCGCGCAGGCGCACGTTGAGACGGCCGCTGCACACGTGTTGCAGGGCCAGCAGCAGTTCATCCAGCACGCCCATGCCACGGCGCACGGCCCAGCGGATGGTCAGCAGGCTGAGGGCCAATGCCAGCGCACACACGCCCAGCAGTTGCTGCAAGGAATCCCAGACTTCGTCGATTTCATCACGTGGGTCAACGGCGATGGCCACGCGCCGGCCATCAGCCAAATCCAGCACCTGGGCGCTGTGGCGCGCCTGGGCGAACAACAGCCGGCCGAGCCAGGCGTCCAGCCCGTCTTGCTCCGGCGCTGGCAGGGTTTCGTCAGGCCCCAGCCAATGCACACGCACATGGCGCAGGCTGGCGGTGAGCCGTGGTTGCAGGCTGGCGGGGTCGCGCGCAGCGGTTTCGCTCAGGTAATGCACCACGGCTTCGGCCGATTGCAGTTCGCGCTCCACATCCGCCAAGGCCTGGTGCATCAGCAGCGCAGTGCAGGCACAGGTGACCAGGGCGAAGAAGCCGCACACCCACAGGTTGATCCGCCAGAGCGCCGACATGCCTAGCGCGCCAATACCGTCGGCACAGACGTGGCCGAACGTGGCGCATGGGGGCGATCAACCCCGATCAGGCTGACGATCAGCAGGAACGGCAGGAGCAACGCCTTGAAAATTCGCATGATCGTTCAACCCCCACACCGGACACTGGAGCCCCATGCTAAGACCCCGCCGCGCGCAGCGAGCTACTACCTTGATACTGCCCCAGCGCTACTTTCTGCATATTTGCAGGGGTAGCGGGGCTTTATATGCTGTCGCCACCTGTCATGGAGTGCCCTATGCGCCAGCTCGCCCCTTTCGCCGTGATGTGCCTGCTGGCGCTCACCTGGGCCACCGCCGGCCAGGCCGCCGAGGCGCCGTTGCAGGTGCAGATCGGCTACCTGGGCTATCGACCGGACCCGGGGCCGCTGCTGTCCAACGTGATTCCCGAACCGACCGATGCCGGCTTGCGCGGCGCTGAACTGGCAATCATCGACAGCAACAGCACCGGCGCCTTTCTCAACCAGCGCTACAGCCTGACCGACGCCACGGTGGACAGCCCCGAGGCGCTGCTCGCCGCCGCGCAACAACAGCACGAGCAAGGCCTGCGTCTGTTCGTGGTCAACGCCCCCGCCGCCAGCCTGCGCCAACTCAGCGCCGCCCTGCCCGACAGCTTGCTGTTCAACGCCGGCAGCCCCGACGACAGCCTGCGCAGCACCGCCTGCCTGGGCAACGTGCTGCACACCCTGCCCAGCCGCGCCATGCTCGCCGATGCGCTGGCGCAGTTTTTGGTGGTGCGCAAATGGCAGAAGGCGCTGCTGATCGTCGGTCCCACCGAGGACGACCAAGCCTACGCCGCCGCCCTGCGCCGCGCCGCCAAGCGCTTCGGCGTGCAGCTAGTGGCAGAGAAGGAATGGCGTTTCGACAATGACCAACGCCGCAGCGCCCAGGCCGATATGCCCCTCTTCACCCAGACCGCCGAATACGACGTGGTGCTGGTGGCCGACGAGCGCGGCGATTTTGGCGAATACGTGCCCTACCAGACCTGGTACCCGCGCCCGGTTGCCGGCACCCAAGGCCTGACGCCCACCGGCTGGCACAAGACCGTGGAAACCTACGGCGCCGCCCAACTGCAAAAACGCTTCGAAGCCCTCGCCGGGCGCTGGATGAACGACCGCGACTTCGCCGCCTGGATGGCCGTGCGCAGCGTCGCCAGTGCGGTGAGCAAGCTGCGCCAGGTCGACCCGATGAGCATCCGCCAGCTGCAAATCAGCGAGCAACTGCCGCTGGATGGTTTCAAGGGCCGCAAGCTCAGCTATCGCCCGTGGAATGGCGAGCTGCGCCAGCCAATCCCCATCGTGCAACCGCGCGCGCTGGTGAGCACCTCGCCCCAGGACGGTTTCCTGCACCCCTTCAACGAGATGGACAGCCTGGGCTACGACAAACCCGAGGTGACCTGCCGCTTTCCCGAACACACACAACAACAATAAGGAATACGCCATGCGCCGCACCCTGCTCTCCTGCGCCCTGCTGCTTGCCGCCGGGCACGCCGTGGCCGCCACGGCCTGGGTCTCCAACGAGAAAGACAACAGCCTGAGCCTGATCGACATGCAGACCCTGCAAGTCACCGACACGATCAAGGTGGGTCAGCGCCCGCGCGGCCTGCTGCTGTCCCACGACAACAAGCTGTTGTACATCTGCGCCAGCGACTCGGACCGCGTGCAAGTGATGGACGTGACCACCCGCAAGATCATCAAGGAACTGCCCTCCGGCAAAGACCCCGAGCAATTTGCCCTGCACCCCAATAACCGCTGGCTGTACGTCTCCAACGAAGACGATGCGCTGGTCACGGTGATCGACACGGAAACCTCCAAGGTGCTCGCCCAGGTCAACGTCGGCGTGGAGCCCGAAGGCATGGCCGTAAGCCCGGACGGCAAGTGGGCAGTGAACACCAGCGAAACCACGAACATGCTGCACTGGATCGACACCAGCACCCAGACCCTGGCCGACAGCACCCTGGTGGACCAGCGCCCGCGCTTCGTCGAGTTCAACCACGACGGCTCGCAGCTGTGGGCCTCGGCGGAAATCGGCGGCACCGTGACCATCCTCGATGTGGCCAGCCGCGCGATCCTCAAGACCCTGACCTTCAAGATCAAGGGCGTGCACCCGGACAAGGTGCAGCCGGTGGGTATCAAGCTGAGTGCCGATGGCAAGTACGGTTTTGTCGCCCTCGGCCCGGCCAACCATGTGGCGGTGATCGATGCCAAGACCTACGAGATCCTCGACTACCTGCTGGTGGGCCGCCGTGTGTGGCAGTTGGCATTCACCCCGGATGAGAAACAGTTGCTGGCCACCAATGGCGTGAGCGGCGACGTGTCGGTGATCGACGTGGACAGCCGCAAGGTGCTCAAGTCGGTCAAGGTCGGGCGTTACCCGTGGGGCGTGGTGGTTACACCATGAACGCGCTGGACGCCCGCGCCATCAGCTTTGCCTATGGCGCGCGGCAGGCCCTGCGTGACGTGAGTTTCAGCCTGGCGCCCGGGCGGTTTGCCGCGTTGCTGGGGCCCAATGGTGCGGGCAAGTCGACGCTGATTGCGTTGCTCACGCGGCTGTATGACTTGCAGGGCGGTGACATCCAGGTTGGCGGCCACTCCTTGCGCGAGGCGCCCCGTGCAGCACTGCGCCAACTCGGCGTGGTGTTCCAGCAAAGTACATTGGACCTGGACCTCAGCGTCGAACAGAACCTGCGTTACCACGCCGCGCTGCATGGCCTGTCACGCCGTGAAACCGGGCTGCGGGTCGAGGCCGAGCTGGCACGCCAGGCGCTGGGCGAGCGACGCCGGGAAAAGGTCCGCGAACTCAACGGCGGCCACCGCCGCCGCGTGGAAATCGCCCGTGCCCTGCTGCATCAACCGCGCCTGCTGTTGCTCGATGAAGCCAGCGTCGGCCTCGACCCGGCCAGCCGCCTGGCGCTGAACCAACACGTGCGCACGCTGTGCCGGGAACAGGGCCTCAGCGTGCTGTGGACCACCCACTTGCTCGATGAAGTGCAGGCTGACGACGCCTTGATGATTTTGCATCAGGGCCGTTTGGTAGCCAGCGGGCAACTCGACACACTGCTGCACGAACAAGGCGACGACCTCGGCGGCTTGTTCGCAAGGCTGACCCGCGCCGAGGTGTCGGCATGAACGCCTACTGGCAATGTTTCAGCGGCATCGTCCTGCGTGAATGGCTGCGCTTTGTATTGCAGCGCACGCGGTTCCTCAGTGCCCTGGTGCGGCCGCTGTTGTGGCTGCTGGTATTCGCCGCAGGTTTCAGGGCGGCGCTGGGCATTTCGGTGATCGAGCCCTACGACACCTACATCCCCTACGAGGTCTACATCATCCCGGGGCTGGCCTGCATGATCCTGCTGTTCAACGGCATGCAGGGCTCGCTGGCGATGGTCTACGACCGCGAGATGGGCAGCATGCGCGTGCTGCTCACCAGCCCGCTGCCGCGCACGTTCCTGCTGTGCAGCAAGTTGTTGGCCACCTCGTTGATTTCGCTGTTGCAGGTGTACGGGTTCCTGGCGATTGCCTGGGTGTATGGCGTGCAACCGCCGGCCATGGGATTGCTGATGGCGTTGCCGGCGTTGTTGCTGGTGGCGTTGATGCTCAGCGCGCTGGGCTTGCTGCTGTCGAATGCGATCCGCCAACTGGAGAACTTTGCCGGGGTGATGAATTTCGTGATCTTCCCGCTGTTCTTCCTCTCATCGGCGCTCTACCCGCTGTGGAAGATGCGCGATTCGAGTGAATGGCTGTACTGGCTGTGCGCGGTCAACCCCTTCACCCACGCGGTGGAGCTGGTGCGCTTTGCCCTTTACGAACGCTTCACCGGCCTGGCCCTGCTGGTGTGCCTGGGGCTGACCGGGGTGTTCACGCTGTTGGCGGTGCTGACCTTCAATCCACAACACGCGGCCCTGCGCAAAAAGGGCTGATCTACTACTTTGGTACTGGTTTTCCTGTCTATCGTCGCATTCCCAAGGCAGTGGGACTGGCGTGTAATGGCGGCATAACGATAAGGATTGACCCGCCATGCTGCCCGCTCGACTGCCCCTGTTGGCGTTGCTCTGCTTGCTCGTGACCAACGCCCAGGCCGACACCCCACTGTTTTCCGCCGATGGCTACCGTACCAGCCTGTACCGCAGCCCCACGCCCGACCAGGCGCCCGGTGCGACCATCGTCGACACCCCGGCCCTGCAAACCCTGCTCAACCAGACGCCCGCGCCGGTGCTGATCGATGTGTACCGGCGCCAATGGCTGCAAGGCCGCTTTATCGAAGACCAGCCCCACGCCAACCTGCCCGGCAGCCACTGGCTGGCGAATACCGGCGACGGCGACCTCACGCCGGAATGGCAAGGCTACTTCGTGCGCCACCTGTATAAATTCACCGGCGGCAACCTCGCACGCCCGTTGGTCTTCTACTGCCGCTCCGATTGCTGGTTGAGTTGGAACGCGGTAAAACGAGCCGCCAATCTGGGCTATACCTCGGTGTATTGGTACCGTGATGGCTTGGATGCATGGGAAGCGGCAAAACTGCCAGTGATGGCTGCGACACCCGAGCCTTTTCAATAAAAAACCACAACAAGAAGGTGAACGGCCATGTACAAAATCCTGATCGCCGACGATCACCCGCTGTTTCGCGAAGCGATCCACAACGTGATCAGCGACGGTTTCCCCGGCAGCGATGTAATGGAAACCGCCGACCTCGACAGCGCCCTCGCCCTGACCCAGGACCACGACGACCTCGACCTGATCCTGCTGGATTTGAACATGCCCGGTATGCACGGCCTCAATGGCCTGATCAACCTGCGCAACGAATCGCCGACCATCCCGGTGGTGATCGTCTCGGCCGAGCAGGACAAGCAGATCGTGCTGCAAGCCATCACCTACGGCGCCGTGGGGTTTATCACCAAGTCGTCGCCGCGCCTGCAAATGACCGAGGCGATCCAACAAATCCTCAACGGCAACGTGTACCTGCCGCCCGACATCATCCGCACCCAGAAAAACCCCAACCAACGGCGCATGAACGACGCGCCAGGCTTCGCCCCGGAACTGTTGCAGGCCCTGACGCGCAAGCAGTTGCTGGTGCTGGAGCGGATGACCAAGGGCGAGTCGAACAAGCAGATTGCGTACACCCTGGAGATTGCCGAGACCACGGTGAAGGCCCATGTGTCGGCGATATTGCGCAAGTTGAATGTGCATAACCGGGTGCAGGCGATCCTGAGTGCCGGCGACATCGACTTCGGCTCGTACTTGCGCCGCTGATCCCAGAGGCATAGGGAGATCCACTGTGGGAGCGGGCTTGCTCGCGAATGCGGTGGGTCAGTCACTAGATTCATTGACTGACCCACCGCATTCGCGAGCAAGCCCGCTCCCACATTTTGATCTGCGTTTTGTCAGGGGCGGCCGAGTAAGTGACTCATCGCTGTTTTCAACTTCATCGGCCTTACGGGCTTATGCATCAGGGTATGCCCCAATTCGCGAATCTGCTGCTTCAGCTCATTGCTGTAGTTGGCCGTAATCATCAACGCCGGGATCGCACTGCCGCGCCGGGCGTTGATGCGGGCCACGGCGTCGACGCCGTTCTGGTCGTCGTCCAGGTGGTAGTCGGCAATCAGCAAGTCAGCCTCGGCATGGTAGTTGTCCACCTGCCGCGCCAGGTCCTGCTCCGACAATGCGGTAATCACCCGGCAACCCCAGCCTTCCAGCAACGTGCGCATCCCCGCGCAGATCGCCGCGTCGTTATCCAGCACCCACACCCGTGCGCCCTGCAAACGCTCTAGCAGCGCCTCGCTCATGCACGGCAGCGGCAGGGACTTCGGCGCGGTAGCGCTCACGGGCACTTCCACGGAAAACATCGAGCCTCTGCCCGGCCAGGATTTGACGCTGATGCGATGGCCGAGAATCCCGGCGATTTTCTCGACAATGGCCAGGCCCAGGCCCAGCCCGCGATCCTGGTCCGGGCGTTGCACATCGCCGCGCTTGAACTCCTGGAAAATCTCCTCCAGCCGCTCCTCGGCAATGCCCATGCCGCTGTCCCACACCTGGATCAGCAAGCGCTGCTGCTGGCGTCGGCAGCCCAGCACCACGCGGCCTTTGTAGGTATAGCGCAGGGCGTTGCTGAGCAGGTTGCGCAGAATCCGCGCCAACAGCTGGATGTCACTGCGCACCAGCGCCGAGCAGGCGACGAAGTGCAACTCCAGGCCTTCGGCGCGGGCCAGTTCGGTGTATTCGGCGGCGAGGTTTTCCAGCAGTTCGCTAAGGGCAAACGGCGCGATATCGGCCTTGATCACGCCAGCGTCCAGCTTGGAAATATCCACCAGGGTGCCCAGCAGGTTTTCCACGTCGTCGAGGGAGTTGCTGACGTTGCGCACCAGGGTTTCGTTGGGCCGCTCCAACAGGGCGCTGGTGAACAAACGCGCGGCGTTCAGCGGTTGCAGCAGGTCGTGGCTGACGGCGGCGAGAAATTTGGTTTTCGACAGGTTGGCTTTTTCCGCCTCCTGCTTGGCTTCGCGCAGGCGGGTTTCCATGCGTCGGCGTTCGTCGATTTCCTGCAACAGTTGATCGTTGAGCGAGGTCAGTTCCGAGGTGCGCTGGGCCACGCGTTGCTCCAGGTGCTGGTAGGCCTGGTGCAGGGCTTCGGCGGTGCGGCGGCGTTCGGTGATGTCGCGGATCAACACAAAGATGCCCACCACTTCGCCGCTGGCGAGCATGTTTGGCACATAGGAACGCAGCATGTAGCGCTCCTGGTTGTTGATGTTGGTTTCAGCAAATTCGAAGGTCACGCTCTCCCCGGCCAGCGCGCGGGCGACGTAGGCGTCGAGGCGCTGGCAGTGCTGCTCGCTGTGCACTTCGCGCAGGCTCTGGCCGAGCATCATGCCGCGCGGCCAGCAGTACCATTCTTCGTAGACCTTGTTAGTGAACTCGTAGACCAGCTCGGCATTCAGGTAGCCGATCAGCGCCGGCACGTTGTCGGTGATGAGGCGAATCCAGCGTTCGCTTTCCTGGGCTTTTTGCGCGGCCGCCTGTTCGCCGCGCAGGGTTTCGGCGCGCAGGCGCGCGTTGATCAGCAGGTGGTTGCTGGCCTTGAGTTCGGCCATCGCCTGATTCAGCGCGTCGGTGCGTTCGCGCACTTGTTCGGCCAGCACCACCGAATGCTGGAAGGTGGTGTACGGGTTGTTGCCCTGGGTCATGCCGGACTCGATGCGCTCGATCAGCGCCGCGTTGATCCGTGCCAGCTTGTGGTTGGCCTGTTGCAACTGGGCAACCTGGGCACGCAGTTCAGCGTCGGCCACGGGCAATGGCGACCCCGGTGAAGGTCTGGTTGATGTGCATGCCATTGAATTGTTCTCCGTAGGTGTTGAAACCCAGCACCCGTTGGCCTTGCAGGTAGTTGCCGATCTGTTCCAGGTTGCCGTTGTCTTCCAGCTCCATGCGCCGCAGGAAGCAGTCGCAGCCGATGGTCAGCAACAGGTCGCCGAGGCGCGCTTGCAGGCCATCGAACAAGTCTTGCAGGTTGGGCAGGATCGGGCCCGGTTGCATCAGGGTCAGCACAATGCCGTTCTCCACCGCACAGTAGAAACTCAGGCTGAGATCGTCATGCACCTGCTGGATCGCGCGCACGTAATACTGGTCGTGGATGCGCACCGCCAGCGGGTGGGCGGCGAAGGTGCGATGGTCAAGGTCGGCCACCGCCACGCCGATGTGCCGCGCGTACTCTTCGGCGGCGGGTTCGGCATTGAGCTCAAAGACCCGGCGTGACGGGCTGTCGGCACCGGTCACCACCAGTTTTTCCGTGCGCGGCAGGATGTGGTGGGTGGTGAACACCTCGAAATCCAGCCAGGTATTGACCAGTACCACCACCGCCGCACCGCTGTGGAACACACCGTTGAAGTACACGTGGGTGTGGGTGAGGAAATTGTCGTCCCCGGCCGAGCCGCCGAAGTGCGGGATATCGCCAAGGGCGGCGCTGAGGGCGGCGAGCACCATCTCTTCACGGCTGGACAAGCCGTCGAGCAGGGTCAGTGCAAAGGTGTTGCCCTTGATCGGCGCCAGGGTGTTGCTGCGACAGCCGCCGACCAGGCGTTCGACCATGTCCTGGGCGCCGATCAGGCTGAAGTGCTCGACCTCGTCGATCAATTCGGTGGCGATGGAAAAGTGCGCGTGGTTGAAACCCATCGCGGTGATGCAATTGCGCCCGTAGCCTTGGGGCGTGATCTCGCCGGCGCTGGTGCAGCCGACCACGCGCACATTGCCGAAGCACTGCTGCAAGGCCTGGCCGAGGGCCTGCAAGTCGTAGCCAGCGGAACAGAAAAACAGCACGAAGCCCAGGTACGGATGCAGCAGTTGGCGGGCCAACTCTTCAGCGGCCTGCCCTGGATCGGTGGCCTGGGACATGGCGCTGACTACGCCTTCACTGTTGTGCATCGTTGGTTCCCCCTCTAAGGCGTCAGTGTACGAAGGCCGGGGGGTGGGCCCTATGCTACTTGGGTACTGGGTGGGGGGATGCGTTGGGAGGAGGCTCTCAAGACTGATGGAGACCAAATTGTGGGAGCTGGCTTGTGTGGGAGCGGGCTTGCTCGCGAAAGCGGTGGATCAGCCAATGAATCTGTTGACTGACACTCCGTATTCGCGAGCAAGCCCGCTCCCACACAAGCTCTCCCACAGTTTGACTGCGTTACCAAGTCAAGACGGCGCCCACGGCAAAGGTGTCGGTGTCTTCATTCTGGGCACTGGTGTCATGCCCCTTGATCTGGAACTGGTTGTACTCCGCCACCAGCTTCAGGTTGGCGTTCACGTCATGGAACAGCGCAATCCCACGGGTTTCATAATCCGCGCCGCTGCCGACCACGCCGTTACCGTCATCCTTGGTCTTGCCGTAGGACAACGCCAGGCGGTTCTTGCCGAGTTTGTACGAGCCTTGTACCAGGTAGCCGTTGCTGTCGACATTGCGCAGGGTGGCTTCGCCGGCGTTGTTGGTGAAAAACGGGTTGATGCCCTTGGCCTGGAAACCCGAGCCGGTCAGCGACAGGCCGCCCATCTTCGCCTGTACGCCGTAGCCCAGGCCTTTGGAGGTCACGCTGGCGACGTTGGAGTCGGTGTTGTCCGAGGTCTGGTAGCTGCCGTTGAGCCAGCTGTAGATCTTCGCCCCGCCCACGTCGAACTGGTAGGTGATCTCGCTCTCGGTGCGCGGGTTCTTCTGGTAGGCCTTGCCCAGGGGGCTGCTGTCGTTGGTGTCCACCGGGTCCATGATACCGACGGCCACGCGCAGGCCGTCCATCACCGGGGTGCGGTAGGTGATCTGCGAGGTGGGGAACGGGTACGGGTAGCCGCTGCCGATATTGCCGAACGACACACCGCCGCCATCCACCAGGCCGAGGCTGTCGCTGACCTGGCCATACCCGGCGAGCAGCTCATCAAGCAGGATGTTGGAACGGGCGAACAGGCCGAAGTCCTTGCCGATCAGCACTTCGCCCCATTCTTTATTGGCCACGGTGCCGTAGAACTGGCGCACGTCGATGGCGGTATCGGTGCCGTTGGTTTCGCTGTCGTTGATGGTCACCCAGAACGAGGCGCGGGCGCCGAGCTTGAGGTCGTCGACCTGCTTGGTCATGTTGAAGCCCAGGTAGTTGGGCAAGAAGCCCATCTTCACGCGGGATTGGCGGCGGTCGTATTGCTCGCCGGCGCGGTCCACGTCGCTGTTGACGTAGAAGGCGTTGATGTAGCCGTCGGTGGAAAAGGTGGTTTCGTCCTTGTCGTACAGCATGATTTCGGCGTCGGCGAACGGGCTCAGGCCGAGGCCGACGATAAAGGCAGGCAACAGACGCAGGGGGACATTTTTATTCTTATGCATGGCGCGCTCCGCAACGGGGACTTGATGTCGGAGGCGATTATCAAAAGGCACAGGGCCCCGGCATACGCTGCCTTGGCCGTGGTTTCAGACTGCTTTGGGCGGGCTGCGGGTGCCCGCCAAGTTCGGTGTAAGCCAGGCCCGGCACTTAGTGCGTAAGACCGGCCTTAGCCAACATGCCGACAGCCACCAGTACACACAGGCTGGCAAAACCGACCTGCAAGTACCGTGCGGGGATCACTGAACTCAGGCGCCGACCGGCGAGCATGCCGACGATGCTCGCGCCGACAAACACCCAGCCCACCGGTTCGATGGTGACCCCGGCATGGAACGCACCGGCCACGCCGATCAACGACAGCAAACTGACCACCATCAGCGAGGTGGCGACGATGCCGCGCATCTGTACGTCGGTGAGTTGCTTGAACGCCGGCACGATCAGGAAGCCGCCGCCCACGCCGAGCAAGCCGGACACGGCACCGGTGACCGCGCCGAGGGCGGCCAGGGTGGCGCTGCATTTGGCGGTCCAGGTCAGGCGCCCGGTCTGCTGGTCGAGCATGCAGTTCTTCTGGCCCCAGGACGCGGTGCCATGGTCACTCGGCCCGGCCTGGAGTTTTTCACGCTGCAACATGCGCCAGGCCACCAGTACCATCAGCGCGCTGAACAGGCCCATCAGCACGGCCTCCGGTAATTGGTGGGCGAAAAACACCCCCACCGGCGAACATAACGCGCCCAACAAGGCGATCAACAACGCGGCGCGGTAACGCACCAGGCCATGGCGCAAGCCGTCGAGCGCGCCCACCGCGGCCGCCGCACCAACGGCCAGCAGCGACACCGGCGCGGCCTGGGTCATGCTCAGGCCCAACCCCAACACCAGCGCCGGCACCCCAAGGATGCCACCGCCCGCGCCGGTCAGGCCCATCACCAACCCCATCAACAACCCAAGAACACTTGCCAACAACATTCAATCCACCTTAGGCCGGATGCTGCCGCGTGGCGTCACATCCCGCATTGCGATCCTTTGCCTCGGACCGTTTTTTTCACTTAAGCTCGCAAGCCTATGTGGAAATCACGTCTATACCAAGGACCACCGTCATGTCAGCGTTGATCAAAGCCTTTCTGGACGAGGCGTCGTCGACCTACACCTATGTCCTGCATGAAGCCGATGACGGCCCCTGCGCCATTATCGATTCGGTGCTCAACTACGACCCGGCCTCCGGGCGCACCGACACCCGCCAGGCCGACCAGGTGATCGCCTACGTGCGCGAACACCGCCTGCAGGTGCAATGGTTGCTGGAAACCCATGCCCACGCCGACCACTTGTCCGCCGCACCGTATTTGCGCCGCACCCTGGGCGGCAAGATCGCGATTGGCCAGTCCATTAGCACCGTGCAGGACGTGTTCAAGAACCTGTTCAACCTCGAGCCGGAGTTTCGTGTGGATGGCTCGCAGTTCGACCATCTGTTTGCGCCGGATGAGGTGTTCTACATCGGCAACATCAAGGCCCAGGCCCTGCATGTGCCGGGGCATACACCGGCAGACATGGCCTATCTGGTGGATGACCGGTTGATCCTGGTGGGTGACACCCTGTTTATGCCGGACGTGGGCACGGCGCGTTGTGATTTCCCGGGTGGGGATGCGCGGCAGCTGTATGCGTCGATGCGCAAGTTGCTGAGTTTTCCGCCGGAGACTGAGTTGTATGTGTGCCATGACTACCCGCCCGAAGGGCGTGAGGCGAAATGCCTGACGACCGTGGCTGAACAGCGGGCGGGGAATATTCATGTGCATGACGGGATTGACGAAGCGGCGTTTGTCGCGATGCGCACCACCCGGGATGCCGGGTTGGGCATGCCGACCCTGTTGCTGCCGGCGATCCAGGTGAATGTGCGGGCGGGGAATATGCCGCCAGCGGAAGAAAACGGCGTGATCTACTTAAAGATCCCCCTCAACCAACTTTGAAAATGAATAATTAAATGTGGGAGCGGGCTTGCTCGCGAATGCGGTGGGTCAGTCAATCAATTTAGTGACTGATACACCGCATTCGCGAGCAAGCCCGCTCCCACAGTTTTGTCCTGCGGTGGTCAGTTACCTAGGTTTATGCCATTGGCCGGCAGCGGCAACGCGGTTTTATAGCGCACCTGCTTCAAGGCAAAACTCGACCGAATATTCGCCACCCCCGGCACCTTGGTCAAAAAGTCCATCATGAAGCGCTCCAGCGACTGGATCGTCGGCACCAGCACCCGGATCAGGTAGTCCGGGTCGCCGGCCATCAGGTAGCACTCCATCACTTCCGGGCGGTCGGAAATAGCGCTTTCGAACTGCTGCAATGCCAGCTCATTCTGCTTTTCCAGGCTGACGTGAATGAATACGTTGACGTGCAGCCCCAGCAAATCCGCGTCCAGCAGGGTGACCTGCTCGCGAATCAAACCCAACTCTTCCATCGCCTTCACCCGGTTGAAACACGGCGTGGGCGACAGGTTCACCGAACGCGCCAGGTCGGCGTTGGTAATGCGGGCGTTCTCCTGCAAGGCGTTGAGAATGCCGATATCGGTACGGTCCAGTTTGCGCATGAGACAAAATCACCTGTTTATTATGTTTATGCAGTTTTTTTATCCGCAAATGGTCGTGAGTGCAACGAAACACAGATAAATATTCTTCTACGCCCCGCCTATGATTGTTGTAGGACAAGATTTCCCCTACCCGGGGAATGACTGTCAGCTAGCGCGCCCACTACAAGAAATTCACAAGATAGAGCGTAGAAAGCCATGACCCAGCAGTATGAACCACTGCGTCTGCACGTCCCTGAACCCTCGGGACGCCCAGGCTGCAAGACCGACTTTACCTACCTGCGCCTGACCGACGCCGGCCTGGTGCGCAAACCCGCCATCGACGTAGAACCCGCCGACACCGCCGACCTGGCCAAGGGCCTGATCCGCGTGCTCGACGACCAAGGCCAGGCCCTCGGCCCATGGGCTGAAGGCGTCCCGGTAGAGATCCTGCGCAAAGGCATGCGCGCGATGCTCAAGACGCGCATCTTCGACAACCGCATGGTGGTCGCCCAGCGTCAGAAAAAAATGTCGTTCTACATGCAAAGCCTTGGTGAAGAAGCCATCGGCAGCGCCCAGGCCCTGGCCTTGAACATCGACGACATGTGCTTCCCCACCTACCGCCAGCAAAGCATCCTGATGGCCCGCGAAGTGCCGCTGGTGGACCTGATCTGCCAGTTGCTGTCCAACGAGCGTGATCCGCTCAAGGGCCGCCAGTTGCCGATCATGTATTCAGTCAAGGACGCGGGTTTCTTCACCATTTCCGGCAACCTCGCCACCCAATTCGTACAGGGTGTGGGCTGGGGCATGGCCTCGGCGATCAAGGGTGATACCAAGATCGCGTCCGCCTGGATCGGCGACGGCGCCACCGCCGAATCCGACTTCCACACCGCCCTCACCTTCGCCCACGTGTACCGCGCGCCGGTGATCCTCAACGTGGTCAACAACCAGTGGGCAATCTCCACCTTCCAGGCCATCGCTGGCGGTGAAGCCACCACCTTCGCCGGACGCGGCGTGGGTTGCGGCATCGCCTCCCTGCGTGTGGACGGCAACGACTTTATCGCGGTGTACGCGGCCTCCGCCTGGGCCGCCGAACGGGCGCGCCGCAACCTGGGGCCAACGCTGATCGAGTGGGTCACCTACCGCGCCGGCCCGCACTCCACCTCCGATGATCCGTCGAAATACCGCCCCGCCGATGACTGGAGCCACTTCCCCCTCGGCGACCCGATCACCCGTCTCAAGCAGCACCTGATCAAGATTGGCCAATGGTCCGAAGAGGAACACGCGGCAGTCAGTGCCGAGCTTGAAGCCGAAGTCATCGCGGCGCAAAAAGAAGCCGAACAGTACGGCACCCTTGCCGGCGGCCAGATTCCAAGCGCCGCGACCATGTTCGAAGACGTCTACAAAGAGATGCCGGAGCACTTGAAGCGCCAGCGTCAAGAGTTGGGGATCTGACATGAACGATCACAACAACAGCATTGAAGTGGAAACCGCCATGACCACCACCACCATGACCATGATCCAGGCCCTGCGCTCGGCCATGGATGTGATGCTCGAACGTGACGACAACGTGGTGCTGTTCGGCCAGGACGTCGGTTACTTCGGTGGCGTATTCCGTTGCACCGAAGGCTTGCAGACCAAATACGGCAGCTCGCGGGTGTTTGACGCGCCAATTTCCGAAAGCGGGATTATCGGCGTGGCCGTGGGCATGGGGGCCTATGGCCTGCGCCCGGTGGCCGAGATCCAGTTCGCCGACTACGTCTACCCCGCCACCGACCAGATCATCTCCGAAGCCGCGCGCCTGCGTTATCGCTCGGCCGGGCAGTTCACCGCGCCACTGACCATGCGCATGCCCTGCGGCGGCGGCATCTACGGCGGCCAGACCCACAGCCAGAGCATCGAAGCGGTGTTCACCCAGGTCTGCGGCCTGCGCACGGTGATGCCGTCCAACCCTTACGACGCTAAAGGTTTGCTGATCGCCTCCATCGAGAACGATGACCCGGTGATCTTCCTAGAGCCCAAGCGCCTGTACAACGGCCCGTTCGACGGCCACCACGACCGCCCGGTAACCCCGTGGTCGAAACACCCGCAAGCGCAAGTGCCGGACGGTTACTACACCGTGCCCCTGGACGTGGCCGCCATCGTGCGCCCGGGTTCGGCCGTCACCGTGCTGACCTACGGCACCACCGTGTATG
Source organism: Pseudomonas sp. KBW05 (assembly GCF_003852405.1). Lineage (GTDB taxonomy): Bacteria > Pseudomonadota > Gammaproteobacteria > Pseudomonadales > Pseudomonadaceae > Aquipseudomonas. The sequence goes on from NZ_QAJM01000040.1 coordinate 34,367, forward strand.
TGTCGCAAGTCGCCGCCGAAGAAACCGGCATCGACGCCGAAGTCATCGACCTGCGCAGCCTGTGGCCGCTGGACCTGGAAACCATCGTCAAGTCGGTGAAAAAGACCGGCCGTTGCGTGGTGGTGCACGAAGCCACCCGTACCTGCGGCTTTGGCGCCGAACTGGTATCGCTGGTGCAAGAGCATTGCTTCCACCACCTGGAAGCGCCGATCGAACGCGTCACCGGCTGGGACACCCCCTACCCGCACGCGCAAGAGTGGGCGTATTTCCCAGGGCCGTCCCGTGTGGGCGCGGCGTTGAAACGGGTCATGGAGGTCTGAATGGGCACGCACGTTATCAAGATGCCGGACATTGGCGAAGGCATCGCAGAAGTTGAACTGTCGGTCTGGCATGTCAAGGTCGGCGACCTGGTGGTTGAAGACCAGGTGCTGGCGGATGTGATGACCGACAAGGCGATGGTGGACATTCCCTCGCCGGTGCACGGCAAGGTGATTTCCCTCGGCGGCGCGCCGGGTGAAGTCATGGCAGTGGGCAGTATTCTGATCAGCATTGAAGTGGAAGGTGCCGGCAACGCGAAGGACGCGCCGGCAGTCAAGGAGGCGCCGAAGGCAGCACCGGTGGTTGAGGCCAAGCCTGCGCCAGTGGCGGTGGAAAGCAAACCTGCGCCCGTTATCGCAGCCCAGGCGCCCGTTGCCCGCGATGCCGACGAACGTCCGCTGGCTTCCCCTGCCGTGCGCAAGCATGCGTTGGACGCGGGTATTCAGTTGCGCTTGGTGCAAGGCACCGGCCCGGCCGGCCGCATCCTGCACGAAGACCTCGACGCCTACCTGCAACAGGGCACGGCGAAGGCATCGACTGCCGTCAACCCCTACGCCGAACGCAACAGCGAAGAACAGATCCCGGTGATCGGCATGCGCCGCAAGATCGCCCAGCGCATGCAGGACGCTACCCGCCGCGCCGCGCATTTCAGCTACGTGGAAGAAATCGACGTGACCGCCCTCGACGAGCTGCGCGTGCACCTCAACGAGAAACACGGCGCCACACGCGGCAAGCTGACCCTGCTGCCGTTTATCGTGCGTGCCATGGTGGTAGCGCTTAAGGACTTCCCACAGATCAACGCCCGTTACGACGACGAAGCCCAGGTCATCACCCGCCTCGGCGCGGTGCATGTGGGCGTCGCCACCCAAAGTGACATCGGCCTGATGGTGCCGGTGGTGCGCCACGCCGAAGCTCGCAGCCTGTGGGGCAATGCCGAGGAAATCACGCGTTTGGCCACGGCCGCGCGCAATGGCAAGGCCAGCCGCGACGAGCTGTCGGGCTCGACCATTACCCTGACCAGCCTGGGCGCCTTGGGCGGCATCGTCAGCACACCGGTGCTGAACCTGCCGGAAGTGGCCATCGTCGGCGTCAACCGCATCGTCGAACGGCCGATGGTGATCAAAGGCCAGATCGTGGTGCGCAAGATGATGAACCTCTCCAGCTCGTTCGATCACCGCGTGGTCGATGGCATGGACGCGGCGCAATTCATCCAGGCCATTCGCGGCCTGCTCGAACAACCCGCCAGCCTGTTTCTGGAGTAAGGCATGTCGCAGACTTTGAATACCACGCTGCTGATCATCGGCGGCGGCCCTGGCGGTTATGTGGCGGCGATCCGTGCCGGCCAACTGGGCATCCCGACCATTCTGGTGGAAGGCCAGGCGCTGGGCGGCACTTGCCTGAATATCGGCTGCATCCCGTCCAAGGCCTTGATCCATGTGGCCGAACAGTTCCAGCAAACCATCCGCCACAGCCAGGGTTCACAACTGGGCATCGAAGTGGATGTGCCGACCCTGGACATCCGCAAAAGCGTGGAATGGAAAGACGGCATTGTTGACCGCCTGACCACTGGCGTCGCCGCGCTGCTGAAAAAACACAAGGTGCAGGTGATCCACGGCTGGGCCAACGTCGTGGACGGCAAGACCGTCGATGTCGGCGACCAGCGCATCCAGTGCGAACACCTGCTGCTGGCCACCGGTTCGAAAAGCGTCAACCTGCCGATGCTGCCAATTGGCGGGCCGATCATCTCGTCCACCGAAGCCCTGGCGCCGACCCGTGTGCCGAAACGGCTGATCGTGGTGGGTGGTGGTTATATCGGCCTGGAACTGGGGATTGCCTACCGCAAGCTCGGCGCCGAGGTCAGTGTGGTCGAGGCGCAGGACCGTATCCTGCCCGCCTACGACGCCGAGCTGACGCAACCGGTGAACGAATCCCTCAAGCAGTTGGGCGTGAAGCTGTACCTCAAGCACAGCGTCACCGGCTTTGCCGATGGCAAGTTGCAAGTACGCGATCCAAATGGCGACACCTTGTCATTGGCCACCGACCAAGTGCTGGTAGCCGTGGGGCGCAAGCCCAACACCCAGGGCTGGAACCTTGAAGCCCTGAACCTGGACATGAACGGCGCGGCGATCAAGATCGACAACCGCTGCCAGACCAGCATGCGCAATGTGTGGGCCATCGGCGATCTGAGCGGCGAGCCGATGCTGGCACACCGGGCCATGGCCCAGGGCGAGATGGTTGCCGAACTGATCAGCGGTCAACACCGCGAATTCAACCCGGCGGCGATCCCGGCCGTATGCTTTACCGACCCGGAACTGGTGGTCGTCGGCAAGACCCCGGATGAAGCCAAGGCTGCTGGGCTGGACTGCATCGTGTCGAGTTTCCCGTTTGCGGCGAATGGCCGGGCGATGACCCTGGAGTCGAAAACCGGCTTCGTGCGGGTGGTGGCGCGGCGCGACAATCACCTGATCGTCGGCTGGCAAGCGGTGGGCGTGGGGGTTTCCGAACTGTCCACTGCCTTTGGTGTGAGCCTGGAAATGGGCGCGCGCCTGGAGGATGTGGCGGGGACGATCCATGCCCATCCGACCCTGGGCGAGGCCGTGCAGGAAGCGGCATTGAGAGCCTTGGGGCACGCGTTGCACCTGTAAGACCGCAACCCCCTGTGGGAGCGGGCTTGCTCGCGAATGCGGTGAATCAGTCAATAAATCTGACGACTGACACACCGCATTCGCGAGCAAGCCCGCTCCCACACAAAGCAAGAATGAAGTATTGTTGCGCCCATTCAGAAAAAAACCGACTTGACCAAAGATAGAGGGTGTCATGGGTAACGAAAGCATCAATTGGGACAAGCTGGGTTTTGACTACATCAAGACCGACAAACGGTTTCTCCAGGTCTGGAAAAACGGCGAGTGGCAAGAAGGCACCCTGACCGACGACAACGTGCTGCACATCAGCGAGGGCTCCACCGCCCTGCACTATGGCCAGCAGTGCTTCGAAGGCCTCAAGGCCTACCGTTGCAAGGACGGTTCGATCAACCTGTTCCGCCCGGACCAGAACGCCGCCCGCATGCAACGCAGCTGCGCGCGCCTGCTGATGCCCCATGTACCGACCGACGTGTTCATCGACGCCTGCAAGCAAGTGGTCAAGGCCAACGAGCGGTTCATCCCGCCGTACGGCAGCGGCGGCGCGCTGTACCTGCGCCCGTTCGTGATCGGCACCGGTGACAACATCGGCGTGCGCACCGCACCGGAGTTCATCTTCTCGGTGTTCGCGATCCCGGTTGGCGCCTACTTCAAGGGCGGCCTGGTGCCGCACAACTTCCAGATTTCCACCTTCGACCGCGCCGCGCCACAAGGCACCGGTGCCGCCAAGGTCGGTGGCAACTACGCCGCCAGCCTGATGCCAGGTTCCGAAGCGAAGAAAGCCGGTTTTGCCGATGCGATCTACCTGGACCCGATGACCCACTCGAAAATCGAAGAGGTCGGTTCGGCCAACTTCTTCGGTATCACCCACGACAACCAGTTCATCACACCGAAGTCGCCTTCGGTACTGCCAGGCATCACCCGCCTGTCGCTGATCGAACTGGCCAAGTCCCGCCTGGGCCTGGACGTGGTTGAAGGCGAAGTATTCATCGACAAGCTGGACCAGTTCAAGGAAGCCGGCGCCTGCGGTACCGCAGCGGTGATCTCGCCGATCGGCGGCATCCAGTACAACGGCAAGCTGCATGTGTTCCACAGCGAGACCGAAGTGGGTCCGATCACCCAGAAACTCTACAAAGAGCTGACCGGCGTGCAGACCGGTGATGTTGAAGCGCCAGAGGGTTGGATCGTCAAGGTCTGACCGCAACACCACATAACTCAATGTGGAGTGGGCTTGTGTGGGAGCGGGCTTGCTCGCGAAAGCGGTGATTCAGTCACTGATGGATCGACTGACACTCCGTATTCTGGTTGACCTTACCCTGACCAAGCCG
>NZ_QAJM01000041.1 GCF_003852405.1 Pseudomonas sp. KBW05
CGATCTGCCTAGGCGAGGTGCCGAGTGGTGGGGCGAAGGCCTTTTGCTTACTTTTGGGCCTTTCCAAAAGTGAGCCGCTGTAAGAGCGGAACCATAAGCGGCCGTTACCGAAGAAACGGATATGTACCCGACAATCATTGCGGCACCGCCCGAATCACAGCCCGAGGCGCCCCAGGAATCGCCTTATCCACCGAGGGCAACTGCGGCGCCTGCACATCCGGCATCGCCCAACTATGCTCCGGCTGCAACCCCCCTTGCGCCCGCCGCATAAACTCATACCGATTCAGCGTAATACTGCGCCCCGCCCCACTGTCCCGAATAATGTAAGGCCGCAAAAACACCATCAGATTCGTCTTCGTCACACTGCGCTTTTCATTGCGAAACAACGCCCCCAACCCCGGAATATCCGACAACCACGGCACCGCATCATTACTCTGGCTGTACCCATCCTGCAGCAACCCACCCAGCACCATGATCTGCCCGTCATCCAACAAAATACTGGTATCAATCGCCCGCTTATTGGTCACAGTCCCAGCATCCACCGAAGCCCGCGTATCCACGCTGCTGACCTCCTGATAGATATCCAACTTCACCGTGCCCCCCTCGGAAATCTGCGGCCGCACGTTGAGCTTCAGCCCCACTTCCTCACGCTGCACCGTCTGGAACGGGTTGTTGCTGGTCCCTCCGCCCCCGGTCACATAGCTGCCCGTGACAAACGGAATGGTCTGCCCGACAAAAATACTCGCCGCTTCGTTGTCCAGGGTCAGCAGGTTCGGCGTCGACAACACGTTGGTGCCGCCCTTGCTCTTCAACGCGCGGGCCAACACTTTGAGATCGAGCACCTTGCCAATCCCCGGAATATCCACGGTGCCATTGACCAAGCCGATGTTCAGCCCCTTGGGCAACACATCGATGCTGGTCTTGCTGGTCGGCGTCGCATTCACACCACTGCCGCCAAGGTTGACCCCGCCAAAACCACCCTTGCCACCGAGGTTGCCCGCCTGCCATTGCACGCCAAACTCGGTGGCATCGTCCTCGCCGACTTCGACGATCAGGCTTTCAATCACCACCTGCGCGCGGCGTTGGTCGAGCATGTCGATCACTTCCCGCAGGTTGCGGTACAGCGGGTCCGGCGCGGAGATCAGCAAGGTGTTGGTAGTGGCGTCGGCCTGGATAGTCACGCCGCCGGCGCTGAAGGCGGTGTCCTGGTCCTTGCTGGTAGTGGCGCCGGTGGTTTGTTTGTCCTGGCCGTAACTCGATTGCACACCGCTGCCGGTGGGTGTGCCGCTGCTGTTTTGCGCGGCGCTGCCCTGGGTGTTCTGGCCCGTGCCGCCCATGGCACTGAGCTTGCCCCGCGCCTCGTCGCTGACCCCGGATTCACTCTCGCCGGTCAACAAACCGCGCAGCGACTGCGCCAGCTTGCCCGCCTGGGCGTTGCGCAGGTACACCACGTGCATATTGCTCGGGTTGCTCTGGGCGTTGTCGAGTTTGTAGATCAGGTTGCGCGCCAGCTCGGTGCGTTCGGGGCTGCCGGAGCGGATGATGATCGAGTTGGAACGGGGGTCGCCGACCACGTTGATCTTCTGGGTCTGGTCGGCGCCTTGGGTGTCGAGCAGTTCGGCGACCATCGCCGCGATGTCGACGGCGATGCCGTTCTGCACCTTGACCACGTCGGTGTCGATGGCGCTGGGGGTGTCGATGCCGTTGATGATCTGCGCCACGCGGGCGAGGTTTTCCGCGTAGTCGGTGATGACGATGCTGTTGTTGCCGGGGTAGGCGTTGATCGGGTTGTTCGGCGACACGATGGGGCGCAGCACCGGGATCAGGTTCACCGCGTTTTCGTATTGCAGGCGGAAGGTGCGGGTCTGCATGCCGCTGCTGCCGGCGCTGTAGATCGGCCCGCCGAGCAGCTTGGCATCGGCTTCGGGAACCACCTGGGCGACGCCGCCTACATCCACCACGCTAAAGCCCTGCATGCGCAGCGCCGCCAGCAGCATGTCGTAGGCCTGGTGCGCCGGCACCTGGCCTTCGCTGACCAAGGTCAGGTTGCCTTTTACCCGTGGATCCACGAGGAACTGTTGGCCGGTGGCGCGGGACAAGGCGCGCACCACCGCCTGGATATCCGCGTCGACAAAGTTCAGCTGCACCGGCTGGTCACCCAGCGGGTTGCGCGCCTTGATCGCCGCCGGGGCGTGGCCACGGGCGCTATTGGTGATCGGGTGTTGCACGGCAGGCTTGGGCGCGAGTTCGCGTTGGCGGTCCAGCGGGCTGTCGCTGCTGCGGCGGGTGTCGGCCAGGGGTTGGCCGAGTTCGCTGTCCACCAGCAACGGCTTGGCTGCTTGGTTGCTGCACGCACTGAGGGCCAGCAACAGCAGCGGCGCGGCCATACGAAAAGGGGGAACTGACCACTTCATGAAGCTTCCTTAGCGCCAAGCGCCTGATCCATGCGAACGGTCCCGGACACAGTGCCGGCCGAGTTATCGACGGCATCCCCGGCACGTTGCAAACGCGCCTCGGACACCTCCAGGGAAAACGAACGGGGATTGCCCAGCAGCCAGTCCACCACCGCGTCGGCCGGGGCGTTGTCGAAGGTCAGGTGCCAGCCGCCAGGGGCCTGCGCCTGCAATTGGTAATGGCCTTGCAGGCCGGCGCTGTCCAGGGCCTGGCGCAGCGAAGCCTCATCGGCCTGGCGCGGCGCGGCGACGCCTTGCAACAGCACCTGCAAGGCTTCGGCCTGGGCGCGCAATTTGGGGGTTTCGGCCTGCCAGTAGTCGATTTTTTTCAGGGCGGGCTGGATCAGGATCAGCCAGGTGAGCAGCCCCGCCAGCAGCACGCCGACGCCGGACAGCATGCGTTTTTCACGCAGGGCCAGGCCGTTCCAGAACAGCCGCAATTGCCGCGTCCACTTATTCATCGCTGGCTCCCGTCGCTGCCGGGCCAATGCTCCAGCCGTGCTCATCGCGTGTCGCGGCAAAACCGGCCTGGGCCAGCGCGGCCTGCCAGTCGGCCTGGGCCGTCGGGTTGCGGCTGTCCGTGAGCAATTGCAGGTGCAGGCGCCCTTGTTCAAAGGTCAGGCGCTCGACGCTGGCGACCATAAACGGCAGGTTGCTGCCCGCCAGTTGCAACAGGCTGCTGAAGCGCTGGCCGGGGTCGGCGGCGGCACCGGTCTGGCGCGCGGCCAATTGCTGGCGGGCCTGCTGCAAGGGATTGAGCACCACCGGCAACTCGGGAAACGCCTGGCGCACCTGCTGGCTCATCAGGGCCTTGAGGCGCTGGCCTTCATCCACCTGGCGCGCGGCGTACAGGTTGAGGCCCAGGGTCCACACGGCCGTGGCCAGCGCGACACAGGCCAGCGCCCTACCCCAGCCACCGCTGGCCGCTTGGCTGAGGCGCGCGTGCAACCCCCAGGCGGGTGCTGCGCCCGTCCAACGCTGCGCAGCGTCCACCAGCGGCATATCCAACCCTTGCTGGCCCAGCGGATGCACGGCGCCTTGGTGCAGGCTGTCGCGGGTCAACAGATAACCGTCGTCGAGGGCGGCCGCGCCCACCGGCAAGGCGTAGGGCGCCGGATACAGGCCGCGCAACTTGAGCGGTACCTGGGCCAGCCGTTCCAGCCCGACCTTGGGCACCCAGGCCACTTGCACGCGGCCTTCGCTGTCGCGCGGGCCGTGGGCCACGTGCATGTGTTCCAGCGGGCCGAGGATCAACGCTTGCGCGGCGCAGGCCACGGCGGCGGCGGTTTTTGCGGCGGGCAGTGGCGGCAGTTCAAGGCTGGTGAGCAGGCTGTCGCGTGGGTGCAGGAAGCACTCCGCTGCCTGACGGTGCTTGCTCAGTTGGATCAGGCTTTCATGACCTTCGGCGACAACCACGCCACGCTCCAGCCAGAAGAATTTGACCTGGCTCTCGGCGCTCAATTGGTCCAGCGGCGGCAAGCCAATACGCAAGCGTTTCATACGCCCACCCGCGACCAGATCACCTGCGGCTGGCGCTCTTGCGGGCGATGCAGCAACGCGTCGATGGTCACCCGCCGCTGCTCACGCCGCGCCTGGCCCTGTACGCGAAACCACTCGCTGGTAATGCCCACCTGCACCGACTCCACCGCCACCTGGGGCAAGTGCAGGCGGTTGACGAAATCCCCACGGTTGATAAACCACTGGCCGCTGTCACGCTCCGCCACCAGCCCTTGGGCCTGGGACAGGCTGAGCTGGGGCACCACGGCGCTGAGCACTTCGGCGCTGGCGGTGTTGCCGTTGACCCAGCTCTGCCCGGGCAGCACGCTGATATACCCTTGCAGGCGGCGCAGCAACACGGGGTCAAGGCCTTCGATGGCGCTCAACTCGTCCACGCTGCGCAGCATCGGGTATTTGGCTGGCACTTCGTAGGAGCCGATCACCCGTTGGCTGATGCGTCGACTCACCGCCGGATCGACCCCCAGCGTACGGCACAGGCGCTCGAAGCTTTGCAGTTGCTCGGCATCCGGCAGTTGGCGGTTGACCAGGTTACGCAGGTTGAACTTGCCCTGTTCGTCCTCGATGCGACCTTCAAACGTACCGCGCTGGGCATAGGCCCACGGCTGGTCGAGGCGGGTCAGCACGTCCTTCTGACGCGCCTCCCAGAGCATCTGCCGGCTGCGCTCCAGGCTGCCCTGCAACAGCCACTGGCCCTGCACGCGCAATTGCTCGGCTTCGAGGCTGCGGGTGAACACGGTCTGGCGCGTGAGCATGCCGCCGGCGATCACCGCCACCACGGCCGCGATCAGCAACGCGCTGATAATCGCCATGCCGCGCTGCTTCGCCGCTGGGGGCGAATGCCGTTTCATGGCGCGCCTTACAACTGCCAGGAGCCGATATCGGCATTCACGCCGTCGCCATCCGGCTGGCCATCGGCGCCGAGGGAGAACACGTCAACCTCACCGTTGGCACCCGGGTTGAGGTAGTGATAAGGGTGGCCCCACGGGTCATTGGGCAGGCGATCAAGGTAGGCGCGCCAGCTGCTGTTTTTTGCATCGGCCGGGCGTTCCACCAGCACTTTCAGGCCCTGGGTCATGTTCGGGTAGCTGCCGTGGTCGAGGCGATAGAGTTTCAGCGCCTGCATCAACCCGCCGATGTCCTGCTTGGCGGCGGTGGCGCGTGCCTGGTCCGGGCGGTCCAGCACCTTGGGCACGACCATTGCCGCGAGAATCCCGAGGATGACCACCACCACCATGATCTCGATCAAGGTGAAGCCACGCTGGCCGCGAGGGCTGGGCAAGGGGGTTGTTAGGCGCGCGATATCCATCTCGACATTCCTTGGCTGGGGTGCATTTCGTGGCGCAGTGTTGCAAGAACACATGTCAGTCGTATTGAAAATCCTCGGGAGTTTCGGTCGCCAATCGGTCAACTCGCGGCGCTAGTCTGCGGGCCTGTTTCCCGCCTTTGAGAGCGCCATGTACGGCCGTCGCAACGCGCAAGGTTTTACCCTGATTGAAGTGCTGGTGGCGCTGGCGATCATCGCCGTGGCCATGGCCGCCGCCGTACGCGTGGCCGGGCTGATGACCCAGAGCAATGGCTTGCTGCGGGATAAATCCATGGCGTTGCTGGCGGCGCAGAGTCGCCTGGCGGAACTGCGCCTGGAAGGCCACCTGCGTGGCGGCACCAAGACCTTCGACTGCGACCAGGGCCGCCTGAAACTGCGCTGCGAGCAAACCATCAACGCCGAGGGCCGCCTGTTTCAAGTGACCCTGCGGGTGCTCGACGCCAGCCGCGAAGCGCCGCCCCTGGCGCGGCTGGACACCCAGGTCATGGCCGAGTGAGGCGCGGCAACGCGGGGCCATCCGGCAGCTTGTCGAGGTTGACGCGAACCTTTTCACCGCCGCGCTCAAGCTCTACGGCGCGGCCTTCAATCGCCGTCAGGCGCACACCGGGGCTGAGGCGTTCGCCCACCAAAAAACTGCGCGGCGGGCCATCGTTGAGGCTGAGGATCGCCACCGCACCACGCGCGCCGGCCAGAACGCCGGTGACCTTGACTTGCAGGGCGCTCGGCGCATTCGCAAACCACTGCAACGCCGGGTTTTCGCTGCGCGCTGCCAATGCCTGGGGCGAGGCCTGGGGCGTGTGGGATTCGGCGGATGTGAGCAGCAGCGGCGTCCAGATCACCCCGCCAGCCAATGCCGCGAGCAAGGCCAGCGCCTGCACGCCGTGGGCGGGTGAAACACGAAGGGCGAATGCCATGGGGTGGACCTCCTGTTTGTCCGTGGCCTCAGCCTACAGGCCAATTCCCACTTTTTTATTTCACAACCTCGCCAGTTCTCCAGGAGCCGACCGATGAAACAGCAAGGCTTCACCCTGATCGAGTTGATGGTGGTGCTGGTGATCATCGGCATCGCCAGCGCCGCCATCAGCCTGACGATCAAACCCGACCCGCTGAAACTGCTGCGCAAAGACGCCGAACGCCTGAGCCAGCTGCTGCAAATCGCCCAGGCCGAAGCCCGCGCCGACGGCCGCCCGATCAGCTTGCGCGCCGATGCCAAGGGCTTTCGCTTCAACCGCCGCAGTGACGATGGCCTGGGCGTGGAAGCGTTCCAGGGCGATGCCCAACTGCGTCCGCGCTTATGGGAGAGCACGCCGATGCAGCTGACTGTCGAGACCCGGCAAACCCTGGTCCTCAATGCCGAATGGATCAACCCACCGCTGCGTGTCGTGCTGTCGGACGGGCAACACAGCCTCAGCCTGCAACGCGACGCCGCCGGTTTGCTGCGGGTGGTGAGCCAGCCATGAACAAGTCCCAACAAGGCTTCACCCTGATCGAAGTGATGGTGGCGATCATGCTGATGGCGCTGGTCAGCGTCATCGCCTGGCGCGGGCTCGACAGCGTGACCCGTGCCGACCAGCATCTACAGGCCAGCACCGAACAGACCGAGGGATTATTGCGGGCGTTGAACCAGATGCAGCGCGATATCAGCCTGCGCGCCAGCGTTGAACTGGCCGAACCCGGTACGGCAAAGGACGCCGGGCTGGCCGCCGTGACGGTGCGCAGCTCCGACAGCAAGGGCTTTCGCCTGGAGGTGATCCGCAGCGCACCGGCCACAGGGGACGGCTTGCAACGGGTGCGCTGGTGGCTCAAGGGCGACTCGCTATACCGCGCTGCCGCACCCGCACGGGACCGCTTCCCGCTGCCCGCAGCCAAGGACGGCGTGGTGGTGTTGGCGGGCGTCAGTGATTTGCAGGTGCGGGTGTGGGACAAAGACAAAGGCTGGCGCCAGTTGAGCGGCAATAAGCGCGAGGAGCCGTTGGGGTTGGAGATCAGCCTGGTGCGCCAGACGCCGCAAGGAGTGGAGCGATATCGGCAGGTGGTGGGGCCGTTGAATTAGCGAAAGTCAGACAGCACCAACGCGGTATGAGCCCTGAGGTACTGGTCCACCTCATCCAGCGAACTTAGCGATGCCCGGCAGAGTTCGACCCCGTCGCGGCTGACAGTGACCACGTAGCCGTTGACGTCCTGGCACAGCATCGCGAGGTCCTTGACCACCTGACCGTTGGCGTCGGTCACGGAGGTCGCGACCAGCGGCCTGGCTTCGAGGGTTTGCGCGGTGCGTTGTTTGAAGGCTTTGCGCTTGGCTCGGTACAGCGCGGCACCGATCATGCTGGCCAGCATGAAAATGACGATGGCGACGATTTCGAAACGGTACATCGGCCGGCCCAGGCGCCCGGGATGGGTCTCGCTGAGCCAGTGCACGGCCTTATAGATCAGTTCTTCCATGGGGTACTTTTTCGGCGTCAAGCAGGCAAATGTCGCTTGAGCCTACAGGACCGCCCTGCGTCAGCTCAACAGCACGACGCCACCCGGCAGTTCCGTGCACTTGGCGCCGTACGCGTCGCGAATCAGCAACGCCACGCCGGCCAACTGCTGCAAACTGAACCGCGCCTGCACCCGGCGCTGGCCCAGTTCCTTGTTGAGCAACACCAGCATTCCCGGGCGATAGCGATTGATCTCGTCCACCACCGTGGCCAGCGTGGCGTTGTTGAACACCAGCACTTGTTCGCGCCAGGCCACCACGGCCTGGGTGTCCACCACCACGGGCGCGCCGATGCCCGCCGCGCTGTAGGTCAACTGACGGCCGCTGCCCAGGCTCACACTGTGGCCGCCGGCGTCCACCGACAGCGAACCCTCGATGCAGGTCACGCACACGCTGTGGTCGGTGTTGCGCACGTTGAAGCGGGCCTGCGCGGCACTCACCCAACCGTCCCCGGCCTGGACCCGCAGCGGTTGTGCAAGGCGGGCGACCACCTCGACTTCGCCTTCCAGCAATTCAATGCCCTGCCCGATCCGGCTGATGCGCGTCTGGGTGTTGAGTTCCAGGCTGACCCCGTCACTCAACAGCACTTGGCGCTGCTCGCCGACCTCGGTGCGATAGTCGGCCGTGAGCCCGGCAAAACCACCCGGCGTGCCAACGCGCACCATGACCAACGCCGCCGAGGCGGCTATCGCGCCGCCCAGGAAGGCACGCCGACCAAAGCTGCGCGGTGGCGCGGCGTGCTCGAGGGCGGGGGCCAGTTGCTGCCACAACGCCTTGGTTTGCTCGAACGCCTGGGCATGTTCCGGGCTCTGGGCGCGCCAGGCCTGCAAGGCCTTGGCGTCGGCCACGGTGGCGCGGCCCGACGTCAGCAGGAGCAGCCAGTCGCGGGCTTCATCGTGCAAAGGGCTGGCGGCGGCTGCCCGGGCGGTGGAGAGGTTAAAAATGTTCAAGCGCGCACATACTCACGGTTTTATCAGGGACTCGACACTAAGACGGTTTTCCGGCCCCGGGACCGAACCGCTGAATCACTTTTCTTTCGAGGCGCTTGGCGCAGTGGCCGAGGGCGGCCTTGATTTCCTTCTCGACCATGCGCGTGGATATGCCAAAACGCTGGGAGATTTCCAGGTGAGGCGCTTCTTCCAGGCGCGCGGCGATAAGGATTTTGCGCCGGCGTGCGGGCAGCTCATACAGGGCTTTGACCAACGATTGCACCTCACGCTGGCCGCCCACTACCCGCGACGGGTCCTGGGCTTCGTCGGCGGTTTGCAGCAACTCTTCGACTTCGCTGCCGGTGAGCAAGCGCGCGTCGGCCTGGCGGCGGTCGGCGGCGATGTTCAAGGCCATGCGGTAGAGGTAGGCGTTGGGTTGTGCGAGGTTTGGCGGCACGTCCATGCGGTCCACCCGCAGGTAGGTTTCGTGCAGGACGTCGTTGGCCAGGTCCTCCGACCCCAGGCGCTTGCGCAAACGCACCTTGAAGTCTTCGTAGGACGCCAGGAACAAACTGACCATCGTGCTGTGCCCGGTATTTTTCATCCGTGCGTGGCTCCCTTCCCTGCTGTGCATTCCATGCGTGTTCCTGTGGTGTCGGGCATCAAAAGCAAAGTCACCGGCTGGCGCAACGAGCTCGGCGCGGGGCGTTCGACCCGGGCCGCACTGAGGTTGCGCACCAGTGCTTCATCGCGTTGTTCATCGCCGGTGGAGCTGACCAGCCGGCTGTACTCGATCAGCCCATCCGGGTTGACCCACACCTGCACCAAGGCACGAAAACTGCCGGGGCGGGTCAGGGGCGAACCGCACAGGCTGGTCTCGATGGCCTGCTGCAAGGCCGTGGCGTAGCTGTTGTTGATCCGTGCCGCGTTGCGTGCCGACGCGCCCTTGGTGGTGGCAGGCCGGCTGACCTGCGCCAGTTGCAAGGTGAATGCGTCACTGCGTGCATAACGCGCCATCAGGCCACTCCCTGTCAGCAACATTGCCAGAGCCTCCTGCGCCGTGAAGCGCCCATGCACGCTGATGGAGCGCCGGCCCCGGGTCAGTTCGCGGTCTACCAACACCGCCATGCCGGTGGCGCGGCTGTACGCTTGCAGGGCGTGCTCCAGGTTTTGCGCCGGCAGGTCCAACGTCAGCAACGGCGCTTGCGCCTGCGCCGCGCGGCCTCCTGCCAGCAGCCACAGCAAGACCAAGGCGCATACGGTGCGCCGCCAGGCCCCCTGCTCACCCCCCGCTCTGCATCGCTGCACGGCCGACGTGTCCTTGAAAACCGTCATCCTGAGGCCAGTTTATGAACCTGATGTTACGGTGATGGCAAAAAAAACGTCACGGTGACGGGATGCCCGCTGCACTACACTTTCAAGCCTTACCGGCCCACTTCCCAGGGCCTGCCAGGAGGCCCGATGAAACTGTTTCCCACCCTTGCCAGCCTGTTGCTGTGCGCCGCCCTGCCCGTGCTCGCCCACGCCGACAACAGCAAGAGCACCTGCACCGAAGTCTCGGTGGACGGCTACAAGGCGCCCGACTACGGCTGCCTGAGCCAACAGATGGGCAGTGACACCAATGCGACCAAGGCGGCGAAAAAAAACCGTGAGGCGCAAAACATTCCCGTCGACAAACGCGCGCCGAACGCCGTGGGCCTGTCCACCCCGGCGGCCACCAGCGTGCGCATGGGCAATACCTTCGGCACCTCGGTGAAACCGCAACGGCCTTGAGCCGTTTGACGAAATTTTCATCTGTGCCTGCCTATGATCGCCTCCCTCGTTGGGGAGTAACCGGCTTCTGACCCTGTTGGAAGCGTTCGTATCAACATATTCGGCAACCTGCCGTGGTACGAACATCGCTTTGCGGTTGGTGAGACCAGCGACACTTCCATGCCTGAAGTCGGGCGCGTGGACGTGTCGTTGTGTCATATAGCCCGACTGGAAGCCTTACCGTGAACCCCATTTCCCTGATCCTCCTGGCCCTGGCCATGTCTACCGACGCCTTTGCGGCGGCCATCGGCAAAGGCTCCAGCCTGCACAAACCGCGCCTCACCGAAGCCTTGCGCGCTGGCCTGATCTTTGGCGTGATCGAAGCCATCACCCCGATGATCGGCTGGGCCATCGGCCACGCCGCCACGCGCTGGGTAGAAGACTGGGACCACTGGATCGCCTTTACCCTGCTGGTCGCGCTGGGCCTGCACATGATCTACAACGGGTTCAAGGCCGAGGATGAAGAGGCTGAAAAGCCGACCCAGCACTCCTTCATGATTCTTGCCGTGACGGCCTTTGCCACCAGCATCGATGCCCTGGCGGTGGGTGTGGGCCTGGCGTTTGTCGAGGTGAATATCCTGGTGGCGTCGGCGGCGATTGGCCTGGCGACCATGACCATGGTGACCATTGGCATGATGCTTGGGCGCGTGCTGGGCACGGTGGTGGGCAAGCGTGCGGAGATGGTTGGCGGGGTGGTGTTGATGGTGGTGGGGGCGACGATCTTGTATGAGCATCTGTCGGTCTAAGCAACAGCGCTGAAAAATGTCGGAGCGGGCTTGTGTGGGAGCGGGCTTGCTCGCGAATGCGGTGTATCAGTCGAAATACCTGTGACTGACACACGGTCTTCGCGAGCAAGCCCGCTCCCACATAAAGCCCGCTTCCACATGGGACTTGCGGTGTTACTAGGCCGCGTTGCGTTCTTTTTTCAGGCTGTCCATATCAATCACAAAGCGGTATTTCACATCCCCCTTGAGCATCCGCTCATACGCCTCATTGATGCCCTGGATATCGATCATCTCGATGTCCGAGACAATCCCATGCCTGGCACAGAAGTCCAGCATGTCCTGGGTTTCCTGAATCCCGCCAATCAACGACCCCGCCAGGCTGCGGCGCTTGAAGATCAGGTTGAACACCGACGGCGACGGGTGCGGGCTGTCGGGGGCGCCGACCAGGGTCATGGTGCCGTCACGCTTGAGCAGGTTGAGGAACGCATCGAGGTTGTGGGGCGCCGCGACGGTGTTGAGGATGAAGTCGAGGCTGTTGGCGACCTTGGCCATTTCATCGACATTCTTCGACACCACCACTTGGTCGGCGCCCAGGCGCAGGCCGTCTTCGCGTTTGTTCGGCGAGGTGGTGAACAAGGTCACATGAGCGCCCATGGCGTGGGCGATCTTCACCGCCATATGGCCGAGGCCGCCAAGGCCGACCACGCCGACTTTCTTGCCAGGGCCGACCTTCCAATGGTGCAGCGGCGAATAGGTGGTAATGCCCGCGCACAGCAAAGGCGCCACGGCTGCCAGGTTGCGGTCATCGTGGGAGATGCGCAGCACGAACTTCTCCTTGACCACGATGCTGTCGGAGTAGCCGCCAAAGGTGTTTTCACCGCCAAACACCGGGCCGTTGTAGGTGCCGGTAAAGCCGTTTTCGCAATACTGTTCCTCGCCCTCGGCGCACGACGCGCAGTGCTGGCAGCTGTCCACCATGCAGCCGACGCCGGCGAGGTCGCCGACCTTGAATTTTGTCACACTGGCGCCCACCGCCGTGACGCGGCCGACGATTTCATGGCCGGGCACCGACGGGTACAGGGTGTTGTTCCACTCGTTGCGCGCGGTGTGCAGGTCGGAGTGGCAGACGCCGCAATACAGAATGTCGATCTGCACATCGTCCGCCCCCGGCGCGCGGCGCTCGAAGGTGTAGGGCTTGAGGGCATCCTTGGCGTTCTGCGCGGCGTAGCTGTAAGTCTTGGCCATTTCGTTCACCTGTGTGATCGGACATGCGTGTGATCTGGGTTGAGAGATCAGTGGACCAGCATAGACGCTGAACCGTTCAACCGAGCACACCGGTACAAGCCCTTCGTCCGGTTTCACGCAATAGTGAGCTAGAGTTCTCAGCCCACCCACCCAGGAGTTTTCCATGAGCACATTCGTTGCCAAAGACGGCACCCAGATCTACTTCAAGGATTGGGGCAGCGGCAAGCCCGTCCTGTTCAGCCACGGCTGGCCGCTGGATGCGGACATGTGGGAATACCAGATGGAATACCTGAGCAGCCGCGGCTACCGCACCATCGCCTTCGACCGCCGTGGCTTTGGCCGCTCGGACCAGCCGTGGACCGGCAATGACTACAACACCTTTGCCGACGACATCGCACAGTTGATCGAACACCTGGACCTCAAGGACGTGACCTTGGTGGGCTTCTCCATGGGCGGCGGCGATGTGTCCCGCTACATTGCACGCCATGGCAGCAGCCGTGTGGCCGGCCTGGTGTTGCTGGGGGCGGTCACGCCGATCTTCGGCCAGCAGGCGGACTACCCGCAGGGTGTGCCACTGGATGTGTTCGCCGGGTTCAAGGCCGAGCTGTTGAAGGACCGCGCGCAATTTATCAGCGACTTCAACGCACCGTTCTACGGCATCAACAAAGGCCAGGTGGTTTCCCAAGGCGTGCAGACCCAGACCTTGCAAGTCGCCCTGTTGGCATCGCTGAAATCGACGGTGGATTGCGTCACCGCGTTCTCCGAGACCGACTTCCGCCCGGACATGGCCAAGATCGACGTGCCGACCCTGGTGATCCATGGCGATGGCGACCAGATCGTGCCGTTCGAGACCACCGGCAAAGTCGCCGCCGAGCTGATCAAGGGTGCCGAGCTGAAAGTCTACAAGGACGCGCCCCACGGGTTTGCTGTGACTCATGCCCAACAGTTGAATGAAGACCTGTTGGCGTTCCTCAGCCGCTGATAAGCAGAAAAGGTAAAAGGTAACCTGTGGCGAGGGAGCTTGCTCCCGCTGGGCCGCGAAGCGGCCCCAAAAGCTTGGGACTGCTGCGCAGTCCAGCGGGAGCAAGCTCCCTCGCCACAGGTAATGCTCTACTTCTGTTGACCGAGCACCAGGCGGCCTGGCCCGCTGATCAGCAGCGTGGTGAAAATGATCAGCAGCAACCAGCCGAATTGCGCTTCGAACAGCGTCCACTCCGGGTGCACCACCAGCAAGGCAATCAACAGCACGGCGAGGATCGGCAAACACGCCCACCGTACCAACACCCCGGCGATGATCAGCAACGGGCACAGCACCTCGGCGAAAATCGCCAATGACAGCGTGACCGTCGCGCCCAGGTGAAACGGGTCTTCGATCAGCTTCAATTGCTCGCTGAAATTGAGCAACTTGGGCAAGCCATGCACCCACAGCAGGAACAGCGCCCCGCTGGCCCTTAAAAACAACAGCCCCAGATCCTGATACTTCGATTCGTTCATATGCGCTCCCGGTGAGTTGACCCTCTGTCGAGGTCAATTCTGTCGGCAGTCGCGTGCGCACGCTTGCAAGCCTGTGCTGACCTCAATCCCCCGTGCCGGCAAACGCCGCGACGATTTCATCGATCACCACCCGCACCCGTGCGGTGTGGCGCAGGTCGGCATGGGTCACCAGCCACACGTCATAGGGCAACGGCCGCGTGCGCTGCGGCCACAGCCGCACCAGGCCGTCGCGCTCGCCGGTGCACACCGGGATTTCGCCGATACCGATACCCGCAGCAATCGAGCGCCGCACCAGCAGGCTGGAACCCAGGGCGGCAACGATGCGCCCGCGACCCAGCGGCTCGGACACGAGGGTCAGGTCTTTGTGCTGTTGCAAGTGAGGCCCATAGACCACCAGGTTGTGGCCATCGAACAGGCTGCCGGGCTCGGGCACGCCGTGCCGGTCGATATAGCCTTGGGACGCAAACAACCCCACCGGCCAGCGGGCGAGACGCCGGGCGATCAGGTCAGGGTTGTCGGGGCGGGTATTGCGCACCGCGATGTCGGCTTCGCGCTTGGCCAGGCTGAGGATCTGGGTGGAGGCGTCCAGTTGCACGCGTATGTCGGGGTGTTTGTCGTGCAGGCAGGCGATGGCCGGGATCAGGAAGTCGATGGCCAGGGAGTCTGTGGTGCTGACCCGCACGGTGCCGGTCAGGCGGTCATCCAGGCCTTGGATCTGACGTTCAAGGTCGAGTGCCGAGCGCTCCATTTTCTCCACCGAGCGTAGGGCCGCTTCACCCACGGCAGTGAGCGCATAGCCCTCGGAGGTGCGCAGGAACAGCGTCGCACTCAAGGACTTTTCCAGGGCGTTGATGCGGCGGCCGACGGTCGCCTGATCCACCCCCAGCACCCGCGCGGCGCCGCGCAAGGTCGATTCGCGGCAAACCGCGAGGAATACCCGTGCATCGTCCCAGTTCATTGTTTCCCCCAGCGCTGCATATATGCATCCCTGTGCCGCTAAATCGCAGCATTATTGCATCAGCATTCCTCGATATGCTGGGGGCTGAGAAAAATACCCGGGACCTCCGACCGTTCGCCACGGTCCCACCCCATAAGCTCACCCTTACAGGACTCACCCAATGACCCTGCCTACCGACATGACCCTGATCGAAATCACCACCCCCGGCGGCCCCGAGGTGCTCAAGCCACGCCAGGTGCCTGTGCCCGCCCCGGCGGCCGGCGAGATCCTGATCCGTGTACACGCCGCCGGGGTCAACCGCCCTGACGCCCTGCAACGGGCAGGCAAGTACCCGATGAAACCCGGCATGAGCCCGATTCCCGGCCTGGAAGTGGCGGGTGAAGTGGTGGCGCTGGGTGAAGGCGTCAGTGAATACGCCCTTGGCGACAAGGTCTGTGCGCTGACCAACGGCGGCGGTTACGCGCAATATTGCGCGGTACCCGCCGGCCAGGCGCTGCCGATCCCCGACGGCCTGTCGTGGATTCAAGCCGCCGCGATCCCGGAAACCTTCTTTACCGTGTGGGCCAACCTGTTCGGCATCGGCGGCGCCCACAAGGGCCAGCGCGTGCTGATCCACGGCGGCACCAGCGGCATCGGCACCACCGCGCTGATGCTGTGCCGCGAGTTCGGCATCCACACGTTCGCCACCGCCGGCAGCGCCGACAAGTGCGCCGCCATCCGTGAACTGGGGGCCGAGGCGATCAACTATCGCGAGCAGGACTTCGCCGAGGTCATCGGCGCCGAGGGCGTGAATGTGATCCTCGACATCATGGGCGGCTCGTACCTCAACAATAATCTGAAGGCGTTGAGCATGGACGGGCGCCTGGTGATGCTGGGCTTTCTCGGCGGCGCCAAGGCCAATGATGTGGACCTGCTGACCATCCTCGGCAAACGCGCAATCGTCACCGGCTCGTTGCTGCGCGCGCGGACCAAAGATGAGAAAGCCGCCATCGCCGAGCAATTGCGCGAGCATGTGTGGCCGGTGCTGTCAGCCGGGCGTTGCCTGCCGATGATTGATCAGGTGTTTGATTACACCGAGGCCGACAAGGCCCATGGGCGGATGGAGGGTGGGGAGCATATTGGCAAGATTGTGTTGCGGGTGATCTAAGCCCACCCTCACCCCATTGTGGGAGTGGTTTTTTGTGGGGTTGGCTTGTGTGGGAGCTGGCTTGCCTGCGATAGCATCACCTCGGTACACCTGATGCACCGAGGTGCCTGCATCGCAGGCAAGCCAGCTCCCACACAAGCCAGCTCCCACATTTACCGCATTACGACTGGTAAGTTGGGTAGTCGGTGTAACCCTGCTCCGAACCACCGTACATGCCCTCAACCCGCAACGGATTCAGCGGCCAACCATTGAACAACCGTTGCGGCAGATCCGGGTTGGCAATGAACGGCCGACCAAACGCAATCAAATCCGCCAGCCCCGCTTGCACCAGTTTCTCACCGCGTTCAGCGGTGTAACGCCCGGCATAGATGATGCGCCCGCTGAAGCGCTCGCGCACGGCACGACGGAAGGTGTCCGGCAGTTCGGGCGCGTTGTCCCAGTCGGCTTCGGCGATGGACAGGTAGGCGATTCCCGCCGCTTCCAGCACGTTGACCGCTTCGATGTAGGTGTGGTGCGGGTCTTCTTCCACCAGGCCGATGTAGACCCGGTCCTGGTCCGTGCCGCTGAACAGCGGTGAAAAACGCACACCCAGGCGTTGCGGGCCGATGGCCGCGCTGACGGCTTCGACGATTTCCCGCAGGAAACCCAGGCGGTTGTGCAACGAGCCGCCGTATTCATCCTCACGCTGGTTGGCATGGGCCGAGATGAACTGGTTGACCAGGTAACCGTTGGCCGAATGAATCTCCACCCCATCAAACCCGGCCGCTATCGCGTTGCGTGCCGCCTGGGCATACAGCCCGACCAGGTCCTTGACCTCTTGCGTGCTCAGCGCGCGCGGCACCGGCGGTTGCACCAGTTCACCGGCGCCCGGCGCGGTTTCGATAAAGGCCTTGACCTGCTGCGGCTGGATCGCCGACGGCGCCACCGGCGCTGCGCCGTCGGGTTGCAAATCGTGGTGGGACACGCGCCCCACATGCCACAACTGGGCAAAGATCACCCCGCCCTCGGCATGCACCGCGTCGGTGACCTGGCGCCAGCCCTCGATTTGCGCCGGCGTGTAGATGCCCGGCGTCCACGCATAGCCCTGGCCACGCGGTTCGATCTGCGTGCCTTCGCTGACCATGAACCCCGCCGACGCGCGTTGGCGGTAGTACTCGGCCATCAGGTCGGTGGCGATATCACCCGGTTGGGCGCTGCGCTGGCGGGTCAACGGTGGCAGCACGATACGGTTGCTCAGGGTGTGTCGGCCCAGTTGCAGCGGGGTGTTCAAAACGTTGTCTGTCATGTGGGGTTTTCCAAATCCGGGACGAGCAAAAGCCTTGGCGACTCCATGGAGTCGCCAATCAATAAAGGGGTGAATTAAGTTACGCGGTGAGTTTCAGCAGCGCCTTGGCCACATCGCTGGAGCTGCCCGGGTTCTGCCCGGTGACCAGCAAGCCATCGACGATCACAAAGGATTGCCAATCGGCACCCTTCTCGTACTGGCCGCCAAGTTTCTTGAACTCGTCTTCCACCAGGAACGGCACCACGTCGGTCAATTCCACCGCCGCTTCTTCCGAGTTGGAGAAGCCGGTGACACGACGGCCCTTGACCAACGGCTCACCGTTGACCGCCTTGACGTGGCGCAGCACACCCGGCGCATGGCAGACAAAGCCGATGGGCTTGCCGGCGCGTTCGAATGACTCGATCAGCGCAATTGAAACCGGCGACTCCGCCAGATCCCACAGCGGGCCGTGGCCGCCTGGGTAGAACACGGTGTCGAAGTCGTCGGCATTCACCGCGTCCAGCTTCAGCGTGGTGGCCAGGGCTTTCTGCGCAGCCGGGTCGGCGGCGAAGCGGTGGGTCTGTTCGGTCTGGAAGTCCGGCAGGTCGCTGACCGGGTCCAGCGGTGGCTGCCCACCGGCCGGGGATGCCAGCACCACCTCGGCGCCGGCGTCCTTGAACGCGTAATACGGTGCCGCAAACTCTTCGAGCCAGAAGCCGGTCTTGCGGCCGGTATTGCCCAACTGATCGTGAGAGGTCAAAACCATCAATACTTTCATTGTCGAGTGCCTCGGGATGACTGAGGGTTGAAGCTTAGGAGCCGGGGCGCAACGGCACAACGTCATATCCGCAAGGTTTTCGGACATGCACGGTGGCAGTTGCCGTTTGCCCGCCAGCCGCCGACAATCCCACCTCCCCCGCCCCTTGGAGAGATGCGATGCACAGCGTTGCGCTGCTGGTTTACCCGAATTTTGAATGCCTGAGCCTCAGTGTCGGCTCGGTGTTCGAGTGCGCGAACCTGCTGCGGGGCGAGCCGGCCTATGAGTTCCACCTGGTGTCGGAGAGTGGCGGCGCGGTGATGACGTCCCAGGGGTTCTCGGTGAACACCACGCCGATCCGGGCGGAGGGCTACGACACGCTGATCGTCGGCGGTTATATGGAATTCCGCCTGCCGGAGGCCAACCTGCTGGCGTTGGTCACGGCGGCCGCGGCCCAATCGCGGCGGGTCGCGTCGCTGTGCATGGGCATCTTTGTGCTGGCCGAAGCCGGCCTGCTGGAAGGCAAGCGCACCACCACCCACTGGATTCACGCACCGGCCTTTCGCAAGCGCTACCCGCAGATCCAGTTGGACGAAGACCGCTTGTTCGTGGTGGACGGCCAGATCTGGACCGGCGCCGGCATGAGCGCCGGCGTGGATATGGCCCTGGCCATGGTCGAGAACGACCTGGGCAGCGACCTGGCGCGGCGCATCGCGCGCAAACTGGTGATCGCCCAGCGCCGGGGCAGCGAGCAGTCGCAGCTGTCGGCGTTGCTGGAACTGGACCCGAAATCAGACCGCGTGCAACTGGCCCTGGCCTATGCCCGCGAAAACCTCACCCACGATCTTTCCGTGGATGCCTTGGCCGACGTCGCACGGCTCAGCCCGCGCCAGTTCAGCCGGGTGTTCCGCGAAGAAACCGGGCAAACCCCGGCCAAGGCCATCGAAGCCCTGCGGGTAGAAGCCGCGCGCACGCTGATGGAAACCAGCCGCCACCCGGTGGAAGTGGTGGCCCGCGAAACCGGCTTCGGTGACCGCGAGCGCATGCGCCAGGCGTTCCTGCGTGCCTTCGGCCAGCCGCCACAGGTGATGCAGCAAGCGTTTAATGCAGCGCCACCCGCGTGATCAAGTAGCTCACCAGGTTCGGTTCATCCTCCAGCTCCAGGGTCTGTACCGGGCGCGGCAGGTTATCCAGCACGGTGCGCCAGAACGCCTGGGACACTTCATCCTGGTCATAGAAACGCACCAGCCAATTGGCCTCGCCGCTGCACAGCACCTGGGTGGCGATGGCGCGGCCGATACCTTTGCGGCGGTAGCGCTTGAGAATAAACAGATCGGCCAACTCCAGGGCGTCCATCCCCGGGACCTCGCTGCCTTCGATCAGCAGGAAGCCGGCGATATAGCCGTCCACCAGCAACAGGTTGGCGCTCCACTGCGGGTCTTGCCAATAGCGCGCCAGGTGTTCGTCATGGATGTAGAAACGGCCGTCCCCTTCGACATCTTCCTGCTCCCAGTCCGACGACTCGTAGGCGTAGTACTGGTAGAGATTGCGGATCAGCTCGGCCTCTTCGGGGCCGGTCTGGATCAGTTCTACGGTGGTTTCAGGCATGGGACTCTCGGTGAAAAAATGCAGGGCGCCATTGTTCACAAAACCTTCATGCAGGCCAATACATTGTCCAACCTTTCTGTTTGCTGAACCGAAGGCGGATTTGTGCAGGCCCATTGCAACATCCTGAAACATTTAGCCTAGACTGCCCGGGATTCCGTTTTTTTCTCAAGGACACGCACTGTGAGCAATGTCTGTACCGCGGGCCTGGATGTGGGCTTTGCCTCCCTGGATTACTTGCAAATCTTCATCCTGGGCGTGATCCAGGGCATCACCGAACTGTTGCCGGTGTCGTCCACCGCCCATATGCGCGTGGTACCCGCCCTGCTCGGCTGGCAAGACCCGGGCTCGGCGTTTTCGGCGGCCATGCAGTTGGCGGCGCTGGCAGCGGTCGTCAGTTACTTCTGGCGCGACGTGCGCCAGGTGACCACCGGCAGTATCAGCGCAGTACGCCGGGGCGACTACAACGACCGCTGGTTCAAGCTGGCGGTGGCGATTGTGCTGGCGACGATTCCCATCGGCATCGCCGGATTGGCGCTGTCTTCAACCTTGAACGCGTGCAACTCGCCGTTGCGTGGGTTGATGGTGATCGGCATTTCCTGCGTGGTCATGGCCGTGCTGCTGGCCGTGGCGGAAGTGCGCGCACGACACACCCGGGAGATGGGTGAGATGCGCCTGCGCGATGCGTTGATCGTCGGCATTGCGCAGATTGGCGCGTTGATTCCGGGGGTATCGCGCTCGGGCTCGACCCTGACCGCCGCGCTGTTCCTCAACTTCAAACGTGAAGAGGCGGCGCGTTTCTCCTTCCTGCTGGGCCTGCCGGCCATTGCCCTCGCCGGGTTGAAGGAGCTGTGGGTGCTGCTGCACGCCGACTTGCCGGCACACGCCTGGCCGCACCTGTTGTTTGGCCTGGTGGTGGCGAGCGTCTCGGCGTTTTTTGCGATCTGGGGGTTGATGAAGTTTCTGGAGCGGTTCTCGACCTGGCCGTTTGTGATTTACCGGGCGTTATTGGGGGTGTTCCTGATTGTGGCGGTCAGCACTGGCCTGCTGACCTGACACCGCTCTAAAACCAACAAATGTCCAATGTGGGAGCTGGCTTGCCTGCGATAGCGGTGTGTCAGTCGATAGGTTTTTGACTGATCCACCGCTATCGCAGGCAAGCCAGCTCCCACACAAGCCAGCCTCAACATGGGAACGGGGGTTACTGCCGGTCAGCCAGCTCTTCCAGCAAGTCAGCCGACGGCACAAAAAACAACCCACCCGTCACAGCCGTACTGAAATCCAGCAGCCGGTCGTAATTGCCCACCGGGCGCCCGACAAACATATTCTCCAACATCAACTCCAACGGCTGCGGCGAGCGCGCATAGCCGATGAAATAGGTGCCGAACTCTCCCACCCCCGGCCGCCCAAAGGGCATGTTGTCGCGCAGGATCTTCACTTCGTTGCCGTCCGCGTCGGTAATCACCGTCAGCGCGCTATGAGAGTTGCTCGGCTTGGCCTCATCATCCAATTCGATATCCGCCAGCTTGGTACGCCCGATCACCTTCTCCTGCGCCTCCACCGTCAGGCCGTTCCAGGCGTTCATGTTGTGCAGGTACTTCTGCACCAGCACGTAGCTGCCGCCACGGAATTCGCTGTCTTCATCCCCGACGATGGTGAACCCTTCGGCCTTGCGCCCCACCGGGTTCTCAGTGCCATCGACAAAGCCGATGATGCTGCGCATATCGAAGTAGCGGAAACCCTGGACCTCATCCACCACCTTGACGCTATCCCCCAGCGCCGCCATCAGCTGGGTGGCCAGTTCAAAACACAGGTCCATCTGCTCGGCGCGGATGTGCAGGAGGATATCCCCCTGCGTCGCTACAGCCATGCGCCCTTGCACACCAAACTCGCGAAACGGATGCAGCGCCGCCGGGCGTGGCGCGCCGAACAGGCGATCCCAGGCGTCCGAGCCAAACCCGCAGACACAGGTGAGGTTGCCGTCCGGCACGCGCTTGCCCACCGAGCGCACCAGCCCGGCGATGTCAGCGCACCAGGCACGCACCGTGTCGACATTACCGGGCGTCAAGGTGGCGACCATGAAGATCGCGCTGCGGGTGATCGGGTGGCACACCGACTGCGGTTCCAGAGGCGGCTGAACAGAGGATGAAGTCATGGTGAACATCCAGGCTAAAGGGCGGGAGTGAACCCGCGCAGATTAGCAGATCATTTCTGACAATTTCGCCACACCTCGCGAATCAACGCTTGCAGCTTCAAGGCCTCGCTCCAGCGATCACTGATCTCACGGCCGTCCGCACCGGTGATCGCATACGGCGGCGGGCCCAGCTCGCAGGTGAAGGACAGGCTGTGCGACGGGTCGGGCCGCGCCAGCCAGTCTTCGATCCCGTAGCGCCACCACTCGGTGAAGCGCTGCACCCAGGGTTGGTGCTGGGGAAAGTCCAGGGAAACCTGCACCTGCTCGCTGCTCGCCACACGCCCATGGAAGCCCCAGCTGTGGCGCAGGATCGTGCGGATCTGTTCATCATCTTCAACGGCGCCCGGCTCGGGCAATTCGCGTCCGACCACGTAGTGCGACAGGTCGGCCAGCAGCTGCAAGTCCGGCATCTGCGCCAGCAGATCCAGGGTAAACAGCAGGTCGTTGGTCAGCCGATAGCGATGGGTTTCCAGCAGCACCGGAAAATCCACCTGCTCGGCCAGGCGCTGCCAGCCTTCCACCAGCCGCGCCGCGTCGGCCTGGGTACGCGGGCGCACGTCAGCCTGCAAGGTGAGGTGGTGACAGCCGTAGCGGCTGATCACATCCAGCGCGGCGGCCAGGTCATCCACCGATTGCGGAAAGAGTTGGCCCTCGATCTGCAAGCCCCTGGCCGAGGCGGCGGCGTGCAAACGCGCGACATCGGCGGGGTTCCAGTAGTGGTCGGTGATGCCGTCGAAACCGGCGGCTTTGATGCGGTCCAGTTGCACCTCGAGAGGACCGGGTTCGGTCTGCATCGCCCACAGGGATTGGAATACCAGGAATTGGCGCATCTCAGCCTCGCAACAGGTGTTTGAGGGACAGCTCGGGGTCGGCCAGGTTGGCCGCGTTCAGCACCACACGCGCCGTGATCAGGCGTTCACACAGCTTGATGTCCTTGGCCGCGCCATTGCCCGGCGCCCAGCCGCAGGCGCCTTGCAACCGCTGATCAGCGTCGAGGTAGAACAGCAGCAAGCCACCGCCGGGCAAGGTGCGGCTGACCACTGCGGGCGTCATCACCCCCACGGTCAGCAAGCCCCAGTCGTACTGGTCGGACCAGAAACCGGGCAGCGCGTCGAAGGGCAACTCGCGTCCCAGCAGGTTCAGCGCCGCATGCCGGCCCTGGGCTTCGGCGTTGCGCCAGGTTTCCTGGCGCTGATACAGGCCATCCTGGCGAAACTCACAGACATCGCCGGCCGCATAGATATTGGCCGCGCTGGTGCGCAGAAACCCATCCACACGAATGCCCTGCCCCACGTCCAGCCCCGCCGCCGTCGCCAGTTCGATATTGGGCTGCATGCCGATACCCACCACCACGCGGTCGCAGGGCAAGCGCTGGCCGTCCACCAGCAACACACCGTCCGCCTGGATGGACTCCAGTGCCACGTTCAAGCGCACATCCACCCCGTGCTCACGGTGCAGATTCAGCAACGCCTCGGAAATGACCGGCGGCAATACCCGCCCCACCAGTCGCGGCCCGGCTTCCAGTACCGTGACTTCACAGCCCAGGCCACGGGCCGTCGCCGCCACTTCCAGGCCGATAAACCCGCCGCCAACCACCACTACTCTCGTGCCAGGCTTTAGCGCATCACGCAGGGCCAACGCTTCATCGTGGGTGCGCAGGTACAGCACGTTGGCCGGTGACTGGGGCAAGCGCCGGGCGCGGCCACCGGTGGCCAGCAGCAAACCGGCGTAGGGCAACCATTGGCCGTCGGCGAGTTGCAGGCGGTGTTGCTCGGGCTGCAACTGCGTCACCGGGTTGGCGGCGATATGTTCGATGTTCAACGCGGCCAAGCGCTCGCGGTCGCACAGGCTGTAGCCGGCCAGATCCGCAGTGCCTTGCAGCAGTCCCTTGGACAGCGGCGGCCGTTCGTAGGGCAAGTGCGGTTCGTCGCCGATCAGGATCAGCCGTCCGCTGTAGCCTTCTTCGCGCAGGGTCAGTGCCGCACGGCCACCGGCATGGCCGGCGCCGACGATAATCAAGGGTGCGTTCATCGTCACACCGTGACGGCGAGCAACACCCGCCCCGCTTCGACCCGCACCGGGTAGGTCTTGAGGTTGACGCACACCGGCGCGCCCATGGCTTTGCCGGTGCGGTAATCAAAGCGACCGTTGTGCTTGGGGCATTCGATCACGTGGTCCATCACCAGGCCGTCGGCGAGGTGGATTTTCTCGTGGGTGCACAGGCCGGCCGTGGCGAAAAACTCATTCTCGGCCGAGCGATACACCGCGTAGGTGTGCGCGCCGTGGTCGAAGCGCAGCACGTCTTCTTCGTCTATTTCGCCCACGGCGCAGACGTCGATCCATTGATCGTTCATGGCATTTGTCTCCAGGTGATTGGCTAATCCTGTGGCTAGGGAGCTTGCTCCCGCTGGGCTGCGAAGCGGCCCCAACCTCAGCTGTCAGGATTTGTCTGAAAAAATGCGGTGGCGTCATTGGGGCTGCTGCGCAGCCCAGCGGGAGCAAGCTCCCTCGCCACAACAGGCTCGCTTGCACCGGGAATAGGCCGCTGGATGAAATAGTTCGGATCGCTGCGCTGCTTCCACACCGTCGGCAGGATTTCCTTGTACGCCGCGAAAAGGTTCGCGTACGGCGGCGGGCAGTCACCACGAATTTCTTCGTGCAGTTGCTCAAGTGCGTGGTACGGCACCATCGGGTACATGTGGTGTTCGAGGTGGTAGTTCATGTCCATGTAGATAAAGCGCAGCACGCGGTTCATGTAGATGGTGCGGCAGTTGCTGCGGTGGTCGAGCACGTCTTCGGCAAGGCCGACGTGTTGGGTCAGGCCGAACAGGTAGCCGAGCCAGGCGCCGTAGAGGCTCGGCAGGCCGACCAGCATCAGCGGCAACCAGCTGTGCAGGTACAAGGCGGTGCCGATGACCACGGCATAGATCCCCACCCAGATCCGTGCGGCACGGAACACCTTGGGCCATTCGGATTCAGGGATGAAGTCGGCCTCTTGCGCGCTCATCTTGCCGGCGGCATGACGGGCCACGCCGCTGAAGGTCTTCCAGGCCAGGGGCAGATTGAACAGGCTCAAGAACATCATCAGGAAGCTCGGCGGACGCGGCTCGACGATCTCCGGGTCGCGGCCGACGACGATGGTGTCGGTGTGGTGCCGCGCATGGCTCCAGCGCCACACATGGGGTTCGAAGATGCACATGAAGCTCGCGACCTGGTAGAGCACGTCGTTCATCCAGCGGGTCTTGAACGCGGTGCCGTGGCCGGTTTCGTGCCAGCGCGGGTTGGACGCGGTGCCGTACAGCACGCCATACACGATAAAGAACGGCACGCAGGCCCAGGAGCCCCAGAACCAGTAGCCGCCAAAACCGCTGGCGACCAGCGCGATGACCCACAGGGCGGTGTCGCGCAGGGCTGGGCCGTCGCGGCGCTGCATCAGTTCTTTCATGCGTTTGCGGGAAATCGGTGATTGATACCAGCTGGCCGAGACCAGGCCTTTTTCAGCAGCGCGGGCGGCTTCGGGACCAGTGAGGCTGTAGTCGCGCCGGGCGGTGTGAGCGGTGTGTTCAGGCATTGTTATTGTTCTCCGCAAGCGTGGGTTTCAGGTGCGTTGTGCAACCCACGATAGAGAAGCGCTAAATCGCTCTCAAGGCCTTGAATCCATTCCCTATCAAGCTATCATCCAGGCCCAGCGGGGCTTGATAGTTTTCTATCAAGACGCTCAAGGGGCCAGCCATGCACAACAATAAACGCCCAACCATCGCCACCGTTGCCGCCCAGGCGGGCCTCAGCGTGGCCACCGTCGACCGGGTGTTGAACGCCCGCGCGCCGGTCAATCCAGACACCGCCGAACAGGTGTTCCAGGCCGCCGAAGCCGTGGGCTATTTCGCCGCGCGGTTGATCGGCCAACGCATCCGCGAACGCCGGCCGACTTACCGTTTTGGCATCCTGCTGCTGGCCACCGCCCAGGCGTTCTACGCCAGCCTGGCGCAGTCGATTGCCCAGGCGGCCGAGCACCACGCCGGCGCCAACCTGACCTGCCAATTCGACTACATCGTCGATCGCAGCCCCAGCGCCATCGTCGCGCAGATCGAGCAACTGGCAGTGCAATGCGACGCCCTGGCCGTGGTGAGTTTTGCCCACCCGCTGATCAATGCCACGCTGGCGCAGATCCGCGCAGCCGGTGTGCCCGTGGTCGCCCTGCTCTCGGATATCCACGAACAAGCGGCGGAACCCTACGTCGGCCAGGACAACCACGTGGTCGGGCGCACCATGGGCTGGCTGCTCGCCCGCACTTGCGGCGCGCGTAAAGGCAGCGTGGGGATTCTGCTCGGCGGCCACCGTTTCCTCGGCCACCAGGCGCGGGTCACGGGCCTGCACAGCTACCTCGCCGAACACGCGCCGGGGCTCAAGCCGTTGGAGCCACTGATCAACCTGGACAACTGTGACATCACTGAAGAAGCCACCCTCGACCTGATCACCCGCCACACCGACCTGCGCGGCCTGTGCGTGGTGGGC
This sequence comes from Pseudomonas sp. KBW05, assembly GCF_003852405.1. Taxonomy (GTDB): domain Bacteria; phylum Pseudomonadota; class Gammaproteobacteria; order Pseudomonadales; family Pseudomonadaceae; genus Aquipseudomonas. The sequence goes on from NZ_QAJM01000041.1 coordinate 26,420, forward strand.
GGCGGCGGCGACGGCATCATCAGCGCCCTGGCGCAACTGCCCAAGCGGCCGGCGTTGTGTTGCATCTTGCAGGAGTCCACCGAGCTGTCGCGCCGGGCGCTGAGCCAGGGGTTGGTGGATGTGGTGATGGACTCGCAGCCGAGGCAGACGGCGGTGGCGGTGGTGGAGTTGTTGGTGGAATTGCAGAGTGGCGAAGCGTTCGATCCGGTCAGGCATCGGGTGTATGTGCCGCCGCAGATCGTGACCTCGGAGAACCTGGGTAGCTGACTCATGGAGATCAAAATGTGGGAGCGGGCTTGTGTGGGAGCGGGCTTGCTCGCGAAGGCGGTATATCAGTCAACTCATTCGGGTCTGACACTCCGTATTCGCGAGCAAGCCCGCTCCCACACAAGCCCGCTCCCACATTTGATCTGCGCAAGGCTTGAACTTCAGCTCTTGCGATAGTCCCCGGCACTCAAGCCAAACCGGCTCATCTTGTTGTACAGCCCACCCCGCGACACGTTCAGTTGCCGCGCCGCCAAGCGGATATTGCCGCCCGTACTTTCCAGCGCCGCAACGATGGCGTTCATTTCATGGCTACTGAGGTCCTGTGCCGGCTGCGGCTCATACACCCGCAGCGGCGTGCGCGGCTTGGTGTCCAACGGCAGGTCCAGCGGCTGGATCAATGCCCCCATCGCCAGGTTGGTCGCCCGTTCGATGCTGTTTTCCAGCTCGCGCACATTGCCCGGCCATGGGTAGGCACACAGCAACGCCAGCGCTTCCGGCGCAAAGCCCTCCACCGATTTGCGCAACGAACGGGCGTAACGCGCAAGGAAGTGCCGTGCCAGCAGCGGAATGTCTTCACGGCGCATGCGCAGCGGCGGCACGGTCAGGTTCAACACATTGAGGCGGTAGTAAAGGTCTTCACGAAACGCGCCCTCGGCCACCGCCTGGCTCAAGTTGCGGTGTGTGGCGGCAATGATGCGCACATCCACGCGCCGCGAGTTCTTTGCGCCGACGCGAGTCACTTCGCCCTCCTGCAACACCCGCAGCAGGCTGACCTGGGCGTCGAAGGCCATGTCGCCAATCTCGTCGAGAAAAATCGTGCCGCCATCCGCCAGTTCGAACTTGCCCGCCGAGCCGCCACGGGTGGCGCCGGTGAACGCGCCTTCGACATGCCCGAACAGTTCGCTTTGCACCAGGTCGCGCGGGATCGCGCCGCAGTTGACCGCCACAAAAGGGCCCTTGTGGCGGTCGCTGCCGTTATGGATGGCCTGGGCAAACAGCTCTTTGCCGGTGCCGCTTTCGCCGAGGATCAAGGTGGTGGAGTCGCTGCGACTGGCGATGCGCCCCAGGTGCAGGGCGTCCTGGATCGCCCGTGACTGGCCCTGGATGGTGTCGAAGGTATAGCTGGCCTGGGTGCCGATGATGCGCCGGGTGATTTCGCGGATGCGCCGGTTCTCGCGCAGCGAGACGATCACCCCGCCCTGCTCCAGCGGACACACCGAAACCAGGCACGCCAGTTGGCTGCGATCGTGCAGGTGGAAGGTGCAGTCGCGGTCGCGCACGGGCTCGCCGAGGGTATCGCTCAGCTCGCTGCGGCCCAGGTGCTGGAACGGGCGGCCGATCAGCTCCAGGCCCACGCCGAACAACTGCCGGGCGTAACGGTTGAGCGCCTTGATGCAGCCGCGCTCATCCAGCACCACCAGGCCTTCGTTGAGCACTTCGAGCACGGTTTGCTGTTCTTCCAGCAGCGCTTGCAGGGCCATCTGCCGCGACACTGCGTCCGCCGCCGCTTGCACGGTGCCGAGGGTGTGGAAGTGAAACCAGCCGGGCTCGGCGGTGAGGGTGAGCATGGCCAGGGTCTGGCCCTGGGCGTTCTTGATCGGCGCGGCGGCGCAGTGCATGCGGCGCTGGCGCAGGCCCGTGGCGAAGTTTTCCTCGGCCAGCACGTACACCAGGTGATCCTCGGCCAGCGCCAGGCCGGTGCAGTTGGTGCCTTGCACCGACTCCAACAGGCGGCTGCCCACCGGGGTGATATCCAGCCCGCAAAAGTACAGGGTGGTGCCGTCGGCATCGGTGAGGTTGATGTGCCCGCGCGGGTTGTAGGCCAGCAGGCCGTGCATGACCTGCGCCGCAGCGGCGATCAGGACGCGGTGCGTGGCCAGGGTCGCAGCCAGGCTATCCGGCGCCACGAAGCGATAGGCGTTGTCTGCCGGATCAATCCTGGCCTGCACACTGCGCCGCCACGAATCCCAGATCACTTGGCGCACGGCGGCCGGGCGTTCGACCGCGCCGGCCAGGCACGCGTGCCATGCCTGTTCCAGCGCGGCCACGGGGCCGTCATTCAACGCCGCAGGCCCCAGGGCGGTGAGGTAGTCGAGGTCTTGTACGCTGAACGTCATGCTCATTCCGGCGTGTCCATGTTCATGTTTTTGACATGTCAGTATAGACATGTCATCCAAATGAACACTTTTTGTTTATTGATTTTTAATAACTGTTAATTATCAACAAGTTACAAGTTGGCACAGCCTTTGCTCCTCCCCCTTTACCCATCAGGACTGTCCTGAGGCCAACAATAAAAAAGGGGTCACTTCATGAGTACACAGAACATCCGCCTGGGTTTGATCGGTGCCGGTCGCATGGGCAGCTTCCACGGTTTGACGGCAGCGCGGCATATCCCCGGCGCCAGCCTCGTCGCCATCGCCGACCCCACCCCAGGCCAAGCCGCGCGCCTGGCGGCGGAGCTGGGGGTGGACAAGGTCTACACCGACCCGCAGCACCTGCTCGACGACCCGGACATCGACGGCGTGATCATCGCCGCCCCCGCCCGCAGCCATGCCGAACTGGTGATCAGCGCCGCCCGCGCCGGCAAGGGGATCTTCTGCGAAAAACCCATGGCCATCACCCTCGATGAAGCCGACCGCGCCATCGCTGCCGCCGCCGATGCCCGCGTGCCGTTGCAGGTCGGGTTCAACCGGCGCTTCGCCAAGAGCTTCCGCACGGCCCACCTCGACGTCGCCGCCGGGCGCATCGGCACGCCGCAGTTGCTGCGCTCGGTGACCCGCGACCCGGCGCTGAACAATCCCGCCGCGTCGCCGCAATGGGTGATCTTTCTCGAAACCCTGATCCACGACTTCGACACCCTGCGCTACCTCAACCCCGGCGCCGAAGCCGTGCAGGTGTATGTGATGGCTGACGCGCTGATCGCCCCGGCGTACAAGAGCAAAGGTTTCCTCGACACCGCCGTGGTCGCGATCCGCTTCGACAACGGCGCCATCGCCACCGCCGAGGCCAACTTCCAGGCCGTGTACGGCTACGACGTGCGTGGCGAAGTGTTCGGCAGCGAAGGCATGCTGAGCATGGGCAGCCTGAATGATTCGGACCTGGTGCGCTACCTGGCCCAGGGCATCCAGGCCGATACCCAGCGCCTGGACACTGATCTTTTGCGCGACGCCTACATTGCCGAACTCAATCACTTCGCCGACTGCCTGCGCACCGGCGCCAAGCCGATGGCCAGCGGCGAAGACGCCCGCGCCGCCCTGGCGATTGCCCGTGCGTGCATCGAGTCGTTCCAGCAAGGCAAGGCGGTGGCCGTATGAGCCCGTTCAAACTGGCGATCAGTGCCGAGATGGTGTTTCTCGACCTGCCTTTCATCGAACGGGTCAAGCGCATTCACGCCCTGGGCTTCAGTGCGGAAATCTGGAACTGGACCGACAAGGACATCGCCGCCCTCGCAGCCACCGGCGCCGACTTCACCTCGATGACCGGCTACATCAGCGGCACCCTCACCGACCCGGATGGCATTCGCCAGCTGCTCGACAGCGCCCGCGAATCCCTCGGCGTTGCCGAACGCTTGAATTGCCCCAGCCTCAACCTGCACGGCACCGGCCTGGGTGACGGCGGCCTGCCGGTGCAGCCGGTCAGCCAGACCACCGGGCGCATGTGGCTGAGCGCCTGCAAGACTCTGGAAAAAATCGCCCGCCTGGGGGAAGACGCCGGCCGCGTGTTCCTGCTGGAAAACCTCAACACCGAGGTCGACCACCCCGGCACCCCGTTCGCCCGCGCCGACGACACCCTGGCGCTGATCGAAGCCGTGGGCAGCCCGCACCTGAAAATGAACCTGGACCTGTACCACGCGCAGATCGGCGAAGGTAACTTGGTAGAACTGATCCAGCGCGCCGGCAGCGCCATCGGTGAAATCCAGGTGGCCGATGTGCCCGGGCGCAAGGAACCCGGCACCGGCGAAATCCACTACCCTGCGATTGCCAGGGCCTTGCATGCCATGGGCTACACCGGCGTGGTCGGCCTCGAAGGCTGGGCCAGCGGCGACAGCGAACTGGCCCTGGAGCGATTCCGTCAAGCGTTCACCCTATAACAATAAAAGGACCACCCTTATGAACCGCTATTCGTTGATTGTTGCCTCGCTGTTACTGCTGTTCAGCCCGTGGACGCTCGCCGATTACCGCATCGGCGTGAGCATTGCGCGGGTCGACGACAACTTCATGACCTACGTGCGCAACGGCCTGGAAACAGCCGCCAAGCAGCAAGGCGTGAAGATCCAGTTCGAAGACGCCCAAGGCGATGTGGTGCGCCAGCTCAACCAGGTCGAAGGCTTTCTCAACCAGAAAGTCGACGCAGTGATCGTGCTGCCGGTGGACACTTCCGCCACCGCCAACATGACCCGCGCCGCCGTGGCCGCCAAGACTCCGCTGGTGTACGTCAACCGCCACCCGGACGAGCGCACCCTGCCCAAGGGCGTGGTCACCGTGGCCTCCAACGACATCGAGGCCGGGCAATTGCAGATGCGCTTCCTCGCGGAAAAACTCGGCGGCAAAGGCAACGTGGCGATCATCATGGGCGACCTCGCACAGAACGCCACCCATGACCGCACCGAAGGCGCCAAGCAGGTGCTCAAGGACTTTCCCGGGATCAAGGTCGTCGAGCAGCAAAGCGCCGAATGGCAACGCAGCAAAGGCATGGACCTGACCAGCAACTGGCTGCTGGCAGGCACTCAGTTCGATGCGATTGTCGCCAACAACGACGAAATGGCCATCGGCGCTGGGATGGCGTTGCAGCAGGCGGGCAAGGCCAAGGGTGATGTGGCGATTGTCGGCATCGACGGCTTGCCGGATGGGCTCGCGGCGGTGAAGCGCGGGTTGTTGGCGGCGTCGGTGTTCCAGGACCCGAAGGCGCAGGCGGCCAAGGCGGTGGAGTCGGCGATCCGGATGATCAAGGGTGAAGCGATTGAGTCGGAGGTGTGGGTGCCGTTTGAGCTGATCAAGCCGGAGCAGGTGGCGGTGTTTGAGCAGCGCTACAAATAACCTGGAGCCCACAGATCCAACTGTGGGAGCGGGCTTGTGTGGGAGCGGGCTTGCTCGCGAATGCGGTGGGTCAGTCAATACATGTATCGGCTGATACACCGCTTTCGCGAGCAAGCCCGCTCCCACATTTTTAACCGC
>NZ_QAJM01000042.1 GCF_003852405.1 Pseudomonas sp. KBW05
CCCAGTGGAAGAGGCTTTTATGTGGGAGCGGGCTTGCTCGCGAATGCAGTGTGTCAGTCAAAGCTGTTCTAACTGATCCACCGCTTTCGCGAGCAAGCCCGCTCCCACACAAGCCAGCTCACACAATTAGAGAGTGCTCGGTCAGGATTATTGCTCGGTCAACTGAGTCCACAACGCCGGCGCACCCGCCGACCTGGAAATCGCCTCCAACCGCTGCGCATGCTCGACCAGATCCTGCTCACTGGCCCGAATGATGGTGATGGGTTTGCGATCCGCCGACAGGCGACGGATTTCCGAAGGGCGGTTGCCCGAGCCTTCCGCCGAGCCGCTGCCATCCGAGGCGTTACCGGCCAGGGACAGGCTGGTCTGCCCACCGGTCATGGTCAGGTAGACGTCGGCAAGGATCTCGGAGTCGAGCAAGGCGCCGTGGAGTTCACGGCCGGAGTTGTCGACGCCATAACGTTTGCACAACGCATCGAGGCTGTTGCGCTGACCCGGGTGCCGCTCACGGGCCATCATCAAGGTATCGAGGATCGAGCAGTGCTTGGAAATGTCCGCGCGATCCGTCGCCCCCATCAGGGCAAACTCATTATTGATGAAGCCGACGTCGAACGCCGCGTTATGGATGATCAGCTGGGCGCCGTTGATGAATTCGAAAAACTCATCGGCCACTTCGGCAAAGCGCGGCTTGCCTTTGAGGAACTCGTCGGTGATGCCGTGGACGCCAATCGCGCCTTCGTCACTGTCGCGATCAGGTTGCAGGTAGACGTGGAAGTGACGACCGGTGAGGCGCCGCCCCATCAGTTCGACACAGCCGATTTCAATGATCCGGTGGCCATCGGTCACCGGCATGCCGGTGGTTTCGGTATCGAGTACAACGGATCGGATGGCCATCAGGGTTCAGCTCTCAACGGGTGGTGTATTTCAAAGGCCGGGATATTAGCACGTCATGCCCCAAGCAGCCCAAGGCTGGCCCAAGGCCTTGACGTTTGGACAGTTTCTTACACTCTTTCGCAAAGCCGCCGCAGTTTGCCCAGGGCACCCTTGTTAGCCTGCACGCCCCAACCACCCACGGATTGCCTACCCCATGAACCTTTCAAAAGCCTTGTGCGTCCTGCTGCTGATGGGCAGCGCCTGCACGGCGCACGCCACCAGTTTCGTGATGACCACCGACTTTATGGTCAGCCTGTCCATGAGCGCCACCAAGGGCACCAGTTCTTCATTCAAGGATGACAAGGTTGTGCAGGCGGCCAGGGATGACGCCGAAGCCTTCGTCGCCAGCGACGGCGAGATCCGTGGTGTGCGCCTGGAGTCGGCGCTGGCGCATGTGCGTGAACGCCTGCCCGGGCAAACCTACAGTGATATGCAACTGGCCCAGGCCATCGCCGCGCTGTAGGCGTCAGCTCTGCTTGTAACCGCGCACTTCGTCCACACCCCGGTTGGCCAACTGGTCGGCGCGTTCGTTGCCAGGATGGCCGATATGGCCACGCACCCATTTCCAAGTGATGTCATGGCGATTGCACTGCTCGTCGAGCAGTTGCCATAGGTCGGCATTTTTGACCGGTTCCTTGGCGGCAGTCTTCCAGCCACGCTTCTTCCAGTTGACCATCCACTCGTTGATGCCCTTCATCACATACTGCGAGTCGGTCACCAGCAGCACATTGCAGCGGCGCTTGAGTTCTTCCAGGCCGCGAATGGCACCCATCAGCTCCATGCGGTTGTTGGTGGTGTTGGCTTCGCCGCCCCACAGCTCCTTCTCCACGCCCTTGCACACCAGCAACGCGCCCCAGCCGCCAGGGCCCGGGTTGCCTTTGCAGGCGCCATCGGTGAAGAGTTCTACGGTATCGGTCATCGGTTACTCGGTTCGAAATCAAAAAGAAGTTTTACGGCTCGCTTTGCTTGCGATTGACCTTGGCCATCGGCATCGGCACGAGCTTGCCCATGGGTTCACGCCGTAGCTGGCGCACAGGCCGCAGGCCCACCACGATCTTGCGTGCGACCAATAAATAGAAGCCGCCACCCGACAGCTGCCAGGCGCCAGCGCGGCGCTCCCAGCCGGCCAGCCGGGCTTGCCACTTGGTCGAGGCAAGCGGCGGACGATAGCACCCGAAGCGGCGTTTCTCCAGCGCGAAGCCCAGCAGGTTCAGCCAGTCACCCACCCGTGACGGCGAGATACAGCGCGCCTGGCGCAGGCCATCGTGGGCGAACACATGGCGCAGGCCCCAACTGCTCCAGGGGTTGATGCCGACAATCAGCAAATGGCCACCCGGGCGTACGCTGCTCGCCGCTTCACGCAGCAGGCCGTGGGGCGACAGGCAGAAATCCAGGCCATGCTGCAACACCACCACATCGGCGGCATGCTCGCTCAGCGGCCACGCCTGCTCCTCGCAGACAATCTCCACCCCCGGCAGCGGCGCGCCGAGGCGCACGTTGCGTTGCACCTGCGGTGCGGACGGCGGGGTCTGGGCCGAGGGGCCGTAATGCACGAGGTAGCCACCAAAAAACCGGCCCAACTCGTCTTCGAGCATGCGCCGCTCTTCATCCAGCAGAAATTGCCCGATCGGCCCCGACAGCCATTCGCGGGCGGCGCTGATCAGGGCCAGCCACTCAGGATCGGCCTGGGCGAACGCTTTATCAGTCATTGCATTCTCCAACTCGCCTAGACGTTCTAAGATGCACCAATGTGTTCAGCTTGGCGAATCGAAGAATGATACAGATCAGTGCCCTGCCCGCCTTCACCGATAACTACATCTGGTTGTTACAAGACCCCAAGACCCAGCGCTGCGCCGTGGTCGACCCCGGCGATGCCGCGCCCGTACTGGCCTGGCTCGAACAAAACCCTGGCTGGACCCTCAGCGACATCCTGATCACCCACCATCACCATGATCATGTCGGCGGTGTCGAGCAACTGAAAAGTGTTACAGGCGCCAAGGTCTATGGCCCCGCGCACGAAAAAATACCGGCGCGGGACGTCGCCCTCGACGACAACGACCGCATCAGCGTACTGGGCTGGGACTTCGACGTTTATAGCGTGCCCGGCCACACCCTTGGCCATATCGCCTTCTACCACCAGGGCGTGCTGTTCTGTGGCGACACCCTGTTCGCCGCCGGCTGCGGGCGCCTGTTCGAAGGGACACCGGAGCAGATGCACGCGTCTCTCGAGCATCTGGCGTCCCTGCCTGCAGACACCTTGGTGTACTGCACCCACGAATACACACAAAGCAACCTCAAGTTTGCCCAGGCGGTGGAACCGCAAAATGCCGACATCGCCGAACGGGTGGAAAACGTCCGCCAGCTAAGGGCTCGCGGCGAGATGACGTTGCCGTCCAACCTGGCCCTGGAGAAGCGTACCAACCCCTTCCTGCGCACCGCTGAAACATCCGTTAAACAAAAAGCGGACGAACGGAATGGTCGCGACAACCGCCCGGGGGCCGAGGTATTTGCTAGCTTGAGGGCATGGAAAGATAAGTTCTAAGGCAACGCAATCTGATACGTAATTTCTGAATGGTTGACCGGAACCAAAGCGCTTTCTAGAATCGCCCGACATTTTTGCCCGGAACTTACTTCCAGCCAATGTCGTCATCTATTCGTAAATCCATCTCTTCAGACGCATTGACCCGCCTGGCTCAAGCCGTGGCGGTGGCTGTGTCCGCGACTCTGGCGGGCTGCCAATCGACAAATTACGCTGCACAATCCACCGTGCAACCCAAACCGAATCTTGCTGCCAAGATCAAGCAAAAACCCGTTATCTGGCTCTCAGAGAAGCCTGCCCCGGAAGTGCCCCAGGATGTCTGGGAACGCATGCGCCGGGGCTTTCAATTGCAGGATGGGGTTGGCGTCAACCCGCGCATCGAGCAACAGCGCCTGTGGTTCGCCAGCAACCCGTCCTTCCTGGAAAACGCCGGCGAACGCGGCAGCCTCTACATTCATTACATCGTCGAACGCCTTGAAGAACGCAACATGCCCCTGGAGCTGGCGCTGCTGCCAGTGATCGAAAGTGCCTACAACCCAATGGCCTATTCGCGCAGCGATGCAGTCGGCTTGTGGCAATTCATCCCCTCCACCGGGCGCTACTTCAACCTGCGCCAGACCCGCGCCTACGACGGCCGTCGCGATATCACCGCCTCCACCACCGCCGCCCTGGACTATCTGACCCGTCTGCACGATATGTTCAACGGCGACTGGCTGCTGGCCCTTGCTGCGTATAACGCTGGCGAAGGCACGGTGAGCCGGGCCATCGAGCGCAACGAAAAGCTCGGCCTGCCCACCGACTACTGGAACCTGCCACTGCCCCAGGAAACCAAGGACTACGTGCCCAAGTTCCTGGCGCTGTCCCAGGTGGTGCTGGCGCCCGAAGCCTACGGCGTGAACCTGAACCCGATTGCCAACCAGCCGTACTTCGAAGTGGTTGAAGTCAAGCAAAGCATGGACCTGTCCCGGGTTGCCGCGCTGGCCGAGATCGACGAAGACGAACTGTTCCAGCTCAACCCCGCTCTGAAACAACGCACCACCCTGGACGGCCCCCAGCATCTGCTGGTGCCGACCTCCAAGGCGCAACTGCTGACCAGCACCCTTTCGACGATGAAGCCCGAAGAATTGCTGAGCATGCGCCCGAAAAAGCCGGTGTTCGACGAAGTTGAAACCAAGGCCGTTGCCGGGCGCAGCCGCAGCTACAAGGTGCGCAGTGGCGACAACCTGACGCTGATCGCCAAGGCCAACAAGGTCGATGTGCATGACCTGCAACGCTGGAACAAGCTCAATGGCCAGCAGCTCAAGGTCGGCCAGACCCTGGTGATGCAGGACACGCGCAAGCTAGTGGCCAAGGCCGGCAGCAAGAAACCCGTGCAATACAAGGTGCAGAAAGGCGACTCGCTGTACATCGTCGCCAAGCGTTTCAACGTCGAGATGCAACATCTCAAGCGTTGGAACCCGCGCACTGGCCAGGCGTTGAAGCCCGGGCAGATGCTGGTGGTTTCCGGGCCGCGTTAAGCCCTCAAGAACACCCGGGAGCAATGTGGGTGGGCTTGTGTGGGAGCGGGCTTGCTCGCTCCCACACAAGCCCGCTCCCACATTGGTTTATCGCCGTTTCCAAGATGCTTTTTCCAACCGGAACAAGCTGTTACTGTACCGATCATAAAGCCCAAGCCGCCTGGATCGGATCTCTGACTTGAAGCGTCCCCTCCTTCTACTAATAAGTCTGGCCTTGAGCTTTACCGCGAACGCGACCATTACCGAGAGCCACGGTTATACGCAGTTCGGCGTGCTCAAGTACCCGGCCAAATTCACCCACTTCGATTGGGTAAACCCTGCAGCGCCGAAAGGCGGGACCTTGCGGGTCATGGCATTTGGCACCTTCGACACGCTCAACCCTTATACCTTCAAGGGCTCCAGCCCGGTTTCCACCCCCAATTTCCTGCAATACGGCGTCAATGAGCTGAACGAACCGTTGATGGTCGGCACTGGCCAGTACGCGCCCTCCGGTGATGAACCCACCTCCAGCTATGGCCTGATCGCGCAGTCGGTGGAGTACAGCGAGGACCGCAGCTGGGTGGTGTTCAACCTGCGCCCGGAAGCGCGCTTCCATGATGGCAAGCCGATCACAGCCTATGACGTCGCGTTCTCCTATCGCACCCTGCTGACCGAAGGCCACCCGCAATACCGCACCAACCTGCAAGAGGTGGCGCGGGTCGATGTGCTCAACCGTCACCGCATCCGCTTTGTGTTCAAGCGTGCGGGCAACCCGTTGCTGATCCTGCGTCTGGGCGAGTTGCCGGTGCTGCCCCAGCACTACTGGAAAGACCGCGACTTCAAGGCCACCACCTTCGAACCGCCACTGGGCAGCGGGCCGTATCGTGTGACCAAGGTCACCCCTGGCCGGCAATTGGTGTTCGAACGGGTCAAGAATTACTGGGGCAAGGACCTGCCGGTCAACCAGGGCTTCTATAACTACGACAAGGTCGAAGTGGAGTTCTACCGCGACAGCGACGTGGCCTTCGAAGCTTTCAAGGCCGGCGAATTCGACATCTATATCGAACACCAGGCGAAGAACTGGGCGACCGGCTACAACTTCCCGGCGGTCAACCGTGGCGATGTGATCAAGGCGCAAATCGCCCACCAGATCCCCACCCAGAGCCAAGGCCTGTTCATGAACACGCGCCGGCCCACGTTCAGCCAGACCAAGGTGCGCGAAGCCCTGGGGCTGATGTTCGATTTTGAATGGACCAACCGCACCCTGTTCAGCAGCGCCTATAAACGCACCTTGAGCTACTACCCCAACAGCGAATTCTCGGCGACCGGCGTGCCGCTGGGCCATGAATGGCTACTGCTCTCGCCGTACCGCGACCAGTTGCCGGTGAACCTGTTCACCCAGCCCTTCAGCCTGCCGCAGACCGACGGCCGTGGCATCCCGCGTGACACCATGCGCCGCGCCCTGGCCCTGCTCGGCGAGGCCGGCTGGAAGCTGTCGGGCCAGCGCCTGCTTAACAGTGACGGGCAACCGCTGCGCTTCGAAATCCTGCTGGTCAACCCGAACCTGGAGCGCATCCTGCAGCCCTATGTCGAAAACCTGATCAGTATCGGCATCGACGCACGCCTGCGCACGGTTGACCGCGCCCAGTACAAGCAGCGCCTGGATCAATTCGACTACGACATGATCCTGATCACCCTCAACCAGACCCTGAGCCCCGGCCTTGAGCAGTGGCAGTACTTCCACTCCAGCCAGGCCGCGATCAAGGGCAGCAAGAACTACGCGGGCATCGCCAACCCGATTGTCGATCACCTGCTGGAACAACTGCTCGCAGCGCAAACCCGCGACGCACAACTGGCCGCCGGCCGCGCCCTTGACCGGGTGCTGCTGTGGCAGCACTACAGCATTCCCAACTGGTATCTCAACTATCATCGCTTGGCGTACCGCAACCGGTTCGCCTTTGTCACCACGCCGCCCTACAGCCTGGGCCTGAGCGCATGGTGGCTGAAAGCTTCGGAGAAAGCCCAATGACGTATTTGCGCAACGCATTGATCGCCAGCCTGTTGCTGTGCAACCTGGCACACGCCGCCCCACAACATGCGCTGACGCTGTACAACGAACCACCCAAATACCCCGCCGACTTCAAGCACACCGACTACGTCAACCCCGACGCGCCCAAGGGCGGCACCTTCCGCGAGTCCAGCCTGACCGGCTTTGACAGCTTCAACCCATTTATCAGCAAAGGCGTGCCCGCCGACAATATCGGCCTGATCTACGACACCCTCGCCACCCAAAGCCTCGATGAACCCTTCACCGAATACGGCCTGGTAGCCGGCAAGATCGAAAAGGCCCCGGACAACAGCTGGGTACGCTTCTACCTGCGCCCCGAAGCGCGCTTCCACGACGGCCACCCGATGCGTGCCGACGACGTGGTGTTCAGCTTCGAGACCCTGATCAAGGACGGCACCCCGCTCTATCGCACCTACTATGCCGATGTGGATGAAGTCATCGCCGAAGACCCGTTGCGCGTGCTGTTCAAGTTCAAGCGCACCAACAACCGCGAATTGCCGCTGATCCTCGGCCAATTGCCGGTATTGCCGAAACACTGGTGGGCCACCCGCGACTTCAACAAGGGCAACCTGGAATTCCCGCTGGGCAGCGGTCCTTACCGGGTGGCCGAGGTCAAGGCCGGGCGTTCGGTGCGTTACGAACGGGTCAAGGACTACTGGGGCAAAGACCTGCCGATCAACAAGGGCCTCTATAACTTCGACCAGCGCATCACCGACTACTACCGCGACGCCACCGTGGCGCTGGAGGCGCTCAAGGCCGGGCAGTTCGACTACTGGGCCGAGTTCAGCGCGAAGAATTGGGCCAACGCCTACAACGTGCCAGCGGTAGCCGAAGGCCGTTTGGTCAAGGAAGAGATCCCGAACGGCAATCCCACGGGGATGCAGGGCTTTGTGTTCAATGTGCGCAAACCGATGTTCGAAGACGTGCGCGTGCGCAAGGCCATCAGCCTGTTGCTGGATTTCGAATGGAGTAACAAGCAGCTGTTCAACGGCGCCTACACCCGCACCCGCAGTTACTTCGAAAACTCCGACATGGCCGCCACCGGCCTGCCCGGCCCGGACGAGTTGGCAATCCTTGAACCGCTGCGCGACAAGATCCCGCCGCAGGTCTTCACTGAAGCCTTCGCACCGGCCAAGACCGACGGCAGCGGCATGATCCGCGCCCAGCAGCGCGAGGCCTACCAGTTGTTGCAGGAAGCCGGCTGGAAGATCGTCGACGACAAGATGGTCGATGCCACCGGCAAACCGGTGACCATCGAATTCCTGCTGGCCCAGACCGAATTCGAACGCATCCTGCTGCCGTTCAAGCGCAACCTCGCCGACTTGGGGATCGACCTGGTGATTCGCCGGGTCGATGTGTCCCAGTTCATCAACCGCCTGCGCTCGCGGGACTTCGACATGGTGGTGGGTAGCTTCCCGCAATCGTCGTCGCCGGGTAACGAACAGCGTGAATTCTGGAAGTCCACCAGCGCCGACAAGCCCGGCAGCCGCAACTACATGGGCCTGAAAGACCCGGCCGTCGATCAACTGGTGGAACAACTGATCGATTCCGACACCCGGGTTAGCCTGATCGCCCACGCCAAGGCCCTGGACCGCGTGCTGCAATTTGGCTACTACGTGATCCCCAACTGGCACATCAAGACTTTCCGCGTGGCCTATTGGAACAACCTCGGTCATCCAAAGGTTTCGCCGCTGTACGACGTCGGCATCTCTACCTGGTGGAGCAAGCCGAATGTGCAACCGCCGGTTCCCCCCCAGACGAGCGCCGACCCGGCGAGCGGAGGCGATTAAATGCTGGCCTATATCTTTCGCCGCCTGTTGCTGATCATCCCAACACTGTTCGGGATCTTGCTGATCAACTTCATCATCATCCAGGCCGCGCCAGGCGGCCCGGTTGAGCAGATGATCGCCAAGCTCGAAGGCTTTGACGGTGCCACCAGCCGCATCGCCGGCGGCGGTGCCGAAGTCGCGGTGGCCGGTTCCAGCTACCGTGGCGCCCAGGGCCTGGACCCGGCACTGATCAAGGAAATCGAGAAAATGTACGGTTTCGACAAGTCGGCGCCGGAACGCTTGTGGATCATGGTCAAGAACTACGCCCGCCTGGACTTTGGCGACAGCTTCTTCCGTGACGCCAAGGTCATCGACCTGATCAAGGAAAAGATGCCGGTGTCCATCTCCCTGGGGTTATGGAGCACGCTGATCATGTACCTCGTGTCGATCCCCCTGGGGATCGCCAAGGCCACGCGCCATGGCAGCCACTTCGACGTGTGGACCAGTTCGGCAATCATCGTCGGTTACGCGATTCCGGCGTTCCTGTTTGCGATCCTGTTGATCGTGGTGTTTGCCGGCGGCAGTTATTTCGACTGGTTCCCGTTGCGCGGGCTCACCTCCAACAACTTCGACGAGCTGAGCTGGGGTGGCAAGATCCTCGATTACTTCTGGCACCTGGCGCTGCCCATCACCGCGTTGGTGATCGGCAACTTCGCCACCATGACCCTGCTGACCAAGAACAGCTTTCTCGACGAGATCAACAAACAATACGTGGTCACCGCCAAGGCCAAGGGGCTGACCAACCACCGCGTGCTCTACGGCCATGTGTTTCGCAATGCGATGCTGCTGGTGATCGCCGGGTTCCCGTCGGCCTTTATTGGCATCTTCTTCACCGGTTCACTGCTGGTGGAAGTGATCTTCTCCCTCGACGGTCTGGGCCTGATGAGCTTTGAAGCGGCGATCAACCGCGACTACCCGGTGGTGTTCGGCACGCTGTTTATCTTCACCCTGCTGGGGCTGATCGTGAAGCTGATCGGCGACCTCACTTATACCTTGGTCGATCCACGCATCGACTTCGCCAGCCGGGAGCATTGAGATGAATCTATCCCCCCTCAATCGCCGCCGGTTCGAGCGGTTCAAGGCGAACAAGCGTGGCTGGTGGTCGCTGTGGCTGTTCTTGATCCTGTTCGTGCTCAGCCTGGGCGCGGAGTTGATCGCCAACGACAAGCCACTGGCGGTGCACTTTGACGGCGACTGGTATTTCCCGGCGCTCAAGCGCTACCCGGAGACCACCTTCGGCGGCGAGTTCCCCCTGGAAGCCAACTACAAGAGCCCGTATATCCAGGAGCTGCTCAAGGCCAAGGACGCCTGGACCTTGTGGGCGCCCATCCCGTTCAGCTACCAGAGCATCAACTACGACCTGAAAGTGCCGGCGCCGGCGCCGCCCTCCTCGGTCAACCTGCTGGGCACCGACGACCAGGGCCGCGACGTGCTCGCGCGGGTGATCTACGGCTTTCGCGTGTCGGTGCTGTTTGCCCTGACGCTCACCGTGCTCAGCTCCATCATCGGGGTGATCGCCGGCGCCTTGCAGGGCTTTTACGGCGGCTGGGTGGACCTGGCCGGGCAGCGTTTCCTGGAGATCTGGTCCGGCTTGCCGGTGCTGTACCTGCTGATCATCCTCGCCAGCTTCGTGCAGCCCAACTTCTGGTGGCTGCTGGGGATCATGCTGCTGTTCTCCTGGATGAGCCTGGTGGACGTGGTGCGCGCCGAGTTCCTGCGCGGGCGCAACCTCGAATACGTGCGTGCGGCGCGGGCGCTGGGCATGCAGAACGGCGCGATCATGTTCCGCCATATCCTGCCCAACGCGATGGTCTCGACCATGACCTTCATGCCCTTCATCCTCACCGGCGCCATCGGCACCCTCACCGCCCTGGACTTCCTCGGCTTTGGCTTGCCGGCCGGTTCGCCGTCGTTGGGCGAACTGGTGGCTCAGGGCAAATCCAACCTGCAAGCGCCGTGGCTGGGCATGAGCGCGTTTGCCGTGCTGGCGATCATGTTGAGTCTGCTGGTGTTTATCGGCGAGTCCGCTCGCGATGCCTTCGACCCGAGGAAATGAGATGAATCAGGACAATCTGATCGAAATCCGCGACCTCAGCGTCGAGTTTGTCACCGGCGAGCATTCCCACCGCGTGGTCAACAACGTGAGTTTCGACATCAAGCGCGGCGAAACCATCGCGCTGGTGGGCGAAAGCGGCTCGGGCAAGTCGGTGACCGCGCACTCGATCCTGCGCTTGCTGCCCTACCCGTTGGCACGCCACCCTTCCGGCACCATCGAGTACGCCGGGCAAGACCTGCTGACCCTGAAAGAAAAGTCCCTGCGCCACATTCGCGGCAACCGCATTGCAATGATCTTCCAGGAGCCGATGACCTCGTTGAACCCGCTGCACTCCATCGAGAAGCAGATCAACGAAGTGCTCGGCCTGCACAAGGGCCTGCAAGGCAAGGTCGCCACCCAGCGCACCCTGGAATTGCTCGATCTGGTGGGTATCCCCGAACCGCACAAGCGCCTCAAGGCGCTGCCCCACGAATTGTCCGGCGGTCAGCGCCAGCGGGTGATGATTGCCATGGCCTTGGCCAATGAGCCGGAATTGTTGATTGCGGATGAGCCGACCACGGCCCTCGACGTCACCGTGCAGCTGAAGATCCTCGAGCTGCTCAAGGAATTGCAGGCGCGCCTGGGCATGGCCTTGCTGCTGATCAGCCATGACCTGAATCTGGTGCGGCGCATTGCCCATCGGGTGTGCGTGATGCAGAAAGGCTGCATCGTTGAACAGGCCGAGTGCGAAACGCTGTTCCAGTCGCCCCAGCATCCCTACACCCAGGAGCTGCTGGCGGCCGAGCCCAGCGGCGGCCCGGCGACCAATGTGGTGGGCCCGCCGTTGCTGGAAGTCGATGACTTGAAGGTCTGGTTCCCGATCAAGAAAGGCTTCTTGCGCAGTACCGTGGACTACGTCAAGGCCGTGGACGGCATCAACTTCAGCCTGCCCCAGGGGCAAACCCTGGGGATTGTCGGCGAGAGCGGCTCGGGCAAATCCACCCTGGGCCTGGCGATCCTGCGGCTGATCGGCAGCAAGGGCGGCATTCGCTTTGAAGGCCAGCAACTGGACCAACTCACCCAGCAACAGGTGCGCCCGCTGCGTCGGGAAATGCAGGTGGTGTTCCAGGACCCGTTTGGCAGCCTGAGCCCGCGTATGTGCGTCAGCGAGATCGTCGGCGAGGGCCTGCGCATTCACAAGATGGGCACGCCGGTGGAACAGGAAGCGGCGATTATCGCGGCGCTCAAAGAGGTGGGCCTGGACCCGGAATCCCGCCATCGCTACCCGCACGAATTCTCCGGCGGCCAGCGCCAACGCATCGCCATCGCCCGCGCCCTGGTGCTCAAGCCACGCCTGATCCTGCTGGATGAACCCACCTCGGCGCTGGACCGCACGGTGCAACGCCAGGTGGTGGAATTGCTGCGCAGCTTGCAGGCCAAGTACAACCTGACCTACCTGTTTATCAGCCATGACCTGGCGGTGGTGAAGGCGCTGAGTCATCAGTTGATGGTGGTGAAGCAGGGCCAGGTGGTGGAGCAAGGCGAGGCGAAGGCGATCTTTGCCGCCCCGCAGCACCCTTACACCCAACAGTTGCTGGAAGCCGCGTTCCTCGTGCCGGCCTGACACAACACAGTTCAACATGTGGGAGCGGGCTTGTGTGGGAGCGGGCTTGCTCGCGAAAGCGGTGGATCAGTCACTGGATGAGTTGACTGACCCACCGCATTCGCGAGCAAGCCCGCTCCCACATTTGACTGTGGGCGCCTCAACATACCAATAGCATCCAATATCATTTGCGCACACCCCGTCCCTTTGCTTTAATCGCGACCAATTCTTATTTACGCCAATCCTTTTGCGCTGGATGGATATTGTGTCGACCTCTTTCACCCACCTCTACGGCACCCACCACAGCTGGCTGCTCGGCCTGTTGCGCCGCCGCTTGAATGACCGCTGGGATGCCGCCGACCTGGCCCACGACACCTTCATCCGCATCCTCAACCGCCCACCAGCCGAGACCGATCACCTGCGCCAGCGCTCCTACCTGGCCACCATCGCCAGGGGTTTGTGCATCGATCACTGGCGCCGCCGCCAACTGGAAAAAGCCTGGCTCGACAGCCTGGCCTTGCGCCCGCAAGACACCCAGCCGTCGCCGGAACAGCGCGCAATCATCGTCGAGACCCTTTACGAAGTAGACGCCATGCTCGCGCGCCTGCCGCGAAAGGTCAGCGAAGCCTTCCTGCTCGCCCAACTCCATGGCCTGCCCTACCAGCAGATCGCCGGACAGTTGGGCGTGGGCGAGCGCATGGTCAAGAAATACATGGCCCAGGCGCTGCTGCACTGCGCGATCCTCGAAGCCGAACTGGACGGGATGCTGGTGCAATGAACAGCCCCGGCACGCTCAGCCATGCCAGCCTGGAACAGGCGGCGCAATGGTATGTGCGCTTGCAGGCCCCAGGCAGCGCCCAGGAGCAACAGCGCTGGCAGGCCTGGGTGGCGCAGAACCCCGAGCACTTGGCCGCCTGGCAGTATGTCGAGCGCGTCAGCCAACGCTTTGCGCCGCTGCTGGAGCAACCGCAAAGCGCCGGCCGGGCCTTGCGCAGTTCCCGTCGGCAAACCCTCAAGACGTTGCTGGTGCTGTGCGGCGGTTCGACACTGGCCTGGGGCGCCTGGCGCAACACCGCCCTGCCCCGGCTGGTGGGCGGTTGGAGCGCCGACTACGCCACCACCCGTGGCGAAACCCGCGATGCGTTGCTGGCCGACGGCAGCCATGTGTGGCTCAACGCGTTGACGGCCCTGGATGTGCGCTTCGATAGTGCGCAGCGCCTGTTGCAGCTGCGCTTTGGCGAGGTGCTGATCGACACCGCCAAGGACGCCCATAGGCCGTTCCTGGTGGACACCGAACACGGGCGCCTGCAAGCGCTGGGCACCCGCTTCAGCGTGCTGCATGACGAACATCGCACCCACCTGAACGTCTTCGACGGCCGCGTGCAAGTCAGCACGCTCAGCGGGCAGGTGCGCATCATCGAAGCCGGCCAGCAAGTCTGGTTTACCCGCGAACACGTCGATACTACCGCCACCGTATCACCCGCGCGTGAAGCCTGGAGCCACGGCGTACTGCTGGCCGACAACCTGCCGCTGGGCCAACTGATCGCCGAACTCAACCGCTACCGCCAAGGCCACCTGGGCTGTGATCCGGCCGTGGCGCAGTTGCCAGTGATGGGTTCGTTCCCGCTCAAGGACAGCGACCACGCCTTGTACCTGCTGCAAGCCGCGCTGCCGATTCGCCTCGACAGCCCCCTGCCGTGGTGGGTCACCGTCGTACCGAAATAAAAATGCCAATCGCCAGTTCCCCTTTTGAACACTCGTCCGGTTAACCCTGCAGACGCTTTCAATTCGCCGTTCGATCTGATTCAAAGGGAACTCTTCATGTCGCAACCTGCTCGTTTCGCGCTGCGCCCATTGGCGCTGGCCACCTCACTGTTTTGCCTCGGCGTACCCACGGCGTACGCCGCCGAGCCGGACGCCACCCAGCAAGCCACCCGCAGCTACAGCATCGCGGGCGGCTCCCTGGTCAGTGTGTTGAACAGCTTCGCCGCGCAATCGGGCATTTTTATCGCCGGCCATAACAGCCTTGCCGCCGGCAAGACCAGCCCCGGGCTCCATGGCAGCTACACCCCGGCCAGTGGCTTGCAGCGCCTGTTGCAAGGCAGCGGCTTGCAGGCACTGCCCCAAGGCAACAACGGTTACGTACTCGAACTCATCCCGGCCAACAGCGGTGCGCTGGAACTGGGCGCCACGACGATTTCCGGCGAGCAACTGGGCGCCATCACCGAAGACAGCCACTCCTACACCACCGGGTCCATGGCCTCGGCTACCGGCCTGCCGCTGTCGATGCGCGAAACCCCGCAATCGGTCACCGTAATCACCCGCCAGCAGATGGACGACCAGGGCTCCAACAGCATCGCCGACACCCTGCGCCGCGCCCCCGGCATCAGCGTGCAGAACTACGACAGCGAACGCTGGGAGTTTTCCGGGCGGGGCCTGCCAATCACCAACTTCCAGTACGACGGCGTCAACTCGACCTACGACGGCGTGTATGACTACGGCACCACCAGCACCGACATGGCGGTGTACGACCACCTGGAAATCATCAAGGGTTCCGCCGGTTTGCTCAGCGGCTCCGGCGACCCGTCGGCCACCGTCAACCTGATCCGCAAAAAACCCACCGCCGCCTTCAAGGCTTCGGTGACGCAGACCTTTGGTTCGTGGGACAACTACCGCACCGAAGGCGATATCTCCGGGCCGCTGACCGAGTCCGGCAATGTGCGTGGGCGTTTTGTCGGCGTGTATCAGGATCGCCAGTCCTACCTGGACCACTACCAGAACACCAAGGACATCGCCTACGGCATCCTGGAAGCGGACCTCACGCCCGATACCCTGCTTACCTTCGGCATCGACCAGCAAAACACCCGCTCCCGTGGCGCCACCTGGACCGGTTTCCCGATGTTTTTCAGCGACGGCTCGCGCACGAATTTCTCGCGCTCGTTCAACCCCGCCGCCGACTGGAGCCGCCGCGACTTCACCAACCAGACAATCTTCGCCTCCGTGCAACAGAAACTGGCCAACGACTGGTCGCTCAAAGTCAGCCTCGACCGCAAGCGCAGTCAGCACGACACCCTGCTCGCCTCGGCCAGCGGCGGTAACCCGGACCCGGTGACGGGCGATGGCATGTACATGTTCATGGGCAAGTACAAAGGCGACCAGGTGCAAAACACCCTGGACATCAACGTCAGCGGCCCCTTCAGCCTGCTGGGTCGCGAACACGAGTTGATCATGGGCTTCATGGCCACCCGCTCGAAACAGGATGTGCCGGTGTACGGCTCGATCTACCCAGGCGTCGGCGGCAGCATCTTTGACTGGCACGGCGAGTACGCCAAGCCGGACATCCCCCGCAGCGGCCAGAACGACATTGTGCAACGCCAGACCGGCGCCTACCTGGCCACGCGCTTGAAGCCCACTGATGACCTGTCGGTGATCCTCGGCGCCCGGGTCAACAACTTCAGCGGCACCGACACCACCGACTTCTATGACCCGACCAAAGCCGACAACCGCACCACCTATCAGCAGAGCGGCGTGGTCACGCCGTATGCCGGGCTGGTCTACGACCTCAACGACACCTGGTCGGCCTACACCAGCTACACCCAGATCTACCGCCCGCAAACCAGCAAGGACGCCGACCGCAAGCTGCTCGACCCAGTGGAAGGCAACACCTACGAAGCCGGTCTCAAGGCTGCGTTCTACGACGGCCGCCTGAACGCCAGCTTTGCGGTGTTCCGCATCGAGCAGGACAACGTTGCCCAATACGTTTCCGGTTTTGATACCGACTCGGTATACCGGGCGATTGCCGGTGCCACCACCAAGGGCTTCGAAGCTGAATTGTCCGGTGAGGTGCTGGACGGCTGGAACATCTCGGCCGGCTACACCTACCAGCACACTCGCGATGCGGATGACGGCTACGTGTACAGCTCGGTGCTGCAAACCACCACGCCGCAGCAGGTGGTGCGCCTGTTCAGTTCCTATCGTCTGCCCGGCGCCCTGGACAACGTCACCGTGGGCGGCGGCGTGAACTGGCAGAGCGAGTTCTTTGGCAACGTGTTCCAGCCCAACCCGAATGACAGCGTCAACGGCGGCGACTACGCGCGCATCACCCAGGACAGCTACTACCTAGTGGACCTCATGGCCCGCTACCGCTTCAACGAACACCTGAGCGCTACGCTCAACGTGAAGAACCTGTTCGATAAAAAGTACTACACCGGCCTTGGCAACTTTGGCACCGGGTTCTACGGCGAACCGCGCAGCCTGCAATTGGCGACCAAATGGGACTTCTGACCTGAAGCCTACCCCTCGCCCTTCTTGCTGATACAGACCACCGCAATCAGGGAAGCTGCTGCTTCTGACGGCTGTCATCCAGAGAGATCATCCGAGCCCCCCTTTACTCGGTTCTCTCTCATGGATGACTTTCAAGCCCTTGCCCTGTCGTGGGACGATCTGCCCAGCGACACCGCGCTGCCCGTCACTTCGCGCCCTACTGAAGCGTTCCTGAACGAGCGCCGGAACCTGCGCACCGAAGGCGACCAGGTATTGATCGCGCAACTGATCGAGCGCCTCCTGCTGCCCTCAAGTCAGGCGCGGCTCCTGTCCCTGCTGCCGATTCCAGTACCCGAGGCGTCTTTGCTGGGCCAATGGTGCGCAGTGTTTTACAAGGCCATCAACCAGCATGACTTCATCGCCTGGGCCGTGGCTCAGGGCTTTGATTTCGGGACGCTACGGGTACACGACAGCGCGCTGCACGTGACCGCGCGCGGAACGCCCAAGGTCTTCACTCTCGCCGACACGTCCGACTGGTGGAGGCTTGCAAACCCCATCATCTACATCAGCCAGTTGGTTGACCCCACAGGCCGGGGCATGCCGTATATCGGCCCCCAGATACCCAACCGCGCACCTGGTCTGCCGCTGGACCTGTGCCTCGCATTCCATGGCTACCCGCTGCCCGCGAATCGGCTCCAGGAGCAGACCATCATCGAGGAACTGCGCGGCCTGGGCGGGTTTCCCGGCTTCGACGATAACGGCCGCAGCAAGTCGATGGTCTACTCCGAGTTGCATCAACAATTACTCGACTACCAGCAACTGGCCAATGCCCTCGATGCGCTAGTGGGAGCGGCGAACACCTTCTCCCCCTTGGAGATCTATCGCACGCGCCTGCACCTGACGTCCGGTTCAAGGCTCGCCCGGACACTGAAAGAAGCGGCGGGCCTGTTGCAGTCAATCCTTGACGACAATGACCTGTCTGCGCCGAGCAACGCGACCGCGCTTCACTATTTCGACCGCCAGCAACAAGTGCTCTGTCTATGGCCTCCTGCCCCTGGTCACGAAACCAGAACCGTGGTGCCCGCCGTGCCAGATACCCGTTGGTACAGGTTGGGATTGCTCAGTGAGCAACTGGGTGTCGACGTGTTTTCGGATCAAAGCCTCAGCATTGGCAGCGCGCTCCAGGCCTACGCGATTGAGCGGCCGCTGAACCAGGCCGCGATCGGCTCCCTGGTTCAACACCTGCGCGAATGGCCCGCGCCCGCACTGCCCGTGGTATTGAACACGGCGCGCTCGTTCTCCGAGTTGTACCGTTACCGCCAGTATGTTGGCCTGCTGAATGATCGCCATACCCTGCGTAGTGCACTGTCCAGTGTGATCGACGGCGGCATGCTGGAGGGCATCGACGGCCTCGACAGATCGATCACCGGCGACCCCGACACCCTTCACGCAACCCTCAACAAAGCCTACGCCCAATTACGGGTCCTGACCGACGATCCCGACTTCCTGGCCATTCGCGCCACACAACGTATCGCCCCCACCAGCCACATATTGTTTAGCGCGTCCGGTGGCATTGGCGCCAATGGCCTGGACGGCAAATGGAAGTCCCTTACCGACGCCGTAATGGACCACCCCAGGCTTTCGCTGCAGGCTCTGCTGCTCAAGGAGGTGGCGGCAAAAGCCGGCGGTTATCTGCGTACCAACGACACCGTGACCCTCGACCAGGCCTTGCGTCTCTACGCAGTCAAAGTGCCCGACACGCTGGACGAGGCACGCGTCACCCTGCAACGCCTGGCCGTCAGCCAGCCTTTGCCTGCCGGCCAGGGCCACTACTGGCGCGCACTTAAGCCGGTGTCCGGCGCACAGCCCTCGGCATGGACACTCTCGGTCCTCCAGTGCCAGCAGATCACCACCATCAGCGAACGTTTCATGGCGGATCGTGAGGGCACCTTGTTCGAGTGCCTCGGCCACCCCCTGGTGGCCGGTAAAACCGTGGCTGATGTGCGTGCGCAAGCAGACTTCCTGATGATCCGCCTGCTGGCGTCGCCCCTGGCCCAACAGCTCGGCGACGACCTCACGGGGGCCCTGCGCTGGCATGGCGGCCACGCCAGAGAACGAACTGAACGCGGCAGTCGCAGCGCGTTGATACTGGCGGCACTGATCCTGGACCTGGTGTCCGAACCGCAAGCGCACCCCACGCGCCTGAATACACTTGACTGGCACGCAGACTACTACTGGGGCGAACCGGCTGAGTTCGTGCGCGATCAGATCGAAGGCAGCCTGTACCGGCTCAGCGCGCCGGTGCGGCCCCTCGCAGCACACCTGATCCTCAGTGAAAAGAGCCCGCACCTGCTGGTACGCGACATCCCCGACGGCACGCCGGGCCTGAGCTCCCAGGCGTGGGTCCTTTACCGTCAGTACGTCACGTACATGGAGCACGTAATCCCGGGGTCTTCCCGTCAATTGACCTACGCGCAGATCATGTTTCTCGCGCGCCTGGCGCCAGAAGGCAGCTGGAAAACATTCCTGTCCAGTACCGAAGCCACCTGGCCCATTCTCGAATGGGCCCTGGTCAACGGCGTACTGGCGCCCAAGCCCCGTCATGGCACGCGCGCGATCAATCTAGCCATTGAGGCCCTCAACGATCAGCGCACGCGTCTGGCATCCACCCTTGAAACGTTTACCCAACCCATCGTGTCTATGCGCCAGACCGCGTTGGCGGACCTGCGCAGCGTCTATCCCGACAACCCGCGGCTGGAAGACCGGGTGTTTGTCGAGGCCGGCCACGTCGTAACCACGGCTACCGGGCCCAAGTATTCCCTCGTCGACCTGCATATGGCCGATAGCCTGGACCCTGCGTCGCACCAGTGGCACTCCAGCGACCCTGCCATCGACTATCAGGAATTGGCCAAGCAACTCCCTTTGCTCCGCCGGATTAACCAAGCCTACTTCCAGGCATTTGATCAAAAGCTCGAACAGCTGAAAGCAGCCTATGGCGAAGCCATCCGCTACTGGCTCTCTCACCTGACGTTGCCGCGTCGCGAGGCCCTGGAATACGGCCTGATCCAGTTTTTCAGCCTGAGCCGACACGCCCCCGATACCTCCGTCGCCGATGTCGGCCGGTTCGGTGTGCTGGTGTATGCCGAGTTCTACAGCAACCGAGACTTCTATGAAATCTTCCCCAGGCACTTGTTGATTCGCTGCCGCCGCGACCTGAATTACCGGCAGGTCGTGCAAGCCCTCAATATTCCGGGTGGCCAGCCCTGGATGCGGTTCGACTGGTTGGCCTATCGCCAAGGGACCCAGCCGATCAACGAGTCGTTGACTGGTGCTGCAACCGACCTGGTGATCAACAAGCTGGACACCGAACTGCCCGCCGCCACCGAGCTACCGCCGCTGGATACGCAAGGGCGCCGGGTACCGCGCACTCTCGACTCACCGCGCGCCCATGCGTTGACGGCGGTCATTGTGGACCAGCACCTGCTGCACGAGGGGCTGGCACTTCGGGAAACAGCCAGGCTGCCGATCACCCTGGCGCAAGCGGTGAGCGGCGCAGATCCCTGGGCGGATTACCTGCACAGTGTGGTACTTGTGGCGCGTTGAAGCTTGAACAAACACGCATTTTATATAAGGCTGCATGCCTGCTCATCAAGATCATCGCCAGGGAAAGCTTACCCATGAGTACCACGACAGCTCCCCATTTCTGGCGAGATCCCGCACTGGGGTTTATCGAAGCCCGTACCATTGCCGATGGACGCAAGGTCACCTATTCCCGTCACGCCCACGAGCATTTCTCCATCGGCGCGGTCACCGCGGGGCGCAGTTACTACCACTACGGCGCAGACACCTTCGAGATCTGCGCCGGCACGGTGGTGCTGATGAACCCCGGTGATGTACACGCCTGCAACCCCATCCAAGGCGAACCCTGGTCGTATCAGATGCTGTACATCGACACGCCCTGGCTGACTGACTTGCAGCACCAGTTGGGCTTCAGCACCGACCAGGGTTACCGTCCGTTCAACACCCCTTACATCCAGGACGAGACCCTATACAGCGGCCTGCTGGAGCTTTACCGGATACTCGTGGATCGGCAGGCCGAATACCTGCAAAAGCAGAGCGCGCTGGTGAGTTACTTCAGTGAAGTGCAGCAACGCCTGAACCCTGCCCAGGCGCCCTTGCGCGAGGTCAACCACAAGCTGGAGCGGGCCGCCGAGTACATCCGTGAACACTGCACCCAGGCATTGAAACTCGAAGACATCTGCCAGGCCGCGGAGCTGTCGCCGTCTTACCTGATCCGTGCGTTCAAGCAATATTGCGGGTTCACGCCCCATGCGTTCATGGTGAACCAACGCATACAGTTTGCCCGCACACAACTACGCCAGGGCGAACTGATCGCCGACGTGGCCCTGGCCGCCGGCTTTGCCGACCAGGCGCACTTCCAACGCACCTTCAAACAGCATTTCGCGGCCACCCCAGGGCAATACCGCGAGGTCCTCAAGCCATCAGCAGATAACCCACACTGGCCACCAGCAACGCGGCCATCGAGCGGTTGAACACGCGCACGCCCTGCGAGTTACTCAGGTAACGCCGCAAAAACGTACCGGCATAGGCCCAACACGCCACCGACAGGTAGCAGATCACCAGATACAAGCTGGCAAACAGCCAAACCTGCTGCGCGTCGCCATCAGCGACAAACAGGCCCATCCCTGCCACGCACGCAAGCCAGGCCTTCGGGTTGAGCCATTGCATGATTGCGCCGTACAGCATGGACGGCGCGGCGGCGGCATTGTCGGCTTGCAAGCGGCCATCGTCGGCGGCCAGTTTCCAGGCCATCCACAACAAAAACACCACCCCGCCCCACTGGATCAACTGGGTCAGCAACGGCCAGCGCACCAACACTTCGTGCAAGCCCAGACCGATCAACACCAGCAGCAGGGTAAAACCGGCTGCGGCGCCGAACACATGTTTCTGGCTGGCGGCAAAGCCAAAGCGCGCGCCGGAACTGAGGGCGACCACGTTGACGGGGCCAGGCGTGATAGAGGTGGCCAGGGCGAAGGCGGCCATGGAGATGATCAAACTCATTGCGATTCCCTTATTGTCGTGACGCTGAAGATGGCATCACGGTAAAGGGCAAATCCCACGCGGTATTGAACAAAATCACCCTCTGGGCGTTCACTGCGCCGGCGTGGGGGCCTGGGTCACGATATCGCCCTGGCCCAACACTCGGCCGTCCTCGGACATGATCTCGACCTTGCGCAACGGCTTGAGTGCGCGGGCATCCAGCAAGCGGGTGCCAAGCTGCTCCGGTTCGGTGTGCGCCTCACCCCACTGCGCCAGCGTCACCAGCACCGGCATCAGCGCGCGGCCCTTGTCGGTCAGTTGATATTCACTGCGCGCGCCCACTTCGCTGAGCTGCAACAGGCCTTGCTCGACCATCTCCTTGAGGCGCGCGGCGAGGATATTCTTGGCCACGCCCAGGTGCTTCTGGAAGTCGCCGAAACGCGTCACGCCGGCAAAGGCATCGCGAATGATCAGCAGCGTCCACCAGTCACCCACCACATCCAGGGCGCGTGCGACCGGGCAACAGTCGCCTTCCAGGCATTTGCGTTTCATTGTCGGGCCTCCGGCCAGTTGAACAATACGGTTGCATTATAGGACCGATACACTCAAGATAAAAACGGTTTCATAATTAAACCTAATTCGCAGCCTGGAGCTCAGCATGGACATTCGTGGAAAAGTGGTACTGGTCACCGGCGCCAATCGTGGCCTGGGCAAAGCATTCGTCACCGCGCTGCTCGAAGCTGGCGCGGCCAAGGTCTACGCCGGCGCGCGCAACCCTGCCAGCGTGGACATTCCAGGAAGCACGCCGGTCGCCCTGGACATCACCGACGCCGCCAGCGTGCAGCACGCCGCCGAGCAGTGCAGCGACGTCAGCGTGGTGATCAACAACGCAGGCTTTCTCCAGTACGGCTCGCTGCTGGCCGAAGACAGTGTCGAGAACCTGCAACAGCACTTTGATGTGAACACCTTCGGCACCTTGCGCGTAAGCCGCGCGTTCGCACCGACCCTCGCCCGCCAGGGCGGCGGCGCGCTGATCAATGTGCTCTCGGTACTGAGTTGGCTGAGCCCGCCGGGCGCCGGTGGCTACAGCACCTCCAAGTCCGCCCAGTGGGGCTTGACCAACGGCCTGCGCGGCGAGTTGCGCTCACAAGGCACCCTGGTCATCGGCGTACACCCCGCCTACATCGACACCGACATGGTCGCCGATGTGCAAGCGCCGAAAAGCACGCCCCAGGAAGTGGTCGCACTCACCCTGCAAGCCCTGGCCGAGGACCGCGAAGAAGTGCTGGTCAGCGACACCAGCCATGGGGTGAAGGCGTCGCTGTCCACAGACAGCCCGGTGTACCTCAACCATTGATCAAGGACACGTGCGTGCCCACCCCGGCACGCACGCCTTCGGCCACTGCCAACGCCACCGAACCGGCGGCGAGGGACGCATCGCCACAGGCAAACACGCCGGGGACGGAGGTCTGGCGGGTTTCGTTGGTGCTGACATAAGGGCCCGTGGGGCCATCGAGCCTTGTGCACCCCAACTGTTCGGCCAGCGCGCTGATTCGCGTGCGCGGCAGCGTGAACAGGCCATCCAGGCTGAAAACCCGGCCATCTTCCAGCTCCACATCCGCACGCTCACCGCTGATACGACGCACAGCGCCACTTTCCCAATTGACGCCACGCCGCTCCAACTGCGCCCGTTGCTCGGCATCCGGGGTGAATACGCCGTTGGTGAACAACGTGGTCGGACCCCAGTCCGGCAGCATCAGCGCGTGATGCATCGCCAGCGCGGAGCTGGCCAATACGCCGATGCGCCCTTGTTCCAGCTCATAACCATGGCAGTAAGGGCAATGGAACACCCGCGAGCCCCAGCGTTCCTGCAGGCCCTCGACAGCGGGCAACTCGTCCACCACGCCGGTCGCGAGGATCAGGCGGCGGGCGTCAAATTCGCCGTTGCATTGGGTGCTGACGCGAAACCCGTCCGCCTGGCCATGGGCCTGGAGCACGCTGTCCTGCACCCAGCTCACTGTCGGGTACTCCATCAGTTGGCTGCGCCCTTCTGCGGCGATCAGGTCGGGCGCCTGGCCGTCCTGGCCGAGAAAGCCATGGGAGGTCGCGGCAAACCGGTTGCGCCGCTGCCCCGCATCGATCACCAGCACCTTGCGCCGCGCCCTTGCCAGTTGCAGGCCCGCAGACAGGCCGGCATAACTGCCGCCCACGATAATGACGTCGTACAGCATGATGGGTGACTCCGCGCTTTCTGCGCCAGGGGGTCCTTGCGCTATCACGGCACACCATAAGTTACATGAAAATACAGCGTCAAGAGTCTCGCAACTTTTTAGGTTACGAACGATACTTTGCGGCGAATCGATCCTGAGGTTTTTTGATGAGAAACGACACCCGGCTTTCGCGCATGCTGCACGTGCTGATCCATATGGGCCGCCATGAAGAACGCGCGACCTCGGAGACCATCGCACAGATGCTCGGCACCAACCCGGTGGTCGTGCGACGCACCCTTGGGTTGCTCAAGGAAAAAGGTTACGTACGCTCGGAAAAGGGCCACCAGGGTGGCTGGACGCTGGGCAAGCCCTTGAGTGAAATCACCTTGCTGGATATTCACCGGGCCTTGGGCACGCCGTCGATATTTGCCATCGGCCTGTCCACCGATCACCCGGAATGCCTGGTGGAGCAAGCGGTAAACGCCGCCCTGACAGACGCATTCGAACAGGCCCAGGCCCTGCTATTGAAGCGCCTGGGCGATGTCAGCCTGGCGCAGTTGGCCGAGGACTTCGATGAGCGCTATCGCTTGGCAACGCTGCCTTAGCGCTGGGCCGGAATGCGGATATCGCCAGCGCGGCAGGTGGTTTTCACGCTGCGCGGGCAGCCGGCGAACGCCAGGTCCTTGGTCAGGCACACGCGCACTTCCGACAACACCTTGCCCTTGCAGATCACCGCCAGGCCATGGTTGCCCATGCGCGGGTTGCTCTCGCGAAACAGCGCCTCGATCTCACGGGCCGGCAACGCGGGTGGGGTATTGAACGGCTGCAGTTGCGCCGGGATCACCACCACGCCTAGCGCCGCATCGGTCTTCTCCAGATAGTCCAGGGGCTCAAGCCCGGAACAGGTGCCATGCTTGGCCCATTCATGCTTGAGCAGCGCACGCGTGGGGAACAGCGCCGCGCCCTTGTCCATTTCTTCGCGGCTCAACCGCGACTGCGGCGCACACGACGCCGGCCACCCGCCCCGAGCGTACTGCGGCCACAAACCGTGCAAAACAAAACCATAGCCTTTGCCCGAACACTGCTCGTTGTCCGGGTGCGTCAGGCAAAACGTCGGTGACCACGACAACGACAACACATAAAAATCAAACTCCCCCGGCGTCCCTTGGCTACGCGGCGCCGCGCTTGAACTTGCGGCAATGAACAACAACACCACCATCCAATATTTCATTCGTCTATTCCTTGAAAACCAAAATTTACCGTGCCTACTCAGGGTGATGGGGGTTACGTTGCAGCACCTTGTCCAGAATGCGATCTGTCTTCAGGGCCTCGATCGCCAGTGATGGATGCTCGGTTTCGCCCCGGATATGCGCGTTCATGCCCAGCACGTGATGCCACTGGATATGCGCGTGACAAGGCACCGCAAGCACCACTTGGGTGTCACCCTCAAGGCGCAACGGTTGATCGTCGAACACTGAAAACTCGATGCGACCTCGGCTACCGATCAACTCGACGCGATCTTCGCGACGGTCCGCAACAAAATTCCAGCAGCCCATGCCCAGTGCGCCCGAGGCGAAACGCCAACTGGCCGTCACCGCATCTTCGGCGGCATAACGGCCCTCCTGGCGCGACGTAAAACCGGCCACTTCGACAATATCCCCGGCCAGATACTGAAACAGGTCGAAGCCATGGCTGGCCAGGTCGGCGAAGTAGCCGCCGCCGGCAATCGCCGGGTCAGTGCGCCAGTTGGCGACGCTGGCATCTTCGGCGCCAGGCGGTTTGCACAGGGTCCAGGTGAGGTGGCGCAACTCGCCGATGCGCCCTTCCCGCAGCCAGTCACGCACTTGCTGGAAGCGCGGCAGCGAGCGCCGGTAGTAGGAGACGAACAGATGCAACCCGGCGCGCTCGAAGGTACGTTGCATCAGCGCGCTTTGCTCGGCATTCATCGACATGGGTTTCTCGACGCAGCAATGCTTGCCGGCTGCCGCCACCATCAGGCTGTATTCAAGGTGGCTGGCCGGTGGCGTGGCAATGTACACCGCATCCACTTCAGGGTCGTTGATCAGCGCTTGAGCGTCGGTATAGAAGCGGGCAATCCCATGGCGTGCCGCATAATCGCGCACCGCTTCTTCACGGCGCCCCATCACGGCCACCAGCGCCGAACCTGGCACTTTGTAGAAAGCGGGTCCACTCTTTAACTCAGTGACACTGCCACAACCGATCATCCCCCAACGTACGGTGTTCATCTGTTTTCCTCGGCCGTTTAAATCAAGCGCGCAGTATCCACATACCTCGAGGCCCCCGCTACAAGCACTTAGCATGACAATTGCATTACACTTTTATGACACTCATCCGCCTGCGGGGGCACAGACGATGAAAATTCGCGCAACGGTCATTTGTGAACACGAGGGGCAAATCCTCTTCGTGCGCAAGGCCAGGTCAAAATGGGCATTGCCGGGCGGCAAGGTCGAGCGCGGCGAGCGCCCTGTGGGCGCGGCCGAACGCGAGTTGGAGGAAGAAACCGGGCTGACCGTGGACGGGTTGCTGTATTTGCAGGAACTGAAGGCGCGCGACACGCTGCATCATGTGTTCGAGGCGTCGGTGGTGAACATCGCTGACGCAAAGCCTTGTAACGAAATAGTCGATTGCCAGTGGCATGCCTATGGCGCGATGGACCAACTGGACACCACCGACGCCACCCGGCATATCGTCAAATCCTTCGTGCGTCGCCTGTAACCTTCACTTCTGTTTGGTTTTGGCCTGCCCTCGCAAATACAACGCCTCCACCAGGTGCTGTCGCTCATCCTGGGGCAGCGTGCTGGCGAATTGTGCCAGCGTCGTGTCCACCAGCGCGCGCAAGGCCGTATCCGCTTCGCGAGCCTTGGCCAACTCAGCCACCAGTACGTCACGGTCCAGTGTTGGCGCTTGCAGTTGCTGGATCACCCCAAGCCGGGCTTCGCGTCCGGCCATGATCAACGGCTGGCTGTCGGCACGGTTGTGCCGCAGCAGTTGGCGCAGTTCCCGGCGGCGCTCCGGCGGCAACTTGAACATCGCCTGGCGCAGCCCATGTTGGTTGACCACCGCTTCGACGGGTTTGGCCGTCGCCATCCAATGGTAGAGGCCACCGCCCACGCCACCGAGCAAAAACACGTTGAGCAACACCGATACCATCAACCACGGTTTAAGGGACTTGGGCGTCATTGTTCGGTTTCCTCGGCGTTAACGCTAAACACGACTTCCGCATCGCCCTGATCGAACACGCTGGGCAGCACCTCGGCGGACAGCATCGGCAGCGGCACGCTCATCGAGGCCACCAACACCCCGGCGGCGATGCCGGCAATACCCACGCCCACCAGGCCGGCGGGTGACAACCAGTGGGTATACCGCGACCAAAATGACGCCCGTCGCGGTACGGATTGGCGAATCTGCCTGGTCAGCGCCAGATCGGTCTGTAGCACCGCGTGAGCATCCAGTTGCGTATCCAGCCAAGCGGCGTCGTGCAAGGCCAGGCGGGCGCTGGGGTCGCCGCTGTCGAGCAGGGCCTGGGCTGGCGCCTGTTCAGCAAGCGGCCAGCGATGCAAGCTGGCCCCGTAGGCATCAGCCAAGTGAGCGAATCGTTCAGGCGTCATGGTTTTTCCCTTCCTGGGCGGGCAAGCCCTGGTGTATCGGCAAGTTGATTGCGCAACTGGCGGCGAGCCCGTGACAGCAGGCTCTCCAGTGCCTCGACGCTGATCTCCATCAGGGCCGCGGCGTCGATGTTCGACAGCTCCTGGTAATACTGCAGCACGATTGCTTCGCGCTGACGTTCGGGTAATGCGGCCAACGCAGCCGCCATCCGCGCGCTGCGGTCAGCGGCTTCAAGGTGCTCGTCCGGCGACGGCGCGGTGTCGGCCAGTTGCAGCGCCTCATCCTCGCTCAGCGGGCGCTCCTTGCGCCGGCGCAGGCGATCCCGGCACAGGTTCAACGCAACCCGGTGCAACCAGGTATCAAAGCGCGCCTCCCCAACGCGCCAGTTGGCCGCCTGGCGCCAGATCCGCAGGAAACTCTCCTGGGCCACGTCCCTGGCCTCGTCGGCATCCCCCAGGATCCGACTGGCGAGCGCCAGCAAGCGCGGGAGTTTGCGCGTGACCATTTCGTTGACGGCCGCAGGTTCGTTGTTGCCGATACGCGCCAGCAGCTCAACGTCCGGATCAGTGTCTTTCAATCGGCTAATTCTCGGTCCGCAGGCTAAGTATCAGGTTTCAGCGCATCCAACGGCCTTCACGCCAGTACCAGTTCGGGCCGCGGGATTCCCAGTGGCCGGGCTGCCAGCGTGCATTGCGCATCACCGGCTGCCAGTGCCCCGGCACCCAGGCGTAGGCGCCGCGCTGCCAGCCCCAGTGGCCACGGTCCCAGGCGTAACCCGGGCGCCCGGCGGGGATCACCTCGACCCGCTCCACCGGCGGTGCCTGGCGAATGATGACTTCGGTCTGGGCAAACGTCGGGGTGCTGACAAACGCCGCAAAAACCAGCGGGACCAGCAAGGCATAACGCAATTGGGCCAGTGTGCTCATGGCAACTCCTTCAGGCGGCGGACGAAAATGTCCGCTGCTGATGGGTTGAACGGCGGGTGCCGGAAAATCCGTCGCAGGGCACGCAGGTTTTTTCCGGGAGTGCTTGAAGGGCAGTATTGCCCAAGGGATGAGAGCGCTTGATGAAATGTTTGAAAGCTACGCGACGGATTTATGCGGGCGTCGGCGTTAAAGGGATAACGCCGCACACACCAAGAGGAAATACCATGTCCCGTCGCCTATCCCTGCTGGTTGCCGCCCTGCTGATCGCCAGCCTCAGCGGCTGCGTGATTCTGCCTGAGCACCGCCATTGCTGCTGGCGCTACTACGGCGCGGCCGATACGCCCAGCCAAGTAGCCAACAGTTAACCGACCGCCGCAAACCCCCGGCGCCCGGCCTTGAGCTCGGTGCGCAGCTCACCAATAAGGTTTGAGATGGAACGGATGCTGTCCAGACCTTCGGGTGACACGCGGGTCAGCAACAGATCGACGCGCCCGGATACCGGCTCGAACACGCTGATGCGCAGCGAACCGTCGCCATTGAGGGTGCAGTCACACGACAGCGGCAAAAAGCCCACGGCCATGATGCGATTGAATTCGGTGATTGGGATCATGCTAAGCCCCCGTCCCTGGGTTCTACCTTGCAGGTGAGTTGTGACCAGAGTAGACGAGGTTTCAGCCCCCCTGAAGAATTAATGCAAAAGTGTTATCCAGGCCTCATTTTGCCCGCAAAACGCTGGCCCGCTGGCGCCAGAAACCCAGCACACGACCTCTCGTCTGCTGCCACGGCGAAGGCTTGACTCCCACCCGCGATCACCAGACGCTCTTGGCTTTTCGCCACTACCCGAGCCGCCGCCCATGAGCATCGATCCCCCGAGCCAGCCCGACAGCGATGTGTACAAGACCCTGCTGGAATCGACCAAGGCCATCCCCTGGCGCATCGACTGGCAGACCATGACCTTCAGCTACATCGGCCCGCAGATTGAAACGCTGCTGGGTTGGACCCCGCAAAGCTGGGTCAGCGTGGATGACTGGGTGGAGCGCATGCACCCGGATGATCGCGAATATGTGGTGAATTTCTGCGTGTCGCAATCCCGCGCGGGGGTGGACCACGAGGCCGACTACCGCGCGCTGACGGTGAACGGCGACTACGTGTGGATCCGCGACGTGGTGCATGTGGTGCGCAAGGACGGTGAAGTCGAAGCGCTGATCGGCTTTATGTTCGATATCAGTGAACGCAAGAAGACCGAAGAACACCTGATCCGCCTGCAGAAACAACTGGAGGAATATTCCTTCCAGGACGGCCTCACCGGCATCGCCAACCGGCGCATGTTCGACACCGTGCTGGAGCGCGAATGGACCAGCGCCCAACGCAGCCAGTTGCCGCTGTCGCTGATCATCCTCGATATCGACTTTTTCAAGCAGTACAACGACCACTACGGCCATATCAAGGGCGACGAATGCCTGCGTCAGGTGGCAAGCACCCTATCGCAAGCGGCCAACCGCCCCCGGGACTTTATCGCGCGCATCGGCGGTGAAGAGTTTGTGTGGTTGCTGCCGGAAACGGACGCCGCATCGGCGAAGTTGGTGGCGCAACGCTGCCTGCATCTGGTGCGCCAAAGGCAGATCGAACATGGGTCTTCCCCGGTATCCAAATGGTTGAGCGTCAGCCTTGGCGTCGGCACCCACACGGTGACGCCAGACAGCCCAATGCTGGGGTTTGTCGAACAGGTCGATAAGTTGCTGTACCAGGCCAAACGCAATGGACGGATGCGCGCGGAGTTTGCCGCTATTGAAGTTTGACGCCGAGGTCAAATTGCGGGCAAAAAAAATCCCAAGTAGCTGATGGAAACTTGGGATTTAAAAATGCATAAACCGTGGGAGGTGAACGCCCGGCTATAGTAGCGATTGTAAAAAGCTGTAACAAGACCAAATCAATCCTTTCGTCGGATTAAAACAGCCGTAAGTCATTCAATAACCACATGTTTTTTAAGGTGGCCGGGTATATGAGTGCCACTTTTTGGTGCAAGTAAGGGGATACTTACAACGTATATTCCCCTTTATTAAAGAGGGTTATTGATTACTGCGACCTGACACTTCGCCACCGTTGTTCGCGCAACTGTCGCCCAGTTTCAAGCCACCGGACGCGGCGGCACAGGCCAAACGTTCCACCTGCTGACACAGCACCAAACGCTCAGCCGCCTCGGCCCGCTGGCGATCCGCGCTAGCGTTGATATGCATGAAGTAAGCGCCCAGCAGCACCGCGACACACAGCACGCCGACCGCGAAGTGGCGCAGGCTATTAGAGGGCGACGTCTCTGGGGCAGCCATGGCGTTAGCTAGCCCTGCTCTTCTCATAACGCACGTCGTCGCCCTCAACTGCGCCGACCACCGTCCAGCCCAGCCGTTGATAGAAACCGTTGGCGCGGATTTCGCCACGCCCATCCGTTATCAAGAACAGGGTTTCATGGTGTTCAAACAACGCCGCCTCGGCGACTGCCATCAGTTGGCGCCCCAAGCCAAGGTTCTCGTAGGCCGGCGACACAAACATCGCAAACACCTCGCCTGCGGCCAGGTCAATCATCGAGAAAGCCGCAGGCTGGCCGTCGACTTCAGCAATCCAGACACAAGGGGCCTGGCGAATACTGTCGGCCAGCACTTGCGGCGTAATGCCCAGATCCGCCATCTGCTCGACACTCAAATGGTTTTGCACAACTGAGGTACGCAGGGTGAAGAGAATCTCGACGTCATCCTGCGTCGCTGCCCGAATAAGGGTTTGCATAGTTGCCTCCTTTTGAAGGGCGCAATTGTATGCAAATAGAAACACAGCAATTGTCGTGGTTTTGTAAACCGCCCCGCTAGCGGGTCACAGGTTTGGCAACAGTCCCTGCTTGCCCTATCCAAACATAGGTATCTACACAACGACTTGACCTGACAAAACCCGAAGCTCCGGCTCTGGCTCTGGCTCTGGCTTTTGATTTGGCTTTTGATCTTAGGCGCCCCGTTAACCACGCTGGCCGAACGCAGGCTTGAGTCCGTGGGTAACCCGGCAGGACGCCGGGTTAGCCGTCCTGGGCCAAGGATGGCCCATGACGGCGGCCCACGGA
>NZ_QAJM01000043.1 GCF_003852405.1 Pseudomonas sp. KBW05
CTCGTTCATCCGATTGCGGTAAGGCCTGATTCAGCCATCACTCATTATCCAGGCCGGGATGCCGAGGATGTGACCTGGCAGGATACGATCATTACGTTTCCTGTTGATTCGGGTGTGGCGCCGTTGTACTTGGTGTTCGCCAAGCCCGCTGTCAGGCCTTTAGAAGTAGACACTTATGGCGCGTTCAATGGGCGGCTTCGAGAAGGAATGCATTTGGATCACATGCCCTCTCAGGCAGCCCTGGAGCATTACTTGCTTGGGCACTATCCGCATCTGGGAGAAGCTGATCGCAAACAAGCCATGAAAAATGCCGCAAGCATCGCCATACCCGCTCGAGTTCACCAGAAATTCAGCGAGACCTATGGGTGGAGAAATAAGAAAGCCAAGCAACATGCGGATGCTGCAGATTTACGAGATGCGGTAGAACGAAATTTTGATGCAGTAAAGCCCTACATGCTCGAAGAGGGATTCAGCAACGCTGACCTTGAAGATGCGCGGGCCAGAATGCACAAAATCAATGAAAAACAGGGGTGGTATTGATGGACGCGCAAACGATTCGATTGTGGGTCACGAGTTTGGGGGCGAATTATGCAGAATTGATAGCCGCCCGGAAGATCCCAAATCAACCACTCACAAAGCCATTTGAGGGCAGTAATTGGCCAGCGATGCACCCGGCTGATGGACTTGAGTTGGTTTTCAATGACGAAACCAAGTGCCTGGAACAGGTCCTGATCACTCTGGTTCCGACGGTCGGTCAGCCGACTTACTCGGGAGATTTGCCGGCTCCATTTTCACTAAAGATGAATCAGCAAAGTGCGCGTAGCTTTCTGGGAGAACCCATGGCATCGAAAGGTCCTGAAAAAATTCCAGGAGGGCTGGGTGTACGAGGTGGGTGGGACGCATATCGGCTGTCAGGCGACATTCATCCGAATGGCAAAGTCATAATTTGTTATCTTGAGGATCTCTCTGTAAACAACATCTGCTTCTCTCTGGTGATTTCAAATAAACGCTGAACACAATACAGCCTACCCATTAATCATCGAGCCAAATGCAGTTCAAATGTGGGAGGGCGCAAGCCCGCTCCCACATTTGATCTCCGTCGATCATGAGGTCGCAGGTGAGTCAATTGGGACGCGACATCACCGCCAACCGCACCGCCAACACCGTCAGCACCGTCGCCAGCCCCCATTTCTGTAGCCAGGCGCTGCTCGGGCGCTTGGCAAAGAAGCGGCTCAGTACACCACCAAACGCGCCCAGCAGTCCGTGAAATACCGCTGCGATCACAGTCAAAACGCCGCCAAGCACCAGCAATTGCACGGCGATCGATCCCGCCTCTGGCCGCACAAATTGCGGCAAAAACACCACAAAAAACAACAACGCCTTGGGGTTGAGCAAACTGTTGAGCATCGCTTGCACACTCACGCGCCCAAGGGGTATGCGCTGGGCGTGAGCGGTGTCCAGGCGCGGACTTTTCTGCAAGGTCTTGAACACCAGCCACAGCAGGTAGACCACCCCCGCATAACGGATCAGGTCAAACGACGGCGGCCAACTCGCCACCAGCGCCGTCACTCCGCTGGCGGTCAACACGGTCAGCAGCAGGTCAGCCACGCCAATGCCCAGGGCGCAGGCGATGCCGCCGCGCCAGCCGTGGCTCACGCCGTGGCTGATGACAAAGGCCATATTTGGTCCCGGCGATAACAGCAACAACAGCACCGCACCGCAAAAAACCGCCAGGGTCGCCAGGTCGATCATGCTCAAGCCTCCACCGAGAAAAACCTGGAGCGTAATCCGCACGCCTTGGGCAAACAAAAAATTGTGCTGGATACATTGCGCGCCGGTGATTGCTCATTGCCATATTCAACGTCTAGAATGCGAAACATTATCAATTATGACTGCTGTGCCAGGATGCCCATGTCGAGCGATCACCCACTGGACCCTGCCGCCATCGGCCAACTGTACCTGGCCCATCACTCCTGGCTGCACGGCTGGTTGAACCGGCGCACCGGCTGCCGCGAGCATGCCGCCGACCTGGCGCAGGAGACGTTTGTGCGCTTACTCAACGCGCGCAAGCAGCAGACCTTGCAACAACCGCGCGCGTACCTGAGCAGCATCGCCCGCAGCCTGATGATCGACGGCTACCGTCGCCGCGAACTGGAACGGGCCTACCTCGAAAGCCTTGCGCATTTCCCACAGGCTGAAGTGCCGTCGGAAGAAACCCGGCGGCTGATCCTCGACAGCCTGGAGCGCATCGACCGTCTGCTCGACCAACTCAAGCCCCGCGTGCGCGAAGCCTTCCTGCTCGCCCAATTGGACGGCCTGACCTGCGCGCAAATCGCCCAGCGCCTCGGCGTGTCCAAGGCCACCGTGGAGCGCGACCTGTCCAAGGCGCTGCACGCCTGTTATCGGTTGCGCTATGCAGAATGCTGACCCGCGCCTGGTTGACCAGGCCATCCAGTGGATGATCAAGCTGCGCTTCAATGTCGCCGACGACGCCAGCACCGCCGCGTTTGAACGCTGGCTGCACAGCAGCGCCGAACACCAGCAGGTGTGGCAGCGCGTGGCGACCATGAATGACGATTTCAACCAACTGCCGGCCCAGCTCGGGCGCCGCACCCTCAGCGGCGCGCGGCAACGCATCAGTCGCCGTGAAAGCCTGAAACTGCTGGGCCTGGTGGCCGGTGCGGCCGGGTTGACCTGGTTCGGCCGCGACTACACGCCGCTGCCCGCCCTGGTGGCCGACTACCGCACCGCCACCGGCGAACAGCGACGGGTGACGCTGGACGACGGCAGCCAGGTCCAGCTCAACAGCGCCACCGCAATCGATAGCACCTTCAATGCAGAACGCCGCAAGGTGCAGTTGCGCCAAGGCGAAATCGTGGTGCAGCCCAGCGGCGACAGTCGCCCGTTCTGGGTACTGACCCGCAACGCTGACTTGCGTGCCCAAGGCGCACGCTTGCTGGTCCGTGAAGAAGCCCAAGGCACGTTGATCGCGGTGCAGCAGGGCAGCGTGGCGGTGTTTGCCGACCGCCATGACGCCAGCGCCCGCCAGGTGATCCCGCCCGGCGCATCGGTGCTGATTGACCGCCACAGCATCCGCCCGCCCATCGCCAACGGCCTCGACCCCTGGGCCTGGAGCGACGGCGTGATCAGCGCCCACAACATGCGCCTGGATGATTTCCTCAGTGAATTGGCGCGCTACCGCAACGGGCTGGTGCGTTGCAGTGAAGCGGTGGCTGGGTTGCGGGTGTCGGGCACCTATCAGTTGAGCGATACCGACCAGGTGCTGACGCTGGTCGCGCAATCGCTCAATGTCGATGTCACCTACCGCAGCCGTTATTGGGTGACCGTCACCCCTCGGGTTTAAACCGTCGAAAAATAAATGAGGTGAATTCGCATTGCCGCTCGACCTGTAAGGAAAGGCCGATTAACAGGCCAGTCTTTTTCCACTTCTTTCAGGAGCAGCCCACGGTCATGCAAGCGTTCCCCTCCCCCCGTTCCCCCCTCAAGCGCGCGGTCCAGGCCGCCCTGCTGGGCGCCTGCCTGAGCGGCGGCGCCCTGCCCCTGGCCGTGCTGGCCGAAACACCGGCCAGTGACAGCCAGGCCCGCGACTGGAACATCGCCGCCGGTTCCCTGGCCAGTGCCCTGGACCAGTTCGCCCGCCAGGCCGGCATCAGCCTGTCGTATGACGCCAACAGCGTCGCCGGCAAGACCAGCGCCGGCCTGAATGGCCGCTTCGACCCCGCGCAGGCCCTCGACCAGCTGTTGCGCGGCCAAGGCCTGCAAGCCCAGCGCCAGGGCAACAGCACCTGGTTGCTGCTGCCGCAGGTGGCGGACAGCGGCGCGTTGAACCTGGGCGCCACCACCATCACCGGCGACCGCCTGGGCGCCACCACCGAGGGTACCGGTTCCTACACCACTGGCGCGGTGACCATCGGCAAAGGCCAACACAGCCTGCGGGAAACGCCGCAATCGGTCAGCGTGATGACCCGCCAATTGATGGACGACCAGAACGTCACCACCATCGACGACGTGATGGAGCGCACACCCGGCATCACCAGCTACGAGTCGCCCATGGGTGGCAAGTATTTCTACTCCCGTGGCTTCAAGATGC
The DNA here is from genome assembly GCF_003852405.1 of Pseudomonas sp. KBW05. Lineage (GTDB taxonomy): Bacteria > Pseudomonadota > Gammaproteobacteria > Pseudomonadales > Pseudomonadaceae > Aquipseudomonas. Next base: position 4,112 of record NZ_QAJM01000043.1, read on the forward strand.
TCGGCCAGTACCAGTACGACGGCGTACCGCTGGACATGGGCAAGGACTACGCCCAGGCCGACAGTTTCAGCGCCAACATGGCGATTTATGACCGCGTGGAAGTGCTCAAGGGTGCCGCTGGCATGCTCAAGGGTGCCGGCACCGCCAGCGGCGCGGTGAACTTCGTGCGCAAGCGGCCCCAGGCCAAGCCCACTACCAGCCTGTCGTTGTCCGCCGGCACGTGGGACAACTATCGCGCCGACCTCGACACTGGCGGCCCGCTGAATGACAGCGGCACCGTGCGTGGTCGTGTGGCGATCAGCCAACAGGATCGCGGCTCGTACATGGACATCGCCAAGCGCAAGGACCAGGCATTCTATGGCGCACTGGACGTCGACCTGAGCCCCGACACCACCCTGGGCATCGGCGCCAGCTACGAAGACGTCGACGCCACCCCGTGCTGGGGCGGCCTGCCGCGTTATGCCGACGGCAAGAGCGCCAACCTCAGCCGCTCCACCTGCCTGGGCCAGTCCTGGAACGACTGGCAAAGCCGCCGCGCCACCTACTTCGTCGACCTCACCCACGCGCTCAACGACGACTGGAAACTCAAGGTCGCGGCCGTGCACAGTCGCAACCTGCAAGACACCAAGTACGCCGCCAGCGAAGGCACCATCCAGTACGGCAACCCGGCGCCCACCGCCCTGTCCTACGCCGCGCTGATGGACTACGACCACCGCGACTACGGCCTCGACGCCTACCTCGACGGCAAGTTCGAAGCCTTCGGCCTGGAACACGAACTGATCCTCGGCGCCAACGGCAGCCGTGGCACCCAGGACGATGTGTACGCGATCCAGAACCTGCCGACGCGCCAGGGCATCTACACGCCCAACCACCATTTGCCGGAGCCGGCCGACAACACCTTCTGGCCGAACATGTACCGTGGCAGCACGATCAAGGAAACCGCCACCCAGTACGGCGCCTACGCCACCTTGCGCCTGCGCCTGGCCGAACCGTTGATGTTCATCGTGGGCAGCCGCGTGAGTTGGTACGACAACCGTCGCCAGTCCTACAGCCTGGGCTGGGGCGAGTGGTCACTGCAGGATGCGCACTCCAAGGAAACCGGCGAAGTCACGCCGTTCGCCGCGCTGATCTATGACCTCAACGAACACCTGTCGGTGTACGCCAGCTACGCGGACATCTTCCAGCCGCAAAGCGCCTACGCCACCGCCGATGGCGCCGCGCTCAAGCCGAAGATCGGCGACAACTATGAGCTGGGCATCAAGGGCGAATGGTTCGATGGCCGCCTCAACAGTTCCCTGGCACTGTTCCGCGCCATCGAGAAAAACGGCGCTGAAACCGACTTCCGCAGCTTCTGTGCAACCTCCGCCGATGGCTTTTGCTACACCGACACCGCCCGGGTGCGCGCCCAGGGCGTGGAGGCCGAAGTCAGCGGTGAGTTGCTTGAGCGCTTGCAGGTTTCTGGTGGCTACACCTACACCCAGACCAAGTCACTGAAGACCATCGACAGCGCCCTCGAAGGCGGCTCATCCAACACCTACGTGCCTAAACATATGTTGCGGGTGTGGGGCGACTACCAACTCGACGGCGCGCTGTCGAAGTGGAGCGTGGGCACCGGCGTCAACGCCCAGAGCAGCAACTACCGCATGCAGACCATCAAGTTGGAACAAGCCGGTTACGCGGTGTGGAATGCACGGGTGGCGTACCGCCTCGACGACACTTGGACCGTCGCCCTCAACGGCAACAATCTGTTCGACAAAAGCTACTACAACACCGTCGGTACAGCATCGTGGGGCAACTTTTATGGCGAACCGCGCAATTTCACGGTGAGTTTGAAAGGCAACTTCTGATCCCGCGAACGTCCCGGTGGCCGGGCACTTAACGTGCCTTGCCACCCCCTCTTTGTCCCCCTTTCCTACTTCCATTTGAAAAAGCTTTCCCCGTTCGGCAGGAAAATTCTCACATTTGTTCCTACACTCAAAATCACACCCCCAGACCGAGTGTTAAGACAAGGAATGTCAAAAAAATGCCGAACGACCTGCAAGCCAAACGCCCTAAACGGCACATCCGCACCATGGTCAATTTATTGACAAGGCAGGTTAAGGAAACACTCCCTTAAGTCACCACCCCGCAAATCCCGTCAAATGACGCGCCGCATTTGAATTGGATAGTTGCGTATTACCCAGAGTAGCCGTAGTTCGACTGGCCTCTAAGCAGCCTGCTGCCTTATTGATCAAACAGCCGAACAGAAAGTCTGGAGTGCAATGAGGGATGCTGTATGCGAAAGAAGTCGTCCGTTGACAGTTTGTTTTTAACACGTGCCGGTTTTGTTGAATTTTTTGTTGTTTTCGTCAAATTCATCCATGGCTTGAGTGCCATTCTGCCCCCGCTCGTCCTGGTGTATTTCATTGACCCGGTGGCCCCCGAACTGCGTCCTCATTTTCTTGGGCTGCTGCTGTTTTTCGCGGTGCTCACCATCATTCTGTTCCAGGCCCTGGGCATCTACTCCGAAGAATTGTTCAGCAACCGCCTGCGCCTGAAAACCAAGGTCAAGGCCTGGTCCGCGGCGTTTTGCATCCTGCTGTTCATGTACCAGATCCTGCAATCCTTCCCACAGCTGACCCCGCGCAACCTGGTCGCCTGGTACTTCGCCAGCCTGGCACTGTTCTGCCTGGAACGGCTGCTGATGCTGCGCCTGTATCGCAACCTGATGCGCAAGGGCAAATACCTGCAACGCACGGTGATCCTGGGCTTTACCGACACCGCCGTGCACGTCGCCGACCACCTGCAACGCAATGGCGATATCCGCTCGGGCCTGGTCGGGTTTATCGACGACCGCACCGAGCGCATCCCCAAGGAATTGAGCAACCTGCCGCTGCTGGGCAACTCCCGCGACCTGGAAAAGCTGATCCGCTCCGAGGAGGTCAACCAAGTGATGATCTGCCTGCCGTGGGCAGCCGAGCAGCGCATCCACGGGCTGGTCAACCGCCTGCGGCAGATGTCGGTGAACGTGATGCTGGTGCCCGACATGGCGGCCCTGCGCTATGGCCACAGCAAGATCACCGACGTCGGCGGCATCCTCATGTTCAACACCTCGCAGTTGCCGCTGCGGGGTTGGTCGCCGGTGATCAAGCGCCTGGAAGACCTGTTGCTGGCCAGCCTGGCGCTGGTGTGCCTGTCGCCGCTGATGGTGGCGACGGCGATTGCGATCAAGCTCGACTCCAAGGGCCCGGTGTTGTTCCGGCAGAACCGCTTCGGCTACAACGACAACGAAATCCGCGTGTTCAAGTTCCGCTCGATGTACACCGACCAGAGCGACTTCACCGCCGAACGCCAGACCACCCGCCAGGACCCGCGCATCACCCGTGTCGGGCGGATCATCCGCAAGACCAGCATCGACGAGCTGCCGCAGTTGTTCAACGTGCTGCTGGGCAACATGTCGATGGTCGGCCCGCGCCCCCACGCCACCGCGACCAAGGCCGCCGGCGTGCCGTTTGAAGTTGCAGTGAGTGAGTACAGCTCGCGCCACCGGGTCAAACCGGGCATCACCGGCTGGGCGCAGATCAACGGTTTCCGGGGCGAAACCGACACTCTCTACAAGATCCAGAAACGCGTGGAGTACGACCTGGAGTACATCTCCAAGTGGTCGGTGTGGTTTGACTTGTACATCGTCTTCATGACGGTCCCCGCCGTCCTGTCCACCAAGGAGGTCTATTGATGAACACCCTCAACGGATTGATCCCCTGCATCGTCTCCGGTGGCTCGGGCACGCGGCTGTGGCCGGTGTCGCGGCAGAACATGCCCAAGCCCTTCATGCGCATGCGTGACGGCCAGAGCCTGCTGCAAAAAACCTTCCAGCGCGCGGCCAAGCTGCCCGGCGTGGAAAGCGTGCTGACGGTGACCAACCGCGACCTGCTGTTTCGCACCCTGGATGACTACCGCAGCGTGAACAAGGCGCACTTGCCCCTCGACCTGCTGCTGGAGCCGTTCGGGCGCAACACGGCGGCGGCCATCGCGGTGGCGGCGTTGCATGTACAGGAACACTTCGGCGACGCCGCGCAACTGCTGGTGCTGCCCGCCGACCATTTGATCCTCAATGAAGTGGCGTTCGCCGAGGCCGTGACCCAGGCCCGCGACCTCGCCGAGGCCGGCTACCTGGTGACCTTCGGCATCCAGCCCGATCACCCCGAAACCGGCTTTGGCTATATCGAACAAGGCGAAGCGCTGGGCAGCGGTTATCGGGTCAAACGCTTCGTCGAAAAGCCCGACCTGGCCACCGCCCAGGGCTACCTCGACGGCGGCAAGCACCTGTGGAACGCGGGCATGTTCTGCTTCAAGGCCGGCACCCTGGTGGACGAACTCGCCCGCCACGCGCCGGACGTACTCACCGCCGCCAGGGCCGCCCTGGAACACAGCCAGAGCCTGCAAAACAAAACCTCGCGCCAACGGGAACTGGATGCGGATGGCTTCGCCAGCGCGCCGGATATTTCCATCGACGTGGCGCTGATGGAGAAGTCCCGCCAAGTCGCCGTGGTGCCCTGCGACATCGGCTGGAGCGACATCGGCTCGTGGGAAGCGCTGCGCCAGCTCACCCCCAGCGACGCCCATGGCAACCAGGTCAATGGCGAGGCGATCCTGCATGACGTGCACAACTGCTACATCGACTCGCCCAAGCGCGTCACCGGCGCGGTCGGCGTGCGCGACCTGATCATCGTCGACACCCCCGACGCGCTGCTGATCGCCGATGCCAACCGCAGCCAGGATGTGCGCTACATCGTCGCCGAACTCAAGCGCCAGAACCATCCGGCGTACAGCTTGCACCGCACCGTCACCCGGCCGTGGGGCACCTACACGGTGCTGGAGGAAAGCAGCCGCTTCAAGATCAAGCGCATCGTGGTCAAGCCCCAGGGCTCGCTGTCGTTGCAGATGCACCATCACCGCAGCGAGCACTGGGTGGTGGTCAGCGGCGCGGCGCAGATCACCAATGGCGAGCGCGAGTTCCTGATCAACGCCAACGAGTCCACCTACATCCCGGCCGGGCACAAACACCGGCTGACCAACCCCGGCATCATCGACCTGGTGATGATCGAGGTGCAGAGCGGCGAGTACCTGGGCGAGGACGACATCGTGCGCTTCGACGACATCTACGGGCGCGCCCCGGCCGACGTGAAAAAATGACATGCGCACTTCATTGATCATCCCGACCCGTAACGCTTCCAGCCACCTGGCGCGCCTGCTGCCGGCGCTGGCCATGCAAAGCCTGCAACCGGACGAAACGCTGGTGGTCGACAGCGCCTCCAGCGACGACACCGTGGCGCGCTTTCGGGATTTCGGCGCACGTGTGGAGGTGATCGATGCCCGCGACTTCAACCACGGCGGCACCCGGCGCTGGGCCAGCGAGCAAGTGGGCGGCGACGCCTTGATCGTGATGACCCAGGACGCCATCCCCGCCAGCCCCGAGACCTTTGCCAACCTGATCGCCGAGTTGCAGCAAGATCCGCTCAACGGCGTCGCCTACGGCCGCCAATTGCCGCACCCCGGCGCCGGGGTGCTGGGCGCGCAATCACGGCACTTCAACTACCCGGCGCAGAGCCGCAGCAAAAGCCTGGCCGATGCACCGGTGCTGGGGATCAAGACCTGTTTCAGTTCCGACTCGTTTTCCGTGTACCGGCGCAGCGCCCTGCACGCGGTGGGCGGCTTTCCCGCCGATGTAATCGGCAGCGAAGACGCCTACGTCGCCGCGCGCCTGCTGCTCGACGGCTACAAGGTGCGGTATGCCGCCAGCGCGCAGGTGTACCACTCCCACGATTACACGCTCATGGATGAGTTTCACCGCTACTTCGACATTGGCGTGTTCTACGGCCGCGAGCCGTGGATCCGTGAAGCGTTCGGCGATGCCGGCGGTGAAGGTAAACGCTATGTACTGGCTGAGCTGGCGGCACTGCGCGCAGCCGGTGCGTTGCACCGCGTCCCCGAAGTCCTGGTGCGCAGCGCGTTCAAGTTGTTCGGCTATCGGCTGGGCCATCAGGAACGCCGCCTCCCCCTCGCCCTCAAGCGGCGCATCAGCATGTTTCCCGGTTATTGGAGGTGAGCAGCATGACCCACAGGAAGTCCCCCTTGATGAAACGAACCGTGCTCGTCCTGGCCATGCTGGCCCTGGCCGCCTGCAATACACCCGCGCGCATCGTCGCGCCCGATGGCAAGGCCGTCGAGGACGGCAAGCGCGCCCTCGAACAGTTGGCGCAATTGCCCCCGGCCGTGGAGCGCATCCGCGTCGGCGACCAGTTGCGCATCGTCCGCGATGCCGGCGAGATGCCCACGCTGTCGGCGTTCAACGTCAGCACCATCTATGAGCTGACGCTGTACACGGTGCAGACCGACGGCAAGATCAACTACCCGTTCCTCGGGCCGGTGCAGGTTGCCGGGCGCCAGCCTTCGGAACTCGCCGCCGAGCTGACCAACAAGCTCGCGCCGACCTACCGCGAGCCACGGGTGACGGTGAACATCAACCAGGCGCCGGGCAACTCGGTGATCGTCGGCGGCGCGGTGAACAACCCGACGGCGGTGCAGATCGCCACGGCCAATACCCTGGAACAGGCGATTCTCGGCGCGGGCGGGGTGAGCCCGGCGGGCAATGCCAGCATGGTCGCCCTGCTGCGCGAAGACGCCCAGGGCGCCTACCGCGCGTACTTCCTCGACTTCAGCCAGTTGCTCAAGACCGGCCCCAACGGGCGCAAACCGGTGCACCTGCAACGCGGTGACGTGGTGTTCGTGCCCAAATCCAACGTGGGCGAGCGCATCCAGGGGGTGGATACCTACATGAACCAACTGATCCCGTTCACCAAGTCCATTGGGGTTGGCTACAACTACACCCGAACCAGCGGCGGCAATAACTAAAGGAGCGACATCCCATGATCGAGATCCGTTCTTTTCGTGATCTTCTGCGCCTGTTCTTCATCTTTCGCCGTGAGTTCAAACTGGCGGCGATTGCCGCGCTGGTGATCATCCTGCTCGGCGCGTTCCTGCTGCCGGCCAAGTACGAATCCACCGCGCGCCTGCTGGTCAAGCCGGGGCGCGATTCGACCTTGCCGATCGAGATCAGCAACCGCCAGGCGCTGGTCATGCCCAGCACCCAGCGCGACCCGATTGTCGATGAAGAACGCCTGCTCACCGGGCGCCCCATCGTGCGCGCGGTGGCCGAGCACTACTTGGAAGTGATCGAAAACGCGCCGCCGCCCGAAGGGTTCTGGAAGCGTACCAAGCACTACGTCAAGGAAGGCATCGGCGCGATTTTCGGCGGCGTGCGCGTAGTGCTGGAAACCGTGGGCATCGTCGAAAAAACCACCCCGGTGGAGCGCCTCGCCGCCAGCCTGGAAAAGAGCTTTGAAGTGAGCCACGCCGCCGGTTCCACGGTGATGGACATCAGCTTCACCTGGGGCGACCCGGAAATTGCCCAGGCGGTGGTCAAGGATTGGGTCGAGACCTATATCAACGAACGCACCCAGGCCCTGGGGCGCAAGAGCCTCTATGTGTTTTACGAAGGCCAGGTGGCCACCAGCGCCACCGAGATCCAGAGCTACAAGCAGCAGATCCTCAAGCACCTCAACGAGATCGGCGCGGCGAGCATCACCGACCGCCTCGAAGACTTGTCCGAGCGCATCAACGTGCTGCGCGGCGAGACCTTCAACACCACACGCTTGATCGCCTCTTCGGACAGCGCCATCGCCAGCACGCGCACCCAGCTCAAGGGCCAGCCCAAGGAAGTCACCACAGTGCGCCAGATCGCACTGAATCCGCAGCAACAGGACTTGCGTCGCCTGCTTAACCAGAAGCTGCTGGAAAAGGCCGACATGATGCGCACCTACACCGACAACGCGCCGCCGGTGAAAGCCCTCGATGCGTCGATCCGTGCGATGCGCGCCGAGGTCGCCAGCGAAAGCAACACCGTACAGGCCTCGGAAAACCGTGCGCCAAACACCCTGGAAATCCACTTGCAGCGCGTGCTGCTGGATGAGACCAGCAACAACCAGGCGCTGCGCACACAGCTGGTGCAACAGCAAAAACAACTGCTCAACCTCGAAGACCAGCGCAAGCAAGCCCTGGAGATCGAACCGGAACTGGCGCGCCTGGCCCGCGAGCTGAACACCACCGAGCGCAACTACGCGCTATACGTGGACAACCTGGAAAAATCGCGCATCGACCGCGAGCTGGACAACAGCCAGATCAGCAACATCGCGGTGATCGAAGAAGCCACCCTGAACCCTGGGCGCATCTTCCCGAAAACCCTGGTAATGCTGTTCCTGGCGATCCCGTTTGCCATCGTCGTCGGCTTGCTGGTGATCTACCTGTGCTACCTGCTGGACCAGCGCATTCACGACGGCGGCCTGGTGGAGCGCAAGTTCGGCCTGCGCCTGTGGACCACCCTGCCGGAGCTGGACATCAGCACCGTGCAAAGCACCAACGCGTTCCACGCCAGCATCTACCGCCTGTACAGCCAGCTCAAACCCGACCGCATCGCGCAGAACGGCCTGACCCTGGGCCTGACCTCGGCACGACACGGCGAAGGCGTGACCTTTGTCGTCGAACAGCTGCGCCACCTGCTGCTGGAAAACGGCGTGAACGTGCGGGTCGGCGGCCTCGTCCCGGCGGAGCCTGGCGAAGTGGTGCTGCTGGATGCCTCGGGCCTGCTGGACAACCGCGACGCGTTTGTCACCCTACGCCGCGCCGACCTGATTGCGCTGGTGGTGGAAGCGCATAAAAGCACGGTGCCGGTGGTGGAACATGCGCTGTCGATCCTCAATACCGCATTCGGCAAGGTCGACGGCATCATCATCAACCGGCGCAAATTCGAAGTGCCGGCCAAAGTGCTGCGCACCATCGCCAAATACCGGGGGGCGTTCTGATGCGCATCGCCCTGCTCGCTCCCTTGCCGCCGGAAAAAAACGGCATCGCCGACTACGCGAACCATTTCAAGACGGCATTGGAGCAGTTGGGCGTGACGGTGGCGACACCGTTGACCGGCGTGGATGGCAACAGCGCGGCGATCCAACAAGCCATCGCCCGATTCGACTGGCAGCGTGTGGACCTGGTCCACGCCGAGCTGGGCGGCGGGCGCCTCGGCGAGTTTTTGGCCTTGCGTGAATTGCGCCGGGCCCATCCCGGCCTGCCGCTGACCGCCACCGTGCATGACCCGGAGCGCATGGTCTGGCGCCGTGAGCACCTGCCCTTCCCGCTGAACCTGTTGGCGCGTTTGCCCAGCCCGTTGCCGCAAGCGGCGGTGGTGCTGGCAGACCCGTTGACCTTGCGCGAGGAACGCCACGTCGCCCAAGGCCTGACGCGGCTGATCACCCTCACCCGCCTCGGCGCCGACTGCCTGAGCCAACGCATGCAACTGCCGGCCGGCAAAGTCGCGGTGATCAACCACGCCAACCTGGCCATCGCCCCCGCGCCGTTGCCGGCGCTAGACACCCTGCACCTGCTGTACTTCGGTTTTATCTACCGCGGCAAAGGCATCGAAGACCTGCTGCAAGCCTTGGCCGATGTGTTCAAGCAAGCCCCTGAATTGCGTGACCGTGTGCGCCTGACCCTGGCCGGTGGCACCGCCGCCGAAATGGCATTTGGCGCGGGCGGCAATTACCTGGAACAGTTGAACAGCCAGATCTCCGCACTCGGCCTGAGCGGTTCCATCGACTGGCGGCTGAACCTGCCCGCCAGCGAGATTGCCCAGACGATCCAGGCGCACCATGTGATGGTGCTGCCCTATCGCGAATCGAAAAAGCTCGGCCTGCTGGGGCGCCAGCGCGGCACCAGTGGCGCGTTGTCCTGGGCCGCCGCGTGCGGGCGCGGGGCGATCACTTCGGATGCGCGGGCGTTTGCCGAAGAAGTCGCCAGCGGCAACGGCGCGATCTATCCCCAGGGCGATGTGGCGGCGCTCGCAGCACAACTGTTGCGCCTGGCGCGCACGCCGTCGCTGGCCCGGGATTGGGCCGAACGCGCTGGGGAAATTGGCCGCGAACGCCTGTGGCCGTTGACCGCGCAAAAATTCAAGCAGCTCTTTGAACAGGCGATTGCCGGAGCCCCTTATGGCGCGTAAACGCACGTACCTGGCGACCCTGGCCGTGGTCGCCGCCCTGGGCCTCACGGCCTTTATGTGGGGGCGCCAGGCCGACGCCGAGAACCATGTGCTCAAGGGCAACAAGGTGGTGGTGTGGAAGGATTTCCTCGGGGTGAACGCGCAGTTCCTGTGGTTCGCCCCTGCGCGCTATCAACTGCAGATCGACCGCCTCAAGGCCCTGGGCCTGCAATGGGTGCGCCTGGATTTGCACTGGGACCAGTTGGAGCCGGTGGAGAACCAATACCAGATCGCGACCCTTGATCAGTTGGTCGGCAAGCTGCAGGACAACCAGCTCAAATCGGTGTTCTACCTGGTGGGTTCGGCGCCGTTCGCCACCACCGCGCCGGTTGGTGCGCCGTATCAGGACCAGTACCCGCCCAAAGACCCGAATGTGTTCGCCACGCGCATGGCGCTACTGTCCCAGCGTTACCCTAGCGTGGATGCCTGGCAGGTGTGGAACGAGCCCAACCTGCTCGGCTTCTGGCGCCCGGCGGCCGATCCTGCGGGCTTTGCCGCGCTGTTGACCGCCACGGCTGGAGCCTTGCGCGGGGTCAATCCGAGCAAGCCGGTGGTTGCCGCCGGCATGGCATTCTTCAGCGAAATGCCCAACGGCCAGACCATGTTCGACGCCCTCGGCGCCCTTGGCGTGGCCAGCCTCAACACAGTGATTTCCTACCACCCATACACCCAACTGCCCGAAGGCAACGACCCGGCCAACCTGGACTTTATCGCCAAGACCAGCGCTCTCAACACTGCCCTGCGCAACGGCGGCGTGCAGACCCTGTGGAGCACCGAATGGGGCTGGTCCACGTACCCCGGGCCCAAGGACGCGCAAGACCTCATCACCCTGCAAGGCCAGGCCGATTATGTGCTGCGGCGCCTGGCGCTGATGAGCGCGATGGATTTCGACAAGATCTTCCTGTTCACCCTCAGCGATCTCGACCAGCGCGCCAGCGTGCGGGACCAGTTCTACGGTTTGCTCGATATCGACGCCAACCCCAAGCCGGTGTACACCGCGCTGAAAAACTTTCTCGACTTCAGCGGGCCCAGCCTGAGCCCCGGCGACCCACCGCTTGCCGACTCACTGCCCGACGGCCTGTTCAGCATCGGCTGGACCCGCGCCGACGGCCACAAGCTGTGGTTCTTCTGGTCGGCCGCGGGCGGCAACGCGCACTTGCCAGGCCTGGCCAACGCCACGCTGTACGACCCGCTGCTCGGTACGCAAACCCCGCTGACCGGCACCAGCGGCCTGACCGTGACGGTCAAGCCGACCCTGCAAATTCTGTTATGGGATTGACGCGGCCATGCGCATTTTATGGATCCTGCCCTACTCACCCTGGCCCGCCACCAGCGGCGGCAAGACGCGCCAGTTTCACCTGCTGCGCAGCCTCGCGGCGCGCGGGCATCAGATCACCTTGCTGCTGCATGACAAGCACCCGGTAACGCCGGCCGACCGCCAGGTGCTGGAGGCGTTTCTCGAACAATTGATCGTGCTGCCGCGCCGCCCGCTGCGCAGCGTCAAAACGTTGCTGGCCGGGCTGTTCGCGCCCTACCCGCTGCTGGCCAGCGTGAATGGCCTGTCGGGGGAGTTGCAGGACACGTTCGAGTGGCTGTTGGGTGAACAATGGGACGTGGTGCAGATCGAACACAGCTACACCTTCCAGCCTTATGAAGACGCCCTGGCGCGTAACGCCCAGCCGTTTGTGCTGACCGAACACAACGTCGAGTCGGCCCTCGGCGCCGCCACCTATGACCGTTTGCCGCGCTGGGCGCTGCCGTTCATTCGCTACGATCAATGGCGCTATGCACGCTGGGAACGCCGCGTCATGCGCCAAGCCACCCAGGTGGTGGCGGTGACCGAAAGCGACGCAGAGGTGCTGGAAAAGATCGCCGGTAAACGGGTGCCGGTGGTGGTCAACGGCGTGGATTGCGATCACTTCGCCAAGGCCCGTCCCGACCCGGCGAGCCGCCGCGTGCTGTTCCTCGGCAACTACGAATACGCACCGAATGTGGACGCCATCGAGTGGGCCCTGGATGAGATCCTGCCCAAGGTCTGGGCGCGCTGCCCCGATGCGCGCATGAGCGTGTGTGGCTTCGGCATGCCTGCCAGTTGGCGCACGCGCTGGCCTGATCCGCGCATCGAATGGCAGGGCTTTGTGCCCGATCTGCTGGCACTGCAATCGAGCAGTTCGGTGTTCCTCGCCCCGTTGCGCCATGGCGGCGGCTCCAAGCTCAAGGTCCTCGAAGCCCTCGCCGCCGGCCTGCCGCTGGCCAGCACCGCGCAAGGCGTGTCGGGCCTGGACCTGGTGGAGGGCCTGGACTACCTCGGCGGCCAGACCGCCACCGCCCTGGCCGATGCCGTGGTGCGCCTGCTGCAATTTCCCGAAGCCGCCGCGCCCATGGGCGAAGCCGGGCGTGCCTATGTGCGCCGCGCCCATGACTGGAGCGTCGCCGCCAGCCAGTTGGAGCAGGTGTACGCCAGCCTCGCGCCGGTCAAACACAAGGAGCCCGCATGCGTGTAGGCCTGGATTACCGCACCGTCGGCACCTCGCCGCAATCGGGGATCAGCCGCCAGGTGTACGCCCTGGAAAACGCCCTGCGCACGCTGCCGGACCTTGAATTGGAGCGTTTCACCGTGGCGCCCCTGGGCGATGAAACCCGTTTGCAGGCGCATTGCCCGCATTGGGGATGCGCAAAAACCGCGATGCACCAACCGCAGAATCGCCTGCGCTTCGAGGCCGGTTTTCTGCCGCGTGCGCTGCGCGAGCAACACATTGACCTGTACATCAGCACCTTCAACATGGGCCTGCCGCTGCCGCCCAAACCCAAGGGTTTGCGCAGCGTGGTGCTGTTGCATGACCTGTTCCAGATCACCTTGGACAACTACCACGCCAACCGCCTGAAGGCGCTGATCTACAAAACCAGTGATCGCCTATCGATCGCCTATGCGGTGCGCAGCGCCGACCGTGTGTGGACGCCATCGCAATACAGCGCCGATGAAACCGCGCGGCTGTTTCCCGGCGCCAAGGACAAGATCCGCGTGCTGCCCAATCAGGTCGAGGGCTTTGCCGGATTGCCCGCCGACCTCAGTGCGCGCCAACTGCCCGAGGGCTACTGGCTGCTGGTGGGCACCCGGGAATTGCGCAAGAACGTGCCGTTCCTGGTGGACGCCTGGCAGCAGGCGCGACGCCAGTCCAGCGAGGTGCCGGAGCTGGTGCTGGTGGGCAGTCTCGAGCATCTGCCCGAGGCCCAGCGCACGCTGCCGGGGATTCGCGCCTTGAGCGGCGTGTCGGATGCCGAACTGCACGCGCTGTACCGCCAGGCCTCGCGCCTGTGGCAACCGTCTTACGCCGAAGGTTTCGGCTTGCCGGTGATCGAAGCCCTGAGCGTCGGTACGCCGGTGGCGGTGGCCAGCGGCACCTCGCTGGATGAAATCACCCCGCCGACGGCGCCGCGCTTTTCGCCCACCGATGGCCCGGCGCTGGTGCAGTTGATGCTGGACCTGGCGCAACGCCCCGTCGAAGATTCGCCGGAGCAACGCCGCCTGTGGGCTGAGCGTTACAACCCTGGCGCCTATCGCCGCCGCCTGGCCGACCTGATCGAGGAACTCAAGTGAGAATAAACCTGACAAGCCTCGTCCCCATCCTCTTCGGCGTGCTGTTCGGCGCGCTGGCGTTGTTGCTGTCACCGGCCAAGGCGCTTGTCGCCGTGATTGGCTTGGCGGGCGCGCTGACCATCCTGCGCTTTCCGCTGTGGGGCCTGCTGCTGTTTGCCCTGGTGGCGACGTTCATGCCGTACTCCACGGTGAACCTGGGCATCCGCACCACCGTCAGCGAAGCGATCCTCGCCCTGACCTGGGGCGCGGTGGTGTGGCAGCGATTTTTGTCGCGCTTGCCCGAATCACCGCGCTTCACGCAACGCCCCACCGACCAGATGCTGCTGTGGCTGATGCTGTTCAGCGTGTTCCCGTTTATCGTCGGCCAGGTCATCACCCACGCCGACAGCAGCGGCCTGGCCAACTGGCTGCGCTGGTTGCTGAACCTGTCGGGGGTGTTCCTCGCGGCCAAGTTGCTGGTGGAACGCAAGCACCGTGAAGCCCTGGTGATCGCCCTGCTGCTGGGCACGCTGGCGATGCTGGTGCTGTCGATTGCGGTGTTTGTGCGCACCCGCTCGGGAGCCGGGATTGCGCCGATCCTGGGGCTGTTCAACTACGCCAACTTCGACACACTCAAGTTCGGCCTGGAAGCCATGTCCTCGCGCATGGGCTCACCGTGGACCCATCCGAATGCCATCGGCGGGATCATGGCGCTGCTGCTGCCGTTGGCGTTCTGCTACGGCATGACCGAGCAAGGCTGGAAGCGCGGCCTCGGTCTCAGCGTGGCATGCCTGGGCGCGGCGGCGCTGCTGTTGGCCAGTAGCCGTGGCGCGATGGTCAGCCTGGCGCTGGTGCTGCTGTGGATGGCCACGCGCCGCGTGCCGTACACCGGGCGCTTGCTGATGATTGGCGCGGCGCTGACCGTGGCGCTGGTGATGGCGTATCCGCCGTTGCAGGACCGCCTGGCGACGATTTTCTCGTCGAGCAACGCCAGTACCGAAGTGCGCTTCGACGAATACCGCATGTTCCCGCAGGCGGTGGCGGCGTATCCGCTGGGCATTGGCTTCAAGGTCGATCCACCGGTGCCGGGCACGCACTTTCTGGGGATATCCAACCTGTGGCTGAACTACATCTACAAGATCGGCATTGTCGGCATGCTGCTGTTTGTCGCGGTGACCGTCCGTTGGTGGCGTGAAGCGCGCCCGGACAAAGGCCCGATCCGCCTGACCAAGGACAACGCCCTATGGCTGGGCACCACGGCGGGCATTCTGGCGGCGTTGGTCAGTGGTTTGTTTGACCACTATTTCAGCTTTGCCGTGGTGATGGTGGCGCTGTTCTGGCTGATGGTGGGGATCAACGTGCTGGAGGCTCGACGCTTGTTTCCGGCACGCCTGCCGCAGGTCAAACAGGTTGCCGCGCCTGAGCCGCTGCTTGATGGCGTACACCCCTGATGCTCGGCTCTGCCGCCTGGCTCACCGTGGCGACCTTGCTCGGCTTGTGCCTGGGCTTTGCGCGCGAATGGTTGCTGGTGGCGGCCTGGGGCGCGGGCGAGCGCAGTGATGCGTTCCTGATCGCGCTGTTTTTGCCCGAAGCCTTGCGCATGTCACTGGCCGGTGGCCTGCTCAGCGCCGCCGCGCTGCCGCTGTACCTGCAACGCCAGGAGGGCGAGCGCCTGAGTTGGCTGGCGGTGTTGTTTCCGGCGCTGCTGCTGATCGCGCTGGTGACCAGCCTGTTGCTGACGCTGTTGGCGCCGTGGCTGGTGCAACTGCTCGGCCCTGGTTTGGCGGCGAGTGCCACGGCGCTGGCGGGCAGCAATCTGCAGATCGTCGCGTGGTGCGTGCCGGGGTTGATGCTGCATGCGCTGTTCAGTATTCCGTTGCAGGCCAGCGAGCGGTTTGTGCTGGCGGGGCTGGGCTCGTTGCTGTTCAACCTGCCACCGGTGACCTACCTCGCCCTCGCCGGCACTGCCACCCAACCGCACACACTGGCCCTGGCCTGCCTCGCCGGCAGCCTGCTGATGCCGCTGGCGCTGCTGCCGTCGGTCTGGCGCCAGGGTTGGCGGCCGTGGCGTTGGCAACTGTCGCTGGCACCGCTGCGCGAGCTGGGCCAGCGCATCGGCCCGCTGCTGTTGAGCAACGGCGCCAGCCAGGGCCTGGCGCTGATCGAGCGGCTGGTGGCCTCGCTGCTGGGGGAAGGCGCGGTGACGTGGGTCAACCTCGCGCGCAAGCTGATGAACCTGCCGCTGATTGCGCTGATGAGCCTCAACCAGGTGCTGCTGGGCATGATGAGCCGTCGCCAGGGCGACGAGCGCCTGGCCCTGCTCAAGCGCGGCCTGCAAACCGCCAGCGTGTTGACCCTGCCCGCCGGTGTCGGCCTGGTGGCGGCGGCACCAAGCCTGGTAGCGCTGCTGTTGCCCAAGCAATCGGCGGATTCGCCACTGCCGCTGCTGCTGGCGTGGTTCGCCGTGCCGCTGGTGTTCGGCGCCTGGAACGCGTTGCTGGCGCGCTACGCCTACGCCGCGGGCGACACACGCCAGCCGTTGCGCTGCGAATTGCTCGGCAGCCTGGTCAACGTGCTGTTGCTCGGCGCGCTGCCGTTTATCTTTGGCCTGGCGGGCATTCCGCTGGCTGCATTGGCCGGCGTGCTGTGCACCGCGCTGCTGTTGATGCAGCGCCAGTCCTTGCTCGCCGCCCTGCCCTGGGCGCGGCAATGGCTGCTGAGCACGCTGTTGCTGGGCCTGGCGGCGTTGCTGCTGTTTCGGATTGACGGCGTGTGGCTGCAACTGGGGCTGAGCACCCTGGCCGGCGCCGTGGTGTTGCTGGGCATGGGGCTGTGGCTCAAGCCATGGCGCAAGGCATAAAGGAGGAAGGTCGAGTGAAACATCGCTGGATTCAAATGGATATCGCCAAAGGCATCGGCATCCTGGTGATCGTGTATGCCCACAGCTGGTTTGTGGCCACGTCCCCGGACCTGCTGTACCCGATCCTGGCGTCGTTCATCCTGCCGCTGTTCTTCTTTTTGTCCGGCGTGCTGTTCAAGCCGGAACAGCCGTTTGGCGAGATGGCCGTGCGCAAGGCCGACGGCCTGCTCAAGCCGTTTTTCTTCACCATGCTGGTCTACGTGATCGTGCGCGATGTGCTGCGCGGGCAACCGCTGCTGCCGGATATCGGTGGCGTGCTGTACGCCTCGGTGGACACCATCCCGTGGCAGGCGCTGTGGTTTCTGCCGCATTTCTGGGTGGCGATCCTGTTCAGCTGGTGCGTGCTGCGCCTGATCCAACGCCTGCCGCTGGCGCTGAGTTGTGGGCTGACAGCGCTGATTCTGGTGGTGGGCACCTGGATCCTGCCGTGGTTCTGGCAACTGCCGGTGACCGTTGGCGAACGCACCTGGGTGCTGCCCGGTTTGCCGTTCAGCCTGGACGTCACGCTGATCAGCGGCGCGTGTTTCATCCTCGGCTACCTGCTGCGCGACTGGCTGCGCCGGCATGAGGGTTCACTGCTGACGCTGGTGATTTCGGTGGTGCTGTTTGCGGCGGTGTTTCTCTGGCGGGGCGACACCATGGACCTGGCGCAACGGCGCTATGACCACTGGTTGTGGACCAGCCTGCTGGCGGTGATTGGCATGTACCTGTGCTGGGCGTTGGCGCGGGTGCTCATGGTCTCGGCGCTGCTGACGCGGGCGATGACCTACATTGGCCAGTCGACGTTGATCCTGTTGATCTTCCATGGCGAGATCCAGCACAAGACCTTCGACCTGATGGAGCGCCTGGGGCTGCCTGCGTTTGTGGCGGCGTGCGTTGGCTTGGTGGTGGCGGTGGTGGCGCCGTTGCTGATTGGGGAAGTGATCAAGCGGGTGGCGTTCTTGCGGTTTTTCTACTTTCCGTTTCCGGTGCGCAAGAAAACTGAAACGCAAGCGCCAGCACGCAACTGAAGCAAATGTGGGAGCGGGCTTGCTCGCGAAAGCGGTGTGCCAGTCAAAGATGTTCTAACTGAGCCACCGCATTCGCGGGCAAGCCAGCTCCCACAGGAGGGCGGCGGTGTGGCCAGATTCCCAGTCTGGCGCAAATCCAAATGTGGGAGCTGGCTTGCCTGCGATAGCGGTGGGCCAGTCAAAGATGTTCTAACTGAGCCACCGCATTCGCGAGCAAGCCCGCTCCCACATAAGCTCACTCTGACTTGGGGTTAGGCGCTCAGATCAGAAATCGTATTTGACGCCTGTCATCACGTTGCGCGGAGCGCCATACATGCCGTGGTTGCCGGCATAGCTCAGGTACTCGCGATCAAACAGGTTGTTGAGGTTCACCGAGGCACTCAGCTTGGGCGTCACGTCATAACGCACCAGCAGGTTGGTCACCGCATAGCTGCCCTGGCTGAAGGTATGCAGGTCTTCGCCGACCTTGCTTTGCCAGTTCACCCCGCCGCCAACGGTGAACTTATCCAGCGCGCCCGGCAGGCGGTAAGTGGTGAAAGTCTTCAGGCTCTGGCGCGGCAAGGTAGTGACGATGCGGTTGTCGTCGGCATCGGTGCTGACGGCGTAGGCGTAGCCCGCGGAGGCTTGCCAGCCTTCGGCCAATTCACCGTTGAGCTCCAACTCGACGCCTTCGGTCGTGGTGCCCTTCTCGTTGCGGTAGGTGTCGCCGCCCGGGGTGTCGATCCAGATCGCCAGGTTGTCCTGTTCCAGCTTGAACAGCGCCAGGCTGGTGTTGAGTTTCTCGTCGAAGAAGCTGCCCTTGAGCCCCACTTCGTAGCCCTTGCCTTCCATCGGCGGCAGAGCCTTGTTGTTGATGTCATGCACGCCCATGGCCTGGGGGTTGAAGATCTTCGTGTAGCTGGCGTAGGCCGACCAGTTGTCGGTGAGGTCGTACACCACCCCGGCGTAGGGGATGTAGACGCCGGTTTCGGATTCGTCGGTGCGGGTCTCGGTGCCGCCGTATGGGCTGGTGACGGTGTCACGTTTCCAGTCGATCACCCGGCTGCCGAGGATCAGGCTGAGGTCATCGGTGACCCGCAGGCGGGTGCTGAGGTAAGCGGCGTACTGGCTTTCATCCACCGAGGATTTGCCGGTGACGTCGAACGCCGGTTTCGCCGAGTTACCGTCCCAATTGAACAGGTTGTCGATGGCGCCCGCCGGCGAGCCGGAATAGGCGTAGTTCCAGCCACCGTAGCTCGGCACGCTCTCGCGGTATTTGGACAGGGTCACGCCGGCGATCAGCTCGTGCTCGCGACCGAGCAGGTTGAACGGGCCGGTGGCGTACAGGTCGAGGTTGTCCTGGCGCGGCGTGCCGGAGAAGCGCACCGGCAGTTGGGTGGTGCCGCTGCCATCGCGGTTGAGGCTGCCGTTGACGTAGTTGAAGATTTCGTCGAACTGGTTTTCGGTGTGGGTGAATTCGGCCTTGGCGCTCCAGCCGCTGTCGAACTTCTGTTCGATGGCGGTGAAGAAACTGGTCTGCTCATGGTCGTTGTAGGACCACGACGGCGCGGTGTTCAGCGAACGGCTGAGGTTGCTGCGCGCGCCGTCGGTAAAGCGCGTGGGCAGCCCGGAGCGGGCCGGCGCGTCGACGTCGGTGCGCAGGTAGCTGAAGCCCATCGTCAGCAGGGTGTCTTCGGTCAGGTCGAACTCGGTGATGCCGTAGAGCAGTTGGCTTTCCTGCTTGTAGCGGTCGATCCAGGAACGTTCGGTCTTGTAGTCTGCCACCAGGCGCCCGCGCACGTTGCCGCTTTCGGTCAGTGGCCCGGACACGTCAAGGCCGGTGCCGTAACGGTCCCAGTTGCCCGCCTCGGCGGTCACGCTGGCACGGGCCTCGGCGGTCGGGCGCTTGCGGATCAGGTTGATGGTGGCCGCCGGGTTGCCCATGCCGCTGATCAGGCCGGTGGCGCCGCGCACAATCTCGACGCGGTCGTACATGGCCATGCTTTGGGTGTAGTTGTCCATGCGCGTGGCGGTGGGCACGCCGTCGATCTCGAAGTTCTGGATCTGGAAACCACGGGAGAAATAGCCATCGCTTTCCGAGCCCTTGCCATCACGCAGCACGATAATGCCGGGGGTGGCGTCGAGGGTGTCGCTGAGGTTGATCAGACGCTGGTCGTCGAGGCGCTGGCGTGTCATCACGGTGAGCGATTGCGGGGTTTCCCGTGGGGTCAGGTTCAGGCGCGTCGAGCTGCTGGACGATTGCGTGGTGTAGGAACCGGTGCCCTCGGTGGTCGAACCCGGCGCCTTGCCGGAGATGGACACGGTGCTCAGTTGCAAGGCGCCGCCCGCCGGGCGTGGTTCCAGCGAATAGTTATTGCCGCTGCCACGCACGGCTTGCAGGTCGCTGCTGCTGAGCAGGATTGCCAGGCCGCTGTCCAGGTCATGGCGCCCATGCAGGCCGGGGCTGGTCTTGCCGTCGGTGAGCGCCGCCGGGTAGGACAGCAGGATCTGGCTGGCCTGGCCGAACCGGTTGAGTGCGCCGGCCAGCGAACCAGCCGGGATGTCGAAGTCGATCTGCGGCGCGGCCTGCACCCAGGCCGACGCCAGCAGCAACGGCGTGGCGAGCGTGAGCGTGGCGATGCCTTGCATGACCGCAAGGGCCAGTGATGTTTTCAACGTTGTGCGTGGCTGCATGCCTGTTTCCCCAGTGAAGGTAGTGTCTGGGAATACAAGTCTCGTGAGATCGGCAAACGGCTCACTTTGCCGCAAAATAAATTCACACGAGGTGCTGGCGCGGCTTGAGGGTGACCCAGAACCGCGTGAAATGCTGCACATCCAATTGCAGGGTCTGCGCCAGGGCGGCGAGGATGCGGTCGGTGTCGGCCAGCGGGTAGGTGCCCGACACCCGCAGGCCGCGCACCGCCGGATCACAGGCCAAGCGCCCGCGCCGATAGCGGCTCAATTCTTCAAGGAAGTCCTCCAGGCGCATGCCCTGGGCGACGATCATGCCGCCGAGCCAGGCCAGCTCGCCGTCCCGTTGTGGGCGACGGGCGAGCACGGTGTGGGCATCGAAGCTGATCAGTTCGCTGGGCTGCAACACCAGGCTGCGCGACGGGATCTGCACCGACAATGCGCCCTGGTCTGCGCCCAGCTGGGTGAAGCCGTCACGCTGACGCACGCTGAAACGTCCGCTGACCGCGCGGGTCAGGCCTTCGGCGGTCTGCACCCACAGCGGGCGGCTGTCGGCGGGGTTGGGGTCCACCAGGATTTCGCCGCGCAACAGGTGGATCTGGCGCCGCTCATGGGTGTATTGCACGTCGATGGCGCTGTCGGTGTTCAGTTGCACCTGGGTGTTGTCCGCCAGATCGATGCGCCAGCGCTCGCCGACGGTGGTGCTGTAGTCGCTGGTCCAGTGTTGCAGCAGTTCGCTGTCTTTGGCGCTCCACGCCGTGGCGCCCGCCACCATCAGCACGGCGAGGTGCTTGACCACCTGGCGACGAGACAAGGCCGGCCGCAATGCAGCGCTGACCAGGGCCTGATGCGCCGGCGCGCGCACGTCTTGCATGCGCTGGAAAAAGCGTTGGGAATGCTGCCAGGCCAGTTCGTGGGCCGGGTCTTGTTCGCGCCAGCGCTGGCATTGCGCACGGGTTTGCTCACTGACGTCGGGCGCCTGCAATTCCAGTTGCCAATGCATCGCCTGCTCGGCGGCTTCCAGGGACAGCGTCATGGTTGCTGGCTGTCCAGCAGGATGCATTGCGCGCCGGCCTTGATGATGTAGCGCTTGACCGTGGCGATGCTGGCGCCGAGGCGCTCGGCAATCTCGCCATGGCTGAGGCCGTCGAGCTGCGACCAGAGGAACGCCTGGCGCACCGGCAAGGCCAGGCGGCTTAGCACTTCGTCGAGGGCGGTGAGGGTTTCCAGCAGGATCCATTGGGTTTCGGCGCTGGGGGCGGATTCTTCCGGCAACAGGGCCAGGGCCTGCAAGTAGGCGCGCTCCAGCTTTTGCCGACGGAAGTGGTTGGACAGCACGCTCTGCGCCACCTTCGCCAGAAAACTGCGCGGTGCCTGCACCTCGATCGCCTGATTCTTCGCCAGCAGCCGCAGGAAGGTGTCCTGGGCCAGGTCCGCGGCACTCTGCGAGCAATTCAGGCGACGCCACAGCCATTGCTGCAACCAACGGTGTTGCTGCTGGTACAGGGTGGCCAGGTCAGTAGGGCTTACCGCAGGAGTCGAAGACATGGGAGGCGCGCACAAAGAATGATGCGCAAATGATAACGGTTATCATATGTTTCGCAAGGTGTCTGCGGTAGGAGCCGGGGGAGCCGGCTCCTGGTGTGGATCAATCGTCCAGTTGTTGCGGCGCAGGCTTGCTGCCGGCCTTGGCCGGTTTGGCGCCTTTGGCGGGCGCGGGGGCCGCCGGCTCGGGTTCTGCGGCGGCGGCGGTTTCTTTTTCCGCCATGGGCATCTGGTCGATGGTGCTGAAGAATTCCTTCAGGTCGAGGGTATCCGGTGGCACGGTCTTCTCGAGTTTCTTCTCGCCATCCTTACCCACCAGGATGACCTTGGTGCCGCTACCGGCACCCAGCTTGAGGGCGCGGATCAGTGCATTGGTTTCTGGCGGCGTGAGTTTTTTGTTGTCCTTCGCGTCCTTGGCGAACTTCTCCCCTTCGGCGCCGATGCTGCCGAACTTCACGGTGTAGAACACCATGTTGCGTTCTTCGAACGCTTGCTTGTTGGCAGGCTCGTCAAGTTGCTTCTTGAGTGTCGTCAAAGTGGCGTTACCGGAATCAAGCTCCACCACTACCAGCGGACGGGCTTTGCCCACATCCTGCTTGAGTGGGTTGGTATCATCAGCGGCCAACAGCGGCCCCGTAAAAACCATCAAGGTAGCCAGGGTCAGCGACCGGATGAGCATGCGCACCTCCTTCTAATTCCATGCAGGGTTCTTGAGTTTCATGTCTGCGACAGTCAAATTCAAGGATGATTCCTACACCACTTTAAGAAAGCGTAGGTCAGGACGCCCGCTACGCAAGGGGTTGAGGCGCTTGCGCGGTGATTGTTTCCACTGATTGCGGAAACATCAGGTGACGTTCCACTGCGGCCAATGCCGGGCAAACACGGGCGCTACCACGGGATCGGCGTCCACCTGCGCCAGGCTCTGAGCAAAGCCCGGGGCCAGGCCGTTCAATGCCTCCCGCGACTCATCCCAGCGCGACACCGCCGCCGCCATCAGGCCCAGTGCATTCGGCGTGTCATTGGGGCCGAACAACTGCCCGGCAAACTGATCGGCAAACACCACCCAGGCCTGATGCAAGTAGCGCCGCGTGCCGGTGACCAGTTGCGCCTGCACGGTTTCATTGACGTTGCCGAGCCAGCGTTGCGGGTAGTCGATGATGCCGATGGCCGAGTAGCAATTGGCGGCGATGTACACCAGGCCGCGGATGATCTGCGCGCGGTTGCCGGCCAGCAGGTCGGCGGCGGGAAACTCCAGGCCGAGGTGGATCAGGATCGCCGCGCTTTCTGTCAGTACCTGGCCATCGGGCGTGAGCAACGTGGGCACTTGCTTGAGCGGGTTGATGCGCGCCAGTTCGTCACTGCCGGCGCCCTCGGCCCATGACGCGGCGTCGATCCGGCGCCAGGGCACCGCGCAACGTTGCAGGGCGATTTCGATCATGCACGAGCCGGATTCGTCTATGCCGTAGAGCGTGTACATGTGCCTGGTCTCCTAGCGTTGCAGTTTGGCCTGCAAGTGCACTTTCACCTGCGGCCATTCCGAGTCGATGATGCTGAAGCGCACCGAATTGCGCTTGCGCCCGTCGGGCATGATGCGTTCGTGGCGCACAATGCCTTCTTGCACGGCGCCCAGGCGCAGGATCGCGGCGCGGGATTTTTCGTTGAGTTCGTCGGTGGTGAATTGCACGCGCACGCAGTCGAGGACTTCAAAAGCGTAGGTCAGCAGGAGCAGTTTGGCTTCGGTGTTGATCGCGCTTTTTTGCGTGGATTGCGCCAGCCAGGTGTGGCCGATTTCCAGCTTGCGGTTGACCCGATCGACCTTCCAGAACCGCGTGCTGCCGACCACCTGGCCGCTGTCGCGGCGCACGATGGTGAACGGGATCACCGTGCCCGCGTCACGTCCGGCCAGCGCCGTGTCGATGTATTTTTCGACGGTATCGGGGCCGGGCACATTGGTGACCTTGAGGTTCCACAACTCGCCATCGGCGGCGGCGTCGAGCAAGGCGCTGGCATGTTGCGGTAGCAGGGGCTGGAGTTCGACCGTGGTGCCGGTCAGGGTGAGCTGGGTCATGGTGGCTGCGCCGTCGGGTGGTCGTCAGCGGCCAGAGTGCAGGTTCGCAGCGCGTCGAATCAAGCGTTTTAAAACAGGCCCATCTGCCCGCCGACCAGAGTGCCGAAATCGTCATTCACAAACGGCAGGATCGCATCGGCCACCGGCTGCAATTGCCGGGTGACGTAGTGGTCGTAGTCGATGGGCGCCTGGCGGGTTTCCAGGGGTTCCGGCCCGTTGACCGTGATCACGTAGCTGATCCAGCCACCGCGCTGGTACTGGCGCGGGCGCCCGAGGCGGTCGTTGTAGTCGTCCGCCAGGCGCGCGGCGCGCACGTGGGGCGGGACGTTGCGTTCGTAGTCGTCCAGCTGGCGGCGCAGGCGCTTGCGGTAGATCAGCAACTCGTCGAATTCGCCACTCAAGGTGCGCTGCACGTAGTCACGGATGTAATCCTGGTGCGGCTGGCGATGGAAGATGCGCTGGTAGAGTTCCTGCTGGAACTGGCGGGCCAGGGGCGACCAGTCGCTGCGCACGGTTTCCAGGCCTTTGTAGACCATTTCTTCGCGGCCATCGCTGTGCGTGACCAGGCCGGCGTAGCGTTTTTTGCTGCCCTCCTCCGCGCCGCGAATGGTCGGCATGAGGAAGCGGCTGAAGTGGGTTTCGTATTGCAGTTCCAGCGCGCTTTGCAGGCCGAACTCGCTGCGCAGGTGCTCGCGCCACCAGTCGTTGACGTGCTGCACCAAGGCGCGGCCGATGCGCCCGGCGTCCTCCTGGGAATGCTTGCTGCCGAGCCAGACGAAGGTGGAGTCGGTGTCGCCGTAGATCACCTCAAAGCCCTGGGCTTCGACCAGGGCGCGGGTCTGGCGCATGATCTGGTGCCCGCGCATGGTGATGGACGACGCCAGCCGCGTGTCGAAGAAGCGGCAACCGCTGGAGCCGAGCACGCCGTAGAAGGCGTTCATGATGATTTTCAGCGCCTGGGACAACGGCGCGTTGTGTTCGCGCTTGGCTTCTTCGCGGCCCTCGGACACCCGCGCGACGATGGCTGGCAAGCAATGCCGGGTGCGCGAGAAACGCGCACCGCGAAAGCCTTCGACCGACTGGCTGTCGTCGGGGTACTTGAGGCCTTCGATCAGGCCCACTGGGTCGATCAGGAAGCTGCGGATGATCGACGGGTAGAGGCTTTTGTAGTCGAGCACCAGCACCGATTCGTAGAGGCCGGGGCGCGAGTCCATGACAAATCCGCCGGGGCTGGCCTGGGGCGGTTTGTCCCCCAGGTTCGGCGCGACAAAGCCCTGGCGGTGCATCAGCGGCATGTACAGATGGGTGAACGCGGCGACCGAGCCGCCATTGCGGTCCGCCGGCAAGCCGGTGACGCTGGCGCGTTCCAGCAGGAAGGTGAGCAGTTCGGTCTTGGCGAAAATCCGCGTGACCAGTTCACAGTCCTTGAGGTTGTAGCGCGCCAGGGCGGGTTTGTCCTCGGCGAACATGCGGTTGATTTCGTCCATGCGCTGGTATGGCGTGGAGATGTCCTTGCCTTCGCCGAGCAGGGTTTGCGCGACGTTTTCCAGGCTGAAGGATTCAAAGCTCCATGTCGCCGAACGCAGGCCCTCGATACCGTCGATGATCAAGCGCCCCGCCGCTGCGGCGAAGTAGTGGTTGCGGCTGCCGTGTTCGCGCCAGGTCATGGCTTCGCCGCCACGCCCGAGCAGCAGCGGCACGTTGAGGCGCTGGGCGTGTTCGTGGAGCACGCGCAGGTCGAACTGCACCACGTTCCAGCCGATGATCGCATCGGGATCAAAGGTGGCCAGCCAGTGGTTGAGGCGTTCGAGCAGTTGGGCGCGGGTGTCGCAGTAGTCGAGCTTGAAGTCCACCGCCGTGGTTTGGTTCGGCGGGCCGAGCATGTACACCTGACGCTCGCCGCAGCCTTCGAGGGCGATGGAATAGAGCTCGCCCTTGGCGGTGGTCTCGATGTCCAGGGACACCAGTTTGAGCGCTGGGCGGTAGTCGGGCGCGGGTTTCATCTGCGCATCCATCAACACACCGTTGGCATCGGGCGTACCGCCAAACCACACGGGCGCGGTGATGAAGCGTTCCATCATGTAGCGCTCGGGCGGGCGCACGTCGCCTTCGTAGACGTCGACACCGGCGGCGCGCAGGCGTTTTTCCACGTCCATCGCCTGGCGGTGCTGGCGGGTGTAGAGGCCCAGGACCTTGCGGTGATGGAAGTCCAACAGTTCCAGCGGGCGCAGTTCGATCTCGCGCTCGCCCTTGAGCAGCCAGTCGAGCGGCTTGCGGTGGGCTTCGGGGATGAACATCACCGAGGTCTGCACGGGGAGGCGCACAAGCCTGGGGCCTTGGTCGGTGGCCAGCCAGAAGCTGACCTCCGTGCCCGCCGGGGTGTCGCGCCAATGCCGGGTCAGGACAAAACCCTGCTGTAAATCCACCGTACCGCACCTCAGGAATCGCTTTCAGGGCGTGATTCTACTCGGCTATGTGCGCACGCAGACCGCGAAAGTAAATATTTGTTGCGTGACGTTAATAACAATCACTATCATTCGCACCGGAGTCGTATCCGCGCAGCGAGGACGCGCAACATTTGTTGCCCTTTTCCTCACTGGATCGCCCATGCCCTTCCCTATTCCGTTTCGTCCGACCCTGCTCGCCCTGTGCTGCTCCCTGAGCATCACTGCTCATGCCGCCACCCCAGCCACCCCGCAGGATGCGAACAACCGTCAGGACGGCAATACCCTGGAATTGGGCGCCACCAACATCAGCGCCGACGCACCCGCGCCAAGCGCCCTGCCCCCGGTGTACGCCGGCGGCCAGGTGGCACGCGGTGGCCAGTTGGGGGTGCTGGGCAACCAGGACATCATGGACGTGCCGTTCAGCATGTCCTCCTATACCGAGAAACTGATTCGCGACCAGCAGGCCGAAACCGTCGGCGATGTGCTGCTCAATGACTCATCCGTGCGCCAGGCGTCGGGGTATGCCAATCAGGCGCAGACCTTCATGATTCGCGGCTTGCCCCTGAACGGCGACGATATGTCCTACAACGGTCTGTACGGCATCCTGCCGCGCCAGATCATCTCAACCGACGCCCTGGAACGGGTTGAAGTGTTCAAGGGCCCGAATGCCTTTATCAACGGCGTGAGCCCCACCGGTTCGGGGATTGGCGGCGGCGTGAACCTGCAACCCAAGCGCGCCGATGATCTGCCGTTGCGCCGTTTCAGCAGCGACATCAGCAGCGATGGTCGGGTGGGCGAGCACTTGGACATTGGCCAGCGTTTTGGTGAAGACCATCAGTTTGGCGCACGGGTGAACCTGTCCCAGCGCGAAGGCGATACCGGCATCGATGATGAAAACCAGCGTTCGAAGCTGTTTGCGGTTGGCCTGGACTACCGTGGCGATGCGCTGCGTTTGTCCGGCGACTTTGTGTACCAGAAGGAGCATATCAACGGCGGGCGCAACTCGGTGTTCACCGGCACCGCCACCCACATCCCGGATGCGCCTTCGGCCGACACCAACTACGCGCCGAGCTGGAGCAGTACCAACCTGGAAGACACCCTGGGCATGCTGCGTGCCGAGTACGACCTGAGCGACAACTGGACGGCGTACGCGGCAGGCGGGGTCAAGCACACCCGCGAGATGGGGCGTTACTCGTCGGTGACCCTGACCGACAACCTCGGCAACGCCACCGCCAGCGGCTCGACCATTGCCCACGAAGAAGACAACAGCAGCCTGATGACGGGCCTCAATGGCAAGTTCCAGACCGGCGCGGTGAGCCATCGTCTCAACTTCGGCCTGGCCGGGACCTGGACCCAGGCGCGCAACGCCTATGTGTTTGCCAGCGGCAAGACCATCACCAATATCTACAACCCGGTGACCGGCGCGCCACCGGCCTTGAACAACCCACGCAACACCCCGGGCACCGACTTCAGCGACCCGGAAATCACCGCCAAGACCTTTGTGCGCAGCGCGGCCGTTTCGGACACCTTTGGCTTCTTCGATGACCGCCTGTTACTGACCGTTGGCGCGCGTCGCCAGCAGATGGTGGTGCAGGGCTACAACTACGCGAGCGGCACGCGCACGGCGAACTACGACGAGTCGATCACCACGCCGGTCTACGGCCTGGTGTTCAAGCCGTGGGAGCATGTGTCGGTGTACGCCAACCGCATCGAAGGGTTGGCGCAGGGGCCGACGTCGCCGCTGAAATTGGGTGAAAGGACGATCATTGGCGGCGGCCAAGCCTATGCGCCAGCGCGCTCCAAGCAGATTGAAGCAGGTGTGAAGGTGGACATGGGCACCTACGGCGCCACGCTGGGTGTTTACCGTATCGAGCAGCCTGGGGCCGGTTACTCCGAAGTCGTCGATGCGACCACTGCGCGCTACGTGCGCGAAGGCTTGCAAATCAACAAGGGCGTGGAGCTCAACGTGTTCGGCGAACCGGTCAGCGGCCTGCGTTTGCTCGGCGGTGTGACAGTGATGAAGACCGAGCTCAAGGACACGCAAAATGGCGCCAATGACGGCAACCGTGCGATCGGCGTGCCTTCGTTCCAGCTCAACGCTGGGGTGGATTGGGATGTACCGGGCCTGCAAGGCGTAAGCCTCAACGGGCGCATGCTGCGCACCGGCGGGCAGTACGCTGATGCGGCCAACAACCTCAGCCTGCCGGCGTGGAACCGCTTCGATGTGGGTGCGCGCTACAACTTCAAGGTGGCGCAGCGTGATGTCACCGTCGGCGCCACGGTAGAAAACGTCGCCAATGCCAAGTACTGGGAATCGGCGCAAGGTGGATTCCTGAGCCAGGGTGATCCGCGGGTGGCCAAGTTGTCTGCGTCGGTGGATTTCTAAAGGCCACCGCGTAAGTTGAAAGAGTAAAAGCAACTGTGGCGAGGGAGCTTGCTCCCGCTGGACTGCGCAGCAGTCCCAGCTTTTTGAATAAAAAGCGGGGCCGCTTCGCGGCCCAGCGGGAGCAAGCTCCCTCGCCACAAAAAGCCCCCTCACCACAGTAAGTTCCCTTGCCGCAGTGGTTACCAGTCGTAGGACACTTCTACTGATGCAGTGCGTTCTTGTCCGTAGTAGCAACCAAACGCGTAGTTGCACGCCGACACGTACTCACGATCAAACACGTTCTGCACGTTCAGGCTGGCTTCTGCGCCTTTAAGGGTGGGGCTGACACGGCCGAGGTCGTAGTTGATGGTGGTGTCATACACCACAAACGACGGTGTCTTGAAGGTGTTGGCCGAGTTGCCGTATTTCTTGCCGGTATAGCGCGCGCCGCCGCCCACGGTCAGGCCGGCCAAGGCGTCGCCGGCAAAGTGGTAATCGACCCAGGTGCTGGCGGTCCAAGGCGCCTGCGATTCGTTGCGGTTGCCCTCCTCGCCGTAGTTGCTCTTGGTGTAGAACGAGTCCAGGTAGGACACGGCGCCGATCCACTCCACCTGCCCCACACGCGCCTTGCCTTCGAACTCCACGCCCCGTGAGCGCACTTCGCCGGCTTGCAGCTGGTATTCCTGATACTCCAGGTCACCGGTCAGCACGTTTTTCTGCTTGATCTGGAACACCGACAGCGTAAACAACGCGCTGTCGTTGGGTTGGTATTTGATCCCCGCTTCGTACTGCTCGCCCTCCACCGGTTTGAACGGCGAACCACCGCGCTGCGGCGCCTCGCTGCCAATGGTGGGGAAGAACGATTCGGCGTAGCTGACGTAGGGCGCCAGGCCGAAGTCGGTGAGATAGGTCAGGCCGATGCGGCGGGTGAGTTTCTTGTCTTTGTGGCCTTCGGTGCTGTTGGCCAGCAGGTCGCGGTTTTCCACTTCGGCCCAGTCTTCGCGCAGGCCAACGGTGAGGATAAAGCGGTCCAGCTTGATCTGGTCCTGGGCGTACACACCGGTCTGCTTGATGGTGTTGTCCCACTTGGTGGTCAGCGTGGGCTGGCTGAGGGTGTGGTAGTTGGTGGGGTTGTACAGGTCGATGATTTCCACGCCGTACAGGTTGTAGCCCTGGTACTTGCGGGTGAACTGGCGGTAATCGACGCCGGTGAGCAAGGTGTGGTCGAGGGCGCCGGTGGCGAACTTGAATTGCAGGTTGTTATCGAGGGTGTAAGCCGAATTGTGCTGGTTCCAGTCGAGCTTGGTGCGGGTGGCGCGGGTGTCGTCGATGCTGTTGTCGGCGCGGCGTACGAAACCGCCCAGGTAGAAGCCCTTGTAGCGGTCGTTGACGTCGGTGTAGCGCGCGGTCTGGCGGTATTCGAGGTTGTCGCTGAAGGCGTGGGTGAAGTCGTAGCCCAGCACGTATTGATCGCGGATGTAGTTGTTCCAGTCCGAGTCGCCGAGAAAGGTGTTGCGGTCGATGCGCTTGCCTTGAGAGTTGCGGTACAGCGTGCCGATGGCCGGCAGCGCCTGGTAGTCGGCCAGGGATTTGTCGCGCTGCAGCTGGGCGTAGACAGTCAGCGCAGTGTCGTCATTCGGTGCCCAGGTCAGGCTGGGGGCGAGCAAGGTTCGGCTGTCGGTGGCGTGATCGACCATCTCGTTGCCGTCGCGGGCCAAGGCGATCAGGCGGTAGCTGAGGGTTTTCGCCTCGTCGATCGGGCCGCTGAAATCCAGCGCGCCGTTGACCCGTTCGTAGCTGCCCACGCCGAATTTGACCTGGTGCCGGGCTTCGGTGGTGGGCCGCTTGGAGACCATGTTGATCATCCCGCCCGGCTGGTTCTGCCCATACAGCACCGAGGCCGGGCCCTTGAGCACTTCGATGCGCTCCAGGGTGTAGGGGTCGATCTGCGGCGCGCCGCCGAGGCTGCCGGCGTACGGCAGGTAGGCGCCGTCGAGGTAGAGCAAGGTGGGGGCGAAACCACGGCTGGCGACTTCATCGGCGATGGTGTTGCGGTCGGTGTAGCCGTTGGTGTCGACGCCCGGCGTGTAGCGCAGGGCCTGGGTCAGGTTGCGCGAGCCTTGCACGGCGATCTGGTCGGCGGTGACCACGTTAACGGTCTGCGGGATTTCCATGATCGGCGTGTCGGTCTTGGTGGCGGTGCCGCTGCGGGTGGCGACGTAACCGTCCACCGGGCCCCAGGCATTTTCCGCCAACTGCCCGGTGATGTTGGTGGGGCCCAGGTTCAGGGCTCCGCCTTCAGGCAGCAGGTACAGGCTCCACGTGCCGTTCTCGGTGATGATCAAGCCCAACCCGCTGCCGGCCAACGCTTGCTGCACGGCCTGCTCGGCGGTGAACTGGCCGTGGACGGCCGCCGCGCGGCGCCCTTGCAGCAGAGCCGGGTTGACGGACAACGTGCGCCCGCTCTCGCGGGACAGGCGGCTGAGGCTGTCGCCCAGGGCGGCAGCGGGCAGATCGAAAGCGTGGGTGTTGTCCTGGGCCACGGCGGGTTGGCCGATAACGGCCAGGGCCATGGCCAAGGTCAGCAGGCTGGGACGGATCATCTGGGGTGCCATAAGGGGTGGATACTCGTGGTCAGGTTGACGTTCTCTAACCCTGACTCGCGAGATCCATGATCCCCTCATGCCGAGTGAGTTTTTTCGTTATTGCACGTCGATCAGTGTCAACCACGGGCCGTAGCGACGGATACGCAGCGGGAAGGTCTGCGCGAGGGATTGCAGGGTTTGCTCGGCATCGTCCAACGGGTACACCCCATACACCCGCAACGCTGCTGCTTGCGGGCTGATGCGCAGGACGCCACGGCCATAAGGGCGTAGCGCATCGATCAGCAGGCCCAGCGGTTCGTCGCGAATATCGACCCGGCCGTCGCGCCAATCCACGCGCCCGGCCATGCTCAATGCCACGGGGCGCACGGCGCTGGCGTTGAACCAGGCGGCCTGCCCCGCCTCAACCCGCCGTTGGCTGCCGCCAGCGGTGGTGATTTGCACGCTGTGCAACTGCACCGACGCCAGGCTGCCGGCGGACGCCTGGCTGACCATGAACTGCGTGCCCAGGGCCTGGACCTCGCCCTCGGCGGTGGTGATCACGAACGGGCGGTTGGCGTCGGCGGCAACGTCAGCAAACACCTGGCCTTCGCGCAGGCGCACCACGCGCCGCTGGGCGGTGAATTGAATGTCTACCGAGCTGCGCGCGTTGAGGCTCAGGCGGCTGCCGTCGGCCAGCTCGAATGTCCGGCGCTCGCCGGTGCCGGTACGCAGGTCGGCCCACAAGCCATTGAGCGGCTGGTTGCGATCCACAATCGCCGCGCCGCTGGCGCCGAAGACCAGCAGGGCCAAACCACTGCGCAGGACGCTGCGGCGCGAGGGGGAATCAGGGGTCATCAAGGCCTTGGAGGCCGCGCGCAGTTGACCAGGGCTGTGGGCTTCGACGCGATGCAGATCGGCAATCGGTTGCTGCAACAGGCTGCCGACCTGCTGCCAGGCCGCCGCGTGCTGCGGGTTGGCGTGCAGCCAGGTGTCGAAGGCTTGGCGCACATCCGGGTCTTCGCCGCTCGCCTCCAGGCGCAGCAGCCAATCGACGGCGGCGCGGGTGGTGCTGTCGACGTTTGGGCGGGTCATGTCAGGTCTGCCGATTCGGCCAGGCAATGCAGGAAAGCGCGGCGCAGGTCGCGCTCGACGGTGGCCAGGGACACGTCCAGTTGCTGGGCGATCATCGGTTGGGTCAGGCCTTCGAGGCGGCTGAGGATGAAGATCTGCCGCACCCGGGCCGGCAGGCCGTTGAGCAGGCGGTCGATGCTTTCCAGGGCTTCACGCACGACAGCGAGGTCTTCTTCGGACGGTGTGTAGCACTCGGGCAACAGCGCCAGGCTGTCGAGGTAGCTTTGCTCCAGGCGTTTGCGCCGCCAGAAGCTGAACAGCAAACGCCGCGCCACGGTACTCAGGAATGCCCGGGGTTCGTCGAGCTGGGTGAGCTGGCGCGCATCCAGCAGGCGAATGAAGGTGTCTTGCGTGAGGTCTGCCGCATCCTGAGGGCACTTCAATTGACGGTACAACCACGCGCGCAGCCAGCGATGGTTGTCGTCATAGAGCGTAGCCAACAAGACTTTGGGATCAGTAGGTAGGGACACGCAAGCTGCCAGGCGTTAATGATAATTCATCTCATTATCTGCGGAGGCTATGGCGTATTGCAATCGCTAAAACACCTGGGCGGTTGCGCGGTTGTGGATCCGCGACCCTCCACTAGACTCAGGGCTCCTCAAACATGGAAGTCCTTTCAATGAAACTATCTCGCTCGCTGCGCCAAGCCATTGCCCTGGTCACGTTGCTGTCGGCCGGCAACCTCGCCGCCTACGCTGCCGACATCCCGCTGTCCAAATCCCTTGAAGCCGACGAGGTGACCACCAAGGTGCTGGGGGTGGATGCCGACAAGCACCAAGTGGTGCTCGAAGGTGCCGAGGGCAACCCCGTGCACGTGCAACTCAGTGATCAAGCCAAGGACCTGGGCAACCTCAAGGTCGGCGACCAGGTCAAGGTATTGACCACCCACTCGGTCGCGGCGGTGCTGGACACCGACGTGGATAAAAGCGCCCCGGATGCCAGCGAAAAGACCGGTGTGATTCGTGCGACCGCCGACAACCCCAACCCGGGCGGTGCGGCTTTCCGCCAGGTGCAGGTGCAGTTGAAGATCACCCATATCGACCTGAAGAAAAACCAGGTCACCCTGGAAAACCCTGCTGGCGTGACAAAAGTGTTGAACGTGGAGAAACCGCAGGTCCGCGCCGGGCTGAAAGACCTCAAGGTCGGGCAAAGCGTGCTGGTGACCTTCACCGATACCCTGGAAATCACCACGGCCCACGAAGGCTGAACATCATAAGGGTGGGCATCAGTGATGATGCCCGTTTGGCTCAGGCGCGACGGGCTTGGCCGAGATAGGTTTCGATATTGCCCATTTGCTCATCCCAGCCCCGCGAATTCATCTTGAAGGCTTTCTGACGACGGGCCTCGGGGATGTTGTCGAACCCGGATTCAACCACCCGTAGCAAAATGCCCGGTGCGCGATCCTCGATAGTGAATTCCACAAGGGTCGGTGTTTCCTTGTCGTAATCGACCCCCTCCTCCACCGCAAAAGGGTGCCACCAGAAAGAGAACAACGTTTGCGGCAGGATGCGTTCGATCCTCGCCTTCCAGATCACATGCTCGTAACCGGGATAAGTGATCGGCGCCTCGACGGTTTCGCCCGCGACAAAGCTCTGGCCCTTGAGGGCAATGCCAAACCAGCGGCCGAATTGCTCGGCATCGACAAGGGCTTCCCACACCTGTTTACGTGAAGCATTGAGCAGGACTTTTCGTTCTATTCGATCCAATACGTGCATAAGTCACCTCCTCCATTGAAGGTAGGCGACATCAACCAATGCGCAACCTTTTCGGTCACGCATTGGTGTTGCTACTTATCTCAGAACTTCCATTTGGCGTTGACCATCGCATTGCGCGGCTCGCCGTAGGAGCCCGAGTTGAACGTGCCCATGCCGTCGTAGTACTTCTTGTCGAACAGGTTGTTGACGTTCAGTCCCACGGACAGATGCTCGTCCACCTGATAGTTGGCCAGCAGTCCGACCACGGCGAAGGGGTCCTGTACCGCCTTGTAGTACGGCCCGGTGTAGTTGATCTGCGTGGTGGCGTACATCTCGCTTTGCCAGGTGACATTACCGCCCACGGTCAGGCGATCCAGGGCGCCCGGCAGGCGGTAGGTGGTACCGAACTTGAACAGGTTGATCGGCTGGTTGACCTGTACGCGTTCACCGTCCTTGGCGTGGGATTCGCGGTAGGTGTAGCCGCCGAATACGTTCCAGCCTGCGGCCACCTCACCGGAAATCTCGGTCTCGATGCCGCGCGTGGTGGTGCCGGCGATGGCTTTGTAGACGGTCTTGCCAGTGGCATCGTTGCCCGAATCGGCAGCGGTGTTCTTTTGCTCGATGTCGAACAGGGCGATGCTCGCGTTCAGCGCACCGTCGAAGAATTCGCCCTTGAGGCCGATCTCGTAGTTGTCCCCTTCAAGCGGGGCCAGCGAGCCGCCGCTGGCGGTTTTGTAGAACGTCTGCGGCAGGAAGATGCTGGTGTAGCTGGCGTAGACCGAGTAGGTGTCGTTCAGGTCGTAGATGATGCCGGCGTATGGCGTCACGACACCGGTCTTCTTGGTTTTATCGGTGTTTTTCGAGTAGGGCACGTATTGCGTCACCTCATCGAGTTGCTTCCACCAACTGAGGCGGGTGCCGAGAATGAGGGTCAGCGGGTCGATCGGTTTCAAACGCAGCGCGCCATACACGCCGGTCTGTTGCAGGGTGGTCACTGCGCCCCCGACTTCGTTGTAGGAACGGCGCCCATACTGCCGGCCATCCCAGGTGAAGATGTTGTCCACGTCGCCATAGTCATTGTCTTGGCCGGCCAGGGTGCTGCTGTAGTTGGGAAAGTTCAGGTGGGTACGCGACGTGCTCGCACCCACTACCAACTCGTGCTCACGGCCACCCAACTGGAACGGGCCGTTGGCATACACGTCAAGCATGTCCTGGGTCTGGTAGCTGTCGAGACGGTAGATGAATGCCCCGGCACCTTGGCCGGTGACCGGGTCCGGATAGCCGCCACTGGCGGAAGCGCCCTGCCCTTTGCGGTAGGAATACTGATGGCTGTAGGCGGTCTTCAGGCTCCAGTCATTGTCGAGTTTATGGTCCAGCATGCTGGTGAAGGTGTAGCTGGTGTTGTCCATGTAGCTGGAACGTGTAGCCGGGTTGAAGGAGCGGGAAAAATTGGTCTGGCGGCCATTGTTGTAGAACAACGGGATATGGCCGTAGCTGGTGCCGTTGGCGTCGTTGTTCTGGTAATCCAGGCTGGTGCGCAGGGTGGTGGTGTCATTCAGGTCGATATCGAGCGCGCCATACATGACACGCTTGTCTTGCTTGTACCAATCCACGAAGGATTTCTGCTTCTGGTACGCCGCGACAAAGCGCCCGCGCACATTGCCGGTGTCGGTCAGCGGGCCGGACACATCGACTTCGGAGCGGTAACGGTCCCACGCGCCGGCCTCTCCCGAGAGGTGGGCCTGGAAGTCTTTGGTCGGGCGCTTGCGCACCAGGTTGATGGTGGCCGACGGCGTGCCTGCGCCGCTCATCAAACCGGTAGCACCGCGTACGACTTCGACACGGTCGTAGAGGGCCATGTCGGAAAGTGGGCCGATATATTGCTGGGATTCATTGGCGATTTGCGACGGGACGCCGTCGTACTGGAAGTTCTGGATCTCGAAGCCGCGGGAGTAGAAGGAGTAGCGCTCGCTGTCACGATGGTTGCTGCTGATGCCGGGGGTGAAGGTCAGCACCTCGCTGAGGGTGGACAGGTGCTGGTCATCCATCAGTTGGCGGGTGACCACACTGACCGACTGCGGCGTTTCGCGCAGGGACAGAGGTAACTTTGTCGCAGTACTGGTCGCTCCGGTGGTGTAGGAACCTGTGCTCTCGGTGGTCAGACCTAAACCTTCGGCGTTGATACTGGTGGCGCCGAGGGTCAAGGCACTGCCGCTGGCCTGGGGCGCCAAGCGGTAACTGCCATCACTGTTGACGGCGATGGCCAGGTTGCTGCCGGCCAGCAGCCGGGAGAAACCTTGCTCGACGCTATACGTGCCCTCCAGGCCTGCGCTTTGCTTGCCGGCAGTGAGACCGGAATCGAACGACAACACCACGCCCGCCTCGCTGGCAAAACGGCTCAACACCGAACCCAGGGGGCCGGGCGCAATGGCGAACGCCTGTTGCTGGCTGGCCGCCATTGCACTGGAGCCGCTCGCCAGCAAGGGGGCCAGCAGCCCGGCCTGCACCATCAGCGACACGCCAAGCAACGCGACCTGCAAAGGCTTTTTGCGAAATGAGCGAAGCGGTTGATTGGCGACTGAGGTTTGCCCTGCGCGCATGTTGACTCCTGAGGGTTCGAAACAAATGAAGGGGGTTTGCAGGAGGAGTCGAACGAGGGGCGGCAAATCGACAATGGGTGTTGAGAATTATTTTCGATTTCAGGCGCGCGGGACCAATGTCGTCCAATAGCGAGTACGTGACGCTAGGCGCACCGGCAGCGCGTAGGTCAGGGCGTTGAGGGTCAGGTCGATATCGTCCAGGGAGTACGCACCGGAGACCGGCAGGTGGGCGATTTCCGTGGCGCATCCCAGGTAGCCAGGGCGGTACCGTGCCAACTCGGCCACCAGGCGGTCCAGCCGCCAATTGTCGACGATCAGCCGCCCCTGCGCCCAGGCGCCTGTTCCGGGGTCGTTTGGCCGCAGGGCGAGCATGCGTTGGGTATCGAAGGTGACGGTCTGGCCGGCGGTGACCACCGTCTCTGCCGGATCTGTGCTCAGACGTACCGCCACCGCGTGCTGCAATACGCTCATCGCCGTGAAGTCGTCGAACTGGCGCACGTCAAAGCGCGTGCCCAACGCACGCATCTCCCCGTGGGCACTGCGCACCCGAAACGGCCGAGGATCGGGGGCGGTTTCCACGAGGATTTCTCCGGCACGCAAAATCAGCAAACGTTGTTCGGCGGTGTAGTGGATATCCACGGCACTGGCGGTGTTGAGGGACAGTTGGGTGCCATCGTCCAGGCGCAGGCTGTGGCGCTCGCCGGTGGTGGTGTGTTGATCGGCCATCCATTGCGGTGCCTGCCGATAGCCGGACCAACCGATGGCGCTCACGCCGGCACCGATCACCACGCCCTTGAGCAATGCGCGGCGCCCCAGTCTCAGGGACTGGTCGGCGGCGACGTCCAGCACATTGACGGCGACTGCACCCGGCAGGCATTGGAGTTGGCTGCGCAGGGCTTCTACGCGCTGCCAGGCCCATTGGTTCAGCGCGCTTTCGTCGCGCCAGGTGAGCCACGCCACGTGCAACTGGGGATCACCGGGCTCGGCGGCCAAACGGGCGACCCAGTGGGCGGCCGCGCTGAGGGCCTGATGTTGCGGATCGCGGGCCACCGTCAATGCTCCAGGGCGAAGATCAGGCAATGCTCGGTGGCGTTGGCAATGTATTTGGTCACTGAACTCACCGACACCTGTAGCTGTTCGGCGATTTCCTTGTAAGGCATCCCCTGCAACTGCGAGAGCAAGAAGGCGCGTTTGGCCTTGTACCCAAGGCCATCGAGCATGGCGTCCAGGCGTTGCAGGGTTTCGATGACCAGTAACCGCTCTTCTGGAGAAATGGCATAAGCCTGGGGTTGTTCGGCCAAGGCCTGGAGATAGGCCTGCTCAAGGGCTTTGCGACGGAAACTGTCGATCATCACGCGCTTGGCAATCGTCACCAGAAAATGCCGCGGCTCTTTCAACTCAGCGGCCAAAGGCTGGGTGCGCTCAGCCAGCAACAAACGGATAAAGGTGTCTTGGGCCAGGTCTGCGGCCTGATGGGAACAGCCCAGGCGCGCACGCAGCCAGCTCACCAACCAGCGGTGGTGGTCACCGTAGAGTTGGCCAACAGGTTCGTGAGGGGAATGAGGCACAGCAGACGAAGGCATAATAATATTGCGCGCGAATGAGAACGCTTCGCAATTTAGACCAATGCCGGAATAAGGGCAATGATTTGTATCACTGGTGATGCGCAGCGCGGCGGCGAACGGTAGATTGCTCCCCTCCCCTTTGAGGTGAAGCACCATGACTCAACAGCTCCATGGAAGTTGTGCCTGCAAGGCCGTGCAGTATCAGGTGGACAGCCTGGATATGCCCATCAGCCTCTGCCATTGCCAGAGCTGTCGCAAGGTCCACGCAGCGGCGTTCGTTGCGACTGCCGGTGTGATGCGCGAGCACTTCCGCTGGACCCAGGGTGAAGCGCTGTTATCGTCGTATGAATCTTCGCCGGGTAAGTTCAGGCATTTCTGCTCGCGCTGCGGATCACATCTGATGGCCGAGCGTGGGCATCAACCCCATGTGATTGTACGGGTAGCGACGTTGGATGATGACCCGGGCATGCGCCCCACTTCGCATATCTGGACCGCCCACGATGTGCCATGGCTGGCACATGAGGACGTAGAACAGTGGGCCGAATGGAAAGTGTGAGTCAGACGTGCGGGTCGCCGGGGGCTTTGGCCGGCGTCGCGTATTGAGGCTTCAGGTGGCCGTCCTGGTCGAGTAGCCAGGCATCCATGATCTGTCGCACCACAGGGCCGGCAACCCGGCCACCCGCCTCGCCGTTTTCGATCATCACCGAGATCACGATTTTCGGGTGTTCGGCGGGTGCGAAGCCGACGAACAAAGCGTTGTCGCGATGGCGTTCCAGGGTCTTGTTACGGTTGTAACGCTCGCCCTGCTTGATCGCCACCACTTGTGCCGTACCACTCTTGCCGGCAATCCGGTATTGCGCGCCTTGTGCCGCGGCGCGGGCGATACCGCGCGGGTCGTGCATCACCAGTTGCATGCCGTGGTTGACTTGCTCCCAGTCACGCGGGTCCTTGAGGACCACGTTAGGCATCGGGTTTTCGTCCACTGGCGCCACGCCGTTGATGGTCTTGGCCAGGTGCGGGCGATTCCACACACCTTTGTTGGCAATCAACGCGGTGGCCTGGGCCAGTTGCAGTGGGGTGACCTGCATATAACCCTGGCCGATGCCAAGGATCACGGTTTCGCCGGGGAACCAGGGCTGGCGACGTGTGGCGCGCTTCCAGGATTGGGATGGCATCAGGCCGGCGGATTCCTCGAACATGTCGAGGGAGACTTTCTGGCCAAGGCCGAATTCAGCCAGGTAATCGTGCAGGCGGTCGATGCCGAGCTTGTGCGCCAGGTCGTAGAAGTAGGTGTCATTGGAACGCATGATGGCAGCGTCCATGTCCACCCAACCGTCGCCGCTGTGGTTCCAGTTGCGGTATTTGTGGTCGAAGTCGGGCAGTTGGTAGTAGCCGGGGTCGAACACGCGGGTCTGGGCGGTGACAACACCGCTGTCGAGTCCGGCGATGGCCACCTCCGGCTTGATCGTCGACCCCGGCGCATAGAGCCCGCGCAGTACGCGGTTGAAGAGCGGCCGGTCGATGGAATCGTGCAGTGCGGCGTATTCCTTGAAGCTGATGCCGGTGACGAACATGTTCGGATCAAAGCTCGGCTTGCTGACCATGGCCAGTACTTCGCCGGTCTGTGGGTCGAGGGCGACCACCGAACCACGACGATCACCCAAGGCTTCCTCAGCGGCTTCCTGGAGGTGGATGTCGAGGCTGAGCACGATGTTTTTGCCGGGGATTGGATCGGTGTGCTTCAGCACGCGCAGGACACGGCCCTGGGCGTTGGTCTCGACTTCCTCATAACCGACGTGGCCGTGGAGTTCGGATTCGTAGAAACGCTCGATACCAGTCTTGCCAATGGACTGTGTGCCGCGGTACTCCACCGAGTCGAGGGACTTGGATTCCTTTTCGTTGATCCGGCCAACGTAGCCGATGGAGTGGGCGAAGTGCGCGCCTAACGGATAGTGGCGAACGAACTGCGGCTCGACGTCTACGCCGGGCAAACGGAATTCGTTCACGGCCAGCACGGCGATCTGTTCTTCGGTCAACTCGTAGAACAAGGTGACGGGGACGAAGGGGTGGCGTGCCTGCTTCAGCGCTTTGTCGAACACGGCGCGGTCTTCGGCCGGCAGATGCAGCAGGTTGACGATGGCGTCCAGCTCACCCTTGAGATCAGTGGTACGCTCGCGGGTGATGGTCAGGTTGTAGCTGGGGCGGTTGTCGGCCAGCACTACGCCGTTACGGTCATAGATCAAGCCGCGCGTCGGCGTGATGGGCAGGACGTGTACGCGGTTGTTTTCAGAAATCGTGGAGTGATAGTCGAACTGTACGACCTGCAGGAAGTACATGCGGCCTACCAGGGCGCACGTGATGCCAATCACCAACAGTGCGCAGGCGAGCAGGCGCTTGTTGACCAGGCGGTTTTCTTTTTCGTGATCTTTGATCGGTATGGCTTCAGGCATTTCTACAGCATCTCGTTGAAGAAGGGCGACGCCGCGTCCTGCGGGTGAAAGATCAGTCCTTGTGAAAATGTGCTGCACCATACCAAAAATGCAGAAACACTTTGTATTGATTTCCCCAACGGTATGCTCAGGAGCATGTCGATGCTTGGCGGACTTTTCTC
Source organism: Pseudomonas sp. KBW05 (assembly GCF_003852405.1). GTDB lineage: Bacteria > Pseudomonadota > Gammaproteobacteria > Pseudomonadales > Pseudomonadaceae > Aquipseudomonas. Next base: position 45,029 of record NZ_QAJM01000043.1, read on the forward strand.
GCGCCCAAAACAA
>NZ_QAJM01000044.1 GCF_003852405.1 Pseudomonas sp. KBW05
GCGGTTAAAAATGTGGGAGCGGGCTTGCTCGCGAAAGCGGTGTATCAGCCGATACATGTATTGACTGACCCACCGCATTCGCGAGCAAGCCCGCTCCCACACAAGCCCGCTCCCACATTTGATTCGGTTTACACCTGAAAATTTATCCTTGGGCAATCCACACCGAAACACACAGCCCACGCTGTGCCACCGGGTCGCTGAACCCCAGCTCCACCCGCGTCCCAGTGCGCTCGGCGATGGCCTTGACGATCGACAACCCCAACCCGGAACCCGCTTCATCCGTGCCCAGGCTGCGATAGAACGGGTCGAATACCCGCGCCTGTTCCTCCACGGCAATCCCGGGGCCCGAATCCTTGATTTGCAACCGCACCGCGCCCGCCATCACCGCAACCGACAGATCGATCCGCCCGCCCTCCGGGGTATAGCGGATGGCGTTATCCACCAGGTTCTTCACCAGGGTGAACAGGTCCATCTCGTTGAACACCACCTGCACGTCCAGCGGGCTGTCGACGCCGATATCGATGCCTTTGCGCTCGGCCAGCGGCAGTAAATCCTCCAGCACCTGGCGATACACCTCATGCACCGAAAGCCCGGTTTGCACACGTTCCGAGGTGGCTTGCGCCGTCGCCAGGCTCAACAGCTGGTCGATCAGCTTGCGCCCGCGCTCGATACCCCGGGACAACGGCACAAAACGCTCGCGGGCCTGGGGCGACAGGTCCGCGCCGGCCAGCCGGTCGGCCTGCAAGGCCAGCGCGGTCATCGGTGAGCGCAGCTCGTGGGCGGCGTCGGCGACAAAGCGCCGCTGGGTGTCCATCGCCTGTCCGACCCGGGCCAGCAGGCGGTTGATCGCCACCACAAACGGGCGCACTTCGGTGGGCAGGTGTTGCTCGTCAATCGGGTGCAGTTCGTGCTCGGCGCGCCGGTCGATCTGCGCTGCCAGCACGCCAATCGGGCGGAACAGCTTGCGCACCAGATCGCCGACCACCAGCAACAGCACCGGAAACAGGATCAGGAACGGCAACAGGCTGCGCCACGCGCTTTCGCGGGCGTCCTTGTCCCGGGCTGCGGATTCCTGGGCCACGGCAATGCGCTCGCCGTGAGCGGTGGTGCGCACCAGCACGCGGAAGGCTTCGCCCGCCACCTCGACTGTGGAAAGGCCGTCGGCCAGGCTGGCGGGGAAGGGCAGCGGCAAGGCTTCATCGTTGCTGCCCGTGGCGTGCGCGCCGTCACCGAGGTGCTGGATGATTAGGCGGGTTTCTTCATCATCACCGTCGATGGCCGTGCCCTGCGGGTACTGCAAGGTCATCTGCTGGCGGTCGTACAGCATGGTCACCTGGCGCAAGGTCTCGTCCTGCTGCTCATGGGCCTCTTCAAAGGCCGAGACAAAGGCAAACACGCTGGCCAGCAGCGCCACCAACAGAATCGCCAGGGACAGCGTCACCGACAGACGCAGTTGCACCGATTCACTTAAACGCCTTTTGAAACCATCCATCCCATGCCCCTGACGTTCTTGATCACATGAGTGCCCAATTTGCGCCGCAACGCGTGAATCAGGAACTCGATGGCGTTGCTTTCCACTTCGTTGCCCCAGCCGTACAGGCGGTCCTCCAATTCGCTGCGCGACAGAATCGCCCCCGGGCGAATCAGCAGGGCCTGCAACAACGCAAACTCACGGCTGGACAGCGCCACGCCGGGTTGCCCGTCGAGGGTGGCCTGCTTCGACAGCAGGTCCAGCGTCACCACGCCATTGCCCAGCACCGACTGCGCGCTGCCGCCTTTGCGGCGCAGCACGGCGCGGATGCGCGCGAGCAACTCGGGGATGTCGAAGGGTTTGAGCAGGTAGTCATCGGCGCCGCCATCCAGGCCGCGTAGGCGGTCGTCGAGGCTGTCGCGGGCGGTGATAATCAGCAGCGGCACCGGGTTGTTGCGCGCGCGGATCGTGTCCAGCACATCGAGGCCGTCCTTGCCGGGCAGGCCCAGGTCCAGCAGCACCAGGTCGTAGGGATGGGTGTCGAGGGCGGCCAGGCCGGTGAGGCCGTTCTTCACCCAGTCGGCGGCATAGCTCGCATCGCTGAGGGCGCGCTGGATCGCGTCGCCAATCATCGGGTCGTCTTCGACCAGCAATATGCGCATCGTGCTCTCCGCAAAAATAGCCAACGCGGCGAGGTGATCGCCGCGTGTGTAGTGAAGCACCTGTGGCGCCAAGCGTCAGCCTTTCATTGCGTCGAAGGCCTTGAGCAGGTCATCCATCGAGGCCTTGCAGTCGGCCTGGTTGGGATTGCCGTCACGCAACGCCGAGAGCGCGCGGTCGATGGCCTTGTCCAGCACGTGCCAGTCGTTGGCGGCACGCGGCTTGATCCCGGCTTCGGCGGAGTCCCAGCTGCTTTCCAGGTCCTTGATGCGGGCCTTGGCGCCCGCCAGGTCGTTTTTGGCGACGAGGGCGGAGACGTCCACGGCAATGTTGCGGAACTCCGACAGGTCGCCGAGTTTCGACGCCTGGCGTTGGCTGGTGGAAGGGCTGGCGTCGCTCGCCGGTTTATCGGCCGGTTTCGAGCAGCCGGTGGCGATGCTCAGCAGGGCAATGGCGCCGGCGATGGCCGCGCGGCGAATCAGGTTTTGCACTGGGCGCATAAGGGTTTCCTTGAGGTGAGTAGTCATTGGGTAATGGTTTTGCGGTTGCCGACACTGAGTTGCGCGACGGCCACCAGCAGCACGATCACGCAGAGGAAGATCGCGCTGGTCCAGTTGGCGCCCATGCCCAGGCCGCCGTAGGTCTTGGCTTGGGTCAGCAGGTCGCCAAGGGACGCGCCGAAGGGGCGGGTGAGGATGTAGGCGATCCAGAACGTCAGCACCGGGTTGGCCCCAAGACGCCAGGCCAGCAGGGCGACGCCGATCAAGCCGGCGAAAATCATCGCGCCCACGGTGAAGCCCAGGCCCAGCGCTTCGGTGGCCAGGTCGCCGGCGGCGGTGCCGAGGGCAAAGGTGCAGAGCACCGTGGTCCAGTAGAACCATTCGCGGCGCGGGGTCACGATGTCGCGGATCGACAGGCTGCGTTCAGTGCGGTACCAGACCATGAAATTGAGCGCCAGCAGCACCGAGAAAATCGCCGTGCTGGTGTAGAGGCTGACGTCGAGTTTGTCGGTGAGGATGTCGGTGATCTGCGTACCGACGATGCTCACCAAAACCACGGTCAACCAGTAGATCCACGGCGTATAGGCCTTGGTGCGCAGTTGGCCGAACAACGCGACGGCCAGTAGTGCGGCCATGCCGAGGCTGGTCCAGCCGGCGCCGAAGCCGGCCTCCACGGCGAGGTAATCCGCGCCGGTTTCGCCCACAGTGGTGGACAGGATCTTGATCACCCAGAAGGACAGCGTCACCTCGGGTACTTTGTTCAGCCATCGGGCTGCTGTGGCATTCATCGGGCTTACCCCTCCTTGACCGCGCTGTGGTTGGCGCAGGGGAGAAGGTACGGCACGACACTTAGCTGGGACTGAGGGCGCGGTTTTTACTCAGGATATGCGCCAGGCCCAGGGTGGTCAGGTGCACCACGCTGCCCATCGGCGGCGCTTGCAGGCCGGAGCTGCGCACCAGGATCGCGTGGCCGTTGGCGTGCAGCTTGACGGTCAGCGTGCAGGTATTGCCGCCGAACTCGCGCTCGGTCACCACGCCCGGGCAGCCGGTAAGGTCGCTGGTGCTCAGTTGCAGTTGCTCGGGGCGCAGCATGATGCGCGTGGCTTCGTGGTCGAGCTTGCTGTCCACCGCCACGCGCCCCAGGTCGCAGTGGGCCCAACCGGCTTCGACGCGGGCGGGCATGACCACGGCCTCGCCGAGAAACAACGCAGTCTGTTCGTCGACCGGGTATTGGTACAGGTCCATCGGATGGCCCGACTGCACCAGCCGGCCCTGGCGCATCACCGCCAACTGATCGGCGAACGACAGCGCTTCGCTTTGATCGTGGGTCACCAGGATCGTGGTGATGCCCGCATCGCTCAGCAGCCGCGCGACCATCTTGCGCATCGCCGAGCGCAGCCCGGTGTCCAAGGCGGAAAAAGGCTCATCCAGCAACATCAGCCGTGGCTGTTGCGCCAGGGCGCGGGCCAGTGCCACGCGTTGCTGCTGGCCGCCGGAGAGTTCGTGGGGCCAGCGCCGCGCCATGTTGGCGTCGAGGGCCACGCTGTCCATCAACTCGGCGATTCGGTCGCGGCGCGCCTCGCCCTGGCTCGCCAGGCCAAAGCCGATATTGTCGGCCACGGTCATGTGCGGAAACAGCGCGCCATCTTGCGGCACGTAGCCGATCTGGCGTTGGTGGGCGGGCACGGCGTGGGTGTTGTCCACCAGTGTCTGGCCGTTCAGCGTGAGGCTGCCGGTATCGGGAAACTCAAAGCCGGCGATCATGCGCAACAAGGTGGTCTTGCCCGAGCCGGACGGCCCGACGATCACCGTGCGGCTGCCGGTGGGCACCGACAAGCTGACGTCCGCCAGGGCGCGCTGGGCGCCGAAGGATTTGCAGAGTGCGTTCAGTTCGAGGGCGTTCATCGGCCTGCCGTGCGTTTGGATTGGTGATAGAGAAGGCCGGTCAACGGCAGTGACAGCAGGATCATGATCAGCGCGTAGGGCGCGGCCGCGGCGTAGTCGATCTCGCTGGTCATCGCCCAGAACCCGGTGGCCAGGGTGCGCGTGCCGTTGGGCGCCAGCAACAAGGTGGCGGTCAACTCGTTGGTGATCGCCAGGAACACCAGCGCCGCTCCCGCTGCGGCAGACGGCGCGGCCAGGCGCATGGTAATCAGCCACAACGCGCGGCCCGGCGAACGGCCGAGGCTGCGCGCCATGTTTTCCAGCTCCACCGGCGCCTGGGCGATGCCGGCGCGCAGGCTCACCAGCGCCCGGGGCAGGAACATCAGCAGGTAGGCGAGCAGCACGGTGAGGGTGGTCTGGTAGATCGGCCGGGCGAAGTGGATGGTCACCGTGACCAAGGCCAGGGCGACGACGATGCCGGGCAACGAGCTGGTGATGTAGTTGCAGCCTTCGAGGATGCGCTGCAACCGCCCCGGCGCACGGATCGACAACCAGGCAATCGGCACCGCTGCGCAGGTGGTCAACAGCGCCCCGGCAATGCCCAGTTGTACGGTTTGTTGCAGCGCCGGCAACAGCTCACCGAACTGCCAGACTTCGCTGCCACCGGCGATCAACCATTTGCCCAGCGTGACCAATGGCACGCCCAGGGCCAGCGCGCAGGTCGCGGCTTGCAGGCCGAGGGCGAGCAGGGTGGTGCCGGTGTCCAGTTCGACGATGCGCTGCTCACGGGCGCTGCCGGAGCCGACCCGCGCATAACGCGCATGGCCACGTGCGGCGGATTCGACGGTGAGCATCGCCAGGCAACACAGGGCCAATACCGCCGCGAGCATATTCGCCGCCGGGCCGTTAAACGTGGACTTGAACTGGTCGAAGATCGCCGTGGTGAACGTATCAAAACGGATCATCGCGTACAGGCCGTATTCGGCCAGCAAATGCAGGCCCACCAGCAGCGCGCCGCCGCAGATCGCCAGGCGCAGCTGCGGCAACACCACCCGGAAAAACACCGCCCAGGGCTTGAGGCCTAGGGACTCGGCCACGTCTTCAATCGCCGGGTCCAGCCGACGCAATGTCGCCGCCACCGGCAGGTACAGAAAGGGGAAATAGGCAATCACCGACACCAGCACCCCGGCCGGCAAACCATGGATCGACGGCACCAGGCTGACCCACGCATAGCTGTGCACAAACGCCGGCACCGCCAGTGGCGCCACCGCCAACAACGACCACATGCGGCGGCCCGGCAGGTTGCTGCGTTCGGTCAGCCAGGCCAGGGCCACGCCCAGCGCGATGCACAAGGGCAGGGTGAGCAGCACCAGCAGCACGGTGTTGACCAGCAGCTCGCCGACGCGCGGGCGCCACACCAACGCTTCGATCTGCGCCCAGCCGATCTGCCAGGACACGCCGATCACAAAGGCAATCGGCAGCAACGCCAACAGCGAAACCAGCACCGACAGGCTGGTCACCCACGTGCCGCCACGGCCGCTGAACAGGCCGTGACTGCGTTTGCGCGGCGCCGGGCGGGCGACGCCTTGGAGTGACGTTTCAGGCAACAATCAGAGCAGTCCGGCCTGGGTCATCAACTCCACGGCTTTTTTGCTGTTGAGCTTGGAGGCATCCACCTTGGGCGCGTCCAGCTGCGCCAGCGGCACCAGCTTGGGGTTGGACTGGGCATTCTGGCCGACGGCGTATTCGAACGAATTGCCGTCCTTGAGGATCGCCTGGCCGTCTTTGCCGGTGATCCACTTCACGAAGGCCTGGGCCTGTTCCTGGTGTTTGCTGGAGGCCAGCACGCCGGCACCGGAAATGCTCACAAACGCGCCCGGGTCCTGATGTTTGAAGTAATGCAGTTTAGTGTTCTTGCTGTTTTCACCGGTCTTGGATTGATCGACATAGCTGTAGTAGTGATAGATCACACCGCTGTCGACCTGGCCGGCGTTGACCGCCTTGAGCACGGCGCTGTTGCCACGGTAGATGCTGGCGTTGGTCTTCATCGCCTTGAGCCAGTCGAGGGTGGCGGTTTCGCCTTTGAGCTCCAGCACAGCGGCGACGATGGCCTGGAAGTCGGCACCGGCCGGGGAGGCGGCCCAGCGGCCTTTCCAGTCAGGGGAGGCGAGGTCCAGCAGCGACTTGGGCAAGTCGGCTTCCTTGAGCGTGCTCGGGTTGTACACAAACACCGTGGAACGCGCGGCAATGCCGATCCATTTGCCATGGGCCGGACGGTAGGCGGCGTCCACTTGTTCCAGGGTGGCGGGCGCTACGGGCGCGAACAACCCGGCGTTGTCCACCAGCACCATGGCCGGCGAGTTCTCGGTGAGGAACACATCGGCGGGAGAGGCCGCGCCTTCCTGCACGATCTGGTTGCCCATCTCAGTGTCGTCGCCGTTGCGGATCGTCACCGGAATCCCGGTCTCCTGGGTAAACCCCTCGACCCACGCCTTGGTGAGGCTTTCGTGCTGGGCGTTGTACACCACGATGCCCACCGAATCGGCGGCATACACCTGCCCGGCGCTGAGCAGGGCAGTGGCGAGCAGGGCTTTTTTCAACAACGAAGGAAGACGAGTGGTCATGCGGTGAGCGCTCCGGGTTTTTATGGCTGCACGGGAAGTCCGCTGGTGGTCGATTGAGACTAGACCAATAGGAATCATTTGCATGTTTGGGCGCGGCGAATGTAGAGCGGGGGATGAGAAAAAAACGTCAAAGAAACGGTTAACAAATGTGATGGGGGCTATCAGACAACGCATTTCCCCTGTGGGAGCTGGCTTGCCTGCGAAAGCAGTGGTTTGGCCACCTGACTTACTGGCTGATACACCGTTATCGCAGCGGCGAAGCAAGTAGGGAAAAGCCTGAAGTCTGTCAATGTCTCGTCTGGGTATGCCCGTGTTTTTGTTCGCGTGAGTTGTTAGCGCGGGTGAAGATATTTAACAGGTGTTGTTTATTTGTAGGTAGGAAACGCTCGCCAGTATGGGAGGCGCTTACAGTAAAAACCTACAGTATTGTATGTAGGATGTTAGTTGAGTGGAAAGATCGTTATTGGCGATTTTTTTTGTGCTGGATGGAAGGGGTCTAGGATAAGGGTTTTAAGTTGGGTAGTGGAAATCATGGATGAAAGAGGTTGACAAAAGCGCCGACTGGTAAAAGAATTTTATTGGCGGGTGGCTCGAACTCTAATGCTTAACAACAATAAGGAAAAAGGCTATGGATATCGAAAGAACGTCAATCAGGTCGGGTGAGCGGGTTACTCACAGTGAAATATATAAGGTGTGCGAGGCTGGCTACAATGAGGTCGCCAGCGCAATACTCCGACACGCTGCGCTCAAGGAACTTGAAAGATTCGGAGAGGTTATCTCCACTCGTCCTCTAACTCATCAAAATATGGCCCTGTTTTTTGCAACGATCTGGGCTTTTTTTAAAGATGTGCCTGCTGGCATTGTTGCTTTGGCTGCACGTGTCACGGATGAGTGGATTAAAGAGGATATGTGGAACGGCACAGCCAAAGCGGCTCATATCCTTTATGCCTCTGTTGATGAATATGGTTTGCACCAGCACAGTAAACACATGCTGCCCACGCATCATCAAATGTTCAAACAACTGACTGCTCACTTAGGGCTTTCCGATGCCGAATTGTTTAATCCTCACAACATACTCCCAGAAGGCACGGCGATGGGGAACAACACGCATAGGATGTACCGCTCCGAATTTTTGGGTGAGGCTCTTGGCTTTCATTTGGCGTCGGAGATGACCTCGTCGAGAGAGTTTCAGTATTTTCTTAACGGCTTTCAAAAGCACGCCAATGAATACGGGTTGGCTGATGAAGATGACCCCGTGTTGGCTTTTTTCGCTATCCATTGCGAAGTTGAGCCTATGCATGTTGCTACTGGGCGAGAAATCATGATCTCGTATTTGGAGAAAAATCCCAGTATTGCACCACAAGCAATGCGCGGTGCAATGGCATTCATGGATGGCTTTGAACAGATGTTTGCAGCACTTAATCGTCGCCTTGTAGAGGCTTAGGTATTTTGAGTTCGTGGGAGTGTTGATATGACTAAGTCGTATGAGTGTCAGATTTGTCACTATGTCTACGAAGAGGTATTAGGCGAGCTTCTTGTTGGTGTTGCTGCGGGAACACGGTGGGAGGAACTAGATGAGGGGTTTCAGTGCCCGCATTGTCAGGCCAAGAAGAGGATGTTTAGAGAGGTCGTGAGTTAGATGCAGGACTTCTTGGGCGCCATGGTGTTCTCGATACTGCTTTCGATAAGTTTTGGTCCGGTGGCCTTGATTGTTCTGGGACAATCCATGACCTATGGTTTTCGCAGTGCATTACCTGGCGCTTTCGGTGCGGCAGTTGCCGACGCGGTGTTTGCAGCTGTCGCTTTTATTGGTTTGACGTCGATTGAAGTATTTTGGCTCGCCAATAGGCAGTTGTTAACGTGGGCTGCGATTGCCTACCTCTTTTATCTTGGCGTGCTCACCTTCAAGAAAACTGCTTGTGCAGTGGCAACAAGGCGAGCGGCAGGGTTTGTCGCGGTTTTTTTAGTGACGTTGACGAGTCCACTCACCATCGCGGCAATTTCCTCCTATGCCGTTACCAGCGGCGCCCAGCTTGATGGGCGTGGCATGTCCTTGAATTTGCTGGGGGTTCTAATTGGGTCGTTTTTGGGGCAAATGCTTTACGTGGGGGGTGGGGAAATGGTCAAGAGAACGCTTGCTGAAGGCCCCCATCTTGGCTGGCTAAACCGAGTTAGTGGGTTATGCCTGATTGGGTTTGCAGCTTGGCAGATGGGTCGTTTTTTAGTGCTTTGAGGTTTGCCCTGAGCCAGCCAGCTAAGAGCTGGAAAGAGTAATAAGCAATCTGTGGTGAGGGAGCTTGCTCCCGTTGGACCGCGCGGCAGTCCCTGTCTTTTAAGCAAAGCGCTGGGGCCGCTTCGCGGCCCCACGGGAGCAAGCTCCCTCACCACAGGGGCCGTGCGCCTCTAACCTATCTAACGCTTTAGAGCGTTGCTTTTGCGGGCTTCAGGCACTCGATGGAGCGATCCACCGTGGTCTTGGCAATCTCCAGCAAATGCCACACTGCCAGGATCTTCGCCCGCTCGGGGCTTGCCAGTTGCTCACCACAATCCAGCGCAGTGGCCGACGCGCTGTCGAGCAAACTGGCGGTGTAGAGCAGCGCATCTTCGAAGCTCAGATCTTCGTTGACCGAGTGGAAACCTTGGGTGGGCAGGTAGTGATCGATGGCGCGGTTGAAGGCGGCGCGGTCTTTGGCGGGGTCGAAGGGGGGATCGGGGACAACTTTGTTCATGATGAAGCTCCTGATTAAGTCAGAAGCCGGCCCCATCGCGACTAAACGATGGGTGGCGGCTGTGCGCAGGTTAGTCGACCGGCAAATCAGGAAAATCCGGCGCACCCGAAGGTGCCCTGCACACAGCCACCATAAAACCTCATGGAGAACCATGCGCCTGATTAAGAATCCGAGCGACTAAACCCGATCACTGATAAGCAGTGACGGACCGCAGACTAGCCACCGATTCCAGCAGGCACAAGGCGGCAGGGATTGTCTAGGAAACGTCCTGCAATTTAAAGCGACACGGCTTGCTGGCCCTTTACAAACCATGACAAAACGCCAGTAACCCACCGAAGTCTCCTGCTGCATGGAGATCAAAATGTGGGAGCGGGCTTGCCTGCGATAGCGGTGGATCAGCCAATGAATCTGCAGACTGAGACACCGCCTTCGCGAGCAAGCCCGCTCCCACACAAGCCCACTCCCACATTGAATCCCCAGTGTTTGTGGGAGCGATCCTGACATGACGAGTTTTCACTGCTGGGCTGACGAGCTTTCGCTTTTGGCTATCCCACAGGCCACGTTAAATCGCGGCCTTCGTTTCCCCTCCCAGCCGAGCCCCATGGATAACTCAGACATCGCTCTCACCCTGGTCCTGATCTCCGCCTTCATGCACGCCACCTGGAACGCCGTTGTCCGTGCCGGCAGCAGCCGTTTCATGACCCTGGCCATGGTCGATGGCACTGCGCTGCTGATCTGCCTGGCCGCGCTGCCGATGGTCAAGCTGCCGAGCCCGGAGGTGTGGGGTTATGTGCTGATTTCGGTGGTGCTCAATACGATCTATCGACTGTTTCTGATCAAAGCGTACGAAACCGGCGACTTTGGCCAGGTCTATCCAGTGATGCGCGGTGTACCGCCTGTTCTGGTCGCGCTGTTTTCCTACTTCATGTTGCATGAACAACTGTCGTTTCAGGCGATGGTGGGTGTGCTGCTGATTTGTGGGGGGATTATCAGCCTGACGTTTGTTCGCAAGATGACGGCGCACATGTTCAAGCCGATTCTGATGGCGGTGTGTGCCGGGGCCTTCATAGCGTCCTACACGGTGGTGGATGCCAAAGGTGTCAGGGCCAGTGACACGGTGCTGCAATACATCATCTATCTGACCGTGTTCCAAAGCATCCCCATCCCGCTGCTGGCGTTTATCCAGCAGCGTCCGGCGCTTGCGCAAGCGGTTCGAAACCATTGGCGAGTGGGTGTGATGGGGGGTGTGTTTTACCTGGCATCCTACGGCCTGGTGCTGTTCGCGCTGTCGTTGGACGCGGTTGCCAAGGTCTCAGCGCTGCGCGAAACCAGTGTTATTATCGGCGCCATCATCGCCGCGCTGTTCTTTCATGAACGCTTCGGCTGGCGGCGGATGCTTTCGGCGTTCGTCATTGTTAGCGGGATCATCCTGATCAAAGTGAGCGCTTGATGGCCCAACGTCCGCCCCCTACACCCATGCTGCAAGCCTTTGTCAGTGCCGCAAAAACCGGCAGCTTTGCGCGTGCGGCTGCTGAGCTGAACCTGACCGCCAGCGCCATCAGCCATCAAATTGCAGGGTTGGAGGAGTGGTGGGGCGTGCAGCTTTTCGAGCGGCATTCGCGGGGCGTCAAGCTGACGGTAGCGGGGCAGGCGCTATTGCCGGTCACCGATGGGTTTTTCAAGGCGCTTGAGCAGGTACTGCATTCGCTCAACCCAAGCAAATCCCAGCCGCTTTATCTTTCCTGCACGTCCTCGCTCTGTTCGACTTGGTTGATTCCCAGAATGCATGGCTCTCACACCGAGGCTTCATTCAACCTTGATCTGGTGTTGACCAGCGCGGATATGCATAGCGCCAACCTCGGCGCTCATCAGTTCGATGTCGCGATTGTGATGGGTTACGGCGAGTATCCAGATCATCATGCCGAATTGCTGATGCGTGACGCAGTGTTCCCGGTGTGCTCGCCGCAGTTCTTGAGGGCCCATGGTGATATCGCATTGGCGGACATTCCACAGTACCCGCTGATTCATCGCGTTGACGATCAAGTGTGTCCAGGATGGGAAAGCTGGTTCGCGTTCCAGGGGTTGGCTACGCCGCCTTATCATCATGGGCCGCGTTTCCCGGATTCCAGCCTGGCTATCAGCCTGGCGTTGAAAGGTGACGGGATTGCCTTGGGCCGCACAGCGTTGGTGTACGACGCATTGAAGGACGGTTCTTTAGTCGCCTTGAACGGTCCTGTGATGATGTCGCCCGCGGCGTACTACCTTATTTGCCGGAATGGGCGACAGTCAGAACCGAATATCGCCCGGCTGTTTGACTGGCTCAAAAGTCAGGCACAAGTATTTGTGCAGGATGTGCAGGTTCAATATCCGCAGTTGAACGAAATTACGCCCGCCCCACCAACTCCATCCGACACCCCGGCCCCGCATCACTGACCGTCAACTGCAAATCATGCAACCTGGCCACCGCTATCGCAGGCAAGCCAGCTCCCACATTTTGAACTGTGTTGTTCGGCAGAGCGCGCCCGGCTGGAGATCTCACAGACAAAGCTGATCCCCTGTGGGAGCTGTCGAGCCCCAGCGAGGCTGCGAAGGGATCACCTCTAAATTCAGGTGAACCCCAGCGCCAGCATCCCTGAAGCCCGACCTCAGCGCATATGCAGAATAATCGGGCTGCTACTCGCCGGATCGGTATGCCCCCGCAACTTGCCCACCGCCTGGGCATCCACCGCGCCGCCGTGGTTGCCCCAGGTGCTGCGCATATAGCTGAGGACGTCGGCGATTTCCTGGTCCGACAGTTGCTCACGAAACGCCGGCATGCGATAGGCGTCCGGCACACCCGCCGCCACCACCCGTTGCGAGCCGTTGAGGGTGATGTTGATCGCCGAGGCGCTTTCCTTGGCGAGGGCTGAGGTGGCGCCGGCCAGCGGTGGCATCCATTCGGGTTGGCCTTTGCCGTCCAGGCCATGGCAGGAGGCGCAGCGGGTGGCGTAGGTGTGGGCGCCTGGGCCGGTGCTGGCGGTGGCTGCCTGGTATTGCCATGGCGTGCCGTCACGCTGGGGGTCGCCGGGCAGGGACTTGAGGTAGCGGGCGATGGCGCCGAGGTCGTCGTCCTGCATGAACTGGGTGGAGTTGTTGAACGCTTCGGTCATCGAGCCATAGACCACCGCATGGGCGTTGCGCCCGGTCTTGAGGAACTGCACGATCTGCGGCTCGCTCCAGCGCCCCAACCCGGTGTTGGGGTCTTGGCGCAGGCTCGGTGCGTACCAGCCGTCGAGCAGGGCGCCGGCGAGGAAGGGCGCGCCGGATTCGTCCAGTGCCTTCTCGTTGAACGCCAGCCCGCGCGGCGTATGGCAACTGCCGCAGTGGCCGGGGCCCTGCACGATGTAGGCACCACGGTTCCACAGGGCATCCTGCGCGGGATTGTCCGCGTAGGGCGTGCTGGGGGCGAATACACCATTCCACAGCGCGATGGGCCAGCGCAGGTTGAGCGGCCAGGGAATGTCGCTGGGGATATTCGGTTCGCTGGCCGGTTGCACGCCTTTCATGAAGAACGCGTACAGCGCACGGATGTCGTCGTCGCTGAGCTTCACGTACGACGGGTAGGGCATCGCCGGATACAGCCGACGCCCGTCCGGCGTCACGCCATGGCGCACCGCGCGGTCGAAGTCGGCCAGTGAGTAGTTGCCGATGCCGTGCTCCCGATCCGGGGTGATATTGGTGGCGTGAATCGCCCCCAACGGCGTGGCCATTTCCAGGCCGCCGGCGAACGGCGTCTTGCCCGGCAGGCTGTGGCAGGCCACGCAGTCACTGAGCCGGGCGACGTACTCGCCGCGACTGACCAGTGCGGCATCCACACTTTGCACTTGTTCAAAGGGTGATGCGGGCTGGCGGGTCACGTACCAAGCCAGCACCCCAGCGGCGACCAGGCAGGGCAGCACCAGCCAGCCTGCGGTTCTTGCGAATCGACGGTTGTTCATGGGCAATTCCTGGCGGTTAGCTGAAGGTGTGACGGCTCAAGGGCAGGCTGCGAATGCGCTGGCCGGTCAACTGCGCCACCGCATTGGCCACGGCCGGCGCGACGGCCGGCAACGGCGGTTCGCCGATGCCACCCATCTTTTCGCCACTCTCGACAATCCGCACATGCACCCGCGCCATCCGCGACGGCGGCAGGATCGGGTACAGGTCGTAGTTGCGCGCCCGTGGCTTGCCGTCGATAAACACCGCTTCCTCCAGCAGCGTCTGCGACAAGCCCAGCGCCACAGCGCCATTCACCTGGGCTTCGACAATCGCCGGGTTGACGATGCTGCCCGGGTCAATCGCTTCCCAGATGTCATGCACCTTGACCTGGCCGTGTTCAATCGACACTTCGGCGATCACCGCCGCGTGGGAACCGAACGGCGAAGCCATGGCCACGCCACGCGCACGGCGGCTGCCGTCTGCGGCGGTAAACGGTCCGCGTTTCCAGCCCCCGGACAACTCGCCCACCGCTTGCAGCAGGGTGGTCAGCCGTGGGTTGTCGCGCAGCAGGTGCAGGCGCAACTCATAGGGATCGTGGCCGCCCTTGTCCGCCAGTTCATCGAGAAACGCTTCATAGAAAAAGTCATTCAGCGAATTGCCCACCGAACGCCAGTAACCCAACATCGCCGGGCCCTTGACGTAGATTTGCGCGATGCGTTTATTGGGGATCGCATACGATTTGCCCGACAACCCTTCCAGCGCCGTGGGGTCGAGTTTATCGCCCTGTTTGCCGGCGATGGCCTCCGTGGGACCTTCGGTGGCGCTCACCGCCTCGATGGCCACGGGAAAGCCTTTGTCATCCAGCGCGGCGCGGAACTTGACCACCGCCACCGGGCGCAGCACATCCCGCAGGAACTCTTCTTCGCGGCTCCAGATCAGCTTGATCGGGCGACCGACTGCCTTGGCCAGCGCAATGGCCTGTGGATACGGACTGGCCGAGTCATACAGGAAGTGCCGGCCGAAAAAGCCGCCGAGCAAGGGCGAATGCAGGTTGACCTGTTTCGGGTCGAGACCGGCGCGCTTGGCAATGTCGGCGCGGAACATGTCCGGCGCCTGGTTGGGCAGCCAGATGTCCAGCGTACCGTCGGGATTGAAGCGGGCGAGGGCGGACGGCGGTTCCAGCTGGGCGTGGTTGACGTACTGGTTGTGGTAGGTGGCCTCGACGCTGGTCTTGGCGCCTTTCAGCGCGGCGGCGACGTCCCCTTCGTTTTCATCGTCACGGGCCGGGCCTTGCTGGGCGGCGAGCACGTCGCGCCAGCCATCGCTGGAAAAGTCAGCGGGCATCACCCGCACTTTGGCGTCGGCGGCGGCTTCCTGCCAATCGACCTGGATCGCCTCCACTGCGCGCTTGGCGTGCCACCAACGTTCAGCTACCACGGCCACGGCGCCAGGCAACTGATGCACCGAATGCACGCCTTTCATGCCTTCGACCTGCGCCTGGTTGCGCAGGTTGCCGACGGTCATGCCCAGGCGCGGCGCGTGCTGCACGGCGGCGTGGAGCATGCCGTCGACCTTCAAGTCGATGCTGTATTGCGCCTTGCCGGTGGATTTGTCGTAGGCATCGACGCGGCGCACCGGCTTGCCGATCCAGCGGAACTGGCTCGGGTCCCGCAGGGTGATGGTGGCCGGGTCCGGCACCGGCATGTCCAGGGCGCGCCCGGCCAACTCGCCGTAGCCCAGGGAACGCCCGGACGCGGCATGTACCACGCGGCCGGGTTGGGTAGTCAGTTCGGCCAGCGGCACGTTCAATTGCTCGGCGCCGGCTTGCAACAACATGGCCCGCGCCAATGCACCGAGGCGGCGCATGGTCGGGTAGCTCATGCGCACCGACATGCTGCCGCCGGTGATGCGCATGCCGTTTTCCATCACCACATAAGCTTCACCAGGTGGTGCGGCTTCGACGATGAACGTGGCGGGGTCGGCGTCCAGTTCTTCGCCGACAATCTGCGCCATCGCCGTGTGCGTGCCTTGTCCACCTTCCATAAACGGGCTGAGCAAACGCACGCTGCCGTCCGGGCGAATCTCCAGGAACGCCGGCACCTGGGTGCCCCGTTCGGCAGTGGCGGCCTGCACCCTGGACGAGCCCAGCGGCAAACCGAAGCCAATCACCAGCGCCCCCACCGCCGTACTCGCGAGGAAAGCCCGGCGTGACAGGTTCACCGGGCCATCGAATAAGTCATCGCGCGCTTTCATCAGGCGTTCTCCTGCTTGGCCAGGTCGTTGACCGCCGCATGAATCGCGTTGTACGTGCCGCAACGGCACAGGTTGACCATCGCCGCGTCGATCTGCTCGGCGCTGGGCTTGGGGGTGTGCTTGAGCAGCGCCGTGGCCGCCATCACTTGCCCGGACTGGCAATACCCGCATTGCGCCACCTGATGTTCGACCCAGGCCGCGACCACGTGCTTGCCCACCGCATCGGCTTCAATCGCCTCGATGGTGGTGATTTCACGCCCGACCACGCCGGCCACCGGGGTCACGCAACTGCGCACCACGTTGCCGTCCACCAGCACCGAGCAGGCGCCGCACTGGGCCAGGCCGCAGCCGTATTTGGTGCCGGTCAGGCCGAGGTCATCGCGGATGACCCACAGCAACGGGGTATCGGCATCAGCATCGACCTGATAGGTCGTCTGGTTGATTCGTAATTCCATGGCTCACCTGCTGATCGACGGTAGGTGCGGCCTTTATTTAATAGGAAATGCGTTGGCCGCTTAGTGTCGAACTCTAGACCACCGCGCAAGGGCCATGTGGCCGGCCGTCGTCAAGTCCGCAGGATCAGGCAAGAATTCGCGAGGAATAGGTCAGTCAGACAATGTCATCGATGAGGATATGGTGCTGCCCCCGGCTGCACCGTTCGATACGCGCCTCGACCTTGTACACCGCGCGCAACATCGCCTCGTTGATCACCTCATGGCTCGGCCCGCTGCCCTGGGCCGTGCCGTCGGCAATCACCAGCACCTGGTCGGCGAAGCGCAGGGCCTGGTTGAGGTCGTGCAAGGCGATGAACACGATGACCTGGCGCTGGCGGGCGAGGGCGCGCATAAAGTTCAGCACCTGGACTTGGCGGTGCATGTCGAGGGCGCTGGTGGGTTCGTCCATCAGCAGCACCTCGGGCTCGCGCACCAGGGTTTGGGCGATGGACACCAACTGTTGCTGGCCGCCGCTGAGTTCGCCGAGGTTGCGAAAGGCCAAGTCGCGGATGCCAAGGGCGTCGAGCATCTCATCCACCAATTTCAGCTCGTCATCGTGCACCGTCCAGCCCGGCGCCAGTTGCTTGCGCGCCAGCAGCACCGATTCGTACACCGTCAGCCGGGTGCTGGCGTTGAGGCCCTGGGGCATGTAGCTGATGCCTTGCACGCCCTTTGCCGAGCCTTGCAGGCTCACCTCACCCGGCCCGTCGATCAGCCCGGCGATGCGCTTGAACAGGGTGGATTTGCCCGCGGCGTTAGGGCCGACCACCGCGACCACCTGGCCGCCGACAAAACGCGCGGTGCTGACGCCGCTGATGATGGTGCGCGGCCCGTAGCAGGCGCCCACGTCGTCCAGCTGGATGCTTACCATGAGTTTTTCTTCCCGCTGAGGATCAGGGAGATAAAGAACGGCACGCCGATCAGCGAGGTGACCACGCCAATCGGGAAGATCGCGCCGGGGATCAGGGTTTTGCTCACCACCGAACTGGCCGACAGGATCAGCGCGCCGGTGAGCAGCGAGGCGGGCAGGAAGAAGCGTTGGTCTTCGCCGATCAGCATGCGCGCGATGTGCGGGCCCACCAGGCCGATAAAGCCGATGGTGCCGACAAACGCCACCGGGAACGAGGCGAGCAGGCTGACCATGATCAGCGTCTGGAAGCGCAGGCTGCGCACGTTGATGCCGAAGCTGGCGGCCTTGTCATCGCCCAGGCGCAGGGCGGTCAGGGCCCAGGCGCGTTTGGCGAAGATCGGCAGGGTGATCAGGATCACCAGGCAGATCACCCCGAGCTTGGGCCAGGTGGCTTTGGTCAGGCTGCCCATGGTCCAGAACACCACGGCGGCCACTGCTTGTTCGGTGGCAAAGAACTGCACCAGCGCCAGCAGCGCATTAAAGGTGAACACCAGGGCGATGCCCAGCAGCACGATGGTTTCCGCAGTCACGCCACGGCGCAGGCTGAGGAAGTGGATCAGCAGCGCGCAGAGCATGGCCATGATGAACGCGTTGAGCGGCACCATGTACTGCGCCGCCAGCGGAAACAGCGCCACGCCAAATGCCAGGCCCATGGCTGCGCCGAAGCTGGCGGCGGCAGACAGGCCCAGGGTAAAGGGGCTGGCCAGCGGGTTGTTGAGGATGGTCTGCATCTGCGCCCCGGCCAGGGACAGCGCGGCGCCCACCGCCACGGCCATCAAGGCCACGGGCAGGCGGATGTCCCACATCACCACGCGCACTTGCGGGGCTGCGCTGTCTGGCGAGAGCAGGGCGCCTAGGACTTCGCTGAGGCTGTAGCGCGCCGGGCCCAGGGCCAGGTCGAGCAGCACACTGCACAGCAACAGCACGGCCAGGGCGCAGAGGATCAGGCGTTTGCGCAGGACCAGGCGGCGGTAGGTGACGGTCACGGCTTGAGGCTCACAGAGTAGCCCGGCTCATATGGCACCGGCAGGAAGCGCTCGTGCAGTTCGCGAAAGGACGCCTCGGGGTCGAGGTCGGCAAACAGCGTCGGGTGAAACCACTTGGCCAATTGCTGGATCGCCACGAACTGGTACGGGCTGTTGTAGAACTGGTGCCAGATCGCGTGGAACGCCTGGCTTTCCTGGGCCTTGATCCCAGCATAGGCCGGGCGTTGGGTGTACCACGCCAGCTTGCGCCGGGCCTCGGTCATGTCTGCGCCGGGGCCGACACCGACCCAATGCCCACCCGGTGCGAACGCCTCCCAGTTGGCGCTGGTGACCACCACCTGTGCCGGGTTGGCGACGATCACCTGCTCGGGGTTCAACTGGCCGAACGTGCTGGGGATGATGCCCTTGGCGATGTTATTGCCACCGGCCAGCTTAACGAACAGGCCGAAGTTTTCATTGCCGAAACTCAGGCAGCAATCGTCGGTGTAGCCGCCGATGCGCTCGATAAACACCGCCGGGCGTGCGGGCTGTTGCGCCGCAATCACGTCGGTGACGCGGCGGATTTGTTGGTTGCGAAACGCAATAAACGCCTCGGCCTGCTGCTCCTTGCCGAACAGTTGGCCGAACAGGCGCATGGTCGGCTCGGTGTTGGTCATCGGCTGGTTGCGAAAGTCCACGTACACCACCGGGATGCCCAGGGCGTCGAGTTTCTCGATATAGCGCGCATCCTCGGTGGCGTGTTGCGCCTCGATATTCAGGATGATCACGTCGGGGCGTTGGGAGATGGCTTGTTCGATGTCGAAGGTGCCGTCTTCAAAGCCGCCAAAGGTGGGGATCTTGGCGATGGCGGGAAATTTACGCAGGTAGGCGTTGTAGGTGTCGGGGTCGGACTGGATCAGGTCCTTGCGCCAGCCGACGATGCGTTCGATGGGGTTGTGCGTGTCCAGCGCGGCCACCAGGTACAGCTGGCGGCCCTCGCCGAGAATCACCCGCTGCACCGGCAGGTTGACCTTGACCTGGCGCCCGAGCAGGTCGGTGACGGTGGTGGGCGCTGCAACCGCCGGCATGGCCAGTAACCCGGTGAACAACAGCGCCGCCAGGACGTGGCCGCGTCGAATAATCGAAAGCATCATGGGAGCCCTTGCAAGTATCAGAAATCGACCGTGGCCGAGAGGAGGAGGGTGCGTGGCGACGCCTGGGAGAACGCGCCGTAGGAGGCCACGCCGGACCAGTATTGGCGGTCGAACAGGTTCTGCACCGTGGCGCGGAACGTGGTCGGCCGCTCGGCGATGCGCGTGCTGTAGCGTGCGCCGACATCGATGCGGGTCCAGGGATCGAGGCGTTGGGTGTTGGCCTGGTCGACGTACTGGCTGCCGGTGTAGATCGCGCCGCTGGTCAATGTCAGGCCCTCGACCCACGGCGTGTCCCATTCGCCCCACAGGTTGGCTTGCACCTCGGGCACGCCCACCGGGGTGTTGCCACGGTTGGCGGCAATGCCGGTCTGGGTCAGTTGCGCATCCAGCAGGGTCACGCCCGCGAGCAGGCGCGTGCCTTGGGCGACTTCGCCAAACAGGTTCAATTCCAGGCCACGGTTGCGTTGTTCGCCTTGCACCGAGAAGCGTCCAGCGGCCAGTTCGCCGCTGGGCTTTTCGATCTGGAACAGGGCCAGGGTCGACATGAAGGTGCCGTAGTCGAGCTTGACCCCCACTTCATGCTGCTTGGACACGTACGGCGCAAAGATCTCCCCGGCATTCGCCGCGTTGGACGGCGCTACGTCGCCCTTGCTCAGGCCTTCGAGGTAGTTGTAGTAGAACGCCACGTGCTGCCACGGCTTGAGCACCACGCCGAACAGCGGCGTGGTCTTGCCGTCGTCGTAGGCCGTGGTCACCGCGCCGGCGCTGTTGTAGTTGTTGGACTGGATGCGCTGTTGGCGCAGGCCCACGGTGACCTGCACGCGCTGGTCGAGCACGGACAGGGTGTCGGCAATGGCCACGCCGGACAGCTCGGTGGCGGAGACTTTCGGCGCCTCCGGCTTGGCAATCGACGGCATGGGGCGGTCGATGGGGTGGTAGATATTCGACAGCACCGAGGCGCCGGAAATAATCCCCCGCGACAGCTCATCGCGATAACGGCTTGCCTGCACCACGCTGCTGTGGCTGACCGGCCCGGTGTCGAAACGCACGCGGGCGCCGGCGTCCACGGTGTAGCGCTGCACTTCGAAGCGGTAATAGCCCGGCGTCGAATCGGTGTCGCCGGCGGCGTTGATGATCTTCGGGGTCTGGTCGGACATACGCGCCACCGCCGATTTGCCGCCACCGGCGTGGGCGAACAGGGTCAGGCTGTCGCTGAGGTCATATTCGCCGCTGAGCAACGCGGATTTATCGCGGGTGCGCGACCAGCCCCAGTCCTGGCTGACGTTGGTGCGGCCGTTGGCAGCGTCGGGAATGCTGACGCCGGGGGCGATCAGGAACGGGCGCGAGGCGGCGTCGAATTCTTCTTCCTGGGAGATCAAGTCCAGGCTGGTGCGCAGGCGCTCGCCCTGATAATCCAGGGACAGGGCGCCAATGCCGACTTCGCGGGATTGGTCGTCGATCACAGTGTTGCCCTGCTGCACGCCACCATTGAGGCGCAGACCGAAACGGCGCTCGTCGCCAAAGCGACGGCTGATGTCGATGCGGTTGCCGAGGTGCGCGTCCTGGGTATAGCTGGCGGTGTAGCGGGTGAGGTCTTCGTCGAGGGAGCGCTTGGGCACCACGTTGATGACGCCGCCCACCGCGCTGTTGGGCGACATGCCGTAGAGCAGCGCGCCCGGGCCCTTGACCACTTCGATGCGCTCGGCGTACTCGGTGAACACGCGATAGTTGGAAGCCACGCCGTACACGCCGTCGAAGGCCAACTCGCCGAGGTTGCCTTCGCCGACCGGGAAGCCACGGATGAAAAACGAATCGACGATGCCGCCGGTCTGCCCGGTGGAGCGCACTGAGGAATCGCGCTCCAGCAAGTCGCCGACGGTGGTTGCCTGTTGGTCTTTGATCAATGCAGCGGTGTAGGTGCTGACGCTGAACGGGGCGTCCATTACGTCGCTATTGCCGAGCATGCCCAGGCGTCCGCCGACGGCGACCTGGCCACCCGAATACGCCGGTGGCAGGCTGTCGGCGCGGGGTTCGGTGGCGCTGACGGTGGTTTGTGACAGGGTGACGCGGCGTTGTACCAGGGTGTAGCTGCCGTCTTCGCGCAAGACCATTTCCAGGCCGCTGCCGGCGAGCAGGCGGGTGACGGCTTCTTCGGTCGAGTAGGTGCCGGAGAGGCCGGGGCTGGTGAGGCCTTCGGTGAGGGCGGGGAGGAACGACAGGGCGATGCCGGCGTCTACGGCGAAGCTTGACAGCGTGGCGCCTAGGGGGCCGGGGGTTATTTGGTAGGTGTGCAGGGTGACAGCGTCCAACTGCGCGGCCATGGCGGCGCTGGTGAGGGCCAGGCTGAGCAGTGCGCTGCGGATCACGAGCATGGATGGGGGGCCTGTGGGGTGGGGTTGATGTGTTTGCCAGTTGAGATTGGGAAAAGTATCAGCTGGGGGTGGGTTTTTTTGCGGTGTACATATCCGTTGCTTCGGTAACGGCGGCTTATG
>NZ_QAJM01000045.1 GCF_003852405.1 Pseudomonas sp. KBW05
TCCTTCGCGCTTCGATGAACTTAAGCAACCTGCTGCCGAAACCTACATAACTCATTGTTTACCAAGGAGTTTTCCGTTTCGACTGCGCCGGAAGTGGGGCGAATTATAGACAGTTACAATTCGCCGTCAACACTTAATTACAGATTTATTCGGATTTGAGCGTGATACGCGCAAACGCCTTCTTTCCGGCCTGGCAGACATGGGTAGCGCCCAGCTCGTATATAAAGGTGC
Organism: Pseudomonas sp. KBW05; assembly: GCF_003852405.1. Classification (GTDB taxonomy): domain Bacteria; phylum Pseudomonadota; class Gammaproteobacteria; order Pseudomonadales; family Pseudomonadaceae; genus Aquipseudomonas. Next base: position 232 of record NZ_QAJM01000045.1, read on the forward strand.
GATCGACAACCTCACCATCTATACGCACACCGCCGGAACCCAGAAGGTCACGCGCAACCGCTGAGTTTTTCACCAACCCTGCCTTATTAAGGACGGCAGCAATCGGCATAGCCTCCGCAGCAGTCAGCTCAACCTCCGGCAGATCATCCGGCAGCTCGCCATCCTTCATGCGATTGCCCGCCGCGCGGTGAGCACTGGCTGCAGCCTCTTCACCATGGAAACGCGCAACAATCTCTTCCGCCAGCTTGATCTTCACGTCACGCGGATTGGCACCCGCCTCGACGTCAGCGCGCAACGCATTGATCTCGTCCATCGAGCGGAAGCTCAACAGCTCGAAGTAACGCCACATCAACGCATCCGGAATCGAAACCAGCTTGCCATACATAACGCCCGGCGCTTCCTGGATACCCACATAGTTACCCAGCGACTTGGACATCTTCTTGACGCCATCCAACCCTTCCAGCAACGGCATGGTCAGGATGCACTGAGCCTCTTGCCCATACGCACGCTGCAGCTCTCGACCCATCAGCAGGTTGAACTTCTGATCGGTACCCCCCAACTCGACGTCCGCACGCAGCGCCACCGAATCATATCCCTGGACCAGCGGATACAGGAACTCGTGAATAGCGATTGGCTGGTTGGTGGAGTAACGCTTGTCGAAGTCATCACGCTCAAGCATGCGCGCGACAGTGTACTGAGAGGTCAGGCGAATGAAGTCCGCCGGCCCCATCTGATCCATCCAGGTGGAGTTGAACGCCACTTCCGTCTTGGCCGGATCAAGGATCTTGAACACCTGAGTCTTATAGGTCTCGGCATTATCGAGCACTTGCTCGCGCGTCAGCGGTGGGCGCGTCGCACTCTTGCCACTTGGGTCACCGATCATCCCGGTGAAGTCACCTATAAGGAAGATGACCTGATGCCCCAGCTCCTGGAACTGGCGCAGCTTATTAATAAGCACGGTATGACCCAGGTGCAGGTCCGGCGCAGTCGGATCAAAGCCGGCTTTAATACGCAGGGGCTGGCCACGCTTGAGCTTTTCGATCAGCTCCGCTTCGACCAACAGTTCTTCCGCACCACGTTTTATCAGCGCTAGCTGCTCTTCAACCGACTTCATAACAGACCCGCAAGGCTCAGATTCAAAAGGGAACCAACCATACAAGATCAGGGACTAATTACAAGTTTTGCCCTGCGCACGGACACCATTCAGCAAGCCCAGCGTTCGCGAGCTTGCGCCACAGATGATTTGGTTATATTTTATACAGTTATTTCATCTTCATCATGTCATTCATCTTTTCCATTTCATCTTCAAAGTCAAAATTACTTATGACCACTGAACCGTCTAAAGCGCCGCCGCTTTACCCGAAGACCCACCTGCTCGCCGCAAGTGGTATCGCCGCTCTTCTCAGCCTGGCACTCCTGGTATTCCCTTCCAGTGACGTAGAAGCCAAACGAACATCCCTGAGCCTTGACCTGGAAAGTCCAGTTGAACAACTGACACAAGATCAAGACGCTTCCGACGCGCAACAAGCCACAAATGCACCCACCGAATCACCGTTCGCCCAGATAGACGGCAGCCCGGAAGAGACTCAGCAAGCAACCCAGGAACAACCTGCGCCTGTTACCACTGCGGCCAAGAACCCGCAGCACCGCGAAGTAATCGTGGCCAAAGGCGATACTCTATCGACCCTGTTCGAGAAGGTCGGCCTGCCGTCAGCCACGGTTAATGAAGTATTGGCCAGCGACAAACAAGCCAAGCAGTTCACCCAGCTCAAGCACGGCCAGAAACTGGAGTTCGAACTGACCCCCGACGGCCAACTGCACAACCTGCACAGCAACATCAGCGACCTGGAAAGCATCACCCTGACCAAGGGCGCCAAAGGCTTCGCCTTCAACCGCATCACCACCAAACCCGTGATGCGCTCCGCCTATTCCCACGGCGTGATCAACAGTTCCCTGTCGCAATCGGCCGCACGCGCTGGCCTGTCCCACAGCATGACGATGGACATGGCCAGCGTGTTTGGCTACGACATCGACTTCGCCCAGGACATCCGCCAAGGCGACGAATTCGACGTAATCTACGAACAGAAGGTCGCCAACGGCAAAGTGGTCGGCACCGGCAATATCCTCTCTGCACGCTTCACCAACCGCGGCAAGACCTACACGGCCGTGCGCTACACCAACAAACAAGGCAACAGCAGCTACTACACGGCTGATGGCAACAGCATGCGCAAGGCCTTCATCCGCACACCCGTGGACTTCGCTCGTATTAGCTCGCGTTTCTCCATGGGTCGCAAGCACCCAATTCTGAACAAAATCCGCGCCCACAAAGGCGTCGACTATGCAGCCCCTCGCGGTACGCCCATCAAGGCCGCGGGTGACGGCAAAGTCCTGCTGGCCGGCCGCCGCGGTGGTTACGGCAACACTGTCATCATCCAACACGGCAACACCTACCGCACCCTGTATGGCCACATGCAAGGCTTCGCCAAAGGCGTGCAGACTGGCGGCACCGTGAAGCAAGGCCAGGTGATCGGCTATATCGGCACCACCGGCCTGTCCACCGGCCCGCATTTGCACTATGAGTTCCAGGTCAACGGCGTACACGTCGACCCACTGGGCCAGAAGCTGCCGATGGCCGACCCGATCGCCAAGGCCGAACGCGCGCGTTTCATGCAACAAAGCCAGCCACTGATGGCACGCATGGACCAGGAGCGCTCCACCCTGCTGGCCTCGGCGAAGCGTTAAGGTATGTCGCTCTATATAGGTGTGATGTCCGGGACCAGCCTCGACGGCCTGGACATCGCCCTGATCAAACAGGGCCCGGCGATCGAGCTGATCGCCACCCACTACATTCCCATGCCCGCCGCCCTGCGCACCGAATTGCTCGGACTGTGCGCCAGCGGTCCGGATGAGATTGCCCGTTCGGCCATCGCCCAGCAACACTGGGTGACGCTTGCAGCCCAAGGCATCCACGCCCTGCTCGACCAGCAAAACCTCAAGCCTCAGGATATTCGCGCGATTGGCAGCCATGGCCAGACCATCCGCCATGAGCCCGCTCGCGGTTTTACCGTACAGATCGGCAACCCTGCCCTGCTCACCGAGCTGACGGGCATCACCGTGGTCAGCGATTTTCGTAGCCGCGACGTCGCCGCCGGTGGCCAAGGCGCCCCGTTGGTTCCGGCCTTTCACGAAGCGCTGTTTGGTGAACGCACCGGCAATCGCGCGGTATTGAACGTAGGAGGCTTCAGCAACCTCAGCCTGATCGAGACTGGCAAGCCAGTAGCCGGTTTCGACTGCGGTCCAGGCAATGTGCTGCTGGATGCCTGGATTCATGAACAGCGGGGCGAACACTTCGACCGTGATGGCCAATGGGCAGCCAGCGGCACTATCGTGCCCCAGCTACTCAACGCCTTGCTCAGCGACCCCTTCTTCCTGACCAAGGGCCCTAAAAGCACCGGCCGCGAAGTGTTCAACCTGGGATGGCTGCAACAACACCTTGGCCGCTTGCCCGTATTCGCGCACCAGGACGTCCAGGCCACCCTGCTGGAGTTGACCGCCCAGACCATCGTGGAGTCCCTGCAAACCGCCCAACCCCAGACCGGAACCCTGCTGGTCTGTGGGGGTGGCGCGCACAACTCGACCTTGATGAATCGTCTGGCGGCGCTGCTACCCTCAACCCAGGTCAGCAGCACCGCGACCCATGGCGTAGACCCTGACTGGGTCGAAGCGATGGCCTTCGCCTGGCTGGCCCATTGTTGCCTTGAAGGCATCGCCGCCAACCGCCCCAGCGTTACCGGCGCGCGCGGGCTTCGCGTACTGGGCGCGATCTACCCCGCCTGAGCCCCAGACAGCAAAACGCCGCTTGGCCTATGAAAGCCAAGCGGCGTTTTTGTATCCGCAATCGATCAGATCGAGAACGAAGACCCGCAACCACAAGTGGTGGTGGCGTTAGGGTTCTTGATCACGAAACGCGAACCTTCCAGACCTTCCTGGTAATCCACCTCGGCACCTGCCAAGTACTGGAAGCTCATCGGGTCCACGACCAGGCTCACGCCCTCGCGCTCGACGATGGTGTCGTCATCGGCCACATCTTCATCGAAGGTAAAACCGTACTGAAACCCTGAACAACCGCCGCCCGTAACAAATACGCGCAGCTTCAAGCGATCATTACCCTCTTCATCGACCAGGCTCTTCACCTTGTGCGCAGCACCGTGGGTGAATTGCAAAGCCGTGGGGGTGAAGGACTCAACGCTCATGCTGATAATCTCCCGGCGTACCGCCGCCATATGCGTAATGGCGGGCATTATCCGCTTCTCCTAGAAAAGCGGTCAACTATTGTTACGGTATATCAATCTGCACAGCGGCCATTAAAAACGCAAAAGGCCCGATCAACGGGCCTTTTGTGCAACTACCGCAATGCCTTAAGGCAGCATGCCCGCGTGGGACAAGCCCAGCTTCTCATCCAGGCCGAACAGGATGTTCATGTTCTGCACCGCCTGCCCCGACGCGCCCTTGACCAGGTTATCGATCACCGACAACACCACCACCAGGTCGCCGTCCTGTGGACGGTGCACGGCAATACGGCAAACGTTGGCACCGCGCACGCTGCGGGTTTCCGGGTGGCTGCCAGCCGGCATCACATCGACGAACGGTTCGTTGGCATAACGTTTTTCAAACAACGCCTGCAGGTCCACCGAGCGATCAACCACAGTCGCGTACAGCGTGGAGTGAATACCACGAATCATCGGCGTCAGGTGCGGCACAAACGTCAGCCCCACATCCTTGCCGGCCGCACGACGCAGCCCCTGGCGGATTTCCGGCAAGTGACGATGCCCTTTTACCGCATAGGCCTTCATGCTTTCCGACGTCTCGGAGTACAGCGAACCTACCGCAGCACCACGACCGGCACCGCTGACGCCCGACTTGCAGTCAGCGATCAAACGCGATGCATCCGCCAGCCCGGCCTCCAGCAGCGGCAGGAAACCCAGCTGCGTTGCGGTCGGATAGCAACCTGGCACCGCAATCAGGCGCGCTTGCTTGATCTGCTCACGATTGACTTCCGGCAGACCGTATACCGCCTCTTCAAGCAATTCCGGGGCGCCGTGAGGCTGGCCGTACCACTTGGCCCACTCATCGGCGTCTTGCAGACGGAAGTCAGCCGACAGGTCGATGACCTTGGTACCCGCCGCCAGCAACTCACCGGCCAGTGCATGGGCAACCCCGTGCGGCGTAGCGAAGAACACCACGTCACAGGCGCCCAGGGTCTTGATGTCCGGCACGCTGAACGCCAGGCCGTCATAGTGGCCTCGCAGGTTCGGGTACATATCGGCCACGGCCAGCCCAGCCTCGGATCGGGAAGTGATGACCACCACCTCAGCCTGCGGATGCTGAGCCAACAGACGCAGCAATTCGACACCGGTGTAACCCGTGCCGCCGACGATACCGACCTTGACCATATACCTGCCCTCAACGAACCCACTGGAAAGCCGACGATAATAGGGGCCGTATCGTCCTGCGACAACCGCCAACGTGACGTACGGGCGCATGAGCCACTACTATCTTGGCTACCGTGAACCTGGGAATAACTAAAAATGCTTTATCTATGGGTCAAAGCCTTCCACATCATCAGCATCGTCTGCTGGTTTGCCGGGCTGTTCTACCTGCCACGCCTGTTCGTCTACCACGCGCAAAGTGAGGATACCGTCAGCAAGGAACGCTTCAGCCTGATGGAGCGCAAGCTGTATCGCGGCATCATGGGCCCGGCGAGCGTGGCCACGCTGGTGTTTGGCGGCTGGCTGATCTACCTGAACCCGAGCATCTTTCAATCGGGCGGCTGGATCCACGCCAAGCTCACCCTGGTCGTGCTGCTGATCGGCTACCACCACATGTGCGGCGCGCAGGTAAAACGCTTTGCCCGTGGCGAAAACACCCGCAGCCATGTCTTTTATCGCTGGTTCAATGAAGTCCCGGTTCTGATATTGCTGGCTATCGTAATTTTGGTCGTGGTCAAACCGTTCTAACTTCAATCACACGGGGTAACTCCAATGTCGCTGCCCGCTTTGCTTGAACAACATCTGCGCCTGCCTGTGGTGGTCGCGCCGATGTTTCTGATTTCCAATCCGCAACTGGTACTGGCCTGCTGCCGCAATGGTGTCGTCGGGAGTTTCCCGGCGCTCAACCAGCGCGAAAGCAGTGGTTTCAAAGCCTGGCTGGAAGAAATCGAAGCGGGCCTGGCGCAGTTGGACAACCCCGCGCCCTACGCCGTGAACCTGATCGTGCACCACAGCAACCCACGGCTGGAGGCCGACCTGGCGATCTGCGTCGAGCACAAGGTGCCGATCGTTATCACCAGCCTCGGCGCGGTGAAGGAGTTGGTCGATGCCGTGCACAGCTACGGCGGCCTGGTCTTCCACGACGTGACCACCCGGCGCCATGCCGAGAAAGCCGCTGAAGCCGGCGTAGATGGCCTGATCGCCGTGGCCGCCGGCGCCGGTGGCCATGCCGGCACCTGGAGCCCGTTCGCACTGATCGCCGAAATTCGTCAGTTCTTCGACAAAACCTTGCTGCTGGCCGGTTGCCTCAACCACGGCCACGAGGTCCTCGCGGCCCAACTGCTGGGGGCTGACCTGGCGTATTTCGGCACGCGCTTTATCGGCACCACCGAAAGCCACGCCCCGGATGCCTATAAAGAGATGCTGCTCACATCGCGCGCCGCCGACATCGTGCACACTCCCGCAGTGTCCGGCGTGCCCGCCAGCTTTATGCGCCAGAGCCTGGAGAACGCCGGTTTCGACCTCGCTGCGCTGCAGGGTAAAGGTGAGGTCAACTTCGGCTCCAAGCTCAAGCCATTAAGCGACGAAGCCAAGGCCTGGAAGACCGTCTGGTCGGCAGGCCAAGGCGTTGGTGAGATCGATGACCTGCCCAGCGTCGATGAACTCGTTGCCCGCCTGGATGCCGAATACCGCAAGGCACGCGAACAGGCGGTACAATTGCGCTGGCCACGCTGAACCCACCGCAAGGCCTGCCGACTGAGCAGGCCTGCATTACCTCCCCGATTAAGTGACAAGGAAGCCCGCATGAGCGACAACCGTTTCAAGATTGTGTTTGATGGAGCCTTGCTCCCGGGGGTCGAAAGCACCACTGCCAAACTGAACCTGGCCGAGCTGTTCAAAAGCGAAGTCGAGGCGATCGAGAAGCTCTTTACCGGCCGCACAGTCGCGCTGAAACGCGACCTGTCCCGTCCGGATGCAGAAACCTATCTCAATGCGCTGAAAAACGCCGGGGTCGATGCACGCATCGAAGCCGAGCAGCCCGTCGCATTCAGCCTTGCCGAAACCCATGAGACCGATTCGACTGCACCAAGCGCATCCCCCTATGCACCGCCGCGTGCTGCCGTAGGTGATGACTTGCCGGAGTACGCCACCCTCAACGTCTTCACCCTCAATGGGCGTATTGGCCGCCTGCGCTACCTGGCGTGGATGTTGGTGATGAGTGTCGCAATGCTCTTTGCGGCTGGCATTATCATCACCGTGGGTGCCGCCATATCGGTCGCCTCGCCGTTGGTCGCCATGATTGTCGGCCCGCTGCTGTGGCTCGCGCTGATCGTCGCGATGTTCTGGATCAGCATACTCATCAGCGTGCAGCGCCTGCATGACCTGGGCTGGTCTGGATGGTTGTACGCGCTGAACCTGGTGCCGGTCGTCAACACCGTCTTCGCCATTCTGCTGCTGGTGCTTCCGGGCAACGCCGGTGCCAACCAGTACGGCGCGCCGCCACCGCGCAACTCGACCGCGGTAAAAGTCCTGGCCACCCTGTGGCTGGCGTTTATTCCCGTGATGCTTGCCATCATGGTCACGTTGAGCATGTACGGCTACCTCGACCAACTCGGCGCCAACATCGACAGCAGCTACGAAAGCAGCTCCATTACCTCCGATGCTGACAGCGAGCAAAGCGTGATCGTTGAGGAAGACGACGCGCAAAGTGCTGACGAAGCAGCTGAACCTGTAGACTCTCCAGAACAGTAAGAAACGCCCGCCGCCTGTGATGCCTCTGTCACAGGCTCGGCGGCGTTGCGATGGAGAAAGGCATGACCCGTTACGCTCTGATCACCGGTGCCTCCAGCGGCATCGGCCTGGCTTTGGCCGAAGCCCTGGCCCGCCGCGGCCGCAGCTTGATTCTGGTGGCCCGCCAGCGTGATCAGTTGGAAAGCATTGCACTCGAATTGACTCAGCGTTTCGGCGTCGAGGTGCTGTTCCGTGCCTGCGACCTGGGTGAGCCGCTGCGTTTGTCCGGGTTTCTGCTGGAGCTTGAAGAAGGCGAACGGCAGATCGACCTGCTGGTCAACTGCGCCGGTATCGGCACCAGCGGGCCGTTCCTGGCCCAGGACTGGATGACCGAACAGGACCTGATCGAAGTTAACATCCTGGCCCTGACCCGCATGTGCCACGCCTTGGGCAACTCGATGGCGCTACACGGTGGCGGGCAGATCCTCAACGTCGCCTCGGTGGCCGCCTTTCAACCTGGCCCATGGATGAGCAGTTACTACGCCAGCAAGGCCTACGTGCTGCACTTTTCCGAAGGCTTGCGCGAAGAATTGAAGACCTGCGGCATCAAGGTCTCCGTGCTCTGCCCCGGCCCGACACGCACAGCGTTCTTCGGCACCGCGCAAATGGACACCGCCAAGCTCGAGCGCAGTGAAAAACTGATGAGCCCGGAAGAAGTGGCCCTGTTCACCGTGCGCGCCCTGGAAAAAAACAAAGCCATCATCATTCCCGGCCGCCGCAACCGCTGGCTCGCCTTCAGCCCGCGCTTCAGCCCACGCTGGCTCACCCGCAAGATTGCCGGCGCGATCAACAAGGCCTATTGCCCACGCTGAGCGCCTGAGTACACTCACCCTGCATATTCATAATGGAGAAACAGCTGTGGATACTCTGTTCACCAAGATCATCAACCGGGAAATACCTGCGGACATCATCTACGAAGATGATCAAATCCTGGCGTTCAAGGACATCCATCCGGCAGCGCCCGTGCATTTCCTCGTCATCCCGAAGAAACACATCGCCACCCTCAACGATCTGACCGAAGAAGACAAAGCCCTGGCCGGCCATATCTTGTTCACCGCCCAGCGCCTGGCACTGGAGCAGGGTTGCGAAGAAGGTTTCCGCGTGGTGATGAACTGCAACCCGAAAGGCGGGCAGACCGTTTATCACATTCATATGCATGTGCTGGGTCAGCGCCAGATGAACTGGCCGCCGGGTTGATCCCCCCCGAGGGAGCTTGCTCCCTCGCCACAAGGGCAAATTGACTCAGCGCAAACGCTTCACCTTCTCTTGCGGTAAACTGGCCGCCGAGATTCTTCCCGGAGGTCAGCATGACTACCCAACGTCACTACTCGCCGATTGACCGTCTGTTGCTGCAAGCCGACATGGCGATGCGCACGCTGCTGCCGTTCAGCGGCCAGCCGTATCGCCCTTCGCCAGCCATCGTGCAGCCCGACGCGCAGATGAGCGAGACCGACACCCGCCACGTCGCCGGCCTGATGCGCATCAACCATACCGGCGAAGTCTGTGCCCAGGCGCTGTACCAGGGCCAGGCGCTGACGGCCAAGCTGCCGCAAGTGCGCGCAGCCATGGAACATGCGGCCGAGGAAGAAATCGACCACCTGGCCTGGTGCGAGCAACGCATTCGCCAGCTCGGCAGCCATCCCAGCGTGCTCAACCCGCTGTTCTACGGTTTGTCGTTTGGTATCGGCGCCGCCGCCGGGCTGATCAGCGACAAGGTCAGCCTGGGTTTTGTCGCCGCAACTGAACATCAGGTGTGCAAACACCTGGACGAACACCTTGAGCAATTGCCGGCCGAAGACGAAAAGTCCCGTGCCATTCTTGAGCAAATGCGCATCGATGAAGAGCACCACGCAGAAAGCGCGCTGGATGCCGGCGGTTTCCGCTTCCCAGCGCCGGTGCGGTTCGGCATGAGCCTGTTGGCCAAGGTCATGACCAAAAGCACGTACCGTATCTGACCCACAAAAAAAGGGCGCTTTCAAAGCGCCCTTTTCTTTTGCCCATCGGCAATCAACCCAGTTCGATGATCTCGTAATCATGGGTGATGGCCACACCGGCCGCGCCGAGCATGATCGACGCAGAGCAATACTTCTCGGCCGACAGCTCGATGGCACGCTTGACCTGGGCTTCTTTCAGCGCCCGGCCCTTCACCACGAAATGCATGTGGATCTTGGTAAATACCTTGGGGTCTTCAGTGGCGCGCTCGGCTTCCAGGAAGGCTTCGCAGCTTTCCACGGCCTGGCGGGACTTCTTCAGGATGCTGACCACGTCGAAATTGCTGCAACCGCCTACACCAAGCAGGAGCATTTCCATCGGGCGTACGCCCAGGTTACGGCCACCGGCTTCCGGCGGGCCATCCATGACCACTACATGGCCACTGCCCGACTCACCGAGGAACATGGCTTCGCCCGCCCATTGGATGCGTGCCTTCATCGCCCAGACTCCACTGCTAAAAAAGGGTCGCCAGCTTAGCACAGGGCCCGTCGCCGGCTGCGTTTCCCATCAAAGCGATCAATAGCAGGGTTTGCCGAGTAAATTGGCTAATCGAGTCAGAATGTGTCTGTTAAGCTGGCGCCAAATCGATGGCGTATTGCTAGCATTTATACAACGCGTATCAATGCCGATACCCACGAATACAACAACTTCGCGCTGTCTTCCGGGATACAACCATGGTTGCTCTTACGCCCATACCCAAGATCAAGAATCTCGACAAGCTGTTGATGCACTGCCAGCGCCGACGTTACCCGGCCAAGCACAACATCATTTGCGCCGGCGAACGCTCCGAAACGCTGTTTTTTATCATCAAGGGCTCGGTCACCATCCTGATCGAGGACGAAGACGGCCGCGAGATGATCATCGCCTACCTCAACACCGGCGACTTCTTTGGCGAACTGGGGTTGTTTGAACAAGCGGGCAAAGAACAGGAGCGTAGCGCCTGGGTGCGGGCCAAGGTCGAGTGCGAAGTGGCCGAGATCAGCTACAGCAAATTCCGCGAACTGGCCCAGCAAGACCCGGACATTCTCTACGCCCTCAGCGGCCAGATTGCCCAGCGCCTGCGGGACACCACGCGCAAGGTCGGTGACCTGGCGTTCTTTGACGTCACCGGACGCGTTGCCCGCTGCCTGCTGGACCTGTGCAAGCAACCCGATGCCATGACCCATCCCGATGGCATGCAGATCAAAGTCACGCGTCAGGAAATCGGGCGCATTGTCGGTTGTTCGCGAGAGATGGTCGGCCGCGTGCTCAAGGATCTGGAAGAGCGCAACCTGGTCAACGTCAAAGGCAAGACGATGGTGGTGTTCGGTACCCGCTAAACCGCCAGGAAGCCGGCCAGCATCTGGCGGTACAAGGTGTCCAGCCGGCTGATCGCATCCGGCGCGGGAAAGGCTTCGTGCAAGGCGATATGGCTATCGGCACGCACCCGTTGGTCGAGACCGCAGGCTTCGTTGAAGCGATTGACGGACGCGATCAGTTCTTCACGGTCGCCGTCCAGCAGCAGCGCACCGTGCACCAACCCCACGGGGCGGCCGCCACTTTGGCGCCAGCGCTGGGCAGTGCCGACCATTTTTCGACTGTTGAGATTGACGTTATAGCGACCGTCGCAGAACGCGCCGTCGATTTCACCGACAGACGCATCGCCCCCCAGCTCGATCAGCAGATCGCAGATGGGCTGACAGAGGCGCAAGTAGCCGGTTTCGATACGATTCTGGTCGCCTTCACTACGCGGGGGGGCGTAGACCAGGGCGATGTTGACCGTGGCCGACGACTGCGGCACGGGCTCGCCGCCGGTTTCCCGCAACAACACCGGCCAACCGGCCTCTGCCGAAACCTGGCTGGCAGTATCGAATGCCGGCAGGCGGCTCAACCGGCGTGGCATCACCAAGGCTTGATCGTTGGGTTGCCAGAACAGCAGGCCGTAGTCCTGATCGCCGGCGCAGACGGCGGCCAACAGGTCTTGCTCGGCGGCAAGCCCAGCTTCAACCGTCATCCTTACTGGCTTAACCATCAAACACCTACCTTTCTGAACAAACACAAAACCCAATGTGGGAGCGGGCTTGCTCGCGAATTCGGTGGGTCAGCCAACACATGCATCGACTGACACTCCACTTTCGCGAGCAAGCCCGCTCCCACAGTTTGACCGCGTTTCAAATCAATCTAGCGTGGAACCACTGACCGCCACACCCCGCTCCGGGAAGAACAGGCGCTGCAACTCCGCCCCCGGGTTCTCGGCGCGCATGAACGTCTCGCCCACCAGGAACGAATACACCCCACTGATTTCCATCAGCTCCACATCGGCACGGTTGACGATGCCACTCTCGGTAATCACCAAACGGTCGCGCGGAATGCGCGGGAGCAGGTCGAGGGTGTTTTCCAGGCTGACTTCAAAGGTGTGCAGGTTGCGGTTGTTGACCCCCACCAGCGGTGTGTCGAGGGTTTTCAGTGCTCGCTCCAGCTCATCGCCGTCGTGCACTTCCACCAGCACATCCAAACCGACGCTTTTCGCCACGGCTGCCAGCTCGGCCATCTTCACGTCATCCAGTGCGGAGACGATCAGCAACACACAATCGGCGCCCAGGGCACGGGCTTCGACGATCTGGTACGGGTCAACCATGAAATCCTTGCGGATCACCGGCAACTTGCACGCGGCACGGGCCTGTTGCAGGAACAGGTCGGAACCCTGGAAGTAGTCGATATCGGTCAGTACGGACAGGCACGTCGCGCCGCCCTTCTCGTAGCTGACGGCAATTTCCGATGGGACGAAGTTTTCGCGGATCACGCCTTTGCTCGGCGAAGCCTTCTTGATCTCGGCGATCACGGCTGGCTGCTTGAGCTTGGCCTGGGCGATCAAGGCATTGGCGAAACCACGCGGTGCATCGGCCAGCTTCGCCTGGGCTTCCAGCTCGGCGAGGCTGACGCGGGCGCGGCGCTCGGCCACCTCTTCGGCTTTGCGGGCCAGGATCTTTTCCAGAACGGTTGGCACACTCATCCTTCATTCTCCATCTTGAATACTGCGGTGAATGCTCCCAGCTCTTCGAGCTTCTCGCGAGCCAGACCGGTGTGCAGCGCATCGTGGGCCAAGGCGACACCTTCCTTAAGACTATAGGCGTGGTCGGCCGCGTAAAGTGCCGCGCCAGCATTCAGAACAATCATCTCTGCCGCTTTCTGACCGTTCTCGGTCTTGCGACGCCCCAGGGCATCGCGAATCAATTCAAGCGAAGCCGCCGGGCTTTCCACCGCCAGGCCGTGCAGGCTCTGGCTCTTCATGCCCAGGTCTTCAGGCTCGACCCAGTATTCGGTGACTTGATCATTCTTCAGCTCCGCCACAAAGGTCGGCGCCGCCAGGCTGAACTCGTCCAGGCCATCTTTGGAATGCACCACCAGCACATGCTTGCTGCCCAGGCGCTGCAACACTTCGGCCAATGGCCGGCATAGCGCCTGGCTAAACACACCAACCACCTGGTGCTTCACACCGGCCGGATTCGTAAGCGGGCCGAGCATGTTGAACAGGGTGCGCAGGCCGAGGTCTTTACGCGGGCCAGCGGCGTACTTCATCGCACTGTGGTGAGTCTGGGCAAACATGAAGCCGATGCCGACGTTATCGATGCAACGCGCCACTTGTACTGGCGTGAGGTTCAGATAGATGCCGGCCGCTTCCAACAAGTCGGCACTGCCGCTCTTGCCGGACACCGCACGGTTACCGTGCTTGGCCACGGTGCAACCCGCCGCCGCCACCACAAAAGAAGACGCCGTCGACACGTTGAAGATGTTCGCACCGTCACCGCCGGTGCCCACCACATCAACCACGCCGTCGAGGGTCTTGAGCTCAACCTTGTCCGCCAGCTCGCGCATCACCGACACGGCGCCGACGATCTCGTCGATGCTTTCGCTCTTCATGCGCATCGCCATCATGAACGCGCCGATCTGCGCGTCGGTGCATTGACCGGTCATGATCTCGCGCATCACATCGCTCATTTCAGCGGTGCTCAGGTCCAGGTGGCCGACGATACGGCTCAGGGCAGTCTTGATATCCATGGAAAGTCCTTAGCGCGTGCCGCCGCTCTGCTTGAGAAAGTTGGCGAACAGCTCGTAGCCCTGCTCGGTCAGGATCGATTCAGGGTGAAATTGCACCCCTTCGACATTCAGTGTCTTGTGGCGCAGGCCCATGATTTCATCGACCGAGCCGTCTTCCAGCTGGGTCCAGGCGGTCAACTCCAGGCATTCCGGCAAGGTTTCGCGCTTGACCACCAGCGAGTGGTAGCGGGTCACGGTGACGGGCAAGTTAAGCCCATGGAATACGCCCAGATCATGATGGAATACCGGGCTGGTCTTGCCGTGCATCACCTGGCGCGCACGCACCACGTCACCGCCAAAGGCCTGGCCGATGGACTGGTGGCCCAGGCACACGCCGAGGATCGGCAGCTTGCCAGCAAAATACTGGATCGCTTCCAGGGAAATGCCCGCCTCGGTCGGCGTGCACGGCCCCGGCGAAACCACGATGCGCTCCGGGTTCAGGGCGGCGATTTCGGCCACGGTCATTTCATCGTTGCGCACCACCTTGACCTCGGCACCGAGTTCGCCCAGGTACTGCACAACGTTGTAAGTAAAGGAGTCGTAGTTATCAATCATCAGCAACATGGGGCAACCTCAGGAATTGGGGGTCTGTTCAGCCAGCGCAACGGCGCGGAACATCGCGCGGCGCTTGTTCAGGGTTTCTTCCCATTCGAGGGCCGGCACCGAGTCGGCGACAATCCCGCCACCGGCCTGCACGTGCAGTTCCCCGTCCTTGATCACGGCGGTGCGGATCGCAATCGCCGTGTCCATGTTGCCGTTCCAGGCGAAATAGCCCACGGCGCCGCCGTAGACACCGCGCTTGACCGGCTCCAGCTCGTCGATGATTTCCATCGCGCGGATCTTCGGCGCACCCGACAAGGTGCCGGCCGGCAGAATCGCGCGCAGTGCGTCCATTGCGGTCAAGCCGGCTTTCAGCTCGCCGGTGACGTTGGACACGATGTGCATCACGTTGGAATAACGCTCGATTACCATCTTCTCGGTGAGCTTCACCGAGCCGATTTCCGAGACGCGCCCGGTATCGTTGCGGCCCAGGTCGATCAGCATCAGGTGCTCGGCGATTTCCTTGTCGTCGCTGAGCAGGTCTTTTTCCAGCGCCACATCCTCTTCTTCGGTCGCGCCACGTGGGCGGGTACCGGCAATCGGGCGCACGGTGATCAGGTTGTCTTCGACACGCACCAGCACTTCCGGCGAACTGCCCACCACGTGGAAGTCGCCAAAGTTGAAGAAGTACATGTACGGCGTCGGGTTGAAGCAACGCAGGGCGCGGTACAGATCGATCGGCGCGGCCTTGAAGTCGATGGACATGCGCTGCGACGGAACGACCTGCATGCAGTCACCGGCGAGGATGTATTCCTTGATGGTATCGACGGCGCGCTCGTAGTCATCCTGCGTGAAGCTTGAACGAAAAATCGGGTCGGCCGCCGGCGGGCGACTAAGGTCCAGGCCACGACGCGGGGTGATCGGTTGGCGCAGTTTTTCCAGCAGGGCTTCGAGGCTGGCCTGGCCTTGCTCGAATGCGTCCGCCTGGGACGGGTCAGCCAGCACAATCGCGTGCATCTTGCCGGCGAGGTTGTCGAACACGACGACCGCGTCGGAGACCATCAGCAGAATGTCCGGCACGCCCAGCGGGTCCGGGTTCGGGCATTTGCCCAAGCGCTTTTCCACGTAGCGCACACAGTCGTAGCCGAAATAGCCCACCAGGCCACCGTTGAAACGCGGCAGACCCGCAATGGTCGGTACGTTGTAGCGCGCCTTGAAGGTTTCGACAAAGGCCAGCGGGTCTTCTACGTCGTGGCTTTCGATCTCGACGCCATCATGGGTGATGCTCACATGGTGGTCGTGAACGCGCATGACGGTGCGGCACGGCAGGCCGATGATCGAATAACGGCCCCACTTCTCGCCGCCCTGTACCGATTCCAGCAGATAGGAATTGGGCTCGTCGGCCAGTTTCAGGTAGATCGACAGCGGCGTGTCGAAGTCGGCCAGGGTTTCGCAGGCCAGGGGGATACGGTTATAGCCGGCAGCGGCCAAACGCAGGAATTCTTCGCGGATCATGTGTGCCTCGTGGCGTGAGGGTCTAACAGTCAGGTATGCAAACGTGCCGCATGGCGCGGCAGGGATCAGTCAGGCGCGCCAACGCCAGCGGGCCAGGGCCTTGATGACTTTCATCCAGAGTTTGCGAGTGACCACCACGATGGGATTTCCAGAAGGGGACGGATCGGTGTCGGGCAACGTTATCTCAGCGCCCGCTCCCAAGCAACCGGGGATTAGCAGTCGCAGGTCATCAATCACCAGCGACGGCGACTCTTCGGCAATCGGTCGGCCATGGTTATAGCCGTAGCTCAAAGCTACGCACTGCACGCCAGCCGCCTTTGCCGCCAGCACATCGCTGCGCGAATCACCGACAAATAGCGACTGCGACGCCGGAATATTCGCCATTTTCATCACGAAAAACAGCGCGGCCGGGTCGGGTTTCTTCTGCGGCAAGGTATCACCGCCGATGATCCAGCGGAAATACCGGCCGATTTTCATCTGGTCCAACAACGGCGCGACAAAACGCTCCGGCTTGTTGGTGATCAGGGCCATTTCCACGCCCTGCTTGCTCAGCCATTTGAGGGTGTCACGCACGCCGGGGTAAACCACGGTCAGTTCGTGGCCGTCTTCATAGGCGGCGTTGAACAGTTCCAGGGCATGCTCGGCCTCGACTTCATCGACACCATCTGCCTCGATATCATTGGCCAAGGCCCGGCGCACCAGCATCTGCACGCCGTTGCCGACCCACGTGCGCACGGCTTCGATCGCCACCGGCTTGCGCCCCAGCTTGAGCAGCATCTCGTTCACCGCGGCGGCAAGATCTGGCACCGAGTCGATCAGGGTACCGTCCAGATCGAACATCACCAGCCGTGGCAGCTTGCCGGGGAACAGCTGCTCGAAGCCGCTCATGGACGCGCCAGCGCTAGCTCGGCGCGCATCTTGTCGATGACGTCCTGATAGTTCGGCGCGTTGAAGATCGCCGAGCCGGCGACAAAAGTGTCAGCGCCAGCGGCGGCGATTTCGCGGATGTTGTTGACGTTGACCCCACCGTCGATCTCCAGGCGGATATCCCGGCCCGAAGCGTCGATCAGTGCGCGGGCTTCGCGCAGCTTGTCGAGGGTACCGGGGATGAACTTCTGCCCGCCGAAACCTGGGTTGACGCTCATCAGCAAGACCATGTCGACCTTGTCCATCACGTACTTGAGCACGTCCAGCGGCGTCGCCGGGTTGAACACCAGGCCCGCCTTGCAGCCGCCTTCGCGGATCAGTTGCAAGGTGCGGTCCACGTGCAGCGTGGCTTCCGGGTGGAAGGTGATGTAGGTCGCGCCGGCTTCGATGAAGTCACCGATGATGCGGTCTACCGGGCTGACCATCAGGTGCGCGTCAATCGGCGCGGTCACGCCGTACTTGCGCAGCGCCGCGCAGACCATCGGGCCGATGGTCAGGTTGGGCACGTAGTGGTTGTCCATGACATCGAAGTGCACGAAGTCCGCGCCAGCGGCCAACACGTTGTCCACTTCCTCACCCAGGCGGGCGAAGTCGGCGGAGAGAATCGATGGAGCAATTACGAAGGGCTGCATGACGCACCTTTTCTGAGCTAAATCACGATGGCGCGCATTGTATACCGCATGCTTTGCCGCGCGCACCGTGACCTGGCTCAATGGCTAGTAGGCAGCCCGGTAGATTTTCTCGATATCGGCCGCGCTGAGCTTGCGCGGATTATTGCGCATCAGCCGCTCGATGCCCGCCGCTTCGCTGGCCATGGCGGGGATCGCGTCCTCGGGCACGCCGAAGCTGCGCAGCCCCGCCGGGATCTCCACTGCGGCACACAGTCGCGTCATCGCCTCGACGGCCTGGTCGGCCGCATCATTGGCACTCAGGCCACTGACATTCACGCCCATGGCCTGGGCAATATCCTGCATGCGCTCCACGCACGCCAGCTTGTTCCAGTGCATCACGTAGGGCAGCAGCAAGGCATTGCTCACGCCATGGGCGATGTTGAAGCGCCCGCCCAGCGGATACGCCAGCGCATGCACCGCACCCACCCCGGCATTGCCGAAGGCCATACCGGCCATCAGGCTGGCGGTGGCCATATCGTCGCGGGCTTGCAGGTTGGACGGGTTGGCGTAGGCCTTGGGCAGCGCCTTGGCGATCAGCTTGATTGCGCCAATGGCCAACGCGTCGGTGATCGGCGAGGCATTCAGCGACAGGTACGACTCGATGGCATGCACCAGCGCATCCACGCCACTGGCGGCGGTCACGCTGCGCGGGCAGGTGAGGGTCATTTGCGGACTGATCAGCGCGACGTCCGGCAGCAGGTAGTCGCTGACGATGCCTTTTTTCAGCTGCGCGGCCTTGTCGGACAGAATCGCCACGTTGGTCACTTCCGAGCCGGTGCCGGCCGTGGTCGGAATGGCGATCAACGGCGGACCTTTGCGCGGCACCTGGTCAACGCCGAACAGATCCGCCAGCGCCCCGTGGTAACCGGCATACGCGGCCACGCTCTTGGCAATGTCGATGGCACTGCCACCGCCCACACCGATCAGGCCGTCATGCCCGCCCTCGCGGTACACGCGCATGCAGTCTTCGACGATGGCGATTTCCGGATCGGGCAGCACACGATCAAAGATTTCATAACTGCGCTCGCCCAGGTGCTCGAGCGCCAGCGCCACGGTGCCGGACTTGACCAGCGCGGCGTCAGTGACGATCAGCGGGTTGTCCACATCCAGGCGGGTGAGCTCAGCGGCCAGTTGTTCGATGGCACCGGAACCGGTGAGCAGTTTGTGGGCGATCTTGAATGAGGAAGTACTCATGTGCGCGGCCTCTTATTCGGAAATGGGCTGGCACAAGAGTAGCTGAGGGAAATAGGTTGTCAGCCATTCAGCAACTGAATGCAGAGGTAATTCAAAGTGGGCACGGTCAATGTGGGAGCTGGCTTGCCTGCGATAGCGGTGTGTCAGCAGCAGATAAGCAAGCTGGCCCACCGCTATCGCAGGCAAGCCAGCTCCCACAGTTGATCGGGTTTCGGTCAGTTAGATTTGGGCGGTACGCAGTTTTTCGCTACGGCCGCGCAGCCATTCCAAGGTCAGCAACAACAGTACAGAGAAGGCAATCAGCAAGGTCGCTGCGGCAGCAATCGTCGGGCTGAGGTTCTCGCGAATCCCGCTGAACATCTGCCGTGGCAACGTCGCTTGCTCAGGCCCGGCGAGAAACAGCGTCACCACCACTTCATCAAACGAGGTGGCAAAGGCAAACAGCGCCCCGGAAATCACCCCCGGCGCAATCAGCGGCAAGGTCACCCGGCGAAACGCGGTCAACGGCGACGCCCCCAGGCTGGCCGCTGCCCGCACCAGGTTATGGTTGAACCCCTGCAACGTCGCCGACACGGTGATGATCACAAACGGCACGCCCAGCACTGCATGCACCACGATCAACGAGAAGAAACTGTTACCCAGGCCCAGCGGCGCAAAGAACAGGTAACTGGCCACGCCGATGATCACCACCGGCACCACCATCGGCGAAATCACCAGGGCCATCACCAGCGCCTTGCCCGGGAAGTTGCCGCGCGTCAGGCCAATCGCCGCCAGCGTGCCGAACACCATGGCCAATACCGTGGCCGCCGGGGCGACGATGATGCTGTTCTTCAGCGCCCGCATCCATTCGGCCGAGGCGAAGAAGTCCTGGTACCAGTGCAGCGAGAAGCCTTGCAGCGGGTACACGAGGAAACTGCCGCTGTTGAACGACAGCGGGATGATCACCAGCACCGGCAGTATCAGGAACAGCAGGATCAAGCCGCAGAGAATCCGCAAGCTGTAGAACCAAACCCGCTCAACGGGCGACATATAAGGGCTCAGCATCGCAAGGTCTCCTCAGCTCAGGCGCAGGCGGCTGGCGCCCACCAGCCGGTTGTAGATCAGGTACAGCACCACGGTGGCCAGCAGCAGCAAGCCGCCCAACGCAGTGGCCATGCCCCAGTTAATGCTGGTGTTGGTGTAGAACGCCACGAAATAGCTGACCATCTGGTCGTTCGGGCTGCCCAGCAGGGCCGGGGTGATGTAGTAACCAATCGCCAGGATGAACACCAACAGGCAACCGGCGCCCACGCCAGCGTAGGTCTGCGGGAAGTACACGCGCCAGAAGCTGGCGAAGGGGTGACAGCCCAGGGAAATCGCCGCGCGCATATAGGTGGGCGAGATGCCTTTCATCACGCTGTAGATCGGCAGAATCATGAACGGCAGCAGGATGTGCACCATGGAGATGTATACCCCGGTGCGGTTGA
Organism: Pseudomonas sp. KBW05; assembly: GCF_003852405.1. Classification (GTDB taxonomy): domain Bacteria; phylum Pseudomonadota; class Gammaproteobacteria; order Pseudomonadales; family Pseudomonadaceae; genus Aquipseudomonas. The sequence continues at coordinate 20,674 of NZ_QAJM01000045.1, forward strand.
ACACCAACTCCAGCGGTTTATCGATCAGGCCCATGCCCATCAGCGCACTGTTGATCAGCCCGCCCGATTGCAGCAACACGATCCACGCCGCCACCCGCACCAGGATCGAAGTCCAGAACGGCAGCAACACCAGGATCATCAACAGGTTGCTTTTGCGCGCCGGCAGGTTGGCCAGCAGGTACGCCAGCGGATAGGCCAGCAGCAGGCAGATCGCAGTGATCACCAGGCCCATCCAGAAGGTACGGGCGAAGATGTCCAGGTAGATCGCCTGGTCCGGCGTGGCCGGGGCCACTTCGCCGAGGTCGTCGATGCGGTGATCGACGGCCGCCAGCAGATAGAACGGCGTCAGGCTGCTGGTGTTGCGCCGGATCGCCTGCCAGTACGCCGGGTCGCCCCAGCGTTCGTCGAGGTTTTCCAACGCTTCTTTATAAGAGGCCGGCGCTTCGGTAAACGGCAGCGCCCGCGCGGTTTTGGTCAGCAGGCTGCGATAGCCGGCCAGTTCCATGTTCAAGCGTTTGGACAAATCGCCCAACGTCTGGTTTTTGCGTGCTTCGCCCAGGTCCTCGCTGAGGGCCTGATACACCGGCTCGCCCGGCAGGCCGCGACCGTCCCAGGCCGTGACCGCCACCACGGTACGCGGCAAGCCGCCCACCACTTCCGGGTTGCCGACGCTCTTGAACAGCAGCGCAACGATCGGCACCAGGAACACCAGCAGCAAAAACAGCACCAGCGGCGCAATCAAGGCCTGGGCCTTCCAGCGGTTGACCCGCTCGGCACGCGCCAGGCGCTGCTTGAGGGTGGGGCTGTTGACCTCGTTCGAGGGAACGGCGATGGCCATGGCTGACTCCGGAAAATCTGAAAATGAATGCAATCTACTGAACACAGCAGATCCCATGTGGGAGCGGGCTTGCTCGCGAAAGCGGTGAATCAGCTTGCACATGTGGCGGCTGACCTACCGCTTTCGCGAGCAAGCCCGCTCCCACACAAGCCCACTACACATGGATTAAGTGGTGTTGCTGATTACTTGGCAGCCCAGGAGTTGAAGCGCTGCTCCAACTGCTCGCCGTTATCCGCCCAGAAGCTCACGTCGATCTGCACCTGGTTGGCGATGTTTTCCGGGGTGGTCGGCATATCCTTGAGGATGTCCTTGGCCAGCAACGGTACGGCTTGGGTGTTGGCCGGGCCGTAGGCGATGTTTTCCGAGTAGGTCTTCTGCTGCTGCGGTTGCACGGAGAAGGCGATGAATTTTTTCGCCGCTTCAGCGCGGTCTTTTGCCAGGCCTTTAGGGATGGCCCACGCGTCGAAGTCGTAGATCCCGCCGTTCCACACCACTTTCAGGTTGCTTTCTTTCTGCACGGCGGCGATGCGGCCGTTGTACGCCGAGCTCATGACCACGTCACCCGAGGCCAGGTACTGCGGCGGCTGTGCGCCGGCTTCCCACCACTGGATCGACGGTTTCAGTTCGTCGAGTTTCTTGAACGCACGGTCCTGGCCATCTTTGCCGGCCAGCACTTTGTAGACGTCCTTCGGCGCAACGCCGTCGGCCATCAGAGCGAATTCCAGGGTGTACTTGGCGCCTTTACGCAGGCCGCGCTTGCCCGGGAATTTCTTCACGTCCCAGAAATCGGCCCAACTGGTGGGTGCCGAGGCCAGTTTGTCGGCGTTGTAGGCCAACACGGTGGACCATACGAAGAAACCCACGCCGCACGGTTGGATCGCGCCCTTCACGTAGTCCGCGGTGTTGCCGAACAGTTTCGGGTCCAGGGGCTCGAACATGTCTTCGTCACAGCCACGGGACAGCTCTGGCGATTCCACTTCCACCAGGTCCCAGGACACGCTCTTGGTGTCGACCATGGCCTTGACCTTGGCCATTTCACCGTTGTACTCGCCAGCGACGATCTTGCCGTAGCCCGCGCTTTCCCACGGTGCATAGAACGCCTTGACCTGTGCCGCCTTATTCGCGCCACCGAAGGACACGACTGTCAGGTCCGGGCCGGCCATGGCGTGTGTGGCGCCCATCAAACCGATAGCCAGCGCCGAATACTTCAGGGATTTCAACATTGTTGTTCTCTCCACGTGCAGGGTTGGTGAAGCCATGGGGGCGATCAATTCGCCTCTAGAAGTGGGTCGAGTGCGCGAACGTGCTCGACTTGCCAGCCAATCGGAACCACGTCGCCGACCGCCAGGGCCGGGTCCAGCTCGGCAATCGGTTGTTTCACAAAAAAATCGCTCTTGCCGCAGACTTCCAGGCGCACGCGTACGTGGTCGCCCAGGTAGATGAATTCGGCCACGCGGCCAGAGAAGCGGTTGACGCAGCTTTCGCTGGAGCCATTGAGGCTGACGCGCTCCGGGCGTACCGACAGGGTCACCGGGCCGCCGATCTGGCCGACGTTGACCGCCAGTGCCTCGACTTTCTCGCCGCGCGCCAGCTCCACCACGCAACGCTCGCCGGTGTGGCTGTGCAGGCGGCCATTGAGGCGGTTGTTCTCGCCGATGAAGTTGGCGACAAAAGTGTTCTTCGGCTCTTCGTAGAGGGTGCGCGGTGCGGCGATCTGTTGGATCTCGCCTTGATGGAACACCGCCACGCGGTCAGACATGGTCAGCGCTTCACCCTGGTCATGGGTCACGTACACCACCGTCACGCCGAGGCGTTGGTGCAGGTGCTTGATCTCCATCTGCATGTGTTCGCGCAGTTGCTTATCGAGGGCGCCAAGGGGTTCGTCCATCAGCACCAGCTGCGGTTCGAACACCAGCGCCCGGGCCAGGGCCACACGCTGTTGCTGGCCGCCGGACAATTGCGCCGGATAACGCTGGGCGAAGGCATCGAGCTGGACCATGCTCAGCACGCGTTTGACCCGCTCGCTGATGTCGGTCTTGCTCAAACCGCGCACCGACAGCGGGAACGCCAGGTTCTCGGCGACGGTCATGTGCGGGAACAGCGCATAGTTCTGGAACACCATGCCGATGTCGCGCTTGTGCGGCGGCACGTTGTTGATGGAACGCCCGGCCAGCTGGATTTCGCCGGCGGTCGGCGTTTCAAAGCCGGCAAGCATCATCAGGCTGGTGGTCTTGCCCGAACCGGAAGGCCCGAGCAAGGTGAGGAACTCGCCCTTGCGAATCTCCAGGTTGAGGTCTTTGACGATCAGGTTCTCGCCGTCGTAGCTCTTCTGCACGCCACGAAAGCTGACCAGGACCTCATTTGAATCCACCTCGCTCATACCCGCACCTTTGTGTTTTGGACTGCTGTGGCACAAGCGTAGTCCAGGCGCGAGGCCCCGGAAATCGGGGGCCGGGAGAGAATTGCATCAGCCGGGTGGAAGGCTGGGGGTAGGGATCGCCCTACACGGATGGCGGGGATGGGACAGTGCGGCCGCAAGCGGTTAGCTGCAAGCGGCAAGAATGGGTTCGGCGGTGTTTTGGGGGTGTCGTTTTTGGGTATGTACCTAGAGAAGCTTGTGCTCCATGGCGTACTTCACCAGTTCCGCCAGGGAGGTGATATTGAGCTTTTGCATCAGGCGCGCCTTGTGGGTGCTGATGGTCTTGCTGCTCAGCGCCAGCTGCTGGGCGATGTCATTGACGTTGGCGCCCTGGGCCAGGCGTTCGAACACCGAGAACTCACGCTCCGACAACAATGAGTGCAAGGGCCGCGTATCGGTGAGGCCGACTTCAAAGACCATGCGGTCGGCCAAATCCGGGTCGATGTAGCGCCCGCCCGCCGCAACCTTGCGAATCGCCGTGAGCAACAGCGCCGGATCGCTGTCCTTGGTCGCATAACCGGCAGCGCCGACCTTCAACGCACGCGCGGCCATTTGCGCTTCGTCATGCATGGACAACACCAGGATCGCCGGCGGATTGCTCAACGCACGAATCCGCGCGATCGCTTCCAGGCCGTTGACGCCGGGCATCGAGATATCCAGCAACACCACCTCGCACGGCACATGGCGCAAGGTCTCCAGCAACTGTTCACCATTGCTCGCCTCCCCTACTACCAGCAGGTCTTTGGCCAGGCCGATCAATTGCTTGATGCCTTCTCGAACGATGGTGTGGTCTTCGGCTACCAGTACGCGAATCACAGGGACTTCCTCTTAGCGTTATGCATCCAACGGCACCGTGACACTCAGGGTGGTGCCCTCCCCCAACTCGCTGGAAAGGCTCAATTGCCCGCCCATGATCAGCACCCGCTCGCGCATGCCCACCAGGCCAAACGACACCGGGCGGCCCTGGGCCTGGATGAACCCGACGCCATCGTCGCTGATGGTCAGCCGCAGGTGAGCGCCTTCCACCGCCAGGGTCAGTTCGACAGTATGCGCCTGGGCATGGCGCATCACATTGGTCAGCGCCTCTTGCAGGATGCGGAACAGGCCGATGGCCTTGGCATCGCTCAAGGCCGGCAGGTTATCCGGGACCTGCACCAGGCAGGGGATTTGTGTGCGGGCTTCGAAACGCCGCGCCTGCCATTCGATGGCGGAGGCAATGCCCGCGTCGAGAATCGGCGGGCGCAAGGCCGTCGCTACGTCGCGCACCAGCTGGAACAGTTGAGCGATCAAGCGCTTCATGCTGTTCAAGCGCTCGTGCAGGCCAGGGTCCAACTGCGCGTAGGCCAGTTCGCACATGGAGGTTTCCAGCTTGAGCACGGTGAGCATCTGCCCCAATTCATCGTGGACTTCCCGGGCGATGCGCGCTTTTTCTTCTTCGCGCACGGTTTCCAGGTGAGCGGACAGTTCGCGCAATTGCGCCTCGCTTTGCAGCAAGGCGGCGACGTAGCGGCGGCGCTCGGTCACGTCGTTGAGGTAGACCACGAGGTATTCGCCCTCGGCAAAGCGCAAAAAGCTCAACGACACATCGGCGGGCAAGACGCTGCCATCGGCGCGCCGGCAATCGGTGGCGAAGTTCTGCGGGCCGTCTTCGCTGGCGCGGGCGCGCTTCCACAGGTTGAGCCAGCGGTCCATGTCCAGCGTCGGATCAAGGTCCGCCAGCGGCCGTTCGATCAGCGCGCCGGGGCCGTAGCCGAGCATGCTTTCGGCCGCGCGGTTGGCGTAGCGCACGTGGCTGTCCCAGTTGACCCAGAGGATGCCGACGGTGCTTTGGTCGATGGAAAACTGCGTCAACCGCAACGCTTCGGCCCCCGCCGCCCGCGCGGCACTTTCTTCCCGCGCACCAAGCAAACTGTGCTCCAGGCCGCGCAACTGGCGACGCTGCCAGAGCACCACGGCCAGGCTGGCCAACAGCAACAGGGCGAGCAACAGGCTGAGGTTTTGCCACAGCCCCGGCGACTCCGACAAACGCGGGTACTTGGGTTGCAGCCAGCGGTTGTGCAGTTGGTCCAGGTCGCGGGCGGGGATCGCACGCAACGCGCTTTGCATGATGCCGGCCAGCTCCGGCCATTCCCGGCGTGTGGCTACGCGCAGCAATTGCGGCAGGCCGATGTCGCCCACCACGGCCAGCCCGGCGAATTCGGCTTCACCCGACAACCGGCTCAGTTGCGCCTCATCCACCACGGCATACCGCGCCTGCTGGCTGACCAGCAACTGCAACGCCTGGCGTTCCATGGGCACGCCTTGCAGGTTCAGTTTGGGATACGTGCTGCGCAGGTAATCGGCAACGGCGCTGGGCATGCGCACAGCGATGCGCGAGAGTTCGTCGAGTTTTTCCAGCTCGACGGCACCGCCACCGTCACGGATGCCGACGATATGCTGAGGCACGCGCATATACGGGTCGCTGAACAACCACAGGCGCAAACCGGCCGGGGTTTGTTGCAGGCCGGGGGCGATATCCACCTCGCCATCGCGCACCGCTTCTTCCAGCTGTTCCTGGGTGGGAAAGTTGCGCCAGCTCAGCTCGATGTTCAGCGCCTTGGCCAGCCACTGCATCAACTCGACATTGGCCCCCGACAAGCGCTGCAAGCGCCGATCGTATTGCGCATAGGGTGCCTGCAAGACCAGGCCCACCCGCAACTCCGGGTGCGCGGCCAACCATTGCCGTTGCCCCGCATCCAGTTGCGCTGGCGGCACCGCAGGCGCAGAAGTGGCCCCCGCGATCAAGGGAAACCACAAACAGCCGATAACCAGCAGACAGCGAAAACCCATGATCCACGTCTCACATCACTGACAAATACAGACCAACCCATTAGGCTGCTGGAATCTCTTCTGGCCGGAAATCAACGATGCCATCTCGAAACCGTTCAGCAGTGCCAGCATTGTGCCTGTCGTTACTCTTTACCAGCGGCTTTTCTGTGCAGGCCGCCGACACGCCCGCTCCACCTGCCGAAACAGCCGCTGTCCGCCAGCCCTTGGCCGAGCGCGGCCAGGAAGACGCCGCAGCCCTGGAGCGCCAGGTTCCGCGCGAAGAACAGCAGCAATTGCAGGGCGGCAGCGACACCTTCCTGGCCCTGTGGAAACCGGCCAACAGCGCTGAGCCCGAAGGCGTGGTGATTATCGTACCGGGCGCCGGGGAAAGTGCTGACTGGCCGCAAGCAATCGCACCGCTACGGCGCAAACTGCCGGACGCCAACTGGAGCACCCTCAGCCTGTCGCTGCCGGACGTGAACATCGACACCCTGCCGCCCCGCCTGATCGAAGCACCCAAGGCGGCGGTCGACACCAGCAGCAAAGACGGCAGCACCGCCGCCAAGCCTATCGAACAAGCCGCCAGCGCCGAAGCCGAAGGCACCGACCCCGCCGTGGTCGCGGGTACGGACGAGCAAGACAAGACCGACGCCAAACGCATCTTCGAGCGCATCGATGCCGCCGTCGCCTTCGCCCAGACCCAAGGCGCGCGCAGTGTGGTGCTGCTCGGCCATGGCACCGGCGCGTGGTGGGCCGCGCGTTACCTGGAAGAGAAACAACCGGCACAGGTGCAGAAACTGGTGATGGTCGCGGGCAAGTCGCCGGTCGGTCGTCAGCCGAACCTGCAACAGCTGGCGCCGACACTGAAAGTGCCGACGGCGGATGTGTTCTATCAAGACACGGCCCAGGAGCGCAAAGCGGCACTGGAACGTGTCCAGGCTGCCAAACGGTCGAAGAATGACGGCTACAAGCAGGTGTCGCTGAAGACCGTGCCGGGGAATAGCGCGGCGGAGCAGGAGCAGCTGTATCGGCGGATTCGCGGATGGTTGAGCCCGCAGGCAAGTGCCGACTGATCACACATCGCAAAAACACAGCAAAACCCATGTGGGAGCGGGCTTGCTCGCGAAAGCGGTGGATCAGTCAGCACATCTGATACTGAAACACCGCTTTCGCGAGCAAGCCCGCTCCCACAGTGAAATGGGTTATCAAATTAAGACAGTCACGACTAACGAAAATCCCGGCGCTCGCGAATCAGCGTGTAGGCATTGTGCAGCTCACGGGTTCGCTCGGTGGCCTCGCTTACTTGCGCGGTACTGGCACCGCTGCCGGCGATCTTGTCCGGATGGTGGCGACTGAGCAGGCGGCGGTAGGCGCGCTTGATCACCGCAGGTTCAGTGCTGATCGTCACGCCGAGCAGGCGCAACGCGTCCTGATAAGACATGCCCCGACTCACCAGCGGCTTGCGCTCCGGCTTGTAGTCAGCGGCCAATGCCTGAAGCTGTTGCGGCGTCCAGCCCAGCCACTTGCCCCACAATTCGATCAGGTCGCGCTCGGCATCATCCGCCTTGCCGTCGGCCCACACCATGCGCCAGCACGCACGCAGCACACCTTCCGCCGCATGGGGCTGGCTCTTGAGCACGCGCAAGTAACTGCGCACGCGGTCTGATCCGGACTTGCCACGATTGAACGCAGCAATCGCGCGGCGCTGGGCCGGTTCGCTCATGTCCAGCGCGCGCATTTCTTGCCGTGCCTGCTGGATATGCCCGTCGACGATCCGACCATTGCTTTTCGCCAGGCGGCCGAGCAGCACAAACAACAGCTCGTCATTGCGCAACGCCGGGCGCCCGCCGAGGCGTTCGCGCAGCTGCGCCCAATTGTGCAGTTGCAGCCGGCGATCCAACGCCTGCCCCAACAGCGCACCCAACAAGGCCCCCGGAATGCTGGCAATGGCAAAGCCAGCCCCGGCGCCGATCAGCGTCCCTGGCCACAGCATCTTACTGCCCCGCTGTCAGCAGGGTTTCAACCTGCGCCAGGCGCTCCAGCGTCCCGACATCAATCCAGCGTCCCGCCATGTGCTCCCCCGTTACCAAACCTTTGGCCATCGCCGCCCGCAGCAGCGGCGCCAGCTTGAAGGCACCCGCAGTGCAACCCGCGAACAACTGCGGGTCGAGCACTGAAATGCCACTGAAGGTCAGGTTATCGGCACCGGGCGCGGCATCATGAAGCAAACCCTGATCCAGGTAGAAATCGCCGCCCGAGGGGTGATGCGCCGGGTTGTCGACCATCACCAGATGGGCCAGGCCCTGGAGCGGTTGCTTGAGCTGGGTGAAGTCGTAGTCGGTCCAGATATCGCCATTGACCACCAGGAACGGTTCATCCCCCAGCAACGGCAAGGCCTGGAAAATCCCGCCACCCGTCTCCAGCGGCTCACCCTCTGGCGAGTACTGGATACGCAAGCCAAACTGCGCGCCGTCACCCAGGTAGCTTTCGATCTGCTGGCCAAGCCAGGCATGGTTGATCACGATATCGGTGAAGCCAGCCTTGGCCAGCGCCTCCAGGTGATACTCGATCAGGCGTTTGCCGCCAGCCTGCACCAACGGTTTGGGCGTGTGCAGGGTGAGCGGACGCATCCGCTCGCCTTTGCCCGCGGCCAGGATCATGGCCTTCATACGGTGGCCCCGACAGGTTGGCGCAGGCTGGCCAACAGTTCAGCCAGTTCACGCAGCTCAGGGCGCTCGGCCAGTACCGCTTCTATATAGGCGAAGAAGCGCGGCACGTCGGCCAGGTAACGAGGCTTGCCGTCGCGATGGCAGATACGCGCGAAGATACCGATGACCTTGAGGTGACGCTGCACGCCCATCAGGTCGCTGGCGCGCAGGAAATCGTCGAATTGCGCTTGCACCGGAATGCCGGCTTGCATCGCGCGCTCCCAATAACCGCGCTGCCATTCCCGCACACGGGCCTGGGGCCAACTGAGGAACGCGTCCTTGAACAGGCAGGTGATGTCGTAGGTCACCGGGCCATAGACCGCATCCTGGAAATCCAGCACGCCAGGGTTCGGCGCGCTGATCATCAGGTTGCGCGGCATGTAGTCGCGGTGCACCAGCACTTTCGGCTGGGCCAGGGCGCTGTCGATCAACAGGTCGCTGGCACGCTGCCAGAGCGCTTGCTGCTGGGCGTCCAATTCGATCCCCAGGTGACGGCGTACGTACCACTCGGGAAACAATTCCAGCTCGCGCCGCAGCAAGGCGACGTCATAGCTAGGCAGTGGCGCGTCCATCGGCAACTGCTGGAAAGCCAGCAACGCGTCGATGGCATCGGCGAACAATTGATCGGCGTTTTGCGCGTCAATCACGTCCAGATAGGTTTTTGTGCCCAGGTCATTGAGCAAAAGAAAGCCGCGCGGCAAATCTTCTGCATAAATTTTTGGCACATTTATTCCCGACTTCGCCAGCAAATGAGCGATATCGACGAAAGGTTTGCAGTTTTCCTGGGGGGGTGGCGCGTCCATCACGACGAACGTGCGGGCGCCGCCTTCCCAGCGGAAATAACGCCTGAAACTCGCGTCGCTACTGGCCGCGGTCAATGTGGCCGGGGGTACGGCACCCCAGCCTTGAGCGTTGAAAAGGATCGGCAGTTGCTCATCCAGCCAGACTTCCAGCTGTTGTAAACGTAGATCTTGGTCGGGCATTACAAGGGTCTCCGACGGCCCTAGCCGTCAAGCGGGTCATGCTTTATTATCACGCATCTTTTTCAGACCATCGAGAGTCGTGCGGCCCACACCGCGGGCAGATGGCACGCAGGAAGCCCGGACTAATAAGATGGCATTGAAATCCCCCGCGTTTCGTAGAAAATTTCCGTTGCTGGTAACCGGCAGTCTGCTGGCCATGCAACCTTTCGCCACCTCATTCGTGGTCGCTGCGGAGCAGTATGACTGTTCCGTCTCCGCTTCGGGTGCCTGGGCTTGCGCGCCGAAGACCGCCGCTGCCCCATTGCCACCGCGCCCGGTGCATGACGGTGCTGCCGTCAGCGCGGCCGGCGACACGGCGCAAGCCGCTGCCGGTGGCAACGCCGAGGCCGTGCCGCAGACCGCGCTGGTCACCGAGGCCAAGGGCCGTGGCCTGCGTTCGCGCAGCGCCGACTACAGCCACCTGGACTGGGTACCCCGCGAGAAGCTGACCGCCGCCCAACTGGCCGAAACCGGCCCGTATTGCGGCGGTGCGTACATCGAGCCGACCCGTCCTGGCATGAACGACAAGACGAGTTCGAGCGATGCGCCGACCTTCATCGGCGCCAAGGCTTCTCGTTACGAGCAGGAATCCCAAGTCGCAACCCTGGCCGGTGACGTCGTCATGCGCCAGGGCAGCATGCAGCTGGAATCCGAAGAGGCCAGCCTGTATCAAGCTGAAAACCGTGGCGAGCTGAACGGCAAAGTGCGTCTGCGCGACAACGGTGCCCTGATCGTCGGTGACCACGCCGAAGTCCAGCTGGACACCGGCGCAGCGCAGATCGACAACGCCGAATACGTGATGCACAAATCACGTATCCGCGGCAGCGCGCTGTACGCCAAGCGTGCCGAAAACGCGATCATCCGTCTCAAGGACGGTACGTACACCACCTGCGAGCCGGACAGCAACGCCTGGCAGCTCAAGGGCAACAACATCACGTTGAACCCGGCCACCGGTTTCGGTACGGCCACCAACGCGACGTTGCGGATCAAGAACATTCCGATCCTGTACACCCCTTACATCTATTTCCCGATCGACGACCGTCGTCAATCCGGCTTCCTGCCGCCGAGCTTCAGCACCGGCAGCGAAACCGGCTTTACGCTGGTTACGCCGTACTACTTCAACCTGGCGCCGAACTACGATGCCACGTTGTATCCGCAGTACATGACCAAACGCGGCCTGTTGATGGAAGGCGAATTCCGCTACCTCACCAAGTCCAGCGAAGGTCAGTTCGGTGGGGCGTACCTGAACGACGATAGCGACGAGCGGAAGAAGCAGACTGATTACCAAAGCACCCGTTATATGCTCAATTGGCAGCATAAGGGTGGGCTGGATTCGCGTCTGTCGACTGAGGTCGACTACACCAAGATCAGCGACCCTTACTACTTCCAGGACCTGAAGTCCTATCAGGAAGGTGTTGAGAGCCGTGACTTCCTGAACCAGCAAGGCGCTGTGACCTACCGGGGCGACTCCTATCAGGCGCGCTTGAATGTCCAGGCTTACCAGCTGGCGACGATCTCCCAGATCACGCCGTATGACCGGTTGCCGCAGGTTACCTTTAACGGTGCGCTGCCATTCCATCCGGGCGGGCTGGACTTTACCTACGAGACTGAAGCAGTCCGGTTTGAACGTAGCCTGGAAAAAGGCATGTTCACGGATGAAAACGGTGTCGAATCGGCTCGCCTGGACACAAACGTCAGAGGCCTGACCCGTGCCAACGGCACTCGCCTGAATGCCGCGCCTGCTGTCAGCTACCCGATGAACTGGACCTACGGTTTTGTTACGCCGAAGCTCAAGTACGTTTACACCAAATACGATTTGGACCTGGACGCTACAGGCAAGAACTACATGGCCGCCAATGGCCAGAAGTTCAAGAGTTCGCAAGACCGTGCCGTGCCTGTCGCCAGTATCGACAGCGGCCTGTACTTCGACCGCGACACCAATTGGTTCGGCAAAGACTATCGCCAGACCTTGGAACCGCGTGCGTTCTATCTTTACGTACCGAACAAAGATCAGAGCGACATCCCGGTCTTTGACACAAGTGAGTACTCGTTCAGCTATTCCTCACTGTTCCGCGACAACCGCTTCAGCGGTTCCGACCGGATCGGCGACGAGAACAAGCTGTCCTTGGGTGTGACCAGCCGCTGGATCGAGGAGAACGGCTTCGAGCGTCAACGCGTAGCCGTAGGTCAGGCGATTTACTTCAAGGATCGCCAAGTACAACTTCCAGGCGTACTCGCAGCGGACCGTGCCGACGCACAGTCTGACTTGTCGCCAATCGCCCTCGACTACGAGTTCCGCTTCAACCGCGACTGGCGCGCCACTGCCGACTACAACTGGGACACCGAGAACCACAGCCCTCGTTCCGGCAGCGCGATGTTCCACTACCAGCCGGAAGACAACCCGAACAAGGTCGTCAACCTCGGCTATCGCTATCGCAACGACCAGGTGGTCTACAACCAGATCAGCGGCAAATGGCAGTTCGGTGGTGACTACGGCACGCCAGGCGATCCTAACTTCGTGAAGGATTACTACAAAATCCAGCAACACGACTTCTCGATGATGTGGCCGATCGTTCCGCAGTGGAACCTGATCACCCGCTGGCAGTATGACTATGCCCGCAACCGTACCCTGGAAGCCTTCGGTGGTTTCGAGTACGACAACTGCTGCTGGAAACTGCGCGTCATCAACCGTTACTGGGTTTCCAACGACGAATACAGCCAGATCGCCCCGCTTAACGAAAAGGGTGACCACGGGCTCTTCTTCCAAATCGTCCTCAAAGGACTCGGCGGCCTGACCGGCGCCAAGGTAGAGAGCTTCCTCGACAAAGGCATTGAAGGTTATCGTGAACGTGAAGACCAAGCTTTCTGATTGTCTGCGCCCGCTCGTACTGGGCGCGCTGTTCCTGGGTACCGCATCGGCACACGCTGCGGTTCAACAGCTGGATAAAGTGGTGGCCATCGTCGATAACGACGTGATCATGCAGAGCCAGCTGGACCAACGCGTCAAGGAAGTTCAGCAAACCATCGCCAAGCGTGGCGGTGGTGTGCCACCGACCAGCGTGCTGGACCAACAGGTGCTGGAGCGCCTGATCGTCGAGAACCTGCAACTGCAGATCGGCGAGCGTTCGGGCATCCGTATTTCGGACGAAGAGCTGAACCAGGCCGTTGGCACCATTGCTCAGCGCAACAACATGAGCATTGACCAGTTCCGCGCTGCCCTGGCCCGCGATGGCCTGTCCTATGAGGACGCCCGTGACCAGATCCGCCGCGAAATGATCATCAGCCGTGTGCGTCAGCGTCGTGTGGCTGAGCGGGTGCAGGTCTCCGAGCAGGAAGTGAAGAACTTCCTGGCCTCGGACCTGGGCAAGATGCAGCTTTCCGAAGAGCTGCACCTGGCCAACATCCTGATCGGCACACCGGACAGCGCCAACTCCGAGCAGCTCAACGCCGCCGCAGCGAAGACCCAGGCGGTTTATGAGCGCCTGAAAGCCGGCGCCGACTTTGCCCAGACTGCGATTGCCGTCTCCAACAGCGACAACGCCCTGGACGGCGGTGACATGGGGTGGCGTAAAGCCGCGCAACTGCCACCTCCGTTCGACCGTGAGCTGAGCGCCATGCAGCCGGGTGAAATCACTCAGCCTGCACGCACGCCAGGCGGTTTCATCATCCTGAAGTTGCTGGAAAAGCGCGGCGGCGAGACCTCGCTGAAAGACGAAGTACATGTTCGTCATATCCTGGTCAAACCAAGCGAAATCCGCACTGAAGCGCAAACCAAGGAACTGGCCCAGAAGATCTACGACCGTATCCAAAGCGGTGAAGACTTCGCCACCCTGGCCAAGAGCTTCTCGGAAGACCCAGGTTCTGCCCTCAACGGCGGCGACTTGAGTTGGATCGATCCGAAAGCCCTGGTGCCAGAGTTCCAACAGGTGATGGCCGATACCCCGCAGGGTGTATTGTCCAAGCCGTTCAAGACCCAATACGGCTGGCACGTGCTGGAAGTCCTTGGCCGTCGCGCCACCGACAACACCAGCCAGGCCCGCGAGCAACAAGCCCTGTCCGTACTGCGTAACCGCAAATACGACGAAGAGCTGCAAACCTGGTTGCGTCAGATCCGTGACGAAGCCTACGTAGAAAACAAGCTGCCAGGCGCCGAGCAAACAGGCACCGACCAGGCAGCCCAGTGAAACCCCAGCGTTTCGCGGTAACACCCGGCGAGCCGGCCGGCATTGGTCCAGACCTGTGCCTGCTGCTCGCCTCGCACCCCCAGCCACACCCCCTGATTGCCATTACCAGCCGCGACCTGCTCCTTGAGCGGGCTGCGCAACTGGGTGTGGCTGTCAGTTTGCTGGATGTGGCACCGGGCAACTGGCCCGACCTGCCCGCCCCCGCCGGCAGCCTGTATGTGTGGGACACCCCACTGCAAGCCAAGGTAGTGGCCGGACAGCTGGACACCGCCAATGCCGCGTTCGTCCTGGAAACACTGACCCGCGCCGGGCAAGGCTGTATCGACGGCGACTTCGCCGGCATGATCACCGCTCCGGTGCACAAAGGCGTGATCAACGAATCGGGCATCGCCTTTTCCGGGCATACCGAATTCCTCGCCGAACTGACCCACACCGAACAAGTCGTGATGATGCTGGCCACCCGTGGCCTGCGCGTCGCCCTGGTGACCACGCACCTGCCGCTGCGTGAAATTGCCGATGCAATCACCGTCGAGCGTGTAGAACGCGTCACCCGCATCCTGCACGCCGACCTGCAACAGAAATTCGGCATTGCCCAACCGCGCATCCTGGTCTGTGGGCTCAACCCCCACGCCGGTGAAGGCGGCCACTTGGGCCATGAAGAAATCGACATCATCGAACCCACCCTGGAGCGTCTGCGCCAAGAAGGCATGGACCTGCGCGGCCCATTGCCTGCGGACACTCTGTTTACCCCCAAATATCTGGAGCACTGCGACGCAGTGCTGGCGATGTACCATGACCAGGGGCTGCCTGTGCTGAAATACAAAGGCTTTGGCGCCGCAGTCAACGTGACACTGGGCCTGCCGATCATCCGCACCTCCGTCGACCATGGCACTGCCCTGGACCTGGCCGGCAGCGGCAAGATCGATACCGGCAGCCTGCACGTGGCCCTGGAAACCGCCTATCAGATGGCCGAGACCCGTATATGACCGAGCATTACCAACACCGGGCGCGCAAGCGCTTCGGGCAAAACTTCCTGCACGACGCGGGCGTTATCGACCGCATCCTGCGCTCCATCCATGCCAAGCCCGAAGACCGCCTGCTGGAAATCGGCCCCGGCCAGGGCGCACTCACCCAAGGCCTGCTGGCCAGCGGCGGGCAACTGGACGTGGTGGAACTGGACAAGGACCTGATCCCGATCCTCAACCAGCAGTTCGCCGACAAGCCGAACTTCAACCTGCACCAGGGCGATGCGCTGAAGTTCGACTTCAACAGCCTCAATGCCGCACCCAACAGCCTGCGGGTCGTGGGCAATCTGCCGTACAACATCTCCACGCCGTTGATCTTCCACCTGCTGAACAACGCCGGGATCATCCGCGACATGCACTTCATGCTGCAAAAAGAAGTGGTTGAGCGTTTGGCGGCAGGCCCTGGCGGTGGTGATTGGGGCCGCCTGTCGATCATGGTTCAGTACCACTGCCGCGTCGAACACCTGTTCAACGTTGGCCCGGGCGCATTCAACCCGCCACCGAAGGTCGATTCGGCCATCGTGCGCCTGGTGCCGCATGCCGTGCTGCCGCACCCGGCCAAGGACCACAAACTGCTGGAACGTGTCGTCCGCGAAGCGTTCAACCAGCGTCGCAAGACGTTGCGCAACACGCTCAAAGCCCTGCTGAGCAACACTGAAATCGAAGCCGCCGGCGTCGATGGCAGCTTGCGCCCTGAGCAGCTGGACCTGGCGGCGTTCGTACGCCTGGCCGACCAGCTTGCCATCCAGCCAGCCCCCGCCGCGGACTGAAGCCTGCCGTGCCTGGGCCAGACAGCATGTCTGGCCTAGTGCCCAGCTCTTGGCCTAGACTGATCCGCATCTGCTGTCCTCCGCTTTTGCTTTTAAGGCCTCTTGCATGTCCGATCCTCGCTACCAGATCGACGTCAGCGTCGTCACCCGCTTCCTGGCGGACCAATCGCAACCCGAACACAACCGCTTCGCCTTTGCCTACACCATCACGGTGAAAAACAACGGGCTGGTGCCGGCCAAGCTGCTGTCGCGCCACTGGGTGATCACCGACGGCGACGGCCAGGTCGAAGAAGTGCGCGGTGCGGGCGTGGTTGGCCAGCAGCCGTTGATTGATTGCGGAGCCAGCCACACTTACAGCAGCGGCACGGTAATGACCTCCAAGGTCGGCACCATGCAAGGCACGTATCAGATGAAAGCCACCGACGGCCAGTTGTTCGACGCCATCATCGCGCCCTTCCGCCTCGCCGTGCCGGGAGCCCTGCACTGATGGCGACGTACGCGGTCGGCGACCTGCAAGGCTGCCTGGAACCGCTCAAGTGCCTGCTTGAACGCGTGTCCTTCGATCCAACACGCGACCGCCTGTGGCTGGTCGGTGACCTGGTCAACCGCGGCCCCCAATCCCTGGAAACCTTGCGCTACTTATATAGCCTGCGCGATGCCCTGGTGTGTGTGCTGGGCAACCACGACCTGCATCTGCTGGCCGCCGCCAAGAACATCGAGCGCCTGAAAAAGGGCGACACCCTGCGGGAAATCCTCGAAGCACCGGACCGTGCCGACTTGCTCGACTGGCTGCGCCGCCAGAAGATCATGCACTACGACGAGGCCCGCAACATGGCCTTGGTCCATGCGGGCATCCCGCCCCAATGGACCTTGAAAAAAGCCCTCAAGTGCGCCGCCGAAGTCGAAGCCGCCATGGCCGATGACAGCCTGTACACCGCCTACCTCGACGGCATGTACGGCAACGAGCCGGTGAAGTGGGACAACGACCTCAAGGGCGTCACTCGCCTGCGCGTAATCACCAACTACTTCACCCGCATGCGCTTCTGCACCGCCGAAGGCAAACTGGACCTCAAGAGCAAGGAAGGTGCCGATACCGCACTGCCCGGCTACAAACCCTGGTTCGCCCACAAAGAGCGCAAGACCCGTGACACAAAGATCATCTTTGGCCACTGGGCAGCCCTCGAAGGCAAGTGCAATGAACCCGGCGTGTTCGCCCTCGACACCGGCTGCGTGTGGGGCGGCGCCATGACCCTGATGAACATCGACACCGGCGAGCACCACCGCTGCCAGTGCGAATCCCCCCTTTCCGTTACCCTGCCGGCCGCCAAGCCCTAGGAGCCTCCATGAGCGAATTCAAACGCATCTCCCCCGAACAAGCCCAGGCCCTGCGCGGGCAAGGCGCAGTGGTCGTCGACATCCGCGATCAGCCTACCTACGTGGCGGCTCACATCACCGGCGCGCAACACCTCGACAACGTCAACATCGCCGACTTCATCCGCGCAGCCGACCTCGATGCGCCGGTGATCGTGGCCTGCTACCACGGCAACTCCAGCCAGAGCGCAGCCGCCTACCTGATAAGCCAGGGCTTCTCCGACGTCTATAGCCTGGACGGTGGCTTTGAGCTGTGGCGTACGACGTTTCCTGCGGAAATTGCCTCGGGCGATTCGCAATAATTTTTTTCAAACCCCGCTACCCCGCGTGACGCTTGGCCTCGCGCCGTTTCTGACGAACGGCGCAGCCAAACTAATTACGCATCGCGCCTTGACCTCCCCGATTCCGAACTATCCTTAAGCGCAGGCCATCCGAATCAGGGGAGAGCCGGTACACCGGCGTGCGGGTCATCGGTAGCGTTTCAGGGTGTTCTGGGGGGAAAACGGCCATTGGCGATCGTCAATGACTGCCAGCATCGACTGATTGATCCGGCGTCGGCTCCACGTATCGAGCGAGGTGACGACGTCATGAGTATTTTTAGCCACTTCCAACAACGCTTCGAGTCCACACAGCAAGAAGAACTCACTCTGCAGGAGTACCTTGAGCTGTGCAAAAAGGACCGCAGTACCTATGCGTCTGCCGCCGAACGCCTGCTGCTGGCGATTGGCGAGCCGGAGCTGGTAGACACCTCCAACAACTCGCGCCTGTCGCGGATTTTTTCCAACAAGGTGATCCGCCGCTATCCGGCCTTTGAAGACTTCCATGGCATGGAAGAATGCATCGACCAGATCGTCTCCTACTTCCGCCATGCCGCCCAAGGCCTGGAAGAGAAGAAACAGATCCTCTACCTGCTCGGCCCCGTCGGTGGCGGTAAATCGTCCCTGGCCGAAAAGCTCAAACAACTGATCGAGAAGGTGCCCTTCTACGCGATCAAGGGCTCGCCGGTCTTCGAGTCGCCCCTGGGCCTGTTCAACGCCACCGAAGATGGCGCGATCCTCGAAGAAGATTTCGGCATTCCACGCCGCTACCTCAACACCATCATGTCGCCCTGGGCCACCAAGCGCCTGGCCGAGTTCGGCGGTGACATCAGCCAGTTCCGCGTGGTCAAGCTCTACCCATCGATCCTCAACCAGATCGGCGTGGCCAAGACCGAACCGGGGGACGAAAACAATCAGGACATCTCGGCGCTGGTGGGCAAGGTCGATATCCGCAAGCTCGAAGAATTTCCGCAGAACGACGCCGACGCCTACAGCTACTCCGGCGCGCTGTGCCGGGCCAACCAGGGCCTGATGGAGTTCGTGGAAATGTTCAAGGCACCGATCAAGGTGCTGCACCCACTGCTGACCGCCACCCAGGAAGGCAACTACAACAGTACCGAAGGCCTGGGCGCGATTCCGTTCACCGGCATCCTGCTAGCCCACTCCAACGAATCGGAATGGCACACCTTCCGCAACAACAAGAACAACGAAGCCTTCATCGACCGGATCTATATCGTCAAAGTGCCGTACTGCCTGCGGGTCAGCGATGAAATCAAGATCTACGACAAGCTGCTGTTCAACAGCTCCCTGGCCAAGGCGCACTGCGCACCCGACACCCTGAAGATGCTCGCCCAGTTCACCGTGCTGTCGCGCCTCAAGGAGCCGGAAAACTCGAACATCTACTCGAAGATGCGCGTGTACGACGGCGAAAACCTCAAGGACACCGACCCCAAGGCCAAGTCGATCCAGGAATACCGCGACACGGCCGGCGTAGACGAGGGCATGAACGGCCTGTCCACGCGTTTTGCCTTCAAGATCCTGTCCAAGGTCTTCAACTTCGACCCCCACGAGATCGCCGCCAACCCGGTGCACCTGCTCTATGTGCTGGAACAGCAGATCGAACAGGAGCAATTCCAGGCCGAGACCCGCGAACGCTACCTGCGCTTCCTCAAGGAATACCTGGCACCGCGCTACATCGAGTTCATCGGCAAAGAAATCCAGACCGCGTACCTGGAGTCCTACAGCGAGTACGGCCAGAACATCTTCGACCGCTACGTGCTGTACGCCGACTTCTGGATCCAGGACCAGGAATACCGCGACCCGGAAACCGGCGAGATTCTCAACCGCGTAGCCCTCAACGAGGAACTGGAGAAAATCGAGAAACCGGCCGGTATAAGCAACCCGAAAGATTTCCGCAACGAAATCGTCAACTTCGTGCTGCGTGCCCGGGCCAACAACAACGGCAAGAACCCGACCTGGCTCAGCTACGAGAAGCTGCGGGTGGTCATCGAGAAGAAAATGTTCTCCAACACCGAGGATCTGTTGCCGGTCATCAGCTTCAACGCCAAGGCCAGCAAGGAGGACCAGCAAAAACACAACGACTTCGTCACACGCATGGTCGAACGCGGCTACACCGACAAACAGGTACGGCTGCTCTCCGAGTGGTACCTGCGGGTTCGCAAATCGCAGTAAGGCAGCGACGCGCGTGCAGTGCCAGGCCTTGGGCCTGGCAACTGACCGCCTGTCTTTAAGCTTCCAGCTCGCAGTTTGAAGCTTGTAACGTGAAGCTGCCCGGAGGGCTCCCCATGAGCTATGTGATCGACCGACGCCTCAATGGCAAGAACAAGAGCACGGTAAACCGCCAGCGTTTCCTGCGGCGTTACCGTGACCACATCAAAAAGGCCGTGGAAGAGGCCGTCAGCCGCCGCTCCATCACCGATATGGAACATGGCGAACAAATCAGCATTCCCGGACGGGACATCGACGAACCGGTGCTGCACCACGGCCGTGGCGGCAAACAGACGGTGGTACACCCGGGCAACAAGGAGTTCACCACCGGCGAGCATATCCAGCGCCCCCAAGGTGGCGGCGGCGGTAAAGGCCCGGGCAAGGCCGGCAACTCCGGCGAGGGCATGGATGAGTTCGTGTTCCAGATCACCCAGGAGGAATTCCTCGAATTCATGTTCGAAGACCTGGAGCTGCCCAACCTGGTCAAGCGCAACCTCACCGGCACCGACACCTTCAAGACCGTGCGCGCGGGGATCAGCAACGAGGGCAACCCGTCGCGCATCAACATCATCCGCACCCTGCGCTCGGCACATGCGCGGCGTATCGCCCTGTCTGGCAGCAGCCGCGCCAAATTGAAGGAAGCCAAGGAAGAACTGGCCCGCCTGAAACGTGAAGAGCCGGACAACTTCGGCGATATCCAGGATATCGAGGCGGAAATCGAGAAACTCAGCGCGCGCATCCACCGCGTGCCGTTCCTCGACACCTTCGACCTTAAATACAACTTGCTGGTCAAGCAGCCCAACCCCAGCTCCAAGGCGGTGATGTTCTGCCTGATGGACGTTTCCGGCTCCATGACCCAGGCCACCAAGGACATCGCCAAGCGCTTCTTTATCTTGCTGTACCTGTTCCTGAAGCGGAACTACGACAAGATCGACGTGGTGTTCATCCGCCATCACACCAGCGCCCGGGAAGTCGACGAAGAGGAGTTCTTCTACTCGCGGGAAACCGGCGGCACCATTGTTTCCAGTGCGCTGAAGCTGATGCAGGAGATCATGGCCGAACGCTACCCGGCCAACGAATGGAACATCTACGCCGCCCAGGCCTCGGACGGTGACAACTGGAACGACGACTCGCCGATCTGCCGCGACATCCTGATCAACCAGATCATGCCGTTCGTGCAGTACTACACTTACGTTGAAATCACCCCCCGTGAGCACCAGGCCCTGTGGTTCGAATACGAGCGCATCGGCGAAGCCTTTGCCGACACGTTCGCCCAGCAGCAATTGGTCTCGGCCGGCGATATCTACCCGGTCTTCCGTGAACTCTTCCAGCGCAGGTTAGTGACATGACCGCCAAAAAAGAGCAAAGACGCCAACCCATTTCCACGGGTTCCGAGTGGACCTTTGAACTGATCCAGGCCTATGACCGGGAAATCAGCCGTATTGCGGCGGGTTATGCCCTGGACACCTACCCCAACCAGATCGAAGTGATCACCGCCGAACAGATGATGGATGCCTATGCCTCGGTCGGCATGCCCCTGGGCTATCACCATTGGTCCTACGGCAAACACTTCCTCAGCACCGAGAAGTCCTACAGCCGCGGGCAGATGGGCCTGGCCTACGAGATCGTCATCAACTCGGACCCGTGCATCGCCTACCTGATGGAAGAAAACACCATCTGCATGCAGGCACTGGTGGTGGCCCATGCCTGCTACGGGCACAACAGCTTCTTCAAGGGCAACTACCTGTTCCGCACCTGGACTGACGCCAGCTCGATCATCGACTACCTGGTGTTCGCCAAGCAGTACATCATGCAATGCGAGGAACGCCACGGCATCGACGCCGTGGAGGACCTGCTCGACTCCTGCCATGCGCTGATGAACTACGGCGTGGACCGCTACAAACGCCCGTACCCGATTTCTGCCGAGGAAGAACGCCTGCGCCAGAAGGAGCGCGAGGAGCACCTGCAAAAGCAGATCAACGACCTGTGGCGCACCATTCCGAAAAAGACCGGCAAGAACAGCGACAAGGACAATGCACGCTTCCCCGCCGAACCTCAGGAAAACATCCTGTATTTCCTGGAAAAACACGCGCCGCTGCTGGAACCCTGGCAGCGGGAAATCGTGCGCATTGTGCGCAAGATCGCCCAGTACTTTTATCCACAACGCCAAACCCAGGTGATGAACGAAGGCTGGGCAACGTTCTGGCACTACACGCTGATGAACGACCTGTATGACGAAGGCCTGGTCACCGACGGCTTCATGATGGAGTTCCTTACTTCCCACACCAGCGTGGTATTCCAACCCGGCTTCGACAGCCCGTATTACAGCGGCATCAACCCCTACGCCCTGGGTTTTGCCATGTACCGTGATATCCGGCGCATGTGCGAACACCCCACCGAAGAGGACCGCCGCTGGTTCCCGGAAATCGCCGGCACCGATTGGCTGTCCACGATCAAGTTCGCCATGAGCAGCTTCAAGGATGAGAGTTTCATCCTGCAATACTTGTCACCCCAGGTGATTCGCGACCTCAAGCTGTTCAGCATCCTCGACGACGACCTCAAGGACGACCTGGTAGTACCTGCCATCCACGACGAACCCGGCTACCGCACCATCCGTGAAACCCTGGCGGCGCAATACAACCTGGGCAACCGCGAGCCCAACGTGCAGATCTACAGCATCGACGTGCGCGGCGACCGCTCGCTGACCCTCCGTCACCAGCAACACGACCGCAAACCCCTGGGCGAATCCACCGACGAAGTGCTCAAGCACCTGCATCGGCTCTGGGGCTTCGACATTCACCTGGAAACGCTGCAGGGCGATCAGGTGATGAAGACCCATCATGTGCCACCGCGCACCGATCACAACGACAACGACTACGGCCGCCTGGACCTGGCCGTCGTTCACCTCTAAAACCGCAAAGCCTCCATTGGCCAGGCACAGGCGGTATCCTGTGGGGCTAATGGAGGCTTTTTCATGAAAATCTACAAAGTCGGCGGGGCGGTACGCGATCGCCTGCTGGGCATCCCGGTCACCGACATTGACCGTGTTGTGGTCGGCGCCACGGCCGAAGAGATGCTTGCCTTGGGCTATAAACCGGTAGGCTCGGACTTCCCGGTGTTCCTCGACCCGAAAAACGGCGACGAGTACGCCCTCGCCCGCACCGAACGCAAGAACGGCCGGGGTTACGGCGGCTTTGTTTTCCACGCCAGCCCTGACGTCACCCTGGAAGAAGACCTGATCCGCCGCGACCTGACCATCAATGCCATGGCAGAAGACGACGATGGCAATGTGACCGATCCTTACGACGGCCAGCTTGATCTCGAAGCGCGCGTTTTACGTCATGTTTCCCCCGCGTTCGCCGAAGATCCACTGCGAGTCCTGCGCGTTGCCCGCTTCGCTGCACGCTACGCCAACCTGGGTTTCACCATTGCGCCGCCAACCCTGGAGCTGATGCGCCAACTCAGCGAATCCAACGAACTGGAAGCCCTGACCCCGGAGCGCAGCTGGAAAGAAATCTCCCGCGCACTGATGGAAGATCAGCCCCAGGTCTTCATCCAGGTCCTACGGGATTGCAATGCGCTGAAAACCTTGATGCCGGAAGTGGATGCGCTCTTCGGCGTGCCGCAACCTGCGACCCATCACCCCGAAATCGATACCGGCGTGCATACCTTGAGCGTGCTGGAACAGGCCGCCTTGCACAAACAGCCGCTGACCGTGCGCTGGGCCTGCCTGCTGCATGACCTGGGCAAAGGCCTGACGCCTGTGGATAAGTTGCCGCAGCATATTGCCCACGAACACACCGGTTTGAAGCTGGTCAAGGCGGTCAACGAACGCTTCAAAGTCCCGAGGGATTGCCAGGAGTTGGCGCTGCTGGTTTGCCAATATCACACCCACGGCCACCGCGCGCTGGAGCTGAAAGCCTCGACATTGCTGGAGTTGTTGCAGAGTTTTGACGTGTACCGTCGCCCGCAGCGCTTTGAAGAGTTTGTGGTCGCCTGTGAAATGGACGCCCGGGGCCGCAAGGGTTTCGAACAACGCAGTTATCCACAGGCCGATTATTTGCGCGGCGCAGCCAAGGCTGCGCGCGAAGTAGCGGTAGCGCCACTGCTGGAGCAAGGCTTCAAAGGCCCGGAACTGGGCGAAGCGCTCAAGCGCGAACGGCTCAAGGCGCTGAAAGCCTACAAGGAACAACACCCCCTGTAGACGCCGATCCATTGTGGCGAGGGAGCTTG
>NZ_QAJM01000046.1:0-265 GCF_003852405.1 Pseudomonas sp. KBW05
AACCTGTGGGAGCTGGCTTGCCTGCGATGCAGACAACTCGGTACATCAGGCAAACCCAGTTGATGCCATCGCAGGCAAGCCAGCTCCCACAGGGGAACGCGTCAGTTCCAGAGATCCGGTCGGCTACTAGGCCGCCGCGCTGTGTTTTTGATCTTAGGCGCCCCGTTAAACACGATGGCCGGAATTCGACATGGATTTGGGGGGTAAACCGGCAGGGATGCCGGTTTAGCCGCCCCGCGCCATGGATGGCGCGTGGCGGCGGCCC
>NZ_QAJM01000046.1:273-14424 GCF_003852405.1 Pseudomonas sp. KBW05
CCGAGTGTTGGGGCAAGAGCCCTTTTGGTTACTTTTGGGGCTCTTTTCCAAAAGTGACCCGCCGTAAGGGCGGAACCATAAGCCGCCGTTACCGAAGAAACGGATATACACCCGATCTGAAAAAACTTGACCCCGATCAATGGCCCCCCAAACCAACCTCCGTACCATCACTACATATTGTGCCCAGTAAACAAAAAACATCTATATGCAGTGCTAGGAGCCCCCAATGCAAACCGCTCTCACCCCGCTGGCCAGCACCCACCTCCATAAGCGCGACGGCACCCTGGCCCCCTTCGACGCCGAAAAAATCCGCCAAGCCCTGATCGCCGCCGGCAACGCCACCACCGAATACCAACCCACCGACGCCGACTTACTACTGGGCGCCGTGTTGGCCCGCCTAAGAGGCATCGAACACCTGGACGTAGAACAAATCCAGGACAGCGTCGAGCGCGTATTGATGGACGCCGGCCACTTCCGCTCAATGCGCGCCTACATCGTCTACCGCGAACAACACGGCCGCCTGCGCCGCGACCGCAAGACCCTGGTAGAAGTCGCCACCTCCATGAACGAATACCTCGACCGCGAAGACTGGCGCGTCCAGGCCAACGCCAACCAGGGCTATTCCCTCGGCGGCCTGGTGCTCAACGTGTCAGGCAAAGTCACCGCCAATTACTGGCTCGACGAGGTCTACAGCGAACAGATCGGCCGCGCCCACCGTGAAGCCGATCTGCATATCCACGACCTGGACATGCTCGCCGGCTACTGCGCCGGTTGGTCGCTACGCTCGTTGCTGCACGAAGGCCTCAACGGTGTACCAGGGCGGGTCGAGGCGGGGCCGCCCAAGCACTTGAGCAGCGCGTTGGGGCAGATGGTCAACTTCCTCGGCACCCTGCAAAACGAATGGGCCGGGGCGCAGGCGTTCAGTTCGTTCGACACCTACCTGGCGCCCTATGTGCGCAAGGATCAGCTGAGCTACCCCGAAGTGCGCCAGGCGGTGCAGGAGTTCATCTACAACCTCAACGTGCCGTCGCGCTGGGGCACCCAGACGCCGTTCACCAACCTGACGTTCGACTGGGTGTGCCCCGAGGATCTGCGCGAGCAAGTGCCGGTGATCGGCGGTGAAGAAATGCCGTTTGCCTATGGCGAGCTGCAAGACGAAATGGAGCTGCTCAACCGCGCCTACATCGAAGTGATGCAGGCCGGGGACGCCAAGGGCCGGGTGTTCACCTTCCCGATCCCGACCTACAACATCACCCATGATTTCCCCTGGGACAGCGCCAACGCCGATCGCCTGTTCGAGATGACGGCACGCTATGGCTTGCCGTATTTCCAGAACTTCCTCAATTCCGATATGCAGCCCAACCAGGTGCGCTCAATGTGCTGCCGCCTGCAATTGGACGTGCGCGAGTTGCTCAAACGCGGCGGTGGTTTGTTCGGTTCGGCGGAGCAGACCGGCAGCCTGGGCGTGGTGACGATCAACTGCGCGCGCCTGGGTTACCTGTTCAAGGGCGATACCTCGGGCCTGCTGCAACGTCTCGACCAACTGATGCAACTGGCCATGGAAAGCCTGGAGGTCAAGCGCAAGGTGATCCAGCACCATATGGATGCCGGCCTCTACCCGTATACCAAGCGCTACCTGGGCACGCTGCGCAATCACTTCTCCACCATCGGCCTCAATGGCATGCACGAGATGCTGCGCAATTTCAGCGGTGACGAGCAGGGCATGCACACCGCCCAGGGCCGTGAATTCGCCCTCAAGCTGCTCGACCATGTGCGTGCCACCTTGCTGCGTTTCCAGGAAGACACCGGCCACCTCTACAACCTCGAAGCGACGCCGGCGGAAGGCACCACCTACCGTTTCGCCAAGGAAGACCGCAAGCGCTACCCGCACATCCTGCAAGCCGGCAGCGACGTCGCGCCGTACTACACCAATTCTTCGCAATTGCCGGTGGGCTTTACCCAGGACCCGTTCGAGGCCCTGGAGCTGCAAGACGAACTGCAATGCAAGTACACCGGCGGCACCGTGTTGCACCTTTATATGGCCGAACAGATTTCTTCGACCCAGGCCTGCAAGCAATTGGTGCGCAAGGCGCTGGGACGTTTCCGCCTGCCGTACCTCACGGTCACGCCGACGTTTTCGATCTGCCCGGTGCACGGCTATCTCGCGGGCGAACACGAGTTTTGTCCGAAGTGCGATGAGGTCTTGGCCGCGGCTCAATAAGTTTTTTCAACCCCAAGGAGATTCACCATGCAAGCAACCCAGCCACAACGTCAGCGCTGCGAAGTCTGGACCCGGGTGATGGGTTATCACCGACCGGTGTCGGCGTTCAACCCCGGCAAGCAGTCCGAACACAAGGAGCGCGTGCACTTCACCGAAACCGCCGCCGTGGCCGTGCGCCAATGAGTCGAGCGCTACGGGTCGGGGGCCTGGTGCCCCTGACCACCCTCGACTACCCCGGCATGCTCGCCTGCGTGCTGTTCTGCCAGGGCTGTGCCTGGCGGTGTCGGTATTGCCATAACCCGGACCTGATCCCGCCGCGCGCAAGCACGGAGATGGATTGGCGCCGGGTATTGCTGTTTCTGCAGCGCCGCCAGGATTTGCTCGATGCGGTGGTGTTCAGCGGTGGCGAGCCGACCTTGCAGGAAGGCTTGCCGGCGGCCATGGATGAAGTGCGCGCGATGGGGTTTCGCATTGGCCTGCACAGCGCCGGGATCAAGCCGGCAGGGTTTGCCAATGCCTTGCGCCATGCCGACTGGGTCGGCTTTGACGTCAAGGCGCTGGCCGAGGATTGCCCGTCGGTCACCCAGGTCAAGGGCAGCGGCACAGCCAACTGGCGCAGCCTCGACACCCTGCTGGCCAGTGGTGTGGATTACGAATGCCGCACCACCGTGCATTGGCACTTGATCGATCCGCCACGCTTGTTGCTGCTGGCCCAGCGTTTGCAGGCCTTGGGTGTGCAGCGCTTTGCCGTACAGCTGGTGCGCACGGCGAGCATGCTCGATCCGCAACTGGCGACTTCACCGGCGCAGGCCCGCTTGCCGGAGTTGTGGGGCCGTCTGCACGAGTTGTTTCCCGCTTTTGTATTGCGAGGGTGATCAGCCCTCGGTTGGATTTTAAAGATGCTGCCCATCGTGGGCAGGTGTTCATCAAGGAATGTTAAGAATGACGCAGTTAACCACGGCACAACGCATTGTCATCGGCTTCGCGATTGCGCCGCTGGCCCTGGTGGGCTTGGTGTTTTACGCCTTGCACGACCTGGCAACCCTCAAGCAGCAATCCGAGCAGATCGTGCAGCAGGATTGGCCGCGCATCGCCCCCATCATGGTGATCGCCACCGGCGTGCGTGATAACGGGCGCAACACCCGCGACCTGTTGATCAGCCAGGACAATCAGCAGGCCCAGGAGGCCATCGGCACCACGCGCCAGCGCATCACCGAGGCCTTCGCCACCCTTGAGCCGCTGCTCGACAGTGCCGAAGGCAAGGCCGCCTACGCCACGTTGAAAAGCCATCGCGAAACCTACGTGGCGGCGTTTACCCAGGTGCAGGCACTGATCAAGCAAGGTGCCCGTGAACAGGGCCTGGCCCAGCTCAAGCAACAGGTGATGCCGGCCGAAGCGCAGGTGTTCAAGAGCCTGGACGCGCTGATGGCGATGCAAGGGCGGTTGTTCAGCGAGCGTGAACAGGCGGCGCAGAGCCTGTATGACGAGGCACGACGCAACATGATCGGGCTGTTCCTGCTGTGCCTGGCCCTGGTGGTCACGGCCGCCGTGATCGTCACCCGCAGCGTGACCCGGCCGTTGGGCGGCGAACCGGATGAGGTGGCGCGCGTATTGAGCCACATCGCCGAGGGCGACCTGACCATCGACGTGCCGCTGGGCAACAGTGCCGACGGCAGCGTGATGCGCAACCTGCACCATATGCAGCAGAACCTTAACCAGATGGTGCGCCACATCGCAGCCTCGGTGGACGGCGTGGCCAGCTCTTCCGAAGAACTCAGCGCGGTCAGCAGCCAGACCAGCGGCAGCTTGCAGTCCCAGGGCCAGGAGATCGAACAGGCGGCCACGGCGGTCAACGAAATGACCGCCGCCGTGGATGAAGTCGCGCGCAATGCGGTGAGCACCAGCGAGGCGTCGCGCCTGTCGGAACAGACGGCCCAGCGCGGGCGGGCCCAGGTCCAGGAAACCGTGGCGTCGATCAACACCCTGGCCACCGGCGTGGTGGAAACCTCGGAGCGTATCCAGCAACTGGCCGGGCGCGTGCAAGACATCAGCGGCGTGCTCGAAGTGATCCGCAGCATTGCCGACCAGACCAACCTGCTGGCCCTCAACGCCGCCATCGAAGCCGCCCGGGCGGGCGATGCCGGGCGCGGGTTTGCGGTGGTGGCTGATGAGGTGCGCGCGCTGGCCCATCGCACCCAGGCCTCGACCCAGGAAATCGAGCAGATGATCGGCAATATCCGCCAAGACACCGAACACGCCGTGTCGGCGATGCACAGTAGCAGCGAGCGCGTGCAGGCGACCCTCGGCGTGGCGCAACGCTCGGGTGAAGCGCTGGAGGAAATCACCCGCTCGATCTCGCAGATCAACGAACGCAACCTGATGATTGCCAGCGCCACCGAGGAGCAGGCGCTGGTGGCGCGGGAGGTGGATCGCAACCTGGTGGGGATTCGCAACTTGTCGCAGCAGGTGTTGCAGGGCGCGTTGCATACCGAAACGGCGGGGCATGACCTGGCGGGGATGGCGAGTGCGCTGCACCAGACGGTGGCGCGGTTCAAGGTCTGAGGGCTGGAGTAGGCGGCTTGTGTGGGAGCGGCGGTGCGACGATTCGACTTGCTCGCGAAAGCGGTGTGTCAGTCAACACATCTGATACTGATGTACCGCATTCGCGAGCAAGCCCGCTCCCACATTGGGTTCAGTCTGTATCAGCCATTTCGGGTCAAACCCGATTGATGTCGGTCAAGACTCGGCGTGGACAATGAGGGTAGCTTGCAGTCATCGCTCGCCGCCAGGAACTCTCATCATGGCCAAGCCTTTCCCACTGCACCCCAAGCATCCCGAGCGCATCTGCTGGGGCTGTGATCGTTATTGCGCCGCGACCGACCTGGCCTGCGGCAATGGCGCCGACCGCACCATGCACCCGGCGGAGATGCTCGGGGATGACTGGTACGAGCACGGCGATTGGGGACTTGCCCCAGAGCCGCCAGTGACCGATGAACCGTCAGTGGCCTGAGCGGGTTTTTTCCTTGTCGCAGAACTTTTAATGAACCCTCGGGGCCGATGCTTGACCTAACCCATACGACCTGGGAGGTGAAGCATGGAAATTCAATATATCTGGATCGGTTTGGCCGTGATTCTGCTGGTGTTGGAATTGTGGGCGATCAATACCGTACTGCGTAGCACGGGGGGCTGGGAGAGCAAGGGCTTGTGGCTGGTGATCCTGATCTTCGTGCCGCTGCTGGGCTTGATTGCCTGGGCGATGTTCGGACCCAAGCGCCAGATGCCGGAGCATCGCAAGGGCTGAAACGTGCATGAAAAATACCGGCGCCTCTGAGGCGCCGGTTTTCATTCTGGAGTGATGACCTATTCGACTTCCACCCGCAACACTTCCAACCCCAACTGCTCATAGACCTCCACACTGGGCACATGCCACTCGGTAATCAGTGTGTGAATGCGGCTGCATGGCGCCACCACAAAGGGTTCCACCGCGCCCAGTTTGTCCGCCATGGTCACCGCAATCACCTGGGAGGCGCTGTCGAGCAGGGCTTGCTTGACCGCCACTTCATCAAAATGCAGGGAGGTGATGCCGACCTGCGGGTGCAGCGCACACACCCCGGTAAACAGCAGGTCGGCCTTCACGCTTTGAATCAGGCGCACGGCTTCGTGGCCGCTGGTGGACAAGGTCGCCGGGTTGAGTTGGCCGCCCGCGAGGATCACTTTCACCTCGGGATGGTCCGCCAGCGCGATGGCGATCATCGGCGACGGCGTGACCACGGTCAGGCGGATCGAACGCGGCAGTGACTGGGCGATCTGCAAGGTGGTCGAACCGGAATCGAACAGCACGATCTGGCCGTCTTCGACCCGGTCGGCAGCCAGTTGTGCGAGGTGGCGCTTGGCTTCGTTGGTCTCGCCCACCCGGGTGAAGAAGTCCTTGCCGGTGTCCTTGGGCCGGGGCAGGGCGCCACCGTGTACCCGTTGCAACAGGCCTGCGGCGGCGAGTTCGCCGAGGTCGCGGCGGATGGTGTCCGGGGACACGGCAAAGTGCTCCACCAAGTCGGCGGCGGTGACTTTGCCGTCGCGCTCCAGCAGCAACAGGATTTTCTGTTTGCGCAACGAAGGCAGGTCGATGGCGGCATGGGTGTCGTGCATGTTTGTGCGCCTTTATGCGGTTTTGTGCGAGATTAGTCGCCCGCCGATGTAAACGCAATGGCTGGTTGCGCCGCCGATGGGCGGTTACTCTCTGTGCTCAGCCCAGGGAGAGGTCACTCAGATGTCGTTGATCACCACCATCGAAGATTTACGCAAGCTCGCGCAAAAACGTGTGCCCAGGATGTTCTACGACTACGCCGATTCCGGCTCCTGGACTGAAAGCACGTACCGGGCAAATGAAAGCGATTTTGCCCGCATCAAATTCCGCCAACGGGTGGCGCGCAATATCGATGAACGTTCGATCCGCGCCACCATGATCGGCCAGGACATGGCGATGCCGGTGGCGCTGGCACCTACCGGTTTGGCCGGCATGCAGCATGCCGATGGCGAGATTCTCACCGCCCGCGCCGCCGCCGCGTTTGGCCTGCGTTATACCTTGTCGACCATGAGCATCTGTTCGCTGGAAGACATCGCCGAACACGTCGGCCAGCCGTTCTGGTTCCAGTTGTATGTGATGCGCGACCGCAGCTTTATCGAGCAACTGATCGAGCGGGCCAAGGCCGCTGGCGTGGACGCATTGGTGTTGACCCTCGACCTGCAAATCCTCGGGCAACGCCACAAGGACCTGATCAACGGCCTGTCGGCGCCGCCCAAGCTGACCTTGCCGAATATCCTCAACATGGCCACCAAGCCGCGCTGGGTGATGGGCATGCTCGGCACAAAGCGTCGTGGTTTCGGCAATATCGTCGGGCATGTCAAAGGCGTGGCGGACATGAGTTCGCTGTCGTCGTGGACTGCCCAGCAATTCGACCCGCGCCTGAGCTGGGACGATGTGGAGTGGATCAAGAAGTGCTGGGGCGGCAAGCTGATCATCAAGGGCATCCTCGATGTGGAAGACGCGCGGCTGGCGGCCAACGCCGGTGCGGACGCGCTGGTGGTGAGCAATCACGGTGGCCGTCAACTGGACGGCGCACCGTCGAGCATCAGCCAATTGCCGGCGATTGTCGAAGCGGTGGGGGAGCGCATCGAAGTGTGGCTCGACGGTGGTATCCGTTCCGGCCAGGACGTACTCAAGGCGATGGCACTGGGGGCCAAAGGCACCATGATCGGGCGTCCGCACTTGTATGGTTTGGGCGCGATGGGCGAGGCGGGCGTGACCAAGGCCCTCGACATCATTGCCCGCGAACTGGACGTGACGATGGCCCTGTGTGGCTATAACGATATACGCGATGTGAATCGCGAGATTTTGCTGCCGGGTACATTTCCCGAAAGCATTTACTGAGCAAAAAAATCGTAAAAAAGTAAAAAGAGTTGTCCACGAAAACCGTGGGTATCTCTGTGGATAACTTTGCAAGACCCCGGCAGGTATGGCGATTTAACCAAAGGTCAATATTTGATCAACTTTCCGCGCGGGCCAGTATGGCCAGGGTTTGCGCTTGACACGCAAGCGCGAACCCAGTGCCGAAAAGCGCTTTTACGAGTCGCCGTTGCGGCCTGTGGAGTGCGTCACCACCTGGGCCGGCATCTGCGCTTGCATCAGTTTGTCCAGCGCCTGGCCATAACTGCGACCGGCCAGGCTCATGCTGTTGTTATGGCTGGCGCCGGGCACCAGCAACAAGCGCTTGGGTTCCAGGGCGGCTTTGAATAACTGCTCGCTGAAACGCGGCGGCACATAGCGATCATCGAGGCCATGCACCACCAGCAGCGGCATATGGATATCGGCGATCTTGTCGATGGAATCGAACTTCTGCGACAGCAACCAGCGCACCGGCAGCGAGGTATTCGCCACGGCGGTGGCGACATCCGCCAACGAGGTAAAGGTGGACTCGATCACCAACCCGCGCACCGGCAACGGCACCTGCTTGCCCAGTTCGGCCGCGAGGTCGATGGCCACGGCACCGCCGAGGGAATGCCCATAGATCAGGCGTTTGCTCGGGTCGGGTTGCAGGGTCTGGAAGCGTTCCCAGGCGACGCGCGCATCTTCGTACACCGTGGTTTCCGACGGCAGCTCGCCGTGGCTCTGGCCGAAACCGCGATAGTCGATGGCCAGCACCGAGTAACCCAGGGCGTGCAATTGCTCGATGCGAAACAGCTGCCCGGTGAGGTTCCAGCGCACGCCGTGGAGGTAGAGGATGGCGGGCGCGTCTTTCTTGGCTGCCGGGTACCACCAGGCATGGATGTTCTGCCCTGGCTTGAAACTGGCGGGCTTGAGTTCGAACTCCTGCACGGCCTTGGGCAGGCCGGTGTACCAGCCGGCGGTGCCCGGTTCGATACGAAATACCAGCTCGCGTTCTTTTTGTTGCAGCACGCTGCAACCTACCGGCAGGCCGACGATCAGCAGCGCCATGCACATCAAGGGCAACCAGCGCAGGCGCAGGCGCGACAGAAAACGTGAAGACATGAAGGTTCCAGGACGAAGGTGAAGCAGGGGTTTTAACAGATGGCCCGTACAGGCAGGAATTAATTCGACAGTCGTAAACGGGGATTGCTTGCAAAGTGTTACAGCATTGAACAATGCATGCAGGGATTGTTAGGGTGATCGGCCAAACAGGAGGGCAAGTACATGGATTTCACCGGCAAGACAGCCATCGTCACCGGCGGGGCACGCGGATTGGGGCTCAGCTATGCGCGGGCGTTGGCCCAGGGCGGGGCGCGGGTGGTCATCAGTGATATCGGCGCCGACACGGTGGGCTCCGGCAACGATGGGACGGTGGCCCAGGCCGCTGCCGCCGCACTGCAGGCCGAAGGCCTGAACGTGATCGGCCACAGTGGCGACCTGTCCACGGATGACGGTTGCCGGCAACTGATCCACGTGACGATCGAAACCTTTGGCCAACTCGACATCCTGATTCACAACGCCGGCTGGGTGGGTTACCAACGCATCGAAGACCTCGACGCCGCGTTCCTGCAACGCGCCATGGACATCAACCTCTATGCGCCGCTGTGGCTATGCAAGCACGCCTGGCCACACCTGCTGCAATCCTGCGCGCCACGCATCATCCTCACCACCTCCGACCGCGCCATGTACGCGCAGTACGAGCAGACCGGCCTGGTGGCCTATAGCGCCGGCAAGATGGCGCAACTGGGGATCATGAATGCGCTGGGCCATGAAGGCGCGCAAGCGGGGATTCGGGTCAACGCGATCTCACCGGTGGCCAAGACACGCATGTGGGGCGTGACCGAGGCGCCGGACGAGCTCAAACCCGAGTGGGTGACGCCGGGCGTGCTGTTCCTGGCATCGGCGCAGTGCGAGGACACGGGTTACATCCTGCGTGCCAGCAACGGCCAATTCACCGCCACGCGCTTCACCGAAAACCCCGGCGTGGACTACCCGCGCAACCTGGCCCGGATCAAAGCGGGCACTGCGCAAGAAGTCGCAGCCGCCTGGGATAGCATCAAACAAGCGCTTCCCCTTTCGTGAGAAAACCAACCATGAACCAAAGCCCCGTTCGCATCACCGCCGAAGAAACCCTCTCGGACAACTGGTACCTGCTGAAAAAATACAGCTTCGACCTGCGCCGCCGCGACGGCAGCTGGCAAGCCCAGACCCGCGAGGTGTACGACCGTGGCAATGGTGCGACGATCCTGCTGTACAACCGCGCGCAACGCACCGTGTTGCTGATCCGTCAGTTCCGCATGCCCACCTTCGTCAACGACTACCCCGGCTACCTGATCGAAACCGCCGCCGGGTTGCTCGACAACGCCAGCCCCGAAGAACGCATTCGCCTGGAAGCGGAAGAAGAGACGGGCTATCGCGTGGGGCATGTGGAGAAGGTGTATGCCGCGTTCATGAGCCCGGGGTCGGTGACGGAGCGGATTCACTTCTTTTTGGGGGAGTATCAGCCGGGGGATCGAGTGGGGTCGGGCGGTGGGTTGGAAGAGGAGGGTGAGGATATCGAGGTGCTGGAGCTGGGGTTTGAGCAGGCGCTGGGGATGGTGCAGAGCGGGGAGATTGTGGATGGGAAGACGATTATGTTGTTGCAGTGTTTGGAGCTAAGGGTGTTGAAGGAGGGGTGGTGAGGCGGATGGTTGTGCTGGTTTTGAATCGGTGATTTTTGCCCCACGGATTGCGCTTTGTGGTGAGCTCAAGCTGTGGGGCGGTGTTGTGGGTGGCGGCTGTAGCTTTTATAGAAAGGCCACATCAATTCGTTCTACCGTTAATTTTATAAGTGAGTCGTTAAGATCTGGATGGTCATGGTGGATCCCGTCAACCGTCAATAACGTAAATGTGTTGAAGGTGTTGTTGTTTAATGTTCCGTAGAGAACATAAGCAAAACTGTTATCTATTCGTTCGATCAGAATGCTGGTTGAACTGATTTTTTGGGTCTCGTAATGTTCAGATAAATATAAAGTCAGTTCAACGGCATAAGTCATCCCTACTTTGATTTCGTACGGGAAGTAGCTGGCGAAGCACGTGACTAACGTTCCGTCAATGAGCAGTGTGACCTCTTCGTCTACGAGTTCATCGATTGCTATCACCGTTGCTTGCTTGATCGTACTTAGTATGGGGTCTGGTTTTTTTATCATTGGTGTCGCCATTTTTTGTTATCCATTGATTTGCTGTTCATTTCGTCAAGTCCATGACGAGTCCTTCTTTACGTGCGACTAGACGCTATCCTGCCTTGATAAGGCTTGCCAGTCCGCAGGTGGGTGTTCGTGTGGAGGGGCAGGCCTTAAAAACTCGTCCTGCTTCCGAATGGCGTCCTCCGGTTTAACTGGTCTATTCGCATTACGTTTGTACCTCAAAGACTCGTCGAACATACTGACTACGTGCTCAAGCCATGATTTTCCTGATTTCCACTGATAGGGGTAGTGGTAATGGCAGTACTGTTCACATAGCAGATTTTCTTGAAGGGCTGACTCATTTGTATGTGAGCTTATCAAGTCTAAAATTTCTTTTCTGACGGTAATGATGACGTCTTTAGGCGAGTCTTGTAAGAACGTGTCAATTACGTCGTCGGGCGAGGGGTGATCCTCTGCCCAGTCCTGGTTGAAGTACGCGCCCATAAATTGCTGGAGTTCTGTTAGTGGTTTATTCATTTTCTACTGAGTATTCGGTCAGTGATAGGTGATTATCATCAGGGGCGCGACATTTTTGATGTCAGGTACTGGGTATCGTTCCCCCCGATGAGGGGATTACTGAGATTTTGATTGGTTCCTGTCTTTTGTTAGTGTTGAGGCGATGTGACGAAGCCATGTTTTTCCGTCTTTCCATTCATTTGGATAGTAGTACGCGCATCCGATTTTAGTAAATAGGTAGTTCTGGAGTTCTTGCTCTGTCAGGTCGGTTAGTATGAGTTTTTTGAGTTCCTGTTGCACTTTTTTGAGCGACTCTTTCGATACTTCGGAAATGAAAAAGTGAATCACGTCGTCAGCGCTTTCGTGTTCATCAACCCAGTCTTGGCTAAAGTAGCCTGCCAGGAACTGCTGTAATTCGGGGTAATCCTGATTCATGGGTTCGGGTATCCAGTGTGAATTCTATAGCCGGTAGGCATCTTTTTATCTTTTCGGATAATAAGGTAAATCTCTGCGCCAGGAACCGCTGACTTAGCTCCACGCTTCCAGCTAGTTCCTACAGGCTCTGAGGCTTTTTCAATAACTACAATTTGGTTGTCTTTGCCCTTAAGGAAATCACTTATTTTGGATTGGTTGCCGTCGATTACTTTTGATACTGCTGACTCTGCTGTGGCTCGATCTGGAAAGGTCGAGGCTGTAGGTACATTTGGTTCGTTCTTCAAACGATCTTTTAATTGTTGATCCGTTCTACCAACGTGCTTTTTCATAAGATGTCCTCCTGCCGCCTCGTGTGCTGCTAGACCTCCCCCAGGAACTATTGTGCTAAACGGTCCCTCCGGACAATTTGTGTCTTTACAGCTCAGTCCTAGCGGATCAATCCACCCCGTCGGATTGGGTACATACCGATACCCATTGATCCCCCCCGCCAACTTCACCGGGTCCGGCGTCAGGTAGCGACCAATATCCGGATTGTAGTAGCGATGCCGGTTGTAGTGCAGCCCGCTTTCCGCGTCGAAGTATTGGCCTTGGAAACGCAACGGGTTGTCGATTTTTCCGACGTCGAGGCGGGTGATTTCGCCGTAGGCGCGGTAGTGGGCGGACCAGGCGATTTCGCCGCTTGGGGTTGTCAGTTCCTGCGGTGTGCCGAGGTGGTCCAGTTGGTAGTGATAGGCCTGGGTGGCTTTTGGACCGAAGCCTTCCAGCAGGGCCAGCGGGCGGAAGCTGTTGGGTTCGTAGAGGTAGCTGCGATGGCGATCCGCATGGTGTTCGGCGATCAGTTTGTCGCCTTGCCAGAAGAACTCGGTCGTCAGGCCGTCAACGGTTTTGCTGATGCGTCGACCGAAGGGGTCGTAGCGGTAGCTGACGGTTTGTCCGTCCGGTGTTGTGACGGCGATCAGCCGATGCTGGCAGTCGTAGCGGTATTGGGTGACGAGTTGATGGCCTTTGCCGCGCCGTTCACGGATCAGGTTGCCGAACGCGTCATAGTCGTAGTGCCGATCCCCCTGGATCATTAGCCGATTGCCCGCGACGATGTCCGGGCCGGGGCGGTTTTGCATCAATAGATTGCCGGCCGGGTCGTGGGCGAAACGTTCCTGGTGATCCTGGGAATGGTCGGCGCGGGTCAGGCGATTTAGAGGGTCGTAGCTGTAGTGGTGTTCGCCCTTGCGGGTGTCGAGGATGCGGGTCAGGTTGCCGGTTTTGTCGTAGTCGTATTGGCGGCGGTAGAGGTGGTTTTGCTGCTGGGTGACGGTGTGGGCGTGCAGGCGCTGCTGGTCGTCGTAGTGGTAGTGGCTGAGCAGTTGGCCTTGTTGGCGCTGGTGTTCCTGGCCGGCTTTGAACAGGTGGGAGGTGAGGGTTTCACCGTTCAGTTCGACGGTGGCCAAGTGACCGCCCTTGCCGTGGTTGAAGGTGACACGGTTGTTATCCGGCAGGCGCAGGTGTTGCAGTTGGCCACAGGTGTCGTAGTCGTAGCGCAAGGTGCCCCAGCCTTGGTGTTCGGCGGTGAGGCGGTTTTGTCGGTCGTATTCGTAGGCCAATGACCAGTGGCCGTCTTCGACGCCCAGGAGGTTGCCTTGGCGGTCGTAGGTGTAATCGACAAGGTTGCCATCGGGCAGGGTTTTTCGTACGAGGCGGCCGGCGAAATCGCGCTCGTAGCGGGTGACGAGCTGACTGCCGTCATCGCCGTGTTCGGTTTTTTCCCGCAGGTTGCCGTTGAGGTCGTAGAGGTAGGCCGTGCGCTGGCCGTCGAAGCCGGTTTCCTGTTGGATCAGGCCGTTGGGGTGGTACTGCAACCCATAGATTTCGCCGACTTCGTTTTCGATCTCGGTCAGCAGTAACCGCACGTTGTCGTAGCGGTATTTGACCTGGGTGCCGTCAGCATTAATGCGGCGACTGATGAGGTGCAGGCCATCCGCATATTCGTAGCGGGTGACATGCCCCAATTCATCGCATTCAGCGGTGATTTTTCCATACGGGTTGTAGCTGTATTCCCGCGTCGAATCGTCTGGCAAAACCACACGAATCAACCGACCCACGCTGTCCCACTGGTACTGGGTTAGCGCACCGTGTTCATCCTCGCGCGCAACCTGGCGCCCAACATCGTTATAGCGATAGCGCTTGATACCGCCATTGGGCAACTGTTCCTCAACCAACTGCCCACGCTCATTCCACACCAGCCGATGGCCGCTGTGATCGGGATACCAAACCCCGGTCAGTTGCCCGTGTTTGTTGTAGCTGTAGTCCGTGGTATTGCCGTCTGGATCAGTCCT
>NZ_QAJM01000047.1 GCF_003852405.1 Pseudomonas sp. KBW05
GAACCATAAGTGGCCGTTACCGAAGAAACGGATATGTACCCCACCAAACCACTACTCCGCAAAACTCCGATCAAAAAAATAAACCTCCCCAACCTTCAAAACCTCCACCGTCGCCTGCGGCCGCCCACCTTCCCCAGGCTTCTTGCGCCCCGTCTCCCGCAAATACCCCGCTTCAGCCAACTTCAACAACCGCTGGCGAACACTGGTCTTCAACACCGGCCGCGCCAGCACCACCGAAAAAATCGTAGTAGCCTGCGGCGCACTAAACTCCCCCCCCAAAAACATCAACGGCAAACTGCTGTACAGCGACTTGGACAACAACCGCTCCTGCACCGCCGCCACGATCAGGTTGTGATCGAACGGCAGCTTGATACTCCCATCCGCCACCGCATCCAGCGCAAACCAGGCCTGATGCTCGGCCAGAGCCACCTCATCCGCCACAATCGCCAGGTAATAGGTGGACGACGACCAACAACGCGGATCACGAAACGCATCCCCCACGGTGCCCACCTGTTCGCTCCAGGCCAGCTCAAACCCCACCTTGTCACTGGCGCGCAACCGCTCCACGGCATCCTTGAGGCTCAGATCCTGCACGCCGCCATTCACCACCACCCCCGGCAGCGCCCAATGCCCGGCAAAGGGCTCGGCGTCGCGCCTGTTGAGCAGCAGTTTCAATTCGCCGGACGCGCGGCAGTAGGACAGGACGCAAAGGTCGACGGTATGCAGGTAGGCGCTAAGTGGCATGGGACATCCTTATAAGCAGTGGCAGGGCACAGTCTAACGGAACGAACAGATATGTCATGAACTGATACAAGCCTATATAAATAAATGTTTCTTGCCATGAAAGTACATGACGTGTACTTTTGTTTCCAGGCCACAGGAGAACCGCCATGACCCTCGCAAAAACCGCCATTGCTTCATTCGACGTCGATGCCCAGAAGAGCTTCACGCCCCTGTGCCCCAACGAATTGCCGGTGGCCGGCGGTGACCGCATCGGCGCCGAGCTCAACTACATGGCCAGCCTCGCCGGCCACCGCGTTGGCAGCAAGGACGCCCACACCCCGCACGCGCCCTGGGTCGTCGCGCAGCACAGCGAGATGCTCCAGCCCACCGGCCTGGCCCACGCCGATGTGACCTGGGTCAGCCACTGCGTCCCGGGTACCGAGGGCTTCACGCTGCTGGACGAGTTGCCAACCCCGTACGACTACGACTACTTCATCTGGAAGGGTGTCGAACCGGACCTGCATCCCTACGGCGCCTGCTACCACGACCTGCACGACAAACTCTCCACCGGCGTTATCGAGTACCTGAAAGCCCACGGCGTGGTGCGCGTGATTGTCGGCGGCCTGGCCTTGGACTACTGCGTCAAGACCACCGCGTTGCAGCTGCTCAAGGCTGGCCTGGAGGTGGTCCTGCACGTGCCGGCGTGCCGGGGGATCAGCGAGGAGGGCGGCATTCAGGCGCTCAATGATCTGCGTAAGGCCGGTGCTGCAATCAGTAGTACCCGCGAAGAACTGGCCGCGATGGCCACGCGTTAAGGAGACCCACCATGGAAAGTGCCTACGACTACAACGCCCCGGTGATTCAGGGCTTGCTCGACACCGACTACTACACCTTCACCATGATGCAGGCCGTGCTGCACCAGCACCCCAACGTCGATGTGGAATACAACTTCATCGTGCGTTCGCGGGAAAAGCTCGGTCACTTGATCCCGGCACTGCGCGATGAGTTGGAAAAGCTCGCCGGCCTGCACATGCGTGAAGGCGAGTTGCGCTTTCTGTTCAACCCGCGCTTTCGCGAATACCTCACCCCGGATTACGAGCGCTTTCTCGGCTTGTTCCGTTTCAACCTGCGTTATATCCACGTCAGCGAAGTCGACGGCCAACTGAACATCCGCGTCATTGGCCCTATGCTGCACTGCATCATGTTCGAACAACCGGTGCTGGCCCTGGTCAGCGAACTGCGCAACCGCGACAAATACCCTGATGTGACGCTCGAAGACGTCACCCGCAAGCTCTATCAGAAGTTCGATTGGCTGGAGAAAAACCTCGGCCGCGAGGAACTGGCCGACCTGCGGGTGTCCGACTTTTCCACGCGCCGGCGCCTGTCGTTCAAGGCCCAGCGCGAAGTGATCGACATCATGCGCCGCGACTTCCCCGGCCAGTTCGTCGGCACCAGCAACGCGCACCTGGCCTATGAGTTCGACCTGCCGCTGATCGGCACCATGGCGCACCAATGGCTGATGGTGCACCAGCAACTGGGCCGCCTGCGCGAGAGCCAGAACGCCGCCCTGGAAAACTGGGTGCGCGAATACCGTGGGCGCCTCGGTATCGCGCTGACCGACTGCATCAGCACCGAGTTTTTCCTCAAAGACTTTGACCTGTACTTCGCCAAGCTCTACGACGGCCTGCGCCAGGACTCCGGCGATCCCATCGCCTGGGCCGACAAGGTGCTGGCCCGCTACAAGCAACTGGGCATCGACCCGATGACCAAGGACCTGATGTTCTCCGACGGCCTGAACTTCGAAAAATGCCTGCCGATCCTGCGCCACGTGCGCGGCAAGGCGCGGTTCGGCTTTGGCATGGGTACCAGCCTGGCGTGCGACGTCGACGGTGTGGAACCGTTGAGCATCGTGATGAAGCTGGTGCGAGTGCATGGCGAGCCGGTGGTGAAGTTCTCCGATGACCCGATCAAGAACGTCTGCGAAGACGCCTCGTTTTTGCAGTACGCCGCCAAGGTGTTCAATGTCGCCAGCGTGGAGGTGTGACATGCAAACCCAAGAACGTATCGCCCAGGAACTGAATATCGACCGCGCGCTGGTCAAGGGCGGCGAGCCCCACGAGATTCAACGGCGCATCGACTTCATCAAGAGCACGTTGCGCCAGTCGGGCTGCAAGGCCCTGGTGCTGGGCATCAGTGGCGGTGTTGACTCCCTCACAGCGGGCCGCTTGTGCCAGCTGGCTTGTGAACAGATGCGCAGTGAAGGCTACGCCGCGCGATTTATCGCCATGCGCTTGCCCTACAACACCCAGGCCGATGAGGGCGACGCCCAGGCCTCCCTGGGCTTTATCACCCCGGACCAGATCGACACCCTGAATATCGCCGCCAGCGTCGACGGCCTGATGGCCAACCTGACCGCCAGCGAAGCCAGTGTCGCCCACGTCGATTTCATCAAGGGCAACGTCAAGGCGCGCGCGCGGATGATCGCGCAGTACGCCGTGGCCAATCTGCACCACGGCCTGGTCGTCGGCACCGACCACGGCGCCGAAGCGTTGATGGGGTTTTTCACCAAGTTCGGCGACGGCGCCTGCGACCTCGCGCCGCTGTCCGGCCTGACCAAGACCCAAGTGCGCCTGCTGGCCACGGCCCTGGGCGCGCCGGACAATCTGGTGCACAAACACCCGACCGCCGACCTGGAAGAGTTGCTGCCGGGCAAGTTGGATGAACACGCCTATGGCTGCACCTACGCCGAGATCGACGCCTACCTGATGGGGGAGCCGGTCAGCGAGCGGGTGAGGGGAATCGTCGAAGCCGCGTATGCCAATACCACCCATAAACGCGCGCTGCCAATTACCCCGGGCCAATGATCGTTCCCACGCTCTGCGTGGGAATGCAGCCCTTGACGCTCCGCGTCTGCGTTATTGCGCTTGCAAGTTGCAAAATTCCGACTAATATAACCCGGGTAAAACAAATAATACCCGGGTGATAACCGATGTCTACGCCAAACATTCCCCTGTGCACCGCCTTCGCCAGCCATCAACGCGTGGCGGCGGGTTCCTACGCCCACGTGGCCCACACGCTGTCAGGCCTTGACCTGGCAACCGGCAGTTTCCTGATCTTCGATGATGCCACCGGCACCCAGGTCGATTACCCCTGGCCGGCGGGTTATGCGCCGGCTCAGCCAGAGCCGGTCGTGGCTGCTGACGAGCCGCCCGCCGTGCCCTCGGTGGGGCGGCCAAAGCTGGGCGTGGTCGCGCGCGAAGTCACCTTGTTGCCACGCCACTGGGAATGGCTGGGCCAGCAACGGGGTGGCGCCTCGGCCGCTTTGCGCCGGTTGGTGGATGACGCTCGCAACCTGCACGTCTCCCGTGATCAGATACGCCAGGCCAAGGAGGCCAGCTATCGTTTCATGAGTGCCATCGCTGGCAACCTGCCCGGTTTTGAAGACGCCTCGCGTGCACTGTTTGCCCAGGACGCCGCAGACTTTGCCCACAAGATCGCGCACTGGCCGCTGGACGTGCAGACGTACCTGGCCTGGCTGTCGCGCAATGCCTTTACTGCCCAACCATAATTCACGGATTCGAACCCCCATGGAAGTCACCCAACAACGGCCGTTGTGGCAGATCTACCTGATCTTTCTGGCACCGATGGTGCTGTCCAACTTCCTGCAAAGCTTTTCCGGCACCCTCAACGGTATCTACGTCGGGCAAATGCTTGGCACCCAGGCGCTGGCGGCCGTGTCGGGGATGTTCCCCATTGTGTTTTTCTTTATCGCCCTGGTGATTGGCCTGGGGGCCGGTGCCTCGGTGCTGATCGGCCAGGCCTGGGGTGCGCAGGAGACCGGGTTGGTCAAGGTGATAACCGGCGCAACCCTGACCCTGGGTGCGTTGGTGGGGGTAGTCGCGGCGGTGCTTGGCAGCCTGTTCGCGCGCCCGGCGTTGCAAGCGTTGGGCACGCCGATTGACGTGTTGGACGATGCGGTGGGGTATGCGCAGATGATGATGTTGATCATGCCGCTGCTGCTGGTTTTTATCCTGTATACCCAGTTGTTGCGCGGTGTCAGCGATACGGTTTCGCCGTTGCTGGCGCTGGTGGTTTCCACCCTGGTGGGCCTGCTGCTGACCCCGGCGCTGATTCGCGGCTGGATCGGCTTGCCGCCCATGGGCATCCAGAGCGCGGTGTTTGCCGGGCTGGTGGGCAATGCCCTGGCCATGCTGTTTCTGGTCCTGCGCCTGCGTCACAAGAACCACGTGATGGCGCCCGACCGCGAACTGCTCGCCGCCTTGCGCCTGGACCGCGTGATCCTCGGCAAAGTCCTGCGTATCGGCCTGCCTACCGGCTTACAGATGGTGGTGTTGTCGCTGTCGGAACTGGTCATCCTCGCCCTGGTCAACGGCCACGGCTCCCAAGCCACGGCGGCCTATGGTGCGGTGACGCAGATCGTCAATTACGTGCAGTTCCCGGCGTTGTCGATTGCCATCACCGCGTCGATCCTCGGTGCCCAGGCCATTGGCGCGGGGCGCCTGGAGCGCATCGGGCCGATCCTGCGCACCGGGCTGCT
Source organism: Pseudomonas sp. KBW05 (assembly GCF_003852405.1). Lineage (GTDB taxonomy): Bacteria > Pseudomonadota > Gammaproteobacteria > Pseudomonadales > Pseudomonadaceae > Aquipseudomonas. Next base: position 5,282 of record NZ_QAJM01000047.1, read on the forward strand.
GATCAACACCTGCCTCACCGGCGGCCTGATCGTGCTGGGTTATGGGCTGTCGCACTGGTTGCTCGGTTTGTTCATCACCGACGACGTGGCGCGGGTCAACGCCGAGCACCTGCTGCATATCATGCTGTGGAGCATCCTGGTGTTTGGCTTCCAGGCGGTGGTCGGCGGCATCATGCGCGCCAGCGGCGTGGTGTTGATGCCGGTGGCGATTTCGATCTTCTGCGTGCTGTGCGTGGAGCTGCCGATGGCGTACCTGTTCAACGCACATTTTGGCCTGGAAGGCGTGTGGATGGCGTTTCCGGTGACTTACCTGGCGATGCTCGGGTTGCAGGTCGCGTATTACCGGCTGGTCTGGCGGCACAAGCAGATCACGCGGTTGGTGTGAGTTTCAGGCCGCCCAGCAGCAGCTCCAGACTGAGCAAACCCTCTTGCAGGCGCGCGTCCGGGTCTTCATCCCGGGCGATCCACAACGCGGTGCTGACCAGGCTGCCATTGATCAGTTGCGCCAGCGCCTGGCTCGGAACCGGGTGGATCACCTTGGCGTGCATCAAGTCTTCCAGCAATTGGCGCAACGAGGCCACGCAGTGTTGCTGGGAGCCGGTGTCTCCCAGCACGGCAGGGGCGTCTTGCAATACGATGCGCTGGATCTCGCTGTCTTGGGCCATGCCCAGATACGTCCGGCAGCGCTCACAAAAACCGGCCCAGGGGTCCAGGGCTTGGTCGGTGATGTACTGCAAGCGCACATCCATCTCGCTGTCGAGTTGCGCGACCACGGCGGCCAATAGGCCTTTCTTGTCACCGAAGTGATGGTACAACGCACCGCGGGTCAGCCCGGCGCGGGCGGTAAAGTCGTCCATCGAGGTGTTGGCGTACCCCTGAGTGGCGAATGCCTGGCGCGCGCTGGCGATCAGCCGGGCACGGGTGTCTTCGATCATTTCAGCGCGGGCTCGGCTCATGGGGTGGCTCGTTATGGGCAAGTGAGTGATTGACATACGCTGCGTATGTTAAGCATGATTCGCCACATACGCACCGTATGTATTCTGCCTTGCTGGCTTCAGATGGCAAGCCCCAAGGCACAGAGGAAGAGGTCAAGAGAGATGGCAAACCCCTACGCCGCGTTGTTCCAGGTCCCAGGCGCGCGGGCTTTTGTACTGGCCGGGATGCTTGCGCGCATGCCGGTGTCGATGACCGGCATCGGCCTGATCACCATGCTCGCCCAAGTGCATGGCGGCTACGGCCTGGCGGGCTCGGTGGCGGCGGTGTTTGCGTTGGCCACGGCGTTTTGCGCGCCGCAGGTTTCGCGGTTGGTGGACCGTTACGGCCAGGGCCGGGTGCTACCCATCGCCGCGTTGATCGGTGGCGGCGGTTTGTTGATGGTGCTGTTGTGTACCCGCTTGCAGGCGCCGAGCTGGACGTTGTTCCTGTTCGCCGCGCTGGCCGGCTGCATGCCGAACATGTCAGCCATGGTGCGGGCGCGCTGGACCGAGTTGTACCGCGGGCAACCCCAGTTGCAAACCGCGTTTGCCCTGGAATCGGTGCTGGATGAAGTGTGCTTCATCATCGGCCCGCCGATCTCGGTGGGCCTGAGCGTGGTGCTGTTCCCGGAAGCCGGGCCGTTGGTGGCCGCGGTGTTGCTGGCGGTGGGCGTCACCACCTTTGTGCTGCAACGCGAAACCGAGCCGCCCGTGCATGCGCACCACGACCACCACAGCGGCTGGCTGATCGCGTCGCCCTCGGTGCTGATCCTGATGATCCTGCTGCTGGCCATGGGCGTGATCGTCGGCGTGGTGGATGTGGTCAGCGTGGCCTTCGCCCAGCACCAGGGCCAGCCGGCGGCGGCGAGCATCGTGTTGTCGGTGTACGCCATCGGCTCGTGCCTGGCGGGGCTGGCCTTTGGCACGCTCAAGCTCAAGGCGCCACTGCCCCGGCAGTTTCTGTGCTGCGGCGTGGCCACGGCGTTGACCACCTTGCCGTTGTTGCTGGTGACCAACATCCCCGGCCTGGCGGTGGCGATCTTCATTTCCGGCCTGTTCTTCGCGCCGACCCTGATTGTGTCCATGGCCCTGGTGGAGCGCATCGTCCCACCCAGCCGCCTGACCGAAGGCATGACCTGGCTAATCACCGGCCTGAGCATCGGCGTGGCCATCGGCGCCGCCAGCTCCGGCTGGATGATCGACCACTTTGGCGCCCCCAGCGGGTTCTGGGTGGCGCTGGTGGCGGGGGCGGTGGTGTTGGGGTCAGCGGTGCTGGGGTATCGGCGGTTGGGGTAGTCAGCCAATCGTTGGGAACGGCTCCGCGCAGTGATGTTGTAAAAACTCGTTCAATGCCTGGCGTGTCAGATCATTGAGTGTGACTTTTTTGCGGGTCGCGGCCAGGGCCGCTGCCAAATGCAGGTCATGGCCGACCCGAACGTTGAACGATCCCTTGCACGGTTTTTCGGGTGTTTGCCTAAGGGTTTCGCACGTAGCGAGATAGTCGTCCACGGCCTCGCGAAAGGCCGCGTCCAGCTCGGCGACGGTTTTCCCTTCGTAGCTGATCAGTGCCTTGATAAACAGCATCTTGCCGAACAGGCAGTTATCTTCGAGGCTGGCCTCGATAGAGCCGATGTAGCCTTTGTGTTTCAGTTGGTTGTTCACTGAATCAGTTCTCCTGATTTCAATTGTTCGATGATCTGGCGCCGAATGTAGTGTTTCAGTTCGTTGCCGGGGTGAGGCTTGTGCAATGTGATCATTGCCGTCGGGTCGCCGATGTCGAATTTGACGCGGCTTCCGGCCCCCTCAATCTGTGTGTAGCCCAGCCGACGCAGCAGCGTCACGAGCTCGGGCCAAGTGAATGTCATGTGTTCGTTGAGCAGTTTGGCGAGCAGCTTTTCATTTTTGGACACGGCGTTCCCTGCGTGCGACTAAATGTAGTTGCAAAAAGTGGTGTTCGTCAATGCTAGCTCGGCTTCGCCAGCCTTTCCCAGGATTGATGTAACCCTTGATGACACCCGGCTGCACGCCTTCTACCCCGCGCTAATTTTTCCCTCTCCGGTTCGTTTTATAGGGACGACGTGCCTTTGTGCTTCCCGCCTATTGCCCCGGACTCCAAGAAATGAATGCTGAAGACTCCTTGAAACTTGCTCGCCGGTTTATCGGGTTGCCCCTGGAAAAACGCCAACTGTTCCTGCAAGCCTTGCAGAAAGAAGGCGTGGATTTTTCAAGGTTTCCGATTCCGGCAGGGGTGGAGACGGAGGATCGCCAGGCGCTGTCCTACGCGCAGCAGCGCATGTGGTTTCTGTGGCAATTGGACCCGGCCAGTGGCGCCTATAACTTGCCAGGCGCGGTGCGGCTCAAGGGCGCGCTGAACCTGGAGGCCATGGAGCAGGCCTTCGCCAGCCTGGTGGCGCGGCACGAAACCTTGCGCACCGTATTCCAGCGCCAGGCCGACGAGCGGCTGCTGCAAGTCGCCACACCGACCTCGCTGGTCATCGACCACCTGGATTTCAGTACCTTGCCTGCCGCCGAGCGCGAGCCCGCCGTCAGCGCCGCCGCGACCGCACAATCGCTGCAACCGTTCGACCTGGAACACGGCCCGCTGCTGCGCGTGCAACTGCTCAAGCTCGACACGCTAGAACACGTGCTGTTGCTGACCTTGCACCACATCGTTTCCGATGGCTGGTCGATGAACGTGCTGATCGACGAATTCATCCGCCTCTACGACGCCCACGAACGTAACGAAGCGCCGCAGCTGCCGCCGTTGCCGATCCAATACAGCGACTACGCCCTATGGCAACGCCGCTGGCTGGAAGCGGGCGAGCAGGCGCGCCAACTCGACTACTGGCAGGCGCGCCTGGGCGACGAACACCCGGTGCTGGAATTGCCCGCCGACCGCTCGCGCCCGGCCATGCCCAGCTACCAGGGCACGCGGCACAACTTCGCGATCGACCCGGCGCTGGCCGTGCAACTGCGCAGCTGTGCCCAGCAGCACAACGTCACCCTGTTCATGTTGCTGCTCGGCGCTTTCAACGTGCTGTTGCATCGCTATACCGGGCAGGGCGATATCCGTATCGGCGTGCCTATCGCCAACCGCAACCGCAGTGAAGTCGAAGGCCTGATCGGCTTTTTCGTCAACACCCAGGTGCTACGCACCGAACTCACCGGGCAAACCCGCGTTGGCGAGTTGCTGCAAGGCATCAAGGAGCACGCGCTGGGTGCCCAGGATCATCAGGAGTTGCCGTTCGAGCGCCTGGTGGAAGCGCTGAAAGTCGAGCGCAGCCTCAGCCATACGCCGTTGTTCCAGGTCATGTACAACCACCAGCCGTTGGTGGCGGACATCGCCAGCATCCGCACCGCCTCCGGCCTGGAATTGGCCTTGGTGGAGTGGCAGGGCCGCACCACCCAGTTCGACCTGACCCTCGACACCTACGAAAAGTCCGGCACCCTGCATGCGGCGCTGACCTACGCCAACGACCTGTTTGACGCGCCCTCCGTCGCGCGCATGGCTGCGCACTGGATCAGCCTGTTGCAGGCCATGGTTGCCGATGGCGAGCAACGCATTGGCGAGTTGCCGATGCTCAGCGCCGAGGACCACCACGCGCAGGTCGTCGCCTGGAACCACACCGCCGAGGCCTATCCGACCGAGCGCGGCATTCATCACCTGATCGAAGACCAAGTGCAGCGCACGCCAGATGCCCCGGCGCTGACGTTCGCCAGCATCACGCTGACTTACGCCCAACTCGACGCCCGCGCCAATCAGATGGCATACCTGCTGCGCGAGAGGGGCGTCGGCCCGGACGTGCTGGTAGGCATCTGCATCGAACGCTCCATCGACATGGTGGTGGGCCTGCTCGCCATTCTCAAGGCCGGCGGCGCCTACGTGCCGCTGGACCCGGAGTATCCCGAGGAGCGCCTGGCGTACATGATCGAAGACAGCGGCATCACGCTGCTGCTCAGCCAGCACAGCCTGCTGGCGCAACTGCCGACCGCGGGCATCCAGGTGATCGCCCTGGACCAGCCCGCGCCGTGGCTTGACGACTTCAGCACCGAATCACCCGCCGTGGCCATCCAGGCGCTGAACCTCGCCTACGTGATCTACACCTCCGGCTCCACCGGCAAACCCAAGGGCGCCGGCAACAGCCATCGCGCGCTGGTCAACCGCCTGTGCTGGATGCAGCAGGCCTACACGCTGGACGGCAGCGATGCGGTCTTGCAGAAAACCCCGTTCAGCTTTGACGTGTCGGTGTGGGAGTTCTTCTGGCCGCTGATGACCGGCGCGCGCCTGGTGGTCGCCGCCCCTGGCGAACACCGCGAGCCGGCGCGGCTGATCGAGACCATCGGCCGCCAAGGCATCACCACCTTGCACTTTGTGCCGTCGATGCTGCAGGCGTTTATCCATGAGCCGGGCGTGCACGCCTGCACCCGCCTCAAGCGCATCGTGTGCAGCGGCGAAGCCTTGCCGCTGGATGCGCAAACCCAGGTCTTCGCCAAGCTGCCCCAGGCCGGCTTGTTCAACCTCTACGGCCCCACCGAAGCCGCCATCGACGTGACCCACTGGACCTGTATCGATGAAGGCGCCGACAGCGTGCCCATCGGCCGGCCCATCGCCAACCTCGCCACCTACGTGCTCGACGCCCAGCTCAACCCGGTACCGGCCGGTGTCTCCGGCGAGCTCTACCTGGGCGGCACGGGCCTGGCTCGCAGTTATCACCGGCGCCCGGCGCTGACCGCCGAGCGCTTTGTGCCGAGCCCGTTCGTGGCTGGCGAGCGCCTGTACCGCACCGGCGACCGTGTTTGCCAACGCGCCGACGGCGTCATCGAATACCTCGGCCGCCTCGACCATCAGGTCAAGCTGCGCGGCCTGCGCATCGAACTGGGTGAAATCGAGACGCGCCTGATGCAACACCCCGCGGTGCGTGAAGCCGTGGTGCTGGTGCACGGCGGCAAACAACTGGTCGCGTACCTCGTCCACGAGCAGGACGAACCCGCCGACCTCAAGGCCTGGCTGCTCAACAGCCTGCCAGAATACATGGTGCCAACGCACTTCATCGCCCTGGCGAAGCTGCCGGTGACCGCCAACGGCAAGCTCGACCGCAAGGCGCTGCCCCTGCCGGACGCCGCGCCGCAAAAGGCCTACAGCGCGCCGGAAAACCCTTTGCAAACCGCTTTGGCGGCGATCTGGAGCGATGTGCTGGGGGTCGCGCAAGTCGGTTTGGACGACAACTTCTTCGAACTGGGCGGCGACTCCATCATCTCCATCCAGGTGGTCAGCCGTGCCCGGCAAGCAGGGATTCGCCTCAGCCCGCGCGACCTGTTCCAGTACCAGAACGTGCGCAGCCTGGCACTGGTGGCGAGCTTCGAGCAGGCCACGCTGATCGATCAAGGCCCGGTCAGCGGCGCCGTGATCCTGACCCCGGTGCAGCACGCCTTCTTCGCCCAGGCGATCCCGGCGCGTCAGCACTGGAACCAATCGCTGCTGTTGACCCCGCGCGAGGCCCTGGAGCCTGCGCGTCTTGCCGCGGCGTTGACCCAGGTGATCAACCATCACGACGCCTTGCGCCTGCGTTTCGCCCAGCAGGCCGATGGCTGGCAGCAAAGCCATGCCGCAGCCGTCACCGACTCGGCGTTGTGGCAGTCCCACGCCAGCAACGATGCCGAACTGGCCGTCCTGTGCAATGAAGCCCAGCGCAGCCTCGACCTGGAACACGGCCCGCTACTGCGTGCCGCCTTGATCACGCTGGCCGATGGCGCCCAGCGCCTGCTGCTGGTGGTCCATCACCTGGTGGTCGATGGCGTGTCGTGGCGCATCCTGCTGGAAGACCTGCAAGAGGCTTACAACCAAGTAGCCTTGCCGGCAAAAACCAGCGCCTATCAAACCTGGGCGCAGCAGTTGCAGGCCCACGCACACAGCCTCGACGCGCAACTGCCGTACTGGCAGGCGCAGTCGGTCGACGCCGACCTGCCGTGTGACAACCCCCAGGGCGGTCTGCAAAACCGCCTGGGCGACAAGCTCGAAATCCGCCTCGACGCCGAGCACACCCGTCAACTGCTGCAAGACGCCCCGGCGGCCTATCGCACCCAGGTCAACGACCTGTTGCTGACCGCACTGACGCGGGTGATCAGCCGTTGGAGTGGCCAGCACGCGGCGCTGATCCAGCTGGAAGGCCATGGTCGCGAAGACCTGTTCGACGGCGTTGATCTGAGCCGCACCATCGGCTGGTTCACCAGCCTGTTCCCCGTGCGTTTGCAGGCCGACGGCGAACTGTCGAACGCGATCAAATCGGTCAAGGAACAACTGCGCGCCGTGCCCGACAAGGGCCTGGGCTACGGCCTGCTGCGCTACCTGGGCACGGCCGAATCCCGCGACGCCCTGGCCGGCCTGGCGCCGCCGCGTATCACCTTCAACTACCTGGGGCAGTTCGACCGCCAGTTCGACGCGTCCGCGCTGTTCGTCCCGGCCACGCAAGGCAGCGGCCAGGCCCAGGATGCCGAGGCGCCGCTGGCCAACTGGCTGACGCTGGAAGGGCAGGTGTACGGCGGTGAACTGAGCCTGAGCTGGGGTTTCAGCCGCGAGATGTTCCAGGCCTCGACCATTCAACGCCTGGCAGACGATTACCAGCAGGAGCTGCTGGCGCTGATCGCCCACTGCCTCAACCCGCAACACGGTGGACTGACCCCGGCCGATGTGCCCCTGGCCCGCCTGACCCAGGCGCAACTGGACGAGTTGGCATTGGCGCCCCGTGGCGTGCAGGACCTGTACCCGCTGTCGCCGATGCAGCAAGGCATGCTGTTCCACAGCCTGTACCAGCAAGGCCAGGACGACATCTACGTCAGCCAGTTGCGCGCCGACATCCACGGCCTCGACGTGCCGCGCTTCCAGCGGGCCTGGGAACAGGTGCTGGCCCGGCACGACATGCTGCGCACCGGGTTCCTCTGGCAGGACGCGCAGGCCCAAGCGTTGCAAGCGGTCCATCGTGATGTTGCCTTGCCGTTCGCCGAATACGACTGGCAGGCGCGTCCCGACCAGCAAGCAGCGCTGGACGAACTGAGCGAATCCACCCGCGCCCAGGGTTTTGTGCTGGATCAGGCGCCGCTGCTCAGCCTGAAACTGGTGCGCACCGGGCACGACCGTTTCCATCTGATCTACACCAACCACCACATCCTGCTGGACGGCTGGAGCCGTGCGCAGTTGTTCGGCGAAGTCTTGCAGCACTATGCCGGCCAGCCGTTGCCGGCGATCCACGGGCATTACCGCGACTACATCGGCTGGTTGCAGGCGCAGGACGCGTCCCTCAGCGAAGCGTTCTGGAAAGGCCAGTTGGCAACCCTGCACGCACCGACGCAATTGGCGCGCGGCGTCTCGACGGCGCCCGCAGCGCCCAAGGGCAGCCAACATCTGCACCTGAGCCCGGCGCACAGCACGCAGCTCAAAGCCTTCGCGCAGTCGCACAAGGTCACCCTCAACACCCTGGTGCAAGCGGCCTGGCTGCTGTTGCTGCAACGCCACACCGGCCAGGCCACCGTGGCCTTTGGCGCTACCGTTTCCGGGCGCCCGGCCGGTTTGCCCGGCGTGGAACAGCAGGTCGGCCTGTTCATCAACACCTTGCCGGTGATTGCCACGCCGAGCCCGCAACTGTGGGTCGGCGAGTGGCTGCAACAGGTGCAGGCCCTCAACCTCAGCCTGCGCGAGCACGAGCACACGCCGCTGTTCGATATCCAGCGCTGGGCGGGGGCGGGCGGTGTGGCGTTGTTCGACACGCTGCTGGTGGTGGAAAACTATCCGGTCTCCGAGGCGTTGGCCCACGGCACGCCGGCGGGGCTTGCGTTCAGCAATGTGCAGAACCTGGAGCAGACCCACTATCCACTCACCGTGTTGCTCGGCGCGGGGGCGACGCTGGCGTTTGAGTTCAGCTTTGACGTGCAGTTGTTTAGCGAAGATCAGATCCGCCAACTGGCCGAGTCCTTCCAGCACCTGCTGCACGGCTTGAGCCAGCCAACACCTCAGCGCCTGGGGGATGTGCCGGCGCTGACCGACGCCGTACGCCAACAGGTGCTCTACGCCTGGAACGCCACCGCCCGCGACTACCCGTTGCAAACGTGCGTGCACCAACTGATCGAAGAGCAAGCTGCGCGCACACCGGATGCGCCAGCGCTGGTCTTCGCACAACAACGCTTGACCTACGCCGAACTGAATCGCCGTGCCAACCGCCTGGCCCACCGCTTGATCGAAGCCGGCGTGGGCCCGGACGTGCTGGTCGGCTTGGCAGTGGAGCGTTCGATTGAAATGGTCGTGGGCCTGCTCGCCGTGCTCAAGGCCGGTGGCGCCTACGTGCCGCTGGACCCGGAATACCCACGCGAACGCCTGGCCTACATGCTGGAGGACAGCGGCGTCAAACTGCTGCTGACCCAGGCGCATCTGCAGGCACAGCTGCCGATTCCATCGACCCTCGAAACCCTGGTGTTGGGTGAGTCAACCTTCGAAGGCTACAGCGACGTCAATCCGGGCATTGAACTGCACGGCGAAAACCTCGCCTACGTGATCTACACCTCAGGCTCCACCGGCCAGCCCAAAGGTGCCGGCAACCGCCATGCCGCCCTGGCCAACCGCCTGCACTGGATGCAGGAAGCCTACGCGCTGGACGTCAGTGACAGCGTGCTGCAAAAGACTCCGTTCAGCTTCGACGTATCGGTGTGGGAGTTCTTCTGGCCGCTGATGACCGGCGCACGCCTGGTGGTGGCAGCGCCTGGCGATCACCGTGATCCGGCCAAGTTGGTCAGCCTGATCAACGCCGAACAAATCACCACGCTGCACTTTGTGCCATCGATGTTGCAGGCGTTCCTGCAAGAGCCGACCGTTGCCACCTGCCACACCTTGCACCGCATCGTGTGCAGCGGTGAAGCCCTGCCGGTGGACGCCCAGCAGCACGTGTTCGCCAAGCTGCCCCAGGCCGGGCTCTACAACCTCTATGGCCCGACCGAAGCGGCCATCGACGTGACCCACTGGACCTGTGTCGATGAACGCCGCGATGCGGTGCCGATTGGCCGGCCGATTGCCAACCTCGGTTGCTACATCCTCGACAGCAACTTCGAGCCCGCGCCCGTTGGCGTGCTGGGCGAGTTGTACCTCGGTGGCGTCGGCCTGGCGCGCGGGTATCACCGTCGCCCGGCGCTGACGGCCGAGCGTTTTATCGCCCATCCGTTTGTCGCAGGTGAGCGCCTGTACCGCACGGGTGACCTGGCGCGTTATCGCGAAGACGGCGTGATCGAATACGCCGGGCGCATCGACCATCAAGTCAAACTGCGTGGCCAACGCATCGAACTGGGGGAAATCGAAGCGCGCCTGCTGGAACACGACGCGGTGCGTGAAAGCGCTGTGCTGGCGGTCGGTGGCCAATACCTGGTGGCGTACGTGGTGCTGCATGACGCCGCTGATGACTGGCGTGAAGTGCTGGGCGCTCACCTGGCCGCGCACCTGCCGGACTATATGGTCCCGGCGCAATGGCTGGCGATTGAGCGCATGCCCCTGAGCCCCAACGGCAAGCTCGATCGCAAGGCCCTGCCGAAAGTCGACGTGCAGGCGCGTGAATACCTCGCGCCTCACACCGAGCGGGAGCAACAGGTCGCCGCGATCTGGGCCGAGGTGCTCGGCGTGGCGCAGGTCGGCCTCAACGATCAGTTCTTCGAACTGGGCGGGCATTCCCTGCTGGCGACCCAGGCCGTGTCGCGTATCCGCCACGATCTCGGTCTCGAGGTGGGCTTGAAAGCCCTGTTCGATCAACCCGTGCTTGGCGATTTTGTCCGCGCACTGGGTGAAACACAGGTTCAGATCAGTCAGATCCAACCCATCGAACGCGACCAGCCGCTGGCCCTGTCCTACGCCCAGGAACGCCAGTGGTTCCTCTGGCAACTGGACCCCCACAGCGCCGCCTACCACGTGCCCAGCGCCTTGCGCCTCAAGGGCCCGCTGGATCACGCCGCCTTGCAGCGCGCCTTCGACACCCTGGCCGCGCGCCACGATAGCCTGCGCACCCATTTGCAGCAGGACGCCGACCGCACCGTACAAGTGATCCGCCCGCACGTGGCGATCGAACTCACGGTGGTGGAGGCCGATGAGGCCCGCTTGAAATCGTTGGTCGAAGCGCGCATCACCGCGCCGTTCGACCTGCGCCAAGGCCCGCTGATGCGCGTCAGCCTGTTGCGTCTGGCGGCGGACGAGCATGTATTGGTGCTGGTGCAGCACCACATCATCTCCGATGGCTGGTCGATGCAAGTCATGGTGGATGAACTGGTGCAGCTCTACGCCGCTTATAGCCAGGGGCAAACCCTGCAACTGCCGGCGCTGGCGGTGCAATACGCCGACTACGCGGCATGGCAACGCCAGTGGATGGAAGCGGGGGAGAAGGCCCGTCAGCTCGATTACTGGCGCGAACAGCTCGGCGGCGAACAGCCAGTGCTGGAACTGCCGTTCGATCACCAACGCCCGGCGGTGCCAACCCATCGTGGCGCGCGCCTCAATGTACCGCTGCCAGCGCCCTTGCTGGACGGCCTCAAAGCCCTGGCCCAGCGCGAAGGCGTGACGCTGTTCATGTTGTTGCTGGCGTCCTACCAGGTGCTGTTGCACCGCTACAGCGGCCAGCAAGACATCCGCGTCGGCGTGCCCATCGCCAACCGCAACCGGGTCGAGACCGAGCGCCTGATCGGCTTCTTCGTCAACACCCAGGTGCTCAAGGCGGATATCGACGGGCACACCACCGTGCGTGAACTGCTGGCCCAGGTCAAACAGCGTGCCCTCGATGCCCAGGCCCATCAGGACTTGCCGTTCGAGCAACTGGTGGAAGCGCTGCAACCGGAACGCAGCCTCAGCCTGAGCCCGTTGTTCCAGGTGGCGTTCAACCACCATATCAGCCTCGCGGGCGGGCATTTGCAGCGCCTGGGCGAGTTGGATATCAGCCCGGTCGCTTGGGATGAAGCGGTCGCTCAGTTCGACCTGACGCTGGACATCGAAGAGTCGGCGGCGCAACTGCGCGCCTCGCTGAGCTACGCCACCGACCTGTTTGATGTCACGACCATCGAACGCATGGCGCGGCATTGGCAGAACCTGTTGCAGGCGATGGTTGCCGATCAGCAGCAAAGCGTGGCGCAGTTGAACCTGCTCGATAGCGACGAGCAGCAGCACATCCTGCAACTGTGGGACCGCAGCGAGTCCGGCTTCTCAAGTGCCCGTTTGGTGCATGAACTGTTTGCTGATCGCGCCCATGAAAACCCCCAGGCCGTGGCGGTCAAGTTCGACTCGCAGACCCTCAGCTACGGCGAGCTGGAGCGTCAGGCCAACCGTTTGGCCCATGCGCTGATCGCCCGTGGCGTTGGCCCGGAAGTGCGCGTGGCGATTGCCATGCCGCGCTGTGCCGAGAGCCTGGTGGCGTTTCTTGGTGTGATGAAATCCGGTGGTGTGTATGTGCCGCTGGACATCGAATACCCGCGTGACCGCCTGTTGTACATGATGGAAGACAGCCGCGCGCAACTTCTGTTGACGCACTCCAGTGCCTTGCAGCAATTGTCGATTCCCGAGGGCCTTGAGGTGCTGGCGATTGATCGTACCGAGGACTACGCCGAGACCGCGCCGCAAGTGGCGTTGGACGGCGACAACCTCGCCTACGTGATCTACACCTCCGGTTCCACCGGCATGCCTAAAGGCGTGGCGGTGTCCCACGGCCCATTGGTGGCGCACATCATCGCCACCGGCGAACGCTACGAAACAGGTCCGGCCGATTGCGAACTGCACTTCATGTCCTTCGCCTTCGACGGCTCCCACGAAGGCTGGATGCACCCGCTGATCAATGGTGCCAGCGTGCTGATCCGTGACGACAGCCTGTGGCTGCCGGAATACACCTACGCACAGATGCATCGGCACAACGTGACCATGGCGGTGTTCCCTCCGGTCTATCTGCAACAGCTGGCCGAACATGCCGAGCGTGACGGCAATCCACCGGCGGTGCGGGTTTACTGCTTCGGCGGTGATGCAGTGGCGCAGGCCAGTTACGACCTGGCCTGGCGTGCGCTCAAGCCAACTTATCTGTTCAACGGCTACGGCCCGACTGAAACCGTGGTCACGCCGTTGCTATGGAAAGCCCGCAAAGAAGATCCCTGCGGCGCCGTCTATGCACCCATCGGCACCTTGCTGGGCAACCGCAGCGGCTACGTATTGGACGCCCAACTCAACCTGCAACCCATCGGCGTGGCCGGTGAGTTGTACCTGGGCGGCGAGGGCGTTGCGCGGGGTTACCTGGAACGTCCGGCGCTCACCGCTGAACGCTTCGTGCCGGACCCGTTCGGCAAGCCCGGCAGCCGCGTGTACCGCAGTGGCGACCTGACCCGTGGCCGTCCCGACGGCGTGGTCGATTACCTCGGCCGCGTCGATCACCAAGTGAAAATCCGTGGCTTCCGTATCGAACTGGGGGAAATCGAAGCGCGCTTGCGCGAACAGGACAGCGTCGGCGAAACCGTGGTGGTGGCCCAGGACGGCCCGACCGGCAAGCAACTGGTGGCCTACGTGGTCCCGGCCGACGCCAACCTGGCCGACACCGCCGCCTTCCGCGACACCCTGCGCCGCGCCCTGAAAACCCGCCTGCCGGACTACATGGTGCCCGCGCACTTCATGTTCCTCGCGCAGATGCCGCTGACCCCCAACGGCAAGCTGGACCGCAAGGGCTTGCCCGAGCCGGACGCCAGCCAGTTGCAGCAACACTACGTGGCCCCCGAAACCGCGCTGGAGCAGCAGATCGCCGCCATCTGGGCCGACGTGCTGCGCCTTGAGCAAGTGGGCCTGAACGACAACTTCTTCGAAGTCGGCGGCCATTCGCTGCTTGCGATCCAGATCACCTCGCGGGTGCAGGCCGAATTGGGCCTGGAAGTGCCGCTGGTGGAAGTGTTCCAGACCGAAACGCTGCGCGCCTACGTCCAGGCCGCCGCAACCTTCCGTGCCGGCAGCGCGGAAGACTTTGATGATCTTCGTGACTTTTTGAGCGAACTAGAGGCGATTTGAACCATGCTTTCCAACCCTAATATCGACCTGGTGTCGCGCTTTCTTCGCCTGCCTCTGGAACAACGCCAGCAGTTCTACCAACGTTTGCAAACCCGTGGCATGAGCTTCGGGCAACTGCCGATTGCCACGGCCCGCGAGGCCGGTGAAGCGCTGCCGCTGTCCTACGCCCAGGAACGCCAGTGGTTCCTCTGGCAACTGGACCCGCACAGCGCCGCCTACCATATCCCCGGCGTGCTGCGCCTGAGCGGGCGCCTGGATAAAAGCGCCTTGCAGCGCAGCTTCGACAGCCTGCTGGAGCGCCACGAAAGCCTGCGCACGCGCCTGCATCTGGACGGCGACAACCGCTCCCAGGTGGTGCTGGCCCACGCCGTCGTCGAGATCGTTGAAAGCGCGGTCAGCGAAGCCGAGCTGCAAGCGCGGGTGCAGGCACTCATCGCCGAGCCCTTCGATTTGCAGCAGGGGCCCTTGCTGCGGGTGAACCTGCTCAACCTGGGCGAAGACGAGCAGGTGTTGGTGCTGGTGCAGCACCATATCGTCTCCGATGGCTGGTCGATGGGTGTGATGGTGCAGGAATTGATGCAGCTCTACGCCGCCTACAGCCAGGGCCAGGACTGCCAGCTCGCCACACTGCCGATCCAATACGCCGACTACGCCCTGTGGCAGCGGCGCTGGATGGAAGCGGGGGAGAAGGAGCGCCAACTCGGTTACTGGCGCGAACAACTCGGTGGTAGCCAGCCGGTGCTGGAACTGCCTCTGGACCATCCGCGTCCAGCCGTGCAGAGCTATCGCGGCGCGCGTCAAGACGTGGCGCTGGAACCGGCGCTGGTCGCTGGCCTCAAGGCCCTTGCGCAGCGCGAAGGCGTGACCCTGTTCATGCTGTTGCTGGCGTCGTTCCAGACCCTGCTGTACCGCTACAGCGGGCAGTCGGACATCCGTGTCGGCGTGCCGACCGCCAACCGCAATCGCGCCGAGACCGAGCGCCTGATCGGCTTTTTCGTCAACACCCAAGTGCTCAAGGCCGACCTTGACGGCCAGATGACCTTTCGCCAGTTGCTGGCCCAGGTCAAGGAGCGCACGTTGCAGGCCCAGAGTCACCAGGACCTGCCGTTCGAGCAACTGGTGGAAGCGCTGCAACCGGAACGCAGCCTGAGCCATAACCCGCTGTTCCAGGTGATGTTCAACCATCAGGCGCAAACCCGTAAAAACGCCGGCGCGCAGCAATTGCCGGGGCTGGCCGTGACCTCACTGGAGTGGGCCAGCGAGAGCGCGCAGTTCGACTTGAGCCTGGACACCGAAGAAACCGACAGCGGCCTGTGGGCCTCCTGGACTTTTGCCACCGATCTGTTCGAAGCGACCACCGTGGCGCGCATGGCAGCGCATTGGCAAACCGTGCTGCATTCGATGGTCGCCAGCGCCGGCGGTCGCCTCGCGCAAATGACGTTGCTGGCCGACGCTGAACAGCGCAACGTGCTGAACGCCTGGAACAGCGGCGGCGCGGCCTTCGAAAGCCCGCTGGGTGTGCACGGCCTGTTTGAGGTGCAAGCACAACGGCGTCCCGATGCGATTGCCCTGTGCCTCGATGAACAGACACTGACCTATGCCGAGCTGAATCGCCAGGCCAACCAGTTGGCCCATTACCTGATCGGCCAGGGCGTTGGCCCGGAAGTCATGGTTGGCGTCGCGGTGGAGCGTTCGTTTGCCATGGTGGTCAGCCTGTTGGCGATCCTCAAGGCCGGTGGCGCCTATGTGCCGCTGGACCCGCAATACCCGCGCGAACGCCTGCTGCATATGCTCGAAGACAGCCATGTGCGCCTGGTGTTGTGCCAGTCCACCCAGCAATTGCCGTTGCCCGCCGACGTGGCGCGGCTGGATATCGACAACGCCGCAGACGCCTTGCAGCGTTGTGCCGAGGGCAATCCGCAGGTGTCGATTGCCCCGCAGAACCTGGCCTATGTGATCTACACCTCGGGTTCTACCGGCAAACCGAAAGGCGTGGCGATCAACCACGCGGCGCTGACCGAGTTCTCCAGCATTGCGGCGGGTTATTCGCGGTTGAGCGAGGATGATCGTGTCCTGCAATTTGCCACGCTGAATTTCGATGGTTTTGTCGAACAGCTGTACCCGGCGCTGACCCATGGCGCCACCGTGGTTTTGCGTGGTGCAGAGCTGTGGGACAGCGGTCGGTTGTACGCCGAGATTATCCGCCAAGGCATCACCCTGGCCGACTTACCGACCGCCTATTGGAACCTGTTCCTGCTTGATTGCCTGGCAGCGGGGCCGCGTTCTTACGGGGCGTTGCGCCAGATCCACATCGGCGGCGAAGCAATGCCGCTGGACGGCCCGGCGCAGTGGCTCAAGGCTGGCCTTGGCCACGTGCGTTTGCTCAACACCTACGGCCCGACCGAAGCCACCGTGGTGTCGAGCGTGCTGGATTGCACCAGCGGCGCAGAAACCATCGGCGCCACCGCCAGCCCGATTGGCCGTTCGTTGCCGGGGCGTGCGTTGTACGTGCTGGATCGCGATTTGAACCTGGCGCCGTTGGGCGCTGTGGGCGAGTTGTATATCGGCAGCGAGTGCGGTCTGGCCCGTGCGTACCTGAATCGTCCGTTGCTGACGGCTGAACGCTTCGTGCCCGACCCCTTCGGCGGCGACCGCCTGTATCGCACCGGTGACCTCGCACGCTACCGCGCCGACGGGGTGATCGAATACGTCGGCCGTGTGGACCATCAGGTGAAAATCCGTGGTTTCCGTATCGAACTGGGGGAAATCGAGGCGCTGCTGCTGGCCCAGGACGGCGTGCGCGAAACCTTGGTGTTGGCGGCTGACAATCAACTGGTCGCCTATCTGGTCGCTGTCGAGCAAGACGCCGAAGCCTTGAAAACCGTGCTGCGCGAGCAACTGCCGGACTACATGGTGCCCGCGCACCTGATCTTCCTCGACCGCATGCCGCTCAACCCGAATGGCAAGCTGGACCGCCAGGCGCTGCCGAAACCGGACGCCAGCCACGCACAACAGGCGTGGATCGCGCCAGTCACCGAACTGGAGCAACAAGTCGCCGCAATCTGGGCCGACATCCTCGGCGCTGAACGCGTCGGCCTGAGCGACCACTTCTTTGAAATGGGCGGCCACTCGTTGCTGGCCATGCAAGTGGTCTCACGCCTGCGCCACGCCCTGGCGCAGGAAGTACCGTTGAAGCTGGTGTTCGAACAACCCCGGTTGGCCGGTTTTGTTGCGGCAGTGCAGGCGCTGGAAAGCGTCGAACAAGCGCCACCGCTGGTGGCGCGCAATCGCCTGCAACCGCTGCTGCTGTCTTACGCCCAGGAGCGCCAGTGGTTCCTCTGGCAACTGGACCCTGACAGCGCCGCCTACCATATCCCCAGCGCCTTGCGCCTCAGCGGTCAGTTGGACAGCGAGGCCTTGCAGCGCAGCTTCAACACCCTGATTGCGCGCCACGAAAGCCTGCGCACCTATGTGCAACAGGACGGTGAGGGCGCGGTGCAGGTGATTGGTGCGCAGGTCACGCTGCCCATCGAGCTGGCCGATATCGACGAGGCTGACTTGCAGGCGCGGGTCGCCGCCGAAATCGCGCGCCCGTTCAACCTGCAACAGGGCCCGCTGCTGCGTGTGACCTTGCTGCGCCTGGCGGCCGATGAGCATGTGCTGGTGCTGGTGCAGCACCACATCATCTCCGATGGCGGCTCAATGGCCGTGATGGTGGACGAGCTGGTGCAGCTCTACAGCGCCTACAGCCAGGGCGAGGTGGCGCAGTTGCCGGCGATGCCGATCCAATACGCCGACTACGCGCTGTGGCAACGCGAGTGGATGGAGGCTGGCGAAAAGCAACGCCAGTTAAGCTACTGGCGCGACTTGCTGGGCGGCGAGCAACCGGTGCTGGAATTGCCGTTCGATAACCAGCGCCCGGCCCAGCAAAGCCATCGCGGCGCACGCCTCGACGTGCCGTTGCCGGCGGCGCTGGCGGCCAGTCTCAAAGCCCTGGCCCAGCGCGAAGGCGTGACGATGTTCATGCTGCTGCTGGCGTCGTTCCAGACCTTGCTGCACCGCTACAGCGGCCAGCAGGACATTCGCGTCGGCGTGCCCATCGCCAACCGCAACCGGGTCGAGACCGAGCGCCTGATTGGCTTTTTCGTCAACACCCAGGTGCTCAAGGCCGATATTGACGGGCAAACCACCGTTGCCCAGCTGCTGCAACAGGTCAAGCAACGGGCGCTGGACGCCCAGGCCCACCAGGACCTGCCGTTCGAACAACTGGTGGAAGCCCTGCAACCGGAACGCAGCTTGAGCCTCAACCCGCTATTCCAGGTGATGTTCAACTACCAGACCGACGGGCCGCGCGAGCCGTTGGCGTTGGCGCAGCTGAGCATTGAAAACCTGGCCTGGGAGCGGCGCACCGCGCACTTCGACCTTGACCTGGACACCCACGACAGCCGCGACGGCTTGTGGGCGTCGTTGGGCTACAGCACCGATTTGTTCGACGCACAGACCATCGCGCGCATGGCGCGGCATTGGCAGAACCTGTTGCAGGCGATGGTTGCCGACCAGCAACAGAACGTGGCGCAGTTAAACCTGCTTGATAGCGACGAGCAGCAACATATCCTGCAACTGTGGGACCGCAGCGAGTCCGGCTTCTCAAGTGCCCGTTTGGTGCATGAACTGTTCGCTGACCGCGCCCGTGAAAACCCCCAGGCCGTGGCGGTCAAGTTCGACGCGCAAACCCTCAGCTACGGCGAACTGGACCGTCAGGCCAACCGTCTGGCCCACGCGCTGATCGCCCGTGGCGTCGGCCCCGAAGTACGCGTGGCCATCGCCATGCCGCGTTGTGCCGAGAGCCTCGTGGCGTTCCTCGGCGTGATGAAGTCCGGTGGTGTGTATGTGCCGCTGGATATCGAATACCCGCGTGATCGCCTGCTGTACATGATGGAAGACAGCCGCGCGAAATTGCTGTTGACCCACAGCAGCGCGTTGCAGCAACTGCCGATTCCTCAGGGACTTGAGGTGCTGTCGATTGACCACACCGAGGACTACGCCGAGACAGCGCCGGAAGTGGCGTTGGACGGCGATAACCTGGCCTACGTGATCTACACCTCGGGTTCCACCGGCATGCCCAAAGGTGTGGCGGTTTCCCATGGTCCATTGGTGGCGCACATCATTGCCACGGGTGAACGCTACGAAACCCGCCCGGCCGATTGCGAACTGCACTTCATGTCCTTCGCCTTCGACGGTTCGCACGAAGGCTGGATGCACCCGCTGATCAACGGCGCCAGCGTGCTGATCCGCGACGACAGCCTGTGGTTGCCGGAATACACCTACGCACAGATGCATCGGCACAACGTGACCATGGCTGTATTTCCGCCGGTGTACCTGCAACAGCTGGCCGAACATGCCGAACGCGACGGCAATCCACCGGCCGTGCGGGTTTATTGCTTCGGCGGGGATGCAGTGGCGCAGGCCAGTTACGATCTGGCCTGGCGTGCGCTCAAGCCGACGTACCTGTTCAACGGCTACGGCCCGACGGAAACCGTGGTCACGCCGTTGCTGTGGAAGGCCCGTCGTGGCGATCCATGCGGCGCCGTTTACGCACCGATTGGCACACTGCTGGGCAACCGCAGCGGCTACGTATTGGATGCCCAACTCAACCTGCAACCCATCGGCGTCGCCGGCGAGTTGTACCTGGGCGGCGAGGGCGTGGCGCGGGGTTACCTGGAGCGCCCAGCACTCACCGCCGAACGCTTCGTGCCGGACCCGTTCGGCAAGCCCGGCAGCCGTGTGTACCGCAGCGGCGACCTGACCCGTGGCCGCCCCGACGGCGTGGTGGATTACCTCGGTCGTGTCGATCACCAAGTGAAAATCCGTGGTTTCCGCATCGAACTGGGGGAAATCGAAGCGCGCCTGCGCGAACAAGACAGCGTCGGTGAAACCGTCGTCGTCGCGCAGGACAGCCCCACCGGCAAGCAACTGGTGGCCTACGTCGTGCCCGCCGACGCACCGCTCGCCAACGAAACCGAGTTCCGCGAAACCCTGCGCCGCGCCCTGAAGACCCACCTGCCGGACTACATGGTGCCCGCGCACTTCATGTTCCTCGCCAAAATGCCGCTGACCCCCAACGGCAAACTCGACCGCAAGGGCCTGCCGCAACCCGACGCGGCACAGTCCCAAGGCGTGTGGGTCGAGCCGGTCACTGCGTTGCAGCAGCAAGTCGCCGCGATCTGGGCCGACGTGCTCGGCGCCGAACGCATTGGCCTGACCGATCACTTCTTTGAGCTGGGCGGGCATTCCCTGCTGGCCATGCAAGTGATCTCGCGGGTGCGTCAATTGCTGGCGCGGGAAATTGCCTTGCGCACGCTGTTTGAACAGCCGCAACTGGAAGGTTTTGTACTCGCCTTGCAGGCCCTGCAAACCGATGAAACGCCGTTGGCACCGCCGATGCTGGCGATGGGGCGCGATCAACCGTTGAGCCTGTCCTACGCCCAGGAACGCCAGTGGTTCCTCTGGCAACTGGAGCCGCAAAGCGCCGCCTATCACGTGCCCAACGCCTTGCGCCTGAGCGGTGAGCTGGACCGCGCAGCGTTGCAACGCAGCTTCGACAGCCTGCTGGCGCGCCACGAAACCCTGCGCACTGTGTTTGTCAGCGCCGGCGAGCGCACCCTGCAACGGGTGCTGCCGGTGGCCACGCTGCACATCGACAGCGTGGCCCTCGACAAGCCGAGCGCCGAACAGGTGCAAGCGCTGGTAGAAGCGGAAATCGCCCGGCCGTTCGATCTGCGCCAGGGCCCGTTGCTGCGGGTCAAGCTGTTGCAAGTGAGCGCGCAGGAACATGTGCTGGTGCTGGTGCAGCACCATATCGTCTCGGACGGCTGGTCGATGCAGGTGATGGTCGATGAGCTGGTGCAGTTGTATGCCGCCTACAGCCAGGGCCGTGACCTGCAGTTGCCGGCCATGCCCCTGCAATACGCCGACTACGCCCTGTGGCAACGCGCCTGGATGGACGCCGGCGAGAAGCAACGCCAGCTGAACTATTGGCGCGAGCTGCTGGGCGCCGAACAACCGGTGTTGGAGTTGCCCCTGGACCATCCACGCCCGGCCGTGCAGAGCTATCGCGGTGCGCGCCTGGACGTGGCGCTGGAGGCGAATGTGGTCGCCGGCCTCAAGGCCTTGGCGCAGCGCGAAGGCGTGACGCTGTTCATGCTGTTGCTGGCCTCGTTCCAGACCTTGCTGCACCGCTACAGCGGCCAGTCGGACATCCGCGTCGGCGTGCCGATTGCCAACCGCAACCGCGTGGAGACCGAACGCCTGATCGGTTTCTTCGTCAACACCCAGGTGCTCAAGGCCGACATCGATGGGCAGATGAGCTTTGCCCAGGTGCTGCAACAGGCCAAGCGCCGCGCGCTGGAAGCCCAGGCGCACCAGGACCTGCCGTTCGAACAACTGGTGGAAGCGCTGCAGCCGGAGCGCAGCCTGAGCCACAACCCGCTGTTCCAGGTGATGTTCAACCACCAGTCCGAATTGCGTGTGCAGCGTGGCGAACAATTGCCGGGCCTGCGCCTGGAGGGGCTGGAGTCCAGCAACCATCCGGCACATTTCGACTTGAGCCTGGACACTCAGGCCTCAGCGGAAGGCCTGTTTGCGACGCTGACTTACGCCACCGACCTGTTCACCGACGCGACCATCGCGCGCATGGCGCAGCATTGGCAGCACCTGCTGCACGCGGTGGCCGCAGATGCGCACCAACGGGTCGCCGAGTTGCCACTGCTGGCCGGTGTCGAGCAAGTGCAGTGGAACAACGGCGCTGCGGCGTTCCACAGCCCGTTGGGTGTGCACGGGCTGTTTGAGCTGCAGGCGCAACAGCGTCCCGACGCCATTGCGCTATGCCTCGATGAACAGACGCTGACTTACGCCGAGCTGAATCGCCAGGCTAACCAGTTGGCGCATTATCTGATCGCCCAAGGCGTCGGCCCCGAAGTGTTGGTCGGTGTCGCGGTGGAGCGTTCGTTTGCCATGGTGGTCAGCCTGTTGGCGATCCTCAAGGCCGGCGGTGCCTACGTGCCGCTGGACCCGCAATACCCGCGCGAACGCCTGTTGCACATGCTCGAAGACAGCGGCGTCAGCCTGGTGCTGACCCAGTCCCATGTGCCGATGCCGTTGCCCGCTGGGCTGCGTAGCGTGGCGATTGATCGGGTGGCGCTGTTTGCTGAAGGCAATCCACAGGTAGCAGTTGCACCGCAGAACCTGGCCTATGTGATCTACACCTCGGGCTCCACCGGCAAACCGAAAGGCGTGGCGATCAACCACGCGGCGTTGACG
The DNA here is from genome assembly GCF_003852405.1 of Pseudomonas sp. KBW05. Taxonomy (GTDB): domain Bacteria; phylum Pseudomonadota; class Gammaproteobacteria; order Pseudomonadales; family Pseudomonadaceae; genus Aquipseudomonas. The sequence continues at coordinate 27,620 of NZ_QAJM01000047.1, forward strand.
GAGTTTTCCAGCATCGCGGCGGGTTATTTGCGGTTGACCGAGGATGATCGTGTCCTGCAATTCGCCACGTTGAACTTCGATGGTTTCGTCGAGCAGCTTTATCCGGCGCTGACCCATGGCGCCACGGTGGTTTTGCGTGGTGCAGAGCTCTGGGACAGCGGCCGTTTGTACGCGGAAATCATCCGCCGAGGGATCACCCTGGCGGACTTGCCGACGGCTTACTGGAACCTGTTCCTGCTCGATTGCCTGGCAGCGGGGCAGCGCTCTTACGGGGCGTTGCGTCAGATTCATATCGGCGGGGAAGCGATGCCGTTGGATGGCCCGGCGCAGTGGCTCAAGGCTGGCCTTGGTCATGTACGTCTGCTCAACACCTACGGCCCGACCGAAGCCACCGTGGTGTCGAGCGTATTGGATTGCACCAGCGGCGCCGAAACCATCGGCGCCACCGCCAGCCCGATTGGCCGTTCGTTGCCGGGGCGTGCGCTGTACGTGTTAGACCGTGATTTGAATCTGGCACCGTTGGGCGCCGTCGGCGAGCTGTACATCGGCAGCGAGTGCGGCCTCGCTCGTGCTTACCTGAATCGCCCGTTGCTGACGGCTGAACGCTTCGTCCCCGATCCCTTCGGCGGTGACCGTCTGTATCGCACTGGCGACTTGGCCCGCTACCGCGCCGATGGCGTGATCGAATACGTCGGCCGTGTGGACCATCAGGTGAAAATCCGTGGTTTCCGTATCGAACTGGGGGAAATCGAGGCGCTGTTGCTGGCCCAGGGCGGCGTGCGCGAAACCCTGGTGTTGGCGGCTGACAATCAACTGGTCGCCTATCTTGTCGCCGCCTCAACAGATGCTGAAGCCCTGAAAAGCGTGCTGCGCGAGCAACTGCCGGACTACATGGTGCCCGCGCACCTGATCTTCCTCGACCGCATGCCGCTCAACCCGAACGGCAAGCTGGACCGCCAGGCGCTGCCGAAGCCGGACGCCAGCCAAGCGCAACAGGCGTGGGTCGCACCGGTTACAGAGCTGGAGCAACAAGTCGCCGCGATCTGGGCCGACATCCTCGGCGCCGAACGCGTCGGCCTGAGCGACCACTTCTTTGAAATGGGCGGCCACTCGTTGCTGGCCATGCAAGTGATCTCGCGCCTGCGCAACCTGCTCGGTCGCGAGGTGCCGCTGCGCAGCCTGTTTGAACAGCCGCGCCTGCACGGGTTTGTCGCCAGCGTGCTGGCCGATGTCGTGAACGCGCAGCCGTTGGCACCGCCGATGCTGGCGGTGGGGCGCGGGCAGCCGTTGCCGCTGTCCTATGCCCAGGAGCGCCAGTGGTTCCTCTGGCAACTGGACCCGCACAGCGCCGCTTACCATATCCCCGGCACCCTGCGCCTGAAGGGGCACCTCGACACGGCCGCATTACAGCGCAGTTTCGACACCCTGGTGGCCCGTCATGAAAGCCTGCGCACCCACGTGCAACAGGACGGCGAGCGCGCGGTGCAGGTGATTGCCGCGCACGCCGACGTCCAGATCCTGCGACTTGATGCCGATGAGGCGGGCTTGCAGGCGCTGGTGGAAGCACAGATCGCCGCACCGTTCGACCTGCAACACGGCCCGCTGATGCGCGTGAGCCTGCTGCGTCTGGCCGCGGATGAGCATGTGTTGGTGCTGGTGCAGCACCATATCGTCTCCGATGGCGCGTCGATGCAGGTGATGGTCGATGAGCTGGTGCAACTGTATGCGGCCTACAGCCAGGGCCAGGCCCCGCAATTGCCGGACATGGCGCTGCAATACGCCGATTACGCGAGCTGGCAGCGTGGCTGGATGGAGGCCGGCGAAAAGCACCGCCAGCTCGACTACTGGCGCGAACGCCTGGGTGGTGAGCAGCCGGTGCTGGAATTGCCGTTGGACCATGCGCGCCCGACCCTGCAAAGCCATCGTGGCGCGAGCCTCGACATCAGCGTGCCGCCGGCCTTGCTGGCGAAGCTGCGGCAAGTGGCGCAGCGTGAGGAAGTCACGCTGTTCATGCTGCTGCTGGCGTCGTTCCAGACCTTGCTGCACCGCTACAGCGGCCAGCAAGATATCCGCGTCGGCGTGCCGGTTGCCAACCGTAACCGTGAGGAAACCGAGCGCCTGATCGGCTTCTTCGTCAACACCCAGGTGCTCAAGGCTGACATCGACGGGCAACTGACCGTCAGCCAACTGCTGCAACAGGTCAAGCAACGGGCGCTGGAAGCCCAGGCGCACCAGGATTTGCCGTTCGAACAGTTGGTCGAGGCGTTGCACCCCGAGCGCAACTTGAGCTTCAACCCGTTGTTCCAGGTGATGTTCAACCACCAGACCGACAGCGCTGACCAACTGCAACAACTGTCGGGCCTGCACGTCAGCGGCTTGGAGTGGGAGACCCGCACCGCGCAGTTCGACCTGAGCCTCAGCACCCAGGAATCCAGTGACGCGTTGTTTGCCTCGCTGATCTACGCCACTGACCTGTTCGACGCGGCCACCCCGGCGCGTATGGCGCGCCACTGGCTGAACCTGCTGGAAGGCATGGCCGGCGATGCACAGCAGCACATCGGCCAGTTGCCGTTGCTGGACGCGACCGAGCAGCAGGTGTTGGTCCACGACTGGAACGCCACTGCACAGACGTATCCGCTGCAACGCGGTGTACACCAGCTGATGGAAGAACAGGCTGCCCGCACCCCGGATGCTCCAGCGCTGGCCTTTGGTGACACCCGTCTGAGCTACGCCGAACTGAACCGCCGCGCCAACCGCCTGGCCCATCGCTTGATCGAAGCGGGCGTGGGGCCGGATGTGTTGGTGGGCGTGGCGGTGGAGCGATCCATCGAAATGGTCGTCGGCTTGCTGGCGATCCTCAAGGCGGGCGGTGCCTATGTGCCGCTGGACCCGGACTATCCCCGTGAACGCCTGGCCTACATGCTGGAAGACAGCGGCGTGAAGCTGCTGCTGACCCAGGCGCATCTGCTGGAGCAACTGCCGATGCCGGCGGGGCTGCACAGCCTGGTGCTGGGGGAGTCGTGGTTTGACGGTTATGGCGAGCACAATCCGGGCGTCGTGATTGATCCGGAAAACCTCGCCTATGTGATCTACACCTCCGGCTCCACCGGCCAACCCAAAGGCGCGGGCAACCGTCATTCGGCACTGACCAACCGCCTGTGCTGGATGCAGCAGGCCTATGGCTTGGACGCGGGGGACACGGTGCTGCAAAAGACCCCGTTCAGCTTTGACGTGTCGGTGTGGGAGTTCTTCTGGCCGCTGATGACCGGCGCCCGTCTGGTGGTGGCCGCGCCGGGTGATCATCGCGATCCGGCCAAGTTGGTCAGCCTGATCAACGCGGAGCACGTCACTACGTTGCACTTTGTGCCGTCGATGTTGCAGGCCTTCCTGCAAGACCCGGCCGTGTCCACCTGCCACAGCCTGCAACGCATTGTGTGCAGTGGCGAAGCGTTGCCGGTGGATGCCCAGCAGCAGGTCTTCGCGAAACTGCCTGCTGCCGGCCTGTACAACCTGTATGGCCCGACTGAAGCGGCGATCGACGTGACCCATTGGACGTGTGTCGATGAAGGCAGCGACACCGTGCCCATCGGCGAACCCATCGCCAACCTGCGCACCCATGTGCTGGATGGGCAGCTGCTGCCCGTGCCGGTCGGTGTGGCCGGCGAGTTGTACCTGGGCGGTGAAGGCCTGGCGCGCAATTATCATCGGCGTCCGGCGTTGACGGCCGAGCGTTTTGTGCCGTGTCCATTCCACAGCGGCGCGCGTTTGTACCGCACCGGCGACCGTGTGCGCCAGCGTGCCGACGGGGTGATCGAATACCTTGGGCGCCTCGATCATCAGGTCAAGTTGCGCGGCCTGCGTATTGAACTGGGTGAAATCGAAGCGCGTCTGCTGGAACACCCGTCGGTGCGCGAAGCCACGGTGCTGGTGGTCGATCACAAACAGCTGGTGGGCTATGTGGTGCTGCACGCGGCTGACGCTGAGTGGCGCACGCACGTCAGCGCGCACCTGGCCAAACACTTGCCGGATTACATGGTGCCCGCGCAATGGGTGGTGCTGGAGCAGATGCCGTTGAGTCCCAACGGCAAGCTGGACCGCAAGGCGCTGCCCAAGCCGGATGCCGCTGGCCAAGGCCGTGAATTCGCGGCGCCGCAAACCGCGTTGCAGCAGCAGATTGCGCGGATTTGGGCCGAGGTGCTGGAGGTTGAGCGCGTCGGTGTGCACGACAACTTCTTTGAGTTGGGTGGCCATTCGTTGCTGGTGTTGCTGCTCAAGGAACGGATCAACCGTCTCTGCGGCGCCGCGCTGGCGGTCAACCAGTTGATGCTCAACCCCACGGTGGCCGGGCAAGCCCGTTGCATCGAAGGTGATGCGCCCAGTTCATTGATCGTGCCGCTTAATAGCCAGACGCAAGGCACACCGCTGTACCTGTTCCACCCAAGTTTCGGCTCGGTGCATTGCTACAAGCCGATTGCCTTGGCGTTGCGTGAGCAACGGCCGGTGCTCGGCATCATTTGCCGGGCCTTGGTGGAAGAGGACGGCACGGTGCCGGGCTGGGCGCAGATGGTCGAGGACTATGCGCAGCAACTGCTGGACGCGCAGCCGCAGGGGGCTTTCCGCCTAGCGGGGTGGTCACTGGGTGGCAACCTGGCGATGGAAGTGGCTTACCTGCTGGAGCAAGCCGGTCGTACGGTGGAGTTTGTCGGCTGGATCGATGCGCCACCGCCGGCGCGGTTTACCGCGTTCTGGGAGCAGGGCGCTGCACAGTCGCAACCGGAGCCGAGTGCGGTTGAGCGCCGGGCGCAGATGCTGGAAGTGATGTTCCCGGCGTATGCCGAGCAGATCCAGGCGCAGTGGCAGCAGGCTCAGCAGGCACATTGCGATGAAGAGCAGCAGTGGCAGCACCTGTGCGACTGGGCGGATGAGGCATTGGGCGCCAGCTTCCAGGCGCTCAAGACCGAGCTGCAAAGCGGCGGTGAAACCGAGCGGTCATGGGCGATCAAGCAGATCCTCGATGAGCGTTTGCAAGCCACCGACTTCCGGGCCATCAAGGCACCGGTCAGTTGCTGGTGGGCGGCGCGCAGTGAAGCGGGGATGCACCAGGCGTTGATTGAAAGTGGCTTGCGTGAGGTGATTGGGCAGGCGGGGATCGAGCGTTCGGTGGTGATTGATACCACTCACCACCGGATTGTCGATAATGCCGAGTTCCTCAAGAGCCTGGTGGCGGCGCTGGCATAAAAACGGCGGTACAGGCGATATTTCTATCGCCTGTACCGCCGCCTTCGCAGCCTCGCTAAAGCTCGACAGCTCCCACAGGGAATGGGTTTACAGGCTGTGTCAGGTGTACACCGTTCAAAATGTGGGAGCTGGCTTGTCGGGTCGCCGCATCGCTGCGAAAGCGCCTGCACAGACGACATCCTTGTTACCTGACTCACCGTTTTATTGCAGGCACAAAAAAAGCCCCGTATCTCGCGATACGGGGCTTTTGTTTGGACGCCGGGTTTAGAAGTTGTAGCGGGTGGTAACCATGAAATTACGCGGGTCGCCCGGGTAGGCGGAGTCATAGAAACCGATGTTGGTGTAGTAGTTCTTGTCGAACACGTTGTTGACGTTGACGCTGGCCGACAGGTTCTTGGTGATCTGGTAGCGGGCCATCAGGTCCACCAGCCAGTACGGGTCTTGGGTGAGGATTTCGGAGCGTCGCAGGCCGGAGTTGCGGATCGACTTCCAACCTTCGCTTTGCCAGCGCGCGCCACCGCCGATCGTGAGTTTGTCCAGCGGACCGGTGAGTTTGTAGGTGGTGTAGAGGTTGACCTGATCTTCCGGTTCCCAGGTGGATATCTTGTTGCCGCTGTCGTCGCGCGCCACCTTGTGGGTGTAGCCCGCCTGCAATTGCCAGCCGGTGGCGATTTCGCCGGAGATTTCCGCTTCGTAGCCCTTGGTCTTGGACTTGATGCCGTAGTACGGCGAGTCGTTGATCAGGCTGGCACCTTCCGAGGTATCGACTTCCGGCCGGTTGGTCTCGTGCACTTCGAAGTAGGCGAGGCTGGTGTTCAGGGCGCCGTTGAAGAACTCGCCCTTGATGCCGACTTCGTAGTTTTTGCCTTCATCCGGTTCGAGCATCTGGTCGTTGCGGTCGCGGTAGTCGGTCTGTGGCTGGAAGATCTCGGTGTAGCTGGTGTAAGCGGTGAAGTTGTCGTTCAGGTCGTAGGTCAGGCCGGCATACGGCACGACTTTGCCGCTTTCCGTCGAACGGCTGGTGCCGGTGACCTGGTAGTTGGCCAGGCGTGCGCCGAGCAGCAGGTGCATTTCGTCGGTCAGGCTGAAACGGCTGGTCACGTAGCTGCCGGTCTGGCGGCTGGTCTGGTCGAGGACGCGGGTGAGGGACCATGCCGGTTCCGGGATGTCGCCGTTCCAGTTGTAGAAGTCCGCAGAGTTGGTGCCCGGCGCAAAGGTGGCGTCGTAGCTCTTGCCTTTCCATTTGCTGATCGAGATCGACTGGCCCACCACCAGTTCGTGCTCGCGGCCAAACAGTTCAAACGGCCCGGTGGCGTAGCCGTCCAGGCTGTCGCTGGTGGTTTCGCCGACGTGTTTGCGTGCGTACAGCGAGCTTTGGCTGCCTCGATCCTGGGACAGGGCGGCGAGCGGCGCGTGGTAGCCGTTGATCTGGTGGTTGTACTGGCCTTTGGCAACCCAGCCGTTGCTGAAGTTGTGCTCCAGGGTGGCGAAGGCGGTGCGGGTGTACTGCGCCCACGAACCCCATTTCGGGCCGTTGTTGAACGAGCGCGGCAAGTCCAGCTCTTTGCCTTCGGCGTCGAAGATCATGCGGCTGCCAGTCCAGCTAGAGCCTTTGGGGTCGCTGTCCTGGTAGTCGGCGCCGACGGTCAGCAGGGTGTCTTCGTCGAGGTCGGCTTCAAGAATCCCGTAGAACACGCTGGTCTTGCGCGTGTAGTGGTCGAGGAACGAGTGCTTGTCGTTGTAGGCCGCGACCGCGCGCGCGCGGATGTTGCCGGATTCGGTCAACGGGCCGCTGACGTCGATCTGCGAGCGGTAGTTGTCCCAGGAACCGGCGCCCAGCTCGATATTGCCCTGGAACTCGGCCGTCGGTTTCTTGCGGATCAGGTTGAGCGTGCCGCCTACGCCGCCGGCGCCGGTGAGCAGGCCGGTGGCGCCCTTGAGCACTTCGACGCGGTCGTAGAGAGCCATGTCGGTGAGGGTCTGGCCGGCGGAGTACTGGGCGTCACGCAGGGTCGGGATGCCATCGTACTGGAAGGTGTTGATGGAGAAGCCGCGCGAGTAGTAGTTGGTGCGCTCGCTGTCATAGGTCGACACGGTAATGCCAGGGGTATGGCGCATCACATCGTCGATGGAGTTGAGGGCGAAGTCGTCCATGGCCTGGCGGGTGACCACGGAGATCGATTGTGGCGTCTCCCGTGGGGTCAACACCAGGCGCGTGGCGGTGGCGATGGTGCCCGGCGTGTAGGAGCCGGTGCCTTCGGTTACGGTGCCGAGTTGGTTGGCGGTCACCTGGGTCGCGCCCAGTTCCATGCCGGAAGCGGCATGGGCGCTGATGCTGATGGTGTTGCCTTGCAGGCCGTAACCGACGCCGGTGCCTTTGAGCAGGGTGGTGATGGCGCGGTCCGGGTCGAGCTTGCCCTTGACGGCGTTGCTGCGTTTACCTTCCACATCCGTCGGGCTGTACAGCACTTGCAGGTTGGTCTGGCGACCGAACTCTTGCAGTGCGCTACCCAGGGACTGGGCCGGCACGTCGATCTCAAGTTCCTGTGCCTGCACATAGCCAGCAATCGGCAACGACACGGCCAGGGCCAGCGCGCTGGGCAACAGGTTGAAGTGCAGGGCCCGGCGCATGGATAGCGCTTTGCTCAGGGGGCTCAGACCGAGTCGTACTGACATGAATGCTTTCTCTTCTATGTTTTAGTGGGCAGATTATAGATGTTTATTGAGTTAGATTCTCATTACCACTAGTGAGACGTTCCTACTTGTAGAAACCGGAAAACTTTTTTCACGCCGGCTCCATTTCGTGCACGACCTTGCCTGCGCGCAGGCGTACCAACTGGTCGGCGATGTCGAAATAGCGGTCGTCGTGGCTGATCACGATGATGGTCTTGCCCAGGCGCTTGAGGTCCGGCAGCAGCTCGGTGTAGAAAATCTTGCGGAAGGCCGGGTCCTGGTCGGCAGCCCATTCGTCGAACACCAGCACCGGGCGTTCCTCGAGCCAGGCGTTGACCAGGGCCAGGCGCTTGCGTTGGCCGGTGGACAGGTCGGTGGTGCTGAACACGCCGTCCTTGACGCTGACCTTGTGCGCAATTTCCAGGCGCTCCAGGTATTTGGTCGCACTGTCCAGCGACTGCGTGGCGCTGCCCTGCACCAGGTCATCGAACAGGTAGTAGTCGGCAAACACCGTGGTGAACAACTGGCGATAGTCGTCGCGCACCGGGTCGGTCACGGTTTCGCCATTGAGGCGGATTTCCCCGGCCTGGGGTTGGTACAGGCCCAGCAGCAGCTTGATCAGGGTGGTCTTGCCGCAACCGTTTTCGCCGACGATAAACACGATATCGCCCTGCTTGATGCTCAGGTTGATCGGCCCCAGGTGGAACGGCTCGCTGCCTTCCACCGGCGGCGGGCTGTAGCGCACGTCGCGCAGTTCCAGGCTGTGCACCTGCGGGTGTGGGGCTTCGCTGGCGTCCATCAGCAAGTGCGGTTCCGGCGATGAGAAACGGTCGGCCAGTTCGGTGATGCGCGCAAAGGCGATCCGCGCCTTGCCGATGATCGGCAGATAACCCACCACGTGTTCCAGCGGGCCTTTCATGTACAGCAGCACCAGCACGAAACCGGTGATCACCGCCGGGTCCGGGTTCGGGCTGTAGGCCTGCAGGGCGAGAGCCAGGCCGATAACCACGAAGAACAGCATCGAGCCAAAGGTCTTGGCGACGATATAGATGTTCACCGAACGCACCTGGATGTCGCTGATCCGGTCGGCGGTTTCCTGGATGCGGTGGGTGTTCATGCGGTAGCGCCGTGGCCGATGGATACGCAGTTCCTTGGCCCCCGAGGCGATGGCCGAGTAGTAGCGCTGCAGTTCGTCTTCGAGGTCACGGGCTTCGTCAAAGCCACGGATGCCCTTGGCTCCGGCGATGAACTGCACGCTGCAGCCGATGGCGATGGCAACGATCATCAGCAGGAACATCGGCACCGACAGGTACGCCAGGTAACCCAGGCAACCGAGGGTCACGGTGGTGGCGATGGCCAACGGGGTGAAGGCGAACGAGAAATCGCTGATGGTATCGACGTCGTGGGTCAGCACCGGAATCAGGCGATGGGAGCGATAGCGTTCGATCTGTTCAATCGGCGCCGACAGCACCTTTTCACCCAACTCCTTGCGCAACGCCGCGATGATGCGCTGGCCGACATAGTTGGTGCCGATGTCGGACACGATCGAACTGGTCAGGGCCAGCACACACAGGGCGGCAAAGGTCAGCACCACGCCTTGGGTCATGCCGGTGGAGGAGTGCAGGGCGTTGTTGATGGTGGCCAGCAAGAAGGTGATGGCCAGGCCACCCGCCATGCCCAGGGCGACGGACACCGTCACCAGGGTTCGAAAGGGTCTGAGCAATGCGAGCAGACCATTGAAGGCGCCGCGCTTGGGGTCGGTCATAAATACTTCCCGGAGAGTGAATAGAGGGGCTGGGCACACAGACCCTTACCCATGACAAACGAAGCATCGGGGCGAGTATTTAGCGCGGCGTGCCAGGCGGTGGCCGGCGTGGATAAATTGGCGGCGGGCTGGTTCGTTCTTGTGGTGTAGGCGCACGCGTACCGACGCAGCGCGCAGTCCATCCAGCGAGAGCGAAACAATGACGAAAAAGAATCTGGTGTACGTGTGGTCCCTGAGAAACGCCGCCGCCGACAAGGCTGGGCAGCCGGTGGCCTACAAGGACCACGAGCGGTATATGAAGTCGGTGCTGGAGTTCCTCGCGGGCTCGCTGAACGACACGCCGCTGGGCGAGGCCTACAACCTGGTCGGCGTGGTGTACGACGATGACGAGCAGAACCCACGGGACCAGCAACTGGTCAAGGACTACGGGTTTGCCTACCAACCTGGCCGCCAGTGGCTGTACCCGGCGGACTTGCGGGTGCAGGGCAATCTGGTCAACGACCTGCTGCTGAGCGTGCCATCCACCTATCGCCGCTTGCCACGGGGCAGCGCGGAACACATCGCCGGCAAACAGGACTTCGAACGCCGCCTGCATGACACGCTGGTGGAATTGAAGGCTGACATCGTGGTGCTGGATGGTCTGCTGGTGATCCTCGATGAGCTGGTGCGGCCGGGTGCGCCATTTGCGCGGCGCATCATGAATATCCACCCGGGCATTACTCGCATCGAATCGCCTTACGAGCGTCGCGGCGCGTATGCCACGTGGAATGCGCTGTACGGCGCGCGCGGGCTGACAGTGACGGATTGGGCGACCAAGGCCACCACGCCGTCGGAGCCGCTGTACCTCACGGGTGCATCGTTTCATTACGTGGATAACGGCATTGATTCGGGGGAGGTGTTTCACGACGTGTTGAAGACGGAGATTTCGCCTGAGGATACGATTCTTGAATTGCGCTGGAACAACTTCAATAACAGCCTGTTTCCGGCGTTGCATGAAGGTTTGGAGCTGTTGGCAAAAATCTAAAGCGGGTACCGTTCTAAAGTGTGGGAGCGGGCTTGCTCGCGAAAGCGGTGTATCAGTCACCGGAAATAGTGACTGATGTACCGCTTTCGCGAGCAAGCCCGCTCCCACACAAGCCCGCTCCCACATTTGAATCTTCAGTGGCTCAAAGGTCGCGCACTACCCGAAAGCCAATCCAATCCCCCCGCGTCTGCGGGTAGATATTGTTGCGGTTGCCCGAACGTGAAAACACCGGCGCCTCGCCCCAGTCATTACCGCGAATAATGTAGGCCTCGCACGTCTGCTCCGACCAGGCGCTGCCATCGGTCGGCGCGCCCACATAGTTCTCATGGTAGCAGTCGGCAACCCGTTCATAGACGTTGCCGTGCATGTCGTACATGCCAAACCCATTCGGCGCGTAGCTGCCCACTGGCGAGGAATAGCTGTAGCCGTCCGCCGGGCCGTAGGTGTTGGCATGCTCGGCGATGCTGTAACCCTTGCCTGCGTCAAACGGGAACGGGAAGGGCCCCTTGGTCCCGGCCCGCGCGGCGTATTCGCGCTGGGCTTCGCTGACCATGTGGTACTGCTGGCCGGTCTTTTTCGACAGCCAGCTGACGTACTGCTTGATGTCGTCCATGTCCATGCACACCGCCGGCTGGCGCGGCCCTTGCGGGTAGCGGGGTTTGCTGGCGATGCATTCGCGGCCGGGGCGGGTGTCGCCGTTGGCGATCTTCACGCCGGTCTGGCGCACGTAGCTGTCCCACTCGCCGGCGGTGATATGGAAGCGGCTCATGGCGAAGGGCTTGGCGAAGGTCACGTCATGCATCGGGCCCTCGTCGGGCTCGCGGCCCACTTCTTCCTCGGGCGTACCCATGGTGAAAGCGCCGGCGGGCAGCACGACCATCTCCGGGCAGTCCTTGCAGTCCTTGAACACCTTGCCCGGCTGCGGCGTGGCGGCCTGGGCCAGGCCCGGCAACAGGGCGCCGCACAGGGTCGCCAGCGTCAGGGCGGCCAGGGGTTTGAATCGGGATGGAATCATAGGGGCCTCTCGTCAACAGGAAAAATGGGCGTCACAGGCGCGGGCTCAACAGCGCCATGAAGCGCTGGATCTCGTCGGAGGAATTGAGCAAGCCAGGTGCGGTGCGGATCACCGGGCCGGCATCGCGGTTCACTGCATCGATGACCACGCGCTGTTTCATCAGGTAATCGGCGATGTCGTTGCTGTCCCGGCCCTTGACCCGGAAGAAGGTAAAACCGGCCGACAACTCAGGGCTACGCGGCGTGACCAGTTCGATCTGCGGGTGGGCCAGCAGGTGCTCTTTCAATTCAGTGTTAAGGGCATGGATACGCGCCTGCACCTGCGCCTTGCCCAATTGCAGGTGCAGCTTGAAGGCCTCATCCGCCGCCCAGCGGTGTTCGAACGCATGGAAGCCGCCGGGGGTCATGGTGGTGGCGAAGTTGGTGTCTTCGGAGAAGGTCGGCACCATCGGCGTGACGTATTTGTTCTGGCTGTCGCGGGCGCAGACCAGCCCGGTGCCGCGCGGGCCGAACATCCATTTGTGGGTGCCGGCGATAAAAAAGTCGCAGTGCATGTCCGGGAAATCGAGGTTTTCCACGCCAAAGCCGTGCACGCCATCGACTACGTAGAGGATGCGGTCGTTGTCGTCGCGGTGGCGGTTGTGTTCATTGATCAGTTGGCCGATCTCACCGATGGGCAGCTTCACGCCGCTGCCGGACTGCACCCAGGTCATGCCCAGCACGCGGGTGTTGGGGCGGATGTTGCGTTGGATATTGCCGAGCACTTCATCGGCCGAGATGCGGTTGGCACTCTCGAACAGCTGGAACCGGCGCACTTGGGTGCCTTGCCTGCGTACGCGAAAATCCAGCACGTTCTGGGTCGCATAGTGCTCGTGCACGGTGGTGAGGATTTCCTGGTCGGCGCGCAGCTGGATGCCGCCATAGATCATCGCCAGGCCCTCGGACGTACTGCCGGTGAGGGCGATCTGCGTGGGTGCGGCCTTTAAATAGCGGCCGGCCCATTCGCGCACCTGGCCTTCGCGTTTCCAGGTTTCCTCCAGGCCCCAATCCATCGCCAGCCCGGGGTTGCGGTCGATCTGCTGGCGGTAACGCTCGATGGCGTCGCGCACCGGTTTTGGGTGCGACGCGACGAGGAAGTTGGAGAAGTGCAGGTAGTTCGGGTCCTGGTTGAACAGTTGCTTGAGGTCCGTCCATGGCGCCTGTGTCGAGGGTACGGGCGTGGCAGCCAGCGCCTGGGGCAGCAGCGGCAGGCTGGCGGCAAAGACGCCGGCCTGCTTGAGAAACGTACGGCGGTCGGTCATGGACTCACTTCATGGCTGATTAGCGATTGGCCAAGGGCTTGGCGGCTTTTTGTACCTGGTCCCACACCCGCAGGAAGTTGCCTCCCCACAGCTTGGCAATATCGGCTTCGGAGTAGCCGCGCTGGATCAGTTCGGCGGTGACGTTGCGCACCTCGCCGACGTTTTCCCAGCCGTCGATGCCGCCGCCGTCGTTGAAGTCCGACGAGATGCCGACGTGATCGATGCCGATCTTGCGCACGGTGTAGTCGATGGCGTCGCCCCAATCCTTGAGGCTGGCCTTGGGTTCCTCCTCGAGGATGCCGTACAGCCCTTGGGCGTACTGGCCGAACTTCTGCTCGGGCCAGGCGGCGATGATTGCGTCGCCGGGCATCAAGGCCATCGCCAGGTTGGGCAGCGGTGGCAGATCAAAACGCGCGCGCAAAGTGTTGAGCTTGTCCTGGGTCGGCTGGCTCAACGGGCGCAGGTACGCCGGGAAGCCGACGACTTGCACCACGCCGCCGCTGTGCTTGATCAGTTGCAGTTCCTTGTCGCTGAGGTTGCGTGGAATATCCACCGACGCCCGTGGCGCCGAGTGGGACGCGACCATCGGCGTGCGGCTCAGTTGCGCCACTTGTTCCAGCGCCTTGGTCGACATCTGCGACACATCGATGATCACCCCCAGGTCATTGAGGCGGTGCACGGCTTGCTGGCCAATCGGCGACAGGCCTTCAAGGGCATCGGTGGAGTCATTGAAAAACGGCAGCGGCCGCGACGAGTCGGACCAGGCGTTGTTGCCAATATAGCTGAAGCCGAACATGCGCATGCCGCGCGCCGCCCAGAAATCCAGCTGGTTCAGGTCATTGCCCAGCGGGTAGGCGTTGAGCATGCTGATAAAGATCGCGAACTTGCCTTCGCCATGCAGGCGGCGGAAGTCGTCCGGGGTGTAGGCGATGCCCACCTGGTTGGGAAAGTCGCGGACCATGCCGGAGATGATCTTGTAACGCACCTCCTGCTCGTGGCGGGCCTCTTCGACAAAACCCTCGGTGGGCTTGTGTGGCGCGTTGTCGCCGTTCCAGATTTCCGGCCAGCCGAAGATCGTCAGCGCCGCGCCCGACAAACGCCCGCGCGCCGCTTTGGCCAGGTCGAACTGGCCGCTGCCATCCTTGTCGGCCTCGCTGCCGACGCCGCCGAAATCCAGGGGCACGGTGATATGGCTGTCGAACGACAACAGGCGATCCTGCATCTCATTGGCCTGCTTGATCACCTCCAGCGGGTAGCCGGCGTTGCCCCTGAACCAGTGATCCCAGGCCAGGAAACCGGCCCCGGCGCCGATGGCCAGTGCCAGCGGCAAGCCGATGTACAGCGCCTTTTTCGAACGTGGTTTTGTCATTGCCATCTCAGTCAGTTGAGGCCTTTGCTATCAGGGAAGAACGAGCGCTGCGCACAAAAATTTAGGCGCCGCAGGGCGCGCGGTAAATTTCCCTGGCCAGCAAACGTTCTAGCTCTGATTAAGCCGTTTCCTAAGGTAGACAATGACGATCTCTCGACGTGGGTTCATCGCAGGCCTGGCCCTGACCGGCGCGGCCGTGCCGGCGGCCTTCTATGCCCATCGCGAGCTGACGCGTGAAGAAGAATTCCCGATCACCCCCGGCGAAGCCACGGTGGACCTGGCCGACACCGCCGGCCAGCACCTGGCGAACAGCCTGCGCGGGGTCTGGAGCCTGCGCCTGGAAGGTCGCGATGCCGGCCTTGAGGGCCTGCCGCTGCAAGGACTGGAGCTGCTGCTGGACATCGCCCCGCGTGGCCGTGGCCTGCGCGGTTACCTCGACACCGCCGTCAACCTGCGCGCGGCCGGGGAACCACGCTACCGCATCCTCGGCGACCTGCTCACAGGGGAGGGCGCCACGCTCTATTGGCGCCTGATCGACCGCGACGCCCCCGGCGGCGTGCCCGCCTATGAATTCAAGATGACCCTCGACGAAGTCTGGGGCGTGTTCGGCAACGCCGGTAGCGGCACCCTCAGCGGGCAGATCCTCAACCTTGATCGTCCGCTGGCCCTGACCGAGCGCGACAACCGTTTCGTCGCGCACAAGCAACTGTTCCCCGAAGCCCGCGAGCGCATTGGCCTTAATCCGCCGCTGCTGGCCTGGCTGATCTCCGCCGAACACCGCTTGTTCCACCAACTGTGGCACGCGACCCGTGACCAATGGCACAAGCTCTCTGAAGAAAAGCGCGACGCCCTGCGCGGCATCGGCTGGCAACCCGGCCCGCGTGGCCAGGAGCGTGATGCACGGGGCAAACGCAAGGACCGCAACGGCTCGGGCATCGACTTCTTCTTTATGCACCGCCATATGCTCGGCACCGCGCGTTCGATGCAAGACTTGCCTTCCTGGCCGCAGTTTCCCGAGCCGCAGCCGGCGCTGGAGCGCGATCGCCTGGGGTTTGTGCGTTACTTCGACAACCACGACGGCTTCGCCTTGCCCCCCACCTGGTCGGCGCCGGAGGACGGTGACTACACCCAGTGGGTCAGCGACATCAAGGCGGCCGAGACCTACCACAGCAATTTCCAGGTGTGGGAATCCCAATACCGCGACCCGCGCTACCTGGCCAAATTGACCCTGGGCCAGCTCGGCTCCGAAATGGAACTGGGCTTGCACGACTGGCTGCACATGCGCTGGGCCTCGGTGCCGCGCGACCCGTCCAACGGCGGCCCGGTGCCGTTCGCCCGCGACCCCGCGGACTTTGCCGCACGGTGGTATGCGGCGGAAAACGACTTTCTCGGCGACCCGTTTTCGTCCCATGTGAACCCGGTGTTCTGGCATTTCCACGGCTGGATCGATGACCGTATCGAAGACTGGTTCCGTGCCCATGAACGCTTCAATCCGGGCGAAGTCAGCCGCCTTGAGGTCAACGGCGTGGCGTGGTTTGCGCCGGGTCGCTGGGTGGAAGTCGGCGACCCGTGGCTGGGCCCGGATACCCATGGGTGCAGCACCACACCGGGGTTGCAGATGGGACGGTCGATGGAGATGGACCCGGAGACCATGAAGCTGGCGTTGCGCATTACGTTTGGCGCGGAGGATGACGTGCTGCAAGGGTTGTTCAAGCGGGTGCCGCAACGGCCCTGGTATGCGCGGCATTTGAAGGTGAAGCGGCCAGAGGCCTGATTGCGCTGCACCCAACTACAACTATTACGATGTCAATGAACCGCAGTGGGGCGTTAATGTGCTCACTGCGGTAGCGGTCGTGTATCACCTTTTGAAAGGTGGCCGGTCATTCTCTCCCTCTGCTGCCCCTCGCTGAGCTTTCTTATATTTGTAGGATTCAAGCCTGTTGATATTAGGAAAGATCTGCTCATGTCAAAATTTAATAATCGAGTTGTAGTTTTTTATCTAGGGGATGGCTCTTCTTCTTACAGATATTTCGCAATTTGTTGTTTGCGGATAAATGAAAAGATGAAATAAAGTTTATCTGGGTCATTTGTAGGATGCATCCTCAAAGCTTTGGCGAAAGTTCCCGTACGTGATTCGGGGGGCTGGTAAAAAATATCCGGGATACTCCATTCTTGCGGCGACAGAGATCGGTGCGGCAGGGGCAGAAAAAGTCTGCTCGGGCTGAATCATTAGTTCGCCATACGGCAAGGATGGGGTTATGACGCTCGATAGCTTTCAAAATGAAGTGCCAAAGGCGCGGGTCAATATCAAGCTGGACTTACATACCGGCGGCGCCCAGAAAAAAGTTGAGTTGCCCTTGAAGTTGATGGTGATGGGCGACTACAGCAACGGCAAGGAACAACGCCCGCTGTCGGAGCGGGGCAAGATCAATATCAATAAGAACAACGTTGACAGTGTCCTCGGCGAGTTCTCGCCCGGGCTCAAGCTGGTGGTGGAAAACACCTTGCCGGATGAGGCAGTCGACACCACCGTCGAGTTGAGTTTCCAGCGCCTCAAGGATTTCGAGCCGGAGCAGGTCGCGCGGCAGGTCCCGCAGTTACGTGCACTGCTGGCAATGCGCAATCTGTTGCGCGATCTCAAATCCAACCTGTTGGATAACGTGACCTTTCGCCATGAGTTGGAACGCATCCTCAAGGACGACGCGCTCAGTGACGAACTTCGGGCTGAGTTGGCCGCACTGGCGCCAAGTCGTTAATTCACTTCTATCGGTTTGAAGGGAGGTTTGACTATGTCGGTAGAACATTCTGGTTCTCAATCCCACGGTAGTGCCGTCGTGTCGGAAAACAGTGGCGGGGTCTACGCCGCGCTGTTCAGCAAGATCAACTTGAGTCCCGTGATGGAGTTGGGCGGGCTTGATGTGTTTCAAAATACTGAAGCACTTTCCGAAGTCTCTGTTGATGAGCGGGTTACTGCGGCAGTTAATGTGTTTCTGCAGTTGCTGAAACAGTCCGCCCATAAAGTCGAACGCTTGGACAAGGTGCTGTTGGATGAACATATTGCCGCGCTGGACAGGCAAATAAGCCGTCAACTCGATGCAATCATGCACCACCCGGACTTTCAACGCGTCGAATCGACCTGGCGAGGGGTGAAATCGCTGATCGACCAGACGGATTTCCGCCAGAACGTGCGCATAGAACTGTTGGATATCAGTAAAGAGCATCTGGTACAGGACTTCGAAGACGCGCCGGAAATTGCCCAGAGTGGCCTCTACCTGCATACCTACACCCAGGAGTACGACACGCCGGGCGGCGAGCCCATCGCTGCCGCCATCTCCAACTATGAATTCGACCGCAGCCCCCAGGACATCGCCCTGCTGCGCAATATTTCGAAAGTGGCGGCCGCTGCCCATATGCCCTTTGTGGGGGCTGTGGGGCCGGCATTCTTTGGCAAGACGTCCATGGAAGAAGTGGCCGCGATCAAGGACATCGGCAATTACTTTGACCGTGCCGAGTACATCAAGTGGAAGTCGTTCCGGGACAGTGATGATGCGCGCTACATCGGCTTGACAATGCCGCGTGTGCTGGGGCGGCTGCCCTACGGTCCTGACACCGTTCCCGTGCGCAGTTTCAACTACATCGAAAGCGTCAAGGGGCCGGATCACCACAAGTACCTGTGGACCAACGCCTCCTTCGCGTTCGCCGCCAACATGGTCAAGAGCTTCATCGCCAATGGCTGGTGTGTGCAGATTCGCGGGCCGCAGTCCGGTGGTGCGGTGACGGAGTTGCCCATTCACTTGTACGACCTGGGCACTGGCAACCAGGTGAAGATTCCGTCGGAGGTGATGATCCCGGAAACCCGTGAGTTCGAATTTGCCAACCTCGGGTTTATCCCACTGTCCTACTACAAGAATCGCGATTATGCGTGTTTCTTTTCCGCCAACTCCGCGCAGAAAGCCGCCTTGTACGACACCGCCGATGCCACGGCAAACAGTCGCATCAACGCGCGCCTGCCCTACATCTTTTTGCTGTCGCGCATCGCCCACTACCTGAAGTTGATCCAGCGCGAAAACATCGGTACCACCAAAGACCGGCGCCTGCTGGAGCTGGAACTCAACAAATGGATTGGCGGGCTTGTCACCGAAATGACCGATCCCGGCGACGACCTGCAGGCGTCGCACCCGTTGCGCGAGGCGAAGGTGACGGTGGAGGACATTGAAGACAACCCGGGCTTCTTCCGCGTCAAGTTGTACGCCGTGCCGCATTTTCAGGTGGAGGGCATGGACGTGAACCTCTCGCTGGTTTCGCAAATGCCCAAGGCCAAGGCCTGAGTCAATCGTAGGGAAACGATGCCATGAAGATCGATCGCCCACTGTGGGCCAGCGGCGTATTGCTGTCGGCGCAGCAATTTCAGCAACAGGCACGTTGGGAGGCCTGGGCCCACGAACAACTCGCTCACCTGAGCCTGGTGCACCCTTGGGGTGTCCAGGCGGTGGGGTTTGATCTGGGCGCCTTGCGCCTGGGCAAACTCAAGGCCACCCGATTGTGCGTACGGCTGCCTGACGGGACGTGGGTCGATACCGATGTTGTGGACCGCCTGCCACCTGCCTTGGCGTTGGCACCGTTGCCGGCCGATGAAGCTCAAGCGCTGCTCGTGCACGTGGCGTTGCCGCTGGAGCAGGCCAATGGCAACAACTGCCAGTTTGACGGTGGCAACCCCGACCGGCCGACCCGTTATCGCCAGGATTGGCGTGAAGTCCAGGACCTCTACGCCGATGAGAAGCAGTCCATCGGCGTGCTGGAGCACACCCTGAGCCTGCGCCTGCACAGTGATGACAACGCCGATTACGTCACCTGTCCCGTTGCACGCCTGGCCCGCGACGGGCAGGGCGCCTGGTGCCTTGACCCGGTCTATGTACCGCCGCTGCTGAGCTTTGCGGCGCATCCAGGCTTGCTGCGCCAGCTGGACAACCTGTTGACGCAATTGGCTGCCAAACGGCAACGGCTCATGGGCATGCGGCGTGAGAGCAACCAACGCATGGCCGACTTTGCCGTGGCTGACGTTTCGTTGTTCTGGCTGCTCAATGCGCTGAATACCTATCAGCCGGTCCTGGCCGATCTGCGGGACTTTCCTGCCAGGCATCCCGAGCAGGTCTATGGGGAACTGATCAAGCTCGCAGGCAGCCTGCTGACGTTTTCGTTGGAACACGATATCGACAAGGTACCGGCCTACCGTCACGGCGAGCTGGAAGCGGTGTTCGCGCCGTTGATGAACACTATTTCGTTGCTGCTGGAAGCCAGCCTGCCGTCGCGGGTGGTGGCCCTGGAACTGGAGGTGCACGGCGCCAATCGTTGGCAGGTGAAATTGAATGACCCGCGCCTGCGCGAGCGGGACGGCGCCGATTTCTACCTGTCAGTGCGCAGCCGCTTGCCGGCTGCGCAGTTGCAGGAGCAGTTCCCGCAACTGTGCAAGGTCGGCACGCCGGACGAAGTCGACTACTTGATCAATGCGGCACTCGACGGTGTGCCCTTGCTGGCGCTCGCTCATGTGCCAGCGGCGATTCCGCTGCGTCTGGAAAACCAGTATTTCGCGCTCAACTTCGCGCACCCGAAAGGGCAGGCGGTATTGGCCGAAGGGGTGTGTGCGTTCTACGTCCCCAGCACTTTGGTCGAGGTCAAACTCGAACTGTTTGCGGTGTTGCGCACATGAGCCGGGTCAATTCGAACGGGCGCAATGTGTTGCCTGTGGACATCGATGAGCTGTTACAGGACACCTATCTACTGGTGGTCGAGTTGCGCCAGGGCGCTTGCTCCGAGGGGCAGCCGCAGTTGTGGCCGCTTTGCGTCGAGCAGGTCGAACGGGTGCGGCAGCGTCTCGCATCGGCAGGCATGGCCCCGCGCGCCATCGACTACATCTCCCACGCGCAATGTGCGTTGCTGGACGAGACGGTGCTCACCTTTGCGCAAAAGGACGATCAGGCCGCTTGGGCAAAACCGCTCCAGGCCGAGTTTTTCAACCACCATCAGGCGGGCGAGTTCTTATACGAAGACATGCAGGCTGTATTAGGCGAACCCGCGCCTGATCGGCAGGTCCTGACGGTGTTCCAGCGTGTGCTGATGCTCGGGTTCCAGGGCCGTTATCGTGATCAGAACGACCCCGAGCGCGAACGCCTGTTGAACGCGCTCAATGCCCATGTCGCGCCCTTGAGGCCCAGCCAGGGCCTGATTACCCAAGCGCGTGGCGGCGTTGTCGCGGGGCTGGGCTGGCTGCAATCGCCGTTGCTGCATGTGCTCGCTGCCGCCGTGGTGTTGGCGGCGATGTGGTGGGGATTGAATCAACTGTTGAGCGATATGGTGGTTTCGCTCTTGCCTGATCAAACGTGAGGGCCAGATGAGCATCACTTCTCACCGAATGCTCGTCCTGTGGGCTGGGGGATTGCTCCTGGCGCTGCTGGCCATCGTTCCACTCACCGTCTGGGCACGCGCCACCGGGGTCTTGCTCGGGATGGCTGGCATCGGCTTGGCCTGGATCGCCGTGAACCGCAGGGCAGCCGCATTACGCGCATCCGTGCAGTTTGACGATACAGCCGCCTTGCCGGCGGCGTCCTTCCGGCATCCGGTGCTGCTGGTCTGTGGTGATGGGCTCGATGCACTGTTTACCCCGGCCTGCGCCGATCGGTTGGCCCTGCGGGTGGTTCCGTCGGGTTGTTATGTGCGCGTGCCAAGCCTGGAACAATTGCCGGCGATCAGCGACGCCATCCTCGCATTGCGTCCCGGTTGGGGGGCTCAACTTTGCGTGATGTTTGTCGTCAACCCCAGTGCCCATGGTGACAGCGCTGCGTTGCAGGGCCGGGTGCGAACCTTTGGCTACCAGGCTGCCCTGGCACGCAAGCGAGGGATCGCGCTGCCGCTGTTGCTGGTGAGTTACCTGCAAACCGCGCAAGGCGCTGATCCGTGGTTCAGTTGGGAGCGGGGTGAGGCCCAGCCTTGCGCCCGGGACAACAACCAGTGCGCCACGCTGGACGAGTGGCAGCAGCAAGCCGTTGATACGCCCACCCGCGCCGCACGACTGCACGCCTGCATTCAACTGAACAGTGTCGCGCAGTGGCTGCACGATGGGGTGTTGCCCAGCCTCGGTCAGCACGACACGGATGCAGCCTGTGTGTATGCGATCAAAATGGTCCCGGCGCTTGCCCATGGGGTGGAAGGGAACCTGTGGTGTCAATGGCTTGCGCAGAAGGTGGCGCTGGTCGACAGCCGGGTGAGCGATGCGAGCGCGGCATTGCCCTTTCCCGATGCGTTGCTCAGCGTGTTCAAACGCGACCCCGCGTACACCTCACTGCAACGTGCAAGCGTCGTGGCGGTGTGGTTATGGGGAATCGCCAGCGCCGTTGCCCTGGCCAGCTCCGCTTGGCAGAACACGCTCTTGCTACGCCAGGTCAGCGATGACCTGCGCCGCTATACCTCGATCCCGCCACCGACACACCGTGAACAACGCGCGTTCCTGCTCCGTGAAGACGCCATCACCGCACTGCGTCATGCGGCTCGGCGCCTGGACACCTACTACCGACAGGGCGAGCCTCTGGCCCTGGGGCTGGGCCTGTATCGCGGCGAGCATTTGCGTGCGCCTTTGCTGGCCGTGCTGGCTGCACATGTCGAGCCACCCCTGACTGCCTTGCCCACGGGGCCGGCCCGTGTGGTGCGGCTGGACAGCCTTTCGCTGTTCGCCAGCGGCAGCGCCCGGCTCAAGCCGGGGTCGACCAAGGTCCTGATCAATGCTCTGGTCGGCATCAAGGCGCAACCAGGCCTGCTGATTGTGATCGCCGGGCACACCGATGCCACCGGCGATGCGCAGAACAATCTCCGCCTGTCCTACGCCCGCGCCGCTGCCGTCCATGGCTGGATGCAGCAAATGGGCGGGATCCCCGACAGCTGCTTTGCGGTGCAGGGTTTCGGCGCCAGCCAGCCGATTGCAAGCAACGACACTGACGCGGGGCGAGCAGCCAACCGCCGCGTCGATATCCGTCTGGTGCCTTCGGCGGGGGCGTGTTCGCACCCGACGCAGGCACCAGACAGGCAACCCCCTGTCGCCTATCGCGACGTTTGAGTCCCAAGAAAAGGAGCTTCACATGGCAATTCCCGTTTACCTCTGGCTACAAGACGACGGCGGTGCAGACATCAAAGGTTCGGTGGATGTGCAAAAGCGCGAGGGCAGTATCGAAGTGATCGCCCAGGACCACAGCCTCTACATCCCGACGGACAACAACACCGGCAAGTTGACCGGGACGCGGGTGCATACCCCGTTCCTGTTCTGCAAGGAGATCGATGCTTCCAGCCCGTACCTCTACAAAGCGGTCACCACCGGACAAACCCTCAAGAGTGCCGAGTTCAAGTGGTACCGCATCGACGATGCGGGGCAGGAGGTCGAGTACTTCATCACCAAGCTGGAGCAAGTCAAGGTGGTGAAGGTCGCGCCGAAAATGCATGACGTCAAAGACCCCGGCAAAGAGAAACACAACCACCTTGAGCAGATCGAGTTGCGCTACGAGAAGGTCACCTGGACCTACAAGGACGGCAACATCATTCACTCCGATGCCTGGAGCGAACGCCAAAGCGCTTGATGGCGGTGATGGGGTGAGCGTCCGTAAGCGGGCGCTCAACCGAACACATCGCGCTTCAAGACGGATGACACAACCAGCCCCTTGGCGAGGACGTATTTCGTATGGCTCATCACTCCACCCGTTTGCTGCGACGACTCAATCCCTACTGTGCCCAGGCGTTGAGTGCGGCAGCCTCGTTGTGCCACGGCAGTGCGCACGCGCAGATCACCATCGAGCACTGGCTGCTCAAGCTGCTGGGCCAGGGGGAGGGCGACCTGACGGTCATCGCGCGGCGTTACGAATGGGATCTGGACGCGCTGTGGCATGGCTTGCTTGAACACCTCGACAGCCTGCCACGCAGCATGCAGGGCAAGCCGCAGTTGTCCGAGCCTTTGCAGCAATTGATCAGGAATGCCTGGCTCCTTGCCTCGCTCGACGATAACAACGACAGCCTGCGCTCGGCACACCTGCTGGGGGCCTTGATGGAGACGCCCAGCCTGCTGGCATGCGAAGCCGCATGGCCGTTGCTCAGTCTCAGCCAGGCGCAACTGCAGCGCTTGATGGTGCTGCTGGATCAAACCTCTGAGGAGTGCCCCGAATCAAGAAGTGCCACTGAACCGCTAGCCATTGAACCGACGGAAAATACCGCAGGGCAGGCAACGCTCGACCGGTTCACCCAAGACCTCACCGCCAAGGCTGCACAAGGCAAGATCGACCCGGTGTTTGGCCGTGACGAAGAAATCCGCCAGGTCATCGACATCCTGAGCCGGCGGCGGAAAAACAACCCGCTGCTGGTGGGCGAACCCGGGGTTGGCAAAACGGCCTTGGTGGAAGGCCTGGCCTTGAACATAGCCCAGGGGCGCGTGCCTGACAGCCTCAAATCAGTCTGCGTACGCACCCTGGACCTGGGCTTGTTGCAAGCAGGCGCCGGTGTCAAAGGTGAGTTCGAGCAACGCCTGAAAAACGTCATCGATGCCGTGCAACAGTCCGAGATCCCCGTGCTGTTGTTTATTGACGAGGCCCATACCCTGATCGGCGCCGGCAACCAGGCCGGCGGTGCCGACGCGGCCAATCTGCTCAAACCGGCCTTGGCCCGTGGCGAATTGCGCACCATCGCCGCGACCACCTGGAGTGAATACAAGCAGTACTTCGAGCGCGACGCGGCCCTCGAAAGACGCTTCCAAATGGTCAAGGTCGATGAGCCGGACGACGCCAACGCCAGCCTGATGCTGCGCGGCCTGAAGTTGCGCTACGCCAGCCATCATGGCGTGCATATCCAGGACGCGGCGGTGCAGGCTGCGGTGAGCCTGTCGCGGCGCTACCTGACTGGGCGTCAACTGCCGGACAAGGCGGTGGACCTGCTGGATACCGCCAGCGCCCGTGTGCGCATGAGCCTGGACTGTGAGCCGCAAGCGCTTGTGCGTCTGCACGCCCGGTGTATGGCGTTGGAACTGGAGCGCCAGGCACTGGAGCAAGAGCAGGCCCTCGGTGACGAGAACATCGATGAGCGCCTGGCGTTGATTGACGCGCAGTACGCGGATTTGCAACGTGCGTACACCGCACTGCAACAGCAACACCGGCAAGAGCTCGACCTGATCAAGCAACTGCTTGAAGCGCGCCAAGCGCAGCCGTTGCAGCGAGACAAATGTGCGCAGTTGCAACAACAACTGCACAGCCTTCAAGGCGCTCAGCCGTTGCTGTCACTGGATGTCGATGTGCGCAGCGTGGCGCACGTCGTTGCCGATTGGACCGGGGTTCCGCTGGGCAGTCTGCTCAAGGACGAACAAACCCACCTCCTGGCGTTGGAACAACACCTGGCGCAACGCGTGATTGGCCAGGCCCCTGCGCTCAATGCATTGGCGCAACGGCTGCGCGCAGCCAAGACCGGGCTGACCCATGAGCATGCGCCACTGGGGGTATTCCTGTTGGTGGGCACCAGCGGCGTGGGTAAAACCGAAACCGCCCTGGCCCTCGCCGACAGCCTGTTCGGCGGTGAAAAATCACTGATCACCCTTAACTTTTCCGAGTATCAGGAAGCCCACACCGTCAGCCAACTCAAAGGCGCGCCGCCCGGTTACGTCGGCTACGGCAAGGGCGGTGTCCTGACCGAAGCCGTGCGGCAGCGGCCCTACAGTGTCGTGCTGCTGGACGAAGTCGAAAAGGCCCACCGCGACGTGCTCAACCTGTTCTATCAAGTGTTTGATCGCGGCTTCATGCGCGATGGTGAAGGGCGCGAGATCGACTTTCGCAACACCGTCATCCTCATGACCTCCAACCTCGGCAGCGATCTCCTGCACAACTGCTTGCAGGCCCAACCCGACGCCCCCGACAGCGTGCTGCACGAACAACTGCGGCCAATCCTGCGGGAGCACTTTCAGCCGGCGTTGCTCGCACGGTTCCAGACCTTGATCTATCGCCCGCTGCAAGCCGACGCCCTCAAACGCATCGTTGCGCTCAAGTTGGCCCAGGTGGCCAAGCGTCTGCGCCTGCACTACGACCTCGACTGCCGGCTGGGCGACTCACTCAACGACGCTCTGGTTGCCGCCTGCCTGCTGCCGGACACGGGGGCACGCAACATCGACAGCCTGCTCAACGAACAGATCCTGCCCGTACTCAGCCAGCAACTGCTGGAACGGCGGGCGGCGCAACAGCGCTGCCAAAGCGTATGCGTTGAGTACAGCGAAGCAGACGGCATCAGCCTGAGCTTTACGGATGGCGATCCTGAATCTCAAACCGCCGTCATGGAGGCCTGAGGATGAGTGTTTTCTTCGATCATAGCCGGCACACACTGTGGGTGACCAAGGTTACAGCGCAGCTTGACGTCTTGGCCTTCGACGGCGAGGAACGGCTCAGCCAACCTTTTAGCTACTGCGTGGAGTTCACCAGCACTGACCTCGACCTCGCCGCCGGCTCCATGCTTGGCAAAACGGCCAGCTTCAGCCTGTACGCCCCACCGCAAAAACTCCCGTTGCTGAGCGTGACCCCGCCCAAGATCAAACCGTTGCGCACCCTGCACGGCGTGGTCACCCACTTCGCGCGCCAGTCCGGCTCCAACGACCAGGCCACCTACGCACTCACCCTGCAACCCCGAATCGCCCTGCTTGAACGCGGCCGACAGTTCCGCATCTACCAACACCAATCCGTGCCCGAAATCGTCGAACATATTCTGCGCAGCCGCCACGGTTTTGAAGGCCAGGACTTCCTGTTCAACCTCAAGCGCGACTACCCCCGGCGCGAACACGTCATGCAATACGGCGAAAGCGACCTGGCCTTCATCAGCCGACTGCTGGCCGACGTGGGCATCTGGTATCGCTTCACCAGCGACGAACGCCTGCGCATCGATGTCGTCGAGTTTTTCGATAGCCAGCGCGGTTACCAGTTCGACGTTGAGCTGCCACATCGCCCGCAATCCGGGCTCGGCAGCAGCGGACAGGACGGTGTGTGGGCGTTGCAATCCAGCCACCAGGTCGTCGAGCAACACGTCAGCGTGCGCGCCTACCACCACCGTGACGCCAGCGCCCAGCTCAACGGCGAGATCGACCACAGCCGTGGCGCCACCACTACCTACGGCGATGCCTACCACTACGCCGAACCCTACACGGTCCTCGGCAATCGGCTGGATGAAAACGAAGACCTGCCAAGTGAAAGCGGCTACTTCTACGCACGCCTGCGCCACGAACAGTACCTGAACCAGCAGACGCTTTTGAGCGGGATCAGCAGCAGCGCCACCCTGGCGCCGGGGCAGGTCCTCAAGATCAGCGGCGGCTCCCCCCATGCGTTCAAGCCCGGCGCAGTCATTACCCGCCTGACCACCAAGGCCGCGCGCGACAGCAGCTTCGAAGGCACATTCGAAGCGATCCCCTATTCAGAAACCGTCTGCTTTCGCCCAGCCCCACAAGCCAGACCGCAAATTGCCGGCACCGTCCCGGCCCGCGTCACCAGCCCCCAGGCGAACGACCCCTACGCCCATATCGACCTGGAAGGCCGCTACCGCGTGAGCTTCCTCTTCGACCGCGACACCTGGAAACCCGGCGAAGAAAGCCTCTGGCTACGCCTGGCCCGCCCCTACGCCGGCGACACCCACGGCCTGCACCTGCCCCTGATCCTCGGCACCGAAGTGGCCATCGCCTTCGAACAAGGCGACCCCGACCGCCCCTACATCGCCCATGCCCTGCATGACAGCCAGCACGTCGACCACGTGACCCTGCGCAACTACAAACGCAACGTGCTGCGCACCCCGGCCAACAATAAGTTGCGCATGGACGACACGCGGGGGCAGGAGCACGTCAAGTTGAGTACGGAGCACAGTGGCAAGAGCCAGTTGAACCTGGGGCATTTGGTGGATGCACGCAAGCAAAAACGCGGCGAAGGGTTTGAGCTGCGCACGGATGGCTGGGGGGCGGTTCGGGGTGGGAAAGGGGTGTTTATCAGTGCGGATGAGCAAGGCCAGGCCGGGGGGCAACAACTCGATATGGCCGCCGCCGTCTTGCAACTTGAAAGCGCGTTGTCCCTGGCTCGCTCCATGGCCCACGCCGCCAGTAGCGCTCAAGTGGCCGCCAGTGACATCGACAGCCAACAAGGCTTGCACGAGCGCCTCAACGGATTGGCACAACCCTGTGTGTTGCTCCATGCGCCAGAGGGGATTGGCATGCTCAGCCCCAAGGCCGTCTGCCTGTCGTCGGGTACGGAAAGCGTCGGCATCATGGCTGCACACAACACCGACATCAGCGCCGGGCGCAACATCACCGCCGCAGCGGAGGGCGGTGTCAGCGTGCTTGCGCAACAGGCCGACCTGCAACTGAAGGCGGATCAAGGCAAAGTCCAATTGCATGCCCGAGGCAACATCCTCCACGCGTTGGCCAAGACCGACATCAAGATCGAAAGCGTTGCAGGTCGCGTTGAGATCAGCTCCCCACATGAGCTGCTGCTCAATTGCGGCGGCGCTTACATCCGCCTCAAGGGCGGCGATATCGAGCTGGGGGCTCCGGGCAATATCTACCTGAAGGCCGCCGCCGTACAGAAACTGGGTGGCACTCGCCTCGATGCGCCCGCATCGCCGTTACCAACGGGTTATGCCGGTGGCTACACGCTGAAAGATGCGACAGAGGCGGTCATGCGCTTCAGCCGTTACCGGATTACCACGGCACAAGGGGAGGTGTTCAGTGGGGTGACGGATAAAGACGGCAAGACGATGAGTGTTCATACGCTTTTGCCGGGGGCGCTGAGCATTGAACTGCCAGACTCGGCAACCTTTGACGAACAACTGCGCTTGGTCGATCCGAACGGTGAGCCAGCCAGCGAACTGAAGTATTCGGCGACGCTCGCAGATGGACTGACGTTCGAGGGGGTTACGGACACTCAAGGTTATACGCAGCGCATCGAGACCAAGACGCCGACGCCGATTACCCAGGTCGCGCTATACCCGCCAGAGACTGCCGGGGTTTTCTGTTGCGCGGCGTTAACCGATCAAGCGCCGATTGTTATTGACCTGGCATCCAGCAGTGTCTCCACGAATGACATTGACGTGGGACGTTCAACCAAAGAGGTGTCATTGCCTAAAGGCAAAAAACGTTCTTTGACGCCAGGAGAGATCGCAATGGCAGGCACCCTGTTCAGGGATGCCATCGATTACACCAAGGTCAAGGTGCATCACAGTGGTTGGTGGGTGTTCGCAGGCATACAAAATACAGCGGTAACGCCTAATGGTGAAATGTACTACCCCGTCAGTACGGGGTATTACAGGGATGACTTCTCCACGACGGCCAGTGATAAAGACAAAGCATTGTTCATGCATGAAATGACCCATGTATGGCAATACCAGCTGGGTTATCCAGTCAAGTTAATGGGCCTGTTTGTTACCAGTCGTGGAGCACCGGCTTATCGTTATACCTTGACTGAAACCAGTGCGCTTTGCGACTACAACATGGAACAGCAAGGCGAAATTATCTCGGATTACTACGTGATCTGTGTGTTGGGCAATCCCAGTGCGGTGTGGAGCGCTTCCAATAGCAGCAAGAGTCCGGAACTCCTTGCTGCAACGCTTGAATCGTTCTTGAGAAATCCTGCGGATAAAAAGCATCTTCCAAGGTGAAAGGGGGTTGTATGAAATATGTGATGGTTTTGATGTTCGTTATCTACTGGATGGTTTCCTCTATTGCCTATGCAACTTCATTTGGGCGCAGGGAGGTTGGCAATATTGTTTCGATCAATGATAGACCGGCAATTTGTCTGCCTGACAATGCGCGTGAAGGATTTGCAGTGGGTGGGTTTTCGTTGACCGAAAGTTATAGGCGAAACCCGCCCTCCTGGGGGGCATCACTTCTACCGGCGGGCGAGCCACTGAAACTAATGCCCGGCGCATGTTTAGTGTTTGGTCACTTGCCTGAAGGGTACAAGTTAAATGATTTTAAAACTAACGAAGCGCTTCAGGTGCTTGCGGTCAATCGAACCTATGTCTTTTCGTTGAGTAGCGCAGACCATCCTACAGATAGCTATGAAGCCATTTTTTGTGTTGTGCAGACGGCGACGGGCGCTGTGGAATTTCTTCAGTACAGGCTCTTGGCGGATGGTAGCCAGGTCGTTCCTTCGTGCGGTGGCAAACGTAACGCGTATGGATCAAGTCGGGCTCACAGGAGAGGTCTTGAACAATGAACGACGCCCTGCATTACACGGATACGCTTAATCCCTTCAAGGACTTTATTGGCGGCAAACAGATACAGCATTGGGTCGAGTTCCAGTTCCTGGACGAACTAGGCCAACCTTTGGCGAATCTGCCTTATCGAGCGTCGAACGAGGCTTCGCGCGGGGGCTATGTGCCTGCGTTCGTGGGATACAGCGATGCCGAGGGCGTGATTCGTCTGGAGGGGCTGCACCCATTGGCCATGACGTTGCGGATGGAGGCAGACCCGTTGGCCGAGCAACTGCAAACCCGACGTTTGCGTGCTGTACGTGCGGAACCGCCCCGACCGGGAATAGGGGACCGTACGCCTGTGTATGGGCCGCAGCGCGCGGGGTTTTCGCCGGTTGAGCGGGAGGCGATTGCGCAAGGTCACGCTTATCACTATTTGCGGATTGGGCAGTTATGCGACGACATGCCGACGCTTGACCCTCCGGCGGCGGACCCAAAGCTCTCCCCGGCATTTCATTTTCCAGACCCGGAGTTTGGTGGATTCACTGTAGGTGATGATCAGTTGGACCGTCGGCATGTGCTGGAAGTCTGCCCGTTTCGCGCGTGGTCGCTGGTTTTGCATCATCAGGAGGGGTACAGCCTGGTGAATGCTTACAACCTGGGGTTGATGAGTATTTTGGCGTATAGCAATCGGGGTGAAGACGATCTGGGTTCGGTGAAGGAGCTTTTCGAACGCCAATGTTTGGATTTATCGCGAACTCCACGTGTTTGGGATAGTGGTCAGGCGTGGCCTTGCGTAGTGGTGGATGTGCCGTTCAGTGATCGCTATTTAGAAGTCGAAGCTCTGGACACTGCGAAGGCCGTCCCACCTGAAGGGCATACTCAGTTGTTTTATGCTGTCAGTGCGTCGCAGGTTTTGGTGGCCTGGCGCGGTACTGAAATGGAGGGGCTTGCTGATCTAATCACTGATGCCACTTTTCGTCCCGTGAAGCCCGAGATCGCGGTGCTATGCGAGCCTAAGGTCCCTTGTGCAGATCTGACTTCGGTAGGCCGTGTGCACCTTGGTTTTCGTGATGCATTTGAGGTGGCAAGAAGAATCTATGCTGAAGACTTGGGTGAGACGATCCTCAAGGGGATTGGCGATAAAAAACTATTCATCTGCGGCCACAGCCTCGGCGGTGCTCTCGGCCTAATCCACGCGGCCTCGCTGCTGAAACACAACCCCCTCCTTTACACCTACGGCATGCCCCGCACCTTCACCCTTCTCGCCGTGCAATACCTGGGCGACCTTTGGCACTTCCGCCATGTCAACGACACTGATTTGATCCCACGCGTACCCCCCGAAGCCGATCTGGACAACGATCTCTATAACGCCTTCGGACCAATTGGCACGGCACTAGGGTTCGGCCGGTCGCTACAAAAAGCCGCACAAGGGATGGTGATCAAACATGAAAATGCGTTTAGCCATCACGGCAAGATCGCCATGTTCTTCAGGGCGGAACAACACCACTACCAAGAGATCGTGGCATACCCTGCCTATCGTAGGCCGGATGGCGCACCCATTCGCGGCACGATCACTGCTGCATTACCTGAAAAAGCCAAGCTGTATCTGGTGCCCAGTCTCAGTGAAACCGATGAGCATGAGGCCGAGGAGGCCACGCAGCTTTTTAACGCTTCGCTGAGTCCTGAAAACCGTGCCCGGTACTTTCCACACTACAGCAACACCCCAGTGGGTCGCATGTTGCGGATTGGCGACCACTTCATGTCGCAGTACCAACCCTATATCCACAACCAACTGCTGGAGTCCATCAACCCCGCGCGTGAACCCTTGCTGGAACGCCAGATACGACGACGCAAATTCGAACAACAGATCAAGGATTACTACGGGCGTGTTCCTGAAGAGGAGTTGGCGCGCAATCGTGTGTTTCTCGACTTGCAACGCCTGGTGGATAAAGCCCTGCGTGTCACCAAGCAAGCCGATGGGGGCAACGAAGCACTAGAGCGTTTTGATGCCATCGCCGATCCACGGGCCTATTACGAGAAAACCTATGGTTAAGCAAACCAATACGCTTAAGAATCCAACCAGCGCTCTTCGACTGTCCGTGGTCATGTGCACACTTCTTTTCACTCTTGGTGGTTGCCGTCAGGACTACAGCCTGTCACCGCCTGCAAATAGTGAACAGGTCACTGTGATCGTAAAGGTACCCAAAGAGCTTGCGATCGAAACTTTAGAGGTCATGTATCGTTCCGCTACCTGCAAAAGAGCCTATCGCGGTGCAAGCGGCCAGCAACTTGAGGAGGACGGTTTTCACAGTTTTGATAGGCCGCTTGAGCGCCAGGGACAAAGTGATCTTTATCAAGCAAGTCTACCGTTGGATGGGGGGGGAGCTTGCCGGTGGCGTTTGAGCAATTTGATGTTCGGTGTCGCATATGATGACCCTAGCCATTTTGGTGAGAATGTAAGAAGGGGCGCTGGTGCTGGAATTCTGGTGAAATTTGATCACAACCGGTCAATGAGGGGCGTCGGTCTTCCAATAGAAGTGGACGGCAACTTGACGATAAAAAAGGATTACTACCCTTGGGTACATGAAAGGTTTTTAAGTGGGTACAGCAAGACTGTTGATTTGGCGGGTGAGGGCCATATTTATCTAAACTTTCGAGCCTTGCGGGCTAGGCAAATATACTTCGAACCAATTTTCCACTCCGGCTTCGTTGTGAGTTCAGAAGGAGTGAAGGAAAAGAGGGAAGGGAATTTTATTAAGTTCACCTACCCCGATGGCAGTGTTGT
>NZ_QAJM01000048.1 GCF_003852405.1 Pseudomonas sp. KBW05
GGCAAGTTGATCGGAGCATCCTTAGGTGGCGGTGAAATTCCAAAATTGTAATGTGCATGCCACTTCGCTGTTATCTGTGATTTGCAACTATCAGCCCGGGCCACATCAATAAGAACGCCCACCTCATATAAGAAGCTGATCACTGCCAATACCGAGGAGCGCAACATGCACAGTGCTTATTACACCCTTCCCTTTTCATTGCTGGCCGCGCTGCCCCTGGCCGCCGTGGCCGTGGAAGACAAGCCCGAAGGTTTTATCGAAGGCAGCAGCGTGAACGTGCTGGCGCGCAATTTCTACTTCAACCGCGATGACCGCAAGGGCCAGTCCAGCCCCACCGGCAATGGCTACTCCGAAGCCTGGGCGCAGGGGTTCATTGGCAAATTCGAATCCGGCTTTACCCAAGGCACGGTCGGTTTTGGCCTGGACGCGTTTGCCATGTACGGCCTCAAGCTCGACTCGGGCACCGGCCGCAGCGGCGGCAAGGGCTCGTTCGGCGTGCTGCCGGTGGACAGCGCCAACCATCCAGAATCCGGCTACAGCAAATTCGGCGGCGCCGCAAAACTGCGCGTGCTGGACACCGTGATCAAGGCCGGTGACGTGTTCCCGCTCACACCGGTGGTGGCGTACGGCGACTCCCGACTGTTGCCGGAAAGCTTTCGTGGTGTCACCGCGCAAAACACCAGCCTGGAGGGCCTGAGCCTGCAAGGCGGACGCTTGAGCGGTATGAGCCAGCCCACCGAGAGCGGCATGGACAAAGGCTTTGCGACGTTCTATGCGGGCAAGGTCGACTCACCGTGGATCGGCTATTTCGGCGGTGACTATCAACTCAATAAGCACCTGAGCGTAAGCCTGTACAGCAGCCGCTTGAAGGACGCCTGGGACCAGTACTACTTCGGCAGCGCCGCCAACTACCCGCTGAACGATGAGGTTTCGCTGTTCGGCGACTTCAACTATTACAAGGCGGTGGATGAGGGCAAGAAACGCCTGGGTGCGTTCGACAACAGCATCTGGAGCGCCAGGCTCGGGGTGAAGATCGGCGCCCACAGCCTGGCCGTATCGCACCAGCGCAACAACGGGGACGACGACTTCGATTATCTGCGCCAGTCGGACTCGATTTTCCTCAACAACTCGATCCAGTACAGCGACTTCAACTCCCCCAAGGAGCGTTCGTGGATGGTGCGCTACGACCTGGACATGCAGCCATTCGGCATTCCCGGCCTGTCGTTCATGACCCGCTACGGCAAAGGCAGCGGCGCCGACTACAGCAACGCCAACGCGGTGTACATGCGCCGCGATGCAGCAGGCGACCCGCTCACCGATCAACGCCGTTGGGAGCGCGACATCGAAGCCAAGTACGTGGTGCAAAGTGGCAACTTGAAAGACCTGTCGCTGCGCTTGCGCCAAGCCACGGTGCGTTCCAGTGCATTCGAATCGGACCTGGAAGAAGTGCGCCTGATCGCCGAATACCCACTGGCGATTCTCTGAGTCATTACATTCGTTCGCGCTTGACTAACATCTGTTCACAACTAGCCAGTTATCAAAACTGTAATATTGGCCTCACCTTCTCGTTAAGTTGAACTTTATAGACTGGCTTCAACTTGCAACACCGAGCACATTCATCTCTGAAGCTTTTGTGTAGCTCCTTTGGAAAGAGATGGATTTTTTAACGCCCCATTGGGGCGTTTTTTTTGCGTGCTCGCTTAGTTGCGACAGAACGTCGCAGTTGACCCTGAAGTCACTTCATCCTTCAGAATTTTCCTACTCCCCCAGCAACACCCTCCATAAGGAAATGGACCCCCTTCTCTTTTCGAAAAAGGTAAATCCCCATGCGTATCCTTGTGGTTGAGGACGAGCAAAAAACCGCCGCCTATTTGCAGCAAGGCCTGACTGAAAGCGGCTACGTGGTCGATTGCGCCGCCAACGGTATCGACGGCTTGCACCTGGCCGCGCAGCACGCCTATGAATTGGTGATTCTCGACGTCAACCTGCCGGGCAAGGACGGCTGGGAAGTGCTCGAACAACTGCGCCGTAACGGCAGCCAGCGCGTGATGATGCTCACCGCCCGTGGGCGCCTGGACG
Source organism: Pseudomonas sp. KBW05 (assembly GCF_003852405.1). Lineage (GTDB taxonomy): Bacteria > Pseudomonadota > Gammaproteobacteria > Pseudomonadales > Pseudomonadaceae > Aquipseudomonas. The sequence goes on from NZ_QAJM01000048.1 coordinate 2,080, forward strand.
ACAAGATCAAGGGCCTGGACATGGGCGCCGATGATTACCTGGTCAAGCCCTTCGAGTTTCCCGAATTGCTCGCGCGGGTGCGTACGTTATTGCGGCGCAGTGAACATATCCCACAGCCAGAAGTGTTCTGCGTGTCGGACCTGGAACTCGACCCGCGCCGCCATCGGGCCTATCGCGGCACCCGCCGTATCGACCTGACTACCAAGGAGTTTGCCCTGCTCCAGGTGCTGATGCGTCAGACCGGCGAAGTGATGACCCGCACGCAGATCATTTCCCTGGTGTGGGACATGAACTTCGACTGCGACACCAATGTGGTGGAAGTCTCCATCAGCCGCCTGCGGGCCAAGGTGGATGACCAGAGCGAGGTCAAGTTGATCCACACCATTCGTGGCGTCGGCTACGTGCTGGAAGCGCGACCATGAAGAGCGGCAGCCTGTCGATGCGCCTGGGCCTGACGGTCAGCCTGATGGGCGCCGGTCTGGTGCTGCTGCTGGCCAGCCTGGCTTACCTGGCCTTGACCCATGAGCTGGAAAAACTGGCGCGCAAGGGTCTGGAAAGCAAGATGGAACAGATCCAGCACAGCCTCGCCCAGGGCCTGGACGCGCGCGACATCCGCGCGCGCCCGCACTCGCTGCTGGACCTGGTGATCGGCCACGACAACTTCTACCTGACCATCATCGGCACCGCGCCCGACGAGCGCGTTCTGCTCAGCGTCGGCGCCAAACCCCAGGTGCCGCTGCTCACCGACTACCCGCACCGGGAAACCCTCGGCTACCTCAACTGGGAAGACCGCGACGGCAACCAGGTGCTCAGCGCGTCCAGCCTGATGCGCCTGGCCAGTGGCGAGCGTGTGCGCGTGCTGCTGTCCCTGGACCGCATGGACGACCAGGCCCTGCTCAGCGCCTACCTGCGCGCCACGGTGGTGGCGTTGCCGTTGCTGCTGCTGTTGATCGGCATGGGCGCCTGGTGGCTGGTGCAGCGCGGGTTGGCACCGTTGCAACAGTTCAGCCACGTCGCCGCCCAAGTCACCACCCAGGACCTGACCCATCGCCTGGCCCTGGACAACCTGCCCCAGGAACTGCGGGAATTGGCCCAAGGCTTTAACGTGATGCTCAATCGGCTGGATGCGGGGGTGCAGCAGTTGTCGCAGTTTTCCGACGATTTGGCCCATGAAATGCGCGCGCCGCTGACCAACCTGATGGGCAAGGCCCAGGTCACGCTGTCGCGCCAGCGGCCGCCGGACGAATACAAGGCCGTGCTGGAGTCCAGCACCGAGGAGCTGGAGCGTTTGTCACGCATCGTTTCCGACATGCTGTTTCTGGCCCAGGTCAGCCACCCGGCTGCGCGCGCGTCGTTTGCGCAGGTGTCGTTGACCGATGAGGCCCAGCGGGTGATGGAGTTGTTTGCCTTGAGTGCCGAAGACAAGCAACTGACCCTGACATTGATCGGCGATGCACAGGTCCATGGTGATCGCCTGATGATCCAGCGCGCCCTTTCCAACCTGCTGTCCAACGCGATCCGCCACAGCCCACAAGGCGGGCATATTTCGCTGCTGGTGGAGACGTATGCGCAGCAGGTGTCGATCTCCATCAGCAACCCCGGCGCGGGCATTGAAGCGCGGCACCTGCCGCATCTGTTCGAACGTTTCTACCGCGCCGACAACAGCCGCGCCCGCACCGAGGGCGGCACCGGCCTGGGGCTGGCCATCGTGAAGTCGATCATGACCCTTCACCAAGGACAGGCCGAAGTGCGCAGCCCGGCGGGTGGCATTACCTCGTTTCGGTTGGTGTTTCCCCTGGTGGTGATTGGTTAAGTTTCCTGTGGGAGCTGTCGAGCTTTAGCGAGGCTGCGATAGCGGTGGGTCAGGCAATAGGGGTTTCGCCTGTGCCGCCGTCATCGCAGGCAAGCCAGCTCCCACATTTATAACGGTGTACACCTGATACAGCCTGCAAACCCAATACCCTGTGGGAGCTGTCGAGCTTTAGCGAGGCTGCGATAGCGGTGGGTCAGGCAACAGGGATGTTGTCTGTGCCGCCGCTATCGCAGCGATGCGGCGACCCGACAAGCCAGCTCCCACATTTATAACGGTGTACACCGGATACAGCCTGCAAACCCGATCCCCTGTGGCAGTTGTCGAGCTTTAGCGAGGCTGCGATGGCGGTGGGTCTGGCAACAGGGATGTTGCCTGTACCGCCGCTATCGCAGCGATGCGGCGACCCGACAAGCCAGCTCCCACACTTGATCGCATTCCAAAGAGGCTGCGCGGTGTTCACTCAGCCTCCTCCTTGCGATGCGCCCACTGATACAGCGCCGGCAGCACCAGCAAGGTCAGCAACGTCGACGAAATAATCCCGCCGATCACCACCGTTGCCAGCGGCCGCTGGACCTCGGCGCCGGTGCCGGTGGCGAGCGCCATGGGGATAAATCCGAGGGAGGCCACCAGCGCGGTCATCAACACCGGGCGCAAGCGGGTCAGCGCGCCTTCGTTGATCGCCACCGATAACGAGCGCCCTTCTTCGCGCAGGTTGCGGATGAACGCAATCATCACCAGCCCGTTGAGTACCGCCACGCCGGACAGTGCGATAAATCCCACACCCGCCGAGATCGACAGCGGAATATCCCGCAGCCACAGCGCCATGATCCCACCGGTCAACGCGAACGGAATCCCGGTAAACACCAGCAGCCCATCCTTGAGGTTGTTGAACATCATGAACAACAGCCCGAACACCAGCAACAGCGCCACCGGCACCACGATGCGCAGGCGCTCGGAGGCTTCCTTCAGCTGTTCGAACTGGCCACCCCAGGTGGTCCAATAGCCGGCCGGCACCTTCACCTTCTCGATGATTGCCGTTTCGGCTTCGTCCACAAACGAACCAATATCCCGTCCGCGTACGTTGGCACTGACGATCACCAAACGCTTGCCGTTCTCACGACTGATCTGGTTGGGGCCCAGCACCAGGTCCAGGCTGGCCACCTGGGACAACGCGATAAAACCCAACTGCCCCGCTGCGTTGCTGGGCACCGGGATCAATAGCCGCGACAACCCGTCGATATCGGTGCGCACTGCGTCGGACAAACGCACAACCATGTCAAAACGTCGGTCACCTTCGTACAACGTACCGGCCTGGCGCCCACCGACGGCGACGGCAATGGTGTCCTGCACATCGCCCACATTCAGGCCAAAACGCGCGGCCTTGTCGCGGTCGATATTGATGGTCAGCACCGGCAGGCCGGAGGTCTGTTCCACTTTCACTTCCGAGGCGCCATCGAGGCCCTTGAGGGTTTCGGCGATTTCTTCAGCGGTCTTGTTGAGCACCGCCATGTCATCCCCGAACACCTTCACCGCCACATCACTGCGCACCCCGGAAATCAGCTCGTTGAAGCGTAGTTGGATCGGCTGCGAAAGTTCGTACGCACTGCCCGGCACAATCGCACTGGCCCGCTGGATATCAGCAATCAGGCTTTCCCGGGACTTGTTCGGGTCCGGCCATTGATCCTTCGGTTTAAGCATCACGTAGCTGTCGGAAATATTCGGCGGCATCGGGTCGGAGGCAATTTCCGCAGTGCCGGTGCGGGCAAACACCCGCAGGATTTCCGGGACCTGGGCCATCAAGGTGGTTTCCAACTGCTGCTGCATCTGCACCGATTGGGTCAGGCTGGTGCCGGGTACCCGCAGGGCCTGTTGGGCGAAATCACCTTCGCTGAGGCTGGGGATAAATTCGCTGCCCATGCGGCTGGCAACCACGCCCGAGGCGATGATGGCCAGCAACACCAGGCCAAACACCAGCGGCCGACGCGCCATGACGCCATCCAGCACCGGTGCATAGATGCGACGCGCGGTACGCATCACCAGGTTTTCTTCCTCCTTGACCTTGCCGGTGACAAACAGCGCAATCGCCGCCGGCACAAAGGTGACCGACAGAATCATCGCGCCCAACAAGGCGATCACCACCGTAAAGGCCATGGGATGGAACATCTTCCCGGCCACGCCGGTGAGGGCGAAGATCGGCAGGTACACCACCATGATGATCAGTTGCCCGAAGATCAGCGCACGCCGCGCTTCCTTGGCGGCGGCAAACACTTCGTGCAGGCGCTCGCTGCGGGTCAGCAGGCGCCCGTGGCGTTGCTGTGCATGGGCCAGGCGGCGGATGGCGTTCTCGACAATCACCACCGCGCCATCGACGATAATGCCGAAGTCCAATGCGCCGAGGCTCATCAGGTTGGCGCTGACTTTGTTGGTAAACATGCCGGTAAAGGTGAACAACATCGCCAGGGGAATCACCATCGCGGTGATCAACGCCGCGCGGATATTGCCGAGGAACAGGAACAGCACCGCCACCACCAGCAACGCGCCCTCGAAGAGGTTTTTCTTCACGGTGGCGATAGCTTTTTCGACGAGGTTGGTGCGGTCATAAACTGTAATCGCGACCACGCCTGAGGGCAGCGAACGGTTGATCTCTTCAAGCTTTTTCGCCACCGCCTGGGACACGCTGCGGCTGTTCTCACCGATCAGCATGAACACCGTGCCCAGCACCACCTCACGGCCATTTTCGGTGGCCGCGCCGGTACGCATCTCACGGCCGATGTCGACTTGGGCGACGTTGCGCACACGGATCGGCGTGCCATCCGCTGTAGTGATGACGATATTGGCGATGTCGTCGATGGACGCCACCTGCCCCGGTGCGCGGATCAACAATTGTTCGCCGCTGCGCTCGATGTAACCGGCACCGACGTTGGCGTTATTGCGCTCCAGCGCGGTAACCAGGTCGTTCAACGTCAGGTTGTAGGCCGCTAACCGCTTGGGGTCCGGGGCGATCTGGTATTCCTTGGCGAAGCCGCCGATGGTATTGATCTCGGCCACGCCGGGGACGTTGCGCAGTTGCGGCTTGATGATCCAGTCCTGGATCACCCGCAGGTCGGTCGGCGTGTAGGGTGTGCCGTCGTCCTTGAGTGCGCCGTCTTCGGCCTCGACGGTCCATAGGAATATTTCCCCAAGCCCGGTGGAAATCGGCCCCATCGCCGTTTCAATGCCGGTGGGCAATTGTTCCCGCGCCACTTGCAGGCGCTCGTTGACCAGTTGGCGGGCGAAGAACAGGTCGGTGCCGTCGTTGAAGATCACAGTCACCTGGGACAACCCCGAGCGCGACAGCGAACGGGTCTGCTGCAACCCCGGCAACCCGGCCATGGCGGTTTCGATGGGAAAGGTTACGCGCTGTTCGGTTTCCAACGGCGAAAAACCCGCCGCCGCCGAGTTGATCTGCACCTGCACATTGGTGATGTCGGGCACTGCGTCGATCGGCAGTTTCTGATAGCTGGCGAGGCCGACACCGGCCATCAACAGCACTGCCAACAGCACGATGATGCGCTGCTCGATGGCGAATTGGATAAGGCGCTCAAACATGGGGAATCACTCGCAGGATCAATGGGCGTGCTCGGCCGAGCCTTTGCCCAGTTCGGACTTGAGGATGAAGCTGCCAGCCGTCGCCACTTGCGCGCCGGCGTCCAGGCCTTTTCGCACTTCGACGTAGCCGTTTTCGCTCACGCCCAGTTCCAAGTGGCGGGTGACAAAGCCGTGCTCGGTGCGCTGGAACACCGAGGGTTTGTCCTCGACGGTCTGGATCGATTCCTGAGGCACGGTGACCTTGGCCTGGAAAGTCTCGGTGGCCAGTTGCACGCTGACAAACAGGCCGGGGCGCCAGGCATCGTCGGGGTTGGGCACGCTGACGCGAACGGTGGCGGTGCGCGTCTGTTCGCCGAGCAGGTTGCCGACGTAAGCCACGGTGCCACTGACTTCGGTACCCATTTCGGTGGAGCTGACTCTCACCGGTTTACCGACGCGCACCTTGTTCAAGTCCTTGGGAAACACGCCAAAGGTCACCCACACCTGGGACAAATCCGAGAGGGTAAAGGCGTTGCTGGTTTCGCTGACCACTTCGCCGACGCCGAGGTGCTTTTCCACCACCACTCCGGCAAACGGCGCACGCAGTTCGTAGCGATTTCCACCGACCAGCACGGCACTGCCGCTCAAGGCTTTCATCTTTTGCCGGGCATTGTTCAGGGCGATTTCGGCTTCTTGCAGGGTTTGCCGCGCCAGCAGGTAGTCCTGCTCGGCGGAGATTTTGTCCTGCCACAATTGGCGCTCGCGCTGGAAGGTGGTGCGGGCCAGTTCGACCCGGCGCTCGCTGGCGGCCAGCTCGCTGCGTTGGTCGGAGATCTGCTGGCTGGCGATTACCGCCAACAGCTCACCTTTTTTCACCGCCTGGCCGAGGTTGACCTGCACCGCCTCCACCACACCCGCCGCACGCGGGACGATGTGGGAGGTACGGTCTTCGTCGAAACGCACCTCGGCCGGCAACGTCAGCAGCGTGCTGAGGGAACGCGGTTGCGCCTGGGCCAATTGAATTCCAGCGGCCTGGATCTGCTGCTCGCTGAGTTCAAGTTCGCCTTCTTCTTCATCGGCGCGGGCAAAACCCGACAGCATCAGGCTCAAGGCGACGGCGAGCGCCACGCCATATGTGTTGTGCATAGAGGACTCCAGGGAAAATCAAAACCGGGCGAGGTCGCCGTAAATCCGTTCTATACGCACCCAGGCGTCGGTGGCTTGGGCGGTGGCAACGAGGTATTGGGTGCGGGCGGCGATCAGGGTGCGCTGGGCGTCGAGCACGTCGAGGAAGTTGAACTTGCCCATCTCGAAACCACGGGTGGCGCTGTCCACCGCGCTTTGGGCGGCCGGCAGGATCTGTTGGTTGAAGGCGCGCACTTCGGTATTCGCCGTTTGCCACAGGTCCAGGGCCTGGCGGGTTTCGGTGCGCAGGCGCAGTTCGGTGGCGTTGCGCAGGTCGCGGGCCTGGTCGGCGCGGCGGCTGGCGGCGAGCACGTTGCCCTGGTTGCGGTTGAACAGCGGCAGCGGCATCGACACGCCCACCAAGTTCACCCGCTCACGCGCGCCAGCGTCGTATTGGCTGCCGATGGACACATCGAGGTCGGGAATGCGTTGGGCTTTTTCCAGGCCGACGCTGGCTTCGCTGTGCAGGATTTGCAGCTCAGCCATGCGCAGTTCAGCGGTTTGTTCAAGACGCGCCAACAACTGCGCGGCGGAAAGCTGAGGCAGGCTTTGCGTGGCGACAGTCTGAAAGGCGACAGTGGCGCTGCCGGTACTGGCGGCCAAGCGGCGATAGGCATCAGTGAGGCCCATCTGTGCGCGGTTGAATTCCAGGCGGATTTCCGACAATTGCACCTGGGCGCGGGTGGCTTCCACGGGTGAGGTTTTGCCTGCCGTCACGCGACCGTTGGCAACCACCAGTCCGCGTTCGGCCAAGGCCAAAGAACGTTGGGCCAGGTCGAGGCGTTCCTGCGCGCGCAGGGCACCGTAGTAGCTGTCGATCACATCCGCGCGCAGGGTGTTGCGGCGCTGTTCCAGAGCCAGCGCGGCGGCGTCCTGGGCGCGACTGGCCACATCGATGCGCGCGCCGCGTTTGCCGCCCAGTTCCAGGGTCTGGCTCAGTTTGATGCTGGTGGTGCGCGTGTCGCGGCGGGTGTCTTCGGCATCCACGGACAGCACCGGATTGGGGACCAGCCCGGCTTGCTGGCGACCGCCCTGGGCGATGTCGATTTCCCACTGCGCAGCGGCCAGGTCGGAGTTATTGGCGAAGGCCGTCTGCAGCGCTGAATCAAGGGTAAGGGGTTGTGCCTGGGCAGCGCTGGTGGCTACCCACAACAGCGTCGCCCCCAGAAGGTTTCTAACGGAAATTGGCATATCAAGAGTTCCACGCCCATGAAGTACAAGCGGGTGGAATGTAGCGTTCGCGACTTATCAGGGCCGTGGAGGAAAGATTACAAATCCGACAGTAATCGCTCTGGGCCGGGCGCTGAGGGCGAGCGCCGCTGATCGCACCAAAACGGCACATCAGCACTGGGCCAGCGCGGTATCAGGTATGCTTTTCGAGCAGGAAACAAAAAGAAACAATTTTCCCAACCTGTTCGATAAGGAGTCCCGTCTTGGAGTTATCGACTGCCGCGTGGATGGTTCACGACACCCGCCTCATGCTCTGCGTACTGCTGGCCATCGCCAGCATCATCGTGCTGATCAGCGCGACCAAGTTGCCGCCGTTTCTGTCAATCCTGATCGGCACCTTTATTGCCGGCGTCGGCGCCGGGCTGCCGCCGGAAGAAGTGGCCAAGGCGTTCAGCAAGGGCGCCGGGGCGATCCTCGGTGAAGCCGGGATCATCATTGCCCTGGGCTCGATGCTCGGCGCGCTGATGGCCGAATCCGGCGCGGCCGACCGTATCGCCACCACCCTGCTCGGGCTGGGCAAGGGCAAGTCGTTGCCGTGGGTGATGGCGCTGGTGGCCATGGTGATCGGCTTGCCGCTGTTCTTCGAAGTGGGCCTGGTGATGATGGTGCCGATCATCTTTGTGATGGCCAAACGTTCGAACCAGCCGCTGTTGAAAATCGCCATTCCGGCACTGGCGGGCATGACCACCCTGCACGCCCTGATGCCGCCGCACCCGGGGCCGCTGATTGCGGTGGGTGCGCTGCACGCCGACCTGGGCCTGACCATGTTGCTGGGGTTTTGTCTGGCGGTACCGGCGGTCATTCTGGCCGGGCCGATCTACGGCAACTGGCTGTCCAAGCGCCTGCACGTGGATGAACCGGCCGACATCGGTGCGCTGTTCAGCGCCCCGCCCAAGGCACCGCGCCAGCCGAGCTTTGGGGTGTCATTGCTGATCATTCTGTTGCCGGTGATTCTGATGCTCGGCAGCACCTTGGCCAAAGTCGCCATGGCACCGGAAAATCCAGTGGCGCTGACCTTGAAGTTCCTCGGCGAACCGCTGATCGCCCTCGGCCTGGCCGTGATCGCCGCCGTCATCTGCCTGGGCTGGGCCGCCGGCATGCCGCGTGCGGACGTCGGCAACACCCTGCGCAAAGCCCTCGCCCCCATCGCCGTACTGCTGCTGACCATCGGCGCCGGTGGCGGCCTCAAGCAAACCCTGCTGGACGCCGGCGTAAGCCAGACCATCAGCAAGGTCGCCGAAGGCGCCCACATGCCCTACCTGCTGCTGGCCTGGTTGATCGCCGTGGCCCTGCGCCAGGCCACCGGCTCGGCGACGGTTGCCACCACCACAACGGCGGGCATCCTTGCACCGATGATGGCGGGGTTGGCGGCGACACAAAGCTCACTGGTAGCGCTGGCGATTGGCGCGGGGTCGGTGTTCTTTTGCCATGTGAACGATGCTGGGTTCTGGATGGTGCGGGAGTATTTCGGGTTGCAGTTGAAGCAGACGATTTGGGTGTGGTCGGTACTACAAACCATCGTCTCGGTGGTTGGGCTGGTCGGTACATTGTTGCTCTGGCATTTCCTGACCTGATGGCATCGTACTGAGGGGAAGTTCGCTTCCTCTCATATCGTCACGCGTGTAAGACGAAGCGAGCATCGAGCTTGCCGAGCAGCTCAAACGTGTTCATGTAGGGCACGCCAAACAGCGAACACACGTTAGGGATCGTGAATTTGCGTTTGATGTCGAGGTTATAGACTTCATGGGTGACAACAACAGCGCCCGTTGTCATCGCCTTGGCGATCAACCAGGGATCTGCGCCCTCAAGAAACTCCTCAAAGGCTCCCGCCTTCATCACTGACGCCTGCTCTGCAATCTTTGCGACGATATGCCCAAATGCAGCCTGGGTAGGCTCATCGCTCGCATCTTCGAAGAGCTGCGTGTTGCCTTTAACCCACTCGGTCAGATCGTCATTGCCCCTGGCCAGCTCATCTCTGACCTGTACGATACTGGCAATCTCCAGCGCCTGATGCTGTTGAAGAATCCATGCCCAGTAGCCAGGGCAAATTTTCATCCCGTAATACCGGTTCTTGGCCTCGATCAGCGTATTCGAATCCAGTAGATGCTTCATGCCGATAGCTTCATCCCGTAGGCCTTCAATTTGGCAGGTTGTACACCCAGCAGCTTTCCGGCGTCTCGTAGCAAAATCCGGCCGCTTTGCGCTTCTGCCAGAACGGCCTTGCTCAACCGGGTGCTATTTCTCACTGCCGCCGTGCGGTAGTAGTCCCCTCCGCCACCGCCTTTATCTCGATACGCCTGCAGGATCCGACGGTAATAGGAGCCGTATTGATCACTGCTGATATAGCCAAGATCACGGGCACGACGAGCAATCACTAAGGCACTGACGTGAAAGAGAGCGGCCAGGGGCACCAGGTTTTCTTCCCAGCACACATCCAAAACCCAGCTCGCGCGAAAGACGAGTTCCGGCGCCAGGAATTCTCCCGCCACCGCATTGCAAAAAGCTTCTTCCTGCCGGGCACTTTGACTGCTGCCATCGGATACACCCGTGCTACCAATCCAGATATGCGCCAGTTCGTGCATCAATGTAAAAAGCCGGGCCGCAGGAGCGTCCGCGCTGTTTATGAAAACCACGGGGGCCATGGCGTTGCTGATGGCAAAGCCTCGAAACTCGCTCACATCAAGCTTGCGATGAGTATTTCCCAACGCTACGCCGCTGCGCATCACGAGAATACCGGCATCCTCCGCGCCGCTCACCAACGCCCTCACGTACTCCTCATAACCCATACGAGCAAAAGCATCCGTTACGCCGAGTACACGACGAATATCTGCAACTACATCTTCGACGGGGGAGCGGCTATTGAAACTTCCTACGAAGGACAGCGGGGAACGCTCGTGATCCTGCAAGTACTCCAAGTACCAGTCTTGCTTGCGGAGCACATCCCTGACGGTATCCAGCAAGTTCAGACTGGGCTTTTCGGAAAGCACACCACCCACAGTGCGTAGGTCTGGAATCGGAAGATGCTCTTGCGGGGGCTCCTTGAGGAAGAGAAAACCAAAAGGGATCTGTGCAACCACAGACCACTTTTGTGCCTGAGTGAACGTCGGAAGGCTTTGACCGCCTTCCCACGCCTTGATCCGCTCCGTTTTGACGGTGAGACCTTTGGCCACCTGCGCCTCAGACAACCCCGCCCGCTGGCGAGACCAGGACAGGATTGCAGGGTTGATGAAGGCAGGCTGAGTCATAAGGGATACGTGCCAGTCAGAAGTGGGCCTGACTATAGGAGTGGCCGCAAATACCCGTCAATTGATGGCCCTAGGCGTCTTTTGTAACCTCATCCAACGGATGGCGCTTGCCAAACAACGCCACACACCCCACCCCCACCGCTCCCATCACCACGCAATACCCCACGCAAATCCACGGGCTCGTGGGCATCAACGCAATCAACAACAGTGGCGTGGTGCTCGCCCACAGCGCGTAGGCAATGTTGTAGGTAAAGGAAATCCCCGACACCCGCACCGGCGCCGGGAACAGACCGACCATCACCGACGGCACCGCGCCCACCACGCCACAGCTCAACCCCGCCACGGCGTACGCCGCGCCCAGCCAGAGGCCGCCGTTGATCAGGCTGGCGTAGAGCAGCGCAATCCCCACCGGCAGCAACAGGCTGTAGACCCGTACCGCACGCCAGGCGCCGATGCGGTCTACCAGCAGGCCGGCGAGGACGCAGCCGATGTTGAGGAAGACGATGCCCAGGGCGCTCAGGGCGAAGGTGTGGCTGGGGCTCATGCCGAAGGTTTTTTGCATCATGGTCGGGGTGATGACCACGAGGACGACCACGGCGGAGGTGAGCACGCAGGTAAGGATCATCGCCGGCAGCAGCACGGCGCGGTGGTCGCGTAGCACGGTGCGCAGCGGCAGTTCGGCGGCGGCTTGGCGGCGGGCCTGCATTTCGAGGAACACTGGGGTTTCGCTGAGCCAGCGGCGCAGCCACACGCCGATCACACCGAACACGCCGCCGAGCAGGAAGGGGAAACGCCAGGCGTAGTCGAGGATCTCGGCGGCCGTGAAGATTTGCGCCAGCAGCGTGGCGGTGAGTGCGCCCAGCAGGTAGCCGAAGGTCAGGCCGGCTTGTAGGAAACCCAACGCGTAGCCACGGTGATGAACCGGTGCGTGTTCGGCGACGAAGGTCCAGGCGCTGGGGACTTCACCACCGACGGCGGCGCCTTGGAGCACGCGTAGAAACAGCAGGATCAGCGGTGCGAAATAACCGATTTGCGCGTAGGTCGGCATGATGCCGATCAGCAGGCATGGCAGCGCCATCATCAGGATGCTCAGGCTGAATACGCGTTTGCGTCCCAGGTGGTCGGCGAAGTGCGCCATCAGGATGCCGCCCAACGGGCGCGCCAGGTAGCCGGTGACGAAGATGCCGAAGCTTTGCAGCAGGCGCAGCCACTCGGGCATTTCCGGGGGGAAAAACAATTGGCTCAAGGTCAGCGCAAAAAACACGAAGATGATGAAATCGTAGATTTCCAAGGCCCCGCCCAGGGCGGCCAGGCCCAGGGTTTTGTAGTCGGAGCGGGAAAAGCGCTGCGCCTGGGGGGCAAGGGTGGCAGTCATGTAAAGGCTCGGCAGACAAACAAAATGGCGTGCAGGTTATGAGCTGGGCCGGATGATGGCAATCGCGACAGATATATTTGTTTTCCTCATGGATCGATGAAGATAACTGCATTCCCATATCAATGGCCGTAGCGGAACATGCCGGAAAATTGCCTGCCCCATAATAAATACAAGAGGAATGACTCGTGGCCGATGCTATCGAAGAAAGCCGCTATGCCCGCTTTGCCCTGCGCTGCTCCAACTTCGCCGAACGCTGGTTCCCGGATTCGTGGGTGTTTGCCGCCCTCGCCGTGATCATTGTCGCGGTGGCGACCCTGGGCATGGGCGCCGCGCCGACCGAAGCCGCCAAGGCCTTTGGCGATGGCTTCTGGAGCCTGATCCCGTTCACCATGCAAATGGCTTTTGTGGTGATCGGCGGGTATGTGGTGGCCAGTTCGCCGCCGGCGGTGAAGCTGATTGACCGGCTGGCGCGTATCCCGAAGAACGGCCGCTCGGCCGTGGCCTGGGTGGCGTTGATCTCCATGGTTGCGTCCCTGCTCAACTGGGGCTTGTCCCTGGTGTTCGGCGGCTTGCTGGTGCGGGCGCTGGCCCGGCGTACGGATTTGCGCATGGATTATCGCGCGGCCGGCGCCGCGGCCTACTTGGGCCTGGGCGCAGTGTGGGCACTGGGGCTGTCGTCATCGGCCGCGCAGTTGCAAGCCAACCCGGCGAGTTTGCCGCCGTCGATCCTGTCGATCACCGGGGTGATCCCGTTCACCGACACGATCTTCCTGTGGCAATCCGGCGTGCTGTTGCTGGCGCTGATCGTGGTGTCGCTGATCATCGCCTATGCCACCGCGCCCGGCCCGAACAGCGCGCGGGATGCCAAGGCCTGCGGCGTCGACCCGGCATTCAACCTGCCCAAGCTGCAAGCGCCAACGCGCCCCGGCGAATGGCTGGAACACAGCCCATTGCTGACCATCCTGCTGGCGCTGCTGGCGGCGGGTTGGCTGTTCCATGAGTTCTCGACCAAACCGGCGATCAGCGCGATCTCGGGGCTGAACACCTATAACTTCCTGTTCATCATGGTCGGCGCACTGCTGCACTGGCGCCCGCGCAGCTTCCTCGATGCGGTGGCGCGGGCGGTGCCGACCACCACCGGTGTGCTGATCCAGTTTCCGCTGTACGGCTCGATTGCGGCGCTGATGACCGTGGTCAAGGGCGGCGACGGCCAGACCCTGGCGCACCATATCTCGACGTTCTTTACGTCGATTGCCTCCCATGACACCTATGCGCTGCTGATGGGCGTTTATTCGGCGGTACTGGGCTTCTTTATTCCGTCGGGCGGTGGCAAGTGGATCATCGAAGCGCCGTATGTGATGCAGGTGGCCAATGACCTGCAATATCACCGGGGCTGGGCGGTGCAGATCTACAACGCGGCCGAAGCGCTGCCGAACCTGATCAACCCGTTCTATATGCTGCCGCTACTGGGTGTGCTGGGGTTGAAGGCGCGGGATTTGATCGGGTTTTCGTTTGTGCAGCTGCTGGTGCATACGCCGTTGGTGTTGTTTCTGCTGTGGGCGTTGGGGACGACGTTGAAGTATTTGCCGCCGGTGATGCCGTAACGCGGTCGATGTGGGAGCTGGCTTGCCTGCGATTGCGCAGCGTCAATCAACATAGAGGTTGACTGACCCACCGCCATCGCGGGCAAGCCCGGCTCCCACCTTGAGCGGCGGCGCCAGCTGGATTGTCTTCGTTCCGTCACATTGCATTGCTACCGTCCTGCGAAATATCTTGCAACATCTCGCCAGGAACTCCCCGCAATGACCGATGAGCACAAAGACCGCCCTTCCTCCGATTCCGCCGCCCAACCGCCAGTAGACAGCAGTCGCCGGCGTTTCCTGGGAGGCGCGGCGGTGCTGGGGGTCGGTGCGACCTTGAGTGCTTGCGGCAATACCAATGAAGCACCGGGCAGCAAACCGGTGGCGCGCCCGCTTACGGCCCTGGAGCTGGACAAGGCCCTGCACGACCAGGTGAAGACCGTGGTGGTGATCTATGCCGAGAATCGCAGCTTCAACAACCTGTTTGCGGACTTCCCGGGTGTGGAGAAACCGCTGTCGGCACTCAAGGCGGCCGACGCCCAGCAACGCGACCGCGACGGCAGCCTGCTGACCACCCTGCCCCCAGCCTGGGGCGGTGTGTTGCAAGTCGGGCCGCAAAGCGTGGACGGGGTGACGTACCCCAGCGAAGTGCAATTCCAGCAAAATCTGCCCAACGCACCGTTCGCCCTCAAGGGTCCGAACGCCGAGGACTTGCCGTTAAGCCTGGTCACCCGCGACCTGTGGCACGTGTTCTACCAGAACCAGATGCAGATCAACGGCGGCAAGAACGATAACTTTGTCGCGTGGGGCGATTCCGGTGGGCTGGTGATGGGTTATTACGCCCAGAGCCGTTATTCCCTGCGCCTATGGGATGTAGCCAAGGAGTTTGTGCTCTGCGATAACTTTTTCCAGGGCGCCTTTGGTGGCTCGTTCCTCAACCACCAGTACCTGATCAGCGCCACCGCGCCGTTTTATCCGAACGCCACGCAGTCCGTGGCCAAGGCGCAGATTGCCACGCTGCAAAGCGATGACCCGACCGACACGCGCCTGAAACCCTTGGACAAATCCCCGGCCAGCGCCATGACCGGCGCGCCGCAGTTCGGCCCCAGCGCGCTGACCCCGGACGGTTACGGCGTGAACACCCTGGCCCCGCCCTATTGGCCGACCTGGATCCGTGACCCGGAAAACCCGGATTACTCCAAGCCCGACCTGCCCAACGTGCTGGTACCGCAAACCCACGAGCATATCGGCGACAAACTGTCGAAAAAGAATGTGGACTGGGCCTGGTACGCCGGCGCCTGGCAAGCAACGCTGGACCAGTTCAAGGACTCGGGCGGTATCCCGAAGATTCCGAACTTCCAGTATCACCATCAGCCGTTCAACTATTTCAAAAAGCAGGGGCCGGAGAACCGTGCCGAGCGGGACAAGCGCCTGCGTGATGGCGGTTTGGGCGATGAGTCGAGCACCAACAGGTTTTTTGCCGATGCCCAGGCCGGCAAGTTGCCTGCGGTGACCTTCTACAAACCCCAGGGCAACCTGAACATGCACGCCGGTTACGCCGACGTGGCCTCGGGTGACCGCCATATCGCCCGCGCCTTGAAGGTGCTGCAAGAAAGCCCGCAGTGGAAAAACATGGTGGTGGTGGTCACCGTGGATGAAAACGGCGGCTGGTGGGACCACGTTGCACCGCCCAAGGGCGACCGCTGGGGCCCTGGCACGCGGATTCCGGCGCTGGTGGTGTCGCCGTTTGCACGCAAGGGCACGGTGGACCATACGGTGTACGACACGGCGTCGATCCTGCGTTTGATCACCCGCGTGTTCCAACTGGAAACCCTCGACGGCCTCAAGCAGCGCGATGACGCGATGATCGCCCGTGGCCAGAAGCCCATGGGTGACCTGAGCAATGCCTTGCAGTTCGAGGTGTAGGTTTTCTTATCCAATAGCGACACGCCCGGCGATTTCGCACGCGTGATGCCTGGTCAGCCGCTACTGTGTGGAGGTGGGTTTTCGCTGACTAGGAATCAACTATGTATAAACCGACCAGGTTGTCCTTCACCCTGGCCGCACTGATGGCCAGTGCGGTCGTGCAGGCTGACGTCGAAGTACCACTGGGCAGCACGCAACGTGTCACCCAGTTGTTCGCCTTCCCCAATAACTGCAACGTGATCTGCTTTCGGCCCTGGTCGCTGGAGCAGACGGCCGAGCATTATCTGACCCAGAGCCTGCAACGGGATGGCTACAGCCGCGCCAAAGTCAGCGTGAAGACCCACGACGGCCAGGTTGCCGCGACCTTCAGCGGCGTGCCCGACAGTTATGGGCAACCCCTGACGGCCTTGCTCGCCACCGCCGACCTGGCTTACCAAGGCGCCAGCCGGCTCAACAGTGACGGCAAGTGGGCCTACAACTGGTACTTGTTCCTGCCGCTGGGGATGGCCCTGGAAAACCGCAAGAGCATCGAGCTGCTGCACTTCCCGCCGGACTATTCACTGACCCAGGCCCAGGACTACCTGGAATCGAAAACCACCGACCGCTGGGCCACGCTGCTCACCGACAACGGCATCCCGGCCACCGAAACCCCGGCCTACCAGACCATCATCGATATCGCGCCCATCGCTGCGCCGGCCAGTGCGGGCGCAGACCTGCAAAATGTCTACAGCTACTTCACCGACTACCAGACGCGCATGGTCGCGGAGCTGAGCCTTCACTCCAAAGGCTCGTTGCCGATGGTGGCGTTCGGCGCGCCAGTGCGCAATTGGGTGAAACAGCAATACGGGCAAACCGTGGGCGTACTGGGCCTGGCGCAAATCAGCCCGGTGACCGACAAAAGCGTTTCAGTACTGGGCGCCAACCACCCGAGTTACATCTGGTATGCGGCCGACCCGGCGACCTATGACGGCAATGAACAGAAGGCCGACGAGGTTGGATTGAAGGTCATGGGCCAGGATTTGAGCGCCGCCTGCTGGCAGGCCGGGATGGGACAGAAGCCGGCGAGCGACCCGAATGTGCTGCTCAAAGCCTGCATGAACACCTGGCAGGTCACACGCAAAGAGCAGACGTGTGAATTGTTCTACACCTCGGTGCGCGAGTTTTCCGCGGAGAAAGCCAACGCCCTGTGCGCCACGCCGGCGATCAAGGCTCAACTCAAGCAGCTCAGGATCCCCGCCCCAGCGCCGTCCGCCAGCGCTCCAGCGCTTTAGTCCGCACAAAAAAAAACCGATTTCTACTGTCAGAGTTGACAGTAGAAATCGGTTCCAACTTCAGTGAGTCTTGAGCCGCGCCCATCTGCTGCAAGACTGGAAGTCAGCCACCACCCGCAGGTCCATGCAGCCAAACCAAGGAGAGTTATGAAGACTCAGGCCATGGATAAGGCTAAAACGGCTGTGAGTGCCGGCCTTTACCCGTTCAAACCCAAGCTCGGCGAGGGCTACCCCTCGTCACAACACTTCGAAGTAGTGCGCACCGGCACGGGGGCCTCGATCAGAACGCGGGTCGCCTTTGACAGCCGCGTCTGCATCGCCAATATCTCCGGCTACGCCTTGAGCGAGCGGCGTCAGCACACCCTGCAACTGTCGTCACGTATCCATCTGTACGACTGTTGGTTCTCCGGGCTGTTCTTGCATTCGTGCAAACCGAATGTGTTTCTCGACCTGCATTACCTGGAGGTCTGGACCCTGCACGAAATCTCGGCCGGCACCCAACTGACCATTGACTATGCCAGCACCGAAGAAGTGATTTACAAGCAATTTGCCTGTACCTGCCATGAAATCAACTGCCGAGGCTGGATTACCGGGCGCAACGAACCGCTGAACGCCGAAGGCCAGGCCTTCATGGCCAAATGGCGCGACCGCAAAAAACCTTAAGCTTCACCCAACGGGCGCAGTCGATATTGCGGCGGCAACTGCTCAAAGCCACTGATGGTGGTGTTCAAGCTCTTCCAGCGGCCATCCTTGATGCCGTAGATGCAGCCATGGATCGACAGGCTCTGCCCACGGTGCCAGGCGTTTTGCACAATGCTGGTGTGGCCGACGTTTGCCACCTGTTGAATCACGTTCAACTCGCACATACGGTCCACGCGCTCTTCTTCGGTCGGCAACTGCGCCAGCACGTCACGGTTTTCGTAGTAGAGGTCACGGATGGTACGCAGCCAGCCGTCGATCAGGCCGAACTGGCGGTCCTGCATCGAGGCGCGTACGCCGCCACAGCCATAGTGGCCGGTGACGAGGATGTGTTTGACCTTGAGCACGTCCACCGCGTACTGGATCACTGACAGGCAATTCAGGTCGGTGTGCAGCACCACGTTGGCCACGTTGCGGTGGACAAACAGGTCACCCGGCAGCATGCCGACGATCTCGTTCGCCGGAACGCGCGCGTCGGAACAACCGATCCACAGGTATTCCGGGGTTTGCTGGCGGGCCAGCTTGGCGAAGAATTCGGGATCTTCCTGTTTGATCGCATCCGCCCAGCGTTCGTTGTTATCAAGCAGGTCTTGTAGTTCGTTCATCAGGGAAAGCCTCAGGAATGATGCGCAGTTTTGTGACTGACAACCGCCGGTCCGGGTCACGCCTGGCGCAAATAAGCTTGAATCTTTGGGGCGTTGTGCCTGTCCACACACTGTAAGCCCAACAGTATGAGGATAGGCCATGACTGAATCACGACGCCCGCCGGAGCCTGTTGAGGACGATGAGCACAACCTGGCGGATTATGACTTGAGCATTGTTGACGAGGATGAGGTTGGCGCGGGAAATCGGCTGGATGAGGCCGAAGGCGTGGAGCGCGAGCCCGTGGACGGCAATCGCTGATACACCAACCACCCCCCGGTAAAACTGGCCCTCTGTGGGAGCTGGCTTGCCTGCGATGCAGGCAACTCGGTACATCCGGCACACCGAGTCGATGCCATCGCAGGCAAGCCAGCTCCCACGGGGGTCGGTGTTTACAGGGAAAATGGGTTTAGTCGACCAGGGTGCAGGCCATGACGACCGCGTCTTCACGGCCACCCACGGCGGGGTAGTAGTCACGGCGACGGCCAATCTCGTTGAAACCGTAGCGCTCATACAGGCGAAATGCGCCAGTATTGCTGTCGCGCACTTCCAAAAAGCATTCCCGCGCACTGGCCGCATACGCGCGGGACATCAGGTGTTCCAACAACGCCAACCCGAGGCCACGGCCCTGGTTTTCCGGCTTGACGGTGATGTTCAGCAAATGCGCCTCATCGAGGATGATCTGCACCACACCATGCCCCACCTGCTGCTCGCCTTCGAACATCAACCAGATCTGGTATTTACCCAGCCCGTCGAGAAAAATCCCACGGGTCCAAGGGTGGCTGAACGCCGCGTATTCGATTTTCAGCACGGCGTCGAGGTCGGCCTCGGTCATCGGGCGGAAGGTTAAAGCCTCACTCATCGGTTGTTTTCCAGCGCGCCATCAGCCGGCGCATGGCTTGCCAGACATCAGCCTTACGCTGTGGCTCTTCCATTAATAATTCCAGGCCCGGCAGGGCCCATACCGAGCCCAGGCCTTCGACCTGCAGCTCGCGATACCAGGCTTCGGCATTGGCTTCGCCGGCAAAACGCACGGCGGGCAGGCCGATCAGCCACAGGCACACGCAGGGTTCGTCTTCCAAACGCGCAGACACAAAACCTTGCACAAAATCCCGCGCGGCTTCCGGGCCCTGGTCCATGTTGCCGCGCACCAGCAACGGCCAGCGTACGGGGTCGCCGACGATCTGCGGGCTGTCGGGCAGGCCGGCGGCGCGCAGCATGTCCTTGAGCAGCATGTAGGCCGGGTCGCGGGTCTGGAAACGTTCGCCGGTGGGCAACTCCACCAGCAGCAGGCAGCGCCCGGCCCGCAGCAATTGCAGGGCGAAACGCGGTGGCGGTACCACCGGCGCCTTGGCCACCGGGGCAGCGGTTTCGACCACCTTGGCCGCCTTGGTCACCGACGCCGGACGCGGCACTTCGACCTTGGCCCGCTCTACAACAGGGCGTACAGGTGCGTCAGGCTTGATCACGGCCACCGGCGCGGCCGCTTCCTCGCCCGACGACTCGAACGCCTCATAAGGCTCAAGCGCCTGCAACAGCTCGGGCCGCGAGGGGGCGGCAAACGGCAGTTCGGTGCGGGGCAGCCAGTTGACCACCTGCATGGCGGTCAAGTAAGCGCGACGTCGGGACTCGATAAGCACAGCTCGGCCACTTGTGGATAAGTAAAGAGCGGCGATTCTACCGTTGTTCGGCAACAATCGCCCACTGCGTACTGACCGGCTGTGGATAAATCCCGTGCCTGATGCAGTACAATCGCGACTTTTCATCGCCAACCAGCCGGCCATTCCCATGATCGAACCCAAGCGCGTCCTACGCGCCCTCGCCGAACACTGGGCATTACTTGAGCCACTGTGCGAACACTTCGACCAAGGCACCCTGAGCCTTGCCGAACTGCGCGCGCAACTGGCCGCCCAACAACTGGACAGCACGCCACAGGACATCACCAGCCTGTTGGACGTGTGGATTCGCCTGGACATCCTGGTGCCTGTCGCCAAGAGCCCGAACCGTTTCGAGCTCAATGCACAGATCCATGACTTCCTGGCTTATCTTCGCAAGGAGCACCGGCTTGGCCTGTGCCTGGAAATCGAAGCCTACCTGCGCCACCTTGAGCGCCTGGCGGGTTATATCCAGGACGCTTTCGACATCCGTGATGGCCACGACCTGGCCCGCCAACTGCGCTTGCTGGATATGCGCGTGCGGGACGTGCTGAAAAAACTCGCCAACGACGAACAAGCCCTCGCCGCCGTGGCCGACCGCGCCAAGACCAGCGACCGGCAGATTCCGTTGCGCCAGCGGTATGCCGAGGTCCTGGCGACCTGGGACGAATACGTCGAACCGATGATCCAGCTGGTGAACGCCGACGGCGCCTTCGAGCAAGGCGTGCGCAAGGTGGAAAACGTGCTGCTGCGCCTGCTCACCGAGCAACAGCGCCTCGGCCACCTGGTGGACGACGACATGCTACTGCGTACCCACGCGCGCATCCTCGAAATGCAGACCAGCGCCCAGCTGACCTTGCGCCATGCGCGGGAGCTGCTGTTGCCGCTGCGCGAAGAAGCGCGCCGGCACAACGCCGTGACCCGTGGCGCGGCGCTGGCCCTGTCGGCGATCCGCCGTAAAGGCCTGGACGCGGTGCCACAGGCCGCGATGCCGATGTTTACCCGTCCGCAAAGCACCTTCCTCGGCAGTGCCAGCCAGGTGGAAGCCTATGTGTATGCCCTGGCGAATTTCGAGCCGAAACCGGCAAAATTCCCCAAGGCGCACAAGTCCCACAAAGGCGAAGCCCAGCGCGCACCGCGTACGGTCAAGGAAATGCTCGAACGCTGCGAAGACGCGCTGCCGATGCCAGACCTGATGACCTGGCTGCTGGAGCAGGAACCGGACGGCGCCACCGACGAATTGCTGTACTGGTTCTCACGGCTGTCCCGCGAAAAACGCTTCAAACGCGAACGCCTGGAACGCCGCGACTACCACACCACCGAGCATCAGGTCAGCCTGCGCTCCTTCGCCCTGCTCCCGGCCACTGCTGATGCGGCCGAGCAATCTGCGAGTACACCTCATGCATCTTGATCTATCCGAACTGTCCCAGCTGGCGCCGATCTTTCGCGAGCTGTTCAAGGGTTACCACGTCAGCCGCCGCGACCCGGAGCTGTACGCGCAATTGTCGAACTTCCAGGACCAGTACCGCACGCTGTTCAAGGCCCTGGGCTTTGAACTGGTGTGCGACACACGCGGTTTCTACTACTTCGTGCCGGACACCGCCGTGGCCGCCGCGCAGGTGAACAAGACCGCGCAGCGCCTGGCGCTGTTCACGTTCATCATTGTTGAACACTTGGCGGATCAAGGCCGCGACCCGATTGCGGTGCTCGACGGTGGCAGCCTCGGCCGCGACGAGTTGCCGTCGCTGCTGGAGAAGTACCGCGACCTGTTTATCCAGGCCGAAGTGCAGACCCAGGAAGAACTCGAAGAAAAAATCATGCGCCGCATGACCCAACTGGGTTTTGCCAGCGAAGACAACGGTATCTATCGCTTCCTGCCGCCGATGCATCGCTTCCTTGATGTATGCCTGTCGGTGCAGCAGGACCGCGACCTCGCGGCCAGCGTGCACAGCGTGTTGCCACTGCCGGCGCCGGTGATCATCGATGAAGACAGCGATGAAAAACTGCTGAAAACCGATGACCCACTGGACCTTAGCGACTTCGCCGAAGAAAGCGAAGAAGACGCCCTGGCCCGCGCCATTGCCGAAGAACAGGAGACCGACGCATGAGTAAGGAACGCTACGGCATCCGCCGCTTCGCCCTATTGAATACCGCAGGTTACAGCCTGGGTTTGTTCCCGCTGGAAGAACCGCTGTCGGTGTATGGCGCGAACAACCTGGGCAAATCCGCGTCGATCAACGCCTTGCAGTTCCCGATCCTGGCGCGCATGTCGGACATGAGTTTCGGCAAGTACACCCTGGAACAATCCCGACGCTTCTACTTTGCCAGCGACACCAGCTACATCCTCGTGGAAGTGTCCCTGCCCCACGGCCCGCACGTGATCGGCGTGGTCGGGCGCGGCCCGGGCGGTGGTTTCGGCCACCAGTTCTTTGCCTATGCCGGCAAGCTGGACCTGGCGCACTACCAGAAGAACGACACCTGCCTGCGTCAGAAAGAGCTGTTCACCAACCTTGAACGCGAAGGCCTGAAAGCCTACGAACTCAAGCCGGATGAACTACGCCGTTTGCTGGTGGGCGGCCACACGTCGATCCCGCTGGATCTGACGCTGATCCCGCTGCGCTCTACCAGCGAGCAGAGCCTGAAAACCTTCCGTGCGCTGTTTATCAACCTGCTGCACATGCGCGAAATCACCGCGGCCAAGCTCAAGCAGCTGTTCCTCGATGCCTTCGAACACAGCCTGCGTTCCGGCAGCGTGGATTACATCGCGGCGTGCGAAGAAGCCTTCCGCGACGTGCGACGCATGGAGCAGGACTACAACTCCCTGGTCGCCGCCGGCCCGCTGGTTGAAGCGCTGGCCAATGGCGTGCGCCTGCGCGACGTGTTGCGCGGCAAGCTGCATCGCCTGTCGCCGCTGTTGGATTCGTTGCTGGGCACTTGGTCGGACTACGCCAGTGCGCGCAAGGAAGAACTGACCATCCAGGCCGAGCATTACCGCAACGAGCAGGACGCTCTGCAGAACGACCAGCGCGGCGGCACCCAGGAACTGATGCGCCTGGAGCGGGAAATCAGTGGCATCCAGCGTTGGCTGGGCGAGCTGTCGGTGCTCAAGCATCGCTTTGCGCTGGTGGATGACGTGAAGGTGCTGGAGCAGCAACTGCTGGCGGCCAAGGATGCTCACGATGAGCTCGCCGGCGCCTTGGCGCAGTCGCGGCAGTTCAGTGCCGAGGATTTGGACGAGCGCTTGCGCGAGCTGGAAAAGCGCTTGAAGTCGGTCAAGCAGCAGCTCGACCACGCGGACAACAACAGCTACGCCAAACTGCGCGAAGAATTCTCGCAGCAGGATGTCGAGCGTCTGATGCGCCTGTTCAACAGTTCGTTGTTCAGCCTGCCGTTGGGCGAGCATGGCATCACCCTGGACGAGGACGGCCAGTGGGTCAAATCCCTGGAACAGATCCTCGATGGCTTCAAGGGCGAGCGTTTTGAAGTGCCGGGGCTGTCCATCGACATCTCCCACATCGAACCGCCGGCGTTGCAGGCCCTGGCGGATCGCGCCGCGTTGCGCGACCAGAAAGAGCGTCTGGAAAAAGAACTCAAGCAACTCAAGACCCAGCAGGCTGTAGCCTCCGACCGTGCGGCGAGCAAGACCCAGACCGAAGCGCTGTACCAGCAGGTACTGGACGCGCAAAAGGCCCTGGAAGATTTCCGCCGGGCGCAAACACTGAGCGCCGAAGAAGGCGAGAAGCTGGAAAACCTCGCGCAGATGGAAGCGGCGCAGGACGAATTGAAGCGTTCCAGCGATGCATTTACCGAGCGCGTCCAGCAGCTGTCGGCCAAGCTGCAACTGGTGGGCCGCCAGATCGGCGATATGGAAGCCAAGCAACGCACGCTGGATGACGCGTTGCGCCGTCGTCAGTTGCTGCCGGCCGACTTGCCGTTCGGCACGCCGTTCATGGACCCGGTCGACGATTCCATGGACAACCTGTTGCCGCTGCTCAATGACTATCAGGACAGCTGGCAAGGCTTGCTGCGCGCCGATGGCCAGATCGAGGCGCTGTATGCCCAGGTTCGCCTCAAGGGCGTAGCCAAGTTCGACAGCGAGGATGACGTTGAGCGTCGCCTGCAACTGCTGATCAACGCGTATGCGCACCGTACCGATGAAGCACTGACGCTGGGCAAGGCACGCCGCGCGGCGGTCACCGATATCGCGCGGACCTTGCGCAATATCCGCAGCGACTACGACAGCCTTGAGCATCAACTGGCGCTGTTCAACCGCGAGATCAACAAGCGCCAGGTCTCCAACCTGCAAAGCTTCCGCATCGTGCTGGCGCCGAACAAGGAAGCCCTCAAGCATATCGACCAGATCATCCACAGTGCCGGTCAATATGAAGAAGGCGAAACCCTGTCGGTGTTCGACCTGAGCCAGAGCGCCGAGCAGGACAACAAGAACGAAGAGGCCAAGGAGTACCTGGCCCGCCTGGTGGCTGCCAACCATAACCAGTTGGGCCTCAAGGATTTGTTCGAATTGGCGTTCGAGATCACCAAGGTGCATGGCCAGCCGGTGATTCACACCGACATCGACGGCGCCGCGTCCAACGGCACCACCATGACCATCAAGGCGCTGACCAACATGTACTTGTTGCTGCACTTGATGGACCGCGACCAGGCTGGGCGTGTGCGCTTGCCGTACTACCTCGATGAGGCAGCGGACATCGACGAGAAGAACCAGGCGGCGTTGCTGGAGACCAGCTTGCAACTGGGCTTTGTGCCGATTCTGGCCAGCGTGAAGCCGCAGGTTTCCGCCCAGGTGGCGATTGACCTGGAAGGTGGCAGCGGGCCGAATGGGATCTATATCGATGAGGCGGATTGGAAGTACATCCGTCGTCATGATGTCGTGAAGGCGACCGTGAATGTGCAGGCGGATGAGCCGGAGTTGGATGAGGTCTGAGTTTTTGGACTGAAATAAAAAGGCCCCTGGGTGTGAATCCAGGGGCCTTTTTTGTTGCCTGTTCGGGCCTCATCGCGGGCAAGCCCGCTCCCACATTTGACCGAGTACATCCTTTGGAAAGCGGTCGAATGTGGGAGCCGGGCTTGCCCGCGATGGCCGCGCCTCGGTCTACTTGCCGAGCGGAATCTTAGGCGCCCAGGTCAGCCACTCATCCTCAAACTTGTCAAACAGCGGGAAGGTTTGCTTCGCAAGTGCGGCATTGCCCATACGATCGCCATCTGGCGTAGCGAAGGCAATGCCACCCGCGACCAGCGTCTCCAAGGACTCAGTACGCACCGTCGCCCCTTTGAACAGGCCGAAGTCGAGACCAAAGCCGCTGGTGTTCCAGAAGCGGCTGCCGCTGCGTACCAGCGGAGCGTATTTAGGTTCGATCAGAATGTGGATCAGCACGCGGTCAGCGGTCTGGCCCAGCTCGTAACCGGTGACTTTGCCCACGGTGACTTCGCGGTAGGTCACGGGTACGCCTTCCTTCAACGAGCCACGGCGTGCGGCGCTGAGGGTGAGGCTCAGGCCTTCCTCCTGATGGACGGCCTTCGGCGGTTCATCCAGTGCCACGAAGCTCTTTTGCGGACCGGCGTTTTTCACCGCTGGCTGCACTTCGATGTACTGGCCGGTGACCAGGGTTTCCAGGTTCGAGGTTTTCATCAGGCCCAGCTCAGGCTTGACCACCCAGAACTGGCTTCCCACGCGGGCGATGCGATCCGCCACTTGGGTGATGCGCGCGCTGAGCAACACCGACTGCATGTCGGCGCTGAGATCGACGCTTTCGATCTTGCCCACATCCAGGCCTTTGAAGCGTACCGGTGTACCCGGGCGCATGCCGTCGGCACGATCGACCTTGATGGTCACCAAGGTGCCGCGTTGGTTGGCTGCCTCGCGGTCGGTGAACAGGCGGAAGCGCGGGATGCGTTTCTTCAAAGGCACGTTCGGCTCTGGGGTTTCGAAGGCGATACCGCCGGCCATCAGGCTGGCCAGGGATTCACTCTTGACCTGGATGCCGCCAGTGAGGCCGCCGGTCAGGGTGACGCCGCTGGCATTCCAGAAACGTGTGGAGCCGTTGACCAGGTTCTCGTATTCCTTCTCGATGTGGACGCCGATCACCAGTTGCTTGTTCTTGCGCGAGAACTGGTAGCTCTGCACCGAGCCGACCTTGACCTGTTTGTAGAGAATCGGGCTGCCGACATCCAGCGAGCCGAGATTGTCGGTGAACAACACCATGTGCAGGCCTGGTGAGCGCAGGTCCAGCGGCGGTGCCTTGGCGCGGGCGACGAATTCGCGCTGAGGGGCGCTGCCTTTGTCGCCGGGACGGATGGCGATGTAGTTGCCTTTGACCAAGGCCTCAAGCCCGGTGATACCGGCCAGGGAGATCGATGGTTTGACCACCCAGAACTGGGTGTCCTGCACCAAGTAGTCTTCGGCCAGCGGGTCGAGGGTCAGCTCGGCGTTGGCGCTGGACAGGGAGGGGTCGATCTTCAGGGTTTTCAGGCTGCCGACCTGGATGCCTTTGTACATCACCGGCGTTCGGCCAGCCTGTAGGCCTTCGAAGTCGGTGAGCTTGACCTTGACCTTGATGCCGGCTGCGGCCGCGTCGAAATCTTCGTACAGGCGGAAGGGCAGGCTTGGGTCCGTCGGCGGGCTGTCTTTGCGGTTCTCTGGGGTGGCGAAGGCGATGCCGCCGGCGACAATGCTGGAGAGGGATTCGCTGCGCACCTTCACGCCGGAGAGGTTGGCGTCGATGCTGATGCCGCTGGCGTTCCAGAAACGGGTGTGTTTGCGCACCAGGTTGGCGTAGGTCGGCTCGATGTAGACCTTGATCTCAACGGTACTCTGGTCTTCGGAGAGCAGGTAGCTTTTGACCTGGCCGACCTGGATCTGCTTGTAGAACACCGGGCTGCCACGGTTGAGCGAACCGAGGCGGTCAGCCTTGACGGTCAGGTGCAGGCCGGGCTTGGCGTCGGACAAGGGCGGCTCTTCGGAGAGCGCCTTGAACTTGCGCGTGGGTTCGCCATCACCGGGGCTGGCGGCGATGTAGTTACCCGAGACCAGGGTTTCCAGGCCGGTGATCCCGGCCAGGCTGACGCTGGGCTTGACCAGCCAGAAGCGCGTGTTGGTCTTGAGGTACTGGTCGACGTCCTTGTTCATCTCGATGGTGGCGATCACCCCGCGATTACTGCCCTCGTCGTCCAGGGCCAAGGCCTTGACCTTGCCCACCGTCATGCCTTTGTAGACCACTTCGGTTTTGTTGACCTGGATACCTTCGCCGCTTTCGAAGCGCACTTGGATATCGATGCCCTGCTGGGTATAGGCGCGCCATCCCAGCCAGCCGCCGATGATCAGGGCAATCAGGGGTAACACCCAGATGGCCGACCAGTTAGAGGCCGGGCGGGTTTTAGCTTTTGGCAAATCACTCATGGTCGTCGTCCGACTCCGTGTTATCCCAAATCAGTCGGGGATCAAAAGTTACTGCGGCAAGCATCGTCAAGATCACCACACTGGCGAACGCGGCAGCGCCGAGATTGGCCTCGACACTGGCAAGTCGCCCGAAGTTTACAACCGCCACCAGGATGGCGATCACGAAAATATCCAACATGGACCAGCGGCCAATGAATTCGATAAAGCGGTACATGACGATACGCTGTTGTGCGGACAACGGCTGATGGCGCTGCACGGAGAACAGTAGCAGACCAATGCCAACAAGCTTGAAAGTTGGCACCAGAATACTGGCGATAAACACCACGGCGGCGATGGGGAACATGCCGTGCTGCACCAATTCAATTACCCCAGCCATGATGGTGCTGGGTGCACCCTGGCCAAGGGAGTTGATCGTCATGATGGGCAAAAGGTTGGCCGGGATATAAAGAATGGCCGCCGTGATCAGCAATGCCCAGGTCCGTGTGAGACTGTTGGGACGTCGGGCATGGACCAGCGCGCCGCAACGGGTGCAGGTTTGCTCGTCGGTATCCGGCTCTTGCTTGTTCAACTCATGGCATTCGGTACAAATCAGAATACCTGCATCAATCGCCCGCATGTTCATCCTCTCCTGACAGTGCTTGCCAGATCTGGTGCGGCGACATCACCACCTCAAGCAGGACCTGAACCATTAATAGGCTGACAAAACAGACCAGGCCCAGACCGATGGTGATGGAGGCCATGTCGGCGAGTTTTACGATCGCCACCAGGACGCCCATCAGGTAGACCTCCAACATGCCCCAGTCTTTCATGTGGTGGTAGATACGGTAGAGCAGCAGCCCGTAGCTGCGACCGATGTTCCAGCGAATGCTGAGCAGGACCGCCAATTGGCAGAGCAGCTTGAGCAGGGGAATGCCCATGCTGCACAGGAACACCACCACCGCAACGCCTTGCATACCCGTATTGAACAGGGCGACGACGCCACTCCACACAGTGTCCTCCGAGGACTGCCCAAGTAGATTGAGCTGCATGATGGGCAAAAAGTTCGCGGGGATATACAGCAGCAACGCAGCGATAACCAAGGCGAGGCTGCGCTCAACGACATTGTGGCGGTGAGCGTACAGCTCGTAACCGCAACGTGGGCATTGGGCTTTTTCGCCGAGGGCGAGCGCTGGTTTGCGCATCAGCAGGTCGCACTCATGGCATGCCACCAGGTCGTCCAGTGGTAAATCCGATACCTCGGGGGTATCAACCGGATCGGGCATAAGTAGGGCTCGGACTCTAAAAAGGTTAGGTGCCTATTCTAGTGGTCTGGTTCAGAAATAACTGTGCAAATTTGTCGGTGCTTATTTTGCTTTTCGACCGCCCAAAACAA
>NZ_QAJM01000005.1:0-37464 GCF_003852405.1 Pseudomonas sp. KBW05
GCCCGCTCCCACAAAAAGCCCGCCCCGACACAATCCTTCTGTTCGGCTTACATGTCGTACCGCACCGCCATACCAAAGGTACGCGGCGCGCCGGCGTCGATGATTTCGTCGTCGCGGTTGTTGGTGACGTATTGCTTGTCGAAGGCATTTTTCACAAAACCCGACACCGCCACGTTTTGGGTGACCTTGTACTCACCGCTGAAGTTGGCCAGCACGTAGTTGTCGCTGCGCCGCTCGCCCGTGACCTTGCCGGCCGCGTTGAACTCATACGCCGACGGCGCACTGCTCTGGTACGTGACGTCGGTGTTCAGCGTCAGGCGCTCGTTGACGCGGTACAGGGCCCCCACCGACGCCTTGTACTTCGGCGCATACAGGAAGGCTTCGCCGCTGCGGTCCTGGCCACGGTCGGTGACGAAGTCCTTGTACTGGCTGTCGGTGATCGCGCCGCCGAGGGTCAGGGTCAGCTGTTCGCTGAGGTCTTTCTCGACGAATACTTCCAGGCCCTTGATGTCGCTGCGACCGGCGTTGTACACGTTGATGATATTGGTGTTGGCCTGGCGCACGCTGACCTGCTGGTCTTTCCAGTCGGTGTAGTAGAGGTTGGCGCGAGTGCGCAACGTGTCGTCGAAGAATGAACCGCGATACGACAGCTCGTAGTTGGTGGTGTATTCCGGGTCGTAGGCCTCGTGGCCACTGCCGGAACGCACGTTGACGCCGCCGCCGCGATAGCCCTTCTGCACCATGAAGCCAAGGTACTGGCCGGCGGCGAGTTCATAGTTGATGCCCAGTTTGGGCAGCAAGGCCGCGAAGGATTTGTTGACCTTGCCCGCGTCGGACAGGTCGTCCTGCTTGATGTTCGTGTCGTTGCTTTCGCGGTCGTAGCGCAGGCCGGTAATCAGGGTCCAGCGCGGGGCGAAGGTCCAGTCGACTTCGCCAAACAACGCCTTGTTTTCAATGGTGGTGGCGCCTTTGACCGTGGCTGCCAAGTCGCCATCGAACAACAGCTGGTCGTGGAAGTTGTTGGTGTTGTGGCCGTAGTAG
Organism: Pseudomonas sp. KBW05; assembly: GCF_003852405.1. Lineage (GTDB taxonomy): Bacteria > Pseudomonadota > Gammaproteobacteria > Pseudomonadales > Pseudomonadaceae > Aquipseudomonas. The sequence goes on from NZ_QAJM01000005.1 coordinate 1,042, forward strand.
GCGCCGACAAAACTCTTCACCGTGTCCGAGCTGTAGTTGAGGCGCAGTTCCTGGCTGAACAGGTTGCCATCCTGGCGACGGCGGATCACTTCGTTGTCGACGGCGTTCTGGTCGAAGTCCAGGCGGTTGTTGTAGTCGGAGGCGGTATTGGCGGTGAGGCTGGTCAGCGACCAGTGGTCGTCGAGGCGGTAGTCGAGCTTGGCGCTGACGGTGTCCTGAATCAGGTTGTCGTAAGCCTGGGTGTCGGACGAAATCTTGTAGTAACGCACCTTGTCCTTGGTGCGCATCACCGAGTTGTCGCCCTGGCGGTGCTCGTTGTGGGCGTAAGTCAGCAGCACATCGAGGTCGTCGGTGGGCACGATGAGCAATTTGCCGCGCGCGTTGCTGGTGCGATGGGGGTTGGCGTCTTTGCCCAGGGCGATGTTGTCGATGTAGCCGTCGCCGTCCTGATAATCCAGGGCGATACGCCCGGCGATCTTGTCATCGACGATGGACCCGCCACCGGCCACGGCCGCGCCTTTTTCACCGTAGTTGCCGACGTTGGTTTGCGCCGAGAACGTCGGCTGGAACGTCGGGTTGCGGGTCTGGATCACCACGGCGCCGGCCAGGGAGTTGCGGCCCTGGGTGGTGGACTGCGGGCCGAGGAACACTTCGACCTGCTCCACATCCCACAAGCCGGTTGGCGTCAGCGTGAGGGTACGGTTGGGCTGGACGGCGCCGTCGACATACACCGACACCGCGCCATTGAGGGTCGCCGGGCCCTGGTCGTCGAAACCGGACACCGGTACGCCGCGAATCCCCCAGTTTTCATTGCCGGCCTGGCTGTACACGCCGGGCGTACGGGCGAACACATCGACCAGGCTGTGGTCGGCCTTGTCGCGCAGTTGTTGTTCGGTCACCACCACCACGCTGGACTGGGTTTGCTCCAGGGTGCGGTTGATTTTTTCGCCGCTGACCGTGATCGGCGCGATTTCCAGGCTGTTGCTCTCTGCCGCCCAGGCCCCGTGCGCCAGGCACGCCATGGACCCTACGGCCATCGCGATTGTAGTTTTTTTGACACTCACGCCCTGCACCCCTACGCCAGATAGTTATTGTTTTTGCTGCCGGCGAAAGGTGGCCTGACGCCAGCGGGGCGGAGTTTATGCGATACAAATGCCGAAATAAACAGAATTGATAATCCATCTCATTCGCGACGCAACCCGTCAAATGTATCCGACTCAACACACATCACTTTGATTTGATCGTTCCCACGCCAAGCGCAGGAACGATCATGAAAATTAATAATTTTATAAATTATCTAAATAACAATATTTAATAATTAGCTTATTCGAAAAAAGAATTTCACTCAGGTTTTTTATAGTAATAAATTCAGTTCAACCCCACCTTAATCGTTTCCCCTAACTCGCTTTCGAAGCTGTACCCACGCCACGGGCCAGTACCAGAATCAATGGACTATTGCTGACATGCCCGATCTCGCCTGCGCCCTACCGCTGAAGAAGTTCCACCTGTCCTTGCTGACCAGCTCCCTGCTATTGGCCGCCGCGCCATCGTTTGCCGATGACGCCAAGCTCGACACCGTGACCGTGATCTCCACCGGCCTGCGCGGCCAGGAGCGTACCGTGGCCGACAGCCCGGCGCCGATTGACGTCATCAACAGCGACCAGTTGCTCAAGACCGGCCGCGCGGAGTTGTCCGAGGCGATTGCCAAGTTGCTGCCGTCATTCAACTTCGGCACCAATATCGCCGGCTACAACTCGGTGACGCGGCCCTTGAGCAACCGCAGCCTGGGCCCGGCGTACACCCTGGTGCTGGTCAACGGCAAACGCCGGCACAACGGCGCCACCGGTCAGCGCGGCTCCATCGACAACAGCGGCGCGAATGCGGTGGACATCGACCTGATCCCGGTCAGCGCGGTGGACCATATCGAAGTGCTCAAGGACAGCGCCGCCGCGCAGTACGGCTCGGATGCGGTGGCGGGCGTGATCAACATCATCCTGAAGAACACCAAGAGCGGCGGCCATCTGGAGACCAGTTACGGCCAGCTGTTTTCCGGCCAGGGCGAGACGATCAAAGTGGCTGGCGACCAAGGTTTCGAGCTGGGCCAGGGCGGCTTTTTCCACCTCTCTGCCGACGCGCGAAAACGCGGCAATGCGTCGTGGAACGACAAGGCCGACAGCAGCGTCAAGGCGTTCAACGACCCGGCCAAGGAAGCCGCCTGGGACCGCGTAGCGATCAAGAACGGCGACCCCGACCTCAAGGCCTTCAACCTCGCCTACAACGCCGAACTGCCCCTGGAAAACCTCACGCTGTACTCGTTCTCCACCTACGGCGAACGCGATGCCGAAGCCGCCAACTACTTCCGCCTGCCCACCGGCACCGCCGCCGTGCCTGAGGTGTTCCCCGACGGTTACTTCCCGCTGAACAACATCAAGGACCGCGACTACCAGTTGCTGTTTGGCGGCAAGGGTGAAGTGGCCGAGTGGAACTGGGACCTGAGCACCACCTACGGGCGCAACAATGTGCACCACTCCAGCGACCTGAATATCAACCCGTCCCTGGGCACCGCGTCGCCGACCAAGTTCGACAACCTGGCGACCTTTCGCTTTGAACAGTGGGTGAACAACCTCGACTTCACCCGCCGCTACGACAGCCTGTTCAACCTGACCTCGCCGGTGCAGGTGTCGGCTGGCCTGGAACATCGCTGGGAGCATTTCAGCACCTTCGCCGGTGACCGCGAGGCCTATATCACCGGCACCTACCCCGCCGCCTCGGGCGCGCAGGCGGCGGTGACGATCCGCCCGGAAGATGAAGTCAGCCTGATCCGCAACAACGTCGCCGGCTACCTGGACCTGGGTTTTGACCTGACCGATAAATGGTTCCTGGACGTGGCCGGTCGCGTCGAACATTACGACGATGACTCGGGCAACACCTTCGGTCTCAAGGTCAACTCACGCTATGAACTGACCGACAGCGTGGCCGTGCGCGGCACCGTCGGCACCGGGTTCCGCGCGCCGTCCCTCACGCAGATCGGCTACACCGTCGCCGACAACCGCGTGGCCCTGGATGCCGACGGCAACGTGGTGCCCGCCGTGACTCGCCTGACGCCGTCGGGCAGCAACCTGGCCAAGGCCCTTGGCGGCGATGACCTCAAGCCGGAAAAATCACGCAACCTCGGCCTCGGCCTGACCTGGCAACCGGCGCCGCGCACCAGCATCACCGCCGACGCCTACCTGATCGACATCGACGACCGCATCGCCCTCACCAGCAATATCTACGACCGAGGCAACGGCGCGATCAACGCGATCCTCACCGCCCAAGGCGTGCCGTCCGGTACCTGGGTCAACTACTACACCAACGCCTTCGACACCCGCACCAAGGGCCTGGACGTGGTCGCCGACCACACCACGCCGCTGGATGCATTCGGCGAAGTGCGCTGGAGCCTGGGCTTCAACTGGAACAAGACCACCATCCAGGACAGCCGTGACACCCCGGCCGCACTGGCCAACACCGGCGTGACCCTGGTGGGCCGCGACCGTGCCGGCGACCTCACCGACGCCTCGCCCAAGACCAAATGGATCCTCGGCGCCAACTGGAAGATCGACGACCTCGCGGTGAACCTGCAAACCGCGCGCTACGGCGCGGTCAAGACCCTCGCGGTCAACCCCAGCGGCGACCGCAGCTTCGGCGCCAAATGGATCACCGACCTCGACGTCAGCTACACCTTCGTCGACCACCTCACCGTGAGCATCGGCGGTACCAACATCTTCGACGTACGCCCCGACAAGCACGCGGTGTACAGCAACCTGGGCCTGGCGGCCTACGGCAACCCGCCGTTCTACCCGGGCGGCGGCTACTGGTACACCAAGCTGGCCTACGACTTCTGATCCACACCGTGCATGCACCCGAACCGCCACATGAGGGCTAACCATTGACTACCTCCAACTTGATGAGCCGCTTGCTGGCCCCGTGCGCCCTGGCGCTGGCCCTGGCCGGTTGCTCGCCTTCGGGTGAGCAGGCCCAGGCCAACAAAACCCTGAACATCGCGTTCTTTGGCGACAACACCATTCTGGTCAGCGTCGACCCGTTCCAGGTCTATTGGCTGGAACATCGGGTGCTGCTGCGCAATGTCGCCGAGTCCCTCACCGACCAGGACCCGGAAACCGGCAAGATCATCCCGTGGCTGGCCAAAAGCTGGGAGGTCAGTGACGACGCGCTGACCTACACCTTTCACCTGCGCGACAACGTGACCTTCAGCAACGGCGAACGCTTCGATGCCAAGGCGGTGAAGACCGCGTTCGACAGCGACAAGGCCCTGGCCACCGAGCTGCCCGCCACGTTTGGCGCGACCTACCTGGCGGGTTACGACCACGCCGAAGTGGTCGATGACTTCACCGTCAAGCTGGTGCTGTCGCGGCCCAACGCGGGGTTCTTGCAGGCCACCTCCACCACCAACCTGGCGATCCTCGCGCCCGCCTCCTATGCGCTGACCGTCAAGGAGCGCTCCCTGGGCAAGATCATCGGCACCGGGCCGTTTGTGCTGGAAAGCTACACCCCGGAAGTCGGCGCGCACCTGGCCAAACGCAAAGGCTACGCCTGGGCCTCGGCCAATATGAAAAACCAGGGCGAAGCCCATCTGGACGCAATCGACGTCACCTACATCCCCGAAGAAAGCGTACGCAACGGCCTGTTCCTGCAAGGCAAGGCCGACATCCTGTGGCCGCGCAACCCGTTCTCCGAAGTGGACCTGAAGCTGTTCCAGTCCAAGGGCGCAACCATCCAGAGCCGCTCGCTGCCAGGCCCGGCGCTGAACCTGTACCCCAACACCCGTGGCGAACGCATCCTCGCCGACCGGCAAGTGCGCCTGGCCGTGCAGAAGTCCATCGACCGCACGAGCTACGCCAGCACCGTGTACAACGCCGAGTTCCCGGTGGTGCAAGGCATCTTCGACGTGACCACGCCCTTCGCCAAAAGCCAGGCGGCCAAGCTCGGCTATGACCCGGCGGGCGCCGAACAGCTGCTGGATCAAGCCGGCTGGGCCAAGGGCGCCGACGGTTACCGGCAGAAAAACGGCAAACGCCTGAGCCTGAGCTACAACATCAGCCCGGCCGAAACCGCCGGCGACGTGTTGATCCAGGACCAACTGCGCAAGGTCGGCATCGAGTTGAAACTCAGCGTGGTCACCCGCGCCGAGTGGGTGGCCAACAACTCCGCCGGCAACTACGACCTGACGATCAACTATATGACCCGCGCCGACCCGATCATCCTGCAAACCATCCTCGACCCACGCACCGCCAACAGCTCCACCGTGGCCACCAACACCTACGAGCCGGCCACACTGGAAAAAGCCAAGGGTTTGTTCGATGCGGGCATCACCGCCACCCAGGGCCCACAACGCGCGGCGGCCTATGGCGCCCTGCAAGACCTGCTGATCGATGAAAGCTCGGCGTTCCCGGTGTATGAGCGGGTGTGGCAGGCCGCGACCTCGGCCAAGGTGAAAAACTTCCGCTGGACCGCCGAAGGTTTCGCCCTGCTGGGTGATATCGAGATCGGCACGCCATGAGCCGCTACCTGATCGGCCGGGTCGGCCAGGCGCTGCTGGTGTTGTGGGGCGCCTACAGCATCACGTACTTCATCCTGTATCTGCTGCCGGGCGACACCCTGTCTCTGATGCTCAGCGCCTCGGGCATGGAGGCCGATGCGCTGTCGGTGGAAGACCTGGCCAAGGCACGGGCTTATTACGGCTTGGACAAGGGCGTGTTCGAGCAGTACTTCGACCTGCTGTGGGGCGCGTTGCGCGGTGACTTCGGCCAGTCGCTGTCGATGAACCGCCCGGTGGCTGAATTGCTGGTGGAGCGCCTGCCGCAAACCCTGTCCCTGGCCGGCCTGGCCATCGTGCTGTCGTTGCTCGGCGGCATTGGCCTGGCCTACCTCACCGCGTACATCCGCTGGCAACCGTTGAAAAAGGCCCTGACACGCCTGCCGTCGCTGGGCTTTTCGGTGCCGGTGTTCTGGATGGGCCTACTGTTGATCCAGGTGTTTGCGTTTGGCCTGGGCTGGTTTCCGGCCACCGGCAGCAAGGGCTTTGAAAGCCTGATATTGCCCGCCGTGACCCTGGCGATTCCCAGCGCGGCGGTGTACGCCCAGGTGCTGCAACGCAGTTTCCAGGGTGTGTGGAAAGAGTCGTATATCGTCACCGCCTACGCCAAGGGCCTCAGCCGCGGCCAGGTGCAGGCGCGCCACGGGTTCAAGAACGCGGCGTTGCCGATCCTCACGCTGATCGGTTTGCAGGTGGGCAACACGGTGTCCGGTGCGGTGCTGGTGGAAACCATTTTCGCTCGCTCCGGCATCGGCCGCCTGGCTCAGGAAGCGGTGTTGCGCCAGGACATCCCGGTGGTGCTGGCCATCGTCGCGGTGTCGGCGGCGGCGTTTGTGCTGGTCAACCTGCTGGTGGACCTGCTGTACCCGTGGCTCGACCCGCGTATCTCCCACACGCCAAAGGTGTCCTAGACCATGACCATCCTTGAGCAGAACCTGCGCGGCACAGCCCTGCCGGCCAGCCAACCGCTGTGGCGCCGCCGCAGCCGCCTGCAACGCGCCACGGCGGTGTTGCTGCCGTTGTTGCGCAAACCCGGTTTCAGCCTGGCGCTGCTGCTGGTGCTGTTCGCGCTGGTCAGTGCCGTGCTCCCGCACCTGCTGACCGGCTTTGACCCCTACGCCACCTCCCCTGCCGACAAGCTGCGCGCGCCCAACTTCACCCACTGGTTCGGCACCGATGAGCTAGGCCGCGACCTGTTTACCCGGGTCGTCTACGGCGCGCGCCTGTCGATGCTGGCGGCGTCGCTGGCGGTGGGCATTGCGCTGTTGGGCGGGCTCGGGTTGGGCATCCTCTCGGGCTTTGCCGGCGGGCGGATCGACTCGCTGATCATGCGTTTTGTCGATGTGCTGCTGGCCCTGCCTGGGGTGCTGCTGGCCCTGGCGATTGTCACCGCGATTGGCTTTGGCACGGTACCGGTGGCTATCGCCGTGGGCGTCGGCATCATTCCGGGGTTCGCCCGCACCACCCGCGCCGAAGTGCTGCGGGTCAAGACCCTGCCCTACGTCGAAGCCGCGCGCCTGGGCGGCGCCAGTTGGGGGCGGACCTTGCTGCGCCATATTCTGCCGAATGCCTGGGGCCCGGTGGCTGTGTTGGCGACCCTGGATTTCGGCGCCGCGATCCTTGCCACGGCGGGGCTGAGTTTCCTCGGTTTCGGCGCGGTGCCCCCGGCTGCCGAATGGGGCACGTTGATCGCCAACGGCCGGCACTTTCTGATCACCGCGCCGTGGGTGTCCCTGTTGCCCGGCCTGTTCCTGGTGGCCGTGGTGTTCAGCCTCAACCATATCGCCCGCACCTTCGAGGAGACCCAGCGATGAGCGCTTTAGTGGATGTGCGCCAACTCAGTGTCAGCTACCGCTCCGGCGGGCAAGTCACCGCCGCCGTCAAACAGCTGTCGCTGGCGATTGCCGAGGGTGAAACCGTGGCGATTGTCGGTGAGTCCGGCTCGGGCAAATCGACCCTGGCCAACGCGATCCTCGGCTTGCTGCCGGACAACGCGCAGATCAGCGGCGGCGAACTGTGGATCGCGGGCAACGACCTGACCCACGCCAGCGAACGCCAGAAGCGCGGCGTGCGCGGCCGCACCGTCGGGCTGGTACCGCAGGACCCAATGGTCAGCCTCAACCCGACCTTGCGCGTGGGCCAGCAGATCGCTGAAGCGTTGATCCTGGCGCACGGCAAACGCTATCCCGGCGTGGATGCCGACATTGTCGAGCTGCTGCAACAGGTGGGCATCGACAAGCCCGTACTGCGCGCCCGCCAGTACCCCCATGAACTCTCCGGTGGTATGCGCCAGCGGGTGCTGATCGCCATTGCCCTGGCCGGCAACCCGCGCCTGATCATCGCCGACGAGCCAACCAGCGCCCTCGACGTGACCGTGCAGCGCAAGATCCTCGACCACCTGCAACGCCTGGTCAGTGAGCGCGGGATTTCGCTGCTGATCATCACCCACGACCTCGGCGTGGCCACCGACCGCGCCGACCGCATCCTGGTGATGCAGCAAGGTGAGCTGGTGGAACAGGGCCCGCCGCGGCAGATCCTCGACGCGCCGCAACACGACTACACCCGCGCCCTGATCGCCGCCGCGCCGGCGTTCGCCAGGCGCCGCGAACCGTTGCTGAATCTGGACCCGACGCAGGCGCCGATCCTCAGCCTGCACCACGTCGGCAAGACCTTCGCGCTGCCCAAGGTCAAGGGCGAAGCCAGCACCTTCCTGGCCCTGGAGGACCTGAGCCTGGAGGTGTACCCCGGGCAGACCCTGGCGATTGTCGGCGAGTCCGGCTCGGGCAAGAGCACCGCACTGCGCATCGCCCTTGGCCTGGAGAAACCCAGCCACGGCCGCGTGCACTTCGAACAGCAGGACATCACTGACCTCAGTTGGCGCGAATTCCGCCCGCTGCGCCAACGGATCCAACTGGTGCAGCAGAATCCGTTCGCCGCCCTGGATCCGCGCCTGACGATTTTCGAGAGCATCGTCGAACCGTTGGAATCCTTCGGGTTGCTCAAGGGTGCCGCCCTGGAACAGGCCGCGCGCGAACTGATCAGCCGCGTGCACCTGCCCGTCAGCTACTTGGACCGCCTGCCCCGCGAACTCTCTGGCGGGCAATGCCAACGGGTGGCCATCGCCCGCGCACTGGCCCTGAAACCGGACCTGTTGCTGCTGGATGAACCGGTCAGCGCCCTGGATGTGTCGGTGCAGGCGCACATTCTTGAGCTGCTGGAAGAGCTGCAACGGGAGATGGGGATTGCCTATGTGCTGGTGTCACACGACCTGTCGGTGGTGGCCAACTTTGCGCACCAGGTGTTGGTGTTGCGTCATGGCCGGGTGATCGAGCATGGATCGGTGGAGCACATCTTCAACCGGCCGGCGACGGAGTACACCCGCGAGCTGATTGCGGCGATTCCGGGGCGCCAAGCGGCGGCGTGACTCCGGCCTGACTCGGTCAAAAGAATGTGGGAGTGGGCTTGTGTGGGAGCGGGCTTGCTCGCGAAAGCGGTGGATCAGTCAGCCTATTTGTGACTGACAGACCGCATTCGCGAGCAAGCCCGCTCCCACATTTTGATCACCTATTCACCTACCACCGGCGCATCAGTCGGTCACCGCAACGCGTTTGCCCTCCCCCTGCGCCGACATCAAAATCGCCAACACAATCAGCGCCGCACCGGCGAGCATCCGCCACGAAGGCGCTTCGTGAAACAACCACCAGGCGCAGGCGATGGCGTACACCGGTTCCAGCGAGATGATCATGCCGGCGCTGCGGGCGTTGAGGCCCTTGAGGCTTTTGACGAACAGGGCCTGGGACACGGCGGTGCACAGCACGCCGAGGATGGCCAGGTTGCTCCAGTCAACGGCACCGAGATCCACCAGGTCAAACACCGCAAACGGCGCCATGATCACGGCCACCGTGGCGTTCTGCCAGAACACCACTTGCACGCCATTGCGCCCGTCGGTAGCGCGGCGGTTGGTCATGGCCAACAGGGCAAACGACAGCCCCGAGGCCAGGCCCCACAACAAGCCGACGGTGCCCTGGTTGGCGAGTTCGAACGACGGCGTGACCAACACCAGGCCAAGGCTCACCAGCAGCAGCAACAGCGCTTCGGCCAGGTGCGGCCGGTCGCGGAAGACCGCCATGTCGAGCAAGGTGATAAAGGCCGGGAAACTGGCAAAGCCCAAGGTGGCGACGGCGACACCGCCCACCTTGATGGCGATGAAGAACGTGACCCAGTGCGCGGCGAGCATCAGCCCCGAGAGGGCATAAATCGAGAGTTTCCTGAGGTTCAGACCGCGCAGCAACGCACGGTCTTGCAGCTGTGCGAACACCGCCAGGGCCAGCAGCGCAAACGCTGCGCGGCCAAAGGTGATCACACTGGCGCTGGCATGGATCAGTGCGCCAAAAATACCGGTCAAGCCAAACAGCAGTGCAGTGATATGGGCAGAAGTAAGGGCAGTACGATAGGCAGTCATGAAAAGAGCTTCGCGAAAACGAGCTGGGCCGTGGACTTCTTATTGTTGACCCGGTGGAAAGGGAGGCGCCTCAATCGCCGCTTGCGTGGAGCTTTGTAGGGAGGCGCCTGGTTTTTTTAGCCTTCGGACGTGTCGATCCAAATGGTCTTGATTTCGGTGTACTGGTCGTGGGCCCAGATCGACTTGTCACGCCCGCCGAAGCCGGACTGCTTGTAGCCGCCGAACGGGGTCGAAGCATCGCCCTCGCCGAAGCAGTTGACGGTGACGATACCGGCGCGGATCTCGCGGGACAGCTTGATCGCATGGCGCAGGTTGTCGGTGTACACCGACGCGGCCAGGCCGTAGATGGTGTCGTTGGCCAGGGCGATGGCTTCGTCCAGGGTGGTGAACGTGGTCACGGTCAGTACCGGGCCGAAGATCTCCTCCTTGAACAGCAGGCTATCGGCGCCTACGCCATCGACCACGGTGGGCTGCACGTAGATACCGTCTTCGGTCTTGCCACCGAAGACCACGCGCAGGTTTTCGTGGCCGGCCTGTACCAGGTACGAGCTGACTTTGTCGAAGTGCGCCTGGCTGACCATCGAGCCCAGGCGGTTGTCCGGGTCCAGCGGGCTGCCCATCTTCCAGGCCTGCAACTGCACGCCGATGCGCTTGAGCAGCTCATCCTTGACGTCGGCGTGGACGATCAGCCGCGACGAGGCCGAGCAGTTCTCGCCCATGTTCCAGAACGAGCCGTTGACGATATGCCCCGCCACCAGGTCCAGGTCGGCGACATCGTTCATCACCACAGCCGGGTTCTTGCCGCCCAGTTCCAGCACGATGCGCTTGAGGTTGGACTCGGCCGCGTAGTGCAGGAACAGGCGGCCGGTGTCGGTGGAGCCGGTGAAGCTGACCATGGTCACGTCCATGTGCCGGCCCAACGGCTCGCCGACTTCGCGACCGCCACCGGAGACCACGTTGAACACGCCGTCCGGCACGCCCGCCTGGGACGCCAGCTCGGCCACGCGCAAGGCGGTCAAGGTAGTTTCCTTGGCTGGCTTGACGATGATCGAGCAACCGGCAGCCAGGGACGGCGCGATTTTCCAGGCCAGCATCAGCAGCGGGAAGTTCCACGGCAGCACCAGGCCGACCACGCCGATGGCTTCGCGCACCACCAGGGTCAGGGCGTCGTGGCCCACCGGCGCGGTGTTGTCGTAGATCTTGTCGATCAGCTCGGCGTGCCAGCGGATCATGTGGATGGTTTCCGGCACGTCGGTCAGTTGGCACTCGCGCACCGGCTTGCCGCTGTCCAGGCTTTCGAGCACGGACAGTTCGTGGGAGTGCTGCTCCAGCAGGTCGGCAAAACGCAGCAGGACTTTCTTGCGGGTGCCGGGGCTGAGCTTGTGCCAGCGGCCGTCGTCGAAGGCCCGCTTGGCCGAGGCCACGGCGACGTCCACGTCGGTGCTGTTGCACGCGGTGATTTCAGCCAGCACGTCACCGGTGGCTGGGTTGGTGGTGGTGAAGGTGTTGCCCGACACCGAGGTGTAGGGCGCACCGTTGATAAAGGACGTGGTGGGGAACTGGATGTCCTGGGCGATGGCCGCGTATTCCGCGGCGCTGAGCAGGTGGGTCATCATGCACCTCCATTGATGCGCGCGACGTCGCGCTTGAGGTTGGTGATGACGGTTTCCAGTGCCTGCTTTTCGTCTTCGAACAGCGGTTGCAGCGGCGCACGCACGCTGCCGGTGCGCAGGCCGTTGAAGGCGCAACCGGCCTTGATCGCCTGGACGAATTTACCGCCTTCGAGGAAGTCCATCAGCGGCATGAAGGCGCTCATGATCTTGCGGCCTTTGTCGAAGTCTTTTTCGACCACGCAGGCTTCGTACAGGGCGATGTGCTCGCGCGGCACGAAGTTGGAACCGGCACACACCCAGCTGCGTGCACCCCAGGCGAAGAATTCCAGGGCCTGGTCATCCCAGCCGCAGGACAGCGCGATGTGCGGGTATTGGGTGGCCAGGCGGTGGACTTGAGCCATGTCGCCCGAGCTTTCCTTGATCGCCACGACGTTTTTCGAGGCGCTGACGGCCTTGAAGTACTCGTCGCCCATGCTCACGCTCATGCGGCCCGGGTAGTTGTAGAGCATGATCGGCAGGCCGGCGGCCTGGTCCACGGCCAGGGCGTGGATGGCGTTTTCCTGTTCGGTGGGCAGCGCGTACGGCGGCGAACCGACGAGGATCGCGTCGGCCTTGATGGCGCGGGCAGCCTTGGCGTATTCCACCGAATCTTCGGTGCGGATGGCGCCGGTGCCGACGATCAGCGCGACACGGTTGCCGATGACTTCCTTGGCGTGGGCCGCCAGGTCAATGCGTTCCTGGGCGGTGTGGGCGTAGTACTCGCCGGTGGAGCCGCCGATGATGATGCCGTGCACTTTGGACTCGATCAGGTATTCGAGCACGTCAGCGAAGGCTGCGTTGTCGATCTGGCCGGTGGCGGTCAATGGGGTGATTGCCGGGGTGTAGATGCCTTCAAATTTCATGGGTGTTTCTCCAACAGTGAAAGGGCTGTGTGTTGCGCTCAGCTGCTCAAGGCCGCTGCGTCCCGCAAGTTCAACGAGCGTGTTTCCGGGGCCATGGCCCAGGCGGCGGCCAGGCCGATAAAGGTCACGCCGGCGGCGACGTACATGGTGTTGCCGATGCCGATGGAGGTCAGCGACAGCGGCACCAGGTACGTGCCCACGGCGGCGCCGATCCGCGACAACGAGGTGCCGATGCCGACGGCGAAGGCGCGGATTTCGGTGGGGAATAGTTCATTCGGGTACACCAGTTGCAGCACCTGGGCGCCGCCGATGAACACGGCGTAGGCACCGAACAGGCACAACACCAGCAGTTCATGGCTATTGGAGAACGCCGCCAGCAGCAACAGCGCCAGGCCCGACCAGAGGAAGCTGTGGATCAGCATGCTGCGCCGGCCGATGGTGTTGATCAGTCGGGTGGCGAGGACGCAGCCGACCACAAACAACAAGGTGATGAACATCGAGCCGTAGGAGGCCCACTCGCCTTTGAGGTTGAGGGCTTGCAAGACTTTGGGCGCGAAGGCGTAGACGGCGAACACCGGGATGATCGAGCACGACCAGAACACCGAGACAAAGAACAGGCGCTGGCCGTAGCCCGAGCGCAGCAGGTCGCGGAAGGTCATCTTGCGTTCGTCCGGCTGCTCCGGCAGGTCGCGCAGCGAATAGTGCGCGCCGTAGACACGCTTGATCACCTGCTCGGCCTCGGCGTTGCGGCCTTTGCTGAGCAGCCAGCGCGCCGATTCCGGGGTGCCCAGGCGCAGCCCAAACAGCACCAGGCCGATCACCGCCGCACTGGCCAGCGCGTAGCGCCAGGCGTCGTCGGCGCCGCTGTTGATGATGGCGTTGCCGACCACATAGGCAAACGCCGCACCGGCGAACCACAGGATGGTCAGCGCGGCGAGCCGTGGCCCGCGTTGTTTCTTCGGCAGGAACTCCACCAACAGGGAAGTGGCCACCGGGTATTCGATACCTACGGCCAGGCCAATAATGAAACGGAACAGGAACAGTGCCCAGGCGGACTCAACCCAGAACTGCGCCAGGGAACACACAATAAATAACGACGGGCCAATGAAATAAACTTTCTTGCGCCCCAACTTATCGGTCAACCAACCGCCGATAAAACCGCCAAAGAACACGCCAATCAAGGCCGATGCGGCAATCAAACCCTGCCAGAACTCGGTGAGTTGCAAGGCATCGGTGATCTGCAACATGGCGATCCCGATAATGCTTAAAACATAACCATCGACAAATGAACCCCCGCCCGAACGGGCCGTGAGTACACGGTGAAAGTTATTAAGAGGTACATCCTCAACTGAGGCATTCGGACTTGTCATTATTATCTCCTACTTCGCTTCGTTCATTCGCCGGGGTACAACGCACACTTGAAATCCAGGCGAATGAGAGCCGTCTCAATCAGAAACCGCAGTCGTTGAAACGCCTGCTGTTGTCCAATCAATAGATTAAGTTCGGTGTTACTGCGCTTACGTAGTGCGGATCAGCTTTCCTGGCCGGCGCGGCTTTGTCCCCATAACAAGTTCATGTTTACACCCGCTGATAACAGCGGCTCCGGTGGGTTTCTGCTGGGGCCCGGGGACGTCAACAGGAAGTCCACCAGGTGATTGCTTTTGCCCGCCAGCCACTCGGCCAGCAAGGTGCCGGTGACGGTGCCGCGGGTTACGCCCAGGCCGTTGCAGCACAGGGCGCCGTAGACGTTTTTGGCCAGCTCGCCGAAGTGCGCCATGTGGTTGCGCGACAGGCTGAGGGAGCCGCCCCAGGTGTAGTCGAAGGTGACGTCGCGGTGCAGCGGGAAGCGCCGGTCGAAGGATTCTTTGTGGCGCTTCACAAAGCGTTGCAGGTATTTGGGGTTGCTGCGCCCGTCGGCGTTGTAGCTGAAGCTGTTGCGCACCAGCAGCCGGTTGTCGACGGTGCGGCGCAGGGTGGTGCCGAACGGGTCGGCGGGGATCACGCCCCAGAACGGATCGCCGCCCAGGCGCGCCTGCTCGTCTTCGCTCAGTGGCCGCGTCAGGCTGGCGTAGGTGAAGATCGGCAGCATGCGGCTTTTGAGGAAGCCGAAGCTCATGGCGAAGGCGTTGTTGGTGAGCACCAGTTTGTCGGCGATGATGCGGCCGTTCTTGTGGATCAACACGGTTTTGTCGCCGTACTCGACGGCGGTGATCGGGGTGTTTTCGTAGAGGGTGACGTTGGCCGGCAGCGTGTCCGCCAGGCCTTTGACCAGCGCCGCCGGTTGCACCAGTGCGGTGCCCGGGGTGAACAGCGCCTTGCGATAGAAATCGGTGCCGATGCGGCTGGGCAAGTCAGCGGCGTCAATCACCTGGTAGGCCTGGCCGAGCTTGTCGAGGCCACGGCGGTAGGCGTCCAGCACGGCAATGCCACGGTCTTCGATGGCGGCCTGGTACTTGCCGCAATCGCGCCACTGGCAGTTGATACCGTGCTGCTCCACCAGTGCGCGCAGCATGGATTGCCCGGCGAGGTTGAGTTCCATGCTGATCTTGGCGGTGGCGATGTCGCCGATATAGTCTTCGGCGCCGATGTCGTGGGGCAAGTCGATGGCAAAGCCCGCGTTGCGCCCGGAAGCGCCGTAGCCAACTTCCTGGGCTTCGATCAATACGATCTCGTCATCCGGGAAGTTCAGCGCCAGTTGGCGCGCCGCCGCAAGGCCGGTGAACCCCGCGCCGACCACGGCCCAGCGCGTGGCGCTGATACCGCTATGACGCGGGCGTGCCACGCGCGGCGGGCTCAGGTGGAACCAGCCACAGGTTGAATCGTCTGCCGGGGTGTTTCTGATGAGTGCCATTATTCGCGACCTGGGTTCTTTTATAGTTGTTAGAGCTAACAGCTACCCGTCTGCATCGCGTCACTTCGGCCTGCATCAAAAGGTCAAAGCGTAAGCGCTACATCCAGGCCTTCGGGGGCCGCGTACTCGGACATCCGCCGACGGGACAGTTCGAGGTGGGCCTTCACGATTTCCCCGGCCAAGACCGGATCGTGGTGTTCGATTGCGCTGATCATGTCGTCATGCTGCTGGGCGGCCACTTCCAGGTCTTCCTGCATGTCCACCGTGGTCGGGTGGCGGTAGAAGATCTTGCCCAGACGGGCGTGGTCGATCAGCAAGCGCTGCAAGCTCGGCATCAGGTAGGCGTTGTGGGCCATCTTGCCGATTTGCAGGTGGAACTCGTCGTTGTACAACACCCGGTTCTCAACATCCTTTTCCTCGATGGCGGTGCGGAACAGCGCCTGGATGCGCTTCAGTTCCACCACTTCGGCCGGGGTTGCGTGGGAACAGGCCAGTTGCGTCGTCGCGATGTAAATCAGCGGCGCCGCGAGAAAAAAACTGCGCAGCGACTGGTAACTCATCGCCGAGACCCGCGCGGCACGGTTGGCTTCCAGGTCGATGTACCCTTCCGCCGCCATTTGCCGCATCAGCTCACGCACCGGTGGGCGCGACAAACCGAACTCATCACACAGCGCCAACTCGTCCACTACGGCACCCGGTGCCAGTTCCATGCTGAGGATGCGGCGGCGCAGCGCCTCACCCAATACCGCCTTGCGGTCAATGCTGGGCTCGACCGGCGCCGGCGTAGTGAGTTCTTTGGTAGCCATGGTGAAACCTTCCTAAGTAGTAAGTGCACACGGTCTACTACCTGTATTCGCACTATAAAACAACAAAATACTTTGTGTCTACAATTAAAATACACAATATAAACATCAAGCAAAGCCCTGTTCCTGCGGGGCCATACGGCTATTTGACCAGGCGAATTTCCTTGGACGGACGATGCCCGAAATAGGCGCTGTAGCACTTGCTGAAATGGCTGGGCGAGACAAACCCACAGGCCACCGAGACCTCGACGATGGTCAGCGAGGTGTGCTGCAACAAGCGCCGCGCCTCGGTGATGCGCAGGTCCATGTAGTAGCGCTGCGGCGAGGTGCCCAATTGCTCCTTGAACAGCCGCTCGATCTGCCGTCGTGAGCGGCCGGCATACAGGCACAGGTCCTCCATTTGCAGCGGCTCTTCAAGGTTCACGTCCATCAGGTTGATCACCTCGCGCAACGGCCCGCTGACCGACACGCTTAACAGCGGCTTGGCCCGCCGAAAACGCGAGGCCTCGAACGCGAGGATGTCCTCGATGCCATCGGTGAGGGTCTTGCCGTGCAGGCTGCGGATCCACTCCAGCGCCATATAGAAGGCGCCAGTCGGACTCGATGCCGTGAGGCGATTGCGGTCCACCACATAGGCTTCACTGGTGACATGACTGAGCCGCGCAATCTCCGCCAACGCCGGGCGGTGCTCGGGATGAATCGCACAGCGATAGCCCTCCAACACCCCGGCCCGGCCGAGAAACCAGGCGCCGTTCCAGATGCCCGCCAAGGCCACGCCCTGCTCCGCCGCTGCGCCCAGCAACAGGCTCAGCTCATCGTTGTAGCGCAGCGGCGTGCGGTAGCCGCCGCAGATCACCAGCACGTCGAGTTGCAGCACCGCGTCCAGGCTCAGGCGCGCATCGGGCCGGATCACCAGGCCGAGGTCGCTGACCACTTCATCAAACGCCAGGCCAAAGGTTTGCGTGGCAAACGACTCCGGCCGGATCAGGTTGGCGGTGACAATCGTGTCCAGCGCCTGGGTAAAGGCCGGCAGCGAAAAATGCTCCAGCAGCACAAAACCCGCCCGCGCCTTGCGCACCTCCTGGCCTTGATGATCGTTGAGATAACGCAGGTTCTTGCACTGCATGACATCGCTGAATTGGCGTCGCGCTACCACTTCACGTCCGCCGTGCCTGGCGCTGCAAGGCGCCGCGTGACAAGCGATCGAGCAACAGCGCCACCGCGACAATCGCCAGCCCGGCACGCAGGCCCAGGCCCATTTCCATGCGGGTCAGGCCGCGCGTCACTTCGGCGCCCAGGCCGCCCGCGCCGACCAAGCCGGCCAGCACCACCATTGCCAGCGACAGCAGGATGCATTGGTTTAGCCCCACCAGCAGCGTCGGCGCCGCCGTGGGTAATTCGATCTTGAACAGGATGTGCCGCGGTGAAGCGCCCATGGCCTGGCCCAACTCCAGCAAGTCCTTGGGCAATTGTTTGAACGCCAGGGTGGTCAGGCGCAGCATCGGCGGGATGCCATAGACGATGGTGGCGATAATCGCCGGTACGCGCCCCAGGCTGAACAGCATCACTGCAGGGATCAAGTACACCCACGGCGGCACGGTTTGCATAATGTTGAGGATCGGCAGCAACGCCGCATCCACGCGCTTGACCCGCGCCGCCAGGATGCCCAGCGGGAACGCCACGCTGACCGAAATCAGCACCGCCACCGAGACCAGCGCGATGGTCTGCATCGACGCCACCCACAGCCCGGCAAACAAACAGAACGCCAACATCAGGCCGGCGAACACGGCCACGCGCCAGTTGGCCAGCACCCACGCCAGCAGCACCACGATGGCAATCAACACATAAGCGTGGGGCGCGAGCAGCGCGGTCTCGATGGCGCCGAGGGTGGCTTCGATGATCTTGCTGATCAGCACGAATAAACCGTGCAGGTTGGCATTCAGCCAATCAATGGCCGGCGCCAGGAAGGCACCGGGGGAGAAGCGAAAGTCCGTCAGGTTCATTGGCTGGCTCCGGTGCGCGATTCAGCGGCGCTTTGGGCGAGGCGGTCGAGGATCATCGTGAGGATGACGATGGCCAGCGCGGCATTGATCGACTTGGCGATATCCAGGGTGCGCACCGCGCCGTAGATGGCTTCACCCAGCCCGCCGGAACCGACGATCCCGGCGATCACCACCATGCCGAACGCCATCATCAAGCTTTGGTTCACCCCCGCCATGATGCTCGGCATGGCGAACGGCAAGCGGATCTTGAAGAACATCTGCAGGCCGGTGACGCCGCTGGCATCGCCCAGTTCGACGAACTCCTTGGGCGTCATGCGGATGCCCAGCGAGGTCAGGCGCAAGGCCGGTGGCACCGCGACAATAAAGGTCGCCAACAACGCCGTCGCCGGGCCGTACCCGAGCAAGGCAATCGCCGGCAACAGGTAGATGTACGGCGGCAGGGTCTGCACCAGGTCCAGGCACGGGTCGACCACGCGGTCGAACGCCGGCGCCAGCCCGGCCAACACACCCAACGGCACCGCCACCAGCAGGGCCAACAATGTCGCCGTGAGCACCAGCGCGAGGGTGCTGACGGTCTCGGGCCACAGGCCGATAAAGCTGCACAACAACAAGGCCAGCGCCGACAACACGGCAAACCGCAGCCCCACCATGCGCCAGCCCAACAGGCCGATCACCAGGGCGATCACATAGAACGGCGGCGCGGCGATGCACCACAGCACGCCCTTGAACACGCCGTTCAACGCGCTGTTGACGGTTTCGAAGAAGAATTCGCCGTTGTCCTGCAACCACATCAGGCCCGCATCCACGGCAGCGTCGAACTGGGCGGAAAAATCCGGGGTCGTCATAGCGTGGTCTCCAGCACCGGCGCCACGGCGTGGGCGTCGTTGGGGATGCCTTGCACGCCACGCAGTAGATCCTTGGGCGTGATAATGCCGACCACTACGCCGTGCTCGACCACCGCCAGCGGTTCCAGGTCGGCGCCGATGGTCAGGCCGATCAAGGCGTCGATATCGGTGTCGGGCGAGGTCTGCGGCAACCGCGAAAAATCACACAGCGGGAAGGCCTGGCGATACGCCGCGATGGGCGTCATCACCGAATGGGCCTTGACCAGATGCAAGCGCGAGATGCCCGCGACGAATTCGGCGACATAGTCGTCGGCCGGGTTCAGCACGATCTCTTCGGCGGTGCCGACCTGGATAATCACCCCATCCTTCATGATGGCGATGCGATCACCGATGCGGATCGCCTCTTCCAGGTCGTGGGTGATAAACACGGCGGACTTGCCCAGCTCTTTGGTGAGCTGGCGGAATTCGTCTTGCAACTGGCGACGGATCAACGGGTCGAGCGCGCTGAACGGCTCGTCCATCAGGATAATCTCCGGGTCGGCGGTCAACGCCCGCGCCAGGCCGACACGCTGTTGCATGCCGCCCGAGAGCTCGCTGGGGTAGCGCGCGGCCCAGTCGGTCAGCCCGACCTTGGCCAGCGCACGTTCCGCCACCTTGTAACGCTCGGCCTTGCCGACGCCCTGCACTTCCAGGCCGAACGCGGTGTTTTCCAGCACGGTGCGATTGGGCAGCAGCGCCACGCTCTGGAACACCATGCCGATGTTTTTGGCGCGCACGTCGCGCAGTTGCGCGGGCGACAACGCGGACAAGTCCTGGCCCTTGACCAGCACCTTGCCGGCGCTGGGGGTGATCAATTTGTTGAGCAAGCGGATCAGGGTCGATTTGCCACTGCCGGACAACCCCATGATGCAAAAGATCTCACCGCGGCGAACCTGCAGGCTCACATCCGACACCCCGACCACGCAGCTGAAATCCTGCAAGACCTGGGTTTTGCCAAGGCCCTTGTGGACGACTGCGTCCATCGCCGCCTTGGCGTTCTGACCAAAGATTTTCCAGACCGACTGGCAATCCACAAGCACTTCGTTGGTGTCTATTTTGACCGTTGTCATTGCTAAGCCTATTGAACCAGTCGGGCTGGTTTTTCTAATGGATCAGAACGCGTTGTCCGTACCTGGCAGTGGCAAAAATGCAGCGAAGGTTATTGTTTGATATTGGCCCAGCGCTTCATCAGGTCGGCGTGGTTGTCGGCCCAGCTGGAGACGGCCTGGTCCATGGTCTGGCCATCCTTGACGGCGCCGTTGATGGCGGTGATATCGGCCAGGGGCACGTAGACGCTGGCGATCACTTCACGGGCGTGCGGGTACTCACCGGTGAAACCTTTGTGGCCGATCCAGTAGTAGGCTTGCGGCGGGGCAAAGGAGCCTTTGGGGTCCTTGAGGAACTTGAGGTCGAACTTCTGCGCCATCCACGACGGCTCCCAGATGGTCACGGCGACCCACTCTTTACGGTCAACGGCGGACTTGAGGGCGGCGGTCATCGCGGCGGTGCTGCCTTCGAGCAGCTGCAGCTTGAAGCCGTAGTCCTTCACCGCTTTGTTGGCATCGCTCATCAAGCCCGAACCCGGCTCGATGCCGATGATCTTGCCGCTGAACTTGTCCGCGTTGTCGTTAAGTTGTTCCAGCGAATCGATGTCGACGTACTTCGGCACGGCGATGGCCTGGTACAGGCCGTAAGAAACCGGCGAGAGTTTTTCCAGGCGATTCTTGTTCTTGTTCCAGTAATCCTGGGTGGCGTAGTCGGTCTGCGACGCCAGGACCTGCACATCGCCCTTGGTCAACGCGGCATACGCAATACCGACCTCGGAGAACTCGACCACCTTGACGGTGTAGCCGGCGTTTTCCAGGACCTTCCTGGTAATGCCGGTAATGGGTGTCAGGTCTTCCCAGGACATGGTGCCGACGGTGATGGTTTTTTCTTCGGCCTGCACCGGAAGCGTCACCAACCCCACTAACGCAACCGCACAAACGGTTTTCCAAAATGTCTTCATGGCGTGCCTCGATCTACGTTGTAGTTATAGTTTCAAACCTCCAGGGATGGAGGTCGGTGTGAGGGGACAACAGGTGAATTCGGCACCGCAAAAGCGGCTGGGTGAAGCCAGACTGGCATGGGCAAAAGGGTCGGTCAATAGGATGTATTTTCTCTGTATACATATAGAATTCAGATAAAACACAATTGATATTATATTTTTACGTTTAAATTCAATCGCTTACCCATAGCCATTAAAAAACCGACAGGTCGCTCTCAGGAAAGTCGTGGGTCGCTTTTGGAATGCTGCCTTGCCGGCAAAAGTGACTGAAGGCGCTGCCCCGGACACATCCCAGGCGAAAAAAAGCCACTCGTGTGAGTGGCTGTTTTTTGCAGCGGACGGGTCAATCGTGACCCGCACCGGCCTTGAAGCTCGACGGGTTGATCCCGAACTGCTTGCGAAACGCCGTCGCAAAATGGCTGGCATTCGCGTACCCCAGGTCCGATGCCACCCGCATCACCGACGCCTCGCCTTCCATCAGGCGACTGCGCGCCTGGGCCATGCGTGCTTGCTGGAATACGCCGTACACGCTGTTGGCAAACAACTGGCGAAAGCCCCGCGTCAATTTCGGCTGGCTCATCCCGGCCTCCCGCGCCAGCGCTGGCAAGCTGGGCGCCTTGCCCAGGTCCGCGAGCAAATACTCGCGGGCGCGCAACAGGCGTTGGCGGTCGAGGGGGCTGAGGCGGCAGGTGCAGGCGAGGTTGCGCCGGGCTTGGAGGAACAGGCTGACCAACGTGACGCTCTGGCCGTACAACCACAGGCTGCTGCGCGGCTGGGACAGGTCCATGGCGTTGCACAACAGGTGCGCGGTGGCGCTCATTTCGCCGCTGCGGTAGCCGTCGAGGAAGCAATGCTCACAGGCCAGCGCACTGCCCAGGGTCGGATCAATCTCCACGTCCCACTGGGCCAGCAACTGCGGGTTGATCATCACCGTGATGTTGTCGATCTCACCCTGCTGGTGATACAGGCCCTCGCGGCTGCGACCGAAACTGATACTGCCGGCGCCTTCGTTGATCGCATGACGCGTGTGCCGGCGGCCGTCGTGGAAGCTGCAATGGGCCTTGCCCTTGAGGCGGTGGGTGAAGCTGAAGTGGATGCGCTCGCTGTCGTCCTGCAACGGCAGCTCCACCGCCTGCGCAAACGTGCTTTGCCAGCGCACGATGTCCAGCCCGCCGTGCAAGGTCACGCGGGTGACCCGGCACTGATTGCCGGGGCCGAATTCGCCGCGATAGCCGTTGGCAATAATCTGCGAGACCGGCGTGGGCGCCTGAACAGCTGACATCGTTGAATCTCCCTGCTGACCGGATACGGCTCGAATCAGACCACATCGGGGTAGAGTCGCGCAATTGATAATCACTAGCATTTTGGCTGTTATCGCGACTCCCCAAAATCCTCAGCCAAGGCCCCATCATGTCGACTCGCCGAATCGCGCAAAGTAGTTACACTATAACAATAGCCATCAGTTTGACACTCTGTCATCACGCCTACGCCGACACGCCCGCCGAAGCGGTGCAACTGCCCGCCTCCACCGTCACCGCACGCATGACACAGGAAGACCCCAAGGACGTGCCCATCAGCCTCAGCGTGATCAGCGGCGAACAGTTGCGCGTGCAACGCCTGGACACCCTGGAAAGCGCCCTGCGCAACACCGCCGGGGTCAGCGTCAACTCGTCCGGTGGGCCGAATGACTTCAACGTGCTGATCCGTGGCGTGGGCTCGCTGTACCAGATGTCGATGGATGACAGCTCCGTCGCGTTCAACATTGATGGCGTGCCGGTGTCGTCGCGCAGCCTGGGGTTCGAGACGCTGGACGTGGAGCGCATCGAAGTGCTCAAGGGCCCGCAAGGCACGCTGTCCGGGGCGATCGGCCAGGCCGGCGCGGTGAACATCACCACCCGCCAGCCGACCCGCGAACTGCAAGGTTACGTGCGCGGCGAAGTCGGCCAGCAAGGCCAGTTCCTCAGCGAAGGGGCGATCGGTGGCCCGCTCAGTGACCAGCTCAGCGGGCGCCTGGCCGTGCGCAGTGCGGGCTACGACAGCTGGATCGACAACGACCAGAACAACCACCCGCTGACCAAGCCGCGCAACGAAGCCTTCCGTGGCAGCCTGCTGTGGGACGTCAACGACGACACCCACGTGCTGTTCAGCGCCGAGCGGCAAAAGACCAAACGCGCCACCAACTCCCTGGTGCTGCGCCCCTACGGCAGCGACCCGAGCCTGGACCTCAGCCCCGGCCTGTTCGATGACAACTACAAGACCACCGAGCGTTATGCGATCAAGCTCGATCACGATTTCGCCAACAGTCGCCTGACCTCCACCACCGCCACCAGCACCGCCGACTTCGAAGGCCTGATCGCCTACGACAGCAAGCTGATGGGCGCCCTCTACGGCACCCCGAGCGAGTTCTGGGTGGTGGATAAATCCTTCGAGCGCAGCTGGAGCCAGGACGTGCACCTGAGCGCCCTGCCCGACGCCGACGTGTTCTGGGTCACCGGTCTCGCCGCCACACGCAACGAGCGCAGCTACGACACGCCGCGCAATACCTACGGCACCTCCGGGGCGAAGTTCCGCGATTTCACCACGACCACCTATGCGGGCTACGGCGAAGCCACCTTCCCGCTGACCGAGCGCCTGAAGTTGACCACCGGCTACCGCCATTCCTGGGACCGCAAGACCTACGACGGGCAGTATTTCGCCGGCAGCGATGCGGTCAACGATTCGCGCAAACTCACCGACCACTACGGCACCGGCCGTGCAGCCCTGAGCTACGCCATCAGCCCGCAGACCAATGTCTATGTGCAGTTGGCGCGGGGCTATAAGTCCGGAGGTTTCAATGACTACGCCTCGCAGGTCAGTGACAGCCAACCGTACAAGGCCGCCGTCAGCAAAACTGCCGAGCTGGGCTTCAAGAGCGAGACCGCCGACCGCCGTGGCAGCCTCAATGGCGCGCTGTTCTTCACCCGCGTCCACGACGACCACCTGCTCGGCTACGATGCCGCCACCTTTGCCACCAACGCGTTCAACGCCGACACCCGCACCCGGGGTGCCGAACTGGAAGGCAGTTGGCACTTCGACCACGGCCTGACCCTGGCCGCCAGCGCCACCTACCTCGACGCCAAGATCACCAGCGCGGTGCTGGGCATCCAGGCCGGTGACGTCAACGCCGGCAACCGCACCCCGGACGTGCCGCGCTGGAGCGGTAACTTCAACGCCAGCTGGAAACACCCGCTGGGCAGCGTCGCCAGCCTGGGCGACACCACGCTGAACACCAGCCTCAACTACCACCTGGTGGGCGAACGCGCGGCCGATCCGCAGAACCATTTCAACCTGGACAACTACGAGAAACTCGACCTGCGCGCCGGCCTCGAAAGCCGCTTCGGCGAGGTGTATGCCTTCGCCGACAACCTGCTGAACCAGACCTACGACACCTACGGTTTCTACAGCGACCCGGTGGCCTATGGCGCCCCCGCGCGCCGCCGCACCCTGGGCGTCGGCTACACCTATCAGTTCTGAACAAACCGGGGAGCCGGCATGCCGACTCCCCGCGCCTCAAAACGCGTAGCTGTAACCCACCCCCGCCGAGCGCCCGCGTGCCGGCATGCCGGTCAGCACCGCGTCGGTCGAGTAGGTGCCGTACAGGTCATAACGCGCATCCAGCAGGTTATCGCCCCACAGGTAGACTTCCGAACCGCCGCTTTCCAGGCCCAGGTGCAAATCCAGCTTGGCGTAGCCCTTGAGGTCATAGTGGTTTTGCGCGTCGGCCGGGCGGTTTTTCTGCACGCGGTAGTTGAGCAAGGTGTTCAGGCGTGGCGCGGGCAGGCCCAGCAGGTTCGGCAAGTCGCGCGTCCACGCCACACTGAAATTGCCACTCCACAACGGCACATCCGGAACCCGGCTGCCAGCGGCCACATCGCCGCCGGACACGCCCGGCGCATCGGACGTCACCACCGCGTTGGTGTAGCTCAGGGCACTGCCCAGGGTCAGTTCATCGTTCACATGCCAGGTCGTGGATAGCTCGGCGCCCTTGCTGCGGGTGTCAGCGTTCACTGCGCTGACGGCCAGGCTGGTGAAGTCGTAACCGAGCAAATGATCATCGGCGACACGGGTGATAAACAACGCGCCTTCCACGCTCAGCGCACCACCGGCACTTTCATGCTTGAAGCCCAGTTCGGCGGCATTCACCTTCGCTGCTTTGTACGGCTCGCTGTCCTTGACCGTGGTGGCGTAATCGTTGAACCCCGCCGATTTGTAGCCGCGCGACACCACGGCATACAGGTTGGTCTGCGCGGTCAGCGCATAGGCCAAGGCCACGCGGCCGGTGCTGTAGTTGTCCTGCAGCTGGCGGCTGTCGCCGGTCACCGCGCCGCCACTGGCGTAGTCGGCGCCGTAGGTCTTGCGGTCCCAACTGTGGCGCAGGCCGGTGGTGAGCTTCCAGCGCTCGGCAAGCGGCACGGTGATCTCGCCATAGACCGCGTAGCTGTTGGTACTGAAATCGCGCTGTTGCCAGGAGCCGTTGGTGAAGTTGTCCGAATCGAAACTGCGCTCGGACCGCGCCAGGTTCATCCCGCCGACCCAGAACACCTCGGCGTCCGGCAAGGAGCCCAGGCGCAGGTCCTGGCTCCACACCTGCTCGCGGGCCGTGTCTTCGATCAAGTACTCGAACGGCGCACCGTAGAGCGCGCGGGTGATGTTGCGGTCGTAGCCCTTGACCGCATTGAAATCGGTGCGGGTATAAGCGCTGATCGAGGTGAGGCGCGCCTGCGCCAGGTCGTGGTTGAGTTCAAAGGAGTAGCGCTCGTTGGTCTTCTGGTTACCGTCAAACACACCGGGGGTGTAGTCCAGGCTCGGGCGGCTGCCGAACGGGCGCAGCATTTCCAGCCCGGCGTAATGCTCGGCGCGTTGACGCTCGGCCATCAGCAGGCCAGTGGTGCCGCTGTCGTTGTCCCACAGCAGGCTGCCGCGCAGGGCCAGGTCGCGGGGACGGGTCAACGGGTCGCCGTCCTGTTGGTCATCGACCCAATTGTCAAAGCCTGAGCGGCGCACGGCGATGCGCCCGGCCAAGGTGTCGGTCAATGGCCCGCCCACCGCGCCCTCGGTCATGAACTGGCCTTGTTGGCCGACTTCGCCGCGCACATAGCCTTGCCCATCGCGGGTCGGCTTGCGCGTGGTGACGTTGATCGCGCCGGCTTCGCTGTTGCGCCCCAGCAACGTGCCCTGGGGGCCCTTGAGCACTTCCACTTGCTGCACATCCAGGGTGGCCATGGCCGCGTTGCGCACCGACATCGGCACGCCGTCCACATTCAGCTGCACCGAGCCGTCATCCATGCTCATCTGGTTCAGCGAACCGACACCGCGGATGCGCACGTTGGCATCGTTGGCGCCGCCCCACGAATTGACGTCCACTCCCGGCGTGGCGCGCAACGCGTCTTCGAGGGTGCGCAGGCGCCGGGTCTCCAGGGCCTGGCCGTCGAGCACCGACAGGCCGAACGGGATGTCCTTCGCGCTCTCCTGATGCAGCCGGGCGCTGACCGTCAGCGGCGCCAGCTCGAGGGTCTCGGGGCTCGGCAGGTAGTCGGCGGCAAACGCGCTGCACATCTGGCTGGACAGGGCCAGGGCCAAGGCTTGGGTGAGCACGTTGGCGCGCCAGCCTGGCGGGCGTTGCAGGGGTTTGAGGGTCACTTGGGCAGGCATGGAAAACTCCAGGGATAAGGGTTTCAGGACATTCATCGCGGTGTTCCCCAGCGCTGACGCGCCTGGGTCACCACGGCTTCCGAGGGCGCGCCGAGCAGGCCCTGGATCGAAACGGGCCATCCCTGGCCAGTGCGCACGGCGGCAGTCATTGCCAGCAGTTGTTCGGGGCTTTGACTGGCGACCCAGTCGAGGCTGGCCAACGGTGCATAGAACGCCGACCAGCCCTGTGAACGGGCGCTGGCCAGGGTGCCGACGGGCTCGCCGTCGCTGGCCAAGGCGCGGGTCAGGTCGTCAGCCATCAGCGTGATCAAGGCGGCGCGGGCCTGTGGACCGTCCACCTCGCCCACACAGAGCAAGCCCACGGCGCCGGCCACGCCGTGACTGAGCCACACATGCCCCGGTTGTTCGCGCAGGTCGCTGGCACTGAGCAGTTGCTGGCGGGCCAACAGTTCGGCGATCTGCGCGCGCCGTGCCCAGCGCCCGACGCCACTGGCAGCCACGTCCCAGTGAGGTGCCTGGGCCAACAGCAGATGCGCGTTGCTCAGGCGACTGGCGCCCATGCCGCTGGGCCACTGGCTCAATTCGCTGACGATCGGGCTTGCGCCCAAGCGCCGGGCCACGCACGCGGTCATCGCCGTGAGGTCGTCGCGCACTTCGCGGGCGGTGTGCTGGCGGCTGGCATCGGCCAGCACCTGCACACCGTCAAGGTGTTGGACCGAGGCCAGTGGCGTCAGTTGGTAAGCGAAGTCCAGGGGATGCTGGCTGTGGCCGCTGAACGGCTGCCCATCCAGGCTGATCGTCCATTGCCAATCCCCGGCTGGGGCCACGGCTTGCGCCGCCACGGCCGCGCCCATCGGCAGCGCCGGCGTGAGCGCGGGCAACCTAGTTTCCGTGCGTTGCGAGGGCGCGCGTACGGCGCGCTCCGGGTCCAGGCCCAGGCGCGGCAGCACCCGGCGCGCCTCCAGCCATGTGGCCTGGGGTGTCAGCCACAGGCCGTCACCGTCGGCGGGCCAACCACTGGCGCTGAGGGTCCAGTGCAACGTCACGCTGCACCCTGCCACCGCACACTTACCCAAGGGGATGCGCAGGTGGTCGCTGGCCTGCTCGACGGCGACCGCTTGGCCCATGACGCGGGCGCCGGTCACGTGCAACCCCGGCGGCAGTTCGGCGTCCAGATGGCCGTTGGCGGCGATTACTCGGTCCAGGCGCCACAGCCCTTCTACTTGGCGACGCAGGCTGTCGATCTGCACCTGCACCTGCCCACCGGCGACCTGCCACGCGCCGGCATCGGCCAGCCAATGCTGTTCCCAGGCGGCACGTTCGGCCAATTCGTCGGCGCTGGAGCGGTAATCGCCCTGCTCCACCAGATGGCGATGCAGCAACACACCGCTGCCGAGCAGGCCCAGCACACCCAGCGCCAGCAGCGCCGCGGGCACACGTCCGATTCCACGGGGCGCGAGCAAGGCCGCCAGCGCGACCATCACCGCACACCCCGCCAGCTTCCAGCCCGCCAGCGTCGCCAGGTACGGCCACCACGGCGCCCAGCCGGTCAACGCCGACAACGCCACATGGGCGGGGATGGCCATTTCATAGGGCGGGTAACTCACCAGCCCCAGTTCATGGTTGAGCACCAGGAAAAACGTCAGCAGCATCGACGTCGCGTAAGCCAGGCCGGCGCGGCGGATCAGCGTGTGCACCAACAGCGTCAGCATTGCCAATTCCAGCAACGGCGGTGCGAACACCAGCAGTTGATAGGTCAGCACAAACCCCGGGGCCAGGCTTTGCGGTGCCGCAAGCGCACTGATCAGCAGGCTGGCGGCGCCCGGCACCAGTGCCAGCAGCAACGTCGCCGCCGCCACACACAGCACCCGCCCGAAGAGGCGCACCCACACCGGGGCCGGCGTGGCGTGCAGCATCGCGACCAGGCCTTCGACGTCATCGCGTCGGCACACCAGCCCCACCAGCGCCGCCAATACAAACGCCAGCACTAGGAACAGCGCGCTGGACAGCAACGGCAAGCTCAAGTCCGCCCTCGGCACCATCGGCCCACGGGCGTGCCACACCCCATGAACAAAGCCGCTGAGCACGCCCATCACCATCAGCAGAACCAGGGCCAGCCACCACACCTTGCGGGCGAAGACCTGGCGTGACTGCCAACGGGCTTCGTACCACAACGCCCGAGGCCAGTGGCTGCGCAGCACGGGGCCGAGCACCGCGGTACCCTCGGCCAAGCGCATCGGAGGCTCTGCCAGTACAGCGCCGGAACGACGCCCCATCAGGCCCTCGCGCGTGGTGCGCGCCAATACCCAGGCCAACAGCACCAATGGCAGCGCACACCACAGGCTGCGGTTGAGCCAGAAGCCTGGGGTCAAGGCCAACAGGGCCTCGGATTTCTGCGCCGCCGTCCAGGTTTCCACCTGGGCCTGGGCAAAGGTAAACAACGACGGATCGAGGCTGGCTGCCAACAATGGGTTGATCTGCCCGCCCTTGAGCACCACCACCGCAAACATCCACAACAGCATCAGCACGGTGGCCAACGCAAACGGCGCCGCCAACCCGCGACTGCGCAACGCCAGCAGATAATACAACGCGCCGATGCCGGTGCTCACCGGCAACAGCAAGGCCACCCAGGCGAACCCCAGCGCCGACCATGCCGGCGCGCCGATGCTCGCCGCCGGCACCCAACCCAGCCAAGCGAGGATCGGGCTCAGTAAAAAGCCCACCACCAAGGCACTGGCGAGCAAACCGCCGACCACCGCCGCACCGATAAAGCGTCCCCACAACAGCGCCGGCAGCGACACCGGCAAGGCCAGCAGTACTTCTTCCAACTGCGCCTTGCGGTCGCGCAGGGCCGGCTGGGCAAACACCCAGGCCCAGGCAAAAAACAGGAAGAACATGCAACCGCAGGACATCAGGTAGATCAGGCTCGGGGCGTTGCGCGGGATCTCACTGGCGCCCATTTTCTGTACGTAATCGGCGTTGGTCAGGGACATCAGCAAGTAGCCGGCCAGGCCGAGGAACACCAGCAAGGGAATTCCGCTGCGCAGCCCGGCACGCAGTTCCACCCAGGCTTCGCGGCGCATCAGGGCAAAGTTGTTCATGCGTCGGGCGCCTCGCCGGCCTGGGCCAAGGCCAGGTAATAGATATCTTCCAGGCGCGGTGCGTGGGGCGTGAAACGCGGATCAAGGGGCCGCTCACCGTGCACGATCACCCGGCTGCCTTGCGGGCTGGCCGCCACATGCAACGCGGCTGGCAAGGGTTCGCCACGGCCAAACGGCGCTTGCCACAGGCGCCCCTGCTCGGCCGCCAGCAGGTCCGCCGGGCGGCCTTCGACGATGATCCGCCCAGCGGCCAGGACGGCCAGGCGACTGCACAGGTTCTCGACGTCTTCGACGATATGGGTCGACAGCAGCACAATCGACTCGGCGGCAACGTCCGCCAGCACTCGGTGGAAACGGTTGCGTTCCGCTGGATCGAGGCCCGCCGTCGGCTCATCGACAATCAACAAGCGCGGCGCGCCCACCAGTGCCATGGCAATGCCAAAGCGGCGCAGCATGCCGCCCGAATACGTCGCCAGCGCACGGTGTGCGGCGTCTTGCAGGTTGACCTTGCTCAGCAGGCCTTCAATTTCCTCGCGGCGTTGCCGGGCATCGGTGCGGCCCTTGAGCCAGGCGAAGCGGTCGAGCAGGTCACGCGCGCTCACGCCGGGATAAGCGCCCAGTTGCTGCGGTAGATAACCGAGGCGCTGGCGCAGGTGATTGCCGTCAGCCAGCACGTCCACGCCATCCAGATGAATACTGCCGGCGTCGGCGGGTTGCAGCGTCGCCAAGGTGCGCATCAGGCTGCTTTTGCCGGCGCCATTGGGCCCCAGCAAGCCATACATGCCGGGGCCCACGCTCAGGTCCACGCCGCGCAGCGCTTCGACGCCGTTGTTGTAGCGCTTGCGCAGACCGCGCACTTGCAAACCTGAATCGACTGCCATCTGCCACTCCAAGGACACCGGTTGGGGGAAATACCTGCCCACGAAACAGGCAGCCTGGAACGGTAGCCAGGGCCACCCGTGGCCTCTACCCGATTCAAGTCATTTTCCAACCGTATCGCGCCGCTGGCGGGGTTGGGATGTCGAATGCGGGGCGAATTGGACTCGATGCGGGTAGCCGACAAATCTGGAGTGACTAGCATCGTTTGCCCCGCAGAAGACCTACGGAACACCGATGACAACTGCCCTGGACACCCTGAAACGCCCGGTCAACCCGCTGATTCGCCTGGGCGTGCTGTTTGCCGCCGTTGGCGCGCTGGTCAACCTGGTGCCCTTCATCGGCCTGACCGAATTGGCCCGGCTGCTCCTGGCCGGCAACGCCGCGCGTCACACCTTGTGGTCATGGGCCGCGCTGGTGGTGATCGCCCTGAGCCTGGGCTGGGTGGCCAACGGCGTGGCACTGTGGCTCACCCACGTCGCCGACCATCGCCTGCAAGCCGGCTTGCGCGACGCGATGGTGCGCAAACTCGGGCGCGTGCCCCTTGGCTGGTACAGCGACACCACGTCCGGCGCGGTGCGCAAAGTGGTGCAGGATGACCTCGAAGACCTGCACCACCTCGTCGCCCATCACGCCGTGGAACTCACCGCCGCTGTCGTCACGCCCCTCGCCGGGCTGGCGTGGCTGGCCAGCCTCAACGGCCACCTGGTGGTGCTGGCGGTGCTGACCCTGCCGGTCTATGCGCTGGCCTACGCCCTGATGATGCGCGGCTTCGGCAGCAAGATGCAGTTGCTGGACCAGAGCATGACCCGGGTCAGCGCGGCGATTGTCGAGTTCGTCCACGGGATCGCGGTGGTCAAGGCCTTCGGGCGCGGCGGCCAGGCCCATCGCAGCTATCAGCAGGCGGTCAGCCAGTTCAGCCGGCAGTACGCCGGTTGGGTGCGCCCGTTGCTACGCCTTGAGGCGTTGTCGTCAATGGCCCTGAGCGTGCCGGTGATTCTGCTGGTCAGCCTGGGCGTGGGCAGCCTGCTGTTGGCGCGGGGCTGGGTCACGCCGCTGGAGTTGTTCGCCGAAACCCTGGTGGCGGTGGTGATCCCGCAATCGTTATTGGTGATCAACCAGAGCCTGACCGCGCAACGCACCGCCCTGGCGGCTGCCGCACGCATCGAAGCCCTGCTGGATATCGACGAACTGCCAAGCCCGACGGCCTGCCAATCGCCCGAAGGCAGTGCCATCACCTTCGACAACGTGCAGTTTGGCTATGACCCCGCCCACTTGATCCTCGATGGCATCACCCTGCATTGCCCGGCGGGCACCGTCACCGCGCTGGTGGGGGCATCGGGCGCCGGCAAGTCGACCCTGGCCAAGTTGGTGCCGCGCTTTCACGACGTCACCGCTGGCCGCGTAGTGGTCGGGGGTGTCGATGTGCGCCAGATCGACCCGCAGCAGCTGTACCGGCACGTCGGCTTTGTGCTGCAAGACGCGCAACTGGTGCACGGCAGCGTGGCCGACAACCTGCGCCTGGGCCGCCCGCAGGCCAGCGACGAAGACATGCAGGCGGCCGCGCGTGCGGCGCAGATCCACGCGCGTATCCAGGCGCTGCCCCGTGGCTATCAGTCGGTGATTGGCGAGGACGCGATATTCTCCGGCGGCGAAGCCCAGCGACTGTCCATCGCCCGCACGCTGCTGGCCGATACGCCGGTGCTGATCCTCGACGAAGCCACCTCCCACGCCGATCCAGAATCCGAAGCGCTGATCCAGGACGCGTTGTCGGCGCTGGCCAGAGGGCGCACGGTGCTGGTGATCGCCCATCGCCTGGCAAGTATCCGTGGCGTCGATCAAATCGTCGTCCTCGATCATGGCCGCGTGATCGAGCGCGGCCGTCACCCTGACCTGCTGCACGCCGATGGCGCCTACGCGCGCTTGTGGCGCGCCACCACCCCCGACCTGGAGATGCCCTTGTGATCCGCAGCCTGCTCACCCTGTTGGGCCCGGCCCATGCCCCGCGCCTTTACCGTTACCTCGCCTGGCTGGTGACCAGCGCCGTGCTGCAAGGCCTGGCCGTCGCGTTGTTGGTGCCGATCCTGCGCACGCTGTTCGCCGGCGACTTGCCGACGGCTCTCGCCTGGCTGTGTGCCCTGGCGGCGATGGTGGTCCTGACGTGCATCGCCCACTATCAGCAGGCGATGCAAGGTTTTGCCCTGGCACTGCTGGTGCTGACGACCCTGCATGATCGCCTTGGCCAACACCTGATGCGCCTGCCCCTGGGCTGGTTCAACACGGAAAAGGTCGGGCGCCTGTCGCGCAGCGCCACCAGTGGCACGTTGATGGTCACCGGTCTGTTTGCCCATTACCTGGGGCCGGTGGTGTGCGGCGTGGTGGTACCCGCCACGGTGGCCCTGACGCTGTTTGTGTTCGACTGGCGCCTGGGCCTGACCGCCGTGCTCTGTGCGCCGCTGATCTACGCCACCCATCACTGGTCGGCCAACGCCATTGCGGCCAATGATCAGCGCGTCGAAGCCGCCGCGACTGTGGCCGGCAACCGTGTGGTGGAGTTCGCCCGCTACCAGCCGGTGCTGCGCGCCTTTGGCCAGGCGCGGGGCGGCTATGCACCGTTGCACGCGGCCAACCTTGCGCAGAAACACGCCGGCGGCTCGATGCTGGCGCAGACCTTTCCCAAATTGCTCGCCGGTGGCCTGACGGTGCAACTGGCCTTCGCCCTGCTGGTAGGCGTCGGCATTGCCCTGGCGGCAACCGGTGCAATCGACGCCATCCAACTGGTCGCACTGCTGGCCCTGGCCGCGCGTTTCGTCGGCCCGCTGGCCGAAGCTGCCGCACGCAGTGGCCTGTTGCGCATGGCCGGCAACGACCTCGATCAACTGGTGAGTATCCTGCGCGAGCCCGGCCTGCCGGAACCGGCAAGCAGTCAGCCACTGACGGCGCCCGGCAGCCTAGCGTTTGAACACGTGAGCTTTGCCTATCCCAGTGGCCCCACGGTGCTCAAGGACCTGACCTTCAACGTCCCGGCCCATTCCATGACCGCCATCGTCGGCGCCTCGGGCTCGGGTAAAACCACCATCACCCGTCTGTTGATGCGCTTCTTCGATGCCAGCGAGGGCCAGGTCAAAGTGGGCGGCGTGGATGTGCGCGAGCTGTCCAATGCCGCGTTGATGGCGCAACTGTCCCTGGTGATGCAGGACGTGTACCTGTTCGACGACAGCCTGGAAGCCAACATCCGCGTCGGTAGCCCCGATGCCAGTGCACAGCAGGTGGCCGAAGCGGCGCGCCTGGCCGGGGTCGATGAAATCGTCGCACGCCTGCCCCAAGGCTGGCACACCCCCGTGGGCGAAGGCGGCGCCAGCCTCTCCGGCGGTGAACGCCAGCGCGTATCCCTGGCCAGGGCCCTGCTCAAGCGCGCGCCGATCCTGTTACTGGACGAAGCCACCGCAGCGCTCGATCCGCAGAACGACGCCTACGTGCAAGCCGCTATCCGCACGCTGATGCACAACGCCACGGTGCTGGTGATTGCCCATCGCCTGCCGACCATCATGGCGGCCGACCAGATCCTGGTGTTGGATGAAGGGGGGTTGGTGGAGTCTGGTACTCATGCGCAGTTGCTGGGGCGGAACGGCAGGTATGCGGGGTTCTGGAAGGAGCGTCAGCGGGCGGGGGGATGGCGGCTGGAACGAGCGACGCAAGGCGCTGACCGTGGGTAAACCGCTCAACGCATGGTCAAACCACCATCCACCGCATATTGGCTGCCGGTCACGTACGACGAATCATCAGACAGCAAAAACAACGCAACTGCCGCAGCCTCAGCCGCAGTGCCGACGCGTCGTAATGGTAGTTGATTGACCAGCCCATCCTCGAACTGCTGCCGCACGTCATTGGCCATGAAGTTTCGGAAGTTGGTATCAATTGGTCCGGGGACCAATACGTTGACGCGGATCCCCCGCTCCCCCAATGCCGCCGCACAACACCGGGCCATTGAAATCATCGCTCCTTTGGTCGCGGCATAAACGCTGGCCATCGGGGCCGACTCGTAGGCTGAGGTCGATGAGGTCAAGACAACCGAGGCGTGGGGAGACAACAGGTCCTTCAATTTCGCGATCTGTAGCAAAGGCCCTCTCGCATTGGCATTCATCATGCGATCAAAAAACGCTGCATCTGTGTCTTCAATGGCGCGCACTTGCGCGTAGCCGGCATTCAGCCATAAGCCATCCAGACCGCCCATTTCTTTAACCACGTCCACCAACTGCGCAGTGGCCGCTGGATCCGCTGCATCGTTTTTAAATACCCATGCATTGGAAGGCAGAATATCCGCAGCTTCTTCAAGGTGTTCCTGGCTATAGCCGGTGACAGCGACCCGACCGCCCTCATCCGCAATTCGCTTGGCACCTGCCAGCCCCATGCCACTCGTACCACCGGTAATCAAGATCCGTTTACCTGAGAATCTGCCCATAGGTTTGCCTCCATTGCCGACATGAAAATCTGAATGCGGGGGCAGTATTGCGTAATTGGATCCATTTGATAATGCGCTAATATCCGCATGACCCATTAAGGAAGTGGACACAATGCGCGGCAACGAATACGCCCAACTCCAAGCATTCGCCGCGGTTATTCAGCAAGGCAGTTTTGTCCGCGCCGCAGCCCACCTGGGGATGTCTGCCTCTGCACTGAGCCAGACCATCCGCAATGCCGAAGAGCGACTGGGTGTTCGCTTGGTCAACCGTACGACACGCAGCGTCTCGCCAACCGAGATCGGCG
The DNA here is from genome assembly GCF_003852405.1 of Pseudomonas sp. KBW05. Classification (GTDB taxonomy): domain Bacteria; phylum Pseudomonadota; class Gammaproteobacteria; order Pseudomonadales; family Pseudomonadaceae; genus Aquipseudomonas. The sequence continues at coordinate 36,638 of NZ_QAJM01000005.1, forward strand.
CACGACTCCTTGAGGAGCTGCTCCCCGCCCTGGCGTCGCTTGATTCGGCAGTCGCCCGGCTAAAAGAGTCCAGCGAAGGCCCTAGCGGACTGTTGCGCATCAACACGACCCGCGTTGCAGCCACTCATTACCTTGCGCCTCTGATCGGACCCTTTCTGCGGGCTTACCCCGGTATTCATTTCGATATCGTCACTGATGAACGTCTCGTGGATATTGTCGCCGGAGGGTTCGACGCCGGAGTCAGGCTCGGCAAAAAGCTGGACCGCGATATGGTCTCCCATGGTCTCGGCGGCCACCTGGAAATGATGGTCGTTGCCTCTGCCGACTACCTCACCCGCTACGGCACCCCGCACACCCCGAGAGACCTGGTAAACCATAAATGCCTGACATATCGATGGCCTACGGACAGAAGCCTGTATCGCTGGGAGTTTGAGCGCAATGGCGAGCTTCTCGAAATAGATGCCCAGGGGCCATTGGTGGTGACAGAGCCGGAAATGCTGACGCAAGTCGCTCTCGACGGGGTGGGCATTGCGTATCTGTTCAGGCACCAAGTGGCAGACCTTATCGAGACAGGCCAATTGATCCACCTCCTCAAAGAGTGGACGCCGACCTTTCCGGGGTTCTATTTGTACTACCCCAGCCAACGTCAAATGGCCCCGGCCCTGCGCGCTTTTGTGGATTTCGTGGTGCAGTATCAACAGCCAGACCCTGTCGCTCTCGACACGCCCGAAGCGGGCTCGGCATCACGCGTTTAGGTGCGTTGCTGTGGGCCAACTCAAATTTCAGGCAAAAAAAAGCCACTCTATTGAGTGGCTTTTTCTTAATGC
>NZ_QAJM01000005.1:37545-117739 GCF_003852405.1 Pseudomonas sp. KBW05
TGATGCGCATTCTATACAAATCTCGTAACCGGTCAACCCTTTGATTCAAAAAAGTTTTATTTCTTTTCAACGGTGGTGCGCAGATGAGGCCAGGCAGCGCGCAGGTACTGGAGCATGGACCACAGCGTCAGGCCAGCCGCGATCAGCAGCAAGGCGTAGCCCGTCAGGACCCAGAACGAGAAGTCCGACGGGTTGGCCAGCAGGATCACCAGGGCGAGCATCTGCGCAGCGGTTTTCCATTTGCCCATGTTGGACACGGCGACGTGGGCGCGGGCGCCGATTTCGGCCATCCATTCGCGCAGGGCCGAGACAACGATCTCGCGGCCGATGATCACGGCGGCTGGCAGGGTCAGCCATAGGTTGCCGTGCTCCTGCACCAGCAGGACCAGGGCCACGGCCACCATGAGTTTGTCGGCCACGGGGTCAAGGAACGCGCCAAAGGGCGTGCTTTGTTCCAGGCGGCGGGCCAGGTAGCCGTCGAGCCAGTCGGTTGCGGCCGCAAAGGCGAACACCGAGCTGGAGGCGGCATAACTCCATTCGTACGGCAAATAGAACAACAGAATGAAAATCGGAATGAGCAGGACGCGTAGAACGGTGATCAGATTAGGGATATTCATCGGCACAACTGGCTACGAGGTGGAAAGGCATTCTATTCGCTGTGCAGGTTTGCATAAATCAGCTCAGCGAGCTTTTTACTGATACCGGGTGCTTTGGCTATTTCGTCAATGCTGGCACGGGATAGCTCCTGCAAGCCACCAAAATGTTTAAGCAAGTCGCGACGTCGCGTCGGGCCAACCCCCGCTACCCCTTCCAGGGTTGAGGTTCGCCGGGTTTTGCCGCGACGGGCGCGGTGCCCGGTAATTGCAAAACGGTGGGCTTCGTCACGAATCTGTTGAATCAGGTGCAGTGCGGGTGAGTCGCCCTTCAAAGTGAACTCATGGGCGGCATCATTCAAGTACAACGTCTCGAAGCCGGCCTTGCGCGTGGCGCCCTTGGCGACGCCAAGGAGGATCAGGTCGGGCACTGCCAGCTCGTTGAGCACGTCACGGGCCATGGACAGCTGGCCCTTGCCGCCGTCCACCAGCAGGATATCCGGCAATTTGCCCTCGCCGTCCTTCAACTTGCTGAAACGCCGTGTCAGGGCCTGGTGCATGGCGGCGTAGTCATCGCCGGCGGTGACACCTTCGATGTTGTAGCGCCGGTAGTCGGACTTGATGGGCCCTTCCGGCCCGAACACCACGCAGGAGGCCACGGTGGCCTCGCCGCTGGAGTGGCTGATGTCGTAGCACTCCAGACGTTGCGGTGGCTCGTCCAGGTTGAGGACTTCGGCCAGGGCGTCGAAGCGTGCGGCGACGTGCTGTCGATTGGCCAGGCGTGCGCTCAGGGCCTGCTCGGCGTTGGTCACCGCCAACGTTTGCCAGCGGGCACGGGTGCCGCGTACGCGGTGACTGATGTCCAGCTCGCGGCCGCGCAGTTCGTGGATCGCCGCGATCAGCGTGGGGAAGTCTTCGTGCACCACGTTGACGATCAGCTCGGACGGCAAGTCGCGCTCAGGACTGCTGACGTAGTACTGGCCAAGGAACGCAGCCATGACTTCAGCCACGTCCTCATCGATACCGGTCTGCGGGAAGAAGTTCTTGCTGCCCAGCACCCGACCGCCACGCACGCTGATCAGGTGCACACAGGCACCACCGGGGTTGACGAAGGCTGCGATCACATCAACGTCGCCGGTGCCACCTTCCATGCTCTGCTGGTCCTGCACGCGGCGTAGCAGGGAGATCTGGTCGCGCAACTCGGCGGCGCGCTCGAAATCCAGGGTGCTGGCGGCCTGCTCCATGGCGGCGGATAGTTCATCGGTCAACGCATTGCTACGCCCTTCGAGGAACATCACCGAATGGCGCACATCTTCGGCGTACTCGGCGGGGTCAACCAGGCCCACGCACGGCGCCTTGCAGCGCTTGATCTGGTATTGCAGGCACGGCCGAGTGCGGTTCTTGTAGAAGCTGTCTTCGCACTGGCGCACAAAAAAGGTCTTTTGCAGCAGGCTCAGGCTCTCGCGGATCGCGCCGGCGCTGGGATACGGGCCGAAGTACTTGCCCTTCTGCTTCTTCGCCCCACGGTGAATGCTCAGGCGTGGGAAGTTGCCGTCGGATAAAAACACGTAGGGGTAGGATTTATCGTCGCGCAGCAGGATGTTGTAGGGCGGCCGCCATTCCTTGATCAGCGTCTGCTCAAGCAACAGCGCTTCGGTCTCGTTGGCGGTGATGGTGGTTTCGACCTGGGCGATACGTGCGACCAATGCCGCCGTCTTGGGCGCCAGGCCGCTCTTGCGAAAATAGCTCGCCAGGCGGTTCTTCAGGTTCTTGGCTTTACCGACGTAAAGCAGGCGGGCCTCGCTGTCGAACATGCGGTACACGCCAGGGCGGCCACTGCAGGTTGAGAGAAAGGCACTCGGATCAAACGGCGTGGTCATGTCAGGCGCTGGCGTCCACCATGCCGTGGCGCACCGCGAGCAGGGTCAGTTCAACATCACTGCTGATGGTGAGTTTCTCGAAGATGCGATAGCGGTAGGTGTTGACGGTCTTGGGCGACAGGCACAGCTTGTCCGAGATCGTCTGCACCTTCTGGCAGCCAACGATCATCAAGGCAATCTGGATTTCCCGCTCCGACAGCGCATCAAAGGGCGAGTCACTGACGGGCTGGAAGGATTTGATCGCCAACTGCTGGGCAATCTGCGGGCTGATGTAGCGCTGACCGGCAAATACCAGGCGAATGGCTTGCACCATCTCGGCCAAGCCTGCGCCCTTGGTCAGGTAACCCGCCGCCCCGGCCTGCAACAGGCGTGTAGGGAACGGATCTTCCTCGCACACTGTCACCACCACGACCTTGATGTCCGGGTGGCTGCGCAACAACTTGGTCGTTGCGCCAAGACCGCCGATCCCCGGCATCTTGACGTCCATCAACACCACATCGGGTTTCAACTCCCGCGCCTTGATCAGGGACTCTTCCCCGGACTCAGCCTGGCCGACTACTTGCAGGCCATCGATGTCAGCCAGCATTCGTGTAATGCCTGTACGAACGAGATCATGGTCATCGACTACTAGCACCCTAATCAAGCAGACACCTCGCGATATGGTCTTATAGGTTGCTGAACACCTTAGCAAAAAACCAAGGCGCAGACCTAGCTGCACGCGTCATATATATAGTGTTTGAATGCACCGCACTCGCCCGCAGAATGGCAGGCGGCCCGGTTTGCGGAGTAAAAGCTCAGGAATCCTGGGGTTGCACCTTGGCTTTGCCATTGAAAGAAGATGAATGCTCGGCCAGGGTTGAAGTCAAACGGCGAATAGCATCCTGGTCCTCCTTGAACATTGCGCGATAATCGCCCAATACCTTTTCTTCAACTTGGCTCAAATTTTCCAATTGAATCGGCGTGGCATTCCCGGTCAACACGTACAGGATATCCACACCTCTTTCGGCGACACGAGACAAGTAGTCCGCTTTAGGCGCACGCCCTCCACTTTCGTATTTACCTTGTGCGTTGGCTTCGACGCCTCCTATCTCACCAAAAACTTTTTGCGACAGGCCAAGTCGCTCTCTTTCTTGCCTCAAACGCGAACCGATTCCACTCATTTGGATGTATGATCCTATTTGGCACACCCCAAGAGGTGACACACTCATCTCTTTGTTAAACGAACTTGAACGGTTTTGAACTATGCCCGGAATCCGTACTGCTGCACAAGCCAAGGCCTGGCTGGAACATCAAGGAAAGTCAGTTCAAGCGTTCGCCCGTGAACATGGCGTTGATCCGGCAACCACCTATCAAGTGCTCGCTGGGCGCAAAAAGGGACGGCGTGGTGAGGCCCACAAGGTAGCGGTCCTTCTGGGCATGAAAGAAGGGATCATCCTTTCTGAGGCTGATGGCCAAAACAACGATCAGGAAGTCGTCTCCTGAAGGCAGTATGCGCTTATTAGGATTTGGTGCAGGTTTAGCTTGAGAGGCAAACGCGCTCCATACGCCAAAAGCAATCTTCCTCACCGACGATGCTCAGGCCCTTGCGCTGATAGAGCCGTTTCGCCGGGTTGGTCTTGAATACGGTCAAGCGCAACAAGCCCTGTGGGCACGCCTTGAGCGCCATCTGCTCCAGCACCCAACTGCCTGCGCCCTGCTTGCGACAGCTTTCGAGCAGATGCAGTTCGCGGATATACAACGCGTGCCTGTCACGACTCAGGCTGATAAAACCCAGGACACAGTCGTCGCGGCAAATCAGCCAGTTTTCCCGACCGGCCCACGCCGTATCAAAACCATCGTTGGACCACAGCAGGCCATATTGCGCGTAGTAGCCGCTCATGGCCTCGTGGGTCAGTGTGCGTGCGAATGTCAGGTCGCGATCCGTCGCTGCGCGCAGGTGGAATGCCATTTACAGAGCCACCACTTGGCCAGACCACTGCCCGCTTTCGCGGCGGGCTATCACCAATGCGTCCCCCGCCCCCGGCACCGCAGCCAGCAAGCTGCCATCACCGGCCCAGATCGCACTGCGACCCGCGCACACGTAGCCGCCGGATGGACCACCATGATTGGCCATCAACACCAACAGGCCATGCTCGGCGGCGTAGCCCTGCAGCAGGGCACTGTCCGTCGCGTAGCCGCCTTCGCTGATCAAGACACCAGCGGCGTACACACTTGCCCGCGCTTCGACAGCAGCAAGCGGATGACTCGCGTGGGAAAAGTCTGCACACACCGCCAGCGCAATCCGCTCGCCACCCAAATCGAGTACAGCCCCGCCTTGCCCTGGGACAAATGCAACTTCTTCACCAGGATGCAGGTGCTGCTTGGTGTACACCGCCAAGGAACCGTCTGCGCCCAACACCAATGCGCCGATCGATACACCGGCCCCAGGCGCCAAACGAATCGGCATCCCCACTACCGCCGTCAAGCGGAGCGCCTGCGCCATCTCACGCAGTGGCGCCAGTACCACGTCATCCAGGGCGATTGCCAACCCGGCGGCCAATGACGGCTCATAGCCTGTCAACGACAACTCTGGAAACACCAACACCTGCACACCGTGCTCCGCTGCCACACGCATGAAGGCCAAGTGCCGCTGGAGATTGGCCGGTATGTCGCCCGCAATGGCGATCGTTTGAGCAGCAGCAAGGGCAAAGGCAGTCATGGTCGCGTCCCGGCAATCATTATCTAAGTGTTACAAGCATATCTTGGTCCATAGCGGTAAGTACCCCCACGCCATAGAAATTACTGATTGAATCCTCCTGCGTGCCTCTAGTAAGCTCCCCTCCATTACTTGGAGACACAACATGTTGCAACTCACCCACACTCAGGTTTGCCCTGCTGCCAGCGCCCTGCGCTCGGTGTCGGCTACCCGTGTGAGCGGTTCGAGCGCGGCTGTAAGCTTTTATTTTGGGTATTGGTTTAGCCACTGGCGCGCCTGATACCTGAAATCGGCGCCCACTACTCAAGGGGTCGCCTGCCAGAGAAATCTAACCCCCGGTCGGCTCCCCGACCGGGGGTTTTGTTTTTTCAGACTCTCAAAAAATTTCGTAAGAACACTTAAGGAATCACGACATGAACTACGCCACCTATTACCGCTACGACACATCCACTGCATGGCGATTTAGCAAGCTCCGTTCGGGACAGCCTGCCGCCTCCGATCGGTCACCTATTGGTGGCAAGCCAACACACGTAGCCGATACGGCCAATTGTCGAACACCCCAGTAGGGCCAAGCGCGCGGGAATAACCCGCCGCTTGCCCAGGAAGCCTTGAATATGAACTCTGCCACCGCCGCTCTGCCTCTTTCTGCCCTGAACAGCGCCAATGAAGCCCTGACCCAGCGCCTGCCCAGCTCCCTTGAGCTCAAGCACCAACTGCCCCTCAGCCCGTTCCTCAACGAGCAGATCCACGCCCATCGCCAAGCCGTGCGCGCCATCCTCAATGGCGAAGATAAGCGTTTGCTGGTGATTGTCGGCCCGTGTTCGATCCACGATCCGGAATCGGCCATGGAATACGCACGCAACCTGAAGAAACTGGCCCTGGAAGTCAGTGACCAGATGCTGTTGGTAATCCGCGCCTACGTCGAAAAACCCCGTACCACCATCGGCTGGAAAGGCCTGGCCTACGACCCGCACCTGGATGGCAGCGACGACATGGCCGCCGGCCTCACCCTGTCACGTCAATTGATGCGCGAAATGCTGCGCCTGGGCCTGCCGGTCGCCACCGAACTGCTGCAACCCATGGCCGCCGGCTACTTCGATGACCTGCTCAGTTGGGTGGCGATTGGCGCGCGCACCACCGAGTCGCAGATCCACCGCGAGATGGCCAGCGGCCTGGGCATGCCCGTGGGCTTCAAGAACGGCACCGACGGCGGCGTCGCGATTGCCTGTGATGCGATGCGCTCGGCCTCCCACCCACACCGCCACTTCGGCGTCGACAGCCAGGGCCATCCGGCGATCATCCAGACCCCGGGCAACCCCGACACCCACCTGGTATTGCGCGGCGGTCACCGTGGGCCGAACTACGATGTGCAGAGCGTGGCGCAGGTGAAGCACGACCTGGGCAAATCCAAGGTGGCGGCGCGGATCATGGTCGATTGCAGCCATGCCAACAGTGGCAAAGACCCCTTGCGTCAGCCGGCGGTGTTCAACGAGGTGCTGGAGCAGCGCCTGCTAGGCGACACCTCGCTGATCGGCATGATGCTGGAAAGCCATTTGTTCGAAGGTTGCCAGCCGCTGGGCGCGTCGATGAAATACGGCGTGTCGGTCACCGATGGTTGCCTGGGCTGGGACGCCACCGAGCAACTGTTGCGCAGCGCGGCAGAGCGGTTGCGGGCAAAATGACGCGTTGAGTTCAACCGGTGGGAGCGGCAGTGCGACGCGCGCCCTCCCACGGATCGACCAAGGCGATTCGTGATCTGCGGTAAAGAGTCCTTTTCGGACTTGGCGGTTTTTCCGAAGGAACGGCAGGCGGATACTCAGCGCCATTGTCCACACCCTTCTGGAGTTACCGATGTCTACCCCCACGCAAACCGTTCCGGCCTTCGGCCTCGGCACCTTCCGCTTGCAAGGCAAGGTGGTGATCGATTCCGTGAGTACTGGCCTGGAACTGGGCTACCGCGTCATCGATACCGCGCAGATCTATGAGAACGAAGCCGATGTTGGCCAGGCGATCGCCGACAGCGGCATCCCGCGCGACGAGCTGTTCATCACCAGCAAGATCTGGATCGCGCACTTCGCCGAAGGCCAGTTGATCCCCAGCCTGCGCGAAAGCCTGCGCAAATTGCAGACCGATTATCTCGACCTGACCCTGATCCACTGGCCATCGCCGGAAGACCAAGTGCCCGTCGCCGAATTCATGGGGCAGCTGCTCGAAGCCAAGCGCCTGGGCCTGACACGCCAGATCGGCGTTTCCAACTTCACCGTAGACCTGATGAAACAGGCGATTGCCGCAGTGGGCGCAGAAAACATCGCCACCCACCAGATCGAACTGCACCCGTACCTGCAAAACCGCAAGGTCGTGGACTTCGCCAGCGCCAACGGCATCCACATCACCTCCTACATGACCCTGGCCTACGGCGAAGTGCTGAAAGATCCGCTAATCCAGCAGATCGCCGAGCGCCACCAGGCCACTGCAGCACAAGTCACGCTGGCCTGGGCGATGCAACTGGGCTACGCAGTGATCCCGTCATCCACCCAGCGCGCCAACCTGGAAAGCAACCTCAAGGCGCAGCAACTGACCTTGAGTGCCGCTGATATGGCGCAAATTGCCACTCTGGAGCGTGGCCATCGTCTGACCAGCCCCAAGGGCATCGCGCCCCAGTGGGACTAAACCCCAGCGACAGGCGTTCGGGACAGCTCACGTAGCCAGGGCAATACCCGCAGGCCGCTGGCGGCCGCGGGCGGGTCGATGATGTCCATGAAGTGTTCGAGGTTGACGTTGTCCGGCACGCCCGGCAGCCGTACCAGCACCGCCGGCGTGACACCGGCGGGATTGCCCAGGTCCAGGTGATCGTAGACCAGCACATGGCGCACCTTGGGCGGTGGCCCCTCGACATGGGCCGCCAGCCCCGCATTGATGATCAGTACATCGAACGGCTCAGCCGGGATAGCAGTGAGCACCTGCACCTCGTCGAAGGTTTGCACTGGCACGATCCGGTGATATCCCAGTTGATTGAGCATTTTCTCGATGTACAGCCGCTGCAGATGCAGCTCATCGGCAATCAGGATAGTCAGTGCTTTATTTGGCATGGCAAACCCCTGGGTAGGCAGTGCTCGACAGTGAGCGCAGGCCATTTTCCAGACATAGGCCGACGGCAAAATCAGGCATGTTCCCTCTTTGCGTAGGGGGTTTCCCAAACCAGCCGAACGGTGATCAAGGTTGATTGCAATAAACGCTCAATGCCTGATGCAAATCACCGATTGCCGCACTGACATCGCCAACGGCTGAACCCAGCGCCTCCCGGTCTTGCTTCTCACACACCGCCTCCAGCCCTTCACAACAGGTGATCACGCCTTGTGCCTTGACCATGCGTGCGCCCCCTTTGGCGCGGTGTGCAAGGTCGTGCAGCTTGGCAAAATCAAACGCCCGTTGCAGTGCCGGCAACAAGGCGAGGTCGGCCTCCAGGCTTTCAATCAGCGGGATCAACAGCTCTTTGAGGGCGTCGTGATCATCCCCCGTCAATGCGGTCAACGTACTCAGGTCAAACGTCACCGGTATGCCCGCCGGGGCACCGCGCGCGGCGCGCGACGCGAGTACCGAGCGCAAGTCATCCAGGCCAGTGGGCTTGAACAGGCACCCGTCCATACCCGCGAGCCGACAGCGCTCGGCCTCCTCCGGCTGGGCATTGGCGGTGAACCCGAGCAATAGGCATGGCACCAGGCCTCGCTCGCGTTCCTGGGCGCGAATGTCGTGCGCCAACTGGTAACCGTTCTTCAACGGCATGTTGCAATCGCTGATGACCACGTCAAAGTGCCCTGCCTTCCAGAGTTGCACCCCCTGGACACCATCGTCGGCGGTGGTGATGTGGTGCCCCAGAAAGCTCAGTTGCCGCGCCAGCAACAGTCGATTGGCGCGGTAGTCGTCCACCACCAGGATGTTCAACGCCAGGGTCGGCGGAGCATCCTCTACCACCGTTGACGCCTGGGCCGGCAACTGCGCCGACAGCGCCAACACCAAGCGCACATCGACCCGCGTGCCCTGCCCCATCACACTGCTCAAGTGCAACTGGCCACCGAACATCTCGCACAAGCTGCGACTGATCACCAGCCCCAGGCCAGAACCACTGCGTGCCGACTGCTCGGCATTGCTGCCTTGGATAAACGGGTTGAATAACCGTTGCTGATCTTCGGCACTGATACCAATACCCGTGTCTTGCACCCATAACCGCAGCGTCAGCTGGTCTCCGGCCACCGTGCCCTGGGCACCGAGCTGCACCTGTCCGTTGGCCGTAAACTTGATGGCATTGCTCAACAGGTTCGACACCACTTGCTTGAAGCGCAGTGGATCGATCAATACCGTGCGATCGATCACCGGATCAAACTCAACCTGTAGCGCCAGCCCCTTGGCCCGCGCCAGCCCCTCAAAGACGCGCACGACCGATGCCAACAATGCCCGCAGATTCGCCGGCTCCAGGGCCAAGGACAAATGGCCGGATTCGATGCGGGCAATATCAAGAATATCGCCAATCAGTTCCAACATACTGCGCGAGGCCACCGACGCCACTTCCAGCGCGTCGCGGTCGGTCCTGCCCTGTTCGGCGCTTTTAAGGGCCAACTCAATCATGCCGATCACTGCATTCATCGGCGTACGGATCTCATGGCTCATCGTCGCCAGAAAGGTAGTCTTCGCACGGTTGGCGGCGTCGGCCTCGTCCTTGGCGTCCTGCAACTGCCCCAACAGGCGCTGACGCTCACTCACATCCACCCAGCCAGCAATCATGCCCACCACACTGTCATTGCCATCACGGTACGGCAGCATCCACTGGTAGATGGTCAGCACTTCACCGTTGGGCAACCTGAGTATGCGGTCATGAACCTGCGGCTCACCGCGCGTCATCAACTGCATGTAGTCGTCATGAAAAGACTGGGCCTGAGGAGAGTTGCCGGTGTCGGTTTCCATCAAGGTCTTGCCGATCACGTCCTCCAGCTTGAAACCGAACACATCGAGGTAGGCGTTATTGCAGGCCATCAACCGGCCCTGGCGGTCACGGACATAGATCGGGTGAGGCGTGCCGTCGATCAGCACACTCATAAAACGCATCTGGTCGCTCAATGCACGCTCGGCCTGGACTCGCGTACGAATCAGGCGGCGCAGATAAATGGCCCAGCCCAGGGTCACCAGCAGCAATACCGCGGCTACGCCAAACCCTTGAACGATCGCGTTGCGATGACGCAACCAGTAGCTGTCGCCGATCACCACTTCGCCACGCCAGTGGTTGGTCAGTTCGTCCATTTCTTCCGGGGTGATGCTCAACAGTGCCTTGTCAAGAATGGAATACAGCTCCAGTTGGCTGCGGTTGACGCCAAAGGTAATCCGCGCGGGCTCTGTACCCACGGTGCTAGTGATCCGCAGCCGATCACGGTAGTCACGCGCAACCATATAGCGTGCACTGATCAACGAAACAATGGTCGCATCAGCGTTGCCTTTGGCGACCAACTCCAGGGCCTGTTCGGGGTTTTCCACATCGACAAAGCCGATACCTGGGTAATCCCGGGCAATTTGCGCGGCGAGGCTGTTGCCGCCGATGAACGCCACGCGCTTGCCAGACAGATCCTCAAGGGTGACCAGGTGTTCATCTTCGGCGCGCACCACCAGCACGTAGGGGTTGGACAGATAAGGCCGGGTAAAGCGCAGTTTCTCGGAGCGCTCGACGCTAGGGGTAATCACCGCCAGCATGTCCACTTGGCCCGCACCGACCTGGTCAATTTGCCGAGGCAGCGAGCTGCCCTGTTCGACCTCGAATTTCAAGCCCGTGCGCAAGCTGATCCGCGACAGCACCTCGGCACTCAGGCCTTGGAATTGCCCACTCTCATTGAAAAACGACAGCGGGACAAACTTGTCGAGCACCGCCACCTTCACCCGTGGATGTTTCTCCAGCCAACGCTGCTCACTGTCACTCAAGCGCAACCGGTCAGCGTCCAGGAACCCACTGCCGCCGGCGCTCCAACGGCGCAGGATTTCCATCTGCTGGCTGGCCGGAATAGCGGCCAGCGCTGCATTGATGATGTTCCGCAGACGCTCGTTGTCCTTGGTGAAGGCGAACCCGAACGGGTTGACCTCCAAGGCTGAGAAATCCGCCATGCGCACGTTATTGAGGTGATTCTTGTTGATCAGGTAGCGGGTGCTGATGGCATCACCCAGGTAGACATCTGCCTGGCCGAATGCCACGGAGCCGATGGCTTGGTGGGTCGAACCATACAATAGCAATTGCGCCTGGGGGTAGAAGGCCTGGACAGCATCGGGTTGCATGTAGTGATAGAGCATCGCCACGCGCTTTCCCGCCAGGTCGGCGGACAACGACTGGCTGTCACCGGCACGGGTCACCAGGACAGGTTGGTCATTGGCGTAGGACCGGGACAGTACCAAACCTGGGTCGGCCGCCTCATAACCATTGGCCGACCCCAAGAAATCCAGCAGGCCCGACTTGAGCGCCTCGATCACCTCGTCACGCGTGTCGTAGCGTCGAACATCAATCGTGATATTCAGCGCTTGCGCAATTAATGCCGCATAATCGGCGGAGATGCCTTCAAGTTCGTTGTTGTCATTGCTGAGGTCGAACGGCGCGTAGTCAGGTGCCGACACCCCCATCACCAACGTGCGCCGCTCACGCAGCCAGCGCCAATCCGCCTCAGCAAGCTGCACGTCTGGTTTATCAAGGATGGAATGGCCGAGCAGTCGCAGCGTGTGTGGTTCATCCAAGGCCATCACCACTGAGGGCAACAGCCCTATCAGCAGGATGGCCGTGAGTTTCACCAGCCGAAGGGTGTTCATTCAGGATCAGATCAGATGGTTGCGCTGGGCGAATTTGGACAAATGCACCACAGACGACATATGCAACTTCTCCTTGAGCCGTGTCTTGTACGTACTGATCGTCTTGTGACTGAGCAACATGTCATCGGCGATTTCCTTGTTGCCCAGGCCCAAGGCCAGCTTCTGCAACACCATCAACTCACGGTCCGACAACGCTTCCACCAGCTCATGCTCAGTCGTTTGCAAATCATCTTTGCGTACCGAGCTGGTCGGCAGGCTGGGAAAGCAGCTGTAGTTGGACATCACGGCCTTTATCGCCTTTTGCAGCTCGTCCAACTCACCGGTCTTGGACACAAACCCCATGGCGCCGGCACGCATGCAGCGCGTGGAAAAAAAAACCGCCAAGTACGACGTAAGCACCAGGATCTTGCAGGGCAAGCCCAACGCCTTCATTCGACTGATCACCTCCAGGCCACCCAGCTTGGGCATCGCCAGGTCGAGAATCACCAAGTCAGGGCGCTCCTCCCGTGCAATCTGCATGGCATCAGCGCCGTTGCCCGCCTCAAAGATTTTATCGAAGCCTTCCTGCTTCAAGAGATAGCGAACCGTGGCGCGAATAAACGGGTGATCATCCACAATTAAAGCTTTGCTCATAAAAAACCACCTGAGAGGACGAAATAACCTGACACATCACACGGGACCCAGGCACCTGTGAGAAATGACAGTTCCGACGAACGGCGCTGCACTCCATCAAGGCGCATGCCAGGCGGGGCCTGGTCCCTCCAATTCCACACATCCCCAAGAACGCGAGGCCGTGCCATTGCTGCCAGGCAGCGGCAAGCTGGGCAACATTAACAACGGCTTGGTGTGTGAGCTGAAGGGATAGTCCTGATCACATGTAGGATTTTTCCTCACAAAAGCAAAGTCACCGCTATGCCCGACAACCGGCATGCTAGTCGGTGGTACTTGGGCTCCAGAACGCCTGCACCACCAGGGTCGAGGTGGAAATTCGTGCCACCAGCGCGTCCAGTTCATCACCGTCAACGGACGTCACGGCCAAGGTGGCTTCGATCTCCACCTCGTCGCTGCCAAACGGGCGCACGTCCACGTCACTGGCGGGGTAGTTGCAGCGCGCAAGCTCCGCCTCCAGCAGGGCCAGTACCGCTTTTTGCTGGGTACGCCGCGCGATGACATACAGGATGTTGGTCACCTCCGCCGACACCACATCCAGTGGCTGGCGGTTGATGTTATTGACGATCGGCCGCAGCAGCGTATTGGCCGCCAGCACAAACAAGGTGCCCAGCAACGCTTCAAGAATCAGGTCGGCACCGGCACAGGCCCCCACCGCGGCCGACGCCCATAGCGTGGCGGCGGTGTTGAGGCCACGCACATTGCCTTCCTCGCGCATGATCACCCCCGCCCCCAGGAAGCCGATGCCCGACACGACGTAGGCCACCACCCGTACCGCACCTTCCGCGCCGCCCAGGCGGTTGGCCATATCGACAAAAATCGCCGCACCCACCGCCACCAGCACATTGGTCCGCAAGCCCGCCGTGCGCTGCCGGTACTGGCGCTCGAAACCGATGAGGCCACCGAGGATAAACGCGGCGGACAGGCTGACCAGGGTATCGACCAGGGAATTGAGGTTGATGTTATTGATTGCTTGCATGAAAAAACTCCATGAATGCGGCGACACAATGGAAATGCCGCCGCACGGCTTTGCAGAAACGGGAGTTTCGGGCAGCAGGTCACACACCGGGGTTACCCAGTATTGGTCAGCGTCGATGAGAGGGATTCAGGCAGGCGCCAGGACTGGCTGCTGCCGGGATGCCGCTTCTCGCTTGCAGGGCGAGACAACGGCATCGGAAGAATGCGCGTTACCTTGCCAAGGCTGTGCCGGTTACCAGGACCGGCCGACGACTGTCGCTCGAACAAGTACCCACTGAGGGTCTCCGCTATTGATGAAAACGCGCGAAGCTTACGCCCTGACTGCGGGAGAGTAAACCGTAGGAAAGTGTCCGTATTGTGAACAGGAAATTTCTTCAGAATGGGTTCAGGAACCACGCTCTTGAACCCAGACGGATCAGGGGCGATCCCTAACCACCAGCGCCAGGTAATCCTCGATCAGCCCCCCTGCCAGCGCCTTGACCTGAATCGACACCCTGTTCACCTGCCGCCCCATTGTGATCCCCTCACGAGTACGCACTTGCACGTACCCAAGCCTGGGCCAGAAGCGCTCGGCCTTGGTATTGCCGACGACCACCGTCAACCGCAGCCATTGAGCCCCTTGCTCGGCGGCCCAGCGTTCAAGATCCGCATGCAGCCGTTGAGCCAGCCCAGTACCCTGCAAGCGCGCATCCACCAACAGCAAGCCGATATGCCACACACCGACCGCCAACACATCCGCCGCGATGTTCACCACGGCAACCAACCGGTCTTCGGCATCGCGATAACCCAGCCAGTACATTCGAGTGCAACTCCACCCCGCCGGCAACGCCCCCTGCAACTCTTCACGCGCCTCGGTCGACGTGGCGGGCGCGCCGTTGACCGCGATGAAATACGCCGGCGCCTGCTCAAAAAACCATTGCAACTCGGCTTCATCGCGATCACCCAACTCAACCACCCGAATGCCGTCAGCGGTGCAACCCGGCAACACCTGTCGATCAACGTCCATGTTCACTCCGCCTCACTCATCCCGCGTCAGTACTTCCAGCAGTTCAATCTCAAAGCACAGATTGCTGTCGGGCTTGATGTGTGCGCCCATCGAGCGCTCGCCGTACGCCAGGTGCGCCGGCACAAACAGCGTGCGTATGCCGCCCACCTGCATGCCCATCAGGCCCTGGTCCCAGCCTTTGATAACGCGTCCGGTACCGATCACACACTGGAAGGGTTTACCGCGCTCCCAGGATGAGTCGAACACCGTGCCGTCTTCCAGCGTGCCGGTGTATTGGGTGGTAATCAGCGCGCCCTTGACCACGGTTTTACCGTCGCCCAGGCGGATGTCGGTGATCTGGAGTTCGTCGTTGCTCATGGGGGCCTCGTTGGATGTGTGGAGGGTGGGGTTTTCCCAGAACTGAGTGGGTTTGGCAAGCGTGGTGAGTGATTATCCTAATTGCCGATCTACCAATCGGTTTACGAGCCTACTCCCTACAAAAGCACTCGAAATTCTTCCCTCAAAAAAGCACTCGCTGCTGATTTTCGCCCCCTAATGCTTGCATGCACTCTATGAGGAGAAAATTACCTCTGAATAGGAAACATCAGAATGACCATCGGATCCAGCTTCAACTTTCCAGCGGAAATTGCACAACGGCGTCAGAGAGAAAAACGCTCCATACATAATAAATGGAGGGCTAGGTTCCCGAACCCACCAGACCTGTGCTTCGACTATCGTACTTTAGTGGAGCAAGAAAACGGCGTTGCACACGCCACCGAAAAAGACCACAAAATCTGTATTATTGGCGCGGGGATTACAGGCTTAACAACTGCACGGGAGCTATACAGATGCGGCTTCAAAAATATAACGTTACTTGAAAAATCAAACCGCATCGGAGGTAGGCACCTCACAGCACTAGGGGGTAACAACACCAACACTATCGGTCGCCCCCCTTTTGAAATGGGCGCAATGAGAATGCCTTTCTTCAACCAATCAAACGAACGACCGAAAGACGGTCGATCACTCATGGCGTATTACGCAAGCGAGTTCGAACTCGTCCATTCAGATTTCCCAAACCCTGGCAGCCCGTTTGTCAACGCAACTGGGATATATCTTCGAGAGGGGAGTATGGATGGCAACAGCGAGCCTACGCTGCTTATCTGGAAAAACGCCAATGGGAATACAGCACCACCAGGCGAAGCCTTAGGCGCAGTATTCGCAAAGTGGAAGTTATTTGCAGAGCGGATGACTCAAAAAATTTTCGAACACTATGGCTCCGAGCACTGGGAGCAAATGTGGGCTGCCATCGTGAAGAAATACGAAGGCATTTCATTTCGTGACTTAGTTAAAATGCCGAGTATAGATACTTGGAGCCAGAGTGCCCCTGGTGATTTTGGTGGAATGGGTATGTCGTCAACGGAGTCTGCTATCTTCTACTCCATTGGAATTGGCGATGGTAGCTGGGGAGCATTCTATGATGTCTGTTCGCTTTACCCAATACGCACAGCGATGTTTGGATTCAGCAGTCATCTACAGTTGATCCACGGACGTGTGAATGAGGACGGCACGCCTATACCGTCCCCCTACTTTGACGCCTCAGAGACAAAAGACTCAAGAGGGCTTGTTTTCAACAAACCAAACTACATTGGCCTTGGAGCCTTAGCCGAATCCCTGTTATTCATAAAACCAACTGAAACCCAACAATCACTCTATGAACATTTTATCGACAGCGAATCTGAACTTCTAACTCATAGCTCAGCGACAAAATTAACAAAGTTAAACAATGGAAAAATTCGAGTTCACTATGACTGGAACCACACACAGCCAGACAACATGCAGCGCCTTTTTTCCGATTTTGATTCAGTCGTAATGACGCTTCCATCCTGGTTAATCGAGACTCAGATTCTTCTCGAAAATTTCAATCAAGACATGCTGTCATTCGAAACAATCTCAGCCTATAAAACAGCTCACTGGGAAACCAGTTGCAAAGTATATGCACCTCTTAAAAAGTCATTTTTATCACACAACACCAAAATCCCTCAAACCATCGTCACGGACAGCTTCATACATGACGTCTACGCCTACCGCTACAACGACAGCAGCACTTACGACTGCATTCTTCTCAGCTACACCTGGGAAGACGACGCGACAAAGCTATCATCCTTCAGCGATGAAGAGCTAGTTAAACGTTGCATAAAAGAGCTTGACAGAATCCTATTAAAATCCACAAACATAAAACAAAAAATCTCCCCTTACATCGGACACAAACAAGCCGTCGTCCAGCGCTGGATGAATGACAAACACTCGCTCGGCTGTGCCAAGCTTTATCGCGCAGGCACTTACTATGACGCGGTAAAACTAATGAAATACAACAGGGACTTCTCTTACATATCGGGACTTTATCTATGTGGAGAGTCTTTTTCTGTTGATGCTGGTTGGACCGAGCCCTGCTTCAGAGGAGCCATTGACACCGTAATAAACATATGCAACAACACTCACGCAACATTCAATGGCGGCTTCACCATGCGCGACTACCCCGAATATCAAATCGAAAAACAAGACACATCGGAAATGCACTACAATACGACAAGAACCGTCTGACTTCCTTTTAAACACCTTGTCGCCTCTTATAAACATTCAACCACTTTTGGTTGCATAACAATAAGAGGTCACCTTCCATGAGCGAACGTACAAGCCCTGCCCGCGTAGCTGTCATTCAGTTTGACCCTCAAGTCGGCATGGCCAATCGAGCAGATAATTTACGCCAGAGCCTCGTCTTGGCAACCGAAGCTGCCAATGGCGGCGCCAATCTGATCGTACTGCCAGAACTCTCCAACTGCGGCTACTTCTTCAGTAGCCGCAAGCACGCTTACGATCATGCCGAGCCGGTTCCGAATGGCGCAAGCGTGAGCGCTTGGATTGAGTTCACGCGTAAGCATCAGGTGTATCTGGTGGCTGGCCTGAACGAAGTCGATGGCGTGCAGTTGTTCAACACTGCCGTGCTATTAGGACCCGATGGGTTCATCGGCAAGTATCGCAAAGCGCATTTGTGGAACTTGGAAAAACTCTGGTTCACTCCCGGCGATACCGGGTTTCCAGTATTTGAAACGCCCATCGGCCGCATAGGCTTATTGATCTGCTGGGACATCTGGTTCCCGGAGGTGCCGCGAATTCTCAGTCAGCAAGGCGCCGATATCATCTGCAGCCTGAACAACTGGGTGTGGACACCGCCGCCACTGTTCGACGAGGCCGGCAAATGCATGGCGTCCTACCTCACGATGACCGCAGCCCATGTGAACAATGTGTTTATCGCAGCCGCCAGCCGTATTGGCGAAGAGAGGGACGCTCGTTATCTCGGATGTTCGTTGATTGCCGGGACAAATGGCTGGCCGATCGGCGCCGTGGCCTCCGCCAATCGACAGGAAATCCTGTTTGCGGATATCGACATCACCAGTGCTCGGAGCGCGCCTATATGGAACAGCTTGAATGACCTGCAACGTGATCGACGCATTGATCTCTACGATCAAATGCTCGGGTATTCCCAGCATCGCGCCCTGCCGCGCTAAGTTGAGGAGTGATCATGGAAACGCTCCTTCCACCCAGCAAAAACAGCCGTTCAATGACGGACCTCATAGTTCTGGCCACGGGATTTATCAGCGCGTTACTCGTGATCTTGGTTGCATTCAATCACCGGGATTCCTGGCCAGGTTACGGTGAGATGGTCGAAAGCCTGCCTCATCCAGTTGCCTGGTTAAGATGGATACTCGGGGATATCAGTGAAGTTGCCTTCTACAAACATGAACTCGCGTCACTCGGCCTACTCAGCGGCGCATACCTGGCTTGGTGGGCAAATAAGCGCGGGAAAGCCTGGCAAGGTTTTGCCATTTCCTACGGGACCGGGTTATGGCCCTGGCTCATCACCAGTTCACTCATGGGCCTGCTGCTAAGCAATTTGCTTTGGGGCTGGAGCGTCACCGCCGAGACGTGGCAACCGACATTCGCAGCATTTGTTTCCTTGCCTGCGGCAATGGTGCTGATGTTTGGTGGCGGCTGGAAAGTCACGCTCAATGGTGCCGTGTTGGGGGCTTTGCTCGTAACGCCGATGTGTTTGTTGATCGTGAACTTCGTGTGTACGCCATTGGGTTTGCCAGCAGTGATTGGCAATGTGTTGGGTATGGCTGTGGGCAGCGTCATAGCGTTTGCGCTGTGTCGTCGTGTTCCCTCAATAGTGCGCTCGGACTACATCACACTAGTCAAATCCTCGCCTGCGAAACCGTCCAACTACGGTGTCGTCTGGAGCCTGCGCCGGGTTCTCGCAGACTTTTCTGAAGCGCCATTTTTCGGAAACGAGTTAGCCAGTATCGGGCTGCTGGCAGGCGTGCTGCTCGCCTATGCTTTAAACCCCACGAGCCCGGCTTATGGATCGGGGCTGGTATTGCATCTGATCAGTGCGCAAGCCCTGACTTCAGCGCTGGGCGTCGTCATTTGGCGGCATCAGTGGATCAAGCGGGGCTGGTATCCGACTTATGTGCCATTGGTGTCGGTAGTGCCTGCAACGGTGTTGACCCATGGCGGCAGTTGGATGGTGATCGGATCAAGTGCGCTGCTGGGTGCACTCATCGCACCGCCGTTGGCCTGCGCCATTTCAGCGAAATTGCCGGCACACTTTCACCCCTATATCGGAAATGTGCTGTCCATGGCGCTAAGCACGTTACTGGTAGTGCCGACGGTAGGCTGGCTGATCTTAGCCTGAGACCATCACGATGCCTGATCCGAATGCACCCATTGCGTTGGTGCATTCGCCCCCCATGCGCAGCAATTGCGCTGCACTATCCTGAACCCCAAGTGTCGTACTCCCATGCGCCCAACCGCCGGAGCCCCCATGACCCAAGATGTCCTCGCCAAAGAAACCAACCGCCGCCAATTGCAGCAGATCATCTCCGGCCTGTCCGACGGGATCATCCTCGCCGAAGTCGACCAGAGCATCCTCTGGGCCAATGAAGCCGCACTGAGCATGCACGGTGTTGATAACGTCGAGGCGCTGGGCACCAACACTCAGGAATACGCCGAACGCTTCGCCCTGCGTTATCGCAACAACCACCCCGTGCTGTTGGAAAACTATCCCCTGGCCCGTGCAGCCGCGGGCGATGAGTTCAGTGATGTGGTGGTAGAAGTCACGCCCACCGACGATGCGGACAAGACCTGGGTTCACCGCTTGCGCAGCCTGGTGATCAGCGACTCTCGCGGCGATCCGGAGTTGCTGGTGCTGATCCTCAGCGACGCCACCGAATGGGCCAGCGCCGAGCAGCGCTTCGAGAAAACCTTTAATGCCAACCCGGCACCCGCCGTGATCTGTCGCCTCAGCGACCTGCGCTACATCAAGGTCAACCAGGGTTTTCTGGAGATGACCGGCTACAACCGCGACCAGGTCATCGGCAAATCCGTCTATGAGCTGGACGTGCTGGAACAGGCCGAGCGCAAGGACCTGGCCATCCAGCGCCTGGGCGAAGGTGCCACCATCCCGCAGATGCAGGCCGAGCTGAGGCTGCCCGAGGGCGGCAGCAAGCTGGTGATCGTCGCCGGCCAGCCGCTGGATATGAACGAGGAGGACTGCATGCTGTTTTCGTTCACCGACCTGGAGCCGCGCCGCAAAGCGGAAATCGCCCTGCGCCAGAGTGAAGAACGCTTCGCCAAGTCGTTCCGCCTCACGCCCGTCCCTACCCTGGTGTGCAGCGCCGACAATCGCCAGGTGGTGGACGTCAACGAAGCCTTTATGAGCATCACCGGCTATATCAGTGAAGAGCTGATCGGCAAAGCCATCGAAGACATCGACTTTATCGACAGCCCCCAAGCGGGGGCGCAGTTGTTTGCCACCCTGGAAAAGTCCGGCAACCTCGACGGCCAGGACCTCAAGGTGCGCAAGAAAGGTAACGAGGTGATCGACTGCGTGGTGTCTGCCGACACTGTGATCATCGAGGACGTGCCCTGCTACCTGCTGGTGCTGATGAACATCACCGAACGCAAACGCTCGGAGCTGGAACTGGTGGCGGCCATTGAGGAAGTGATGCAGGACGCCTCCTGGTTCAGCCAGACACTGATCGAAAAACTGGCCAACGCCAAAAGCGTCAACAGCCCCAACCTGCCGAACGTCGCCTTCACCGACCTGACCGCCCGCGAGCGCGATGTACTGGGCTTGATCTGCGAAGGCCTGGCCGACAAGGAGATCGCCTCGCGCCTGAAACTGGCGCCCAACACCGTGCGCAACCACGTGGCCACGGTGTACTCCAAGCTCGGCGTGCACAGCCGCAGCGCGGCCATCGTCTGGGCCCGTGAACGCGGGTTGTTTGCCGGTGAACTGCGGCTTAAAAAGTAAGCCCTGAAAGTGCAAATGCACTAGTACGCCTAGTGCGAATTCGCCTTATGGCGCACACGGGCAATCAATAACCTTCAGGTGTCGAAGTTCATGCCCTGAAGGAACCCGCATGTTTACCCTCTCTCAACTGCGCAATTGCATCGAAGAAGGCCTGTCGCCACTGACGTGTGAATTCACCTTGTGCCGGGACGCGTCGCTGACCCTCAAGGTCTACGACCTGGATACCGGCCGGGTAGACCTGGTGGTGACCGGGATCAGCACCAACCGGCTGCAGACCCCGCAAGAAGTGGAAAAAATGGTGGAGGAGCTGCGCTACGAACTGCACAGCAACACCGTCGGCAAGCTCACGCTGGAGGACTGGCCTTCAGCGACGCCCCAATGAAATAGAACACCCCGCCGCCCACGATAAACGCCCCCAGCATGTAAAACATGTAGTGGGCAGGCTGGCTGGCCAGTACCAGGCCACACAACACCGGCCCCAGGGCGGCACCGAGGTTGGACAGGTTCTGCGCGCCGTAGTACATGCCGCGCAGGTGGTCCGGGGCGATACGGTCGATAAACATATACTCGGCCGGAAACACGATAATCTCCCCTACGGTAAACACCGCCATCGCCAGCACCCACCACAGCACGCTGGTGGACAGCGCAAAGCCGATCAACCCCAACATGAACATGCTCAAGCCGAAAATCAGCCACTGGCTCAGGTGGCGGTGGGAAATGCGTCGGCCAATCACATACTGCAACGCGATCACCAGCACGGCGTTGGTAGTAAGGACGGCGCTGATGACGGTGTAGGTGTATTCCGCAGTGGTGGTAGTCACCAAATATTGCGACAGGTAGGCCGTGAACTGGCCGAACACCACTGCACTGAGCAGCCCGCCCAGGGTGAAGCACACCAGTCGGTGATCCTTCAACAGCACGCGGCCAACGGCCACAAACGACACCGGCTTCTGCGTCGCATCAACCGTGGTCAGCGTGCGGTCGCCCCAGCGCCAGTACAGCAGGAAAAAAACCACCCCCAGCAGCGCCGACAGGATAAACGGCAGGCTGATATCCAACTTGGCCACCACTGCCCCGAACGCCGGCCCCACTGCATAGCCAATGTTGGTCAGGGTGTACTTGATGGAAAACACTTCACTGCGCGCCTCTTCCGGCAACAGGCTGGCGAAGCCGGCCTTCACGGCAATATCGATGACCGCGTAAGCCAGGTTGATCAGGATCAGGCAGCTATAGAACGCCCAGATGTTCTGCGCGAGCAGCGTACCGATAAACCCCAGCACAAACAGCGCACTCAGGCCAAGCAGCAGCCGGTAGCTATTGATGCGGTCGACAAGAAAGCCGCCGTATACGCTGAGCAATGAACCGACGATCAATGAACTGCCGATCACCAGGCCGACCTGGGTGATGTCCAGGGCGAAGTGGCTGGTCAGGTAAATCACAAGATAGGGAAAGGTGATTGCCTTGGCCAATGTCAGCATCAACGTGGCGGACAGCAACAGGTTCACGGTGCGGGGGTAGTTTCTTATTGTGGCAAGCATCCTGCTCTCGTTCTTTCAAGGTGAAGCGTTCAGTAAGGTCGATCACCTTAACGCAGTAGCGCGCGAGCACGTAAGTGCTACCTCAACCCGATGTCGCTCAATGAACTACCTGTGTATGGCATTTTAGGGCCAGCGATACGACAGGATGACGACCCAATCCTCTCTACTGGTCCTGCCCATGCAATCCCGATCAGCCCCATCGTCCCCACTGCTGGAATCCTTGAACGCCAGGGATGCGCTTTTGAAATCCCGACTTACCGAAAAAATCCTCGCACTGAATGACGAGGTACTCGACAAATTAACGCAACAGCCGACCTTTTCCCTGTTTGTGCAACGTGCCTTCAACCGAACCTTTGCAACACTGCCAACCCCTCTGGATGTAAATAGCACGTTCATCAACGTCGGCGCCGATACATCGCTCCCGAGCCAACTCTCCAACAGGGGAACACTGGCACCGATGCTGCCTACGCTGATGGAGGCTGTGGCGCAAAGGATCGTGAATAACACCCCCACCGCCTATACCCATCGTGCGGTGAGCTTTCACCTCTCCCTTGATACCGAGGACAAAGCTGAACCCGTCACAGGCATCACCGCTGACGCATTCGCGGACTTTCTCAACACCCTGGCGAGTGGGCTGGACACACAGTTCAACGCGTACTTGGACGAATTCTGGAACGGCCCGGTCAACCCGACCGACGTCCGTACCTGCAAGGAATGGGTGGCCGAAAAACACCTCGAAATAATGAAAGCCGAGGTAGCGCTGCTCAAGGCCGACGGTGTGCTGGAGCCCTCGGATGAATTGTTGTTCGCCCAGCTCACACAACATCCGGAGGCGCTATCGCGCGCGGCTCTACCCGGCTACCGGCCTTGCGCTTACGGGCTGGCCATCAACGATAAACTGTCCACTGACATTCCTCTGTACGGCGCGTTCGTCATCACGTCGCGAGACCAGGATGACGCCACGGTTCAGCCCGAAGCTGATCGCCCCGCTCCACAGGTGCGCGACATCGTTGCGGGAACCAACGTTGGCAGCGTCATGCTGTTTCTTCCTGGCAGCGGCTTCGAGAGATTCGACTCCCTGGCCAGCCTTGACCAGGAACTGCATCGGCGGTTGAACAGCCCACTGGAATTCCCGGGCATCGTGGAACTGATGGAAGAAAAGGATCGCGCGACGGGCCTCGCGTTTCATCAACAACCGAGCACCAGTGATCGATTTCGCTACATCGAAAAGCTGGAGTCGATTTTCACCTACAGCCTCGATTCGCTTTACGTGCAGTTGCAGGCGCAATTCACCTGGATGGTGGCCCACTATCAAAGACAAAAAGATGACATCGACAGTGCTCACCTGCCTGCAAGCCTCGACCGGGTGGCCGACTTTGCTCGCGCCTTCGACGCCAGTGGTGTTCTAACCGCCAGAGTGCGAAAACAGATCCAGCGGGATCTGCGCCAGTTTCTCAAAGACGCCACCCTCACGGAGAAGCAGGAGTGGGAGACCGCGGTGCGCGACTACAGCGACTATTTGCGAACGCTCGACACAGCGGGCGGGCTTCCCTCACTGTCGCAGTACAGTGATCGGCAAACCTTGCTGGCCTACAGCAATGACCAACTGCACCAGGAACTGGAGGCTGAATACGGCCTTACCGTAAACCCGGACGACATAATCGTCCACACCAAAAGCTACGTGACTCGGCAAACGGGTGCCTACGTGGTCGGCGCAAAACCGCTCCCGCCAGAGCCGGGTTCCAAGGTATTCAAATCGCGTAAGCGGACATTGACTCAACTGGCCCTGGAAAACGTGGAATGGATCGACCTCAACTTCATCAACTTCTCAAAGCTGACCAATAGAGACCAAACACCCTTTACTGCGTTGTCCATCACCCAGGTCAAAGACCTGGTTCGCAAAGTCAACATCGGCGACAGCTACGAGCGGTTTTTGAAAGAACGCCTGATGACCTCCGAAGCGGCAAAGATTGAGCAGCAACGCTTCATGCAGGTGATGGCTTTGCAAATGCGGGTGGATGCGCTGGAGGCAAAAATTGCCCGCGACTTCCTCCCGGAAAGGCTCGACCGAGGCTTCAACTGGGTAATGAGTGTGCTCGCAGGGCCCACCGATGACGACAAGCGGCGCAAGGTCGATGAACATCGAATTACAGTCAGCAGCTTGAGATTGCGCGGCGAGAGAGTCCGCGGCGTACTGGTCTTTTCAACCGCCTCGCAGAGTGTCGCCTCAAAGGTGGTGTACACCCCGCAAGCCAGCGGCGGTCGGTTGTTCCACGAATACGCCGACGCTTCTAGCATGCACCGCGACTTCATTAACCACAGTGCCTGGCGTGAGTACCTGATTGAACGCACAGCGCTGAGCGCCCGAACCAGGATTCGCAGCGTATTGAACGGCGGTGCCGGAGAGTCCGTCATTGCACTCACGCGAATCGCCGATAATTTCCTGGAAGAAGCCTATGCAATAGAAGCTTCGACCATCATCAACGATGCCGGCGCCCAATCCACCAGCACACAGGAGGCCAATGTCGCGTCCGCCACAACCCTGGTCACTGCGGCATTGGACGTCGCAACCGTGTTTTTCCCGGTCAAGATCATGCTGCCAATCGGGTTGGCCAGAAGCATGCTGTCGGTGATCAACGCCGTAGAAGCAGCGCAACTGGGTGATCGTGAGACGGCAGCTCACTACGTCGTGCGCGCATTGGGCGAGCTGCTGGGCGCCGTGATCGACGGCGCCGTGGGTGCTGGCACTTTACGCTCGACCCCAGCCCTGCGCCCATCCCCCTCCGGGCTAGACCCCAAACTGTCACTGGCAAAGACGCCAGAAGGCATAACCCCCCTCACGGGATGGGAGTCACATCAAATCTACGTGCGCGATGTGGTCGAGCCAAACACCTTTCAAGCCCCACAGCATTTCCTGCTGGAGAAAAGCCGCTGGTACTCCATACGTCGCGACAGCGACGCCGAAATATGGCGGCTCAGGGACCCACGTCGCGCCCAAGGTACCTACAAAGGCGAGCCGCTGTATCGCAACAGCGGGGGCACGTGGGAAATCCGTTCGCCCGGGGTAAGTGGCGAAGGCTTGGGACTACTGGGGGGCGCGCCAACACCGACGGCTGCGCAAAGGGCATTGATGGACCTGTTCCCGTACCTGGACCAAGAGCAGGCTCGGCACGTGTTTTCTTCGTTTGTGTTCCCTGCCGCCCGTGTACAGGAACTTGAAATGTCATTGGTCCATCATTTGAGGACATCGCTGTCCGTGCCGAGCGGCTATCAACACTATCTTTTTCTCGTTACACCCGAGCAGTTTATTGCACGGGTCAGAGGGCGGCGGCCGTCGAGCACGGTAACGCCAAGCCCAGTGGAGCCGACGCCTGGGCCAAGCCGCTTGGCTACCGAACAGCCGAGACATCCACGGCCTGACGAACAGCGCTTCGTGGATTGGGGGCAAACCCTGGATACCGCGGCGCTGGCTGCGGTACCGCAACGCTCGCAGATTTGGCGCGGCACGGCGCCCCAAGCAGGCGCGACCGCGCCAGAGTACATTCTGATAGATGGCCGCCACTACGCAATCCTGCCGGGAGGCAGTACGCAAACCGGCGCAGTGTTGGTGCCCAACAACCTCCGATACTCCAGTTTCATTGATTTTGAGGACATCCTTCACTACAACCTTTTCGATCAGCCCCGGCCTGTGGAGTACAGCGCTTCGCTGTCCACCTGGACGATCGGATTCGTACCCTTTCGCCGTCCGCTGACCGCATACATCCGAGAGGCTTTCCCTCTCTTTTCCGATCGAAGCGCGCGGCAAATCGCCGAGGCTCTATTCACCAACACCAACCCGGCAGGGCTGTCCTCCGACGGCTATTCACGCCTGTTGAATACCATAAGGGACTGGAGAACCTGGTCGACCAGGCCGTCGTTGACACTGAGCGATCCGCTCTTGTTGCTCTACAGACATCAAGTTGCACACAACCAAAACTTTTGGACGTTAACTCCCAGCCCAAATCGGTTCACCCTGTTGGAGTTGAACACTTCTCGCGTCCCGGGAAACCTGGCGGCCCAAGCGTTCCTACAACAAAACGATGCGACAACCCGGGCACTCATGAGCACCATTTTGAGGAACAGCGGGTATGAAGTATTTGAGCTCACAGCACCGGACCACGTCCTCTTCAGACGCCTCGGGCACACCACCGTCTATTGGCTTTCGCTGCGTAGAACACCGGCGAACACACTCGCTTACCGGAACTACATCGAACCAAGTCCGCAACGCAACAGCTTTCAGAATTTGCCGACAGGGCTTCGGGCGATGGCGTCACTGGCGCATGCCAACGGTGACTTTGTGCCCTTGATCGGGGTCTTGAGGGTCAATCGAAGAGCTCACGTGGTGACACCCTTTATTTTTATGCCTTAAGGTCAACTGAGCAGAACCGATCAGGGCTCACCGGCTCCGCTCCCTGATCGGTGACCCGACATCATGTCACTGTAATACCTCACTTTTTGACTGGGGTGATCTCAAGGATCGTACCGTTGGTGGTCTTGAGCAGCACGAATTTATCGCCCACCCGCGACCACTGGCTGTCGGCTTCAGGCTGCTTGAGACCACGTTTTTTCCAGTCACTGACGGCCGACTCCTTGCGCATCAGGATATCCGGGGCGCGATCGCCTTCTTTCAAGTCACGGGTGTTGATGTTGGAAGGCTGCACGGTTTCCTGCGGGGTATCACCGGCCTGCGCGACAAAACTGGCGGTGGATAGGCTGGTGGCGAGCAGCAGGCAGGCAACGAGGGATTTGGCTTTCATGGGGGCTCCTTCAATGAATGGTGCGTACCCAGGTTCCGACCGCTGCCGCGCGGGATCATTCAATCAAGCCTCTGTGGCGAGGGAGCTTGCTCCCGCTGGGCTGCGCAGCAGCCCCAAAAGCCCCCACCGAGAACTGCCTGAAAAACCTCGGCGTATGAGTTGGGGCCGCTTCGCGGCCCAGCGGGAGCAAGCTCCCTCGCCACAGGGGATTGAACAAACGCACATATTTCATTGCCCGCATGAAATAATTCATGTAATTTTTCATGAAATTTCCCGACATAAATTTCATGACACCCCAAGAAGAACTCGCCACCCTCGCCGCGCTGATCCACGATCTGCGCAAGCACAAGAAGCTCACCCTCGCCCAGCTCGCGCAAAAGATCGAGCGCTCGGTGGGTTTCCTGTCCCAGGTCGAACGCGGCCTGTCACGCCCGACCGTGGCAGACCTCACTGCCATCAGCCACGCCCTCGACGTGCCCACTACGTATTTCTACAGCCAGCCCAAACCCAAGGCCGTGGACTGGATCACCCGCCCCAATGAGCGGCGTACGGTGTATTACGCCAACGGCATCACCGACATCCTCGTGTCGCCGAGCATGAACGGCGCCTTCTCGATGCTCGACAGCCTGCTCGCCCCAGGCGCCAACAGCGGTGAACAGACCATGAGCGACCGCGCCGAGCAGGCCGGTTTTGTGCTGGAAGGCGAATTGACGCTGTGGGTGGAGGGTGAAACCGATTCCGTCACCCTGGGCCCCGGCGACAGCTTTCACCTGGCCAGTTTCGCCCACTGTCGCTACGCCAACCTGACCGACCTGCCCGCCCGCGTGCTGTGGGTTTACAACTAGGAGCTGCACCCGTGAAAAGCCATTCCTCCACCCTGCTGGCCGAAGTACGGACCTTTCGCCAGAACCACCCCGACGTGCGTTACGTCGACCTGATCGCGCTGGATATTCCCGGGCATTTCTACGGCAAGCGCTACCCCATCGAGATGCTGGAAAAAGTCGCCGCCGGCAGCCCGCTGAAGCTACCGCAAAACGCAGTGCTGCTAGGGGTCCAGGGCGGTTTGTTCAAGATTGGCGATTATTGCTTCAACGACGGCGACCCGGACGCCAACCGCCGCCTGGTACCGGGCACACTCAAGCCGGTGAGCTGGGAATCGCAACCGCTGGGGCAGATGCTGATCACCTCGGACGGCACCGAAGCGCCCATCGAGTTCGAACCCCGCGAAGTGCTGGCCAAGGTACTGGAACGCCTGCACCACAAAGGCATTCACCCGGTGGTGGCGTTTGAACTGGAGTTCTACCTGTTCGACAAGAAACTCGCCGACGGCCTGCCGCAATTCGCCCGCGACCCGCTGAGCGACGACGCCGATGACCAGCCCAACCTGCATATCGAACGCCTGTCGCGCTTCAGCGACGTGCTCGATGACATGGCGCAGACCGCCAAGGACCAAGGCATCGACATCACGGTGATCACCGCCGAAATCGGCCCCGGCCAGTTCGAGATCAACTTCGGCCACCTCGACGACGGCCTGCGCGCCGCCGACTGGGCCGCCCTGTTCTGCCGCAGCACCCGTGGCGTGGCGCTGAAACACGGCTACCGCGCCAGCTTCATGGCCAAGCCCTACCTGCAATACCCCGGCAGCGGCATGCATGTGCATGTCAGCCTGTATGACGCTGCGGGCAACAACCTGCTGGCGGCGCACCAGCAGCAACCCCTGCGCCATGCCGTGGCCGGTTGCCTGGAACTGCTGCCGCACTGCATGCCGATCTTCTCGCCGAACCACAACGCCTTCCGCCGCCTGGGTGGCACGGTCAACGCTGCGACGCGCGCCAGCTGGGGCTTTGAAGACCGTGATGCGTGCGTGCGCATCCCCGACTCCGACCCACGCAACCTGCGTATCGAACATCGCCTGGCCAGTGCCGACGCCAACCCGTACCTGGTGCTGGCGGCGATCCTCGTCGGCCTGGAGCACGGCCTTGAAGCCAAGCGCGAACCCATCGCCCCGTTGAACGACGACCGCAGCAGCGGCACCGATTTCCCCGTGGAAATGCTCGATGCGGTGCGCGCCATGCAGCATCAAGCGGTATTGCGCGATAAGCTGGGCGCCGAATTTGTCGACGTGTACTGCGAAAACAAACGCCAGGACCACTTGGCGTTCCAGCAAGAGATTCACGCCAGGGAATACCGCTGGTTTCTCTAAATCACCCCATGGACTCACCGATGACCGACCAAAGCGCCCCGGCCCTTAAAGAAATCTTCAACGTCGAACGCCTGCACCACATCGCCAGCGAAATGAGCGCGGTGTACCCGGCGTTCGACGCCAAGGGCTTTCTCAAGCACTCCAAGGCCGGGCTCGCAGAGTTATCGGTGATGCAGCGCATGGCGCGGGTCAGCGAGAGCCTGCACGCGGTGATCCCCCTGGATTACCCACAAAGCCTGGAACTGCTGTATGCCCTGGCACCGCGCTTGAACAGCAGCTTTGTCAGCCTGTTCCTGCCGCACTACGTGGCGAGCTACGGGCTGGATGACTTCGAACGCTCCATGGCCGCGCTCAAATATTTCACCACCTTTGGTTCCGCCGAATTCGCTATCCGCCCCTTCCTGCTGCACGACTTCCCGCGCACCCTGGCGGTGATGCAAACGTGGTCGCTGGACGCCAACGACCATGTGCGCCGCCTGGCCAGCGAAGGCTCGCGACCGCGCCTGCCGTGGTCCTTTCGCCTGGCCAACGTGCAAGCCAATCCCCAGCTATGCGCATCGATCCTCGACAACCTCAAGGCCGACCCCAGCCTGTACGTGCGCAAGTCGGTGGCCAACCACCTCAACGACATCACCAAGGACCACCCGGACTGGGTGCTCACGCTGATCGAAGGCTGGTCACTGGACAACCCCCACACCGCCTGGATCGCCCGCCACGCCCTGCGCAGCCTGATCAAGCAAGGCAACACCCGCGCGTTGACGATCATGGGCGCCGGGGCGAAGGCCGAGGTGAAGCTGCATCAACTGAGCGTTACGCCAGCAGTGATCAACCTTGGGGAGCGGATCAACCTGTCATTCAGCCTGGAGTCGACGGCTGACACCGCGCAAAAACTGGTGGTGGACTACGCCATCGACTACGTGAAAAGTGCGGGGCACAGCGCAAAAAAGGTGTTCAAGCTCAAGGCGTTTACCCTCGGGGCTGGAGAGCATCATAGCCTGCGCCGGGAGCAACATATTCGCGAGTTGACCACACGCAAACACTATCCCGGCAAACATGCAGTGCACGTATTGGTCAATGGCGAGAAGCTCGCCAGCGCCGAGTTCGAACTGCTAAAACCCTGACACAAATCAAACAAAAGGCTCTATCTCGGGCCTTTCAGCCAGATAGATTGTCGAACAATCCTGGCCTTCTCCGTTGCGATCCATTATCATCCGGCGCCTTCTCGCTACCTGCCAGGTAGCTGTTTCAATGTGTCACCCGAGGCGCCCATGTACCGTTTTGCGTTTTACCGTCCTTTGCTTGCCATCAGTCTGGGGCTCGCTGCTCCTAGCGTTTTCGCCGCACTGCAACCCTTGGCCGAAGCCCCACTGGCCAGCGACACCGAGTTGCATTGCCACTTCAATCGCGACGCCAGCACTGACTGCACCACCACCTATCACTACACGATCCTCCAGCCCAACGGTCGTGAGATGCTCTCGCGCATCGACTTCGATTACGCCGAAGGCGACACCTTTGAAGTGATCAGTGCCCAATCCACCCAGCCTGGCGCCAAGCCGGTTGCCCTGGCCGATACGCAAATCGATACGCGCACTGCGCCCAACCCGGACCAGGGTTTCAGCCGCGACAAGCAGACCTCCCTGGCCTTCCCCAACCTGCGCGTCGGCACGCAGATTCGCTACACAGTGCGCGAGCATCGCCCGGCCAAACCGCTAATGACGCAGTTTCACTACGCCCTCAGGTTCGGCCCCAGCGCGGCCCGGCGCGACCGCTTCAAGGCGCGGTTCACCGCCGAGCGGCCGATCCAGTGGCGCACTGAGCTGTTTGATGGCTTCAAGGTGACGCCATCGGCCAACGGAAAGACCCTGGACGTGGTGCAAAAAGCCCCGACTTTTCTGAACTACATCAACGAATCTTCCAACGCTGCGCTGCTGCGCATCCCACGTATCGAAGTGGGCAGCGCCGTGGAGCAACAGGCGTACTTCGGCGATTTCGCCCAGCGCTACAACCAGATCCTCGGCGCCAGCCTGCCGCCACAAAGCGCGGCTGCCGTCGCCGCCGCGCGCGATTTGGCGCCCGCCGAACGGGTCGGGGCGTTGATGCAGCACCTCAACGATCACTACCGCTATCTCGGCGATTGGCGTGCCACGGAGCGTGGTTATGTGCCGTTCAACCTGGCGGAAATCGAGCAGCACGGCTATGGCGACTGCAAGGACCTGGCGATTCTGCTGACCGCCATGCTCAAGGCCAGCAGCATCCCCGCCGAAACCGCCTGGGTCAGCCGTGGCGATGTGGTGGAGTCGTTGTTGATCCCCGGCACCAACGCGCCCAATCACGCCATCGTGCGCGCCGAAGTGGGCGGCGAGGTCTGGTGGCTGGACCCAACCAACCCGGTGTTTGCCCCGGGCCAAACCATGCCCGACATCCAGGACCGCTGGGTACTGGTCAACGACGCCCAGGGCCAGGTGCGCAAAGAACATATCCCGCTGGAACGTCCCGAAACCACTCTGCGCCTGGACAAACAGGTGCACTACGACAAGCAAGGCAACGCTGCAATCCAGGCCACCCTCGCCTTCAGCCGCCTGCCGCTGATGCAACTGAGCGTCGCCGATCGCCAGCAAGGCAGCACCGCCACCGACCAGAACATCTGCGCCAACTTCGGCCATGAAATCAGCGACTGCCACGTCACCCGCGCAGCCACCGGTTTTGTCGTACACGACGGGTATAGCGTCAACGCAACCATGAACGACCAGCGCGCGCTGGAGAAACTGGCGGATGGCTACGTCTACACCGATGAGTCGCTCAAAGGCCGCTGGGATGCCTTCGTCTACTACCGCCGCCAAGGGCAACAGGCCGACCTGGACCAGGGCAACCCGGAAACCAATGACTACACCATCACCCTGAGCGGTGGGCAGATGGAAAAAGCCATCCCCGGCTGCCAGGTGCGCTCACCGTGGTACGACCTGGACCTTGAAGGCCAGCGCGAAGACGGCGCATTGCGCTATCACTATCGCCTGACCCAGAAGATGCGCTGGCTGACCCATGATGAAATGGTCAGCGCGGCGTTTGGGAAGATGGTCGACGAGGCACGGGCCTGTGCGGAGCAGGTGCATCAGGTGGTGAAGCTCTAATACCTTCCTGACACACCAAGATCAACCTGTGGGAGAGGGTTTGTGTGGGAGCGGGCTTGCTCGCGAATGCGGTGAATCAGTCACACATGTACTGACTGACACTCCGCTTTCGCGAGCAAGCCCGCTCCCACACAAGCCAGCTCCCACAGGTTTAATCCGGTTTCGGTCAGTTGGTTTCGCCGAGCAGCAACCCCTGCTCCCGCGCGCACAGCTCCACCACGTAATCCCACAACACCCGCAACCGCACCGATTTGTGCAACTCCCGCCGCGAGCTGATCCAGTAGCTGCGCATGATCCCCTCCCCCGGCAGCAACGCCACCAATTCCGGGTCTGCCGAGGCCATGAAGCACGGCAATACGGCAATCCCCAAGCCCGAACGCGCCGCCTGGTGCTGGGCGATCACGCTGGTGCTGTGGAACACCACCTTGGGGTTGCGGCAGAAGCTGCTGAGGAATTTCAGTTCCTGGCTGAACAATAAGTCATCGACATAATCGATCCACGCGTGCGCCGCGAGATCCTCGCGTTTTTCAATCGGCGGATTGCGCTCCAGGTAAGCGCGGCTGGCGTACAGCGCAAGGCGATAGTCGGTGAGTTTGCGTGTGACCAGTTGATCGACGCTGGGGCGCTCCAGGTGGATGCTGATCTCGGCTTCGCGGTTGAGGATGCTGACGAAGCGCGGCACCGCCACCAGTTCCACCTCCAGTCCCGGGTAGCGATCAAACAGCCCACCCATGCGGCTCGCGAGAAACATCACCCCCAGGCCTTCGGCGACGCCCAGGCGAATCTTGCCTAACGGCGCGGCGCTGTGGGTGAGTTCGTCTTCGGCCAACAGCGCGACGTTTTCCATGGCTTCGGCGTGCTTGAGCAGCGCTTCACCAGCGGGCGTCAGCTCGTAGCCCTGGGCGTGCTGCACAAACAGCGCGGTGCCGAGGCTTTTCTCGATGGCCTCGATATGCCGGGCGACGGTGGCGTGGGTGGTTTTCAGGCGTTGTGCGGCGGTGAGCAGACGGCCGCTGCGCTGTAATTCCAGAAAGTAGCGCAGGTCATTCCAGTCGAACATGTCGCCTCCATCTCCATAGGCCCGGGCCGCACTGTTTAAAAACGCACAGCAGCTGGGTAAAAACTAACATTTTTAAGACGAAAACTAACAACTAGGATGAGGGCAATAAGAAAAACAAGCGAGACCCCAGATGCCCACTGCAACTGCTGAATACGATTACATCGTCGTAGGCGCCGGCCCCGCAGGCTGCCTGCTGGCCAATCGACTGTCCGCCAACCCCGCCCACCGCGTGCTGCTGCTCGAAGCCGGTGGCCGCGACAATTACCCCTGGATCCACATCCCCGTCGGCTACCTGTACTGCATCGGCAACCCGCGCACCGACTGGTGCTTCAAGACCGAAGCGCAGGAAGGCCTGCAAGGCCGTGCGCTGAGCTATCCACGGGGCAAGGTGCTGGGTGGCTGCTCGTCCATCAACGGCATGATCTACATGCGCGGCCAGGCCCAGGACTACGACGGCTGGGCGGCGGCAGGCAACCCAGGCTGGGCGTGGAGCGATGTGCTGCCGCTGTTCAAGCAGAGCGAAAACCATTTTGCCGGTGGCTCGCAATTCCACAGCGATGGCGGCGAGTGGCGTGTCGAGCAACAGCGCCTGCACTGGCCGATCCTCGACGCGTTCCGCGATGCAGCCGCGCAAAGCGGTATCGCCAACATCAACGATTTCAACACCGGTGATAACGAAGGCTGCGGCTACTTCCAGGTCAACCAGAAGGCCGGCGTGCGCTGGAACGCAGCCAAGGCGTTTCTCAAGCCGATCCGCCAGCGGCCCAATCTCACCGTGCTGACTGAAGTGGAAGTCGATCGCGTAGTCCTGGAAAACGGCCGCGCCTCTCAAGTCGTCGGCCGTCAGTTGGGCCAGTCGCTGAGCTGGAAGGCGCGCAAGGAAATCGTACTGTGCGCCGGTTCAGTCGGCTCGCCAGGCATTTTGCAACGCTCGGGGATTGGCCCGTCCAGCGTGCTCAAACCGTTGGGCATCGAGGTCGTGCGTGAACTGCCCGGCGTTGGCGGCAACCTGCAGGACCACCTGCAATTGCGCCTGATCTACAAACTGGAAAACGCCCGCACTCTCAACCAGATCGCCGGTTCCCTTTGGGGCAAGCTGGGCATGGGCCTGCAATACCTGTACGACCGCAGTGGCCCGTTGTCGATGGCCCCCAGCCAACTCGGCGCGTTTGCCCGCTCGGGCCCGGAACAGACCTCGGCCAACCTCGAATACCATGTGCAACCGCTGTCCCTGGAACGCTTTGGCGAGCCACTGCACGCGTTTCCGGCATTTACCGCGTCGGTCTGCGACCTGCGCCCGCAAAGCCGTGGCCGCGTGGACATCCGCTCGGCCAACCCGGCGGATGCACCATTGATCCGGCCCAATTACCTCAGCCACCCCGAAGATTTGCGCGTGGCCGCCGATGCGATCCGCCTGACGCGCCGCATCGTTGCCGCACCCGCCCTACGCGCATTCAAACCAGTGGAATACCTGCCCGGCGATGCCCTGCAAACCGAAGATGAACTGCACGAAGCCGCAGCGCGTATCGGTACGACCATCTTCCATCCAGTGGGCACCTGCCGCATGGGCAGCGACGCCGATGCGGTGGTCGACGCCCAACTGCGCGTGCATGGCGTGCCCGGCCTGCGCATCGCCGACGCCTCGGTCATGCCGCGCATCACCTCCGGCAACACCTGCTCACCGACGCTGATGATCGCGGAAAAAGCCGCGCAGCTCATTCTTTCGCCGAACACAAGGAGCCTCACCCCGCAGAGAGAAACGGTTCATGCAATCTGAATAGCGGCGCCACACCTGGCGCCGACAGTGGAACAACAATAAATAATCACTGTGAGGGCTACCCGATGTCAGAACATGCTCAACCCCTGGGCTCGGTCATAGACGCGAGCACCAACAACGATTCAAGGAAAGTCATCTTCGCCTCGTCCCTGGGGACGGTGTTCGAGTGGTATGACTTTTTCCTCTACGGCGCGCTGGCGGCGGTAATCAGCAAGCAGTTCTTTGCCGGGGTCAACGACACTACGGCGTTTATCTTTGCCTTGATGGCCTTTGCGGCCGGCTTTGTGGTGCGGCCCTTCGGTGCGCTAGTGTTCGGCCGCCTGGGCGACATGATCGGGCGCAAGTACACCTTTCTGGTGACTATCATCCTCATGGGCGTGGCGACGTTTTGCGTGGGGCTGTTGCCGACCTACGCCAGTATCGGCATTGCCGCGCCGATCATCCTTATCGTGCTGCGCATGCTCCAGGGCCTGGCGCTGGGCGGCGAATACGGCGGCGCGGCGACCTATGTGGCCGAGCATGCGCCTGCGGGCAAACGCGGCTTTCATACCAGCTGGATTCAATCCACCGCGACCATCGGCCTGCTGCTGTCATTGCTGGTGGTGCTGGCCTGCCGCTACTTCACCGGCGACCAGTTCGAAGTATGGGGCTGGCGCATTCCGTTTCTGTTTTCCATCGTGCTGCTGGGCATTTCCACCTGGATCCGCATGAGCCTGCACGAGTCGCCGGCCTTCTTGAAAATGAAAGAGGAAGGCAAGGCAAGCAAGGCGCCGATCAGTGAGTCGTTCGGCAACTGGGACAACCTCAAGGTGGTATTGATCGCGCTGTTCAGCATCAACGGCGGGCAAGCGGTGACCTTTTACGCGGCGCAGTTCTATGTGCTGTTCTTCCTCACCCAGTTCCTCAAGATGGACCCGGCCCTGGCGAACATGCTGCTGATCATCAGCGTGGTGATTGGTGCGCCGTTCTTTATCTTCTTTGGCTGGCTGTCGGACAAGGTCGGGCGCAAGCCGGTGCTGATGCTCGGCCTGCTGCTGGCCACCGTGCTGTACTTCCCGATCTTCAAAAGCCTGGCGCACTACACCAACCCGGCGATGGACCAGGCCAGCCAACAGGCGCCGATCACCGTGCTGGCCGACCCGGCCACCTGCACCTTCCAGTTCGACCCGGTGGGCAAGGCGAAATTTGACAGCCCGTGCGACAAGGTCAAGACCTTCCTGGTCAAGCAGGGCCTGCCCTACAGCAGCGCCGCCGCCCCAGCGGGCAGCCCGGTGCAAGTGAGCGTGGGTGAAGTGCGTATCGACGGTTTTGACGAAGCGGCCCTGCGCGGCGCAGTGACTCTGGCCGGCTACCCGAGTTCGGCGGATGTGGCCCAGGTCAACAAAACCATGGTGGTGGTGCTGATCGTCGCGCTGATCCTGATCGCGGCCATGTGCTACGGCCCGCTGGCGGCGTTGATGGTGGAACTGTTCCCGACGCGCATCCGCTACACCTCGATGTCCCTGCCCTACCACATCGGCAACGGCTGGTTTGGCGGGTTCCTGCCGACAGTGTCGTTTGCGTTGGTGGTGTACACCGGGGATATTTTCTATGGTCTGTGGTACCCGGTGGTGGTGACGGGGGTGAGCCTGGTGGTGGGGATGATCTGCCTGAAGGAAACCCGGCACGTGGATATCGATAACAACTGATCTTCCAACCACTGAAGCCCCCCCTGTGGGAGCGGGCTTGTGTGGGAGCGGGCTTGCTCGCGAAAGCGGTGGACCAGTCAAACATGTATTGGCTGACACACCGCCTTCGCGAGCAAGCCCGCTCCCACATTTAGCTTTAGGCCGCCCACACAAATTGCTGTACATCCATACAGATAATAGTTGATCAATGCCGGTTTACTGAGCATCCTGCACAGCATCAACCCGATCTGATGTGATAACCATGCGGCTGTACCTCTGTGAAAAACCCTCCCAGGCCAAGGACATCGCGGCCGTGCTCGGCGCCAGCCGCCGCGGCGACGGCTGCTGGCTGGGCAATGGGGTCACAGTCACCTGGTGCATCGGCCACCTGCTGGAAACCGCCCCGCCCGACGCCTACGACGCCAAGTACAAACGCTGGGTGCTGGCCGACCTGCCGATCGTCCCGGAAAAATGGAAGATGCGGGTCAAGCCCAAGACCGCCAGCCAGTTCAAGGCGGTCAAGCGACTGCTAGGGGAAGCCCAGGAACTGGTGATTGCCACCGACGCCGACCGTGAAGGCGAGATGATCGCCCGTGAGTTGGTGGAGCACTGTCGTTATCGCGGGCCGATCCAGCGCCTGTGGCTGTCGGCGCTGGACGATGCGTCCATTCGCAAGGCCCTGGCCGCACTCAAGCCCGGCGCCGAAACCTTCAGCCTGTACCACTCGGCCCTTGGCCGTTCCCGCGCCGACTGGCTGATCGGCATGAACATGAGCCGATTGTTTACCTTGCTCGGCCGCCAATCCGGGTATCAAGGCGTGCTGCCCGTGGGCCGCGTGCAAACCCCGACCTTGCGCCTGGTGGTGGACCGCGACCGCAGCATCGCCGATTTCGTACCGGTGGCGTACTGGGCCATCGACGTAGACCTGCAACATCAGCACATGACCTTCACCGCCCAATGGCGCGCGGCCGAGGATGCCTGTGATGACCAGGGCCGTTGCCTCAACCCGCAACTGGCACAAGTCGCCGCCGATGCGATGCGCCATGCGGCCAGCGCGCGCCTGGTCAAGCTACGTACCGAACGCATGCGCGAGGTGGCGCCCCTGCCCTTCGACCTCGGTACCCTGCAGGAAATCTGCTCCAAGAAGCTCGGCCTCGGCGCCCAGGAAACCCTCGACATCGCCCAGTCCCTTTACGAAACCCACAAGGCCATCACCTACCCGCGCAGCGATTGTGGCTACTTGCCGCTGAGCCAGCACAGCGACGCGCCGAAGATTCTCGCCGCCCTGGGCCGGGCCGATGAGGCCGTTAATGAACTGATGCCCCATCTCGACCCGCAACGCCGTTCGCGGGCGTGGAACGACGCCAAGGTCAGCGCCCACCACGGCATCATTCCCACCGGCGCCGGCAAGGACGCGGGGCAACTCACCGGCAAGCATCGCGCCGTGTACACGCTGATTCGCGCGCGCTACCTGGCGCAGTTCCTGCCCAACCATGAATACGATCGCACCCAGGCGGATTTCGACTGCGCCGGCCAAGCATTGCGGGCGGTGGGCAAAGTGGTGATCGAGCCCGGCTGGAAACGCGCCCTGCCCGAAGCCCTGGCGCCGGCCAAGGGCCGCGAAGCCCCTGCACCGCAAGCCTTGCCCTCGCTGGTACAAGGCCAGGAATATGCGGTGACCAAGGTCAACCTCAAGGACCTGTGGACCCAACCGCCAAAGCCCTTTACCGAGGGCGACTTGATCAAGGCGATGAAAAACGTCGCCAAGCTGGTGGAAGACCCGCTGCTCAAGCAAAAGCTCAAGGACACCACCGGCATCGGCACCGAAGCCACCCGCGCCGGGATTATCCAGGGCTTGCTGGACCGTGGTTACCTGGTAAAAAACGGCAAGGCCTTGTCGGCGACTCAGGCGGCGTTCAGCCTGATCGACGCCGTGCCCCGCGCCATTGCAGACCCGGGCACCACCGCGATCTGGGAGCAAGCCCTGGATATGGTGCAAAGCGGCGAGATGAGCCTGGAAGAGTTCGTCGCCAAGCAGGCGGCCTGGATGAGCAAGCAGGTGGCGCGCTGCAATGGCCTGCGCATGACCATCACCGGCCCGCCAGGCCAAGGCGCTGCGCCGTGGAAAAAGAAGCGCAAGAGCGCCCCACGCAAGGCGGCCGCCAGCCCCCGGCGCGCAAAAAAACCGGCGAATGCCGGGTAAAAGCGGAAAAAAGTCCGGCGAATGACGTTTTTCGACGGGTTTGACGCCGCTTTGGACCTTGCCCTCCCGTGGGCCGTCTAGGATTCTGTAGGGGAACCGCTGACTTCCTAACAACAACACCGGAGTGGCCGCCATGAAAACCGTTGCACAAGTGCTCAAAGCCAAGGACCAGAAGAATCAGGAAGTCCATGTCATCAAACACGACCACACCGTGTTTGAAGCGCTGGTCCGCATGTCGGAGAAAAACGTCGGGGCCTTGCCGGTCGTCCAGGATGGCGTAGTGGTAGGCATCATCAGCGAACGTGACTACGCACGCAAGATCATGCTCAAGGGGCTGTCATCGGTCACCACGAAGGTCCACGAGGTGATGAGTTCTCCGGTGATCACCGTCGACACCCACAAAAAAGTCGATGAATGCATGAACATCATGACCGACAGCCACCTGCGCCACCTGCCCGTGGTCGAAGACGGCAAACTGCTAGGGCTGCTGTCCATTGGCGACCTGGTGAAAGAGGCCATCGCCGACCAGGCCGACCTGATCAAGCAA
Source organism: Pseudomonas sp. KBW05 (assembly GCF_003852405.1). Taxonomy (GTDB): domain Bacteria; phylum Pseudomonadota; class Gammaproteobacteria; order Pseudomonadales; family Pseudomonadaceae; genus Aquipseudomonas. The sequence continues at coordinate 77,469 of NZ_QAJM01000005.1, forward strand.
CTGGAGCAATACATTCGCGGCGAATAGGGGAACCCATGCTCGACAGCCTGGAACATCAGGATGACCACCTCGACACCCTGCACCGGGCCATGGCCGAACGGCGCTTTCTGGTGCTGACCGGTGCGGGAATCAGCACGTCCTCGGGAATACCCGACTATCGCGACAGCGAAGGTGTGCGCCGGGGCAAGGCGCCCATGATGTACCAGGAATTCCTCGCCACCGCGCAAGCACGCCGCCGTTATTGGGCGCGGGCAATGCTGGGTTGGCCGAGAGTGCGCATCGCCCAGCCGAACCCCGCCCATCGAGCCCTGGCGGCCTTGCAACAACACCAACGCATCAGCGGGTTGATCACCCAAAACGTCGACACCCTGCATGACCAGGCCGGCAGCCATGACGTGATCGAACTGCACGGCAGCCTGCACCGGGTGCTGTGCCTGGACTGCCAGCAGCGCAGCCCGCGCGATGTGATCCAACAGCGGATGGAACACGAGAATCCCTACCTGGCCGGCGTCGATGCCGTGCAAGCGCCCGATGGCGATACGCTGCTGGATCCGGCCTTTGAAGAACGCTTCCAGATCCCCCACTGCCCCCATTGCAACGGTCAACGCTTGAAACCGGATGTGGTGTTCTTCGGCGAGAACGTCGCCCAGGCTACTGCCTTCAAGGCCATGGTGGCGGTGGAACAGGCCGAGGGGTTGCTGGTGGTCGGCTCATCCTTGATGGCTTATTCAGCGTTTCGCCTGTGCAAGGCGATGGTGGAACAAGGCAAGCCGGTGATCGCGATCAACCTGGGCAAGACGCGGGGGGATGAGTTGTTGCAAGTGAAGATCGAGGCATCGTGCGAACGGTTGTTGCCGTTGCTTGTTGATCGCCTGAGCTAGCAACACCTCCCATCTAAAATATGGGCCGGGCTTATGTGGGAGCGGGCTTGCTCGCGAAGGCGGCGTGACAGTCGATGCATGTGTTAACTGACCTACCGCATTCGCGAGCAAGCCCGCTCCCACAAGGTTTTGCAGTGAATCAGTCAGCTACGAGCCACGACCCGCAACGCCAAAAAATGACGCCCAAGTCACAACTCCACGCATCCCCCCGCCCCCACGGCGATTTATGTAGTGACCAAAAATAATCACTACATAACCGTTGACGTAACGTTTTTGTCCTTGCATTATCGAGACGTCTCCCGGATCGGGAGCGTTGGTAACAAGCGTTTTGAAAGAGCTCGTCTGACCGCCGAGCTGTTTTTTCCGGATGTGCACTGCCCACAAGGCAGATTGATGAAGCTGACCGGCCCGCAAGGATCGGTGCAAGGAGCTCAAACGCTGCTTGTCTTCGTTATGAAACCATTGCGTAGCAGTTCATCAGCAAGACTACATGCATCAGGTTCAAGACCCTGCCCGTATTCGGCAGACCGTCACTGACGCCCGGTTTTCGCAACCGGAGACAACTAAGCAGTTTTAACGAATCAATTGATAGATCGCCAACTGGTCAAGGGGCTTACACATGAATCTGAACAACCAACCAACTATCGACGAATTGGCTGAGATGTTCGCAGCGCAGAAAGACACACTCGACGACCATATCCTGTGGATTGGTAAATCGGGCGAAGTGCAACTTGACTGCCTGGCGCCCAATACCCAAGAAGCCGAATTTGACCGCAATAACCGTGAACTGGCAGCACGCCTGAAGGTGTACCGCCGTGGCCAGGGTTATGTCGGCAAGAAGGCTGCGGCTGATCGCAACTTTATCGAACAAGTATTCGACACACTTAACAATGCCTGGGCAGCCGTCAAGGACAGCTCGCAAGTTAAAGTGATTGATCGCTACTACTAGAAAGTCACTTGTGCACTACTTGTGGGAGCTGGCTTGCCAGTTCCCACACTTGTTTGTGGTGTATTCAAAAAGTCGGAAAACGCCCCTTCGCCGCCTCATCCCGAAAAATATCAAACAGCACTTGTGCCGCCGCCGAGAGTTCATGCCCAGGTTTGGTCAGCACGCCTATCGGCCGTTCGATCACCGGGTCGCGTAACGTAATGCAATGGGCGCCCGCCTCTTCCATCTGCCGCGCGCATAACGCGGGCACGGCGCTGACACCCAAACCACTCGCCACCATCTTGCCCACCGTCGCCAGTTGATGGCTTTCCAGCGCCACCGGCAGCTTCATCTGCAGCGCGCCCAAATGCTCTTCCAGCATCACGCGCACGGTCGAAGGCCGTTGCAAGGTGATGAAGGGATGTTCCAGCAGGGTTTTCCAATCGACTTCGCTGCATTGCGCCAGTGGCGAATCGCCCGGCACCACGGCAATGAAACGGTCCAGATACAGCGGTGTAAACGCCAGCGAAGAACCTTCAGAGGGCTCGAACGCCACACCCAGCTCCACCTGGCGGTCGCGCACCATCTCCAGCACCTGCTCGTTGATCAAGTCATGCACGGTCACATTCACCTGAGGGTAACGCGCACGGAATATCTTCAGGATCGGCGGCAGCAGGTTACCGGCAAACGAGGGCATCGCAGCCACCGTCACGCGCCCGCGCTGCAAGGTGAAGCGCTGGCGCAGCTCGTCTTCGGCGTTGTCCCAATCGGCAATCAACCGGCGGGCCAGAGGCAGCAGGGATTCACCTTCAGGCGTGAGCGCGACGTTGCGGGTATTACGGCTGAACAAGCGCCCGCCCAAGCCTTCTTCCAGGCCCTTGATAGTCAAGCTGAGGGCCGATTGGGAGAGGTGCAGACGCTCGCAGGCGGCGGCAAAACTCAGGCTCTGGGCCACGGCGAGAAAGGCGCGCATCTGTTTAACTGTCATGAGGCTACTCCGGGCGACTGCTCAACTATGCTGTTTTTTAAATCAATCAACCTTAAAAAACAACTTAACAAATCAATCCAGCAGCGCAACACTCGGTTCATTGGCTGGCCCACAAACAATAAAAGAGGTGCATATGGCAGGTTTCGATAAACGCGTGGCGTCCTATGAAGAAGCGCTGGCGGGCCTGGAGGACGGCATGACTGTGCTCTCCGGTGGTTTTGGCCTGTGTGGCATTCCAGAAAACCTCATCGCCGAGATCAAGCGCAAAGGCACCCGCGACCTGACCGTGGTTTCCAACAACTGCGGCGTCGATGGTTTTGGCCTGGGTGTGCTGCTGGAACAAAAACAGATCAGCAAGGTGATCGCGTCCTACGTCGGTGAAAACGCGCTGTTCGAGAAGCAGTTGCTCAGCGGCGAGATCGAAGTGGTGCTGACCCCCCAAGGCACCCTGGCAGAGAAAATGCGCGCAGGCGGCGCCGGCATCCCGGCCTTCTTCACCGCCACCGGCGTCGGCACTCCCGTTGCCGAAGGCAAGGAAACCCGCGAATTCAAAGGCCGCCCGTACCTGATGGAAGAATCCATCACCGGCGACTTCGCCATCGTCAAAGGCTGGAAAGCCGACCACTTCGGCAACGTCATCTATCGCCACACCGCACAGAACTTCAACCCGCTGGCCGCCACTGCCGGCAACATCACCGTGGTTGAAGTCGAGGAAATCGTCGAACCGGGCGAGCTGGACCCGGCGCAGATCCACACCCCTGGTATCTACGTCGACCGGATCATCTGCGGCACGTTCGAGAAGCGCATCGAACAGCGCACCGTACGCAAATAATCCGCCTCCAGCCCGAACAATAAGGACTCAGAACATGGCTCTTACCCGCGAACAAATGGCTCAACGCGTCGCCCGCGAAATGCAGGACGGTTTCTACGTCAACCTCGGTATCGGCATCCCGACCCTGGTGGCCAACTACATCCCCGACGGCATGGAAGTGATGCTGCAATCGGAAAACGGCCTGCTGGGCATGGGACCGTTTCCGACCGAAGACACCATCGATGCCGACATGATCAACGCCGGCAAACAGACCGTCACCGCGCGCATTGGCGCGTCGATCTTCTCCTCCGCCGAGTCCTTCGCGATGATTCGCGGCGGCCACGTCGATCTCACCGTGCTCGGCGCCTTTGAGGTGGACGTACAGGGCAACATCGCTTCGTGGATGATCCCCGGCAAGCTGGTCAAGGGCATGGGCGGCGCCATGGACCTGGTGGCCGGAGCGGAAAACATCATCGTGATCATGACCCATGCCTCCAAGGACGGTGAGTCGAAGCTGCTCAGCCAGTGCAGCCTGCCGCTGACCGGTGCGAACTGCATCAAGCGTGTGCTGACGGACCTGGCGTACCTGGAAATCGAAAATGGCGCTTTTGTCCTCAAGGAACGCGCACCTGGCGTCAGCGTTGAAGAGATTGTGAGCAAGACCGCCGGTAAACTGATCGTCCCGGACCACGTTCCAGAAATGCACTTCCAGTGAGGACAGATTCCATGCAAGACGTCGTGATTGTTGCTGCCACCCGCACCGCCGTGGGCAGCTTCCAGGGTTCGCTGGCGAATATTCCGGCACCGGAACTGGGCGCCGCCGTGATCCGTCGCCTGCTGGAGCAGACCGGCCTCGACCCGGCCCTGGTCGATGAAGTGATCCTCGGCCAGGTCCTCACCGCCGGCTCCGGCCAGAACCCGGCGCGCCAGGCCTCGATCCTCGCCGGCCTGCCCCACGCGGTGCCGAGCCTGACCCTCAACAAAGTCTGCGGCTCCGGCCTCAAGGCCCTGCACCTGGGCGCCCAGGCCATTCGCTGCGGCGATGCCGAGGTGATTATCGCCGGTGGCATGGAGAACATGAGCCTGGCCCCGTACGTATTGCCCGCCGCGCGCACCGGCCTGCGCATGGGCCATGCCAAGATGATCGACAGCATGATCACCGACGGCCTGTGGGATGCGTTCAACGACTACCACATGGGCATCACCGCCGAGAACCTGGTGGACAAGTACGGCATCAGCCGTGAGGCCCAGGATGCGTTCGCCGCTGCTTCTCAGCAAAAAGCCGCGGCAGCGATCGAAGCCGGACGCTTTGCCGACGAAATCACACCGATCCTGATCCCCCAGCGCAAAGGCGACCCGGTGGCCTTCGCCGTGGACGAACAGCCCCGCGCCGGTACTACCGCCGAGTCCCTGGGCAAGCTCAAGCCGGCGTTCAAGAAAGACGGCAGCGTCACCGCCGGCAACGCCTCCAGCCTCAATGACGGCGCCGCCGCAGTGCTCCTGATGAGCGCCGACAAGGCCAAGGCCCTCGGCCTGCCGGTGCTGGCGCGCATCGCCAGCTACGCCAACGCTGGCGTCGACCCGGCGATCATGGGCATCGGCCCGGTTTCGGCCACCCGTCGCTGCCTGGACAAAGCCGGTTGGAGCCTGGGCGACCTGGACCTGATCGAAGCCAACGAAGCCTTCGCCGCGCAAGCACTGGCGGTGGGCAAAGAGCTGGAATGGGATGCGGACAAGGTCAACGTCAACGGCGGCGCCATTGCCATTGGCCACCCGATTGGCGCCTCAGGCTGCCGCGTGCTGGTGACCCTGCTGCATGAAATGATCAAGCGTGATGCCAAGAAAGGCCTGGCGACGCTGTGCATCGGTGGCGGTCAGGGTGTGGCCCTGGCTCTCGAACGTAGCTGATTGGCAAGAGCACTATTGAAAAGGCCTGGTTCCACGAAAACCGGGCCTTTTCTTTACCCGCTCTATCTGAATGAACACAGTCCAACTGTGGGAGCTGGCTTGTGTGGGAGCGGGCTTGCTCGCGAAGACGGAGTGTCAGTTAAAAATCAAGTGACTGACACTCCGCTTTCGCGAGCAAGCCCGCTCCCACACAAGCCCGCTCCCACATTTGATCTCTATCGTTCATCAGAGCGAGGCACCGCAAACACCGCATTCGCCCGCACCACCACCTTCTCTCCCACTTGCACGCTCACCGTGGCAAACGCCATCTGCCGCCCGCGCTTGTGATGCTCCAACTTCACCACCATCCACTCCCCCACCTGCACCGCGCCCAGGTAGTCCAAGGTCATGCTCGCGGTAATCAACGGCAGCGGCGGCTGGCTGGAAAAGGCCATCGCATACCCCATGCCCACATCCGCCAAGGTCGCCAACACCCCGCCATGCACGGTACCGCGCCCGTTCGCATGACGATTGTCGGCACGCAGGCCGATCTCCAGTTGCAAGCCTTCACCCCGGCAGTACGCCGGGCCCAACAAGTCGAGCAGCGGGCTGCTGCGGGGCAGTGAAACAAAACCTTCGGGGACAGCGATCATGGCGGGTTCTTCCTTGGAGTCAGGCCTGAGGTGTACTCCAGCCCGTTTGCGCCAGCCATCACCATCAGCCACGCAAATCCTGCACGATGCTTTGCGTTAATCCGCCAGACCCGCTTTAATCGCCGTCCAAAATTTCCCCGCACTTCCCAAGGAACCGCAATGCGCCATCTGGACGGCAAAGCCACACCGCTTATTTTGATCTTGCTCGCAGGCCTGACCCTCGCCGGTTGCTCGCCAAAGGATCACTCCCGCGCACGGGCGATCAACGGCGAACAAAGCCAGGCTGGCGCGCAATTGGCCTATGAGCACGAACTGACCCTGGCCCTGCCCGGCGCCCTGCTCGCACCCCGTATGCAGGCCACGCGCGAGGCCTGTGAAACGGCACGCTTTGGCGCCTGCAACATCCTCGGCATCACCGAAGACGGCAACGGTGGCGAGATCATCCTGCGCATCGCGCCCACCGGTGTGGAGCCGATGGTCGCCATGGCCACGGAAGGCGGCACACTGGGCCAACGCATCACCACCGCCGAAGACCTGGCCGACGCCGTCGCCGATGTGCGTCGCCGCCAGGATCGTCTGCAAGCCCAGCAACAGCGTCTCGATGAGTTGGCCAAGCGCAAGGACATCACCGTCAGCGACTTGATCGCCTTGAGCAAAGAGCAAGCCACCATCGAAAACGAATTGCAGGAACTGGCGCAGGTCTCTGCCAACCAGCAACGCCGTCTCGACACCAACCGCGTGACCCTGAACTTCCGCTCTTCCGACGGCGCGAACCAACCATCGCGTTTCAGCCGCATGTTCAGCAACCTCGGCGACAACCTGGTGAACGGCACCGCCGACGCCCTGGAACGCGCAAGCTACGTGCTGCCGTTTGTGATCCTGGCGTTCCCGGTGGTGTGGTTGTGGGTGTGGCTGTGGCGCCGGTTTATTGTGGCGAGGGAGCTTGCTCCCGCTGGGCTGCGAAGCGGCCCCAAAAAAGTAGAACGCGGTGATTCAGACGTTAGCCAGTGACGAACCTTGGGGCTGCTGCGCAGCCCAGCGGGAGCAAGCTCCCTCGCCACAGTCAGCGCCTCATGCAGCGCTGATAACGCTCATCCACGCGCTTGGCAAACCACGCCGTGGTCAGGTTGCGGGTGATCTTCGGGCTCTTGAGCACGATGCCCGGCAGGATCGCCCGTGGCATCGGCTTGCCGGCCGCGGTGTCCGCCAGCGCAAACACGCGTTTGTAGAGGGTGGTGTCTTCAAAGTCCAACTGCTCGCCCTGCTCCAACTGGCTGCGGATGCTCGGGTTGCGCATGTCCAGCTTCGCGCCCAGTGAGCGCACCGCCAGCTCGGTGGTACCGGGTAGCAACGAGCCGTAGCGAATCAAATCCCCATCCAGCGCCAGCTCGGTGCCAGAGACACGGCTGACCGCCGCCTGGAATGCCGCGTTACGGCTGGCGTACCAGCCTGCGTTGAAGTCGGCGAAGCGATACAGCGGTTGATCGTAGCTCACCGGGTAACCGAGCAAGTGGGCGATGCCAAAGTACATGCCGCCACGGCGGGTGAAGACTTCGCGTCGGATCGTGCCGTCCACCGTGTAGGGATAACCCCGTGCCTGTTTCTGCGCGAAGTCGATGCTGACTTGCATGGGACCGGCGGTGTGTACGGGGTTGAAACCGCCGAACAGGGTATTGCCCAGGGGCACCATGCTGATGAAATCATCGAAAATGCCGCTCAGGTCCTTCTCCGTGCGCGCGGCATTCAGGCGCTCGGCGTAAGACTTGCCGGTGGGTGAACGCAGTTGCAAGGTGGTGCGCACCACCACGGCTGGCACATACACCTTGGCGGCGCGGCGCAGCATTTCGTCCCTGGCGATCTTGCCCATATTCGGCACGGACGGATCTACCTGGTAGGTGGACTCCTGCTCAGTCACCGCCAGTACCGCGCAGATATTCTCGGTGCTTGGGTAGATCTTCTGGGTGTCAAAGGCCGTGTAGATGTCCTGGGCCCAGCCCTTGCGATCCGCCACGGTCGCCGGCAGCAGACGCACGATCTGCGCCTTCACCTCGGCTTCGTCGCGCTCCGGCTGCTGCGGGCCGCGCGCGGTGGAGCAACCGGCCAATACCAGTAACGGAGTGATGCACAGGATCAAGCGGCGTAGGGGCATGACACTTCCTTGAATAACGACGGACCGGGCATATCGACCGGCAAGTGTAACCAGGGTTCGCTGACCGGGTGCGCTCGCCAACCCGCGTCTATCGTGACAGGATCTGACATCGACCATTCCTACACGGAGTTTGAATGCCATGCTCAGCCTGAACTTTCTTGTCACTTGCCTGATTGTCGTACTGATTCCCGGCACCGGGGTGATTTTTACCGTGTCCACCGGCCTCACCGCCGGCAAGCGCGCCAGCCTGTTCGCCGCGCTGGGATGCACGGCCGGGATCATCCCGCACCTGCTGGCCTCGATTCTCGGCCTGTCCGCCCTGCTGCACACCAGTGCGTTGGCGTTCGACCTGCTCAAGTACGCTGGTGTCGCCTATCTGCTGTATGTGGCCTACGCCACCTGGCGTGATCGCTCGGCCTTTGCCGTCAGTGACACGCCCGTGGTCGCCAGTGCCCGCAGCCTGATGCTGCGCGGTCTGCTGATGAACATTCTCAACCCCAAGCTGACGATTTTCTTCCTGGCCTTCCTGCCTCAGTTCGTCGCGCCAGGCAGCACGGCGCCTACCGTGCAGATGCTGGTATTGAGCGGCGTGTTCATGGCGATGACGTTTGCGGTGTTCGTGATGTATGGCCTGCTGGCCAATGTGTTTCGGCGTGCGGTGATCGAGTCACCACGGGTGCAGAACTGGCTGCGGCGCAGTTTTGCGGCGGCCTTTGCGGGGCTGGGGTTGAATCTGGCGTTTGCGCAGCGCTGATCTTGGTGGGAGCCAGCTCCCACACAAAACCAGCTGCTACATCTTTAGATCCCCGCCAGGGCCAGGTCCATCGCAAAGTAGGTGAAGATCAAATCCGCACCGGCGCGCTTGATCGAGCCGAGGGTTTCGCGCACGACGCGGTCCTCATCAATCGCTCCCGCCTGGGCGCCGAACTTGATCATCGCGTACTCACCGCTCACCTGGTACGCCGCCACCGGCAAGCGCGAGGCTTCGCGGATGTCGCGGATGATGTCGAGGTAGGCCCCGGCCGGCTTGACCATCAGCGCATCCGCGCCTTCCTGTTCATCCAGCAGCGATTCGCGCACGGCTTCGCGGCGGTTCATCGGGTTCATCTGGTAGCTTTTGCGGTCGCCCTTGAGCGCGCTGCCGCCAGCCTCACGGAACGGACCGTACAGCGCCGAGGCGAATTTGGTGGAGTAGGCCATGATCGGGATGTGGGTGAAACCGGCATCATCCAGGGCGCGGCGGATCGCCTGGACCTGGCCGTCCATCGCCGCCGACGGTGCGATCACATCGGCGCCAGCGCGGGCAGCGGCCACGGCTTGCTTGCCGAGGTTGACCAGGGTCGCGTCGTTATCGACGTGGGCGCCGTGCATCACGCCGCAGTGGCCGTGGTCGGTGTATTCGCAGAAGCACGTGTCGGACATCACGATCATGTCCGGCACGGCGTCCTTGATGATCGAGGACATGCGCGAAACCAGGCCACGTTCCTTCCAGGTGTCGCTGCCGCTGGCGTCCAGGTGGTGGGACACGCCAAAGGTCATCACCGACTTGATGCCGGCGCGGGCGTAACGTTCGATCTCGGCGGCCAGTTTCTTCTCCGGGATACGCTGCACGCCCGGCATGCTGGTAATCGGCACGAAGTCGTCGATTTCTTCTTCGACAAAAATCGGCAGTACCAGATCGTTGAGGGTGAACTCGGTTTCCTGGAACAAGCCACGCAACTCCGGGGAGCGGCGCAGGCGGCGTGGGCGGGCTTGGGGGAACTGGCTGGTCATGGCGGTCCTGAAATGGGGTGAAGGCTTTGGGGCGAAAGCTTATGCCCACCGGCATAGGCAACACAAACGCCGAGGGCCCAACAGTGTATTGCGAGGCCCGCAACAATTCATTGATCTAGAGCTGTAGACGCCCGTCAATGCACACCGCGACCGCACCGCCCACCCAGATGTCATCGCCCTGGCGCTCAATACGAATGCGCCCCGCACGCCCCATCGCCGTGCCCTGGCTGACCACATAGCGCTCAGGCGCCAAGCCTTCGCCCAGCAGCCATTGGGCGATACCGGCATTCAAGCTGCCGGTGGCCGGGTCTTCCGGGGCGCCATCTCCGGCGATAAAGCCGCGTACTTCAAACTGCGTATCCACCGCGTCGCGCGCGGGGTCGCAGGGGGCGATCACGCCAACAGCCAGGCCGAGCAACTGCGCATAGTCCGGCTGTAAATTCAGAACCTGATCACGATCGGCCAACATCAGCGCCAGCCACCCAGCGCCATTGTCGACCCATTGGCTGCGCACAACGTCTTCGGCGCGCAAGCCCAACCCTTGGCACACACGCTCCAGCACCGGCGCCTCCACTGAACCGGCGCGCAGTAAAGGCGGCGCAATAAACGCCAGTTCATCGCCCTGGCGGCGCACGCGTACCAGGCCGATTTCGCACTCCTGGATGATGTCCTCGCCCTTAGGCACACCGCCTGCTTGCAGCCATGCATGGCATGAGCCCAACGTCGGGTGCCCGGCGAACGGCAGTTCCTGCACGGTGGTGAAAATTCGCACCCGGTAGTCAGCACGGGGATCACGGGGCGTCAGCAAAAACGTGGTTTCACTGAGATTGGTCCAGTTGGCGAAATCGGCCATCTGCTGGTCCGTCAGGCTGTCAGCGCCCAACACCACCGCCAGGGGGTTGCCCTTGAGCGCGACGCTGCTGAAGACATCCAGTTGTTTGAAATCAAAGGTCGGCATGGGTCAGCTCGGAATATTCAGGCCACGGATCACCGCCGGCCGGGCGACAAAGCCATCCAGCGCGCGCAGCACATTAGGGAAGTCGGCGATGCCCACCAGGTCGCCCGACTCGTAGAAGCCGATCAGGTTGCGAATCCATGGAAAGGTGGCGATGTCGGCAATGCTGTAGTCGTCGCCCATGATCCAGGTGCGGCCCAGCAGGCGTTTCTCCAGCACGCCCAGCAAGCGCCGGGATTCAGCGGCGTAGCGGTCGCGCGGGCGCTTGTCCTCGTAGTCCTTGCCAGCGAACTTGTTGAAGAAGCCCAACTGGCCAAACATCGGGCCGATACCGCCCATCTGGAACATCAGCCATTGAAGGGTTTCGTAACGCGTGGCCGGGTCTTCGGACAGCAACTGGCTGGTTTTCTCGGCGAGGTAGATCAGGATCGCGCCGGACTCGAATAGCGCCAGCGGCACACCGCCTGGGCCATCGGGATCGATGATCGCAGGGATCTTGTTGTTGGGGTTCAGGGACAGGAACTCGGGGGACAACTGGTCCTGCGTGTCGAAACTGACCTTGTGCGCCTCGTAGGGCAGGCCCAGCTCTTCGAGCATGATCGAGACTTTTACCCCGTTGGGCGTGGGCAGCGAGTACAGTTGCAAGCGCTCGGGATGCTGCGCGGGCCATTTGCTATTAATCGGGAAGGCGGCGAGTGGGTTCATCGGGAAATCCCCTGAGCAGAAAGGCCACATGATAGTCATCTGCCCGGTGTCCTGCATGGGTCATCAATGCGCAATATCCGCGGCTTATTATCCCGCGTGGGCGAACCAATATGCCCTTGGGCACTCTTAAGTGCGCTTTAACGGTGAATGGAGGCACCTTGCTATAACGACAGGAAAACCGCAGGACGCCCTGAGCGTCACTGGGGCCGGGCGTGTCGGCCCTCACCCGATGCACTGAAGACTCTAGACCAATGACAACCAAGCCTCTGTGCCTTGCGCAACGCCTGAAACGCTATTCATACATCATGTTACCGCTGTTGCTGGTGGGCGGCGCCATCGGCCTGACCCTGGAGTCGCGCACCAGCCGTGCCGAACAGGCCGACGGCGTGCAAACCCTGGTATTCCTGCGCCACGGCGAAAAACCCGCCGGAGGCCTGGGCCAACTCAATTGCCAGGGCCTGAACCGGGCGATGAACCTTGCCACGGTACTGCCGGAAAAATTCGGAAAGGCCAACTTTGTGTTCGCCGCCAACCCGACGCGTAATGTCGAGGAAGGTGAGTTCGATAATTCCTACAGCTACATTCGCCCATTGATGACCATCAGCCCCAGCGCCATCAAGCTCGGCCTGCCGGTGAACATCAAGTTTTCGGCGAACGACACCAGCGCCCTCGCCGACGAGTTGGTGGAGGACAAGTACCACAACTCCATCATCTACACCGCGTGGTCCCACGGTTATCTGCCGGAGTTGATCAACAAGGTGGCGAGTGAAGCGGTCGGCGAAAAGCACACCATCACCGACGACTGGTCCGGCAGCGACTACGACACCCTGTATGTGTTGACGCTGACCTGGCACAACGGCAAGGCATCGCTGCTGAGCCGCAACTACAAGCAAGGTTTGAACAACGGCGAGGAGTCCTGCCCGGAGCCGACCCAGGTCAGCGCCGAATCCTGAGAGGGTTGATCGTTCCCACGCTCTGCGTGGGAACGCATCCTGTGACGCTCTGCGTCACCCCTAAATCTACAGTAGGACGCGCAGCGTCCGGTGCGGCATTCCCACGCGGTAACGGATGGGTTTTGGTGGTGAGTGGAGATCAATGTTTATTGGGTGGAGTGGGCGTGGGTGAGCGTTGGTAGTGCGCTGAAATGCACCTGTTGGTTCCAGAATTGGTCCCATTGGGTGGGGTTTTGGCCTATGCCGAAACTGCATAATCCCTTCTGCGGCGTTCTGCCGAATGAACACCAAATCGAACAAGCGAGTGCACGGCTGATCATCTGAGGATTCGCCTGGCGAAACTGTCTACTCTGTCTTCAGAGCGAGGGTTTAGCCATGTGCGGAAGACTTTCACAATATCGCGGGATTCACGACTTTGTAGCAGCGTTGAGTATGCCCAATGCCTTGGTGAACTCGGTGGGTGAACAGCCATCGAGCGGTTCAACGTGGCACCTACGACACAAGTGGCACTGCTGCATGTGCAGGACAACATACTGCACGCCGACTCAGTGCGCTGGGGCTGGCGACCGCGCTGGGCGAAGAAGGTGGCTCACGGACCCTTCTTCCGGGCGATATGTCCGCACCGGGCAATCACGTCAATCGATAACTGGTTTGAGTGGGTAGATGAAGGTGGCCCGAAGAAACAGCCTTACTTAATTCGTCGGCGAGATGGCGCACCTTTTTTTTGCGCGGCTATTGGTCAGCTACCAGACTCGGATGAAGGGACCATCGAACACGATGGTTTCGTGATAATCACCGCCGATAGCGCGGGAGGCATGGTGCACATTCATGACCGAAGACCTGTGGTCTTTACGCCTGAGCTGGCCCAATAGTGGCTGGATATGGCCACGCCGAAAGGCCGTGCGGAGCAAATGGTGCTGCATCAGGGCGAACCGTCGGATGTCTTTGAGTGGTTCAGAGTCGGCACGGCCTTGGAAATTAAGTAATACGGGAGGCTGCCTGTTAGCGCCTTGGGATTGATGGTGCGCCTCATGTCACGTGCACTCAGAATCAATGTCGTAGACAGGAATGAACAAAGAGCACAGGCACATGAGCTCAAGGCACCGTCAAAATGGATCTTGAATAGCCCAAATGGCGGAAGATACTGAGCCTAGGGCAGCGCTACCTATCAAAACACCAACCCCCTAACAAAAACCCAAAAAAACCTAACACGAAGCCCGACTTTCTTGACAAACCACCATGCAAAGTGGAGAGTCACGCACTGAAAACACCTCGTCGGGCCTCCGCTGTGCAATCATTAGTTGAAATCCAAGGACAAGACCTAGTGTCGCTGATAAACGCGGCACTTGAAGCCAATTACACCGACGTTCGCAAGCTTGGCAGCAAGCTTGCGTCGCAGATAGGAAAATCTGACCTCGGGACGGCTCAGCAAATCAAATCTTCACTCAAAAAGCGCGGAGTACCCTTACGCACTTCAGGCTACGTTGAGACCCTACCCACGGACCCTAAATCCAGAGTACCACTGGTAGAAGAGCAGCCTTGGCCTGTCACGCCTGTTTTTCTTGAGGATAACCTGAAATCCGTATTCGAAGCATTTATTAGCGACATAAAAAACCATGATAAATTAGCTGCGCACGGACTTACTGGAAAGTCGAATCTACTAATGTCGGGCCCTCCTGGAACGGGAAAGACACTAGTTGCTGGGCATATCGCCGCCCAACTCGGCCTTCCTTTGTATATTGTCAGATTGGACTCTCTTGTATCCTCGTTACTCGGCGATACAGCAAAAAACATTAGAAATGTTTTTGACTATGTTCCACACATGGGTGGGGTCCTGTTTTTAGATGAGTTTGATGCTGTAGCCAAAGTCCGCGACGACAAGCATGAACTTGGAGAATTAAAGCGCGTTGTCAATACGCTAATCCAGGCAATTGACGCTCTAGACGACAAAGCAATAGTAATCGCAGCCACCAATCACTCAGAACTTCTTGACAGAGCAATATGGCGTCGATTCCCATATAAAATGCATTTCTCCCTACCCTCTTCTGACTTGAAAAAACATCTATGGGATCACTTCCTTTTTCAAGATAGCGGTGTAGAACAGGATCTTAGCACTCTTGCCAAACTTTCAAGAACTCTCTCAGGCGCTGACATTGAGTCAATCGCTCTCGCGACTCGAAGAGAATCAATTATTAACGACACCCCTTTAAATACGCATAACGCATATTTATCAATTCTCGAACTAGAGATGAGAAGCATATCATCTCAAAGCACGAACCATGACTTTTCCGACAAAAAAAATACTGCTAAATTCTTACACTCTAACTACGGTTTATCGCAGGCAGAAGTGGGGAAACTCCTCAATTTAAGCAGACAAACCATTGCTGGCTACCTCAAGGAAAGATGAAAAATGAGCTCAGGGAAGCCTCTAATCAACCCAGTGTTGAAATTTATGCGACTCGCCTCTCCCGCCCCTGTACCTGGAGGAGGAAAAAATGCTAAAAGCATTGTTCTTGCTCGCTTACAGTCTCAACAAGAGAAGCTTTCCGCAAGCATCTATGACTTGGCCAAAAGACCAAAAATTGAGCACGAGGGCCTTACGCATCTTATCGCAAGAATGTTTGACGACTCCCACGCCCCTTCTTGGACTCCCAGCGATGTATTCAACTCAAATTCCGGGTGCCGAGTCATTGCACCGGCATACGATGGCTATTTAATAGAAGTCAAATCATCCGAACTAGAGGCTTTAGCCAAAAATATAAAATACGCTAAAACCATTCATGAAAAAGTTGATATTTCAAGAGTTAGCGAAGTAGATCTATTCGACTCAAAAGAAGTATCAAGAAATTTCTCAACAACTCGCCTATGGAAAGAGTCCAGAGAAAATAATGGCGATGGGTACTTCAATGTATGGCTGCTACCATTTACGAACAAAAAATCTCGTGAGTCAGTAGCCAAAACCCTTCGTTCCTTACATGAAAAACACAAATTGGGCTTTGGCGACATTGAATTCTCCACCAGCCCTGCAATAGCGGAAGAAGACCAGCTAACGCAAGAGGACTCCGATAATTATTTCCTTGAGAACCTGATAGAAAACTATCTTGCTGATGGAAATGCCATTGCGTCTATGCAGATACGCTCGGAGGAAGCATTACAGGACCTTATCGGATCAGGCTCTGTATATCGTGTTGACCCCGTGGCTCGCGTAGGGGCTGTATCCACACCCGGCGAGGGTGTTGAGCCAACGCCCCCGTCACACAAAGATAACCTGCCGACTGTCCTGATTATCGACGGGGGAACTAATGCGCCTAGCTACAAACACCTACAAACATCAAAAGTTAACTTTTTAGTTAATGACTATATCGCTGACCTCAAGCACGGCAATCAAGTCACCTCACTGATTTGCCATGCTCACGCCTGGAACAATAACCGCTCGCTACCGCAACTAAACTGTAAATACATTTCAGCGCAAGCAATAGCAAAAAGATCAGCAACAAAATCACCCTCTCTAAATCAACTCATTTCTTACCTTAAGGTAATCGCAACAGAAACAACAGGCCTTTCAAGGGTCTGGAACATGTCATTCAATCAAGAAAAACCATCTCTTTCAAGAAGTGAAGTTAGCTACCTTGGCCATGAGCTGAGTAAAATCGCTAGGGAGCATAATATCCTACCAATAATATCTATAGGAAACGCTCTAGACCTTAATGATAGAACCTTGTGCCCTCCAGCAGACTGTGAGGCGGCGCTTACCGTCAGCGGCCGTATTTCCAACAAAGACGGGACTCCCGGCTCAGCATGCGCAGTGAGCCTCAAAGGCCCTGCTCCCGCCGGAATGATAAAACCTGATCTTTCGTGGTTCTCAACTTTGCGCATGATTGGAGGAGTTGTAGAGACAGGAACAAGCTTCAGTACGCCACTGGTTTCGTCTCTTGCAGCTCACACCTTCAATAATTTGAAAGACCCTACTCCCGACTTAGTAAGAGCGCTGCTAATTAACACCTCTGAACTTCACACTCATGACCAGTCTCTCGGCTGGGGCACGCCGTGGACCGAGAATAGCCTTCCGTGGATGTGCGAAACAGGAGCGGTTACACTCGCGTGGACGGCAAAGATCAAACCAGGATTCTCTTATTACTGGAATGACATACCAATTCCCTCTGATATGATCGACGGGCAAAAGCTATCAGGCACTATCGCCCTGACAGCCATTTTAAAACCTGTTGTCTCGAATTTGACCGGACCAAATTATTTCTCCACCAGACTTCAGGTAGCATTACAGGGCACAACCAGGACTGGTAAAACAGAGAACCTCCTCGGCTCAATGAAAGAGCATAAGGAAAAAGAACTGACTGCACGCGAAGATCTCGCCAAGTGGAGCCCTATCAGAAGGCACATAAAGCATTTCCCTTCTAAGATCCTCGGCAAAACCACTGCAAGACTTCACGCTCGCATATTCGCTCGTGACTTATATCAATTCCAAATGGCACATCACTCCGAGCTCGGAGAGCAAGAGGTCGCCTTCGTTCTCACCTTCAAAACGGACAAGGACAACGAAGACATTTACAACAACATGATTTCTAAACTTGGAACAGATGTAGAAAGCGCAACAATAGAACAGAATATCAACATTGAAGTTTAGCAAATATAGTCATATTTAGCCTTGATCAAAATAATACCCGCAGAATAGCGGGTATTATTTATTCAAATAAGCCACGCGCTATTCGGGCTTTCCTTCAAGAAATGATACTACCCCCGTCTCTCTTACCTGCGCTCGCAGTCGTGTGCCGATACTGCTGGTTTCCAGTTGAACAAAGTTTGCCACCATCGCACAGTCATGCATGAGTAGCTCAGTAATGTCGAACAGAATGGCGTTCTCTGGGTTGTTCGCGCCATCAGCAGCAGGGTTGATCTGCTCCTGCTCATCGCCTGTTACCTTCCTGACTGGCGGATGGCGGCACTGATCTGCAGCAGTAGTCGGCACGCCCAGTCTGAACAATGGAAAGAATTACCCGCAGAGCGTGGGAACGATCAGGCCGGCTGCGCTCCTGGGAGCGCAGCCGGCCTTTGTGTTTCAGCGATTACTGCCGGGCAGCAAGCAAACGCTTGTGACGGTTGCGTCGGGCGATGTTCAAGCACTCGATCGCCGCCGAGAACGCCATGGCCGCGTACACGTAGCCTTTCGGTACATGGGCGCCGAAGCCTTCGGCGATCAACGTCATGCCGATCATGATCAGGAAGCCCAGGGCCAGCATCACCACGGTCGGGTTGTCGTTGATGAACTTGGCCAGCGGTTCGGCCGCCACCAGCATCACGATCACCGAGGTCACCACGGCGATGATCATGATCGGCAAGTGCTCGGTCATGCCCACGGCGGTAATGATGCTGTCGATGGAAAACACCAGGTCCAGCAACAGGATCTGCCCGATGGCCGCCGCGAAACCGATGGCCACTGTATTGCCGACGCTGGCCTTCTCCTCGGGCTCCGGGTCCATGCTGTGATGGATCTCGGTGGTGGCCTTCCATACCAGGAACAGGCCGCCGGCGATCAGGATCATGTCCTTCCACGAGAACGCCTGGCCGAACACTTCGAACACCGGCGCCGTCAATTGCACGATGAACGCGATGGTGCTCAACAGGCCCAGGCGCAACACCAGCGCCATGCTGATACCGATGCGCCGCGCCTTGGCCCGGTGCTGCTCGGGCAGCTTGTTGGTGAGGATCGAGATAAAGATCAGGTTATCGATGCCCAGCACGATCTCCATGACGATCAAGGTCGCCAGGGCGACCCAGGCAGTGGGGCTGGCGGCCAGTTGTAAAAGGTAATCCATAGGTCAGTCCTGACGT
Source organism: Pseudomonas sp. KBW05 (assembly GCF_003852405.1). Taxonomy (GTDB): domain Bacteria; phylum Pseudomonadota; class Gammaproteobacteria; order Pseudomonadales; family Pseudomonadaceae; genus Aquipseudomonas. The sequence goes on from NZ_QAJM01000005.1 coordinate 95,999, forward strand.
TGTGCTGGGGAATTAGGTTTCTTTGGTGTCGGAAGCTTCTTCAGCTTCATCTTCTTGCTTCTCAGGCTTGATCAGCCCTTGTGTCGCTTCACTCAACGCCTGCTCGGCGGCCTTGTGGGTGTCGTCGATCGCTTGCTTGGCCGACTCGGTGGCCTTGCCCAACACCTGCTGCGCGCTTTTTTCGACCTGATCACAACCGCTGACCACAACCAATGAAAGCGCAAGCAACGCTGCCGTGCCCAGGGAATTGAGTTTCATGATGTATTCCTCGTTAGAACCATTGGGTCCAAGTAGTGGCCCCGCGATAGCGAGGCATTCTATGCAGATGAACAGTTCAGGAAAATTCGTATTTTTCTCGCGTATACTTCGGTTTTTACGAAGTGAGAGCGCGCATGCTCAATTACCGACAACTGCATTACTTCTGGGTCGTGGCCAAGACAGGCAGCATCGTGCGCGCCTGTGAGCAGTTGAACCTCACGCCCCAGACCATCAGCGGGCAGATCAGTCTGCTGGAGCAAACGTTCGGTATCGCGCTGTTTCAACGGGTCGGCCGCCAGTTGGAACTGACCGAGGCCGGGCGCCAGGCCCTGCCCTACGCCGAGCAGATGTTCCAGACCGGCAATGAATTGGAAGCGATGCTGCGCGCCCAGCCCAACGAGCAGCAGATCGTGTTCCGCGTCGGGGTGGCGGATGTGGTGCCCAAATCCATCGTCTACCGGCTGATTGCACCGACCATGGAGCTGAGCGAGCCGATCCGCATCACCTGCCGTGAAGACAAACTCGAACGCCTGCTGGCCGACCTGGCGATCCAGCGCCTGGACCTGGTGATCTCCGACAGCCCCATGCCGACGCACCTGGATATCAAGGGCTACAGCCAGAAGCTGGGCGAATGTGGGATCAGTTTTTTCGCCATCCAGGCGCTGGCTGACCGCTATGGCGGCGATTTCCCACAGTGTTTGCAGGGTGCGCCGTTATTGATTCCGGGGGCAGAGACGGTGGTGCGCAGCCGCTTGCAGCGTTGGTTTGCCGAGCAGCAGATCCAACCCAAGATCATTGGCGAGTTCGACGACAGCGCGTTGATGCAGGCATTCGGCCAATCCGGCAGCGGGATCTTTATCGCCCCCAGCGTGATTGCCGATGAAGTGGTGCGCCAGTACGGCGTGGCCTTGATCGGCCAGACCACGGCGGTGACCGAGTCGTTCTACGCGATCTCGGTGGAGCGCAAGGTCAAGCACCCCGGGATTGTGGCGATTACCGAAGGGGCACGGCGGGAGTTGTTCACCGCCCTGCCCTGACGCCTATGTGGCGAGGGAGCTTGCTCCCGCTGGAGTGCGCAGCGCTCCCAAAAATCCTGGGGCCGCTTCGCAGCCCAGCGGGAGCAAGCTCCCTCGCCACAGCAAGCCCACAGCCATGGATCAGGCGCAGGCAGACAGCGGTTTTACTCTCATCAGCCACAGTGCCAGCAGAATCGACACCAAGATAAACCCGGACGCCGCAAACCCCAGGCTGCCCAGGCCAAGGGTGTCGATCACATGCCCGCCGACCAACGCGCCCAAACCAATCCCCAGGTTGGCCCCGGCGATATTCAGCGACGCCGCAAACGCCGGCGCGTGGGGCGCGGCTTTCATCAGGCGCACATGGCTGACCAGGAACATCGCCGCCTGGGTCACCCCCCACACCGCCATCGCGGCGGCCAGGCCAATGGTGGAATGAATCGCCGGCACCAGCGCGACCATCCCCGCACTCATGAAACCGCAGAACACCATGGACGCGATCAACGGATGGCGATCCACCGCGCGCCCGCCCAATGAATTGCCGATCAGGCCGACTGCACCGAAGCCCATCAGGCACCAGCCCACGAGCGTGCCGTCAAAGCCGGCCAGGCGCTCGAGGATGTCCGCCAGGTAGGTGTAGGCCGTGAACATGCCGCTGAACACCAGGATCGACAACAGGATATGGCCCTGCATCAGCGGGTTGCGCAGGATCTTGAACTGCGAGCGCAACGACACCTGGTCGTTCTTCGGCTGGGTCACCGGCAGGTAGATATACAGCAGCAACGCCTTGGCCAGCGCCACGACCGCGAGGATGGCAAACGCGCTGCGCCAGCCGAACATATCGGAGATCAGCGTGCCCACCGGGATACCGAACACCGTGGCGCAGACAATGCCGAAGCCGATCTTCTCGATGGCGCGACCGGCGAATTCCGGGCCGACGATATCCACCGCCGTTTCACTGGCCAGGGCCCAGAACACTGGCAAGCCCAGCGCCGGAATCAACCGCGCCAGGGCCATCACCCAGATATTCGGCGCCAGCGCAGCCACGGTATTGGCCACCCCAAACAGGATCAGGATGCTGATGAACAGGCGCTTGCGTGGGAAGCGCGCGCAGTAGGCCGTGAGAAACGGCCCGAATGCCGCGACGGTAAAGGCGAACAAGGTCACCAGCAGCCCGGCCTGGGACACGCTGACATTCAGGTCCCGGGCGATGGACGGCAGCAGGCCGACGATGACGAATTCTGTGGTCAGCACGGTAAAACCGGCGGCCGACAGCAGCAGGATGGGGAACAGCATGAAAACTCCAGAAACGACGACAGCAACGACAGCAACGACAGCCCAATGGGCCCGCTGACAGATAGGAAAGGTGAGAGGCGAGAATCTTAACAGAGTATGTCTGGCTTTGCCGAAGCCCTACGGATGCGGGTGACGGAATGCCGCAGCGTCAGGGAGCTTTCCTACAGCATGCTAGACTCCGCGCCTGTTTCCTACAGCCCTTTCTGCCTGCAATGCTGCGCCCTACTAAAAAAATCAGAGACAAGTGTTTATGACTGCTGCCCCTTCCCTGCTCCAGCGCCTGACACGCGTCAGCCTGGTTACACAAATTGTCATCGGTTTGATCGCTGGCATTCTGCTCGCGCTGTTGGCACCCCAAGCGGCCCAAGCCACCGGGTTTGTCGGCAAAGTGTTTGTTGCCGCGCTCAAGGCCGTGGCGCCGATCCTGGTGTTTGTGCTGGTAATGGCGTCGATCGCCAACCATAAACACGGCCAGGAAACCCACATCAAGCCGATTCTGTTCCTCTACATCCTGGGCACCTTTGCCGCCGCAGTGGTGGCGGTGATTGCCAGCATGTGGTTCCCGTCCTCGCTGGTACTGATCACCCATGACGCCGCGGTCAGCGCCCCCGGCGGTATCGGCGAAGTGTTGCAAGGCCTGCTGTTGAGCGTGGTGGACAACCCGGTCAGCGCGCTGATGAACGCCAACTTTATCGGCATCCTGGCCTGGGCCATCGGCATGGGCATCGCTATTCGCCATGCCGGCGAAACCACGCGCACCGTGCTGGACGACCTGTCCAACGGCGTGACGTTGATCGTACGGGTGGTGATCCGCTTCGCGCCCCTGGGCATCTTCGGCCTGGTCGCCTCGACCCTGGCCACCTCCGGTTTCGGCGCCCTGCTCGGTTATGCGCACCTGTTGGTGGTGCTGATCGGTTGCATGCTGTTCGTGGCGCTGGTGATCAACCCGGCCATCGTGTTCTGGAAACTGCGCCGCAACCCTTACCCGTTGGTGCTGATGTGCCTGCGCGAAAGCGGCATCACCGCTTTCTTCACCCGCAGTTCGGCAGCGAACATCCCGGTCAACCTGGCGTTGAGCAAGCGCCTGGGCCTGCATGAAGACACCTACTCAGTGTCGATCCCCCTCGGTGCCACCATCAACATGGCCGGCGCCGCCATCACCATCACCGTGCTGACGCTGGCCGCCGTACATACCCTGGGCATCGCCGTCGACCTGCCCACCGCCGTGCTGCTCAGCGTGGTCGCCGCGATCTGCGCCTGCGGTGCTTCGGGCGTGGCCGGTGGCTCGCTGCTGCTGATCCCGCTGGCGTGCAGCCTGTTTGGCATCCCCAGCGAGATCGCGATGCAGGTGGTTGCGGTCGGTTTCATCATCGGCGTGTTGCAGGACTCGGCGGAAACTGCACTGAATTCGTCCACCGATGTGCTGTTTACCGCTGCGGCCTGCCTGGGCAAGGAAGAACAGCCGGCCTGACCTGCGCGCACAAAAAAGCCGGGGCGGTTCTTGAGTGAACCGCCCCGGCTTTTTTTTGGCTGCTTAGAACGCGCCCATGTAGTCGCGCTTGCCCACTTCCACACCGTTGTGACGCAGCAAGGCGTAGGCGGTGGTGACGTGGAAGAAGAACTGCGGCAGGCCGTAGGTCAGCAAGTAGGACTGGCCGCTGAAGCGCTTCTCTTTCGGCGTGCCTGGACGGGTGATGATCTCGATGCCTTCCTTGCCGTCGATCTGCTCAGGCTTGATGGTGTCGACAAAGGCCAGCACCTTGGCAATCAGAGCTTGCAGGTCAGCGAAGGTCACTTCGCCATCTTCGTATTTCGGCACTTCGATCTCGGCCAGGCGCGCGGAAACGCCCTTGGCGAAGTCCACGGCGATCTGCACCTGGCGCACCAGTTGGAACATGTCCGGGAACAAGCGCGCTTGCAGCAAGGCATTCGGCTCGATGTTCTTGGCGGTGGCGTGGGCTTCGGCCTTGGTCAACACACCGCTCAGGGCGGTAAGCATTTGCTTGAAGACTGGGATGGAAGCGGCGTACAGGGAAATGGTCATGGCAGTCTCATGGTTATGGCACGGTTTTAACAGGCGACGATTATAGACCGCCCGCTCGCTTGTCTTTTATTTTTTCCGGCTTACGCTAGGCACTTCACTGCATAGGGAAAGCGCGATGACCGCCGAGCACGACACCGACACCCCTGAGCCGCGCCTGAACAGCACGGAAATCCGCATCCTGGGCTGCCTGATCGAGAAACAGGCGACCAACCCGGAAACCTACCCCCTGACCCTCAACGCCCTGGTGCTGGCCTGTAACCAGAAGACCAGCCGCGAGCCGGTGATGAACCTCAGCCAGGGCCAGGTCGGCCAGAGCCTGCGTGTGCTGGAGGGCCAAGGCTTTACCCGCCTGGTGATGGGCAGCCGCGCCGACCGCTGGGAGCATCGCGTGGACAAGGCGCTGGAACTGGTGCCGGCCCAGGTGATCCTGATCGGGCTGCTGTTCCTGCGCGGCCCGCAAACCGTCAACGAACTGCTGACCCGCAGCGGGCGCATGCATGATTTTGAAGATGCCGAGCAGGTGGTGCATCAGCTGGAACGCCTGATAGCCCGTGGGTTGGCGCTGCTGGTGCCGCGCCAGGCGGGGCAGCGGGAAGATCGCTATACCCATGCGCTGGGGGATCCGGCGGATATTGAGGTGATTATGGCGGCGCGGGGGAATCCGGTGGAGCGTGGGGCCGGTGGGGTTTCAGCCGAGCGCATTGAAGAACTGGAAGCAAGGATTGCTGTACTGGAAGAACGCCTGACTCAGCTGGAGCAGGCATAACACCACCCTAAATGTGGGAGCGGGCTTTTTGTGGGAGCGGGCTTGCTCGCGAATGCAGTGTGTCAGTCACCGGAGATGGTGACTGAACCACCGCCTTCGCGAGCAAGCCCGCTCCCACACAAGCCCACTCCCCCATTGGATCCTCGGTGGGCCTCAGGTGCGGGCGAAGGCCACTGCCGCCTGGAACTGCTCATCGGTCGGCCGCACCCCGGTGTACAGCACAAATTGCTCCAACGCCTGGATCGCGATCACTTCCAACCCGGTAATCACCCGCTTGCCCTGCGCCCGTCCACGCACGATCAACGGCGTTTCGGCGGGGATCGCTACCACATCGAATACCGTGTCCGCCGCATCCACAGCCGCCGCATCAAACGCCAACGCATCCGCTTCTGCCCCACCGGTCATGCCGATCGGCGTCACGTTGATCAGCATCTGCGGGCGTGCATCGCCCAGGTCTGCCTGCCATTCATACCCCAGGTTCTGCGCCAACGCGCGGCCCGCCGCCTCGTTGCGCGCGACGATCAGGCCATTGGCGTAGCCGCCGTCACGCAAGGCGCTGGCCACGGCCTTGGCCATGCCGCCGCTGCCGCGCAGGGCAAAGGTCGAGTCTTTGGGCACCGCGTGCTTGACCAGCAGTTGTTCTATGGCGATGTAGTCAGTGTTGTAGGCCTTGAGACGGCCGTCGGTGTTGACGATGGTGTTCAGCGAGTCGATGGCTTGAACCGAATCGTCCAGTTCATCCACCAAGGCAATGGCGGCCTCCTTGAACGGCATGGAAACCCCGCAACCACGGATGCCCAAGGCACGGATACCACCGATCGCGCCAGGCAAATCCTGGCTGCTGAAGGCTTTATAGTAGAAGTTCAGCCCCAGCTGTTCGTACAGGTGGTTGTGAAAACGCAGGCCAAAATTCCCCGGGCGCGCCGACAGAGACATGCACAGTTGGGTGTCTTTGTTGGGGTGCATCTGCATGGGTAACTCCTTGAAGTAAGCAAATCGGTACAGACCTTACACAACCTTTACCAATCGGCCGTGCTGTTTTCCAGAAATACGTTGTCTTAAAAGTATCCCCGCGACAATCCTTGAGTCTATTGATTGCAGACCACAAGCGCAGGGGCTAACCGAGGAATGACCATGATTCGTACAATCCCCAAAATCGCCCTGCTGGTTGGCGCACTCGCGATGGCAGGCCAAGCCTCCGCCCACGGTGGCGGTTGGGGTGGCCCGGCCGTACTGGGTGCTTTAGTCGGCGCCGCCGTCGTGGGCTCCGTGGTCGCCAGCCAGCCGCGTGAGGTCTACGTGCAGCAACAGCCGGTGTATGTGCAACCGCAGCCGGTGTATGCCGCCCCGCCGCCGGTCTACTACGCACCGCCACCACCGGTGTATGTACAACAACAGGTTTACTACCGCCCCGCGCCGGTCTATTACGGCCCACCGCGTGGCTACTACGGCCCTCCCCACGGCTATTACGGTCGCGGCTGGTAAGTGTCAATCGTCTGAAACAGGCCTCGCCCACCCAGCGGGGCCTTTTTTTTGCATGAAAAGTCTGGATTTATCGCATCAAGGTCGCAGTGAGGACAATGGCCGACGCGAAATCGCACATGATCGGCACCATTGTCTACTTGCTCGACCGGGCTTCGCGCTGTCATGTTTGTGTCACGCCACACTCTCACTATCGAGCCTGTCCACCCAATAACAACAAGGACGACTGACCATGCCCACACAAAACCCACACCGCACCGCTGGCCTGTGTACGTCCAGCAAGGTCTACAGCGCCCTCACCGAACTCAAGCACCTGGAAGGTCACCGCAGCGCCAAATTCCTCGCGCTGCTCACCGAAAACCTGGTGCGCAAGGGTTTGCTCAATGAGCAGGAAGTGGTGGTGATGCTCGACCAAGTAGTGGACTGACGCGTCACGTCAATGTCCACTATCGAGACAGGTGATTTTTCCTACACCTCGCTGCCGCGTAAGGTGACTTCCATAGCGATTGGAGGTTCTTATGCCCACTGTTCAAATCATGTCCGTCATCGGCAGCGCCGTCCCCGCCCCTCTGCGTGAGCTGGGGTTGTTGGCCTGCTGGTATGTGATGCGCGATGGCGAGGCCATCAGCGGCCCGCTCACCTCGCTGTCCGCCGCCGAAAAACACCTGCAATGCGCCTCGAACTTCAAACTGCACGCCTAAGTGTCACGGCAATGGCAACTTGACCCGCGGCTTGCTCTCCACAAACAGCGCCCAACTGGACATGAACAACGCTGCCACCAGCGGCCCGATCACAAAGCCGTTCAGGCCGAACACCGACAGCCCGCCCAGGGTCGAGATCAGGATCAGGTAATCCGGCATCTTGGTGTCCTTGCCCACCAGGATCGGCCGCAGCACGTTGTCCACCAGCCCGATCACAAACACCCCGAACAAGGCCAGCACCACCCCCTGCCAGATCGCACCGCTCAACAGGAAGTAAGCAGCCACCGGCCCCCACACAATGCCCGCGCCCACTGCCGGCAACAGCGACAGAAACGCCATCAGCACCGCCCAGAGCAACGCACTGGGAATGTCCAGGAACCAGAAGATCAGCCCGCCCAACGCGCCTTGTGTCACCGCCACCAGGACATTGCCCTTGACCGTGGCACGCACCACCCGGTTGAACTTGAGTTGCAAGCGACGCTTCTGCGGCTCGGCCAACGGCACCGCCGTACGCACTTTACGCACCAATTCGGGGCCGTCGCGCAGCAGGAAGAACAGCAGATACAGCATGATGAAAAAGCTCACCAGGAAATCAAACGTGCCCTGGCCAAAGCTGAACGCCTGGGACGCAAAGAACTGGCTGCCTTGCATCGCGCTCTTGACGATCTTTTCGCGCAGCCCCTCCAGGTTGCCCATGCCAAAGCGGTCCAGCAGGTGCTGGAAGTACGGCGGCAGGAAATTCTTGAACTGCTCGATGTAACCGGCCACGTCCAGCTTGCCGCTTTCGACGTTTTTATAGAGCGTCGCCCCCTCTTGCACCAGCAAGGCGCTGGTGATGATCACCGGCAGGATCGCGATCACCAGGCACACCGCCAAGGTGGCCAGGGAGGTCAGGTTGCGGTTCCAGGCAAAGCGCTGCTGCAAGCGGCGCTGCATCGGCGCAAAAATGATGCCGAGGATCACCGCCCAGAACACCGCGCCGTAGAACGGCAGCAAGATCCAGATAAAGGCGACAGTCACCAGCGCCAGCAGTAACAACAGGGTTTTGAATTGCAGGTTGGTTTGATTCATGTCCGGTCCATGTCAGAAAAGCAGAAGGCCTGCGTAGGCCCCTGCTGCTTAGTCCACACCCGGCGCTACGAGTGCCCTCTTTGTTGCAAGGCTAGACCCAGATCAATAAACCCCGCGCCGGCTTGCTCTACCCTGCCGCACTTTTTTGACTCAAGTACCGACCATGCCCCCTGTTATCGCCCCCGAACTGCTCGCCCCCGCCGGCACCCTGAAAAACATGCGCTACGCCTTCGCCTACGGTGCCGATGCGGTCTACGCCGGCCAGCCGCGCTACAGCCTGCGGGTGCGCAACAACGAATTCGACCACGCCAACCTGGCCCTCGGCATTGACGAGGCCCATGCCCAGGGCAAGCGTTTCTACGTGGTGGTCAACATTGCGCCGCACAATGCCAAGCTGAAAACCTTCCTCAAGGACCTGGCCCCGGTGATCGCCATGGGCCCGGATGCGTTGATCATGTCCGACCCCGGCTTGATCATGCTGGTGCGCCGGCACTTTCCACAGATGCCGATCCACCTGTCGGTGCAAGCCAACACGGTGAACTGGGCCAGCGTGGAGTTCTGGCAGCAGCAAGGCATCTGCCGGGTGATCCTGTCGCGGGAATTGTCCCTGGAGGAAATAGGCGAAATCCGCGAGCAAGTACCGGCCATGGAATTGGAAATCTTCGTCCACGGCGCCTTGTGCATGGCCTACTCCGGGCGCTGCCTGCTCTCTGGCTACATGAACAAGCGCGACGCCAACCAAGGCACCTGCACCAACGCCTGCCGCTGGAAGTACCAGGCCACGCCGGCGGTGGAGAACGCCACGGGCGAGATCGTCCAGGAGTTCCAGCCGACCCTGGGGATTGGCACACCCACCGAGCAGGTGTTCCTGCTGCAGGAAGCCAACCGCCCCGACGAACAGATGCCCGCCTTCGAAGACGAGCACGGCACCTACATCATGAACGCCAAGGACCTGCGCGCCGTACAGCACGTGGAGCGCCTGACCCATATGGGCGTGCACTCGCTGAAAATCGAAGGCCGGACCAAATCGCACTTTTACTGCGCACGCACCACCCAAGTGTATCGCCAGGCCATTGATGACGCCGTGGCCGGCCGCGCCTTTGACCGCAGCCTGATGACAAACCTCGAATCCCTGGCCCAGCGCGGCTACACCGAAGGTTTCCTGCGCCGGCATGTGCACGACGAATACCAGAACTACCAGAACGGCAGCTCGGTCTCTGAACGCCAGCAGTTTGTCGGAGAATTGACCGGCGTGCGTCGGGGGGAGCTAGCCGAGGTGAAGGTAAAGAACCGCTTTGCCGTGGGCAATCACCTGGAATTGATGACGCCTGCGGGTAATTTCCACTTTGACCTGGGGATGATGCACAACACCAAGGGCGAAGCCATCGATGTGGCACCAGGGGATGGGCACACGGTGTATGTGCCCGCCCCTGTGGAGATGGATCTGCGCTTTGGCCTGTTGATGCGCGACGTTTAAACGCGCTGACTACAAGGTCATGGCCGCCAGCCAGCCGAACGCCAGCAACGGGATGTTGTAGTGCAGGAAGGTCGGCACCACGGTGTCCCAGATATGGTGGTGCTGGCCGTCGATGTTCAGGCCAGAGGTCGGGCCGAGGGTGGAGTCCGACGCCGGCGAACCGGCATCGCCCAAGGCGCCCGCCGTGCCGACGATGCACACAATGGCCATCGGACTGAAACCCAGCTGCACACACAGCGGCACAAAAATCGCCGCCAGGATCGGCACCGTGGAGAACGACGAGCCGATGCCCATGGTCACCAGCAAGCCCACCAGCAACATCAACAACGCGCCGACGCCACGGCTATGGCCGATAAACGCCGCCGAGGTTTCCACCAGCGAACGCACGTCGCCGGTGGCCTTGAGCACTTCGGCAAAGCCCGATGAGGCGATCATGATGAAGCCAATCATCGCCATCATCTTCATGCCTTCGGTGAACAAGTCGTCGGTGTCGCTCCAACGCACGATGCCCGACACCGAAAAGATCAGGAAGCCCGCCAGGGCGCCGATGATCATCGAGTCCAGCCACAATTGAATGATGAACGCCGAGGCAATCGCCAGGCCGGCCACCAGCAAGGTCAGCGGGTTGTATTGCACCGCCACTTGCTCGACGCGCTCGATTTTCTCCAGGTCGTACACGCGCTTTTTGCGGTAGCTGACAAACACCGCCACCAACAGCCCCACCACCATGCCCAGCGCCGGCAGGCCCATGGCGTGGGTGACGTTGACCTGGCTGATGTCGACGCCGCTCTTGGCCACGTTGGCCAGCAGGATCTGGTTGAGGAAGATATTGCCGAAGCCCACCGGCAGGAACATATACGGCGTGATCAGGCCAAAGGTCATCACGCAGGCGATCAGGCGGCGGTCCAGTTGCAGCTTAGTCAGCACGTACAACAAGGGCGGCACCAGCAACGGAATAAACGCGATATGAATCGGCAGGATGTTCTGCGAAGCAATCGCCACCACCCATAACAGGCCGATCAGCAGCCATTTGACGTGGCTGCCGCCGCTGGCTTCCTGGCGGTCCACCAGCATCAGCGCCTTGTCGGCCAGGGCGTGGGCCAGGCCGGACTTGGCAATCGCCACGGCGAAAGCGCCGAGCAAGGCGTAGGACAAGGCCACCGTGGCGCCGCCGCCCAAGCCGCCGTTGAAGGCTTTAAGCGTGGCGTCGATGCCCAAGCCACCGGTGAGGCCACCCACCAGGGCGCCGACGATGATGGCGATAACCACATGCACGCGGGACAAACTGAGCACCAGCATGGTGCCGACCGCGGCAATGACTGCGTTAATCATGGATACCTCAAGCAGAAACATAAAAAACAGGCATGCCCGCGCCAAGGCAGGCCAAAGGCGGCTGCCAGCGTGCAGGCTTGGAGGAGGTCTTATTAGAGGGCGCGCACTTTGCCGCAGGTGGGGCTGCATGTCAAAAAACGGCGTCGCTTTGAGCTTTCAATTGAACGTTTAAATAATAAAGATCGGGAAACATCGGCCGATAACCTGATTCACTGTGTTTTCAGGTTAAGGATGCTCCTCGATGTCCCTCAGACAGCTGTCCATTCAATGGAAAATCACCCTGCTCGCCGGCCTTTGCCTGCTGGGAATCGTGACCCTGCTGGTGGGTCTGTCGCTGTATCGCATGGAGCAGAGTTCCGCGCAGGTCAAGGCGTCCAGCATGCAGATGCTCGACGAAGCCGCCCAGGCGCGCATCGAGGCCCAGGGTGAAGGCCAGGCGCTGGGCATTCGTCGCCAGTTCATGGACGCCTACCAGTACGGCCACGGCTTTTCGCGCCAGGTGCTGTTTTTGCGTGAGCAGGCGGAAAAGCGCTTCCTTGACGCCTTCGACACCCGCGAAGACCTGACCCGCCAGGTCAAGGCCGCCTTGCAGGCCAACCCGGACCTGCTCGGCTTGTCCCTGGTCTTCGAAGCCAACGCGCTGGACGGCAAGGACGAACTCTTCGCCAACCAGGCCGAGCTGGGCAGCAACGACAAGGGCCGCTTCGCCCTGTACTGGTCACAGCCGACCCCAGGCAAACTGGAGTCGATGGCGCTGCCGGAAAGCGACATGGCCGACACCAGCGTCGGCCCCAGCGGTGAAAAGGCCAACGCCTGGTTCACCTGCCCACGCACCACGCTCAAGCCGTGTGTGATCGAACCCTACTTCTATGTGATCAACGGGCAAAACGTGCTGATGACCAGCATCGTGTTCCCGCTGATGGTCAACGGCAAAGTCATCGCTTCGCTGTCGGTGGACATCAACCTCAACAGCCTGCAGGCCGTGAGCCAGCAGGCCAGCCGCAAGCTGTACGACGGCCAGACCCAAGTCAGCATCATCAGCCCCACTGGCGTGCTCGCCGGCTACAGCCCGGATGCGAGCAAGCTCAGCCAGCGCCTGGACCAGGTCGACACCACCAGCGGCGCGCAACTGATCGGCTTCCTGGCCAGCGGCACGCAGATCCGCAGCCTGCGCACCGAGCATCAACTCAAGGTGCTGGCGCCCTTCGCGCCGATCCCCGATGGCAAATTGTGGGGCGTGTTGCTGGATGTGCCGGAAAAAGTCCTGGTCGCGCCCGCCGAGGCGCTGAAAACCCAGCTGGATGCCGACAATGCCAAGGGCACCCTGCTGGAACTGGGCCTGGGCTTGTTAGCCGCCGTCGTCGGCCTGATCCTGGTGTGGCTGATGGCCCGCAGCGTGACCCGGCCGATCCTCGGCGTGGCGCACATGCTCGAAGACATCGCCAGCGGCGAAGGCGACCTGACCCGCCGCCTGGCCTACGACAAACAGGACGAACTAGGCCAACTGGCTGGCTGGTTCAACCGTTTCCTCGACAAACTGCAACCGATCATCGCCGAGGTGAAGCGCTCGGTGCAGGACGCCCGTGGCACCGCCGACCAATCCGCCGCGATTGCCACTGAAACCAGCGCCGGCATGGAGCAGCAGTATCGCCAGGTCGATCAGGTGGCCACCGCCTCCCACGAAATGAGCGCCACCGCCCAGGACGTCGCCCGCAGCGCGGCCCAAGCAGCGCAGGCCGCGCGCGATGCCGACCAGGCCACCCGCGAAGGCCTGACCGTGATCGACCGCACCACCACCAACATTGGCAACCTGGCAGCCGACATGAGCACCGCCATGGCCCAGGTCGAAGGCTTGGCCGCCAACAGCGAGAAAATCGGCTCGGTGCTCGAAGTCATTCGCGGCATTGCCGAGCAGACCAATCTGCTGGCCCTCAACGCCGCCATCGAAGCCGCCCGCGCCGGTGAAGCCGGTCGTGGTTTCGCGGTCGTCGCCGACGAAGTGCGCAACCTGGCACGCCGCACCCAGGAATCGGTGGAAGAAACCCGCCTGGTGATCGAACACCTGCAAAGCGGCACCGAGGAAGTGGTGGGTTCCATGGGCAACAGCTATCGCCAGGCCCAGGGCAGCGTCGAACAAGTCGGTCAGGCCGTCACCGCCCTGCGCCAGATCGGCGAAGCGGTCACGGTGATCAGCGACATGAACCTTCAAATCGCCAGCGCCGCCGAAGAGCAAAGCGCCGTGGCCGAAGAGATCAACAGTAATGTGGCGACCATTCGCGATGTGACCGAGTCGCTGTCGGAACAGGCCAATGAATCGGCGCGGGTGAGCCAGGCGTTGAACAGCCTGGCGAATCAGCAGCAGGGGTTGATGGACCAGTTCCGGGTCTGAATGAGCGACACCGGTCCTGATCCTTAAGCAGATCTATTGTGGGAGATGGCTTGTGTGGGAGCTGGCTTGCCTGCGATGCAGACAACTCGGTACATCAGACAAACCGAGTTGATGCCATCGCAGGCAAGCCAGCTCCCACAGTTTGATCAGGGTTCTATCCGTTCTGGCGCTTGGGCAGTTCGATCAGCACTTTGAGTCCGCCCAACTCGCTTTCCTGCAACTGCAACACCCCGCCCCACACCTCGACGATGTCCCGCACGATCCCCAACCCAAGGCCATGGCCATCGATCTGTTCGTCCAGGCGGGTGCCACGGCTGAAGACCTGGTCGCGCTGGGTTTCGGGGATGCCGGGGCCGTCGTCTTCCACCGCCAGCCAAAAACTGTGCTGTGTTTCACTGACCGTCAGGCGCACGTCGGCGTCCGCCCATTTGCAGGCGTTGTCCAACAGGTTCCCCAGCAATTCCAGCAGGTCGGAACGGTCCCATGGCAATTTCAGGCCGGGCGCTGCGTGGCAGCTCAAGTCCAGGTGTTCGCCATGGATCATGTTCAACGTGGCCAACAGGCCAGGTAACTCCGTCTCACAGTCGAACAAGGCGCCGGGCAAGCTGTCACCGGCCAGGCGGGCGCGGTTGAGTTCGCGGTTGAGGCGCTGCTGCACTTGTTCAAGCTGGTCGCGCAGCAGTTTGGCCAACTCGGGATGGTCCTTGAGTTGTTCGCTGGAGGCCACGCTCAACAGCACCGCCAATGGGGTTTTCAGCGCATGGCCAAGGTTGCCCAGGGCATTGCGCGAGCGTTTGAGGCTGTCTTCAGTGTGCGCCAGCAAGTGGTTGATCTGCGCCACCAGCGGCTCCAGCTCCAGCGGCACCTGGGTGTCGAGTTGCGAGCGCTGGCCCTGTTGCAGTTGCGCGATCTGGTTACGTGCGGTTTCCAACGGACGCAAGGCCCGGCGCACGGTCACACGTTGCAACACCAGCACCAGCAGCAGTGCCGCCAGGCCCAGCACCAGGCCGATCTGGCGCATCAGGCGAAAGCTTTCGCGCACCGGTGTGTAGTCCTGGGCCACGCTGATGGAAATCGCCTGGCCGAAGCGCTTGTAGTCCTCACGCAGCACCAGCAATTGCTGGCCTTCCGGGCCCAGTTGCAGATTGCCCTTGAGCCCCGCTTCAGGAAGATGGGGCAGATCCTGGTCCCACAGCGAGCGGGAACGCCAGTGTTTATCGGCAAAATCGATACGAAAATAGTGCCCGGAAAACGGTCGCTGATACGCCGGCGACAGGCGATTCTCATGCAGTTGCAAACCCTCGGGGCCGCGCACCAGCGCCACCAGCAGGCTCTCGCTGTCGTTACGCAGGCCCGCTTCCAGATAACGCTGCAGGCCGGTTTCGAACAACCACAAACTGGTTTGCGCCAGCGCGATGCCGACGATCACCATCACACTGATCAGGCCCAGGCTCAGGCGCCGTTGAATCGATCTCATGCGGGGCTGGCGCCAAACCGGTAACCCTGGCCACGGCGGGTTTCAATCACGCTGCGGCCCAACTTGCGGCGCAAGTGGTTGACGTGGACCTCCAGCACGTTGGAGTCGCGCTCGGTTTCACCGTCATACAGGTGTTCGGCCAGGTGGCTTTTCGACAGGATCTGCTCGGGGTGCAGCATGAAATAGCGCAGCAGGCGAAATTCGGCGGCGGTCAGCTGGATTTCCGCGCCATCGCGCAGCACACACTGGCGCCCTTCATCCAAATGCAGGCCAGCCGCTTGCAGGGTGGGCTGGTTGGCCTGGCCGTGGGAGCGGCGCAACAGCGCCTGGATGCGCAAGTACAGTTCTTCCGGGTGAAAGGGTTTGCTCAGGTAATCGTCAGCGCCCGCCTTGAGCCCTTCGATGCGCTCGGCCCAGGAATCACGGGCGGTAAGGACCAATACCGGGATGGCCAGCGCAGCGGCGCGCCACTGCGCCAACACGTCAAGCCCCGGCAGGCCCGGCAGGCCGAGGTCGAGGATGATCAGGTCATAGGGTTCGCTACGGCCCTGGTACACGGCGTCGCGCCCGTCGGCCAGCCAATCGACGGCGTAGCCTTGACGTTGCAGGCCGGCCAGCAGTTCATCGGCCAACGGTACGTTGTCTTCCACCAGCAGCAGGCGCATCAGTCTTCCTCGTCTTTGATCAACACACCCGTGGAGGCGTCCAGCTTGATTTCACGCACAACACCCTCGGTGGTGACCAGCTCCACCTCATAGGCGTACTTGCCATGCTTCTTTTCAAGTTCGGCTTCCAACAAGCGGGAACCGGGGTGGCGCGCCATGGCTTGTTGCAACAGCTCTTCCAGCGGCAGGATCACGCCCTGTTGCCGCAGCGCCAATGCCTCATCCTGATCGAGGTCACGGGCCGCTAGGCTTGAGCAAAAAGCCAGGAGCACCAATGCTATTCGACTGCCGGCACGTAAATTTACCTTCATTAGGTTTCCTGATGATTCTTGAGAACCTGCCCGGTGAGCGCGTCCAATTCAATTTCCCACTCGATGCCGTTGGCATCTTCCAGTTCGACTTGGTAGAGGTACTTGCCGTACTCCTCGTCGAGGTCGGTGTCCAGCAGCGTCGAGCCAGGATGCAGGGCCAGGGCCGTGGCTTCCAGCTGATCAAAGGCGACAATAGTAACAGTGCCGGGTAACTTCAGCGGCTTGTCGGGGTCCACTGCCCAGGCCTGCAGCGCCGCGGAGGCAATGATACCGGCGGCGACCAGCGCTGTGAGGCGCTTCATAATAAGTCTCCGTTTCAGGATATTGTTCCTACGCCGGCCACCGTAACCGCTGCAACTTAACTGAAACTGAATTGCCACCATGGCATTCTCGCCCCAACCCCTGCTGCCACAGAGATCGGAATGACAGCCATCCACATCAAGTTTCCCGCACTGACGCTCAAGGCCGGCAAACGGGCCTTTGCGCGCATTCGTGAGCAGGGCCTCAAGCCTGCCGATGTCGGCATCCTCCCCGGCGCGGCTGGCGGGCCCAAGGCGTTGGGCATCCAGGGCCTGGACCTGGCCCTGTTCGGCGACTGGCTGCCCCGCGCGCCACGGGAACGGGCGTTGATCGGCGCGTCCATCGGCTCCTGGCGGTTTGCCAGTGCCTGCTTGCCCGACCCCGCGCAAGGCCTGCTTGACCTTGGCCGCCTGTACAACGAACAGCGTTTTGCCAAAGGCGTGACCATGGCCGAGGTCAGCCAGAGCTGCCAACGCATGCTCGACGACCTGCTGGCCGGCCGTGATGCACGGGTGCTGGACAATCCGGACTATCGCCTGAACATCATGGTGGTCAAAAGCCATGGCCTGCTCGCCGACGACCACCGGGGCCGGTTGGGCCTGGGCCTGTCATCGGTGATTGCCGACAACCTGCGGGGCCGCGCGCGGCTGGCGCGGCATTTCGAGCGGCTGATCATCCACGACCCGCGCCAGGCGCCGCCGGTGCATCCGTTGACGGACTTCCCCTCGCGCTTTCTCGCCCTGGAACCCGGCAACCTGCGCCAGGCCCTGCTGGCCTCCGGTTCGATCCCCATGGTGATGCAAGGCGTGCGCGACCTGCCCGGCGCAGGCGCTGGCACCTACCGCGACGGCGGCCTGCTGGACTATCACCTCGACCTGCCCTACCACGGCGACGACATCGTGCTGTACCCGCACTTCACCGACCGGGTGATCCCCGGTTGGTTCGACAAGGGCCTGCCGTGGCGCCGCAGCAATCAACAAGGCTTGCAAGATGTGTTGCTGCTCGCGCCGTCCAGGGACTACCTGGCCCGCCTGCCCCACGGCAAGCTGCCGGACCGCAGTGACTTCAAGCGTTTTCTCGGCGATGACGCAAGCCGCAACAAGTATTGGCAAACCGCAATGAGCGAGAGCCAACGGCTAGGGGATGAGTTCCTGGCGTTGGCCGACAACGGCCAGTTGGGCGAACACCTGCAAGCCCTTTGACCCAGCGGTATGCGCGGCGGCGGAGCAAGCTGTTAAACTCGCCGCCTGCCAGATACCTGAACGAGCTGAAAACACTGTGGAAATCTTCAAGGAATTTACTTTCGAGTCCGCCCACCGCCTGCCGCACGTACCGGACGGCCATAAATGCGGGCGCCTGCATGGGCATTCGTTCAAGGTGGCCATCCACCTGAGCGGCGACCTCGACCCCCATACCGGCTGGATTCGCGACTTCTCGGAGATCAAGGCGATTTTCAAGCCGCTCTATGAGCGCCTCGACCACAACTACCTCAACGACATCCCCGGCCTGGAAAACCCCACCAGCGAAGTGCTGGCCAAGTGGATCTGGACCGAGTTGAAACCCCTGCTGCCGGAACTCAGTGCGATTCGTATCCATGAGACCTGCACCAGCGGTTGCATCTATCGCGGTGAGTGAAGCGCCGCTATGAAAAAGCCACCCTTGCGGTGGTTTTTTTATGCCCGGCTCCCGTACAGTCGTGGCTTCCAGCCGCCAAGGAGCACGCTGCAATGATGCGTCCCGCCACTGCCGAGGATGTCGCAGCCATCGAGGCTATCGTCCAGGCTGCCTACTCGCCTTATATCGAACGGATCGGGCGCCAACCCGGCCCGATGCTGGAGGACTATCGCCAGTTGGTCGAAGCCGGCGGGGTCCACGTGCTGGACAACGCCGGGCGCGTGCAGGGTTTTGTCATCCTGATAGAGGGAGACAACGCCCTGCTGCTGGATAACCTGGCTGTCGCCCCGGATGCCCAAGGTCTTGGTTTCGGCCGCCAGTTGATGGATTTTGCCGAACGCCAGGCAATCGATGCGGGCCACGCGGCCATCTTCCTGTACACCAACGAAGCCATGACTGAGAACCTCACGCTGTACCAACGTCGCGGCTATGTCGAAACCCATCGGGCCGAAGAACACGGCCTGCGCCGCGTGTACATGAGTAAATCCCTTTAGGAGACCCCATGGAAAACACTTGGCTGGCCCAAGCCAAGCGCCTGCAAGCGCTGGCGTCTACAGGCCTGCACTTTTGCACCGACGACTTCGAACGCGAGCGCCTGGAAGAAATCGCCGAGATTGCCCACAGTATGCTCGCGCAGTTGGGCAACGTGCCGCTGGAACGTATAACCGGACTGGTGCCGGACTTTGCCCAGCGCTATTCAACGCCGATGCTCGACGTGCGCGGTGCGGTGATCGAAGGCAACCGGATCCTGCTGGTGCGTGAATCAACCGATGGCTGCTGGGCGTTACCGGGCGGTTATGCCGACATCGGTCTGTCGGCCGCAGAAAACATCATCAAGGAAATTCGCGAGGAAGCCGGGCTGACCGTCACCGCGCGGGCGCTGTATAGCGTCACCCACAAGGCCAAGGGTCTGTATCGACCGGATGTGCGGGACTTCTACAAACTGTATTTCCTGTGTGACCGTGTGGACCAGTTGGCGCCGATGGCGGGGTTCGAGACCACCGAGGTGGGATTTTTCCGCCTGGATGAACTGCCGCCGCTGTCCCGTGGACGCACCATCGAAAGTGATCTGGAAGCCGCCTTTGCGTTCCATCGCGGCGAGACTACGCAGACGCTGTTCGACTGATCTCATTCACTGGTTTTGCCCAAGAGGAACTTGCCTATGCACATCATCAATGCCCGCCTGCGCAACCGTGAAGGCCTGCATGATCTGCACCTGGAACACGGCAGGATTGCCAGCATCACCCCACAAACCACCGTGCCGACGCCAAGCGCCGACGACCTGGACGCCGCCGGCAACCTGGTGATCCCGCCCTTCGTCGAGCCGCATATCCACCTCGACGCCACCCTCACGGCCGGCGAGCCACGCTGGAACATGAGCGGGACCTTGTTCGAGGGCATCGAGTGCTGGGGCGAGCGCAAAGCCACCATCACCTTTGCAGACACCAAGACCCGCGCCAAGCAAACCATCCAGGCCCTCGCCGCCCACGGCATCCAGCATGTGCGCACCCACGTCGATGTCACCGACCCCAACCTCACGGCGCTGAAGGCCATGCTGGAAGTGCGCGCGGAAAGCACGCACCTGATCGACCTGCAAATCGTCGCCTTCCCCCAGGAAGGCATCGAGTCCTACCGCAACGGCCGTGAGCTGATGGAAGAAGCCATCCGCCTGGGCGCCGATGTGGTCGGTGGCATTCCGCATTTTGAATACACCCGCGACCAGGGCGTGAGTTCGGTGAAGTTCCTGATGGACCTGGCCGAGCGCACCGGTTGCCTGGTGGATGTGCATTGCGACGAAACCGACGACCCGCACTCGCGTTTTCTTGAAGTGCTCGCCGAAGAAGCCCGCAGCCGTGGCATGGGCGCGCGCGTCACCGCCAGCCACACCACGGCCATGGGTTCGTATGACAATGCCTACTGCGCCAAGCTGTTCCGCTTGCTGGGGCATTCCGGCATCAGCTTTGTCTCCTGCCCGACCGAGAGCATTCACCTGCAAGGGCGCTTTGACAGTTTCCCGAAACGCCGCGGCGTGACCCGCGTCAACGAGCTGCTCGAAGCCGGCATGAACGTGTGCTTTGGCCAGGACTCCATCGTCGATCCCTGGTACCCGCTGGGCAACGGCAACATCCTGCGGGTGCTCGAAGCCGGCTTGCATATCTGCCATATGCTCGGCTACCGCACCCTGCAAAGCGCCCTCGACCTGGTCACCGATAACAGCGCCAAGGCCATGGCCCTCGGCGACCGCTACGGCTTGGAGCCGGGGCGGCCGGCCAACCTGTTGATCCTCTCGGCCAACAGCGACTATGAAGTGATTCGCAGCCAAGGCCTGCCGCTGTATTCGATCCGCAACGGCAAGGTGTTGATGAAACGCCAGCCGGCACAGGTGGAGTTTTTGATCAGCTAGTGTGCCGACGGGCTGTGCCGAACAGGCTGACACTGAGCAACGTGTCGGCGTTGGCCTGTAAGCGCACCGGCGCCGTGCCGCCCGGCATCACCACCGCAACTTCGCCCGCTGCCACCCAACCGGCGCGCCAGGCCGCACAGGCCACCGCGCTGGCACTGGTGCCGGACGACGCCGTGGGCCCTTCGCCGCGTTCAAAGACGCGGGCGATCACGCGGTTGTCGGATTCCCGGGTGGCCCATTGCAGGTTGACGCCCGCGGCACAGGGCTGGCCACGACCAACCGGCGGCGCAAAGGCAATCGCCTGCAAGGGTTCGAAGAGCGCGGGTTGCTGCATCTCTGCGTTGTCCGGCAACGCCGACGCGTGCTCCACCAATGTTACGCAATGGGGGTTGCCCACCCGCACAAATTGACTCTGCGCCCAGTGCGGGTTGATCGCTGCCAGTGCGCTGATGTGGCTGAGTCCGGCGTTGCCAACGTCCGATGCGCCAACCGCCAGCGGCCCAAACGTAGGCTGGCCCAATGCAAGCCAAAATCCTGCTACCCGTTCATAGACCGCAGGTTCCACCCAGGTGGTCACCGGTGAGGCACCGCCGGGTTGGTCGTGATGCACGCGCAACTCACTGGCCGCCGTCATCAAGCCCTGGTCCGTGAGGGCCTGGGCAAAGATCGTCAGGCCATTGCCACTGCGCTCGGCGAGGGTGCCGTCTGTGTTGACGATCAACAGGTCAAACGGCGGCTCGACCTGAAATGGCCCGACCAGCAAGCCATCGCAACGGTGGGCCTTGGCCGCTGGCGGGCGCGGTGTCGAACCCCAGCCGCATTCGGACGCGATCGCCGCTGCTGCCCATGCCTGGCGATCACGCGCGGCCTGGGCGGCAGTGTCGGCGAGGTCGATGCCTTGTTCGCGTAAAAAGGCCGGGCTGACCACCCCGTAGACATTGCCCCGGGCATCATAGAAGTGGGTCATGGCAGCGCCTGCCAGAAATTTTTCATCGGTTCTTCCGCTCGCTTGCCTACACACTGGGAGAGCAGCGTATTACAGAATGCCGTGTCGGTGGGAGGCGGTCTGGAAGGTGCG
>NZ_QAJM01000005.1:117779-134869 GCF_003852405.1 Pseudomonas sp. KBW05
CGCACCTTCCAGACCGCCTCCGCTAGCGCCGACACTCCTTACGTGGCGAGTAACACTTAAAGCGTTCCCGGTTTGTAAAAATAAAATTCACCGCTGCCACCTCTACGGGAACCCGACTCGCTCACCACGGCCTGATGTGCAAGGATGTCGCGCCGGACACCGTTCGTTGAACGCAAAAACCAAGGATTTTCCATGACCGCCATCCCCACCCCTGCGCCCGTGATTCCCGGGCGGCTGGAGCAAATGTCCACCCGCATCGCATTTTTCATCGCCGGTTTCGGCATCGCGGCCTGGGCCCCGCTGGTGCCCTACGCCAAGGCGCGGGCGCAGTTGAACGAAGGCACGCTGGGCCTGTTGCTACTGTGCCTGGGGGTGGGCTCGATCATCGCCATGCCGGTGGCCGGCGCATTGGCGTCACGCTATGGCTGTCGGCGTGTGCTGAGCGCCGGCACGATCCTGATCTGCCTGGCCTTGCCGATGCTGGCCACCGTCAGTTCGATCCCGTGGCTGATCCTTGGGTTGTTCCTGTTTGGCGCAGGCCTGGGCACGGTGGACTCGACGGTCAACCTGCAAGCCGTGATCGTCGAACGGGCCAGCGGCAAAACCATGATGTCGGGCTTTCATGGCCTGTTCAGCCTGGGTGGGATTGTGGGCGCCGCCGGTGTTGCCGGGTTGCTGGGGCTGGGCTTTACGCCTTTGCAGGCGACCCTGATGGTGGTCGTGATCATGCTCGTGGCCTTGCTCAAGGCCGGGCCGCACCTGTTGCCCTACGGCAGTGAAAGCGCGGGGCCGGCGTTTGCCGTGCCCCATGGCGTGGTGCTGTTTATCGGCTGCCTGTGCTTCATCGTGTTTCTCGCCGAAGGCGCCGTGCTCGACTGGAGCGCCGTGTTCCTCAGCGCCGAACGTGGCCTCGACGAAGCCTACGCCGGCCTTGGCTACGCCGCGTTCGCCTTGACCATGACCGCCGGGCGCTTGACCGGTGATGCCATTGTGCGCCGCCTGGGCGCCACCCGCGTGATCGTGATCGGCGGCGCGCTGGCCACGGCGGGCATGTTATTGGCCACCCTGTTCCCCGCGTGGCAAACCGCGCTGCTCGGCTACGCGTTGGTCGGCGCCGGTTGCTCGAACATTGTGCCGGTGCTGTACAGCGCCGTCGGCAAGCAAACGGTGATGCCGGAACATATCGCCGTGCCGGCCATCACCACCCTGGGCTACGCCGGTATTCTTGCGGGGCCTGCAGTCATCGGCTTTATCGCCCATGGCAGCAGCCTGAGCACCGCCTTTGTGCTGATTGCGCTGTTGCTCGCCGGTGTCGCCATCAGCGGCAAAATCCTCAAGGTGTAACCCAACTACAGGGCCAGGGATTACCTGGCTTTGTGCGCCTTGTCCTGCTCAAGCCAGCGCTCCACACCCTTGTTGCTGATCCAGCCTTCCTGGTGGGCCGGGCCGAACATCCGCGTGCCACTGGCACGCTCCAATGAGCGCGACAGGCCCGGGCGCTCGATGATGTTCTTCGCCGTGTACACACTGAGTTCGCTGTACTGCTTGCCGGGCAAGCCGGTGGCAGGGTCCCGCTGCGGCTGGCCGTGTGGGTCGACAGCGTCGGGGTCGCGCATCACAGCCCTGAGCCCGGCGACCTCCACGTACTGGTGCTTGTCAAAAAAGAAGGCCCGATCCCTTGTCTGGTCACGCAACTGCTCGAACAAGCCCTGAAAAGCCTTGACGACATGGGCGTTATCTTGCGCATGGAATGGGTCTTGGCTGAATGCACTCGGCGAGCTGTTGCCCTGCAAAGCAGTGGCGGCGCCCGCCAGGCTGTCACGGGTGATGTCGCCGTCGATACTCAATATTGCATCTCTCAAGGGCGGGCGGTTGTTGATCTCCCGGGCCGCCAGAATCACGCCGTCCAGTTTATCGTTGTCGCCCATCGTAGCTTCTGCGACTTGACGCAAGGCTGACAGCGTCAGCCGCCCGTCCTTCAGGAAGGGGTGCAACAAACCGAAGCTTTCCCGCAGCGTTTCGGCCAGTTGGCTATCTTTGGTGTTGACGTCTGGTGGCAACAGGCTCGCACGCGTAACGGGCGGGTTCTGCAAGGCGCGGTGTTGCAGGCCCGACACGCCACCGCGTAACAGCATCGGCCGCCTGGGCAGGTTATCCGGGCGAGGCCGGGGTGCATGATGGGGTTCGCTCCAGGCATCATGATGGATAGCCGATGTACGCTCAGGGGATCGCAGGTCCGTATCTGCCAGCACCGCTGGCCGTGCGTGATGTAGTGCGCCATCGATTGTCATGCGTCTTCTCCCACTTTTCTCAGATCCACACTTGATTCGTTGAATGCAAGCAAACCTCTGTGGTGAGCAGGGCACGGCAGTTCCAAATCTGCGCGCAATACCAATGACAGTATGTAAAAAAGGCGGCCCCCTGATCAGCCGGCCTTTTGCAGGCCCAGACCCGCGACCAACACAGCCAAGGCACTGACGATGTGTCGCAAGGGTGAGGCCGCGGTACCGCTCCCCTGCCCTGGCGCCAGCATGCCCCGGGCAAAATCATCGGCGACCGGCGCCTGAAATTGCCGTTGAGCGGCAAAGGCTTTCATACGCAAGGCTTGAGCAGCGTAACCGTTTGCCGACGCGCTGCGGGGGGGGTCTGCGGATGCTCCGGCATCGTCCAGCGTCGACTCTGAACCCGAAAAGGCATGTGGAAAACACCCTTGGCGAGATTGAAATGAAGTTGTAGTCATGTCTGGCCCCCTGACTCGGTTCCTGAAAGCGACCCGTACCATCAGAGTCGCCGAGGTTGTATGACGTGAGTGGCGCCCCGCTGGAAATGGTTCCTGACACATTTATCTCAGGGCATGAAGCGCCGCAAGAAAACTCACGGAGCCCCACGCCACCAGCTTTTCAATCAGCGGGATAAGCGCTTGATTTCCCACTCACTCAGCTTCCCATCGCCATTGCGGTCCATCGCATTCAACAAGTTGCCGCGGCTGAGAAGTTCCTGGGCCAACTGGATGAGGTGATCTTTGGGCGAGTCTCCCGTCAGCGGCTGGCTAGCGAGTTTTTTCAAATCTTTGATGCTGATTTTTCCGCCCCAGCGCCGCGCCAAGTCATCGAAATGGCTGAGAATCTCCCCGGCGATCTCCTTGTCACTCTGGTATCTGAAATAGTTCGTGTCATTGAGGGCGTCGCGCAGATCTTGCTTGCTGAACCGGTTGTCTGTCGCTCCCGTTCCGCTATTGCGGTCCAGGGCCTGCATCAAGTCGGGGCGGTTCAGAAGCTCTTTGGCCAAGCGAATATTGTTATTCATGACGGGATCATTGCCTGGCTGCCTGTTGGCCATTGCCCTGATGTCGCGGGTGGTCATGTGCTTCGCATGGGCAGACCCCGTGAACGCTTTGAAATTATCCAGCAGTGCCTGCGTCAACTGCTCATGACTCTGCATTGAGTAATCCGGCTTCGGGTGAGGCCGGCCGATCGTTGGGTGTGGCCGGGGCGGCGCACTGTTGCAGGGAGGGCAGGCAGGCGGGCGGCAACCGCCAAACCATTGGCTCACCCACTGCTTGAACTGTTCCAGGAAAGTTGGATGGCGTGCCACACTCGCCATCGCCAAAGGGTTGTGGTTGTGGGGCGCGTGATGGTGATCGCCACCTCGATTGACCGGCGGCTGGTGATCGCCAAATACCGGGCCGGACGCTTGTTCTCGCGAGTTGAAGTTCACATTCGCCTGGTTTTTTCCCTCTGAAGAGGGCGTGGAAGGCGCCGCGCGCTTGGCCTGCGGTGTGTGTGGCGAAGTATCGAGGGTGGATGATGACGGTACAGGTGAATCAAGGGTCGATATCGACATAGATGGCTCCAGTGCGAGAAGGTTAAGTCGTGAACCTGCGTACCCAACAAATGTCCAGGCAAATCAGGTATCCCTCTGTGTGGTGCTCTTGTCGGAATCGGTTCCTATGCAGGCAGCCGGCGGTCGTATGAAAGCGTAGGAAAACCCCAAAAAAAATCGCAGCCCTTGAGCTGCGATTTTTCCTATCCGTTATGGATCAGAACCCGACGCTTGCCTGTACAAAGAACGTACGCGGCTCGCCCAGGTACAACCCGGCATTGTTGTCGCTGGAACGGGTGTAGTGCTGCTGGTCGAACAGGTTTTTCACCCCCACGCCCAGCTTCAGGTTCGACAGCTGCTCGCCAAAGTCATAGCCACTGCGCACGTTGACCGAGACATAGCCCGGAATATCACCGTATTGGCCATCGGCAGTGCCTTGGGTGATGTAGGTGGTACCCGTGCCCGGCGCGCGCTGGCCGGACTGGGCGTAGACGTCCAGGTTGTGGGTCCAGTGATTGACGTCATAACGCAGGCCCAGGGTTGCCACTTCACGGGAATACAGCGGCAGGTCACGTCCCTTGAACGCCACATCGCCTTCGGCGGTGGCCTTGGTGTAGGTGAAACCGGCGTTGGCGCTCAGGCCGTCCAGCCGCGGGTCGAGGTTCGACAGGTCGTAGTGGGCCGAGGCTTCGATACCGGTGTGCTTGGTCGCGCCGAGGTTGGTCCAGCCCACCGCATTGCTGACGTATTGCAGCTCATCCGAGAAATCGATGTAGAACAGCGTCACTTCGCCACCCCACACGCTGTCGTTGTAGCGCGTGCCCACCTCGTAAGTCTTGGCTTTTTCCGGGTTCAGGCCGCTGGCGGTCTGATCACCCGAACCGCCCTGCCCTAGCTGGAAATATTGCAGGCTGCCGAAGGAGGTTTCGTAGTTGGCAAACAGTTTCCACGCATCGGAGACGTGGTACATCACGCTCAAGGCTGGCAGCGGCTCGTTGTTGTGCACCTCGCGGCGTTTTTCCAGGGTGCGCGGGCCGGTCAGCGGGACCACCGGGCGGTCGTGCCATTCGGTACGGATGTCTTCGAAGCGAATGCCTGGGGTGATGGTCCACTTGCCGATGTCGATCTTGTTATCGACATAGAACGCATTGGCCTCGGTGCCGCCCGTGCGGTCCTGGTAGACATGACCATCGCTGCGCCCGCCAGGGGTGGGCACGTTGTTGACCAGGTTGAGGCTGGTGGCTTGCTCGTGCATGCCTTCCTTGAGGTAGCGATAACCGACGCTGACTTCCTGGGTGCTCGGGCCCACATCAAACACATGGCTCACCCGCGGCTCGATGCCAAAGGTGTAGTAAGTGCGCGGGTACGAGCCCAGGGTGAGCAAGTCGCGGTTGGCGATATTGCTGCCACGGAAGCTGTCGGAATAGTACGTCAGCACTTCGGCCTGGGTGCGGTCGTCGATCTGCCGGATGTACTTGAAGGACACATCCTTGCGGCGCCCGGTGAAGTTGTCCCAGTCGCGCACCGATTGGTAGGGGTTGGCGTCGAATTGCTTCTGGGTCAGGCCGCCAGGCATGTCGGCGGTGGCGTCGTAATAGTGGAAGTTGAGCGAGAAATCGTCTTGATCGGTCGGCGCCCAGTGGGTCTTGAGGATCACGTCATTGATGTCATTGGAATTGTTGCTGTTGCGATAGCCGTCGCCCTTGACCCCGGAGTACAGCAGTGCGGCGCCGATGCCGTTGTCTGCGGTACCGCCGAGAAAGGCGTTGTCCAGATGTTTCCAGCCGCCATGGGCCGAAGTTTCCAGGGTGGTGCCGACTTCACCGGAGAACTTCTCCGGGATGGCGCGGGTGACGAAGTTGATCACGCCGCCGACGTTTTGCGGCCCGTAACGCACGGAACCGGCACCCCGCACCACGTCAATGCTGTCCAGGTTGCCAGCGGAAATCGGTGCCATCGACAGCTGCGGCTGGCCATACGGGGCGAACGCCGCCGGTACGCCATCGATCAGCACCGTGGAACGTGGCGACAAGCGCGAAGTAAGACCACGCACGCCGACGTTGAGGGAAATATCGCTACCGCCGGTGCCGTTGGACTCCTGCACCTGCACGCCCGGCACACGGCGCAACACGTCGCCGACGTTCATCGCGCCCTGCTCCACCATGGCCTCACGGCGGATCACCGTACGCGCGCCGGGGTGGTTCTGCACCACTTCGGCATTGGCATCGCCGAGCCAGTCGCCGACCACCTTGATGTCAGTGGTGCCCAGCTCCAACGGCGAGCCCGCTTCACCGGTGCCGCTGCTCAGCGGGCGCAGCGTCACCGAGCCGGCGTCGATCTGGTAGTCCAGGCCGCTGCCTTGCAGCAGCTGGCGCAGGGCCTGTTCCGGCGAGAGGTTGCCGTCCACCGCCGGGGCTTGTTTGCCGGCGACCATGTCCGGGCTGAAGAACACTTGGAGGGAGGTCTGCTGGCCCAACTGGCTCAGCGCCGTACCCAGCGGCTGGGCCTGGATATGGATGGCGTCGGCGGCGTACGTCGCGGTGCTGACGGCCAGTGCCAGGGCCAGCGGCGCCCAGCGGGAGATTTTATTGTTGTGGCGAGCAAGTTTTTTCACGTCGAATCGAGTCCTGTGATCGCAAGCAAGTGCGGCCGTTAATGAAAACCAGTTGCAGTTGCAGGAGAAGACGACGAGCGCAGAAAAAACCTGAATGTCAGCGTGAAATAATTTCCTGGCTACCGTCCGGCAAGGCGCGCACGGCCACCGGCAGGATGTGTGGCAAGGCCTTGAGCAAGGCCTCGGTGTCATTGGACTTGAACACGCTGGTCAGCCGCAGGTTACCCACCACAGCCGAGCCAACGCGCAGCGGCTGCTCGCGGTAGCGTGAGACTTCCCGCGCCACCTCACCCAAGGTGGCGTTGTTGAATACCAGTTTACCGGTGCGCCAGGCGGTCAGCTCTTCGGTATTCACCGCGTAGGCTGGCACCACGTTGCCCTGGCCGTCGATGTGCGTGCCGCGCCCCGCCGTGAGGGTGACGATGGCATCGGCTGCATGCCCTTGCACCTTGACGGTTCCGGCCTCGACCACCACGCGTGTCTGGTCATCGTCGCGGCGCACGTCAAACCGGGTGCCGGTCACGGTGACTTGCCCGGCGCCGGCGGCGACCACAAACGGGCGGCTGGTGTCATGTTCGACGCTGAACATCGCCTCGCCCCGCTTGAGCACCACGTCACGCCGGCCTTTCTCGAAATGCACCGCGACCATGCTGCGGCTGTTCAACTCCATCATCGAGCCGTCGGGCAAGGTCACCTGGCGATGTTCGCCCAACCGCGTGCTGAACTCGGCGCTGTAGGGCTTTGGTTGAATGCTGAACACGCCCAGGCCAATGGCAACGGCCACCACACTGGCAGCCACCGCATAACGCAACACCACGCGGCGCTTGGGACGCTCGGCCGGCGCCTCGCACAGCGCCTGCAGGCGCGCCTTGGGCAGCAGGTCGGCGGCGCTCCACATGCCGCGCAGCACATCGAATTCGTATTGGTGGGCGGGATGCTCTTGGCGCCACGCCTCGAACTGCTGGCGCTCGGCGGCGCTCAGCTCGGCGTCTTGCAGGCGCACAAACCATTGCGCGGCCTCGTCTCGGGCACGGTTATCCATCATGGAAGATCCTTGGTTCATGGGGCCAGCGCGTCCAGGCGGTCACGCAGATGCCGCAGGGTGCGGATCATATACTTTTCCACCATGTTCTTGGACAAGCCCAGGCGTTCGGCGATTTCCTGCTGGGTGAGGCCTTCGATTTTCTGCCAGATGAAAATCCTGCGGCAGTTGAGCGGCAGCTCCGCCAGGGCCCGCTCGATGGAATCCGCCAACTGGATCGCGTGCATGAAATGCTCCGGGTCGCCACTGTGGGGCGAACTCTGCTCAAAGGCGTCCAACCCCAATGCCTCGCGCCGATCTTCGCGGCGATGGGCGTCCACCGCGATATTGCGCGCGGTCTGATGCAGATAGGCGCGCGGTTGCTCAACCTCAGTGGAACGGGCCTCCAGCACTCGCACAAAGGTGTCGTGTGCCAAGTCTTCGGCCTGCTGACGGTTTCTCAGGCGGCGCGTCCAGGTGCCGATCAACTCTTCGTAATACTCGAAAAAGCCTGTTCTGCGGGGCGGCTGGGGAATCATCGCGGAGGCACTGGGGAGGCGGGGCGTGAATAGTAATGCTTCCTATTAAGTCGGGCAATTGCTTCCCGTCGAGTCAGCGCAATTCGAAGCGCTGTTCAATGACATCCCGAGAATCCAACCCAACCTGCACCCTGAACTCACCGGGCTCGGCGACGTGTCGCAATTGCGCGTCATAGAACTTCAGGTCCTCTTCACCCACGATGAACTCGATTCGTCGACGCTCCCCTGCCTTGAGCATGATTTTCTGGAAGCCCTTGAGCTCCTTGACCGGACGACTGATGGACGCCACCGGATCGCGGATATACAGCTGGACCACGGTTTCGCCATCGCGCTTGCCGGTGTTGGCCAGTTCAACGCTGGCCTTGAGTGTCTCGCTTCGCAAGAGGGTGGGTGCAGACAATTGCAGGTCCGACAGCTCGAAACGGGTGTAACTCAAGCCATAACCGAAGGGATACAGGGGGCCGTCCTGTTCGTCGATGTATTGGCTCATGTATTTATGTGGGGAGTCGGGCGTGAACGCTCGCCCGGTATTCAGGTGATTGTAATAAATAGGAATCTGCCCGACCGATCGAGGAAATGTCATTGGCAGCTTGCCCGATGGGTTCACATCGCCAAACAGAACATCTGCAACGGCATTGCCGCCTTGGGCACCACTGAACCAGGTTTCGAGCAACGCATCGGCCAGTTCATGCTCTTGCGTGAGGTCCAAAGGCCGGCCATTCACCAGCACAACGATTAAAGGCTTGCCCAGTGCCTTCAACCGTCGCAGTAATACTTTTTGGCTCGAGGGAAGATCAATGTGCGCACGACTGACGCCCTCATCATTCATATTCCAGGCCTCCCCAACCGTCACGACAATGACGTCAGCAGCGCGCGCCACCTCAAGCGCTTCTCTCAATAACTCATCGGGCGAGCGCAGATCATGCTCAAGAGGCGATTGGTACTGCACGAAACGTGCAAGCATCGCTCCATCGACTGTCACATTAGCGCCTCTGGCGTACGACAAGGTCGCCTTGCCTTCAAGCGCATTCGCCATCCCGTCATAAATACTAATGACGTTTGTTTCAGAGCAAATCCCACAATAGCTACCCAACAAGTCCCGGCGGCTTTTGGCCAAAGGGCCAATCAAGGCAATGCGCCCCTTCTTGCTCAAGGGCAGTACCTGAGACGCGTTTTTCAACAACACGAAAGTCTTCTGAGCGACCGAGCGCGCCGCATCCCGTTGTGTTTGTTGTTCGACTGGCGCGTTCGACAAGGTATTGAGGTTGCGGTAGGGATCATCAAATAAGCCCATATCATATTTCATCCCCAGCACATGACGGACAGCCGCATCCAAATGAGCACCCTCAACCTCGTTTGACTCAATTAACCCCACCAATTCTTTTACATAGTTTCTTTCTTCCAGCGCCATCTCCACACCCGACTCGAGTGCCAGCGCCGCGGCCTGCCGGGCATTCCGGGCCACACCATGATCGATGAGCTGACCAATGGCACCGTAATCACTGAGGGTGACGCCCTCAAACCCCCATTCACCGCGTAATACCTCCTTGATTAGCCAAGGGTTGGCAACACCTGGAACGCCATTGATCGTATTGAACGCAAGCATGGCAACTCCAGCACCCGCCTCGACTGCAGCACGATAAGGAGGAAAGTAATATTGATTCATCTGCGCGACGCTCATATCGACACTGTTGTAATCCCGCCCGCCCTCGACGGCTCCATACAAGGCGACATGCTTTACCCCCGCCATAATGCTGCCTGGCGTACGCAGGCTCTCACCCTGGTATGCCCTGACCATGACCCGAGCAATCTGGGAGACCAGGTAAGGGTCTTCACCATAGCCTTCCGATACCCGCCCCCAACGTGGATCACGCGTAATGTCCAGCATGGGGCCGTAGGTCAGATGCAGCCCTTCGGCACTGGCTTCCTCGCCCCCAGTCCTGGCGACAAGCGCAACGGCTGACAAATCCCAACTTGCAGCAAGACCGAGACTGATGGGAAAGACCGTGTGATAACCATGAATCACGTCGGAACTGAAAAACAGCGGGATCCCCAAACGACTCTCTTGCACCGCGACACGCTGCAACACGCCACCCTGGGTGGGGGGTACCACGACGAAAGCACCACCGACCAAACCTTGGGCAATATTGCTGAGCAGCTCAGGACTCGGCGCCTGAGGGTTCAAATAAACCAGATTGAGTTGACCGACCTTTTCAGCCGTCGTCATCTGCCCTAGCAAACGTTCTATAAAAGCAGCCTTGGCGACGGGCAATTGCGCCAGGACTTCAGAAGTGGTCTGACACAACAGCACGCAACACACAAAGATCATTCGCACCCTGGCGGTCCTGTGCTGACTCGTTTGATGACAGCTTCCGGTGAGAACTACCCATCGTCTACTGTCAGAAATGACAGTTCGCTTACCCTCGATAGCGATCTTCGACCTGACACACACGCTGAACTTCCGTCTCGCCCCACCAGTCAGCTAACTGAACCCTCGGACAATGGTGCTTGGCCCATGCTTCTCTCGTTGCAGCAACAAGTCGCCCTGGTCACCGGCGCCAGCTCCGGTATCGGCGCAGGTGCCGCCAGGGCCCTGGCCGACGCCGGCGCGGCGGTGGTGCTCAATTACAACGCCCAGGCGGCCCCCGCCGAAGCCCTCGCGGCACAGATCAACGCCAACGGTGGCCGGGCGATTGCCATCGGCGGCGATGTGTCCAAGGAGGCGGACGTGGAACGCCTGTTCGCCCAGACCCTCGACGCCTTTGGCCACCTCGACATTCTGGTCGCCAACTCCGGCCTGCAAAAAGACGCCAACCTGGTGGACATGAGCCTCGACGACTGGAACACGGTGATCGGCGTCAACCTCACCGGCCAGTTCCTCTGCGCCCGCGCGGCCGTGCGTATCTTCAATCGCCAAGGCGTGCGTGAAGGCGTGTCGCGGGCGGCGGGGAAAATCATCCACATGAGTTCGGTGCACCAACTCATTCCCTGGGCCGGGCATGTCAATTACGCCGCCTCCAAAGGCGGCGTCGAGATGTTGATGCGCACCCTCGCCCAGGAAGTCAGCGAGCAGCGCATCCGTATCAACGGCATTGCACCAGGAGCGATCCGCACGCCGATCAATCGGGCCGCCACCGAGGGCGCAGCGGAAAAAGAACTGCTGAAGCTGATCCCCTACGGCCGTGTCGGCGACGTGGAAGACGTGGCCAACGCCGTAGTCTGGCTGGCCAGCGACGCCTCCGACTATGTAGTCGGCACCACCCTGTTCATTGATGGCGGCATGAGCCTTTACCCGGAGTTTCGTGGCAATGGTTGAGTTGAACAACGAACCCCAAAGCACCATCGACGCCCACGGCATCATCGGCGACATGCGCAGTGCGGCCCTGGTCAACGACAAAGGCAGCATCGACTTCTTCTGCTGGCCGGAGTTCGACAGCCCGTCGATCTTCTGCGCCCTGCTGGACAGCCCCGACGCCGGTATTTTCCAGCTCACGCCGGACCTGCCCAACAACGCCCGCCGCGAGCAGATCTACCTGCCCGACACCAACGTGCTGCAAACCCGCTGGCTCAGCGATGCAGCGGTGGTAGAAATCACCGACCTACTGGTTATCAGCGATGAAATCGACGACCTGCCCTTGCTGGTTCGCCGTGTGCGGGTGGTCAGCGGCAAGGCCGATATCCACCTGCGCTGCGCCGTACGCCATGACTACGCGCGCGCGCCGACCCACGTCGCGCTCGATAACGGCACGGTGTGTTTCAACGCCGACGGCCAGCCCGGCCTGCGCTTGTCCGGCAGCCAGCCGCTGCTGATCGACGACGGCGCAGCGGTCGCCCGTTTCACCCTGAACCAGGATGAAGGCGCCGACTTTGTCCTCGGCGGTTTGGATGACGACCGGGTAGACAGCCGCTGTACCGACCTCGCCCTGGCCCACACCTTGAAATACTGGCGCGGCTGGATCGCGCAGTCGAATTACCGTGGGCGCTGGCGCGAAATGGTCAATCGCTCAGCACTGGCGTTAAAGCTTTTGACCTCACGCAAACACGGCGCAATCATCGCCGCCGCCACCTTCGGCCTGCCGGAAGCACCCGGCGGCGAGCGCAACTGGGATTACCGCTACACCTGGATCCGCGACGCTTCGTTTACCGTCTACGCGTTCATGCGCCTGGGTTTTGTCGAGGAGGCCAACGCCTATATGCGCTGGCTCAAAGGGCGGGTCAGTGACTGCTGCGGCCAGCCGATGAAGATCAACATCCTCTATGGTATCGACGGTCGCCAGGAACTGCCGGAAACCGAACTGGCGCACCTCGCCGGCCATGGCGGCGCCAAGCCCGTGCGCATTGGCAATGGGGCCGTCGGGCAGATCCAGCTGGATATCTACGGCGAACTGATGGACGCGGTGTACCTGGTCAACAAGTACGGCGAAGCCATCTCCCATGACGGCTGGCAACACACGGTGGAAGTCGCCGATCAGGTCTGTGAAATCTGGAACAGCGAAGACGTGGGCATCTGGGAAATGCGTGGCGAGCAACATCACTTCCTGCATTCGCGACTAATGTGCTGGGTCGCGCTGGACCGCGCCATCCGCCTGGCGTCGAAGCGCTCGCTGCCGGCGCCGTTCGCCCGTTGGGACCAGGCGCGCCAGGCGATCTACGCCGACATCTGGAGCAACTTCTGGAACGCAGAACGCGGGCATTTTGTGCAGCATATCGGCGGCACCGCCCTCGACGGTTCGATGCTGTTGATGCCGCTGGTGCGCTTCGTCGCGGCCACCGATCCGCGTTGGTTGTCGACCCTTGAAGCCATCCAGAAAAGCCTGGTGCGTGACGGCATGGTCTACCGTTACCGCAACGACGACAGCCAGATCGACGGCTTGCAAGGCACCGAAGGCGCGTTTGCCGCGTGCTCATTCTGGTACGTGGAATGCCTGGCCCGCGCCGGCCAAGTGGAAAAAGCCCACCTGGAATTCGAACAACTGCTGCGCTACGCCAACCCGTTGGGGCTGTACGCCGAAGAGTTCGACAGCCAGGCCCGTCACCTGGGCAACACGCCCCAGGCCTTGAGCCATCTGGCGTTGATCAGCGCGGCGACGTTCCTCGACCGCAAGCTCAGCGGGGAGAAGACGACCTGGCAGCCCTGAGGCACAATGACCGGCCCCTCGGCTACGGACAGGAACCCCATGCGCCAGGTACTGCTGATCATCGACGTGCAACCGTCCTTCAATCCACCGGCGTGGCTGGTGGACGGCATCAACGCCCTGCTCGGCCGCCTGCCGTCGGTGGCCACTGTCGAGCGCCACGACGAAAGCGTTACCCCTTTTGCCCGCCAGCTCGGCTGGCAACCGGCACCGGATGACGACAGCCTGATCGCGGCAGATCGCATATTCATCAAGCACGGCTATGCGCCCACGCCCGAGACGATTGCATACCTCAAAAGCCTGGCGCCGGCGCGTGTGTTGGTGTGTGGCATACAAACCGACACCTGCGTGCTGGCGGCGGGGTTTGCCCTGTTTGATGCGGGGTTGCAGCCGACGTTGATCAGCGACTTGACCGTTGGCTCGTCGTTGGATCGGTCGGGGCAGTTGGGGGTGGAATTGTGGCGGCATCACTTTGGCAAGGTGGTGGATCGTGAGCAGGTTTTAGCGACAACCACACCATGAGCTCTTTCCCAACGCTACACACCCAACGCCTATGCCTGCGTGAACTGGTGGCAAGCGACGCACCGGCAGTGTTCGACATCCACCGCAATGCCGACAGCATGCGTTGGTTCGGCGCCGACGCGATGACCGAGCTTGCCCAGGCCGAAGCCCTGATCGAAACCTTCGCGCACTGGCGCAGCCAACCCAACCCCGGCACACGCTGGGGGATCGAATACGATGGAAAACTGATCGGCAGTTGTGGCCTGTTCAAGTGGAACCAGAGCTGGAACAGTTGCGCTCTCGCTTGTGAACTAGCGCCCGGCGCGCGTGGCCGAGGGTTGATGCACGAGGCCTTGCAGGCGATGCTCGACTGGGGTTTTGAACAGATGAAATTGCATCGCGTGGAAGCCTGGGTGCATCCGCAAAATACCGCGTCGCTCAAGTTGTTGGAGCGAATGGGTTTCAAAGCCGAAGGGACGTTGCGCGAGGCTGGGTTCTGGAGTAGCCAGCGGCATGATCTGGGTGTATTGGGGTTATTGAGCCAAGAGTGGCAGGCCAAGAAAAACACAGAGATGGGAGGGTCTGTTCGGTTGATGCCCATCCTCTCAATCCTCATTCACGTCCCGGACTGGCGTGTGGCAACCGAGTGGTACGCAGCAGCCTTTCCGTTGGCGACACGCATTCATCATGACCCTGATGACTTTGGCCATTTGGATGTAGCAGGCGTCGCCCTCGAGATCGTCAACGCCGATGACAAGGTTGCGTCAGGGGCGGCGGGATCAGTGGTGTACTGGGAAGTAGTCGACGTGCAGCATGCATTGCGCCGGTTTGAGGGACTGGGCGGAACGTTGTATCGCGGGCCGATGGAGATTGAAGGTGGCCATTGGATTTGTCAGGTACGCGACCCGTGGGGAAATTGCATCGGTCTTCGACAAACCGGCTCAAGCAAGTAATCCCGGCCCACAACCCGCCACAGGTTGTTCGACTCCTTTTCGAGGTTTCAGGTCACTGGCGAAAACCGTTCACGGTAGGCCTGGGGCGTTACCGACAACGCGCGCAAAAAACTGCGACGCAGGGTTTCCTCACTGCCAAACCCACACTGCACGGCAATGCGCTTGATCGACGCCGTGCTGTCCGCCAATTGCCTGCGCGCGGTTTCGACGCGGATCAGTTCCACCGCCCGCGCCGGGGTCTGGCCGGTTTCGTTGCGGTAATGGCGCACGAAGCTGCGCTCGCTCATGCCGGCCTGGGCGGCCAGGGTCGGGATGTTCAGGTCGAGGGTGAGGTTTTCGGCCATCCAGGCATGGAGTTCGGTGAAGCGGCTGTCGGCCTTTTGCAGGGACAGGGTCACGCTGAATTGGGATTGCCCGCCCGGGCGCTTGAGGAACACCACCAGGTGCCGCGCCACTTCCAGGGCCACTTCGCTGCCCAGGTCGTCTTCCACCAGCGCCAGGCACAGGTCGATGCCGGCAGTGACGCCCGCGGAGGTCCACACCGCGCCTTGGCGGATGAAGATCGGGTTGGCCTCCACCGTCAGCGCGGGGAATTTGCGCGCCAGTTCTTCGCAGCGCGTCCAGTGGGTGGCCACGCGGCAGCCGTCCAATAAACCACTGGCCGCCAGCAGGAAGGCGCCGGTGCACACCGAGGTCATGCGCCGCGTGTGCCGGGCTTTTTCCCGCACCCAGTCGACCAGTGCCGGATCGTCGGCGGCGTCGTACACGCCCCAGCCGCCGGCGATCACCAGGGTGTCGCACGGTGCGTCGATGGCCGGCAGCGGCTCGGCCACCAGCGCGAGGCCGGCGGAGGTCATCACCGGCGCCGTTTGCGCGGCGATCACCGTGACCGCGTAAGGCAACGGCAAGCCGCGCTGGCGCGCCAGGTCATTGGTGGAGGCGAACACCTGCAATGGCCCGGTCACATCGAGCACCTGGGCATTGGCAAAAGCGAGAACATGGATGATTCGCGGCATGATTGGCGTGATCTGTGGGCTGAATGGCGTATGCGCCAAAGCCTAGGCCCCTAAAGTGAAGCCGTCCACCCCTTTCTCGGAGCGCTGTCCATGACCTTGCAGATCGGCTTTGTGTTGTTTCCCGGCATCCAGCAACTGGACCTGACCGGCCCCTATGACGTCCTCGGTTCGCTGCCTGACGTGACGTTGCACCTGGTGTGGAAAGACCTCGCGCCAGTCACCTCCAGCACCGGGCTGGTGTTCACCCCGACCATGACCTATGCCGACTGCCCTCAGCTGGATGTGATCTGTGTACCGGGCGGTTCCGGCGTGGGCGCGTTGATGGAAGACCCGCAGACCCTGGATTTCCTCACGGTGCAGGCGCAGACCGCGCGGTACGTGACGTCGGTGTGCACGGGTTCGTTGGTGCTGGGCGCGGCGGGCCTGCTGCGCGGACGTAAGGCCACCACGCACTGGGCGTACCACGACATGCTCGCCCCGCTGGGCGCGATCCCCGTGCAGGAACGCGTGGTACGCGACGGCAACCTATTGACGGGGGGCGGTATCACCGCTGGCATCGACTTCGCGCTGACCTTGGCTGCGGAGCTGTACGACGAAGCGACGGCGCAACTGGTGCAGTTGCAGATTGAATATGCGCCGGCGCCGCCGTTTGACTCGGGTCGTCCGGATACGGCGCCCAAGGCTGTGCTGGAGGAAGCGCACAAGCGCACGGCGCAGTCGCGCAAGACCCGTGGCGAGATCGTCGCGCGAGCTGCCGCTTTGCTCGGCTGACAACACAATCCCCCTGTGGAGACTGGCCTATGTGGGAGCGGGCTTGCTCGCGAATACGGAATGTCAGGCACTGAATATGCTGACTGATCCAACGCCTTCGCGAGCAAGCCCGCTCCCACATTCAAGCAGCGTTGTCAGCTGCACGCGGTGAGCGACTTCCCGACGCCATCGTGCACGCGATCCGCGAGTAACTGCGCCAGTTCGATCAACTGCGCAACACCCAACAACTCCTCTCGCTTCGTTCCTTCCAGATTAAACGCAAGTTCACAGCTCAGCGCATTGGCCGAGGCGAGTGTTTCGCTGAGGTTGACCAGCAGGTCTTCGGTACTGATTCCATCCGCTACGGCAAATAGACGGACAGGGGGATTGGGGGTGGGTTTGATCATTGTGAAGCTCCTAAGGAAAGTGGAGCTGCCATTGATCGCCGCGACGCGATGGGGGTGGCAGCTGTACGCAGGTTCGCGGACCGGTCCTTAGGAAACCCGGCATACCCGAAGGTATCCCGCGCACAGCCGCCATAGCGCCGCACAGTAGACGATAAAAAAGCGCCAACTGAAAGCAGACGATGACGCTTAGCGTCCATAGGAAACCGGGCCGCGACGCCCGACCGCTGAGTGTGCAGCGGTGTACGGAGACTAGAGACCGAGTTTCCTAGGGGCAACCGCAAATAGGTGTCGGAAGTTTCTGTTTCTTCGCTTACCTAGCCGAACGGTCAGTT
>NZ_QAJM01000049.1 GCF_003852405.1 Pseudomonas sp. KBW05
GATGTGCGGCATCAGTTGGATGTGAAGCCCGGTGATCCGGTCAAACCCGAACACCTAGAGTAAGAACACCGCAAATCCCCGGTGGGAGCGGGCTTGTGTGGGAGCGGGCTTGCTCGCGAAGACGGTGTGTCAGTCACAGATATTTCGACTGATCTACCGCATTCGCGAGCAAGCCCGCTCCCACACAAGCCAGCTCCCACAGGAGACCGGCACCGCTAGTTAGAAGTGGTACTTGACCAGGAAGCTCGCCGTGTCCTGGTTGGTCTTGAACGCACCAGAATCTTCGATCCCGTACTTGTTCTTCCAGTAGTCGTACTCAAAGCCGACATACAACTGTTTCGCGCCCCAGTTCATCGCCTTGCCCAGGTCATATTTGACCTGCGGGTTGAAGTGCAGGTTGGCGTGGTAAGTGCCACGGGCGTTCTTGTCGTTGTCCACCACCCAATCCATAAAGCCATCGATCAGGATGTCGGAGTTGCCCACCGGCAGCGTGTAGGCCCATACCGGGGTGATCTGCCAAACGCCATCGCCCGGGCGGTTGCCTTCGGTCTGGCGCTGGTAGAAGTTCAGCTGGAAGTAGTCGAAGCCAGGCACGTTCAGGTCAAAGCCGGGGCCGAACAGGTACGACTCGTTGTCGCCTTCGCCGAACTCGTAAGTGAAGGCCAGCAATACGTCCTTGATCGGACCAAAGGACAGGTCTTGGTTGAAGATCTTGCCGAACGACAGGCGTGGACTGATTTCGCCGTAGTAAGTACTTGGACCGACGTTGCCGTCTTCCTTGCCGTTGTAAAAGATGCGGTCGACAAACAGGAAGTTGTCGCCGTACTTCCAGGCATCAGCATGTTCGAACGTGACGGTTTGCTGGATCTGTGGGTTGACGGTGAAGTTCTTGCCCCACAAGTAAGTCAGGCTGTTGTTTTGCCATTGCAGCAGGTCACCGGCCACGGCTTGGCCACCGGCCAGCAGGGATCCCGCCAGCATCAGGCCTTTGAACATAGGTTTCATTCGGTTGCTCCCGAGTTAAAGTTTTGTGGTTTTTCTTCTACGCAGGCGCTCTGGTGTGGCGCCTTTTGGTTCGCTGCAAAAATCGTCTGTTCGGTCAGCTTTAATGCTTTTAGCAAGACCTGCGCCAAGGTGTTTAAAAAGCCAAAAAATCCCCGTCGGCTGCATGAGATACAGTCGAATTCAGAGGACGTTTGCGCACTTTGGCAGCAGACATTAGGCCGGGATAAGTTGGCCTTGCAGTCAGCTTTTACATTCGCTGTTTTTTTTTGAGTCGATTCGAGCGGGCGCGGAGAATACTGGCTCCAAAGCCTTGGCTCAAGTGCGCTGTTAAAGAGCGCGTGGGGCGAGAATGGGGCACGGCTTGTGGCCGGCCCCGGGTGAATGGCGTGCATGTCGGTGTTCCCTGTTCGTTTTTGTTTTTGTAATTAACGAAGGAATCAATGCGAGTGGGCGACTTCCGGGCGTTCCGCGCCGCCGAGGATGTTGAACAGCACATTCAGCGACAACGCGCTGAGGGTGGCCATGGCAATGCCACTGTGGGTAATCGGGCTCATCCACAGCGGCAGTTGCGCGAAGAACTCCGGGCGTACCACCGGGATCAGGCCCATGCCGATGCTCACTGCCACCAGCAACTGGTTGCGGCGGTCGGCGATGTCGGCTTCCTGGAGGATCTTGATCCCCGTCGCCGCCACCATGCCGAACATGGCAATCGCTGCACCGCCGAGTACCGCTGGCGGAATCGACGCCACCAGGTATGCGGCCTTGGGCAGCAGGCTGAGTACGATGAGGAACGCGCCAGCCATGATCGTCACCGAACGGCAACGCACGCCGGTCATCTGCACCAGGCCGATATTTTGCGCGAAGGACGAGTGGGTAAAGGTGTTGAAGAACCCGGCCACAAACGACGCGCCGGCATCACACAACAGGCCACGGCGGAGCATTTTCGGGGTGACGTCCTGGCCGGTGATCTTGCCCAGGGCGAGAAACATCCCGGTGGACTCGACAAAGATGATCACCACCACCAGGCACATCGACAAGATGGGCGCCAACTCGAACTTGGGCATGCCGAAGTGCAACGGTGTCACCACCTGCACCCACGGCGCCTGGGCCAGGCCGCTGAGGTCGACCATGCCGAGCAGGCCGCACAGCACGTAGCCCAGGCCCATGCCGATCAACACCGAGATGTTCACCCAGAAGCCGCGCATGAAACGGTTGATCAGCAAGATGGTGCCCAGTACCAGCGCAGCAATCGCCAGGTAGATCGGCGA
Organism: Pseudomonas sp. KBW05; assembly: GCF_003852405.1. GTDB lineage: Bacteria > Pseudomonadota > Gammaproteobacteria > Pseudomonadales > Pseudomonadaceae > Aquipseudomonas. The sequence goes on from NZ_QAJM01000049.1 coordinate 2,274, forward strand.
GCCGAAGGTGGCCGCCGCGCTGCCGCCGCCGGCCCAGTTCACGGCCACTGGAAACAGCGACAGGCCGATAGCCGTAATCACCGTGCCGGTGACCAGGGGCGGAAAGAAGCGCACGACCTTGGACATGAACGGCGCGATGATCATGCCAAAGAACCCGGCGGCGATAGTCGCGCCGAAGATCCCCTGCAAGCCGATGCCGGGCATGCCGGCCATGGCCACCATGCTGCCGACGGCGGCGAAACTGGCGCCCATCATCACCGGCATGCGAATGCCCACCGGACCGATGCCGAACGACTGCACCATGGTGGCGATACCGGCCACCAGCAGGTCGGCGTTGATCAAAAAGGCGATTTCTTCACGGCTCAGGCCCGCGGCCTGGCCAATGATCAAGGGCACGGCGACGGCGCCGCCGTACATCAGCAAGACGTGTTGCAGGCCTACCAGAATCAGTTGCAAGAGGGGCAGCCGCACCATGGCGGGTGCGGCAGGAATCTGCGGTTCGGCTAACTCGGTCATGCAACACCTCGGATCTTTTTTATTGTTGTGTTGTTTGGCATTCAATTGCCGGGTGGAACTCAATCTACAAACTTGCACGGTGCCAACTGTGGGAGCTGTTTTATGTGGGAGCTGGCTTGCCTGCGATAGCATCACCTCGGTAGATCTGATGCACCGAGGTGTCTGCATCGCAGGCAAGCCAGCTCCCACACAAGCCCGCTCCCACAGTTGGATTTGTGTGGATCAGTTAGTTGGTACGGGCCCCCTGATTGATCCAGGTGCCAATCAGATCCCGTTCCTGCTGGGTCATCTGGGTGATGTTGCCCAACGGCATGATCTGGGTCGCCACGGCCTGCGCCTGAATACGCGCCGCCTGCTGCTGGATCTGCGCCGGGGTATCAAACATCACCCCACCCGGTGCGGTGCTGAACAGCGGGCTGGTGGGCTTGGCCGAATGGCACACGGCGCAGCGTTCCTGGATCACCCCATGCACTTTGTCGAAATCAATCGACGCCTGCGCGGGTGCCGGTTCGGCAGCAGGAGCTGCGGCAGGTGCAGCCGGTTTCAAGCCGCCACCCAATGCCGTTTCCGGCAACGGTTGGTACTCGATGGCCGCCGGGGCCTTGGCCACTTCGGCCACGGGCTTGGGACCGGTCACATAGGCCAGGCTGATCATCGCCAAGGCGCCCACCGGCAAGGTCCACGCGTACTTCTGGCTGTTATGCCGGGTGTTGAAGTAGTGACGGACCAACACCGCGGCCACGGCGATACCGGCCAGGATCAGCCAGTTGTATTGGCTGCCGTAGGTGCTTGGGAAATGGTTGCTGATCATGATGAACAGCACAGGCAAGGTGAAGTAGTTGTTATGGCGCGAACGCAGCAAGCCCTTGGCCGGCAGCGCCGGGTCTGGCGTGCGGTTCTCGGCGATGGCCGCCACCAGTGCGCGTTGCGCCGGCATGATGATGCGGAACACGTTACCAACCATGATGGTGCCGATCACCGCACCCACGTGCAGGTAGGCGCCACGGCCGCTGAACACTTTGCTGAAGCCGTACGCGGCGGCAATCAACAGCACGAACAGGATGAAGCCGAGCAGGGCAGGGCGTTTGCCCAGGGCCGAGTCGCAGAGGAAGGAGTAGATGAACCAGCCGGCGAACAGTGAGCCGATGCCCAGCAAGACGCCTTCGGTGCCGCTGAGGCTGCTGCCGGGGGCGAGCAGGTACAGCGTCGGGTTGAGGTAGAACACCACGCATAGCAGCGCGACGCCCGACATCCAGGTGAAATAGGCTTCCCATTTGAACCAGTGCAGGTTGTCCGGCATGGTCGGTGGGGCCAGTTTGTATTTTTCCAGGTGGTAGATACCGCCACCATGGATCGCCCACAAGTCACCGGCCAGGCCGCTCTTGGGGTTGACGCGATTGAGGTTGTTTTCCAGCCAGACAAAGTAGAAAGAAGCGCCGATCCACGCGACGCCAGTGATCATGTGAACCCAGCGCACGCTAAGGTTCAGCCATTCCAACAGATGTGCTTCCACAGTCTTTACCTCTCGCCTGTCACCCTTGTTGTCGGGTGATCAGACCTTCTCTTATTGGTGGGGGGCGAGGATCAACCGCTCATCCTCTTTGAAAAAATGCTCATCGCAGTTATTGCCTGTGCCACTGCGATCAACCACCAGGAAGTCATCCCGCTTTTCGATCGTCAGCACCGGGTGGTGCCAGACGCCGCGATGGTAATTAATGCCCTGCCTGCCGTTGGTGACGAAGGCGCGGACCAAGCCCGATACAGGTTCATCGCCAAGTGGCGCGACCACGATCAGAAAGGGGTTGCCGAGCAGCGGTATGAAAGCCTGGCTGCCCAGCGGGTGTCTCTCCAGCATGCACACGGTCAGCGGCATGTCCTGCGCGTCGGCGCGGAAGATGCTGATGATGGCGTGGTCTTCCGGTTTAGCGGTTTCGACCGTGGCCAATTTGTGAAAGCGCATGGTCGACCCGTTGTTGATCATGAAGTGATCGCTGCCGTCGGTTTCGATAACGTCTCCGAAGGGGGCGAAGGCTTCTTTGGTCAGGGGTTCGATCACTAGTGTGCGCATGGCTGTCTTCTTATCCGAATGTTGTGTTGTTTGTTCTGCCGTCTTCGCGAGCAAGCCCGCTCCCACAGGGGAATGCATTTCAAATGTGGGAGCGGGCTTGCTCGCGAATGGACTCACCGCTTATTTAGCGACCTTGCCGAGAACGCGCAGGCGGCTCACACCACCATCCGGGAACACATTCAGGCGGATGTGAGTAATTGGCCCCAGTGCCTTGATCTGCTCGGCGAAGCTGTGTTCAGCGTGCATTTCCAGCTTCTGCGCCGGCAACAGTTCGCGCCAGAACAGCGATTGGGTTTCGATCTGGCTGTCGGTGCCGCCTTTCACGAACGCGCCCTGGATGGAGCAGGTGTCCGGGTAGTTGCCCTTGAAGTGCAGGGTGTCGACGATGATCTTCTCGATCTCGCCCGGGTGGCCCAGCGCGACGATCACCCAGTCATTGCCCGGTGTACGGCGACGCGCGGTTTCCCAGCCGTCGCCCATGTTGATGCCACGGCCCGGGTTGAGGATGTTGCTCATGCGCCCGAAGTGTTCATCGGAGCAGGCCAGCGCACGGCCGCCGTTGAGGGCCGAGGCCAGGTCGACTTGTTCGTTGTCGCCAATCGACGACCAGTCGCGGAACGGAATGCCGTACACACGCAGACGGGCCACGCCGCCATCCGGGTAGATGTTGAAGCGCAGGTGGCTGAAGGCCTTGTCGTTGCTGATCTCGTGGTAGTGGTGGCTGTTGCCTTGCAGCTCGACGGCCGACAGCACTTCCACCCACTGGGTGTTTTCATCAGGGTCGCCCGAGGCCAGGAAGCAGGCTTCCAGCGAGGCTGACGGCGGGAAGTTGCCGGTGAAGAATGAAGTGTCGATGTCCACGCCTTTGATCGAGCCGGGTACGCCCAGGCGGATCACCGCGCTGTCGTAGCCTTCGAAGCGCTTGCGGCGTGATTCCCAGCCGTCCATCCACTTGCCGTTGTCATCGAAAACGCCCTCCTTCCATACGGCCGGGGTCGGCTGGAACAGGCGGTTGGCGTCGGCGAACCAGTCATCGGTCACCGAAAGAATCTTGGTGCCCAGGCGGGCGTCGGCCAGGTTGACGAACTTCTCGAAAGGTACGGCGTAAGCTTTCATTCTTCTTGTCTGCCTTAGATAGAGTGGCTGGGGATGGTCGTTTAGAGGGTCAGTAAACGGAACAACGCGATCTTGTTGATCTCGGCCAGTGCGCATTTGAACTCGGTGTCGACCGAGTTGTGGATGCGCGTTTCGAACGCGGCCAGGATCTGATGCCGGTTGCTGCCTTTTACCGCCATGATGAAGGGAAACTTGAACTTGGCCTTGTAGGCATCGTTCAGCTCGGTGAAGCGAGAAAACTCTTCGGCCGTGCATTGGTGAATCCCCGCGCCAGCCTGTTCATCAGTGCTGGCTTGGGTCAGTTGACCCTGGACGGCGGCTTTGCCGGCCAGGTCCGGGTGAGCGTTGATCAGGGCCAGTTGGCTGGCATGATCGGCGCTCAACAGGATGTCGCTCATGCGCTGGTGCAGGGTTTCGATCTCGTCGATCGAAGGGTCCTGGCCCAGGTCGAAGGCCTTTTCGGCCACCCATGGCGAATGTTCGTAGATGTCGGCGAAGGCCTGGACGAATTCGTCACGGCTCAGGGTCGAGGGTTTGAGGGTCTTGAAGGCGGTCATTTGGCGGCTCCCTGGAACGGGTGGGTATCGTGCCAGTGACGGGCAATGTCGACACGGCGAGTGAACCACACCTGTTCGTGGCTTTTGGCGTATTCGATAAAACGCTTCAATGAGGCCAGGCGTGCAGGGCGGCCAATCAGGCGGCAGTGCAGGCCGATGGAAAGCATTTTCGGTGCCTCGGCGCCTTCGGCGTAGAGCACATCGAACGCGTCTTTCAAGTAGTCGAAGAAGTCATCGCCCTTGTTGAAACCCTGCACCTGGGTGAAGCGCATATCGTTGGTGTCCAGGGTGTAGGGGATCACCAGATGCGGCTTGCCGGTGGGGCTGTTGGGCTCCCAGTAGGGCAGGTCGTCGTCGTAGGTGTCGCAGTCGTAGAGGAAGCCGCCTTCCTCCATCACCAGCCGCCGCGTGTTGGGGCCGGTGCGCCCGGTGTACCAGCCCAGTGGGCGTTCGCCGGTCAGCTCGGTGAGGATGCGGATCGCTTCGAGCATGTGCTCGCGCTCCTGGGCCTCGTCCATGTACTGGTAGTCGATCCAGCGGTAACCGTGGCTGCAGATTTCGTGGCCGGCCTCGACCATTGCGCGGATCACATCCGGGTGGCGTTGGGCGGCCATGGCCACGGCGAAGATGGTCAGCGGGATATCGAATTCCTTGAACAACTTGAGGATGCGCCACACGCCGGCACGGCTGCCGTATTCGTACAGCGACTCCATGCTCATGTTGCGTGCGCCTTGCAGCGGCTGGGCCGAGACCATTTCCGAGAGGAAGGCTTCGGACTCTTTGTCACCGTGCAAAATGTTGCGCTCACCGCCTTCTTCGTAGTTGAGTACAAAAGACAGCGCAATGCGCGCCTTGCCCGGCCAGTGGGGGTGAGGAGGGTTACTGCCGTAACCGATCAGGTCGCGTGGGTAGTCAGCGCTCACTGCAGTCTTCCTTCTTGTTCGTGATCATTCATGTGGCGGCCGGGCAGTGGAATGACTGGGTGGCGTCACAGCGATGAGTGATTGTATACAACTTATCGCTCACTTTGTAAGCCTACATTTCTGCATTTTTTCCGCAGGTCTCTGTGTAAAGGGTGTAGCAAGAAACTTGCCTGGTTGGTCAGCTAATGGACAAAAGGTCGTTTAAAAGCAAGGATTACTCGCCGATTGGCTGCTCAGGCAATATGGGCGGGGTGATCAAAAGGTTTGTGATTTTTATTGTGTACAATTTTTTTAAAAAGTGTCTTAATCAGCCATCGCCGGCTTTTTCACTGCCCTGAAAAAGTGCGGACCTTTCTTCTACTGACTTCGGGAGGCGCGTAGACGCCATGGGACGTTTGACCACACACGTTTTGGACGCCGCACACGGCTGCCCCGGCAGCGCGATCAAGGTTGAGCTGTATCGCGTCGAAGGCGCGCAGCTGGAACTGGTTGCCAGCGCCCACACCAACAGCGACGGCCGCTGCGACGCGCCATTGTTGCAAGGTGATGATTACCGCAGTGGTGTCTACCAACTGCAATTCAGCGCCGGCGACTACTACCGCGCCCGTGGCGTGCAATTGCCTGAACCGGCTTTCCTCGACGTGGTGGTGCTGCGCTTCGGCATCAGCGCCGAACAGGATCACTACCATGTGCCCCTACTGATTTCGCCCTACAGCTACTCCACCTATCGCGGTAGCTAGCGTCACCTCGCTTCACACCCCCAAAGCTCTTCGTTGGTTTTTCGCCCGCCCACACTGCGGGCTTTTTTTCGTCCGCTCAAAGGTGCGGCAAGTATGTAAAGCACTGAGCGCGGCAAGCTGCTTAGGCTGGACTTTTGTGTGGACAGGAGCCAGCCATGAACAACCTTATCGACGCTCAACCTGAAGAATGCGTTCAGACGCTGCTGACCCGGCGGATCAATGCTGTTGGCGATCCCGGCAGGCTGATCAATCAGTTGCACGGGGCCCAGACGCGCTGTATCGAAGCGGGCAAAGGGCTCAAGCGCTTGATTGTGCGGGCGCCGCGTATTTCACGGATGGTCTGGCGGGTATTGCAGGATGCCTTCGCCCTGAACCCCGATCACCTCTTGTTTACCGAGCCGGGTCAGGTCAATAGCCTCACCGAGCGCGCCCTGGCCTTGCTGGTCGATCCGTTGATACCGGCCAATATCAACCAATTCACCCAGTTGAGCGTCAAGGACGATGGTGCGCGAAAACTGCCCTACAGCCCCCTTCAGGCCCTGGAAAAGGTCAGGGCGTTGGGTTTGCTGGAGCGCTTCAACCAGGCTGCGACGGCGTACTGGAGTCGACTGGCCTACGGCTCCTGGCGTACGCGACGCGAGCGGTGGGTGCAGTTGTATGGTGCGCAGTTTGCCGACCAGGCATTCATTGCGTGTCAGTTGTATGAGCTGTCGGAGCCGGGGTTTGCCATGGTCCGACAAGTGGTGGACGCGCCCACTCCCCAGGCGCGGCGACTTGCCGGTGGCGAATGGGCGGGTATGCAGGTACGTCAGTTGTTCTGGCCGGGGAGCAACCAGGCGGCGCTGGCGATTCCGGGTGCGCTGTATGTTTCACGGGGACCGCTGCACGTCGCCTATCTGCCCGGCCTGGAACGTGGGTTTTATGAGTACCCGTCCTGGGCGCAGATGCAACAAGGGCTGGGGACGTTGCTTCGGGGGCGTTTGTTCACTCTATTGTGGCAGTGCCTGCCGCTGCTTCGACGTGATGCAGTCCTCGAGCAGGGCCCGATCGTGCATGACGACGCGTTGGCCCACAGTGCATTGGCCCTGCTGGACGGGCAGTGGGACAACGAGCTGGCATGCGCCCTGACGATCAATCACACCGCTGTCGCCGCGTCGGGGCAACCACCGCCACAGCCCCGTCGCGTTCTTGCCCATATCGAAAAGGCCCGCAAGCACTTGGTGGGCGAGCCGCGCCTGGTGCCGTCACTGACGACCTTGCTGAAATGGGACGAGCAGCGGCAGGCGGCGCAGGTCATGTTGGGGCGTTTTACCCCGGGGCTTTCACTGGCCGGTCGTGAGCACCGGGTGCGCCGTCATGAAAACGGCCTGTTCGCGTTGCTCGATAGCCAAGACCTGGCGAAAGACACTGAGCCCTATCTGGCATTTGTGGCCCTGCAAGCGCACTGGCAGGTGCAGCGCGAACGGGTGCGGCAGTGGAGCGAGGTTGCGCCCGAGCGTGCTTTCGACCCCGCATTCTGGCTGGAGCGCCCGGACGGCACCCGCAAGCGTGCGACCTTGATGCTTGAGGCCCGGCGCCAGGCGCTGCTTGCCGAAGCGGAGTTGCTGCGGCGTGCACAGCTGATCAGTGCGGCGCATCAGCAGTGCCTCGTCGATGTGCTGGAGACGCCCCTGGCCGGTCAGCGCACCGGCAGTGACGCGTGTGTATTGCGTATCCGAGTGGGGCGCGAAGGAGAACGCGGCGTACCGTTGCACGATGTGTTTGTGGTGACCACGCGCAAGGGGCACAGGCATCCCGCTCGGCAACAGCCGGCATTGCTGGTGGTGGGCGGCGCACACGGCGGGATGCCGGCGTTCAACTGCCTGGCCGACTTGAGCCACAGCCTGCAGGCCAGCCTGCAAAACCCGGACGGATCGCCGTTGTGGTGCAGCGTTGCGCGGGATCAGCGTGCCCTGCGCGGGGCGAGGGTTGAAGTGACTTACGCGCCGGTCACGGGCAATGTCCTGCATGAAGGGTTCAATGCGCTGGTCAAGCTGTATGCCCGGCTCGCGACACAACTGGATGACAAGGTCCGGCTGTACAGCGAGGTCAGCGACCCCGCCCTGGCTCGGCTGTTGCTGGCCGATGAGCTGCACGAACATTTGCAGGTGCCGGAGGACGACGCCCGAATGTTGGCTTTGGCCAATGTACAGTTGTTGCGCGTTGCCGCGACACAGGCGAAAAAATTGCCTGCATGGCTCGGCACCGCCACCGCAACACTGCGCCAGCGCTACAGGCATTTGCAGAACCACTACCTGACCAGCGCCGTGGCTTTTGAGGAAAAACTCTGGAGCCTGCTGCCTGAGCTGGAAGATTTTGCCCGCGAGCGACTGATCGCACAGCTGACCCTGGATGGCTTCTATCCGCAACTGGATATCGACCGCCCACTGTTCGATATTCCCGATGATGTCAGCGCGCATTTTTGTGGCTTGTCGAGCCAGTGCGTGGTGGGTGACCGGCACGTGAAAAAGGTCGTGAGCGCGCAACGCAGCACCTACAGCCTGCTGCAATTGGCCCTGCATAACCTTGACCCCCAGGCGCCATGGACCGAATGGCGGCTGAACCGTGCCCGCTATCTCGACCCTGGCTGGAAAGACCGCCTGAGCGTGCGCTACCTGATCAAGACCCTGTCCGCCCTGGACATCGGCGGGCATTACGAAGCACGCATCCGCCAGGTGTTTTATCCGGCGTCGGGCAACCCAGGCCTTTCCCCTGCACTCAGCTACCGGGTCGTTTGGCAGCACGCACGATGGCAGCTGTTTTCGGCCGAACAGCAAGGTCTGAGCAGCCAGGGGCGCAGTCTGTTCAATACCGCCATCGCCGCCCGCGTCCCCGACGACCTGGAGCGCAATGGTCATAGCGTGCAACTGTGTTTCGTCCGGTTGGTGGGCTACACCCTTGAGCATGACCGGCACATTGCCGGGATGCTGGTGTTGTTTGACCGGGTATCGCAACGCTGTGTGGTGTATTGGCCGATGGCGCAGGGGTTTCCAGTGATCAGCGAATACCCGGATTGGGATGCCATGAGGGACACCCTCAACCGCGCCTGTGCTTTGCCCGAGCCGATCAAGGTGCTGGCTCGGCAGGTTGCACCTGGCTGGGCGCATGAGGCGCTGGCCAGCTATCCCGGGGCGCCGCCGTCAACCAAATCGGCGCGGGGCGCCTTTGGGCGATTCCGCATGAAGGGCTTTTTTATCTTGGCGATAGGCGAGGCCGTTTCTCGGTTTATGCGTTCGTTCAAGGTGCGCCATCGCGTGGCGTCCGTGTTGCAGGAGGAGATCGAGACGCAGATTCGCGAGCAGATCCAGGCGGTTGCGCCACGTTGGCTGGAGATCGCCGCCACTGACCACAGCCATGCAGTGGCGTTGCTGGTACATGCGCGGTTGTTTGAAATCCAGCGTCGTAGCCAGGCCAGTGCCCGCTCCGCCCATGCCTTGGCGGAATATCGCGAACTGCGCCTGGGTGAACAGCGCTCGGCGACGGTGCGTGGTGCGTTGTCGTTTATTCCGCTGATTGGCGTGGGGGTCAGTGTGTACGAGCTGTTGCTGGCTGCACGGCACTATCACCACAGTGGCGATCCCAAGGCGGCGGTGGACGTGGCTTTTCTGACGTTGGTCGCCTTTGTAGATGTGCTGACGGCATTGGTGCCTGGCCCCAAGGGGCTTTCCAGCGCCGGTTCCGCGACCGCACGGGCAACGATACGCAATGCCATGGTGCACTTTTCGCAGCGCCAGGCACTGACGGGCCTGAAGCGATCATTGCCCAGGCCGCTGAAGCTGTTGGAGCGTTACAAGAAAGGCGGCTTGCCCAGTGATGCGCTGCGGTTGCAAGGCCCGGGGAACAGAGGCAGTTACATCAAGGATGGTGAGCAGTTTGTCGTCATCGATCGCGAGCGCTACCCGTTATACCGGCGCAAGGATGAGCAAGTGCTGCGTTTTAGAAGCCAGCAAGCTGACGGCCAGGATGAATTGATCCTGTACATCGACGAGCCGCGAGAGTGGCTGCTGGGCGCCGATGCGCCGCAACCGCAGCCAGGGCCCAGTGCAGCCCCGTGGCGACCTTGGGCTTCATCGTCGACTGCAACTGAATGGGCCCGGCCTGCGCCAGCGTTGCTGGAGAGAGCCATACGTCAATCGCCAGAGGCGCCTGGTGGTTGGCAGGTGTGGGGATTCGTGACGGAAATGACGTTAATTGAAGCAACGCCACCCAGGAATATCTTCACGGTATCCAGCGCGACGCCCGACCAGGCCTTCAGCGTGATGAGGCTGGGAACTCGCTATTACCGGCTATTGCCTGAGGCGCAGGGGGGATTGTCGCAGCGCCTGGTGTTCATCACGCCCAACCATGCCGTGGTCCACCCGGCCTCCATCGACGTGTACAACTGGACCGGGCCAGGCATTGCAAGCCAGCCGATCCCGGCGACCCTGGGGGCCAGTGGCGTTTGGACGTTGCATCAAGGGTTGTTTACGGAACCGGTGTCGGCGTCGTTGAGCCGGGCCTTTCCCTTGATGACCCATAGCAGCCGGCATTTTCTGTTGGAGCGTCTGCTGCATCTGTCGCACACCAGTGGGAGCACGCTTACCGCCACGCAGTGGTTCGATCTCAGGGCGACGCTCGACAGGTGGCTGGCCCCGGCTGCCGTGGGGCAGACGGATGATTTGTTGAGGCTGTTGCGACCCATCGAGAGCTCGACCAGGACCAGTATCTTCATTGGCGACGACGGCCTGACCCCCGGGTTTGATCGCATGGACTTCCATTTGACGCAGGCCCCCCAGGCTTCGTTGCAAGCAGCGACTCAGCACAATCTGACTGCGCGACGTCACTTGGCCCAGGGGCAGGTTCGAGCGCACCTTGAGCGGATGGGGTTCAGCTTGCACGCGGTGGAAAAACGCCTTGGCGCCTTGCAGGCGTCGGATTTCTACTGCACGCACCCACAGTCCGACACTGTGTATTTCGTCATGACGCGCTGGGCGAGCGGCAGCTCGCTTGATCTAAAGGCCCGCGTGGGCATTCAAATGACCGATGAGTGGTTCCGGCACCGGTTTTTCACGACACACATCGCCACCTATGCGCCGATCTCTACGGCGATGAGAGAAGGGCGCCTGGTGAAGATCATTGCCGGGGTGCAATGGACGTCCAGGCGTGACCCTTCGGTCTATTTCGTCAGGTTCGGCAACGTTATGCCCGGAGCAAAGCAGCAACGCCCGCGCTACCAAAAAAAGCGGCACTGACCCGGTTGAACCAGCCCTGGCCGCTGCCGCTGCGCAGATACCGTGCCGCTCCGTGCGCGCCGAGACCGTAGGCCAGCTTGCAGAGCAGGTCGAGCAGGGTCCAGGTGGCAATCATGATCAGCAGCTGTGGCAGGAATGGCTGCTGGCTGCTGAGAAATTGCGGCAGGAACGCGGCGAAGAACAGGATGTCCTTCGGGTTGCTGGCGCCCAGCACAAAGGCCCGCCCGAACAGTGTGCGAAAGCGCGGTACGGCGGCCAGTTGCGGTACTTCGGCACCCTGGGCCGGTTGCCGCGACTGCTGCCAGCTCTGCCAGGCGAGGTAGAACAGGTACGCCGCGCCGACGATCTTCAGGGCGCTGAACAGTTGCTCGGAGGCCAGCAACAGCGCGCCCAGCCCCAGGGCCGACGCGCTGAGCAGGCAGATCGAGGCAAACACCCCACCGAGAAACGCTGGATACGAACGGCGCAGGCCGTAGTTCAGACTGTTGCTGATCATCAACAGTGACAGTGGTCCCGGGATCAGGATCACCACCAATGCCGCGCCGCTGAACAGTAGCCAGGTTTCCAGGTTCATCATGTACTCCGTTTTTATAGAAATATGAATTTGGCGATAAAGATCGCGCACAGCACCCACAGGCTCACCGAAATCTCTCGGTACTTGCCGGTGCCCGCCTTGAGCGCCACGTAAGTGATAAAGCCCAAGGCGATACCGTCGGCAACCGAAAAGGTCAGCGGCATCATGATTGCGGTCACGATCGCCGGAATGCTGTCAGTGGCTTCATCCCAATTGATGTGAGCCATGCTTGCCATCATCAGCATCGCCACGTAGATCAGCGCGCCAGCGGTGGCATAGGCCGGGATCATGCCGGCCAGCGGTGCAAAAAACATCGCGGCCACAAACAGCACGCCCACGGTCACAGCAGTCAGCCCGGTACGGCCGCCAGCGGCAACACCCGCGGCGCTTTCCACGTAGCTGGTCACCGGCGGTACACCGACCATCGCGCCGAACACGCTGGAAGCGCTATCGGCTTTCAAGGCGCGGGACAGGTTATCGATCTTGCCATCGGCGTTCACCAGGCCGGCCCGTTGCGCGACGCCCATCAGTGTACCTGCGGTGTCGAACATGTGTACAAAAAGAAAGGCAAATACCACGCTAATCATGCTTACATTGAATACACCTTTTATGTCCATGGCCATCCAGGTCGGCGCCAGGCTCGGTGGGGTGGAGACCATGCCGTTGTAGTGCACCAGGCCCAGGCCCCAGCCGGCCAGGGTCACGGCGATGATGCTGATGAGAATCGCGCCGAAGACGCGGTGGTAGCTGAGGATCGCGATCAACAGGAAACACACGGCGGCGAGCAACGGCGCCGGTTCATGCAGGGAGCCGAGCTTGATCAGCGTCGCGGGGCTTTCGACGATAATCCCGGCGGTCTTCAAGCCGATCACCCCGAGGAACAAGCCGACACCCGCGCCCATGGCATGGCGCAGGCTCACCGGAATGCTGTTGAGCAACCACTCACGCACCCGCGACAGCGTCAGGCCCATGAACAGCACGCCCGAGATAAACACCGCACCCAGCGCGGTTTCCCAGGTGTAGCCCATGGTGCCAACCACGGTGTAGGTGAAAAACGCGTTCAGGCCCATGCCCGGCGCAAGGCCTACCGGCCAGTTGGCGTACAGGCCCATCAACAGGCAGCCCAGGGCGGCGGCGATGCAGGTGGCGACGAACGCCGCGCCGTGGTCGATGCCGGCGTCGGCCATGATGTTGGGGTTGACGAAGATGATGTAGGCCATGGTGATAAAGGTGGTGAGGCCGGCGATCAATTCGGTCCTCACTGTGGTGCCATGCAAGCGCAGTTTGAACAGGCGTTCCAGCCAGCTGTTGCTGGGCGGGGAGAGGTCCAGCGTCGGGGCGTCAGATTTGCGGCTATCCACAGCAAGTACTCCTCAAGAGTTTTATTGTTATTTCCAGCGCCGGTCACAAATGTGGGCAACAGCGCTTTGAGGTACTGGCGGGTTTTGTTGACCAATAGGTCAGGAACTCGCACGAGGCGAATTATGCTTTTGTATACAAAGAAAGCAAATAATGTTTTCGAATGGTCTGGCGAAAGGCGACAGAAGGCTAATTCACTGCACTCAGTGCCTGATTCACCGCCAGCCATCCGGCAACGGCTTGTTCGCCGGCGTCACTGAAGGCGCGTTGCAACAGTTTGACCTGCTCACGTCGCAACGACTGTTCAAAACGCTGGCCTTCTTCGCTCAGCTCCAGCAGGCGTTTGCGCTTGTCGGTCTCGGACGCGACGCTGTTCACCAGGTGCATTTCCTGCAATTGGCGCAGCGGCATATTCAGTGCCTGCTTGCTCACGCCAAGCAATTCCAGCAGCTCTTTCACGCTCAACGCCGGGTAACGCGCGATAAAAAACACGATGCGCTGGTGCACCCGGCTCAAGCCTCGGCGTTCGAGCATTTCGTCGGCTTTGGCGGTAAAGGCCTGGTAGCCGAAGAAGAACGCTTCCATGGCTTCTTGCTGGGCGGTTGGGTTTTTAAGGTCAAGCATATTGACGTATCCATCGGAGCTGTCGTAATTTCGGTCAACCAGTTTGACGTATTTCTCACAGTCTTCGCTAGCGGTGAACCCATGGCCTTCTCTGAACGTGTTACGCGCCTCAAAAGCTCCCTGATCCGTGAAATCCTCGCGGCGGCCCAGCGCCCGGAAGTGATGTCGTTCGCCGGTGGCCTGCCGGCAGAAGCCATGCTACCGGCGTTGAACTGGGACGATATGCCACTCAACATCGGCCAATACGGCATGAGCGAAGGCGAACCGCAGTTGCGCGAATTGCTCGCCGCCGAGGCCCGCGCGTTGGGCATACCGTGCCAGGCCAGCCAGGTGCTGGTGGTCAGCGGCTCCCAGCAAACCCTGGACCTGGCGGCCAAGCTGTACATCGACAAAGGCACGCAGATTTTGCTGGAAGGCCCGACCTACCTGGCGGCATTGCAGATCTTCCAACTGTTCGGCGCCGAGTGCCTCAGCGTTCAGTTGGAAGCTGACGGTCCTGACCTTGGCGCCTTGCGCGCCAACCTTGAGCGCCACCGTCCTGCCTTCATCTACCTGATCCCGACCTTCCAGAACCCCTCGGCCGTACGCTACAGCGAGGCCAAGCGTGAAGCCGTCGCCGCGTTGCTCGATGAGTTCGGCGTGACCCTGATCGAAGACGAACCCTACCGCGAGCTGACTTTTGACGGTGGCAGCGCCAAACCTATCGTCGGGCGTTTAAAGAAAGCCAGCTGGATCTACACCGGCACCGTGTCCAAAACCTTGCTGCCGGGCCTGCGCGTCGGCTACCTGATCGCCAGCCCGGAGCTGTTCCCGCACCTGCTCAAGCTCAAGCAATCGGCGGATCTACACACCAACCGCGTCGGCCAATGGCAGGCCATGCAGTGGATCGGCACGGAAAAATACCAGCATCACCTGGGGGAACTGCGCAGCTTCTATCGCGAACGCCGCGACGCTTTCCAGGCCGCACTGGAGTATCACTTTGCCGACCTGGCCGACTGGCAAGTGCCCCAAGGTGGATTATTCTTCTGGCTGACCTTGAAACAGCCGCTCGACACCCGCACTTTATTGGCGCAAGCGCTGGATCAGAACGTCGCGTTCATGCCCGGTGAACCGTTCTTTTCCGAGCCGGACCAACACTTGGGCTCGTTGCGCCTCAATTTCAGTCACATCGACCCGGCCCGCCTGGACGAAGGTCTCAAGCGTCTGGCCACGGTGGTCCGTCAAGCACAGCACGCGCAAGCGGCATAAGGGGAGTCCCATGTACAAGGTTTATGGCGATTACAAGTCGGGCAACTGCTACAAGATCAAATTAATGCTCAACCTGCTGGGCCTTCCCTACCAGTGGATTGACGTGGACATCCTCAAGGGTGACACCCAGACCGCCGAGTTCCTGGCCAAGAACCCCAACGGCAAGATCCCGGTGCTGGAACTGGAAGACGGCACCTGCCTGTGGGAATCCAACGCGATCCTCAACTTCCTGGCCGATGGCAGTGAGTTTTTGCCGACTGAACCGCGTTTGCGCACCCAAGTGCTGCAATGGCAGTTCTTCGAGCAGTACAGCCATGAGCCGTATATTGCGGTGGCGCGGTTTATCCAGTTCTACCTGAACATGCCGGAAGATCGCCTGGAGGAATACAAGACCTGCCACAAGCGCGGCCACAAGGCGCTGAAGGTGATGGAGCGCCAGTTGCAGGCCACGCCGTACCTGGTGGGCGAGCAGTATTCGATTGCCGATATTGCGTTGTATGCCTATACCCATGTGGCGCATGAGGGTGGGTTTGACTTGGCGCCGTATCCTGCGGTGCAGGCGTGGTTGGCACGGGTTGCCAGCCATCCCAAGCATGTGCCGATGCTGGGCTGATTCACTCGGTCAAAATGTGGGAGCGGGCTTGCTCGCGAAAGCGGTGTGTCAGTGACAGATGTAGTGCCTGACACACCGCATTCGCGAGCAAGCCCGCTCCCACATTTAGCTCTGCGGTGTGTCAGGTAATGCTTCATTGAGCAGGTCGAAACAGCGCTGTGCTGCGGGGCTCAAGCTCATCCCGCTCCGTGTAATCAAGCCGATCTCCCGGTTCACCCCAGGATGATCAATGTTGATCCGCTTCAACCCTTCCAAACTGTCCGCCGCCGACTCCGGCAACACACTGATCCCCAGCCCCTGGCGCACCAGCGCCAACACCGTCGACATGTAGTTGGCTTCCATTCCCGCGTTTAGCGTCAACCGTGTCTCATCGAACAGCGCATCCACCTGCTCACGCACACTGCTGTCGCGGCCGGTGAGGATGATCGGCTGATCCGCCAGCTGTTCGAGGGTCAGCTGGCGATGGCGAGTGAGGGGATGATTCAGTGGCACAAACGCACACAGCCGGTCATTGAGCACCGGGACAAACGCCAGGCCGTGGCTGAGTCGCGCACGCACGCCGATGCCGAAATCCACCTCGCCGGAACGCACCTGGGCATGAATGCGGTGGGCCACCAGGTCATGCAGGCGCACTTCGATCCCGGCAAAACGCTCGCGAAACAGGCGCAAGGCCGGGGGCAGGGCGCCGGCACAGACCGAGGGCAGGGCGGCGATGGTGACGACGCCGCGGCGCAGGGCGGCGAGGTCGCGGGAGCCGGTGACGATGTTGTCCAGGTCCAGCAGCAGTTTTTCCATCGGCCCGCGTGCGTCCTGGCCGGCGGCGGTGATGCTGACGTGACGCGGGCTGCGGTCGAGCAGGGCGACGCCGAGCCAGTCTTCCAGTTGTTGCACCTGCACGGTCAGTGCCGAGGGTGACAGGTGCAACTCGTTGGCGGCCCTGGTGAAACTGCCCGTGCGGGCAACAGCAAGAAAGGCTTGGATGTGCTGGATGCTATTTTTCATAAGAGCAGCTTCATTTTGTTTTTCCGAACACTAGCGAGTGAATATTCCAATTTACAAAGACTAACCCGCTTCCAATACTCCAGGGAAAACAATAACCGGCCAACAAGGCCGCTCTGGAGTAACCCATGCTCGCTACCCTGGGTGTCATTACGATCCTGTGCCTGCTCGCTGCCGTCATGAGCAAACGCCTCTCGCCACTGGTGGCCCTGATCGCCTTGCCGATCATCGCCGCGCTGCTCGGCGGGTTCGGCCTGCAAACCAGTGCTTTCATCATTACCGGTATCAAGAACGTCGCCCCCGTGGTGGGCATGTTTGTGTTTGCGATCCTGTTTTTCGGGATCATGACCGATGCCGGCATGCTCGACCCGATCATCGACCGCATCCTGCGCACCGTTGGCACGCGTCCTACACGGATTGTCGTCGGCACCGCGACCCTGGCGCTGCTGGTGCACCTGGATGGCTCCGGCGCAGTGACCTTTTTGGTGACGGTGCCGGCGATGTTGCCGCTGTACACACGGCTGGGCATCGACAAACGCATCCTCGCCTGCGTGTGTGCGATGGCAGCCGGGGTGAATTTTTTGCCATGGACCGGCCCGGTACTGCGTTCCTCAGCCGCTTTGCATGTGCCGGTGGCGGACCTGTTCCAACCACTGATCCCGGTGCAGATCGTTGGCCTGATCTTTGTCTTCGCCTGCGCCTGGTGGCTCGGCCGCCGCGAAGAAAAACGCCTGGGCCTGGGCGCCGGCTCCACTGTGGATGCCATGCCGCAGCGGGTGCTCAGCGATGACGACATCAAGTTGCGCCGCCCGCGTCTGTTCTGGGTCAACCTGATTCTGACGGTGTTGGTGATGGTGGTGATGATTGCCGGCTGGGTCGACCCGGTGGTGATGTTCATGCTCGGCACTGTGGTGGCGCTGTGCATCAACTACCCCAACGTGGACGCCCAGCGCGCCCGCATCGATGCGCATGCCAAGACCGCCCTGACCATGGCCAGCATCCTGCTCGCCGCTGGGGTGTTCACCGGCATCATGCAAGGCACCGGCATGCTCAAGGCGATTGCCGAAGTGGCGGTGGCGCAGATCCCGGCCGGCCACGGCAAGCTGATCCCGGCGGTGGTGGGCTTTATTTCCATGCCCCTGAGCATGCTGTTTGATCCCGATTCCTACTATTTCGGCGTGATGCCGGTGATCGCCGAAGTCGGCAAGGCCCTGGGCGTCGACCCGCTGCAAGTGGCCCAGGCCTCGCTGCTGGGCGTGCATACCACCGGTTTCCCGGTCAGCCCGCTGACCCCCGCGACCTTCCTGTTGGTGGGCCTGTGCAAGATCGAATTGGCCGATCACCAGCGCTTCACCATCCCTTTTCTGTTTGCCGCGTCGGTGTTGATGACCCTGACCGCGCTGCTCCTGGGAGTGATTTGAGATGAAAACCTTGCGCATCGGTTCTGGCGCCGGTTATTCCGGCGACCGTATCGAACCTGCCGTCGAATTGGCCGAGCGTGGCGACCTGGATTATCTGGTGTTCGAATGCCTGGCTGAACGCACCATCGCCCTCGCGCAACAGGCGCGGATCAGTGATCCCGCGGGCGGTTACGACCCGCTGTTGAGTGAGCGCATGCGCCGCGTGTTGCCGTTCGTGGGCGATAAAACTGGGCGTCGCCTGCGGGTGATCACCAATATGGGCGCGGCCAACCCCGTGTCGGCGGCGGTTGAAGTACGGCGGATTGCCAGCGAACTGGGCCTGGAACTCAAGGTGGTCGCCGTGGTTGGCGACGATGTGCTGGACGTGTTGCAAGGCGATTTTCTGCTGGATAACGGCCAGACGGTCGGGTCCCTGGGCGAACGGCTGATCTCGGCGAATGCCTACCTGGGGGTCGAGGGCATCCTGGAGGCGCTGCACGCCGACGCCGATGTGGTGATCACCGGGCGGGTGGCCGACCCTTCGCTGTTCCTCGCGCCGCAGATGTTTGAATTCGGCTGGGCGGCGGACGATTGGCCGCGCCTGGGGCGCGGTACGCTGGTCGGGCATTTGCTGGAATGTGCCGGGCAAGTCAGTGGTGGTTATTTCGCTGATCCCGGCTTCAAGGACGTGGATGACCTCGCGCGCCTGGGCTTCCCCTTGGCCGAAATCGATGCCGACGGTGAAGCCTTGATCACCAAGGTCGCGGGCTCGGGCGGGCGGGTCAGCCGCGCCACCTGCACTGAGCAATTGATCTACGAAGTGCATGACCCGGCGGCGTACCTCACGCCGGATGTCACGGCGGACTTTTCCCAGGTGGGGTTTGTCGAGGAGGCCGTTGATCGCGTGCGCGCTCAAGGGGCAGACGGCCGCGCGCGTCCCGAGCGGTTGAAAGTCAGCGTCGGTTATCTGGACGGTTGGATTGGCGAGGGGCAAATGTCCTACGGCGGGCCGGGGGCTGTCGCACGGGCAGAGTTGGCGCGGGCTGTCGTCCTCAAGCGCCTGGAATTGATGGGGGTGAAGATGCAGGACGTGCGCGCCGAACTGATCGGCATGGACGCGCTCCACGGCCCGCGCAGCACCGTCGAACCCTGGGAAGTGCGCCTGCGCGTGGCGGCTCGCTGTGAGGATCGCCTTGAGGCAGTGCGGGTTGGCAATGAAGTGGAAACCCTCTACACCAACGGCCCGTCCGGCGGCGGCGGTGCCAGCAAAAGCGTACGGCAGGTGGTGGCGGTGGCATCGTTGTTGCTGCCGCGTGATGCGGTCAACCCGAGGATCGAAGCATGAAGTTGCACACGCTGGCCCATTCCCGCACCGGGGATAAGGGCGATACGTCGAACATTTCGATCATTGCTTATCGCGCAGAGGATTATCCGTTGCTGTGTGAGCAACTGACGGCCGAACGCGTGGCCGAATTTTTTGCCGGATTGCTGGAGCCGGGTGCGGCGCCGGTGCGGCGCTACGAATTGCCCACTGTGCAGGCGCTGAACTTCGTACTACCGGGGATCTTGCGCGGTGGCGTCACGCGTTCGCTGGCGCTGGATGCCCATGGCAAGTGCCTGGGTTCGGCCTTGTTGGATGTGGAAATACAAGGTTAGAGACTGGCACAAAACAAATGTGGGAGCTGGCTTGCCTGCGATGGCGGTGGGTCAGTTGGCATTTCTGCTACTGATACACCGCCATCGCAGGCAAGCCAGCTCCCACAGGGGGTTATCCGCGCCTGTCAGATCGCGGCAAACCGCTTGTCCAGGTAATCAATGATCACCTTGGAGTCATACATCCAAGTGACCTGGCCATTCTCTTCAATGCGCAGGCACGGCACCTTGATCTTGCCGCCTTGCTCCAGCAGGGTCTGGCGATCCTGCTCGTTGTTCTTCGCGTCCTTCAACGCCACCGGCACATTCAGGCGGTGCAGGGTACGACGGGTCTTCACGCAGAACGGGCAGGCGTGGAACTGATACAGCGTCAGGTCCTTGGCCGCTGCGTTGACTTGAGCCTGCTGCTCGGCCGAACGCTGCTTTTTGCGTGGGCGCGTCAGGAAGTCGCCCGCGATGATGACGTGGCCGAGGCCCACTCGAAGTGCTTTGACAAACATGGCTGAAACCTCTTGCCCATGAAGAAGGGGCCGCAGCTTACCTGATTTCTGCAGGCGAAAAAAAACCGGCGATGAACGCCGGTTTTCTCCTACCCAGCCGGTTACTTGATCAGGCTGAGGAATTCGCTGCGGGTTGCCGCGTTTTCGCGGAACTCACCCAGCATCACCGAGGTGATCATCGACGAATTCTGTTTCTCCACACCGCGCATCATCATGCACATGTGCTTGGCCTCGATCACCACGGCCACGCCCAGGGCACCCGTCACCTGCATCACCGCATCGGCGATCTGGCGGCTGAGGTTTTCCTGGATCTGCAGGCGACGTGCGTACATATCGACAATCCGCGCGACCTTCGACAGGCCCAGCACTTTGCCGCTTGGGATATACGCGACATGGGCCTTGCCGATAAACGGCAGCAGGTGGTGTTCGCACAACGAGTACAACTCGATGTCCTTGACCAGCACCATTTCGCTGTTGTCAGAGCTGAACAAGGCACCGTTGGTGACTTCTTCCAGGGTCTGCTCATAACCGCGGCAGAGGTACTGCATCGCCTTGGCGGCACGCTTTGGCGTGTCCAGCAGACCCTCGCGGGA
The DNA here is from genome assembly GCF_003852405.1 of Pseudomonas sp. KBW05. Taxonomy (GTDB): domain Bacteria; phylum Pseudomonadota; class Gammaproteobacteria; order Pseudomonadales; family Pseudomonadaceae; genus Aquipseudomonas. The sequence continues at coordinate 23,027 of NZ_QAJM01000049.1, forward strand.
AACGTCCTCGCCGAGTTGGCCGAGGATCGCGGTGTAATTCTGTTCCAGGGACATGAAACTACCTGTGGGATTTTCGCAAAGCGCAAGGTTACGGTGGCGGACACATCGCTGCAAGCCTGAAGAGGCGACTTGTTACTCGTCACGCCCTTCCATCATGGTGCGCTTGAGCATCACATACACCGCTCCCGCGCCGCCGTGGCGGGCCTGGCATGAGGTAAAGCCGAGCACTTGCGCATGCTGGCGCAGCCAGGTGTTGACGTGGCTTTTGATCATCGGGCGCTTGCCGTCCAGCCGCACGGCCTTGCCGTGGGTGACGCGTACGCAGCGAATTTCGAATTTGGTCGCTTCGGCGAGGAAGGCCCACAGGGTTTCGCGGGCTTTTTCCACGGTCATACCGTGCAAGTCGAGGCTGCCTTCGAAGGGGATCTGGCCGACCTTGAGCTTGCGCATCTGGCTTTCCTGCACGCCGTCGCGGGCCCACATCAGCTCGTCTTCGGGGCCGACGTCGATCACGAACTGGTCCGACAGGCCGTCCACGGTGGTGGCATCGGTGCGCACGGTCGCGGCCTGGCGCAGCTTGGCGATCTGCGCGCGGTCGGCCTTGGGTTTGCCGGTATCGGCGCGGTCGTGCTTGATCGGCTTGACGCCGCGCAGCTCGTTTTTGAACAGGGAAAAATCGTCGTCTTGCATATCAGCCTCCGCGAAGGGCGGGCAGTTTACCTAAATCGCGGCGGCCGGGGCGCAGGAAACGCTATTCAAGCGCCATCAGTCGTGCTTTTTCATCAGGTGCGAGGCGATATTGAGTGACAACGGCTGGCGCATCTTCCTACGGCTACGACGCCATAACCACACGCCCAGCCACAGCACCAGCAACCCGCTTGCCAGCAGGATTGCCGAACCGCCAGGGCTGGCATTCAGCTCGCCAAGGGCCGGTGAATGACCCGACAAACCAGCGCCACCAGCACCCGCCAGCAGCAGACCTACTAGCGCCAGCAACGCGGCAAAGCCGGCTACCAGGCGCAGACGCCAATTGCTCGGGCCCTTGGGGCGCAAGCGACGAGCATCAAAACCATCGGATATCTTCATCCCGACCTTTCCTCCAGGGTATCGGCCCTTCGACCGGAAGATACACAGGTTGTTCCGGGGGGAGGGGTAAATGCGCCAAATGAGAAGGCAATGGGGATGAGCGGGGCCGTAAACACGCCGCTCATCCCCGGTACGATCAGATCAGATCTTTGGTCAAGGCGAGGGTGGCGAAGTTGTCGGCCATGATGGCCATTTCGGTCTGCTGCACGTGCTCGGCACTCAGGATGCCGCCTTTGTAAGGCAGGTCGCGCGTGGCGCAGGCGTCTTCCACCAGGGTGCAGCGAAAGCCCAGGTTCTTGGCCGCACGTACGGTGGTGCTGACGCTGGAGTGGCTCATGAAGCCGGCCACGATCAGGTCCAGGGAGCCAAGGTCTTGCAGGTGTTTTTCCAGGCCGGTGCCGTGGAAGGCGCTGGGCAGCAGCTTGCCGATGATGGTTTCGTCACCGCTTGGCTCAAGGCCGGAAATGAACTCACCGCGCTCGCCTTGCGGGTCGAACAGGCCGCCGACGGTGCCCAGGTGGCGTACGTGGACAATCGGGCGCCCGGCGTTGCGGGCCGCTGCAACCAGTTGCTTGATGTTGTCTACCGCTGCGTCCATGCCCGAGAGGGCGAGTGGACCGCTGAGGTATTCCTTCTGGGCGTCGATGATCACGAGGGTCGCATGGCTGAGGTTGGCTGCTGCGTAACCGCGACCGCTGAGTTGAAACATCGTCTTTGGAACGGACATTCTGGGGCTCCTGTGAGGGGGGCTTTTGCGACATTGTCCACTGGCTGAGCGGTTCTGTGAATCGCTACTATCGTAAGGTACGCCGTTGTTGGCGTGCAGCCTTGTCAAGTGGGCGCCGCGTTTAACCGAATGCTGGCAATTTGGATGAAATCCGACGGATGGCGACGACGTTTCGTACATCGTCGGTACAGGCGAAGGCTGTTAGAATCGCCGGTCGTTTTTTCAGGAGTCTGCCCCGTGATCACTTCCCGCCTGCGCACCTTGCGCGACCACATCCGTTGGGCTGTCAGCCGTTTCCATGGGGAAGACCTGTTTTTTGGCCATGGCACCGACAATGCCTGGGATGAAGCCCGCCAATTGGTGCTCGGTGCCTTGCACCTGCCATGGGAAATTGCTGATAGCTACCTGGACTGTAACCTGGAAGAAGAAGAGATTTCCCACGTGCAGCGTTTGTTGCACCGGCGCATCCACGAGCGTGTGCCTACCGCCTACCTGTTGAATGAAGCGTGGTTCTGCGGCATGTCGTTTATCGTTGACGAGCGCGTGCTGATCCCGCGCTCACCGATTGGCGAGCTGATCGAAAACCGCTTCGAGCCTTGGCTGGCCCAACCGCCGGCGCGCATTCTCGACCTGTGCACTGGCTCGGGTTGCATCGGTATTGCCTGCGCCTACGAGTTCCAGGACGCCGAAGTGGTGCTGGGGGACTTGTCCTTTGAAGCGTTGGAAGTGGCCAACCAGAACATCGAGCGTCATGGTGTCGATGAACGCGTTTACACCGTGCAGGGCGATGGCTTCGACGGCCTGCCGGGCCAGCGCTTCGATTTGATCGTGTCCAACCCGCCGTATGTGGATGCCGAAGATTTTGCCGACATGCCGGACGAATACCAGCACGAACCCGAGCTGGGCCTGGCCTGCGGTGATGATGGCTTGAACCTGGTACGGCGCATGCTGGCCGAGGCGGCGGACCATCTGACCGAGAAGGGCTTGCTGATTGTTGAAGTGGGCAACAGCCAGGTGCACGTCGAGGCGTTGTACCCAGAGGTGGACTTTGCCTGGCTGGACTTCCAGCGCGGTGGGCACGGGGTGTTCATGTTGACGGCGGAGCAGTGTCGTAAGCATCAGGCAGCATTTGCCGCCAAGGTGTAACTGTAGGAACTGGGTCAGTGTGGGAGCGGGCTTGCTCGCGAATACGGTGTGTCAGCTAATATATTTAGTCACTGACACACCGCTTTCGCGAGCAAGCCCGCTCCCACATTTTGATCTCATTTCATAGCCGGAACCGGTTTTAACGGTGCGTGGCAATCCAGATCAACAACCCCGCCTGGAACACGGTAAACGCCACCAGGCAGGTAATGGTAAAGCGCAGCCCGCTGTCCTCACGCTTGAACTTGGTGACCTTTTCCTCTTCCTTGCGCAGCTTCACTTCCTGTTCCGCCAGGTTCTGCTCGGCCTGTTGGAGCATCTGCGCCGCTTCCAGGATCTCGACAAACTGCACCTTCTCGGTGTTCCAGTTTTCCAGCACATCCCCGACCTTGCCCGGCTGCACGTTGCCCTTGAGGTGCTGCACGTCGGCGTAGGCCACATCAAAGCCGTGGACCCGCAAGAAGTGGTCGCGGCGCAGGCGCGTGGCTTCGTTCAGTGCGTCTTTGTTGGACAGGTCCACGCCGTCGATGCGGTAGCTGGACCACTTTTTCTTCGCCCATGCCGCCCCTTGGGCCACGAGGAAGCGCCCGATACCGCGGTTGGCCGGTTCGATCTCCAGGCTGTTGCCCGGGCCGAAATGCACGCGGTGTTTATCGTGATCGACCCACACATCCAGGTGGTTCTGTTCGCGCCGCACCCGCTGCCCTGGCAACTGGATGACCATGCGCAGCAGGCTGTGGTGGCTGTCATTGCGCTCGGCATAACCGAATTGCACGAACCGCAGCGGTCGCACCCCGGTGGCGCGATCGGTGGCCAGGGGCGCCAGGCGCAGCATCTTGAAATGCTCGGGCTGGACCTCCGCCCACGGCAGGGGCGCCGCGTCGACGGCCTCGGTTTTTTCAGCCGGGGTGTCGGCGGTGGGTTCCGGTGTTGCTTCTGTGGTTGTCATGCGGCGCGATCCTGTCCAAGCCCAGCAAGCCGACAGCTTTTTTGCTGCGACACTGGGCTTATCGGCCGCTTTGCGCAGGACTAGAGACAAATTGTCGCTTAACGGGGCTGAAGTCCGTCGATAAAGCGCACCACGCGGCTGCCCAACTCGGCAGCGAGGGGCAATTGCGGGTCGTTGTAGGACGCCAATTGCTGCTGCACATCCTTGGGCACGATGCGCATGACGTGGTTCATGCCTTCGATCAGCGCAAGCTGTGCATCGGGCTTGGCCTTTTTCAACTGCTGGGCATCGCCGATGCCGACCTGGATATCGTGAGTGCCCTGGATAATCAGCGCCGGCATATCCAGCTTGGCAAATGCCGCCGAGGGATCGGCACGGAACAGGCTGATCAGATACGGCTGCACGCTCGGTCGGAAAATACCCAGCAGCGGGCCAGGCACATCCGCGTCCACTTGCCCGGCCTTGAGCCGATCAAGGATCTGATTGCTGCGCAGCAACAGGGCAGGGGGCAGGTGACCCGCCAACTGCTGACGGATCACCTGATCCACCGGACGTGCGCTGCCGGACAGGGAAATCACACCCGCCGGTTCCAGTTGTGGCGCGGCGAGGGCCGCCACCAGCGCGCCTTCGCTGTGGCCGAGGACGACCAGCGGGCCCATGCGTTTGTCGGCCTTGAGCAGTTTGCCCCAGGCCGCCGCGTCGGAAACGTAGGCGTCGAGCGTCAGGTTACGCTCGTCCGGGGTGGCCGCAAGGCTGGCGGCCACGCCACGCTTGTCGTAGCGCACGCTGGCGATGTTGTGCCGGGCCAGCACCCACGCCAGGCGCTTGAGGCTGTCGTTGCGCGCGCCGTCGGCGCTGTTGCCGTTGCGGTCGGTGGGTCCGGAGCCGGCGATGATCAGCACCACCGGCACCGGTTTGTCGGATTGGGGCAGTAGCAGCGAGCCAAACAGCTCGCCGCTGCCGGTGTCCAGGCTGATGGGCCGTTGCAGCACCACGGGGGAGGCGGCGTGGGCCACGGCGGTAAACAGGGTGAGGGCCAGCAGTAAAACTCGAAGCATCATCGCGCCATCATCAGGGAGGTGCCGGTTCGACCAATGTCTACCCGGAAGGTTTCGAGGATGAACTAGTCGGTTGGCCCGCGTATACTGGCGCGCTTGGTTATCACCCCTGAGTGATTACAACTGATTTCACGGAGCGCCCTGCATGTCCGGCAATACCTTCGGCAAGCTGTTCACTGTCACCACCGCGGGCGAAAGCCATGGCCCGGCGTTGGTCGCCATTGTCGACGGCTGCCCGCCCGGCCTCGAGCTGTCCCTGGAAGACCTGCAGCGTGACCTCGACCGCCGCAAGCCCGGCACCAGCCGCCACACTACCCAGCGCCAGGAACCCGACGAAGTCGAGATCCTCTCCGGCGTGTTCGAAGGCCGCACCACCGGGTGCGCCATCGGCCTGTTGATCCGTAACACCGACCAGAAGTCCAAGGACTACTCGGCGATCAAGGACCTGTTCCGCCCGGCCCACGCCGACTACACCTACCACCACAAATACGGTGAACGCGATTACCGTGGCGGCGGCCGCAGCTCGGCCCGCGAAACCGCGATGCGCGTGGCTGCCGGTGCCATTGCCAAGAAATACCTGGCCACCCAGGGCATCGTGATCCGTGGCTACATGAGCCAGCTGGGGCCGATCGAGATCCCGTTCAAGACCTGGGACAGCGTGGAAGACAACGCCTTCTTCAGCCCCGACCCGGACAAAGTGCCGGAACTGGAAGCCTACATGGACCAGTTGCGTCGCGACCAGGATTCCGTCGGCGCCAAGATCACCGTGGTGGCCGAGGGCGTGAAACCAGGCCTGGGCGAGCCGATCTTCGACCGCCTGGACGCCGAACTGGCCCATGCGCTGATGAGCATCAACGCGGTGAAAGGCGTGGAAATCGGCGCCGGCTTCGCTTGTGTCTCCCAGCGCGGCACCGAGCATCGCGATGAACTGACGCCGGAAGGTTTCCTCAGCAACAATGCGGGTGGCATCCTCGGCGGTATTTCCTCCGGCCAGCCGATTGTGGCGCACCTGGCGCTCAAGGCGACGTCGAGCATCACCACGCCGGGCCGCTCGATCGATGTGCATGGCAACCCGGTAGATGTGATCACCAAAGGCCGCCATGACCCGTGCGTCGGCATCCGTGCCACGCCAATTGCCGAGGCGATGATGGCCATCGTGCTGATGGACCACCTGCTGCGCAACCGTGGGCAAAACGCCGACGTGCGCGTCACCACCCCGGTGCTGGGCCAGCTGTGACCTTTAGCCAGGGAGCTTGCTGTGGCGAGGGAGCTTGTCGAATCGTCGCACCGTCCCGTTGGGCTGCGCAGCAGCCCCAACCCACATGACGCTCCCCTACTGGCGCCTCTCCAGCTTCTACCTCTTCTACTTCGCCCTGCTCGGGGCGACGGCGCCATTCCTGGCCCTTTACTTCGATCACCTGGGCTTTTCCAGTGCGCGCATCGGCGAACTGGTGGCCATCCCTATGCTGATGCGCTGCGTGGCGCCCAACCTGTGGGGTTGGCTCGGCGACTACACCGGCCGGCGCCTGGCCATCGTGCGCTTTGGCGCGGTGTGTACCTTGGCGAGCTTCTCGCTGATCTTCGTCAGCCAGACTTACGCCTGGCTGGCCCTGGTGATGGCCCTGCATGCGTTCTTCTGGCACGCGGTGCTGCCGCAGTTTGAAGTGATCACCCTGGCGCACCTGCAAAAACAGACCTCGCGCTACAGCCAGATCCGCCTGTGGGGCTCCATCGGTTTTATCCTCACCGTGGTGATCATGGGGCGCCTGTTCGACTGGCTGAGCCTGGATATCTACCCGGTGGTGGTCGTGGTGATCATGGCCGGCATCATTGGCGCCAGCCTTTGGGTGCCGAATGCGCAACCTGCCACCCACGGCAACCGCCTGGCGGGTGATGGCTTTCTCAAGCAATTGCGCAGCCCCGGCGTGCTGGCGTTTTATGCCTGCGTGGCACTGATGCAAATGAGCCATGGCCCGTATTACACCTTTCTCACCCTGCACCTTGAACACCTGGGCTACAGCCGTGGCCTGATCGGCCTGTTGTGGGCGCTGGGGGTGGTGGCGGAAGTGCTGATGTTCCTGGGCATGAGCCGCATCCTCACGCGCTTTTCGATACGCCGGGTGCTGCTGGCGAGCTTCCTGCTGGCGGCTGTGCGTTGGTTGTTGCTGGGTTCGTTTGCCGAATTTTTCTGGGTGCTGCTGTTGGCGCAGGTGATGCACGCCGCCACTTTTGGCAGTTTCCATGCGGCGGCGATTGCCTTTGTGCAACGCAGTTTCGGCGATAAACAACAGGGCCAGGGCCAGGCCTTGTATGCCGCATTGGCCGGCACCGGCGGGGCGTTGGGCGCACTGTATGCCGGCTATAGCTGGAACCTGTTGGGGCCGACCCTGACCTTCAGTATCGCCAGCATCGCGGCACTCGCCGCCGCCATTATCATTGGCCTTCGATTGCAAGAGCCCAACAGAGGAACCGTGCAATGAGTTATGTCGCTGTCTACCACGTGGCCACACCGGACACTCCGAACAAGGTCCTGACCCATCTCGACGATATCGTCGCGACCCTGGCTGAACATGGCGTGCGCTTCGAGCGCTGGCAGCCGAGCCCGATCGAGAAGGGCGCCAGCGATGCTGACATGATCGCCGCGTACCAGGCGCAGATCGATAGCCTGGGTTACGCCAAGGAGGAGGTGTTCAGCGTCACGAGCGCTCACCCGCAAAAAGACCAGGTGCGTGCGCAGCTCCTCAAAGAGCGCCGCTTCAGCGAGGACCATGCGCGTTTCTTCATCGCCGGGCAGGGGTTGATTGCCTTGCACGTGGAGGACTATGTGTATGCCGTACGGTGTGAGAAAAACGACGTGTTGCTGATCCCGGCGGGCTTGCTCCATTGGATTGATATCGGTGAGAACCCGCACTTTGTGATGCTGCACCTGTTTAATACGGCTGAAGGGGAGACTGCGCTCACCGACGACGAAATGGCCCTTCGTTTTCCTGGTTTGGACGACTAAGCACAAGTTCCTGAATGTTCAACCCCAACGAGTTGGAAGTTGTTGTGGGAAGAAACGTATTCGACTGTAGGGCTCAGCTGTTTATTACGGGCCTTACTCCTTAATACCATTCGTTATGCAACTCTTCCTGGCACCCATGTTTATATCACCTGTCAATCGGAGAAATCCGAAGGTGGTGAGACATCCGCCGATAAAGGAGAGATGTAATGAGAGGCGCAGAGGAGTTGTACCCGCCGCTGTATACCCTGCCCAACGCCATCAGAAGACGCCTGAGCTTGGCGGGCAAGTCCCTGACGCCGACAGAGCTGGAGATCCTGCGTTGGGCGTCGAATGGCAAGACTGTCTGGGAGATCAGCCAGATTCGCGCAACGTCCGAAGCCACGGTGAAATTCCACCTGCGCAACATCTACGGCAAGTTGCAAGTGAACAACCGCGTGCAGGCGATGAATGAGGCGGCGCGCCAGGGACTTTGGTGACAGGCGCATGAAAAAGGGCCGCAACGCTGAATGGCGTTGCGGCCCTTTTTTGTGTCTGGTGTTTAAGCCGAATGGTAGGTCGGCAGGGCAAAGCGGTTCTGGCTTTGCAGCATCGAAATTTGCGGCAGGTCGCTGGCCTGTTCGGCCAGGTCGCGGCGGATGGCGCTGATGACCCACGTCAGTTGGTCGGCGGTATGCAGTTGCTGGTAAGAGATCGAGCGCTTTACCTGTTTGCCTTCGCTGTTGCGCAGGGTCAGCAGGATGCCGCCGTCTGGGCGAGGCTGGGTGGTGACATCGTAGTTGGAGAATACTGAAGCGAATTTATCTTGGATCAGGCTCATGTCTATCAGCTCCGTTGGCTCAAGTTGGCAAGCATGGAGTGATAGGTGCAGTGATTGTGCCATCTAGCTTGTTGTAAAAATAACGTTATAAATCAACGAGTTATAAATTTCTTCGATTTTCGTTTTCGTGCAAATTGCATGAATGGCCATCATGCATCCTGCATTTTGCGCTGTTCAAGCGGTGGGTTTGGCGCGCCGATACACATGCAGACTGCCGTGGAACGGCTAAATTCCGTTTTTCTGCGGCAGCCCATCGGGATACAAAACTTTTCAAATCCCGCGTGTACAGGTGAACAAGGGCTGACGTAGTTTCCTGCAAGGCATAACGAAGAATAAGAAAAAGGACGTTCCTCCATGAGCCATCCGCAAAACGACATGATCACCTGGAGCATGCTGCTGCGTAAGGTGCCCGCCATTGTTCGCGCCCTGCCACGGGTGGTGCGCGGCATGCGTGCTGCCAACGTCACCGACCCGGCCCAGCCTTGTGGGCTGGGTTGGCACTTCGAGCAGGCCACCCTGCGTAACCCTGATGGCACCGCGCTTTTATACGCTGACCGTGTGCTCAGCTACCGCGAAGCCAATGGGCGCGCGAACCGTATCGCCCATTACCTGCAAGCCCAAGGCGTGCGTAAAGGTGACGTGGTGGCGATGTTTATCGAAAACCGCCCCGAGTTGCTGCTGAACGTGTTGGCCGTGGCCAAGCTGGGCGGCATCTGCGCCATGGTCAACACGTCGCAGACCCAAGGCACACTGGTGCACAGCCTGAATCTGGTGAACCCGGTGGCAATCGTGGTGGGCTCGGAATTGGTGGGCTCTTTTGAGGCAGTACGTGACCAGGTGGCGATCCCGGCCGAACGCACGTGGTTCGTCGCCGATCAGCAGGCTAGCGAGGTGCCTGCAGGTTACGTCGACCTGATGGCTGCCAGCGCCGAGTGCCCGGCAGACAACCCGGCCAGCACCGCGCAGATTTTCTTCAATGACCCGTGCTTCTATATCTACACCTCCGGCACCACGGGCTTGCCCAAGGCCGGCATCATGAAGCACGGCCGCTGGACCAAGACCGCCGTCAGCTTCGGCAGCATTGCCCTGGACATGGGCCCGGACGACGTCCTGTATTGCACCTTGCCGCTGTATCACGCCACCGGCTTGTGTGTGTGCTGGGGCTCGGCGATTGTCGGCGCTTCGGGGTTTGCCATCCGGCGCAAGTTCAGCGCCAGCCAGTTCTGGGACGATGCCCGCAAGTTCAACGCGACCACCCTGGGTTATGTCGGCGAGCTATGCCGTTACCTGCTCGACCAGCCGCCCAGCGCCAGCGACCGTGACAACCGCGTGACCAAGATGGTCGGCAATGGCCTGCGCCCCGGGGTGTGGGCGCAGTTCAAGCAGCGCTATGGCGTTAACCATATTTGCGAGCTGTATGCCGCCAGCGACGGCAATATCGGCTTCACCAACGTGCTGAATTTCGACAACACCATCGGCTTTTGCCTGCAACACTGGGCGCTGGTGGACTACGCCCACGACAACGGCGAGCCAATCCGTGGCAGCGATGGCTTTATGCGCAAGGTGCAGACGGGCGGGCAGGGCCTGTTGTTGGCGCGAATCGACGAGAAATCACCCTTTGACGGCTACACCGACCCGGAAAAGAACCGCAAGGTGATCCTCACCGACGTGTTCGAAAAGGGTGACCGCTACTTCAATACCGGCGACCTGTTGCGCAGTATCGGCTTTGGCCATGCGCAATTCGTCGATCGCCTGGGGGACACTTATCGCTGGAAGGGTGAAAACGTTTCCACCACCGAGGTCGAGAACATCCTGCTGCAACACCCGCAGATCGCCGAAGTGGTGGCCTACGGGGTGGAAATCGAAAACACCAACGGCCGTGCGGGCATGGTCGCGATTACCCCGAGTGAGTCCCTGGCTTCGCTGGACATGCGTGAACTGTTGCAGTTCGCCCACGGCCAGTTGCCGCACTATGCAGTGCCGCTGTTCCTGCGGATCAAGGTAAAAATGGAGACAACGGGCACGTTCAAGTACCAGAAGGTCAAGCTCAAGGAAGAGGCGTTCGATCCAGCGAAGGCGGGTAACGACCCCGTCTACGCGTGGCTACCGGGCACCGACGCCTATGTACCCGTGACGGGGCAGTTGCTGGCGCAGATCCAGGGTGGCCAATTCCGTTATTAAAAGTAGCGTTATTGATTCTAGCTATGACGGCTTTTGGCAAAAAAGCCATGACAGTGGGGAACTCCATCGCGACACTAGGCGCCTATATAGCCATCGCCAGGGAGCCCCCACATGTCAGACCAAGCCAAACAAATGACCGAAGACGAAGCCGCCGAATTTGCCGAGCAGGTCTTCGACGTTGCGCGTCGGGGCGACACCGCGTTGCTCGCCGCACTGCTGGCTAAAGGCTTGCCGGTCAACCTGCGCAACCATAATGGCGACACCTTGCTGATGCTCGCCGCCTACCACGGCCATGGCGAAGCGGTAAAAGTGCTGCTGGAATTCAAGGCCGATCCGCTGATCGCCAATGACAAGAACCAACTGCCGATTGCCGGCGCTGCGTTCAAAGGCAACCTGGACGTGGTCAAGGCCCTTATCGAAGGCGGCACGGCGGTGGATGCAGCCTCTTCTGACGGGCGTACCGCCTTGATGCTGGCGGCGATGTTCAACCGTGTCGAGATGGTCGATTACTTGCTCGGCCAGGGCGCCAACCCCAAGGCCACCGATGCCCAGGGCGCCACCGCACTGGCGGCGGCATTGACCATGGGCGCAGCGGATACGACGGCGCAGTTGCAGAAACTGGTGTAGGCTACGCGCCCTTTAAAACCCGCCCGCCACAGGACTACCCCATGAAAACCGCCCTCGTCGAACTCATCAGCAAAATCAGCGCCGGCGTCATGGGCGAGGACGAAGTGGCGCGCATCGCCGACGAAGCGGCCCAGGCCTACGCAGACCCGGCGGCGTTTCTGGCGGCCAACCCGGATATCAACTACGACGACACCTTCCCGATCCCGTTGGGTGAATGGATCGTCGTGGGTAGCCTGCCGGACACCGCGCTGTTCCAGGCCGACACCTACGGCGACCTGTTTGCGCAGATCGTCGCTTCGTTCGGCCCCGGCGTGGCGTTCAACCTCAAGCCCAAGCAACTGGCCAAGACCGAGGACCTCACGGCGTTGAACCGCATCCAGATCCAGATGAGCGCCCTCAACCCTGAAGATGGCGGCTACACGTTGCTCAACTTCAGCCAGTTGCTGGATGACGAGATTCAGGCGGTGCTGGTCTACGGCAAAGACCTGCCACGGGTACTGGAATTGTGCGCTGAAGTGGGCATCAAGGCCGAGCCTTCGCTGGAAGCGCTGCGAATCGCCCTACACGTGTGAAATAAAAACGGAACCCCCGTCAGTGCTGACTATCCTACAAGTGCATGCCCTCACTTAGGAGCGACACCATGGGTTCCACTTTTAATGGTTTGATCGGGCTGATCATCCTGGCGCTGGATATCTGGGCGATCATCAACGTGTTCAAAAGCGGCGCGAGCACGGGCGCCAAAGTGCTGTGGATTCTGCTGATCCTGTTGTTGCCGGTGCTGGGCCTGATCATCTGGGCAATCGCCGGGCCGCGGGGCAACGTGCGGATCTGAGCCGTTCGCCGCACCTGATGTAAGCACATTCAATGTGGGAGCGGGCTTGTGTGGGAGCTGGCTTGCCTGCGATGCGGACACCTCGGTCTATGAGTGACACCGAGGTGATGCTATCGCGGGCAAGCCCGGCTCCCACACAAGCTTGCTCCCACATTTTTTTGTGTCCAGTCATAAGATTTGTGTGTCGAAATATTCGCTACACGGAATTTTCACACATCATCTCGGACAATTCCCCCCGCTTCATTTCCGTGTAAGAAGGCTCTGTCTCGGGCCGAGAAAACCACCACAAAGAAGGTTTTTTCCTCAGTAATCAATAGCGCTGATGGCATTCCTCGGGCACCATTTGCGCCAACGCGCTGACCCCCTGTACCCACACGCTTGGGCGTGGGCAGGATGCCGCTGCAATATTTCGCAACTTAAACTTCCAATGGGTCCTAAAACGACATGGCAAACCCGGACGCCCTGAATCAGCAGCGAGCTTCAAATCGCCTGCTGCAACCGACCGTCAAATCCCATCTGGCGTACACGCTGCTTTGCGCACTGGTCATGATGGTGATGTTCTCCCTGCTGCGCCTGGCGCTGCTGGTTTACAACCGTGAAATGATCCTCGACACGCCGGCCTCGACCTTCCTGGAAGCGTTCGGCAACGGCCTGCGCCTGGACATTCGCCTGGTGGTCTACCTGCTGATCCCGTTGCTGCTGGCTCTGTTCAGCGTGCGGGCCATGGCGGCGCGCGGGTTCTTCCGTGTCTGGCTGACCGTTGCGTCCAGCATCGCGCTGTTCCTCGGCCTGATGGAGATGGACTTCTACCGCGAGTTCCACCAGCGCCTCAACGGCCTGGTCTTCCAGTATGTGAAGGAAGACCCGAAAACCGTGATGAGCATGCTCTGGTACGGTTTTCCGGTGGTGCGCTACCTGCTGGCCTGGGCCGTGGGTACGTTGATCCTGAGCATCGCCTTCAAAGGCGCCGACCGTGCGACGCGCCCGCGTGGGCCGTTCAGCGGTGGCACCATCAGCACCCGCCAGGTGGCGCCGTGGTACTCGCGCATCGCGGTGTTTGTGGTCTGCCTGTTGATCGCCGTGGTCGCCGCCCGTGGCACCCTGCGCCAGGGCCCGCCGCTGCGTTGGGGCGACGTGTATACCACCGATTCCAACTTCGCCAACCAACTGGGCCTCAATGGCACGTTGTCGCTGATCGCAGCGGCCAAGTCGCGGTTCTCCGAAGACCGTTCGAACATCTGGAAAGCCACCCTGGACCAGTCCCTGGCCACCCAGACCGTGCGCGACATGCTGGTCCTGCCGCAAGAAAAACTGGTGGATACCGACACCGCTGCCGTGCGTCGTGACTACATGCCACCGGCCGAGAAGACCCTGCCGATCAAGAACGTGGTCGTGATCCTGATGGAAAGCTTCGCCGGTCACTCGGTGGGCGCTCTGGATCGCCCGGGCAATATCACGCCGTACTTCGACAAACTGTCCAAGGAAGGCCTGCTGTTCGACCGCTTCTTCTCCAACGGTACCCACACCCACCAGGGTATGTTTGCCACCATGGCCTGCTTCCCGAACCTGCCGGGCTTCGAATACCTGATGCAGACCCCGGAAGGCAGCCACAAGCTGTCGGGCCTGCCGCAGTTGCTCAGCGCGCGCAAGTTTGACGACGTGTATGTCTACAACGGCGACTTCGCCTGGGACAACCAGTCGGGCTTCTTCAGCAACCAGGGCATGACCAACTTCATCGGGCGCAACGACTTCGTCAACCCGGTGTTCTCCGACCCGACGTGGGGCGTGTCCGATCAGGACATGTTCAACCGTGGCCTGGAAGAGTTGAAGGCCCGCGAAGGCGGCAAGCCGTTCTACGCGCTGCTGCAAACCCTGTCCAACCACACGCCGTACGCGTTGCCGACACCATTGCCGGTGGAGAAAGTCACCGACCGTGGCAGCCTCAACGAGCATTTGACGGCCATGCGCTACTCCGACTGGGCCCTGGGCCAGTTCTTTGAAAAGGCTCGCAAGGAGCCGTACTTCAAGGAAACCCTGTTCGTTATCGTGGGTGACCACGGCTTCGGCAACGAACAGCAGATCACCGAGATGGACCTGGGCCGCTTCAACGTACCGATGCTGATGATCGCACCGGGCATGCAGGAGAAGTTCGGCGAGCGTGACCACACCGTGGGCACCCAGATCGACATCGTGCCGACCATCATGGGCCGCCTCGGTGGCGACACCCTGCACCAGTGCTGGGGCCGCGACCTGCTGAACCTGCCGGAAGGCGACAAAGGCTTTGGCGTGATCAAGCCCTCGGGCAGCGACCAGACCGTGGCCTTGGTCACCGCTGATCGCGTGCTGGTATTGCCTAAGGAATCTCCGAACAAG
>NZ_QAJM01000050.1 GCF_003852405.1 Pseudomonas sp. KBW05
TAGCGGCCCCAACATCTTGGGAGCGCTGCGCACTCCAGCGGGAGCAAGCTCCCTCGCCACAACAAGCTCCCCTGTCACAGGTTACTGGCGGCTCTTTTCATTGAGGGTTTTTTCCAGGCGCAGGGCGCTGGTGTGGTCTGCGTAGTAGTCGTCGACCTGGGCAAAGCGCCGGTAGCCGTTGCGCTCGTACAAGCCAAGGGCACCGGGGTTGTCGGTGCGCACTTCCAGGCGCAGGTGGGTGCAGCGCTGCGCCACGGCGCAGGCTTCGATGCGGGCCAGCAGTTGCTGGCCCAGGCCCATGCCGCGCGCCTGCCCGGCGACGGCGATGGAGTACAACCGCGCCCGCGTACTCCTGCGGCGTAACAGCAGCAGGGCATAGCCGAGCAGTTGCCCGTCACGCGCCACCACCAGCAATTGGCCGTGGGCGCGGCTGACCATCCAGCGCACACTGCGCGGCGAGAGCCGATCACTGATAAAGCATTGCTGCTCTAGAGCGATTAACGCGGGTATATCCGTGGTGCATGCAACGCGAAAGGAAAGTGCCATATAGCCGCCGTAAAAGTTGCGTAACGAAACGGGACTTCTCTAAAAGATCGTGCTTAATAGAAAAGGTCGAGTTCTCTAAAGCGGATCAAATACTATGTCAGCGGTACAAGGTCATTGGCGTGAAGTATCCGAGCAAAGTGTGGTGGCGACAATAACTTCCAACGGTTATTTTTCCACGACTTCCAAACCGTCCAGTCAAGTAGTGATCATCGTCGAGCGTAAGGAAGATTGGGCCTCCTATTTTCCCAGTGAAGACATCGTCACCGCCCAGGAATACCTGGAGCAAACCCGCGACAGCGACGCCGGCAAGCGCGTGCAGGTGATCAATCTGTGCCGCAGCTACAAGTACCTGGGCCACGGCTACTACTGTTCGCTGCTGGCCGAGGCGCGTGGGCACAAGGTGATTCCCTCGGTGCGCACCATCAGTGAACTGACAAAAAAGTCGTTATATGGGCTGGCCCTGGATAACTTGGACAAGACCCTGGATAAAGCCCTCAGTCATCACCTATACAGCAATACTGAAGGTTTTACCCTGACCCTTTATTTTGGCCGGACCACCATAGAACCATTGCAGGATCTGGCCCGTGAGTTGTTTGAAACCTTTGCCTGCCCGATTCTATTAGTTGAATTCAAGAAACATAACGGCTGGCATATCGAAGGCGTCAAGTGCGGCGCGTTGCATAAGTTGCGCGATGACCAGGAAGACCAATTCGCCCACGCCCTCGACAACTTCAGCCGCAAGATCTGGCGCCAGCCGCGCTCACGCCGGGTGGCGCGTTATGACCTGGCGATCCTCCACGATCCCCTGGAGCAATTGCCGCCGTCCAACCCCAAGGCCCTGGAGCATTTCATTCGCGTGGGCAAGGGCCTGGGCATTGATGTGCAGTTGATCGAGCGCAAGGACTACGCGCGCCTGGCCGAATACGACGCCTTGCTGATCCGCGAGACCACCAGCGTAGACAACCACACCTACCGCTTCGCCAAGAAAGCCGAAAGCGAAGGCCTGGTGGTGATGGACGACCCGGCGTCGATCCTGCGGTGTACCAACAAGGTCTACCTCGCCGACCTGCTCAACAGCCATCAACTCGGCATGCCCGCCACCGAGATCCTCTACAAGGAACGACCGGAAGACTTCGAACGGGTCGGCGAGCGCCTCGGGTTTCCGTTGGTGCTGAAGATCCCTGACGGCTGTTTTTCCAAGGGGGTGATCAAGGTGGAAAGCCAGGAGGCCTTGCTCAAGGCCACCGCCGAGTTGTTCGAGCATTCGGTGCTGTTGCTGGCCCAGGAGTTCTTCTACACCGAGTACGACTGGCGCATCGGCGTGCTTAACCGCAAGCCGATCTTTGCCTGCCAGTACTTCATGTCCAAGGGCCATTGGCAGATCTACAACCACAAGGCCATCGGCCAGGCCATCAACGGTGAGTGCCGCACCCTGGCGGTCCATGAAGCGCCGAAGGCCGTGGTGGAGCTGGCGGTGAAGACCGCCAACCTGATCGGTGACGGCCTCTATGGCGTCGACCTCAAGCAGTCCGGCGACAAGGTGGTGCTGATCGAGGTGAACGACAACCCGAATATGGACGCGGGTATCGAGGATGCGTATTTGCAGGACGACCTGTATGGCCTGGTGTTGGAGGAGTTTGTGCGGCGTTTGGAACTCAAGCGCCAGGGCCAGGGTTGGTAAGACTCTGGAAGTACAACTGTCGGAATGGGCTTGTGTGGGAGCGGGCTTGCTCGCGAATGCGGTGGATCAGCCAATGAGTCTGTTGACTGACACACCGCATTCGCGAGCAAGCCCGCTCCCACACAAGCCTTCTCCCACACAAAAATCCAGTTCCAACAGGGGGATTCAGGGTATGGCTTGCAGCGTCAGCACCTCAAACCCATCCGCCGTCACCGCCACCGTATGCTCCCACTGCGCCGACAAACTGTTGTCCTTGGTCACCACCGTCCAGCCATCCTTGAGGCTGCGCACTTTGGCGCCGCCCTGGTTAAGCATCGGCTCGACGGTAAACACCATTCCTTCACGCAGTTCCAGCCCGGTGCCGGGGCGGCCGAAGTGCAGAATCTGCGGTTCTTCATGCATCTGCCGGCCAATGCCATGGCCGCAGTACTCGCGCACCACGCTGTAGCCGTTGGCCTGGGCGTGGCTCTGGATGGCATGGCCGATGTCGCCCAGGCGGGCGCCGGGCTTGACCTGGCGGATGCCGGCCCACATCGCTTCGAACGTCTGCTCCACCAGGCGCCGGGCCTTGGGCGCCACGCTGCCAATCATGTACATCTTGCTGGAGTCGGCGATGTAGCCGCCTTTTTCCAGGGTGATGTCGATGTTGATGATGTCACCGTCCTGCAATACGTCCTTGGCATTGGGCATGCCATGGCACACCACTTCGTTGATCGAGGTGTTGATCGAGAAGGGGTAGTCGTATTGGCCAAGGCTGGCGGGGCGGGCCTGCAAGTCGTTGCGGATAAACGCTTCGACGGCGCTGTCCAGTTCCAGGGTGGAGCGGCCGGCGGCGACAAAACCGTCGAGCATGGTGAACACCTGGGCCAGCAGGCGCCCGGATTCGCGCATCACGGCCAGTTGGGCGGCGGTCTTGATCATCAGCTGCGCCCCCGGATCAAGTCGGGTTTGTCCAGCAACAGTTTGTTGATCAGCTCGTTGTAGGGCAGGTTCGGATTGAGTTCGGCGAGCAGGCCGATCTTGATCCAGAACTCGGCCTGGGCGTTGATGGAACGGTCCATCGCGGCGCTGGCCAGGCGCAGTTGTTCGTGCAGTTGGTCGGTGATCTTGACGATGCCCATGGGGTTCACTGTGCTGAATGGATATACAAAGCGTATATGCTTCGTATATCGCACGTAAACCTTTTGTTGACTCATCCCGCCGTGCGCGGTTAATTTCAGGGCATGACCTATCCAACGTTCCGTACCCAGCCAAGCATGATTATTACCGCCATTCCTCATTTGGCGGGATAGCGCACGGCTGTACCCAAACCCGCCCTAGAGGCGGGTTTTGTTTTTCCGTCTCCAGTGCCCTTGATACCACGCCAGGAGACACCCATGAGCACCTGCACCGCGCCCCACACCGCCGACCCGGGGCTGCTTGAGCATTACGTGAAAAAAATCCTCGCCGCCCCGGTGTACGACCTGGCGGTGCGCACGCCCTTGCAAGCGGCGCCGGCGTTGTCGGCCTTGCTGGGCAATACCCTGCTGCTTAAGCGTGAAGACCTGCAACCAACGTTTTCCTTCAAGATCCGCGGCGCCTACAACAAGCTGGTGCAACTCAGTGATGCGCAAAAGGCCCGGGGCGTGGTGACGGCCTCGGCGGGCAACCATGCGCAAGGCGTGGCGCTGGCCGCCCTGGAATTGGGGATCAAGGCGCGTATCGTCATGCCCGCCACCACCCCGGAACTGAAGGTGCTGGGCGTGCGCTCGCGGGGTGCCGAAGCGGTGCTGCACGGGGCGAGCTTTCCGTTTGCCCTGGCCCATGCATTGCAACTGGCCGAGGCCTCGGGTTGCACCTTTGTCTCGCCCTTCGATGACCCGGAGGTGATCGCCGGCCAAGGCACCGTGGCCATGGAAATCCTGCGTCAGCAACAAGGCCCGCTGGACGCGATCTTCGTACCGGTGGGCGGCGGCGGGTTGATCGCCGGGATTGCCGCGTACGTCAAATACCTGCGGCCCGAGGTGCGCATCGTCGGCGTCGAGCCCGAAGGTTCCAGTTGCCTGTTGGCGGCCCTGCGTGCCGGTGAACGGGTGGTGTTGCCCAGCGTCGATGGGTTTGCCGATGGCACGGCGGTGGCGCAGGTCGGCGCGTTTGGTTTTGAAATCTGCCGCGACTGGGTGGACGAAGTCATCACCGTCAGCAACGACGAACTGTGCAGCGCGATCAAGCTGATCTACGACGACACCCGTTCTATCACTGAACCTTCCGGGGCCTTGGCGGTGGCAGGCATTCGCAAGTACGTCGCGCGCAACGGTGTCTGTGGGCAGACCCTGGTGGCCATCAATTCCGGGGCGAATATCAACTTCGATAGTTTGCGACATGTTGCCGAAAGAGTGGCTGCGCAAGGTGCCGCTTGACGCGAACTGGCGGGTTAAACGTTTAATCGCCGCGGTTCGGCGATGATTTCAGGGGCGCTGTTGCAGATATATAACGCTGTACGTCGCTTATGAGGAAAGGTTACAACGCCAACGGATTTTGCCGGGTAGGCTGTTGATTGCAAGCGTCTTCCAGGGTTGGCAAGACGTGGCAGGCCAGTGCCTGCCGGATCCATAACAATCGATTGGCAGTCTCAGGAAAGGAGAGGTTGACCATGCTTTCGGAACTGGAATTACGCAGCATTATTGAAACAAGTTTCCTGCCCAAACGGTGCGAATGCACCAAAGCCGAAGACGCTTCGCTGACGATCAAGGTCTTTGACGACCGCGACCGTGACCGGGTGGATTTGGAGGTCAAAGGCATCAACGCCGATAAACTCGACAGCAGCCGCGCCATTTGCAACCTGATCACCGGGTTGCGCGAAGACCTCAAGCACACCCATGTACCCGTCCTGCAAAGAGCGGGCGGGCGTGCCCATTGATCAGGCAGCCGCTTGAGGGGTCAGTACCGAAGTCCTATGGGCCTGGATAAACGCCAGGCCCAGCACGGTTTCCGTGGCCACCGCCAGCAGGATACCGGGGCCGGCGTTGCCACTGATCCACTCGCTCAAACCCAGCGCGGCCAAGGCAAAACACCCGGTGATAAACCCGGTGGTGATGGCGCGGCGTGTGTCCGAGGGCGGTGCATGGCGGGCGCGGTAGAACATGATGCCGAGGGCCAGGAACAGCGCGGCGTTACGCCGGGCCACCAAGCCCGTGGCGCTTGAATATTCCACGCTCCATAGCCACAGCAGCCAGTCGGGTCGCAGGCCCCACGTCAGCGCGAGGGCGAAGCAGAGCAGGGCGGTAAACAGGGCGAGCGTATGAAAGCGCAACGGCATGACGAGTCCTTTCGGCCGGGTGAACAGCGCGCAAGGATAGCCGGTTGTGGGCAATTACGCCGCCCCTTGTCAGCACAGCCTTCAATTCTGCAACGTGCAGGCGTCAGACAACTTCTTGTAGCTCACGTACTGCTCGACGCCGGCCTTGTCGAGGAACTTGATATCGGCCTTGACCACCTTGCATTCAGTGGTCATCGGTTCGTTCATCGAGATGACCTTCTGCACATCCATAGGCATGCCATAGCGATAGGGCACGGGTTGTGAATCGGCTTGGGCCACGCCCGATACGGCGGCGAGTGCCAAGGTAAGACTGATCAGCAGGGCTTTCGTGTTCATGAGGGTTCTCCAACAGAGGTTCGCTGGCCCATCGAGGTGATGGGCGGACGCGCTCACTGTTGTCCCCAGGGATTAACCATTGATTAATTTTGGGCTTCCTGACAGAACCTTCATGTTCAAAAGCGATTACCTACATAATCGCCGAATTTGTCCTACATCTTCACGCAGATTTAATCCAGTTGGTCGCGGTAAGGCAGGTCGGGTCCGGTCTTGCCGCAGGTCATGGCTGCTGCGCGAATGGCAAAGCCCAGCATGCTGTCGATCTGCTCGCGGGACAGCTGTTGCAGACCCTCTACCGAGTCCAGCGCGTGCTCGGTCAGCCAGGCAATCAACGCCGCCTGGAAGGTATCCCCGGCGCCGACCGTATCGGCCATCACCACCTTGACCGCAGGTTGCGACCAGTGGCCATGTTGGCGGCTGAACACGCTGGCGCCGTCGCCACCGCGGGTGAGAAACACCAACTGGCAACGGTGTTGCAGCCAGCCTTGCAAGACGCTTTCCGGGGACTGTTCGGGGTAGAGCAGGTGCAGGTCTTCGTCACTGACCTTGATCATATCGGCATGCTGGACCAGTTCGGCGATGCGTGCACGCCACCGCTGGATATCCGGTTGCGGGTTGAGGCGCACGTTGGGATCGAGACTGATCAGGCGCTTGCCGCTTTCACGCTGGACCAGGCGCAGCAGGGTATCGCCAACCGGCTGCACCACCAGGGAGAACGAGCCGATATGCAGGCCGCGAATCTCATCGCCGAGGGTCGGCAGGTGGCTGATCTCCAGCAGGCGATCCGCGCAGCCTTCACCGCGAAAGTTGTACTGCGGCGAACCATCGCTGCCCACCGCGACCATCGACAGGGTGGTTGGTGCGGCAAATTCCACCAGGAACCGTTCGCTTACGCCTTCATCCCTGAGCACCTGCAACAAACGTCGGCCGAGGAAATCCGTGGACATGCCACCGAATAGCCCCGCCTCGATGCCCAGGCGGCGCAAGCCCACGGCCACGTTGAACGGCGAGCCCCCGGCAATCGCCTTGTAGTTGACCTTGGACGCCTGCCCGCTGGCATCCTCCTCGCTGAAAAAATCAAACAGCGCTTCACCACACACCAGATACATAGTCGTTCGCTCTTAAAGGGTGGCCACGTGCTGTTGATAGCGTTCGTAGGCCTGTTGATAGGCGCTGACACTGGCCGCCACCGGCACGGTGCGGCTGGCCAGGTCGAGGCTCACGCACTTGGTGCACAGGCTGGCCAGGGATTCGCCGGATTGGCTCCACGCGGCCTGGATCGCGGCGCCCAGTGCGGCGGCTTCCGGTTGTTCGGTACAGATCACTTCGGTGTTCATGATGTCGGCGACCATTTGCCGCCACACCGGGCTTTTCGAGCCGCCGCCAATCAAGCGGATGCTCTGGCTTTGCAGGCCGGTCTGGCGCAGCAGGTCAAGGCCATGGCGCAGGCCGAAGGTGGTGCCCTCGACCACGGCACGGCAGAGGTTGGCGCGGGTCAGGTTGGTCATGGTCAGGCCATGCAGGCTGCCGCTGGCGTGGGGCAGGGCGGGCACGCGCTCGCCGTTGAGGAACGGCAGCATGCTTACGCCCTCGGCGCCAATCGGCGCCTCGGCGACCAGGGCGTTGAACGCGGTGAGGTCCAGGTCGAACAGCTCGCGGATCACCCCGGTGGCGTTGGTCAGGTTCATGGTGCAGATCAACGGCAGCCAGCCGCCGCTGGATGAGCAGAATGTCGCCACCGAGGCTTGCGGGCTGACGTTGGCTTGCTCGGCAAACGCATACACGGTGCCCGATGAACCGAGGCTCATGGTGATCACGCCGGGGGCGATATTGCCGGTGCCGATGGCGCCCATCATATTGTCGCCGCCGCCGCTGGCGACGATCGCGTTGGGGTTGATGCCCAGGCGTTCGGCGATGGCCGGCAGGATCGTGCCAACGGCTTGATCAGCCTCGATCAGCTGTGGCAACGCCGCTTCCAGGCGCCCACTGGGTTCGATGTGCTTGAGCAGGTCCACATCCCACGTGCGGCTGCGCACGTTGAAGTAGCCGGTGCCCGACGCATCGCCGTACTCAGCGACGGCACGCCCGGTGAGCCAATAGTTGAGGTAGTCGTGGGGCAGCAGGATATGGGCGATGTGCGCGAACACATCCGGGTGCTGCTCGCGGGTCCACAGCAGCTTGGACACGGTGTAGCCCGGTGCGATCGCCACGCCTAGCCGCTCCAGCGAGCCACTTTCGCCGCCCAGGTGCTGCAGCAGGCGCTCGTTTTCGGCGGTGGTTTCGGTGTCGCACCACAGCTTGGCCGGGCGCAGGACCTGGCCGTTTTCATCGAGCAGCACCAAGCCGTGCTGCTGGCCGGAAACGCCGATGCCGAGGATGTCCTGGCCGTCCACGTCGGCCTGTTGCAAGGCACGGTGAGTGGCTGCGGTGAAGGCGTCGAGCCATTCCTGGGGGTCTTGCTCGCGGCGCCCATTGGCGCCGCTGATTAACGTATGGGCGGCGGCCCCCAGGCCCAGCACCTTGCCGCTGGCGGCGTCGAGGACGATGGCCTTGGTGCCTTGGGTGCCGCAGTCGATGCCGAGGAACAGGTTTTGCTGGGTCATGGTGGGGTGCTCAGCAGTACTATTTTTATGGATTGGTAACCCGATCAAAATGTGGGAGCGGGCTTGCTCGCGAATGCGGTGCATCAGTCACCGATGTATTAACTGGAAGACCGCATTCGCGAGCAAGCCCGCTCCCACATTTTTTAAGCCGGTTTCTTCAGGAGGTTTTGCAGGGTTGTGGTGACGCCATGGTCGCGCAAGCTCACGTAGCACCGCTCGAACGCTGCCACAAACTCAGGCGAGTTGGGAATAGCCTTACCGAAAATCTCCTCCACCCCCAACAGCCGCTGGCTGATCAAGCCATCATCACTCACCAACCCCTGGCAGAACTCTGCACGCGGGTCCGGGATCGTGTAACTCACGCCATTCTCATCCACGCCCTTCAGATACAACGCCCACGCTGCCACCACCAGCGCCGCACGCTCAGTCTCGCGACCATCGGCAATCAAGCGGTTGATGGTCGGCACGGTGAACTTGGGAAACTTCGACGAACCATCGGAACACACGCGCTCCAACTGGTCGGCAATCGCCTGGTTGGAGAAGCGATCCACCAAGGTCTGCTTGTACTGCGCAAGGTCGATGCCGGGCACCGGCGCCAGGTTGGGCGTGACGTCCAGGTCCATGTAGGCGCGCATATAGGCGACGAACACCGGGTCATTCATGGTCTCGTGGACAAACCGATAGCCCTTGAGAAAACCCAGGTACGTGAGGGCCAGGTGGCTGCCATTGAGCAAGCCGATCTTCATCTCCTCGTAGGGCGTGACGTCATTGGTGAACTGCACGCCGACCGTTTCCCAGGCCGGGCGGCCGTTGACGAACTTGTCTTCCAGTACCCACTGCACAAAGGGTTCGCACACCACCGGCCAGGCATCGTCGATGCCGTGATCGTCATGCAATTGCAGGCGGTGGGCGGTGCTGGTCATGGGCGTGATGCGATCGACCATGGCATTCGGGAAGCTCACATTCGCGGCGATCCAGTCATGCAGGTCGGCATTGTGCAGGGCGGCGAACGCAAGCAGTGCCTTGCGCGTGACAGCGCCGTTGTGCGGCAGGTTATCGCAGGACATCACGGTAAACGCCGGGGTGCCGGCGGCGCGGCGTTGGCCCAGGGCCGCGCAGAGAAAGCCGAACACGGTTTTCGGCGCCTTCGGGTGCGCCAGGTCATGTTGGATTTGCGGCAGGTGGGCCATGAACTCGCCGTTGCTGTCGTCGATGCAGTAGCCGCCCTCGGTGATGGTCAGCGAGACGATGCGGATAGCCGGGCTGGCGAGTTTGTCGATCAAGGCCTGGGCGCTGTCTTCGGCCAGCAGCATGTCGCTGATGGAGGCGATCACGCGCACTTCGGTGTCGTCGGTGTCGCCCAGTTCATACAGGGTGAACAGATAGTCCTGACCGGCCAGGTCGTCGCGGGCCTTGCGGTCCTCGCTGCGCAGGCCGACGCCGCAGATGCTCCAGTCCAGGCCCGCGCCGGTGTTCATCAGTGCATCGGTGTAATACGCCTGATGGGCGCGATGGAAACCACCGACGCCGATATGGGCGATGCCCTGCGAGGTCGGCGTGTAAGTCGGTAGCTGTACTTCTGGCGCCAAGCGGGTGAGGTTCTGTTTATTCAGTTTCATCACAACTCTCGCAAAATCAGGCGGCAGCGCGCAGTGGGCGGGCCACGGCGACGCCGTCGGTGTCGAACAGATGGCAGTGCGCCGGGTCGAGGTGCAGGTGCAGGGTTTCGCCGTATTGGCTGGCCATGTCGCCACGGATGCGCATGGTCAGTGGCTCGCCGTTGGCGGTGATGACGTGGCAGAAGGTGTCACTGCCCAGGCGCTCGCCGACGTCGGCGGTGACGGTCAGGGTGGTCTGCCCTGCAGTGGCGATTTCCAGGTGTTCCGGGCGGATGCCCAGGGTTACCGCGCTGCCCACGCTCAGGGTCGCGCCGCTCAACGGCAGGCTGACGGCGGTGCCAGCGTCCAGTTGCACGTCGCAGCCTTGGCTGTCGACACGGGTGACTTTGCCCTTGAGGAAGCCCATCTTCGGCGTGCCGAGAAACCCCGCCACAAACAGATTGGCCGGCTGGTGGTACAGCTCCAGCGGCGAGCCAACCTGTTCGATGCGGCCGCTGTTGAGCACCACCACTTTGTCGGCCAGGGTCATGGCTTCAACCTGATCGTGGGTCACGTAGATCATCGTCGCTTGCAGCTCTTTATGCAGGCGTGCCAGCTCCAGGCGCATCTGCACGCGCAGCGCGGCGTCGAGGTTGGAGAGTGGTTCGTCGAACAGGAAGATCTTCGGGTTGCGCACGATGGCGCGGCCGATTGCGACGCGCTGGCGCTGGCCGCCCGACAGCTGCTTGGGCTTGCGCTCCAGCAACGGGCCCAGCTCCAGGATGCGCGCGGCTTCGCTGACCTTGCTCTCCACCAGCTTCTTGTCCACGCCCGCCAGATCCAGCGCAAACGACATGTTCTTGCGCACGCTCATGTGCGGGTACAAGGCGTAGGTCTGGAACACCATCGCCAGGTCGCGCTTGGCCGGGGTTACTTCGGTGATGTCGCGGCCATCCAGTTCGATGGTGCCTTCGCTGACTTCTTCAAGGCCGGCGATCAAGCGCAGCAGGGTGGATTTACCGCAGCCCGACGGGCCGACAAAGACCACGAATTCCTTGTCATTCACTTCAAGGTCGATGCCCTTGATGATGGAGAAACCTTCGAAGCCTTTTTGCAGATTCTTGATTTTCAGGTTGGCCATGATGGGCCTCCGCTTGGAATTATTATTTAACAGCGCCGAAGGACAAACCGCGCACCAGCTGTTTCTGGCTGACCCAGCCAAAGATCAGGATCGGCGCACAGGCCAGGGTCGATACGGCGGACAATTTGGCCCAGAACAAACCTTCGGGGCTGGAGTAGGAGGCGATCAGCGCGGTCAACGGCGCGGCATTCGATGACGTCAGGTTCAGCGACCAGAACGCCTCGTTCCAGCACAGGATCAGCGACAGCAACACCGTGGATGCCAGGCCACCCTTGGCAATCGGCAGCAGCACGCGGACCATCTCTTGCCACAGGGTGGCGCCATCGAGGCGGGCCGCTTCAAGGATGTCCTTGGGGATGTCCTTGAAGTAGGTGTAAACCATCCACACCACAATCGGCAGGTTGATCAGGGTGTAGATGATGATCAGCGCGATGCGCGTGTCCAGCAGGCCAAAGCTCTTGGCCAACAGGTAGATTGGCATCAATACGCCCACCGGTGGCAGCATCTTGGTCGACAGCATCCACAGGAGCGTGCCCTTGGTGCGCTGGGTTTCGTAGAACGCCATGGAGTAGGCTGCCGGCACCGAGATCAGCAGGCACAGGGCCGTGGCGCTGAAGGAAATCACCACCGAGTTCCAGGCGTAGGCGAAGTAATTGCTGCGCTCGTTGATGTGCAGGTAATTCTCCAGCGTCGGCGTGAAGATGAACTGCGGCGGCGTGGCGAACGCGTCGATTTCAGTCTTGAAGCTGGTCAGCACCATCCAGAAGATCGGGAAGAAGATCAGGATCGCGATGGCCCAGGCCAAGGTGCCAAGCAACAGGCTTTGCAGGCGGCGGGATTGTTGAAGCGTCATGGCGCGGCCCTCAAGGCTTGTCAGTCAGGTTTTTGCCGATCATCCGCACCAGGATGATCGCCGCGATATTGGCGATGACCACGGCAATCAAACCGCCGGCCGAGGCCATGCCCACGTCGAACTGCACCAGCGCCTGGTTGTAGATCAGGTAGGCGAGGTTGGTGGACGCGTAGCCCGGGCCACCGTTGGTGGTGGTGAAGATTTCGGCGAACACCGAGAGCAGGAAGATCGTTTCGATCATCACCACCACGGCAATCGGGCGGGCCAGGTGCGGCAGGGTCAGGTGCCAGAAAATCGCGATGGCGCCGGCACCGTCCAGGCGCGCGGCTTCTTTTTGCTCCTGGTCGAGGGACTGCATGGCGGTCATCAGCAGCAGGATGGCGAACGGCAGCCATTGCCACGAGACAATGATGATGATCGACAGCAACGGGTAGTGCGCGAGCCAGTCCACCGGCTCGGCGCCGAAGAACTTCCACACGGCGGCAAGAATCCCCGACACCGGGTGGAAAATCAGGTTCTTCCAGATCAGCGCACCGACGGTGGGCATGATGAAGAACGGCGAGATCAACAACACCCGCACCAGGCCGCGACCGAAGAACTCACTGGCTTCGAGCAGGGCGCTGATCAACACACCCAGCACCACGCTGATCAGCAGCACGCTGCCCACCAGCAACAGGGTGTTGGTGGCGCCGGGCAAGAAGCCCGAATCGGTGATGAAGTAGGTGAAGTTTTCCAGCCCGACGAATTGGTTTTCACCGGGGTAGAGCAGGTTGTAGCGGATCAGCGAAAAGTACAGGGTCATGCCCAGCGGCACGATCATCCACAGCAGCAGCAGGGCCACCGAGGGGCTGACAAGGAACCAGCCGGGGTTGGCCAGGCGGTTTTTGGCGGGTGTATTCATGGTATTCAAGGCCAGTGCAGAGCAAGAATCGGAGTGCAGTCCCTGTGGGAGCGGGCTTGCTCGCGAATGCGATCTTCCAGTTGATAAAACTGTGACTGATGCACCGCATTCGCGAGCAAGCCCGCTCCCACATTTACAGTGGAAGGCTTACCTTATTTGGGGTAGCCGGCCCGCTTCATTTCCCGCTCGGTAGTGGTCTGCGCGGCGGTCAGTGCAGCGTCCACCGTCTGCTGACCAGTCAGCGCCCCCGAGAAGAACTTGCCGACCTGGGTGCCAATCGCCTGGAACTCAGGAATGGTCACCAACTGGATACCGATATACGGCACCGGCTTGAGCGTCGGCTTGGTCGGGTCCGCAACTTTCAGCGATTCCAGGGTCACCTTGGCAAACGGCGCGGCCTTCATGTACTCATCGCTGTAGGTCGAGGTCCGGGTGCCCGGTGGGACGTTGGCTACGCCATCGGTCTTGGCCACCAAGGCGCCGTATTCCTTGGAAGTCGCCCAGCTGGCGAATACCTTGGCGGCGTCCTTGGCCTTGGAGCTGGTGGGGATCGCCAGGCTCCAGGAGTACAGCCACGAGGTGCCTTTGTCGGTCTTCTCGTGTGGGGCGAAGGTAAAGCCGACGTGGTCCGCCACCTTGCTTTGGGTTTTGTCGGTGACGAACGAGCCGGCCACGCTGGCATCGACCCAGATCGCGCATTTGCCGCTGTTGAACAGCGCGAGGTTTTCGTTGAAGCCGTTGCTGGAGGCGCCCGGCGGGCCGGATTTCTTCATGTTGTCGACGTAGAAGTTCAGCGCGTCTTTCCACTCTGGCCCATTGAATTCCGGCTGCCATTTCTCATCGAACCAGCGCGCACCGTAGCCGTTGGCCAGGGTGGTGATCAGCGCCATGTTCTCGCCCCAACCGGCTTTGCCGCGCAGGCACAGGCCGTATTGCTCTTTGGTCTTGTCGGTGAGTTTGCTGGCGAATTCGCCGATCTGCGTCCAGGTCGGGTGCTCGGGCATGGTCAGCCCGGCGTCCTTGAACAAGTCGGTGCGGTAATAGGTGATCGAGCTTTCGGCGTAGAACGGCAGGGCGTACAGCGAACCTTTGACGGACAAGCCGTCACGTACTGAAGGGAATACGTCGTCGAGATCGTAGGAGGCTGGCAGATCTTTCATCGGCTCCAGCCAGCCCTTGGCGCCCCACAGTGCGGCTTCGTACATGCCGATGGTCAGCACGTCGAACTGCCCGCCCTGGGTGGCGATGTCGGTGGTCAGGCGTTGGCGCAGTACGTTTTCTTCAAGCACCACCCAATTCAGCTTGATCTCCGGATGCTCGGCCTCGAAGGTTTTCGAGAGCTTTTGCATGCGGATCATGTCGCTGTTGTTGACGGTGGCAATGGTCAGGGTTTGCGCGCCAAGGCTGACGGCGCTGAGGGTCATGCAGGTGCAGGCAAGCAGAGCTTTTGCTGTGAACTTCATCGCGCACTCCATTTCCGCGCCCAGGGGGCTACAGAAGGACAGTTATTGTTGTTGTGTCTTCCTACAGGGAGTCAGGAAGAGTGTGCGGTTGATTACAGCCTTGAAATGGGGTTGTGACAAATCCTTGGGAACACTTGGACTGATACTTTTTTGCACTCGGTCAGGCGAGGTTCTGCTCGGTCAACCGCTGCACCGCCAGGCGGCGGTAGTGGGAAGGGGTCATGCCTTTAAGCTGCTGGAAGCGCCGGTTGAAGTTGGAGATGTTGTTGAACCCCGATTCGAAGCACACATCCGTCACCGCCTTGTCGCCGTCCGCGAGCAATTCGCAGGACTTGCTGATGCGCAAGCGATTGACGAACTCGATAAACGTGCGCCCGGTGGCCTGTTTAAACACACGCGAGAAATACGTCGGCTTCATTCCCAGGTATTCCGCCACTTCCTCCAACGGCAATTCCCGCGCGTAGTGGGCAAAAATGTAGTCCACCGCGCGGTTGGTGCGGTCGATGCTGTGCTCGTCGGCTAGCTGAGGCGTAGTCGCTCCCGACAGCAACTGGTAGTCCTCGCAGCTACTGAGCACTTCCAGCAGGATAAAAAAGTGCCCCAGGCGCGCCATGCCCTGGGCATCCTCGATGCGTTGCATCAAGGTCATGGCCTGGGCAATGGTGTGCTTGCAGCGAAATTCGATGCCGTACTGCGCGCGCTCCAGCAGCGGCCCCAGGCTTTTCAGTTCGGCGAAGATATGGCTGCCGCTTTCCAACAGGTCATCGGTGAAGTTCACCAGCATGTCGCGCTTGGGCACCACTTCGTCTTCTTCGACCTGGCTGATCCAGTTGTGGGGCAGGTTGGGGCCGGTGAGGAACAGGCTTTGCGGGTAGAAGTTGCCGATGTAGTCGCCGATAAACACCTTGCCGGAGCTGGCGACGATCAGGTGCAGCTCGTATTCCTTGTGAAAATGCCAGCGCACCAGCGGGCAGGGGAAGCCGTGTTGGCGATAGATGATGGACAGACCGTTGTGATCGTCCATCAACTCGTAGGAAGGGTCGGTGATGCGCGTTGCTCGGGTCATGCTGCCGTCGCTTTATTGTTGGTTGCGACCCGAATAATGCCCCTATGTGTGTAAGGCTGCCAGCGCCGATGTTTATACGACGCGGTTTTTTGCTTCGATCCACTGCGACATGTATTGCGTACTTTTATGGGCATGGTGACGCAGCATGCTGCCGGTAAAGTTGTCCCGGCGATGGGCGGCCAGGTTGTTCCGGCATTGCTCAAGGCATGCCACCAGCGCCGGGGCGTGGCGGGTGACGTCGTAACGCCGCGCGAGTAACTGGCGGCCCTGTTCCTGGGCCGCGGTCCAGCGCTCGCGGTCCTGATACAGCGCCACGGCGGCCGTGGCCAGTGCCGCCGCGCTCTGCTCGATGGCGCCCGGCCACGGTTGCTCATCGCCCATGGCTTCGGCCCCGATCGGCGTGGTGACATTTGGCGTGCCGCAAAGCATGCCATCCGCCAGCTTGCCCTTGATCCCGGCACCAAAACGCAATGGCGCCAGGCAGATACGCGCGGCGCCCATGACCTGCAACGCATCCTCGGCCCAATTCATCACATGAAACCCCTGCGCCGGATTGTGCAGCGCAGTGGCCTTGGGCGGCGTGTAGGAACCGTAGATGTGCAACTGGGCGCCCGGCAGTTGCTGGCGAATCAGCGGCCACAGGCTGTTCTTCATCCACAGCACCGCATCCCAGTTGGGGGCGTGACGGAAGTTGCCGATGCTGAGGAAGTGCGCGCGGTCTTCAAACGGTGTAAAGGGCGCAGTGGGCACCTCCAGCATCAGCGGGCACCAGTGGAGCAGGGCGGCGGGCACCTTGAACTGCTCGGTGAGCAGGCGGGCTTCGACGTCGGAGATCATCAGGCTGATGTCGCAGCGGTAAATCGCCGCGATTTCGCGCTTGGCGATGTCGGTGTCGGCCATCAGCTCGAACTCTTCCTTCAGGGCCGGGGCAAAGAGGGCGCTGAAGTCGTCGCTGTCGGGGTGGGCCTTGAGGTGCTGCTTCAGGCGCTGCTGGCGCGCGTCGCGCAGGCTTTGCAGGTCGCAGGTTTCCAGGACCCGCAGGGCATCGGGGCAGTGTTTTTCGACGCGCCAGCCGAACTGTTCTTCCATCATGAAACGGTCGAACAGCACGATATCCGGGGCCAGTTCGCGGATAAAGTCATCGAAGCTGCTGTTATTGAGTTCGATGGCGCATTCGGCGATGCCCAGCACCGAGAGATCAGCCTTGTGCTCGCCCAGTGCGGCGGGGCTGCTGAAGGTAATGTCCCAACCTTGCGTAAGAAAGGTTTCGAGTATTTGCATCATATGCCCGCCCGCGGCCGAGGAACGGGGTTCCGGCCAGACATAACCAATGACCAGGACTTTGGTGGCAGGCTGATTCATCAACAACGGTTTCCTTGAAGGAGGGGCGAAAAGCGCGCAATTAAACCACAACCACGTCGCATGACAATTTGTGTCTGGCGGTAGGTAGTCATCGCGCTTTGTGGTTAACTTCCGCCTCTCGAATTCGTTTAACCCAACACAGCAAAAGGATTCCGTTCATGGCTCAAGTCACTCTCCGTGGTAACCCGGTGCAAGTTGAAGGCGAACTGCCACAAGTCGGCACCCAAGCCGCTGACTTCACCCTGACTGCCGGCGATCTGTCGGACGCCACCCTGGCCACTTTCGCCGGCAAGCGCAAAATTCTCAACATCTTCCCAAGCGTCGATACCCCGACCTGCGCCACCTCGGTGCGCAAGTTCAACGCCCAGGCCAATGACGTGGCCAACACCGTTGTACTGTGCATCTCCTCGGATCTGCCATTTGCCCAAGCGCGTTTCTGCGGTTCCGAAGGCCTGGAAAACGTGAAGAACCTGTCGGACTTCCGCAGTGCCGCGTTCTCCGAAGACTACGGCGTGAATATCGTTGATGGCCCGCTGCGCAGTCTGACCGCCCGTGCTGTCGTCGTACTGGACGAAAACGATAAAGTCCTGCACAGCGAACTGGTCGCCGAAATCGGCCAAGAGCCAAACTACGAAGCAGCCCTGGCTGTTTTGAAGTAACTGTATCTGCGTATGACTGTCGTCTGGCAGTAACACGCGTGCTACATGATTGCGGCCTGGCCTAGTCCAGGCCGTTTTCATTTAAGGGTCAAACGCTTAGCTGAATTAGCCAATGGACTAAAGTCAGAAGTTAAAAGTTGTAAGCCCAAGGTAAATAGCCGGTAAAGGCGCTTCTCTAAACGCGCTCCAGTGCTTATCTTTCAGCCTCCCAAAGAAGAAGCTCTCGCGCCCAATGGTTGATCAATCCATGCAATCGTCCCCCCGTAAGTCCCGCCGCTGGCTGTTTGGCCTGCTTGTGCTGCTGGTTATCGCCGGCCTGTGCTGGAAATTCTGGCCCGCCAGCCACAAGGACGCCGCCGCCCAGGCGCCGGCCGGGCGTGCCGGCAAGTCGGGGATGATGCGCCCGGGCTTCGGTGGTGCTGCCGGCCCGGTGCCGGTGCGTGTGGCCCCTGCGGTGCTCGGCGAGTTCCCGGTGTACTACAAGGCTTTGGGCACTGTTACGGCGCTCAATACCATCAATGTGCGCAGCCGGGTGGGCGGTGAGTTGGTGAAGATCGCCTTTGAAGAAGGGCAGATGGTCAAGGCTGGCGACCTGCTGGCCGAGATCGACCCGCGCAGCTACCAGAACGCCTTGCTCCAGGCCCAGGGCACGCTGTTGCAGAACCAGGCGCAGTTGAAAAACGCCCAGGTGGATGTCGAGCGTTATCGCGGCCTGTATGCCCAGGACAGTATTGCCAAGCAGACCCTGGACACCGCCGAAGCGCTGGTCCTGCAATACCAGGGCACGGTCAAGACCAACCAGGGCGCGGTGGATGACGCCAAGCTCAACCTGGAATTCACCAAGATCCGCGCGCCCATCGGAGGCCGTGTCGGCTTGCGCCAGGTGGACGTGGGCAACCTGGTGGCGGCGAACGACACCACATTTATCGCTGTGATTACCCAGACCCAACCGATCAACGTGGTCTTCACCCTGCCGGAAAACACTCTGGACACTGTGCTCACCCGCTACCACGCCGGCAACAAGCTGCCCGTGGAAGCCTGGGACCGTGGCGACGTGAAACAACAGGCCGTGGGTGTGCTGCAAAGCCTCGACAACCAGATCGACGTGACCACCGGTACCCTGAAATTCAAAGGGCGCTTCGATAACAAGGACCAGGCGCTGTTCCCCAACCAGTTCGTCAACGTGCATTTGCTCGCCGACACCCTGCACAACGTGGTGCTGGCGCCGTCTGCGGCGATCCAGTTCGGCAATAGCGGCACGTTTGTCTACAAGCTCGATGGCGACAAGAAGGTCAAGATCCAGCCGCTGGTCATCGGTGACACCGATGGCGACAACACCGTGATCAAAGAAGGCCTGGTGGCCGGCGATCGCGTGGTGTTGGAAGGCACCGACCGCCTGAAGGACGGCACGGAGATCGAAGTGGTCAACGACAGCACCGAAGTGCTGACCACCCCGACCGAACACCTGCAAGGCAAGCCGGCGGCGAAAGGGGAGACCGGCACCACCGCCGGCAAGGCGCAAAAGGTCGGTTCATGAACCTGTCGCGGCTGTTTATTCTTCGCCCGGTCGCCACCACGCTGAGCATGCTCGCCATTGTGTTGGCCGGCATCATCTCGTATCGCTTGTTGCCGGTGTCGGCGTTGCCCCAGGTGGATTACCCGACCATCCGCGTGATGACCCTGTACCCCGGCGCCAGCCCGGACGTGATGACCAGCGCCGTCACCGCGCCGCTGGAGCGCCAGTTCGGGCAAATGCCCGGTCTTACGCAGATGGCGTCCACCAGCTCCGGTGGCGCGTCGGTGCTGACCCTGCGCTTCAACCTCGACGTCAACATGGACGTCGCCGAGCAACAGGTGCAGGCCGCGATCAACGCCGCCACCAACCTGTTGCCCAAGGACCTGCCGGCGCCGCCGGTGTACAACAAGGTCAACCCGGCGGATACCCCGGTGCTGACCCTGGCCGTCACCTCCAAGACCATGTTGCTGCCCAAGCTCAATGACCTGGTCGATACGCGCATGGCGCAAAAGATCGCGCAGATCAGCGGCGTCGGCATGGTTAGCATCGCCGGCGGCCAGCGCCAGGCGGTGCGTATCAAGGTCAACCCCGAGGCCCTGGCGGCCAACGGCCTGAATCTGGCGGATGTGCGCACCCTGATCGCCGCGTCCAACGTCAACCAGCCCAAGGGCAATTTTGACGGCCCGACTCGCGTGTCGATGCTCGATGCCAACGATCAACTGGTCTCGCCCCAGCAATATGCCGAACTGATCCTGGCCTATAACAATGGCGCGCCACTGCGTCTGAGAGACGTGGCGCAGATCGTCGACGGTGCCGAAAACGAGCGCCTCGCCGCCTGGGCCAATGAAAACCAGGCCGTGCTCCTGAATATCCAGCGCCAGCCGGGCGCCAACGTGATCGAGGTGGTGGACCGCATCAAGGCGTTGCTGCCGAGCATCACCGACAACCTGCCGGCCGGCCTCGACGTGCTGGTGCTCACCGACCGCACCCAGACCATCCGCGCCTCGGTCACCGACGTGCAACACGAATTGCTCATCGCCATTGCCCTGGTGGTGATGGTGACCTTCCTGTTCCTGCGCCGGGTCAGCGCGACGATCATTCCCTCCATCGCGGTGCCGCTGTCGCTGGTGGGCACCTTTGGCGTGATGTACCTGGCCGGTTTCTCCATCAACAACCTGACGCTGATGGCCCTGACCATCGCCACCGGGTTTGTGGTGGACGATGCCATCGTGATGCTGGAGAACATCTCCCGCTATATCGAAGAAGGCGAAACGCCGCTGGCCGCAGCGCTCAAGGGCGCCAAGCAGATTGGCTTTACCTTGATCTCCCTGACCCTGTCGCTGATCGCCGTATTGATCCCGCTGCTGTTCATGGCCGACGTAGTGGGGCGCCTGTTCCGCGAATTTGCCATCACACTGGCGGTGGCGATCCTGATTTCCCTGGTGGTGTCCCTGACCCTGACGCCGATGATGTGCGCGCGCCTGCTCAAGCGTGAACCCAAGGAAGAGGAACAAAGCCGTTTCTACAAG
This sequence comes from Pseudomonas sp. KBW05, assembly GCF_003852405.1. Classification (GTDB taxonomy): domain Bacteria; phylum Pseudomonadota; class Gammaproteobacteria; order Pseudomonadales; family Pseudomonadaceae; genus Aquipseudomonas. The sequence continues at coordinate 20,553 of NZ_QAJM01000050.1, forward strand.
GCCAGCGGCGCCTGGATCGACTGGATGATCGAAGCCTACGGGCGCAAGTTGCAGTGGGTACTCAAGCACCAGCCGCTGACCCTGCTGGTGGCCATCGCCACCCTCGGCCTGACGGTGGTGTTGTACCTGGTGGTGCCCAAGGGCTTCTTCCCGGTGCAGGACACTGGCGTGATCCAGGGCATTTCCGAAGCGCCGCAGTCGATTTCCTTTGCGGCCATGAGCCAGCGCCAGCAGGAGCTGGCCAAGATCATCCTGGCCGACCCGGCGGTGCAAAGCCTGTCGTCCTATATCGGTGTGGATGGCGACAACGCCACGCTCAACAGCGGCCGTTTGCTGATCAACCTCAAGCCCCACGGTCAGCGTGACTTGAGCGCAGCCGAGGTGATTACCCGCCTGCAACCGGAACTCGACAAGCTGGTGGGCATCCGCCTGTTTATGCAGCCGGTGCAGGATTTGACCATCGAAGACCGCGTGAGCCGCACCCAGTACCAGTTCAGCATGTCGTCACCGGACGCCGACCTCTTGGCGTTGTGGAGCGACAAGCTGGTGCACGCCTTGAGCCAGTTGCCGGAACTCACCGACGTCGCCAGCGACCTGCAAGACAAGGGTCTGCAGGTGTTCCTGGTGATCGACCGGGATGCCGCCTCACGCCTGGGCGTTACGGTGTCGACCATCACCGACGCGCTGTACGACGCCTTCGGCCAGCGGCAGATTTCCACGATCTACACCCAGGCCAGTCAGTACCGCGTGGTGTTGCAGGCGCAATCCGGCGAAACCCTCGGCCCGGATGCGCTGAACCAGATCCACGTGAAAACCACCGATGGCGGCCAGGTGCGCCTGTCCAGCCTGGCCCGGGTCGAACAGCGCCAGGCGCAGTTGGCTATTGCCCATATCGGCCAGTTCCCGGCGGTGATGATGTCGTTCAACCTGGCCCCCGGTGTCGCGCTGGGCAAAGGCGTGGAGCTGATCAACCAGACCCAGAAGGACATCGGCATGCCGGTGGGCGTGCAGACCCAGTTCCAGGGCGCGGCCCAGGCGTTCGAAGCCTCGCTGTCGAGCACCTTGCTGCTGATCCTGGCGGCGGTGGTGACCATGTACATCGTGCTCGGCGTGCTCTACGAGAGCTACATACACCCGATCACCATTCTGTCGACCTTGCCGTCGGCGGCGGTGGGTGCCTTGTTGGCGCTGCTGCTCAGCGGCAATGACCTGGGCATGATCGCGATCATCGGCATCATTCTGCTGATCGGTATCGTGAAAAAGAACGCGATCATGATGATCGACTTCGCCCTCGATGCTGAGCGCAACCAGGGCCTGGACCCGCAAACAGCGATCTATCAGGCGGCATTGTTGCGCTTCCGGCCGATCCTGATGACCACGCTGGCCGCGCTGTTTGGCGCGGTGCCGTTGATGCTGGCCACCGGTTCGGGCGCGGAATTGCGCCAACCCCTGGGCCTGGTAATGGTCGGCGGTTTGCTGGTAAGCCAGGTGCTGACCCTGTTCACCACGCCGGTGATCTACCTGTACTTCGACCGCCTCGGTCGGCGCTGGCGCAAAGAGCCGCAAAGCCTGGAGCCGGTTGAGTCATGAACCTGTCCGGACCTTTCATCCGCCGGCCGGTAGCCACCATGCTGCTCAGCCTGGCGATCATGCTGCTGGGCGGGGTGAGCTTCAACCTGCTGCCGGTGTCACCGTTGCCGCAGATCGACTTTCCGGTGATCGTGGTCTCGGCGAGCTTGCCCGGAGCCAGTCCCGAGGTGATGGCGTCTACCGTGGCGACGCCGTTGGAGCGCTCGTTTGGGGCGATCGCCGGCATCACCACCATGAGCAGCAACTCCAGCCAGGGCTCGACGCGGGTGATCCTCGCGTTCGACTCCGACCGCGATATCAACGGCGCCGCGCGGGAAGTGCAGGCGGCCATCAATGCCTCGCGCAACCTGCTGCCCAGCGGTATGCGCAGCATGCCGACTTACAAGAAGATCAACCCGTCCCAGGCACCGATCATGGTGCTGTCGCTGACCTCGGACGTATTGCAGAAGGGCCAGTTGTACGATTTGGCCTCGACGATCCTTTCGCAAAGCCTGTCCCAGGTGCCCGGCGTGGGCGAAGTGCAGATCGGCGGCAGCTCCTTGCCCGCCGTGCGCATCGAACTCGAACCCAAGGCCCTCGACCAGTACGGCGTGGCCCTCGACGATGTGCGCAACACCATCGCCAATGCCAACCAGCGCCGGCCCAAGGGTTCCCTGGAAGACAGCGAGCGCAACTGGCAGATCCAGGCCAATGACCAGCTGGAAAAAGCCAAGGACTACGAACCGCTGCTGATCCGCTACCAGAACGGCGCGGCCCTGCGCCTGGGCGATGTGGCGAAGATCAGCGACGGCGTGGAAGACCGCTACAACAGTGGTTTCTTCAACAACGAACCGGCCGTTCTGCTGGTGATCAACCGCCAGTCCGGCGCCAACATCATCGAGACCGTCCGCCAGATCAAGGCCCAGCTCCCGGCGTTGCAGGCGGTGCTGCCGTCCAGCGTCAAGCTCAACCTGGCCATGGACCGCTCGCCGGTGATCACCGCAACCCTGCATGAAGCCGAGATGACCTTGCTGATTGCCGTGGCCCTGGTGATCCTGGTGGTGTACCTGTTCCTCGGTAACTTCCGCGCCTCGCTGATTCCGACGCTGGCGGTGCCGGTGTCGCTGGTGGGTACCTTTGCGGTGATGTACCTGTTCGGTTTTTCGCTGAACAACTTCTCGCTGATGGCGCTGATCCTCGCCACCGGGCTGGTGGTGGACGATGCCATCGTGGTGCTGGAGAACATTTCCCGGCATATCGACGACGGCGTGCCGCCGATGAAAGCGGCGTACCTGGGGGCCCAGGAAGTCGGCTTTACCTTGCTGTCGATGAACGTGTCGCTGGTGGCGGTGTTCCTGTCCATTCTGTTTATGGGCGGGATTGTCACCAACCTGTTCCGCGAGTTTTCCATCACCTTGTCGGCGGCGATCATTGTCTCGCTGATCGTCTCGCTGACCTTGACCCCGATGCTCTGCGCCCGTTGGCTCAAGCCCCATGTCAAAGGCCAGATGACCGGCTTGCAGCGCTGGAGCCAGAAGGTCAACGATCGCATGGTCGCCAGCTACGCCACCAGCCTCGACTGGGTGCTGCGTCACCGCCGCCTGACCCTGCTCAGCCTGTTGATCACCGTGGGCGTGAACATCGCGCTGTACGTGGTGGTGCCCAAGACGTTCATGCCGCAGCAGGACACCGGTCAGTTGATCGGCTTCGTGCGCGGCGATGACGGCCTGTCGTTCAATGTGATGCAGCCGAAGATGGAGACCTTCCGCATCGCCGTGCTCAAGGACCCGGCGGTGCAGAGCGTGGCCGGCTTTATCGGTGGCAGCAACGGCACCAACAACGCGGTGATGCTGGTGCGCCTCAAGCCCATCAGCGAGCGCAAGGTCTCGGCCCAGGCGGTGATCGAGCGCCTGCGCAAGGACGTTCCGTTGGTGCCGGGCGGGCGCTTGTTCCTGATGGCCGACCAGGACCTGCAGTTCGGTGGCAGTCGCGACCAGAGCAGTGCGCAGTATTCCTACATCCTGCAGAGCGGTGATCTGGCCGCGTTGCGCCTGTGGTACCCGAAAGTGGTCAGCGCCCTGCGCGAGCTGCCGGAACTGACCGCTATCGACGCCCGCGAAGGCCGTGGTGCGGCGCAGGTCACCCTGATTGTCGACCGCGACCAGGCCAAGCGCCTGGGCATCGACATGGCGATGGTCACGGCGGTGCTGAACAACGCCTACAGCCAGCGGCAGATTTCCACCATCTACGACAGCCTCAACCAGTACCAGGTGGTGATGGAGGTCAACCCGAAGTACGCCCAGGACCCGATCACCCTGAACCAGATGCAGGTGATTACCTCCACCGGCGCGCGGGTGCCGTTGTCGACCATCGCCCATTACGAGAACAGCCTGGCGGACGACCGCGTGAGCCACGAGGGCCAGTTCGCCTCGGAGAACATTGCCTTCGACATGGCGCCCGGGGTCACGGTGGAGCAGGGCACGGCTGCCATCGAGCGCGCAATTGCCAAGGTCGGCTTGCCGGAAGACGTGATCGCGAAGATGGCCGGCACCGCCGATGCCTTCGCCGCGACGCAAAAGGGCCAGCCGTTCATGATCCTCGGTGCCTTGGTGGCGGTGTACCTGGTGCTGGGCATTCTGTATGAAAGCTACATTCACCCGCTCACTATCCTCTCGACCCTGCCGTCGGCCGGTGTGGGCGCGTTGCTGTCGATCTACCTGCTGGGCGGCGAGTTCAGCCTGATCTCCCTGTTGGGCTTGTTCCTGCTGATTGGCGTGGTGAAGAAAAATGCCATCTTGATGATTGACCTCGCCCTGCAACTGGAGCGCCATGACGGCATGAGCCCGCTGGAGTCGATCCGCAGCGCCTGCCTGCTGCGCTTGCGGCCGATCCTGATGACCACCCTGGCGGCAATCCTCGGCGCGCTGCCGCTGTTGCTCGGCACCGCCGAAGGCGCAGAAATGCGCCAGCCCCTGGGCCTGACCATTATCGGCGGCCTGGTGTTCAGCCAGATCCTGACCCTTTACACCACCCCGGTGGTTTACCTCTATCTCGACCGCGCGCGCCATCGCTTCAACGCCTGGCGTGGTGTGCGTACCGATGCTGCCCTGGACACTGCGCTATGACCGATTTTCCTAAGACAAGCCAGAAACTGTTGGTGACGGTGCTGTGTGGCCTGTTGCTCAGCGCCTGCGCCATCGGCCCGGATTACAAGCGCCCGGACGTCGTTGAGCCGGTGCAATTCAAGGAAGCCCAGGGCTGGCGCCAGGCCACGCCAAGCGACGCCCTGGCCCGTGGCGCGTGGTGGGAGTTGTACGGCGACCGTCAGCTCAACGACTTGGTGGTGCGTCTGAATACATCGAACCAGACCGTGGCCCAGGCCGAGGCGCGTTTTCGCCAGGCCCAGGCCCAGGTGCGCAGCGCCCGTGGTGCGTTTTACCCCACGGTTGACCTGAGCGCCGGGAAAACCCGTGCCAGCCAGGGCACCGGCAGCAGTAACGCCAGTCTCAGCAGTTCCAGCAGCGGCATCCGCGATACCCTCAACGCGCAATTGGGGGTGAGTTGGGAAGCGGACGTCTGGGGCAAGTTGCGCCGGGGCCTGGAAGCCAACGACGCCACGGCCCAGGCCAGTTCCGCGGACTTGGCGGCGATGCGCCTGAGCCAGCAGTCGGAGTTGGTGCAAAACTACCTGCAACTGCGGGTGATGGATGAACAGACCCGCTTGCTGCAAGCCACGCTGGACACCTACCAGCGCTCGCTGCAAATGACCGAAAACCAATACCGCGCCGGTGTCTCTGGCAAGGATGCGGTGGCCCAGGCGCAAACCCAGCTCAAGTCCACCCAGGCCAGCCTGATCGACCTGATCTGGCAGCGCGCCCAGCTGGAAAACGCGATTGCCGTGTTGATCGGCGAGGCACCGGCCAACTTCAAGCTGGCGGTGAGCAACGACATCCCGGCGTTGCCGCAGATCCCCGTGAGCCTGCCCTCGCAACTGCTTGAACGCCGCCCGGACATCGCCTCGGCCGAACGCTCGGTGATCGCTGCCAACGCCAATATCGGCGTGGCAAAAGCTGCCTACTACCCGGACCTGAGCCTGAGCCTGGCTGGTGGTTATTCCAGCAGCACCTACGCCGACTGGATCAGCCTGCCGAACCGCTTCTGGTCGGTGGGCCCGAAACTCGCCATGACCCTGTTCGACGGCGGCCAGCGCTCGGCCGAAGTCGATCGCACCGTGGCCAGCTATGACGAGACCGTGGCCAAGTACCGCCAGACCGTGCTGGACGGTTTCCGCGAAGTGGAAAACTACATGGTCCAGCTCAAGGTGCTGGAAGACGAAGCCGTGGTCAGCAATGAAGCGCTGGACGCCGCCCGTGAATCGTTGCGCCTGACCCAGAACCAGTACAAGGCGGGGCTGATTGCTTATCTGGATGTGGTGCAGGTGCAGGCGACGGCGTTGAGTAATGAGCGCACGGTGTTGACCTTGTTGCAGACGCGCCTGGTGGCGAGTGTGCAGCTGATTGCTGCGTTGGGCGGTGGCTGGGATGGCAAGACCACAGTCGACGCAAAGGACTGACAGCTAACACCGACTAAATGTTGGAGTGGGCTTGTGTGGGAGCGGGCTTGCTCGCGAAGGCGGTGGGTCAGCTACTCATCTGGTGACTGACACTCCGTATTCGCGAGCAAGCCCGCTCCCACACAAGCCAGCTCCCACATTTGGACTCAAACAGGTCCGAGATCCGAGGGGTTTTTTAGTCAGCCGATTGGCGTCAAAAAGACCATGATGGCTATGCGCTAATATTTCAACTGTACAAGAATCTTTATCGCTACAATCGCCCGCTTTGCCACCTGGCACGGGCTTTTCAGGCCCGTCAGTCTTGAGAAGTCCCATGCTTATCGGTAGCTATTCTCCCTCACTGGTCGTGATCTCCCTGTTCGTCGCGATCCTCGCGTCCTACACCGCGCTGGACCTGGCCGGCCGCATTGCGACGGCCAAGGGCCGAGCCGTATGGTATTGGATGAGCGGTGGGGCCTTGGCCATGGGCGTGGGTGTGTGGTCCATGCACTTTATCGGCATGCTCGCGCTGCGCTTGCCGTTTGCCCTGGGCTTTGACGTCGGCATTACCGCGTTGTCGTTGCTGATCGCGGTGCTGTCCTGCGGTTTTGCGTTATGGCTGGTCAACCAGCCGCGCTTGCCGGCCTGGCAGTTGGCGTTTGGCGCGCTGGTCATGGGCGCCGGCATCAGCAGCATGCATTACACCGGCATGGCCGCGATGCGCATGACCCCCGGCATCGATTACGACCCTACGCTGTTCAGCGCGTCATTGTTGATTGCGGTAGTCGCCTCCGGCGCGGCGTTGTGGATCGCATTCAACCTGCGGCGCAACACCCCTTATGTGCGCCTGATGCGCGGCGGTGCTGCGGTGGTGATGGGACTGGCGATCGTCGGCATGCACTACACCGGCATGGCGGCCGCGCAATTTGCCGACGAGAGTTACTGCGGTGCGGCGCTGTCGGGTTTGAGTGGCAAGGGCCTGGACAATCTGGTGGTGGTCACCAGCCTGGCGGTTTTGGTGATTGCCTTGCTGACCTCGGTGCTGGACGCCCGCCTAGAGGCGCGCACCTCGGTGCTGGCGGATTCCCTGAGCCTGGCCAATCAGGAACTGACCCACCTGGCCCTGCACGACACCCTGACCGGGCTGCCCAACCGTACTTTGCTCGCCGACCGGATCCAGCAGGCCATTCAAGCCGTCAACGAGAAGGGCGGCTGTTTTGCCCTGATGTTTATCGACCTCGACGGGTTCAAGCCGGTCAACGATGCCTTCGGCCACCACATGGGGGACCAGTTGCTGCGTGAAGTTGGCCTGCGCCTGCGTGAAGACCTGCGCAGCCAGGACACCCTGGCGCGCATCGGCGGCGATGAGTTTGTGTTGCTGGTGCGCCTGAGCCAGCCCGACGACGCGCTGCGTCTCGCCGAGCGCCAGGTGGGCCTGGTCAACCGCGCGTTCAAGGTGGCCGAACATGAGCTGAAAATCTCCGCCAGCGTGGGCATTGCGATCTACCCTGGCAACGGCGGCAACCCCCAGGAACTGCTGATGAACGCCGACGCCGCGATGTACCACGCCAAGGGCATGGGCAAGAACGGCTACAGCTTCTTCGATGTGTCGATGAACACCAACGCGCGCAAACAACTGCAACTGTTGCAGGACTTGCGCAACGCCGTCGAGCAACAGCAGTTTTGCCTGCATTACCAACCCAAGTTCGACGCGGTCAGCGGTATCCCGGTGGGTGCCGAAGCGCTGTTGCGCTGGCAGCATCCGCAACAAGGCTTGCTGTTGCCGGCAACGTTTATCGAGCTGGCGGAAAAGACCGGGCTGATCATTCCGATCGGCGAGTGGGTGCTCAACGAAGCCTGTCGCCAGATGCGCCTGTGGTATGCCCAGGGCTATGAAGACTGGCGCATCGCCGTGAACCTGTCGGCGTTGCAGTTCTGTCACGCCGGGCTGGTCAAGAGCGTGGCCACGGCCCTGGACCGTCACCAATTGCCGGCCAACAGCCTGACCCTGGAAATCACCGAAACCACGGCCATGAGCGATGCCGATGCGAGCATGACGGTGTTGCAGCAGCTGTCGGACATGGGCGTCGATCTGTCCATCGATGACTTCGGCACCGGTTATTCCAGCCTGATGTACCTCAAGCGCCTGCCGGCCAATGAGTTGAAGATCGACCGTGGTTTCGTGCGTGACCTGGAACACGACGGCGATGACGCGGCCATCGTCTCGGCCATCGTCGCCCTGGGCCACGCTCTGGGCTTGCGTATCGTTGCCGAAGGGGTGGAGACCGATGTGCAGCAGAATTTCCTCACACGCCTGGGCTGCAATTCCCTACAGGGCTACTTGCTCGGCCACCCGCTGCCGGCGGAGCGTTTCATGGCCGACATCCAGCGCGCCGAAGAACTCGCGGCGCCTGACAAAAGCCTGGGCTGACGGGTATTCTTGGATCCAACCCTAAACACCCGGTTGGATCAGGAGACCCCACCCATGGACAAAGTCGTCATCATCACCGGAGGCAGCCGCGGGATCGGCGCCGAGACGGCCTTGCTGGCTGCGCGCCAGGGCTATCGTATCTGCATCAACTTCCAGTCCGACGAGGCCGCTGCCCACCGTGTGCTGGAGCAGGTCCGCGCGCTGGGCGCGCAGGCCATCGCAGTGCGGGCCGATGTCAGCATCGAAGATGAAGTGATCGCGCTGTTCAATCGTGTCGATGCCGAGTTGGGGCGGGTCACGGCGCTGGTCAACAACGCCGGCACCGTGGGGCACAAGTCGCGGGTTGATGAGATGTCCGAGTTCCGTATTCTCAAGATCATGAAAACCAATGTATTGGGGCCGATCCTGTGCGCCAAGCACGCGGTGCTGCGCATGTCGCCCAAACATGGCGGGCAGGGCGGCAGCATCGTCAACGTGTCGTCGGTGGCGGCGCGCCTGGGTTCGCCGGGTGAGTACGTGGATTACGCAGCATCCAAGGGTGCGCTGGACACCTTCACCATTGGCCTGTCCAAGGAAGTGGCGGGTGAAGGTATTCGCGTGAACGCGGTGCGCCCTGGTTATATCTTTACGGACTTCCACGCCCTGAGCGGCGACCCGGACCGGGTGAGTAAATTGGAATCGGGTATACCGATGGCCCGTGGTGGGCGCCCGGATGAGGTGGCGGAGGCGATTATCTGGTTGTTGTCGGATAAGGCTTCCTACACCACCGGGACGTTCTTGGATTTGGGGGGCGGTCGCTGATTTTGTATTGACTGCGCTGACGCCTTCGCGAGCAAGCCCGCTCCCACATTTTGAACTGTGAATACCTTCAAATGTGGGAGCGGGCTTGCTCGCGAAGGGGCCAGAGGGGGCGAACCAGTTATTCAGAACGACCGCACAATCCGCCCCAACGTCTCCATCGCCTTCTCCGACGCTTCTGTCCACGGGCTGCCATAGTTCAAGCGAATGCAGTTCCTGAAACGCTGGGTGGCCGAGAAGATCGGCCCCGGCGCGATGCTGATGCCTTGGGCCAGGGCCATCTGGAACAGCTTCAACGAATCGGTCTGCTCTGGCAGTTCCAGCCACAGGAAGTAGCCGCCAGCGGGCTGGCTGACCCGTGTCTGTGCCGGGAAGTAGCGGGCAATGGCGGCGAGCATGGCGCTTTGTTGTTCTTCCAGTGCGTAACGCAGCTTACGCAGGTGGCGGTCGTAACCACCGTGTTGCAGGTAATCGGCAATCGCCGCCTGGGCGGGCATTGACGGGCACAGTGAGGTCATCAACTTCAAGCGTTCGACCTTCTGCGCATAGCGCCCGGCCGCCACCCAGCCCACGCGGTAACCCGGCGCGAGGCTTTTGGCGAAGGAGCCGCAATGCAGCACCAGGCCCTCGGTGTCGAAGGCCTTGGCGGGTTTGGGTGGGTGTTGGCCGTAATACAACTCGGCGTACACGTCGTCCTCGATCAGGGGCACCTGATGGCTGCGCAACAGTTCCACCAACGCCTGTTTCTTGGCTTCCGGCAGGGTGGCGCCCATGGGGTTCTGGAAACTGGTCATGGTCCAGCAGGCCTTGATCGGGTAACGCTCCAGGCTTTGCGCAAGGGCGCCCAGGTCGATGCCGTCGCGTGGGTGTACGGGGATTTCCACGGCCTTGAGCTTCAAGCGCTCCAGCACTTGCAGGCAGGCATAGAACGCCGGAGCCTCGATGGCCACCAGGTCGCCCGGCTCGGTGACGGCTTGCAGGCACAGGTTCAGCGCTTCGAGGGCACCGTTGGTGATCAGCAGCTCCTCCATGGGCAGCATCAGGCCGCCGACCATGTAACGCAGGGCAATTTGCCGGCGCAGTTGCGGGTTGCCCGGCGACATGTCGGTGACCACCAGGCGCGGGTCCATCTCGCGACTGGCGCTGGCCAGGGAGCGGGCCAGGCGGGGCAGCGGGAACAGCATCGGGCTGGGGAATGCCGAGCCGAAAGGCACGGTGTTGGGGTCTTTGATTGAGTCGAGGACGGAGAACACCAACTCGCTGACATCGACTTCGGTGGACTCGTGCACCTGTTCGCTCACTACCGGTTCGGAAAACGGGCTGGGCGCATGGGTGTTGACGAAGTAGCCCGAGCGCGGCCGCGCACGGATCAGGCCGCGGCGCTCCAGCAGGTAGTAGGCCTGGAATACCGTGGACGGGCTGACGCCGTAGGTCTGGCTGGCATAACGCACCGACGGCACGCGCTGGCCGGGGCCCAGGACACCGGAGCGGATCAGTTCTGCAATGTCGTCGGCGAATTTTTCGTAGCGTTTCATGTGGGCCTTAAACAAATTCTTCAAAATGTACACAGAACACATTGTGGGAGCGGGCTTGTGTGGGAGCGGGCTTGCTCGCGAATGCGGTAGGTCAGCCAACTCATCCGGTACTGACCTACCGCCTTCGCGAGCAAGCCCGCTCCCACATTTGGATCTCCACCTATTCAGATAGGTATCAGCGGTTCATTGGCGCCACGAAGCGGCTGTCTGCGGCACTGTAAACCCACGGTTCATCCACATCGGTAACCTTGAAACGCAAGGTCTGCGAGCTGCTGGCCGGTTTATCCGCCAGCAACGCCACTGACACCGGCACATCACTGATTTCTCCCGGCGCCAGGCTGATCTCGGTCTTGCCTTGCAGCTGGAAACCCTCGGCGTCCACCAGTTCGACGCGGTAGTCCTGGCGCTGCTGGGTCTTGTTGATGACCTTGAGGCTATAGATGTTTTCGATCAAGCCCTGGGCGTTCTCGCGGAACATGCCGCGGTCCTTGGTCACATCCAGCGACACCATCGGCCGCTGCACCAAGGCCACCACCAGTGCTGCAATCATCACCAGCAGCACGGCACTGTAGCCGATCAGGCGTGGCCGTAGCAGATGGGTCTTGCCACCTTGCAGTTGATGTTCGCTGGTATAGCTGACCAGGCCACGGGCGTAGCCCATCTTGTCCATGATCGAGTCGCAGGCGTCGATACACGCTGCGCAGCCGATGCACTCCATTTGCAGGCCATCGCGGATGTCGATGCCGGTAGGGCAGACCTGCACGCACAGGTGGCAGTCGATGCAGTCGCCCAGGCCGACGTCGGTGGGTTTAACCTCCCGTTTGCGGGGGCCGCGGTGTTCGCCACGGGCGGCGTCGTAGGAAATGGTCAGGGTGTCCTTGTCGAACATCACGCTCTGGAACCGTGCATACGGGCACATGTGCATGCACACCGCTTCACGCAGCCAGCCGGCATTGATGTAGGTGGCACCGGTGAAAAACAGCACCCAGAACAGGCTCACACCGCCCATTTGCCAGGTCAGCAACTCGGCGGCCAGCGGGCGGATCGGCGTGAAATAGCCAACAAATGTCAGGCCCGTCAGTACGCTGATGCCCAGCCATAACGTGTGCTTGGCCGCGCGCCGCGCCAGTTTGTTCGGGCTCCACGGCGCGGCTTGTAGCTTGATGCGCTGGTTGCGCTCGCCTTCGGTGACTTTTTCGCACCACATGAACAGCCAGGTGAACGAGCTCTGTGGGCAGGTGTAGCCACACCACACGCGGCCGGCAAAGACGGTGATCGCAAACAGGCCGAAGGCGCAGATGATCAGCAGCGCGGAGAGCAGGATGAAATCCTGCGGCCAGAACGTCGCACCAAAGATATGGAATTTACTTTCCGCCAAGTCCCACAGCACGGCTTGGCGACCGCCCCAGTTCAGCCACACAGTGCCGAAAAAGGCCAGGAACAGAAAACCTGCACCGCTCAAGCGCAAGGTGCGGAATAGGCCGGTGAAACTACGGGTGTGTATCAGGTTGTCGCTGGATTTGGCCTTCACCTTCTTTGGGGGGATCGGCTCAAAGGTTTCCACGGTTCGGACGGGGATTCTTTCGCTCATGGTCGTTCGCTCATCAGCCTCCATCAGGCCAATGAACTATGCGCGTGAGACTGTTTGCAGAACAGACTCAGGTATTGCGATAAAAAGCGGATCAGATGCGCTATATACGCGAGCCTGCGTCAATCTGCTGCACCCCGTGGGGCCTGGGGTGCAGCTTGGTTGATGGCGTGCTGATACAGATCAATCAAATGGCCGAACCAGGCTCGGTGACCTTCTTGTGCTGACGGCCATCGGTTGCGCCGGCAACGGTCAAGGCGTCGGCTTCCTGCTCGGTGATGTACACCCGGCCCGCCTCCAGTTCCACGTAGGACATGGCCTTGGGGATGTCCGTACTGACTGTCACGGCGCTGGCAAGCAGGCCTTGTTCCTGGCCGTCATCATTGAGCGTGAAATAGCACGTCTGGTTTTCAATACGCACTGGCATGGCGATCTCCTTCTCAAAGGCTGGTGAACGTTAGGGTTCAGCGCATCACCAAGCGTTCCAGGCAACTGACTGGCGGTCGCTGCTGTCCATCCTTTACCAACCCCCATAAAGGAAAGGTTCCATGGACGCCTGGTGGCATCAAGTGTGGCAAACCTTGCAAGCGGAGTTCGCCGATATCGGGGATGCGAAGCAACTGACCCAGATCACCGTGCGCCTGCTGATCGCCGCCGTGCTCGGTGGCATTCTCGGTTTCGAACGCGAAAGCAAGGGCAAGGCCGCCGGGATGCGCACCCATATGCTGGTGGCGCTGGGTGCGGCTTTGTTTGTGATGGTGCCGCAGATGTCCGGCGATCAGGCGGACGCCATGAGCCGGGTGGTGCAGGGCGTTATCGCAGGGGTCGGCTTTCTCGGCGCCGGCACGATTATCAAGGGCAAGGATGATGAAGAGGGTCACGTCAGGGGACTGACTACGGCTGCTGGCCTGTGGATGACCGCTGCGATTGGCGTCTCGGCCGGTTTGGGCCGGGAATCGACAGCGGTGCTGAGTACGCTGTTGGCGTTGGCAGTGTTCAGCGTGATGCCGAAAATCGTCAAGCGTTTCGAGAAGGGCTAGCAATAACCGGCGGCATCGTGCTCGGCGGCTCTTCCATCGGTGGCGGCTGATTTTCCGGTGGTTCTTTCTCTGGGATCGGCTCCGGCGCGCTGGGCGGCAAGGTCGGGTTGTCGATATTCGGGTCCGGGGTTTCAGCCGGGATCGGGATATTCATCGGTGTGGCCTCCTTTGTGCTTTGCTCTATCGGTGGACAGCGGCCTGGGTGGATTGATTCCCTGCCCGGCGGCGGCACATCCACATGAACTTTTCGCGCAGGCACAGGCTCGGACCTATGACGGTTGCGCTCAGGGAGAGCGCTGGCGTCGCAGAACCCGGATCAAGCAAAGAGCGTCCACTGGGCGTAAGGGGAAGATGCTCGATGACTGCTGAAACACTGGTTCCCAATGCAACTGCATTAGCGCTGTCCCAGGCACTGTTACTGCCCAGGATCGCAATCGAAAGCACCATGCCGGTGATCGACGGCGGCGAATTTGCCGTCAAGGCCGTGGTTGGCCAACGGGTCAACGTCACCAGCAAGGTGTTCGCTGACGGCCATGACCAGCTCGCGGTGCTGATCCGCTGGCGGTCGCTGCAGGACGAAAGCTGGCACAGCGTGGTGATGAGCGATGTGGGCAACAATGGCTGGGAGGGCACGTTTACCGTCACCAGCGAAGGCCCCCATGAATATTGCATTGAGGCCTGGATTGATACGTTTGCCAGCTTCTGCTACGAATTGCGCAAGAAACACGAAGCCGGCGTGCCGGTCAGCCTTGAATTGCAGGAAGGCCGCAGCCTGGTGCTGCAAGCCGCCGAGCGCAGCGACAACGAACTGCGCGACCGCCTGATGTTGCTGCACCACGAACTCTCCGGCCTGCTGGAAACCGAGCAGGTCGCGCGGTTCCTGCACGAAGACAGTGCGCACCAGATGACCCAGGCCGATCACCGTGCTTATTTGAGCATCAGCACCGTGTACCCGATCGATGTCGAGCGCCAGGCCGCGCAATTTGCCAGCTGGTACGAACTGTTTCCCCGTTCGATCACCGACGATCCGGCGCGCCACGGTACGTTCAATGACGTGCATTCGCGGCTGTCGATGATCCATGACATGGGCTTCGACGTGCTGTACTTCCCGCCGATCCATCCCATCGGCCGCAGCCATCGCAAGGGGCGCAACAACGCCCTGACCGCCGGCCCCGATGATCCGGGCAGCCCCTACGCCATCGGCAGCGAGGAGGGCGGGCACGAGGCGATCCATCCGCAATTGGGCAGCCGCGATGACTTCCGTCGCCTGGTCAAGGCCGCCGCCGAGCACGGCCTGGAAATCGCCCTGGACTTCGCCATCCAGTGCTCCCAGGACCATCCGTGGCTCAAGCAGCACCCCGGCTGGTTCAACTGGCGCCCGGACGGCACGATCAAGTACGCGGAAAACCCGCCGAAAAAATACCAGGACATCGTCAACGTTGATTTCTATGCGGCGGATGCCATTCCCAGCCTGTGGATCGAGTTGCGCGACATCGTGCTGGGCTGGGTCGACGAGGGCGTGAAGACCTTTCGTGTCGACAACCCCCACACCAAGCCGCTGCCGTTCTGGCAGTGGTTGATCAGCGATGTGCGGGCCCAGCACCCGGAGGTGATCTTCCTCGCCGAAGCCTTTACTACGCCGGCGATGATGGCGCGCCTGGGCAAGGTCGGTTACACCCAGAGCTACACCTATTTCACCTGGCGCAACACCAAGGCCGAGCTGAGCGAGTACTTCACCCAACTGAATGAATCGCCGTGGCGCGAATGTTTCCGGCCAAACTTTTTCGTCAACACGCCGGATATCAATCCGGGGTTCCTGCACCAATCCGGCCGTCCGGGCTTTTTGATCCGCGCCGCGCTGGCCACCATGGGCTCGGGCCTGTGGGGTATGTATTCGGGTTATGAGCTGTGCGAAGCCGCGCCGGTGCCGGGCAAAGAGGAATACCTGGATTCAGAGAAGTACGAGATCCGTGTCAGAGACTTCACCGCGCCGGGCAACATCATCGCCGAGATTGCCCAACTCAACCGCATCCGCCGGCAAAACCCGGCGCTGCAGACGCACTTGGGCTTGAAGCTGTACAACGCCTGGAACGACAACATCCTCTATTTCGGCAAGCGCAGTGAGGACGGCAGCAACTTTATCCTGATCGCGGTGAACCTCGACCCCTACAACGCCCAGGAAGCGAATTTTGAATTGCCGTTGTGGGAATTGGGCTTGCCGGACGATGCGCAGACCCAGGGTGAAGACTTGATGAATGGCCATCGCTGGACCTGGTATGGCAAGACCCAGTGGATGCGGCTGGAGCCGCAGATGCCGTTCGGGATCTGGCGTATCACCCTCTCTTAAACCCTGTGGAGATCAAAAAATGTGGGAGCTGGCTTGTCGGGCCGCCGCATCGCTGCGATAGCGGTTTATCAGTGCCAACTGTATTGGCTGATGGACCGCTATCGCAGGCAAGCCAGCTCCCACATGGACCGAGTTTCTTCAGGTGGTTTTGAACGTATTTCCAGGAGTTTCCAATGGCGAAGAAACCCACCCCATCCCCCTTCACCCAGGACCCGCTCTGGTACAAGGACGCGGTGATCTACCAGGTTCACGTCAAATCCTTTTTCGATGCCAACAACGACGGTATCGGCGACTTTCCCGGGCTGATCGCCAAGCTCGACTACATCGCCGACCTCGGTGTAAACACCCTGTGGCTGTTGCCGTTCTACCCCTCGCCACGGCGCGATGATGGCTACGACATTGCCGAATACCGCGGCGTCCACAGCGACTACGGGACCCTGGCCGACGCCAAGCGCTTTATTGCCGAGGCCCACAAGCGCGGGCTGCGGGTCATCACCGAACTGGTGATCAACCATACCAGCGACCAGCACCCGTGGTTCCAGCGTGCCCGCAAGGCCAAGCCCGGTTCGGCGGCGCGGGACTTCTACGTGTGGTCCGATGACGACCAGAAGTACGCCGGCACCCGCATCATTTTCCTCGACACCGAGAAGTCCAACTGGACCTGGGACCCGGTGGCCGGCCAGTACTTCTGGCATCGCTTCTATTCCCACCAGCCAGACCTCAACTTCGACAACCCGCAAGTGATGAAGGCCGTGCTGTCGGTGATGCGCTATTGGCTCGACATGGGCATCGACGGCCTGCGCCTGGATGCCATCCCGTACCTGATCGAACGCGACGGCACGAACAACGAAAACCTGCCGCAAACCCACGACGTGCTTAAACAGATCCGCGCCGAAATCGATGCCCACTATCCCGACCGTATGTTGCTGGCGGAGGCCAACCAATGGCCCGAAGACACGCAACTCTACTTCGGCGACGCAAAGGGTGATGACGGCGACGAATGCCACATGGCCTTCCACTTCCCGCTGATGCCGCGCATGTACATGGCGCTGGCCCAGGAAGATCGTTTCCCCATCACTGACATTCTGCGCCAGACCCCGGAGATCCCGGCCAATTGCCAATGGGCGATCTTCCTGCGCAACCACGATGAATTGACCCTGGAAATGGTCACCGACAAAGAGCGCGACTACCTGTGGAACTACTATGCCGCCGACCGCCGCGCACGCATCAACCTCGGCATTCGCCGCCGCCTCGCGCCCCTGATGGAGCGTGACCGCCGGCGCATCGAACTGCTCAACAGCCTGCTGCTGTCGATGCCCGGTACGCCAACCCTGTATTACGGCGATGAAATCGGCATGGGCGACAACATCTACCTCGGTGACCGCGACGGCGTGCGCACGCCGATGCAGTGGTCCATCGACCGCAACGGCGGCTTCTCCCGCGCCGACCCGGCGAGCCTGGTGCTGCCGCCGATCATGGACCCGCAGTACGGCTATCAGTCGGTGAACGTCGAGACCCAGGCCCAGGACCCCCATTCCTTGCTGAACTGGACCCGGCGCATGCTGGCGGTGCGCAAACAATCCAAAGCGTTTGGCCGGGGGCGCTTGAATATGCTCTCGCCGGCCAACCGCCGCATCCTGGCCTACACCCGTGAATTCACTGGCGAGGACGGCCGCACGGAAATCATTCTGTGTGTGGCCAACGTGTCGCGCAGCGCCCAGGCGGCCGAGCTGGACCTGTCGGCGTACGCGGGGATGGTGCCCGTGGAGATGCTGGGTGGTAACGCCTTTCCGCCCATCGGCCAGTTGCATTTCCTGCTGACCCTGGCGCCCTACGGGTTCTACTGGTTTGTGCTGGCGGCGGAAAACCAGATGCCCAGCTGGCATGTCGAACCGGCGCAGAGCATCCCGGATTTCACCACCCTGGTGCTGAAAAAACGCCTGGAAGAACTGCTCGAGCAACCCTGCCGCGCGACGCTGGAAAAGGCCGCGCTGCCTGCCTGGCTGCCCAAACGGCGCTGGTTCGCGGCCAAGGATGTCGCCATCGACAGCGTGCATATCGCCTACGGTGTGCGCTTCGGTGACCCGCAGCACCCGGTATTGCTCAGCGAAATCGATGTGACCAGCGCCGGCCAGGTCAGCCGTTACCAGCTGCCGTTCGGCTTCCTCGCGGAAGACCAGCTCACCAGCGCCTTGCCCCAGCAACTGGCCCTGGCCCGTGTGCGGCGCGCGCACCAGGTGGGGCTGGTGACCGATGCATTCAGCCTTGAGCCTTTTATTCGCGCAGTGATCCAGGGCTTGCAGGCCGGCACGCGGCTGCCTTCCAGCGAAGGCGAGCTGCGGTTTGACGCCACGCCCCACCTGGCCAAGTTGCAACTGACGGACGACGCGCCGGTGCGCTACCTGTCGGCCGAGCAGTCCAACAGCTCGGTGGTGGTGGGCGAAAGCCTGGTGCTCAAGCTGATCCGCAAGGTCGCCAGTGGGGTGCATCCGGAACTGGAAATGAGCGCCTACCTGACCGCCGCCGGTTACCCGAATATTTCGCCGCTGTTGGGTGCCGTGATTCGTCGGGACGGGGCAGGGCAGGACAACCTGCTGATGATCGCCCAGGGTTACCTGAGCAATCAGGGCGACGCGTGGGCATGGACCCAGAACAGCCTGGAACGGGCGATCCGTGATGAACTGGCCGGGGCCATCTCCGAGCAGGAACAGCACTACAACGCCCTCGGCGAGCTGAAGGATTTCGCCGGGTTGCTGGGCCAGCGCCTGGGCGAAATGCATGGGGTATTGGGCGCGGACACGGCTGATCCTGACTTCAAGCCTGAAGTCACTCGGGTCAAAGACACCCAGGCGTGGGCCAAGGATATCGGCGCGCAGATCGACCGCGCCCTGCAATTGCTCAGTCATCACCAAACCCAGTTGAACCCTGCGGACCAGCTGCGGGTCACTGAGATGCTGGCGCAGGAAAAAGCCATCGCCAGGCATGTACAGGCCCTGGCGAAAGCCACGGTCGGCGGGCTGCGCATACGCGTCCACGGTGATTTGCATTTGGGCCAGGTCTTGGTGGTGAAGGGCGATGCCTACTTGATCGACTTTGAAGGCGAACCGGCGCGGCCGCTGAATGAACGACGCGGCAAGCACAGCCCGTATAAAGATGTGAGTGGCGTGCTGCGCTCGTTTGATTACGCGGCGGCGCTGGCCTTGAATGGGCAAGGGCTGGACCATTCGCCCGAAGCCGAGCTGGCGCGCCAGCGCGTGACTGATCGTTACCTGAATGACGCACGTCAGGCATTTATCCAGGCTTATCAGGCAGCTACGTCTACACTGGCGCATGACTGGCAGGAAGCCAATGGCCAGGACGCCGCGCTGACGTTGTTCAGTCTGGAGAAGGCCGCGTACGAAGTGGCCTACGAAGCGGAAAACCGTCCCAGCTGGCTACCGGTGCCCCTGCAAGGGCTGCACCGTTTGTTGAGCGGGCTTGAACCAATATCGAAAACTGCACGCGGTGGGGAGACGTCATGAGCTTTACACATAAAGAACCGCTGCAGCCCAAGTTGACTGCATTGCCGGCGTCCAACGACATCGAATTGCTGGTGCGCGCCGAGCACCCGGACCCGTTCTCGATTCTCGGGCCCCACGATGACGAACAGGGCGGCCAGTTTATCCGCGCCTTCTTGCCGGAGGCACTGAGTGTCCAGGTGCTGGCACGCGACAACGGCGAGCCGCTCGGCAGCCTGGACGCGACCCAGGTGCCGGGCTTGTTTGTCGGGCACTTCACCACGCGCCAGGCGTATCTGCTGAAGATCCAGTGGGCCGGTGGCGAGCAGATCACCGAAGATCCCTACAGCTTCAGCCAATTGTTGCTGGGGGAAATGGACCTGTACCTGTTTGCCGAAGGCAACCACCGTGACCTCAGCAGTTGCCTCGGCGCGCAAGTCACCACGGTGGATGGTGTGCAAGGCGTGCGCTTTGCCGTGTGGGCGCCGAATGCGCGGCGGGTGTCGGTGGTGGGGGACTTCAATATCTGGGACGGCCGGCGTCATCCGATGCGCCTGCGGCATCCGTCCGGCGTGTGGGAGATCTTTATCCCACGCTTGCAACCGGGCGCGGCCTACAAGTACGAGATTCTTGGCGCCAATGGCATCTTGCCGCTTAAGGCTGACCCCTGTGCGCTGGCTACGCAGCTGCCGCCCGACACCGCGTCGAAAGTCGCCGCGCCGTTGCAGGTGGACTGGCAAGACCACGACTGGATGCAATCACGCCTCGACAAGCACAAGACCACGGCGCCACTGTCGATCTACGAGCTGCACGTGGGCTCCTGGCAGTGCGAGCTGGACGAGGCCGGCGAAGTCGCCCGCCAGTACGGCTGGCGCGAGCTGGCCGAGCGCTTGATCCCCTATGTGCAGCAACTGGGCTTCACCCATATCGAACTGATGCCGATCATGGAACACCCGTTCGGTGGCTCGTGGGGCTACCAGGCGCTGTCACAATTTGCGCCGACGGCGCGCTTCGGTTCGCCCGAAGATTTCGCCTACTTCGTCAACGCCCTGCATCAGGCCGATATCGGTGTGATCCTCGACTGGGTGCCGGCGCATTTTCCTACCGATACCCATGGCTTGGCGCAATTTGACGGCACCGCGCTGTATGAATACGCCAACCCGCTGGAAGGCTTTCACCAGGATTGGGACACGCTGATCTACAACCTCGGCCGCACCGAAGTGCATGGTTTTATGCTGGCTTCGGCGTTGCACTGGCTGAAGCACTTCCACGTGGACGGCCTGCGGGTGGATGCCGTGGCGTCGATGCTGTACCGCGATTATTCGCGCAAGGCGGGCGAGTGGGTGCCCAATCGCCATGGTGGTCGTGAAAACCTCGAAGCCATCGACTTTTTGCGGCACTTGAACGATGTCGTCGCGCAGGAAGCGCCCGGCGCGCTGGTGATCGCCGAAGAATCCACGGCCTGGCCCGGCGTGAGCCAACCGACCGAACAGGGCGGCCTGGGTTTCAACTACAAATGGAACATGGGCTGGATGCATGATTCGTTGCATTACATCCAGCAAGACCCGGTGTACCGCGCCCACCATCACAACGAACTGAGTTTTGGCCTGGTGTATGCCTGGTCCGAGCGTTTTATCCTGCCGATCTCCCACGACGAAGTGGTGCACGGCAAACACTCGCTGATCGACAAGATGCCCGGCGACCGTTGGCAGAAGTTCGCCAACCTGCGCGCCTACCTGGCATTCATGTGGATGCACCCCGGCAAGAAATTGCTGTTTATGGGCTGCGAATTCGGTCAATGGCGCGAGTGGAACCACGACCAGCAACTGGACTGGTACCTGCTGCAATACGCCGAACACAAGGGCGTGCAGAAACTGGTGGGCGACTTGAACCGCCTGTACCGCGAGGAGCCGGCGCTGCACGAACAGGATGACGCGCCCCAGGGCTTCCAGTGGCTGATCGGCGACGATGCAATCAACAGCGTCTACGCCTGGCTACGCTGGAGCAAGGACGGCCGACCGGTGCTGGTGGTGGCCAACTTCACCCCGGTGCCCCGTGAAGCGTACGCGGTGGGTGTGCCATTTGCCGGGCGTTGGAGCGAGGTGATCAACACGGATGCCGACACTTATGCCGGTTCGAACTATGGCAATGGGGGTGAAGTGTTCACTCAGGATGAGCCGCGCCATGGGCAACCGGTGTCGTTGACGCTGAATCTGCCACCGCTTGGCGTGCTGATCCTGCGTCCTGAATAACGGCCATCTCCAAGAAGGGCTGATGTTTCTAAAAACCTGCGGGCGTGCAGTGGCGACACGCCCGTGGGAGCTTGACGCAAATTGTCATGTATAGCGTTGGAACAATTTCCTACGGGGTGTCCACACATGGACGTCAGCGATTGGGCGTAGGTCTTTCAACACACCTCGTTTCGTCGCTCGGTCTGTGTATAGCACTCCCGGAGATGAAACCTCTGCCATGACGCCATTCCCAACGAATAACGTGCGTGCTCCTGTGACAGCACTCAGCGCGCCACGCTCCAATCTTGCAACCAACCCCGTCGCCAAATTGGCCCCTGCGCCAGCGACGGGTCCCGCTCGTACCCCCGACTCCCCAGCTACCCAGGTGCAGGGAAAGCTGCTTGACCTGGATGAAATGTTGAACGCTTTACGCGAGCTTCAGGCTCAGGCAGAAGCCCCAGATGCCCAGAAGAAAAGCTTGTTCCTCAACAAGGATTCACCGCTTATTCCGCAAAACGGCTCGACTCAGCCGGGCACCAACCGGCTCGACAATATGCTCAAGTACTACGGCATTGTCCCGGCCAACCCCAGCACGCCAACGCAAGTACAAGCGGCGATTGACGCGCTGGAAAATACCCGCAGCGAAATTGTCCTGGGCATAGGGAATGAGTCAAGCAAGGCTGATGCGTTGTTGCGGGACAGCAACGACGATTCAATATCTGCATTAGTGGGTGAGGTACAAGACAAGTACAAAAAGCCTTTGCTGAGTTATTTGACGGAGGGTATTTCCGCGTCCGCGCTCGAAAAGGCCCAGCGCTCGCCGGCTACTTTATTGGAGCTGATTGCAAAATCACCCAAGGCTGAAGAACTGGTTAAAGCGCTGCTGAAAAAACTCGGCGGTGGTGCCTTTTCTTTGGAGGGGCTGATCTCCTCTGCAGTGAAAGTCCAGTTATTGATCAAAGCGATAACCTTGAGCCTTGACCCAGTGCAATCGCGCAAACCCGGATATGTTGCAGGGTTTCATCTGGCTTCCAGCGAGCATGGAAACAAGAGCTACGCAGAAATTGATGCACAGTTCAGGCAACACCTGATCGCCGCGAATAACATCTCTTCCGCCGACGCGAGCCTGGCCATTTATCTTTTCCGCCCACAGTTCCCGGCAGATTTTTCCGTGCGCGATATCCCGGCGGAGTTGCACTATCAAGGATCCGCTGTGTGGGTCAATTTCAAGCATGGTGTGGCGTTGGCGGAGGCGATTGAAGCCGGCTCGTCACAAAACATGAGCTTTCAAGAGTTGGTGGACTTGCCCGGCAAGCTCAGCGAACAGGCGACGACAAACGAGCAGTGGGCGTTTATCGCGGCGACCCGTATTCCGGCGACGCTGGAGTGGGCTGCTTTGCAGGGCGTGATTGAACAAAAAGAGGCGTATTCGCAGGCAGAAGTCACCAAGGCAGTGGCGGCTTTTGATGAGCATGTCAACGGTATCGTAGAGGCGACGGCGCAACTTGCAGTCGATGTGCCCATGCGTAAGGATTACTTTGAGAAAATGGAAAAGGGCACTTCCCGGACTGAATTCTTGTCGTTGATAAGCCCGTTCTTTGCGTTGTACCGGCACCTCAATGGCGAAAAAATCAGGCCCTCCGATCTTATCTATCAATACCCTGTTTATGACGAAGATAGTTTCAAGTCTGCGTTTGATCAGTATTTGGCGAAGGCCAAGTCGGGTTATGAAAAAGTACTGCGCAGCCTGTTATCGCAGTTGCCGACCCAGGACCGTGTAGCGATTGAACAGGGTGCAACCACGGTCTATGCACTGCGGGTCAAGCCCGATACAAAAAATGAAACAGATGAGCAGAAAAAGGCCGCCAAGACCCGCCCGGGGTTCATTCTCAAGGCGGAACACGAAGGGCAGACAAGCTACTATGAAATCAACCCGGTCAAGGGCATAGCCCGGCGACGCGACGACTTGAAACCAGTCCTCGAGACCTACGATCCGGCTGAAAAAAGTTATGACAAAGACTTTGTTTCCATTGAACACAGCCATGATGGCGTACCTTCCGAAGAGCTGGTTGTTCGCAATAGCCGCACCGGCAGGGCGGCGTACAAGAAACAGTGGGACGAATACAAGGCTGGCAGAGGCCTGCGGCCCAAGAGCTTTTCGATAGTTGTTCCGCAACAGCTCGATCATTTTTCCGCCACTGGCCGCGTCGGTAACGCTGCAGTGCCAAACACCCTGGAATCAGAACGCTCGGGAGCCATTGCCAAGTCCATTACCGAAAAATTGTTTTATGTCGATGAGGAAAAATTGCGCGAGTGGGCAGAGTCGGACCCTGACAGGGAGAGCTCAGCGCAGAAAAATGACGAGAATTTCTGGGAGCGTATGAAAAGCGTGGCCCAGTTCTTTATCCCTTTCTGGAGTGGGATCGAGGACCTCGTCAACGGCCGTACCAAAGATGGCATTGTCGGTCTTGTCATCGACGGTCTTTTTACATTCGCAGGGCCGGCCGGCAAGCTGGCCGCTGGCTCGGTGCGAGTGTTGGCCAATCTTGGCAAGCTCAGCATGCGCGCGCTGCTGCCTAAATTCTTGCCGTTGATGAAGCAATTTGGTGTTTCTGTTGTACAAAACCTGAACCCGCTTGAACCGGTAATGGCGGGCTTCAACTTCAAGGGAGGGAAAGGCCTGAAGTTCCTGAAAGGGGATATCCACAATATCCAGGCAGGCATTGCGCAGTTCAGGCAGTCATCGCCCTTCAAACAACTGCCTGGAAAAGGGCGTTATGACGTCACCCCGAAAATACCCTTGACCTCCAGAAACCTACCGGAAGGCGCAAGCTTACGAGTGCCCGAGGGCATCTCCAGAGATGAGGTACGGGTGTTGAACAGGAAGAATCACACCGATGTGGTCGTTGGTGATGATGTCTTTCGGTTTGACCCTGGCAAACCGGACAGCCTGAGCAAACTGGGCGGCCCTGATCATGGCGGTCCGTTGGAAGGGTTTGCAACGACGTGTGGCAGCGGGGGACGCAGGTCCAAGCGTGACCTCAATGACCTCTGTTACACCAAAGAGATCGAGCCCGGTGGAACCCCCATCTTCCAGGACGCCCAAGCCCTCGACCACCGTCGGCTGATTCCTGGCCCTGCGCAGGCTAACAGGCCGCGCACGGTGGTACACGAGCATCGTTTATACCGAGTCAATGAAGCGGGTCAGCAAGAGCTGTTGCCGATTGCGACTTCGCGGCCTGTGACCTACAAGCCACAAACATCGGGCACAGTGATCAAGGAGCCAGATTTCGGTTTTGATGATTTCGGCGTACCTCGCTCGCTCAACAACGACACGGTAGTGGTGAAAGTGGATGCGATCAGCGACTTGAGCAATGATCAACGAATCGTCAGAGGCCAAAAAGTCGACCACAATGGCCGGCAATACGTGGTGGTCGAGGGCGATACCGGCGTTCATTACTGCGCGGAGCTCAACACCACAGGCAAGCTCGACTTTTACCGCTTGGATAGCAGGAACCCCGTCAGCCGGCATTTTATTGAAACTCATGATCAATACAGGGACTTTCACGGTTTTGCTGCGCAGAAAAGTCCAAACAATCAGTTGATTGTCCTGCCTAACATGGAAAGCCTGGTCAAGAAAATTGTGGCCGAGAATCCTCTATCCCACGCGGAAATCGAACACCTTGCCAAGGTATTGAAAGGTCTTACTCCCGAGAAACAGCGCGAAGTACTGATGAGCGTTTACGCGTCTGGAGCCAACCCAGGAAAGGTGGTGGTGGCGGCAAAACCGATTCGACTCGAACCCATCAAGAAGCCGGCAGATTTTTCCCAACTGCAGCCAGCGGATCAAAACCGGCTCTATGTTGAAGGGGGGAGGAAGGCCGTTGACGATCAGTTCCAGGCCACGGGTATCAGGTCCGCCAATCAACAAGTGCCCGGTCAACCCGGTGAGAAGATTCGCGCAGACTCTGCCGCCGAGACGGTAGGTTGGCTCTACACGCGCACAGGTGCGCCAAACTATTCCGAAATCGTGCTGAAGACCGGGGCCGGGAACTGCGACCAGATGGCCAAGGTTGCCGTTGATACCATCAACGCCAGTGGTGGCAATGCGCGTATCGCGCAAGTCAAAGGGCACACGTTCGGCATTGTCGGCGGCCCCCCTGGCTATTCCAAGAGCAAGGGCTTTACCGGGCCGGAATGGGCCGATGCCTGGGTTGTTGACCCTTGGGCTGGTATCACCTGCAAGGCCTCGGACTATCCCGCCCAATTCAAGGCGCGCATGCAGGAGTGGAGCCAGCAAGGCCGGCTGATCCTGATCAGCGATGGCAATACACCGCCGACCTCGGTTTGGAGTGACCCCATGGAGCCGCGCTGGATAGATGCAACCGTTAACGGGGAGGCCCAGGTTTTTTGACGGCGGGCCGATAATCACAGCCAATGATTTGGCGTCGATGGATATCGCATGCGTTTAGGGCCTAACAACGGCTCTATCTGGCTGGATTCAGTTGTTCAGATTGGTGGCAGGGTGCCACAATGGCGCCTTTGTCGTGGCAGTCGAAGCAGGCGGATTTCATGAATGGCCTTGAGCGTGGGCAGGACCAGGATTGCGTTATTGAGGAGCAGGTGCGGACCGACCGTTTGCACCAGCTGTTTCGACAATCATTTGCCGCCATTTTCGGCAGTTTCCTCGGCGCGGTCATGCTGTGTTGGTTGTGCTGGGACCGTTTTTCCCACCAGGTCATCCTGATCTGGCTGGTGGCGTTGGGGGCGTCGTCGCTGCTGCGCATTCATCTGTTCATGGGCTGGTTCCGCTGCCCCCATGCTGAACGTACACCGGACCGCTGGGAGCGTCGCTACTGGCTGACACTGATGTTGTCTGCGGGGATCTGGGGGGCGGGCGCATTGGCCGTGATGCCTACCGACGACCGCGTGTCACAGGTGCTGGTGATGTTGTTCACCGTGGGCATGTCGGTCAGTGCGGTGTCGTGTTATTCGGCGTATCGCTACATGACGCTGATGTCCATGGCCCTGGTGTTGTTGCCGTGCACGGTGTGGCTGCTGTTCCAGCCGTCTTCCATGCAAGTCGGCGTGGCCGTGGCGGTGCTGGTGTTTTCGACGTTTGTGGTCAGCGCCACGCGCAAACTGTCCGATGCCCTGGAAAAAGCCTTTCGCCTGACCCGGCAAATGGAACGCGCCCACAGTATTTCCACGCGCGCCGCCCAGACCGACGAACTCACCGGCTTGATGAATCGCCGCGCGTTCTTCGAACATGCCCACTTGTTGTACGCACAGTGCCGTCACAACAGCCAGCCCCTGTGTGCGCTGATGTTGGACATGGACCATTTCAAGGAAATCAACGACACCTACGGCCATCAGGCGGGCGATCAGGTGTTGCGCCAGATCGGCGGGGTGATCAGCGCCTCGTTTCGTCAGACGGATGTGTACGGCCGGCTGGGCGGCGAAGAGTTTGCCGTGCTGTTGCCCAATACCTCCCTGGAAACGGCGCGCAGTATCGCCGAACAGTTGATCCGCGCGATTTCCGGGCTGGCCGCCGAGCCGGTGCACGGTTTGACCGCCAGCCTCGGCGTGGCGTCGATCCGCAGTGTTGACCAGGACCTGCACAGCCTGATGAATACCGCCGACAAGGCGCTGTACCGCGCCAAGGCTCAGGGTCGCAACCAGGTTGCCGTGGCCGAGTAGACGCTCAGTCGCGCTGCATGGATTTGGCCAGCACCCGTGCCACCTGGTCGGCGGAGTAGGGCTTGGCCAGGAATTCAAAACCCTCATAGCCGCTGTCGGCCAGCTCTTCGCTGTAGCCGGAAGTGAGCACCACCGGCAGGTCCGGGCGGCGCTGGCGCAGCAGTTTGGCCATGGCCACGCCGGTCATGCCGGGCATCACCACATCCGAGAAAATACCGTCGAAGGCCATGGCGTCGGGGCCCGCCAGCGCGAGCGCCTGTTCGGCATGGGTGGCCCAGGTGGTCCGGTAGCCGAGGTCTTGCAGGATCTGGTTGGCAAAACGCCCGACTTCCAGGTTGTCTTCGACGATCAGGATATGCCGCTGCGCGGTGTCGAGGTGCAAGCCAGGCTCATGGGACGGGCCTGGCTGTTGTTGCGCTTGCGCGGCCACGGCGGGCAAGTACAGGGTAAACCGCGTGCCCTGGCCCAGCGTGCTGCTCACGTCAACGTTGCCGCCCGATTGCTTGGCGAACCCGAACACTTGCGACAAGCCCAGCCCGGTGCCTTTGCCCACGGCCTTGGTGGTGAAGAAGGGCTCGAAAATGCGCTCGAAGGTGCCCCCGGGAATACCCTCGCCCGTATCGCTCAGCGACACCGCGACGAACGACTGCTGTGCTTCGGCTTCACCCCGGATGCGCGGCAGCGTCGAGACATGGGCCACCCGCAGGGTCAAAGTGCCTTGGCCGTCCATGGCATCGCGGGCGTTGAGGGCAATGTTGATCAGCGCCGTTTCAAACTGGCTGGAATCGACACACACATGGCACGGGTGTGCCGGCAACTCGACCTGGACGTGGATGCGTGCACCGGTGAGGCTCTCAAGCATCTCGCCGATGTTGGTCACGCGCTGGCACACGTCGAAGACTTCCGGGTTCAACGGCTGGCGGCGGGCGAAGGCGAGTAGTTGGCTGGTGAGCTTGCTGGCGCGTTCGACGGTGTCGGAGACGGCGCCCAGGTAGCGTTGCCGGCGTTCTTCGGACAACCCTGGCTGGCGCAGGAAATCCACCGAGGAACGAATGATGGTCAGCAGGTTGTTGAAGTCGTGGGCCACGCCGCCGGTCAATTGGCCGATGGCTTCGAGCTTTTGCGATTGATGCAGTGCGGCTTCGGCCTGGGTAAGGGCGGTGGTGCGCTCCTCCACCCGCTGCTCCAGGGTTGCGTTCAATTCGCTGAAGGCCGCCAGCCCTTCGCGCACGGCGGCGTCGGCGCGCACGCGCTCGATGTGGGCCCAGGAACGTTCGGTGACTTCGCCCAGCAGCGCCAGGTCATAGGGCGACCAGACCCGCGCCGATTTATGGTGCGCGGCCATCAGGGCGGTTAGCCGGCCTTCCTTGATGAGCGGGAAACACACCGTCGCCGTGGCCCCGAGGGCCTGGTAGCTGGCGGACTCGTCGGGGGGAAATTCCATCCGATTGTCGCGGATCACCAAGGGCTCGCCAGCACGCAGGCGCTGCACCGCCAAGGCGCCGAACGACGCCAGGCTGTAGCGCCCGACGATGCTCGGCGAGCCCGGCGCCGCCCAGTTGCCGCGAATGGTGAAACCGTCTTCATCGGCGTCCATGTCGGCATACGCGCAATTGGACACCTGCAGGTGCTGCGCCAGCAGGCGGGTGGTGCTGGTCATGATGGCTTCGGCGTCGGTGGCGTTGGCCACCGCATTGCCGATGGCGTCCAGCATCGCCAGGCGGCGCGCGAGGAACACGGTGGCGGTGGTTTCGGTGACGGTGTCGAGCATGCCGACCACGCTGCCGTGGGGGTCGCGGATCGGGCTGTAGCAAAAGGTGAAATAGGCCTGCTCGGTACCGGCGCCGCGCTCGATCAGCAGCGGGTAGTTCTCGATATACGTCGCGTGCCCTTCAAACGCGGCCTTGGCGATCGGGCTGATGTCATTCCAGGCTTCGCTCCACACCTCGCTGAACGGGCGCCCCAACGCGTAGGGCTTGTCACCGAGGATCGGAATAAACGCATCGTTGTAGAGCATGGTCAGGGAAGACCCCCAAACGATGGCCTGGGGGAAGCTTGAGGCAAAGCACAGCGCGACGGTTGTCTTGAGCACGTCCGGCCACTGCTCCAACGGGCCCAGCGGGGTGCTGGCCCAATCATGCAGGCGCACCCGTTCGGCCATGTCGCTGCTGCTTTGCAGCCAATTCATCATTGGGAGAACACCTTGTTTGCCGCCGCATTTTCTTTGCCTGAATTGTCAGGGCAACACGCTACAGACCGGAATGGCCGTTGGCAGTTCAACGCAATTATCGCGGAGATGGCATTTTGATGCTCTATCCATTTGAATGGGTCTATTGGGTGCCGAACAACCCTGTCCAGTAAATGCCTGCATCGCTCTTCGGGTCCATGGCGTACGCCGCGCCCAACTCGCGAAACTGCGGGTTCATCAGGTTGGCGCAATGCCCGGGGCTGGCGAGCCAGCCGTCCACCACCTTGCGCGGGGTGTCGAGGCCGGCGGCGATGTTTTCGCCGATGTTTTTTGCGATATACCCGGCCAGTTCCGCACGGTCGCCCGGCGTGCGGCCATCGTGATCCAGGTGATCGAAAAAATTGCCGTTGGCCATGTTGCGCGTGTGGCTGTTGGCGGCGCCGGCCAGGTCGTCGTTCCAGCTCAACGGGGTGGTGGCGTTGAAGGCCTGGGTGCCACATTGGCGCGCTTGTTCGCGGGCGGCGTTGACCAGGTTGAGCAGCTGCTTGCCTTCGGTCTGCCAGTCGCCAAGGCCGCTGGACAGCAGCGGGCGGGCGAGCACGATGCGCCAGTCCTGGCCGCTGTTGCTCACGCCGATATCGACAAATTGCGGGTCCAGCACCACGCGGCAGAAGCTTTCGCGCACGGCCTTCATGGCTGATGCAGCATCCTTGGGCCCGGACAGGCTGATGGCCTGCACGTTGACCATCGGGTACGCCGCCCGCGCCAGTGCCTGTTGCAGGTCGCCGACATTATTGGCCGGCAGCACCAGCCGCGTATCGCTGGTCAGCGGTGGCAGTTCCTGGGAACCCTGGTCGCCGCAGCGCTGTAGCTGGCTGCGGTATTGGTTGATCTGTTGTACCAACTGACTTTCTTCATTCGCCATCGCGCTGGCGCAGAACACCGTAGTGGCGGCCAGCGTCGTCAGACCCATCATCAATGACAGCACGCGCATGGACATTACCCTTGAGCTTGTAAAGTGCCCATGATGCGCGATGTAGGTGCGTCCATGCACCCGTTGGTCTGATCTTTTTCCTTCAGTTCTTGAAGGCCGAGTGTTTGCGGCCCTGGTCGCACAGGGCGAACACCACCACCAGCAGGGCCGAAATGCCCAGGATAATCACCACGCCATCGGTGGAGTGCGTCGCAGACGCTGCCACCATCGACAGTGCGCCCAGCGGCGCCAGGCCGCCAGCGATGGCCGTGCCGATTTCACGCCCGGTACCAAAGCCGGAGGAGCGGGTCTGGGTCGGGAACTGCCGGCTGAGGAACGAGCCTTGGGGCGCAAACATCATCGGCGCGAGGATGCCCGTGCCGACGCCGATGGCGATGTAGATCATCAGGCTTTCGCCGGTGTTGAGCAGGGCCAGGAACGGGTAGGCGAACAGCAGCGAGCACACACCGCCGAGCATCAGCACGGTCTTGCTGCTCCATTTGTCGCACAGCCAGCCAAAGCACGGCACGGCGACGATGGCGATCAGGCTGGCGATGGTCACCGACAGCGAGGTGACGTGCACATCCACGCCTTTGAACTGGGTCAGGTACGCCAGGGAGAAGGTCTTGAAGATGTAGCTCAGGGCGTTGTAGCCAATGGCCACGAAGAACACCACGGCCAGGCCTTTCATATCATTCTTGAACAGGGTTTTCAGCGGCGAGGCCTTGGCCTTGGCGGCTTCTTTGCTCAGCTCGTTGAACTGTGGGGTTTCCGGGATGCTGTTGCGCACCCACAGGCCCACGCCCACCAGCACGATGCTGCACACGAACGGGATGCGCCAGCCGCCGGCCAGCAGGAACTCGTTGCCGTTGATGGTCAGCACATACACGGTGAGCGACGACAGCAACAGGCCCAGGTTCAAACCCAGTGCGGGCCATGCGCCTTGACTGCCGCGCTTGCCTTCCGACGCGTGCTCGTAGGACGTCACCGCCGCCCCCGACAGCTCGGCGCCCGCGCCCAGGCCCTGGATGATGCGAATAAACACCAGCAGGATCGGCGCCCAGATGCCAATCGAGGCGTAGCTGGGGATCAGGCCGATCAGCGTGGTGCACACGCCCATCAGGCAGAAGGTCAGCACCAGCACTTGCTTGCGGCCGAACTTGTCGCCGAGGTAGCCGAACAGGATGCCGCCGAACGGGCGGGCGATAAAGCCGATGGCAAAGGTGGAAAAGGCCATCAGGGTGGCGGTTTTCGGGTCGCTGTTATCGAAGAAGATCTTCGAGAACACAATGGCCGCCATGGTGGCGTACAGGTAAAAGTCGTACCACTCCAGCATCGAGCCGAAGATGGTCGCGGCGGCGACTTTGCGCAGGCGCTTGCGGGTTTGTTCGGGTGTTTCGGTGGACGGAATGGAGGCAGGTGCCGACATGCTGGACTTCCTTCTGGGTCTTTATAGTTATTGTCAAATGGACGCGTATTGCGGGGTGTTACTCGGGCTGGAACAGGCGGTCGGCGATCATCGCGCCGATGGGCATGGCTGAGGTGGCGGCCGGCGAGGGCGCGTTGCACACGTGGAGCATTCGTGGGGTCTGGGCGAACAGGAAGTCGTGCACCAGGCTGCCGTCGCGCATCACCGCCTGGGCGCGGATGCCCGCTTCATAAGGCAGCAGGTCGTCGAGGGTCAGGGATGGGCAGTACTTGCGGCACTGCTCCAGGTAACCGGACTTGAACAGCGAGTTCTTCATCTCGGTGGTGCCGGAGCCGAGGTTTTGCCAAATGGTTTTCCAGAAGCCGGGGAAGCTCGCGTACTGCGCCACGTCGCGCCAGTTCACCGAGAACTTGCGGTAGTTCTCGCGGCCCAGGCCGAGTACGGCATTCGGGCCGACGGTGACGCTGCCGTCGATCATGCGCGTGAGGTGTACGCCGAGAAACGGCAGCTCTGGATCGGGAATCGGGTAGATCAGGTGGTTGACGATGTTGTTTTTCGCTGCGGGCAGGCGGAAATACTCACCGCGAAACGGGATGATCTGGTGGTCGATGGAAATGCCGGCAAGGGTCGCCAGGCGGTCCGACTGCAAACCGGCGCAGACCACCAGGTGCTTGGCTTGCCAGGTTTCGCCACGGGTGTTGACGGTGACTTTGTCGGTGTCTTCGTGGATCGCGGTGACGGTGCGCTCCAGGCAAATCTCGCCACCGCTGCGGCGGATCACCTGGGCCATGGTTTCGCAGACCTGGCGGTAATCGACGATACCGGTGGCGTCGAGAAACAAGCCGCCGAGGCCGACGATGTTCGGCTCACGTTGACGCAACTGCTCGGCGTCGAGGCGCTCGACTTTCATGCCATTGAGCTGGGAGCGTGCGTACAGGGCTTCCATGCGCTGCATTTCCAGGGGGCTGGAGGCCACCAGCAACTTGCCGCACACCTCGAACTTGATCCCGTGCTCCGTGCAGAACTGCTTGGTCTGCTCGGCGCCGCGCTTGCACAGGTCGGCCTTGAGGCTGCCCGGTGCGTAGTAGATGCCGGCGTGGATCACGCCGCTGTTGTGGCCGGTCTGGTGCTTGGCCAGCACCGCCTCTTTTTCCAGGATCACCAGCGAGGCGCCCGGCTGGCGCTTGAGCAGCTCCATCGCGGTGGCCAGGCCGACGATGCCGCCGCCGATAATGCAAAAGTCGTGAATCATTGCGTGGGGTACCTAAAGTTGCACATTTCGGTCTGCTTATCAGGTTGTCAGACTAATGTTTTTGTTAAAAAAATGGCGTGTCGAGGACACGCTACTTAAAGGATCAATGGGTGGCCGGAAGCTCCAGGCTCAGGCGCCGCGCCGCTGCACGCAAATGCGCCTCGGCGCTGGCGGCGGCGCGTTGGGCGTCGCCGTCGACGATGGCCTGGTAGAGCGCCTGGTGTTCCTGGGTCGCATCGGCGGAGCCAGTGGCAAAGCGTGACGCCGAGTTTTCCCAGGCGGTTTTGCGGGCGCTGGCCAATTGGCTGCGCAGGAAGTCGTGGAAGGCGACGAAGTAGTCATTCTTGCTGGCGTCCGCGATGGCGCGGTGGAATTCCACGTCGGCGAGGGCGGCGGCTTCGAAGTTGTCGCGGTTGTCCTGCATGGTCTGCAGGGCGCTTTTCATGCGCAGCAGGTCGGCCTCATCGCGGCGCTGGGCGGCAATCGAGGCGGCTTGGGTTTCGATCCACAGGCGCACTTCAAACATCTGCGCCAGGTCCGGGCTGCGGCCGTTGGGCTGGGGGAAACGGAACACCGTGCCCGCGGGCGTCTGCGAAATGAACGAGCCCAGACCCCGGCGGGCGGTGATCACGCCGTCCGCCTTGAGCTGGGCAATGGCTTCGCGCACCACGGAGCGGCTGACGTTGAGTTGCTCGGCCAGTTGCTGTTCGGTGGGCATGCGCGACTCCGGCGGCAATTGGCCGGAGTCGATTTCTGCGCGGATCGCACTGACAACCCGCACGACAAGCGAGTCGGGACGCTGGAGCTCAAGCATGGGACAACCTTGGTGATCAGGTTGTCAGACAATAGTCGCTGCGATTTTATCTTGTCAATGTTTGTGTCGCAGCGCGCCGGCCAACAGGATCAGGCCTACCGCCACCGCGAAGGTGGTATGCAGGCCAAAAGCCACGGATTGCGGGGTGGCGCGGATGATATCCGGCGTGGCCCAGGCGAACACCGCACCGAGGGCCGAGGCGCCGAAAATCAGGCCGATATTGCGCGACAGGTTCAACAGGCCCGACACCGTGCCCCGACGCGGGCCTTCGACATCACGCATCACCGCGGTGTTGTTGGCGGCCTGGAACAGGCTGTAACCCGACGTCAGCAAGACCAACGCGCCAAGGTAGGCCAACAGCCCGCCGGCCAGCGCCAGTGCCAACGCGCCTACGGCCATGATGGCCAGTCCGAGGAGGGTCATGGGCGGGCTGCCGAGACGGTCGGTGAGATGGCCGGCAGGCACGCCGGTGACGGCTGCAACACAAGGCCCGACCGCCATCACCAGGCCCATCCACGCAGGCGCGAGCCCCAGGCCACGGGACAAGTAGAACGGGCCGACCACAAACGTCGCCATCATCACCGCCGACACCAGCGCGCTCATCCCCAGGCCGGCGCGCAGCCCAGGGCTGGCCAGTGCCGACCAGAGCGGCACTGCCGCCCGTGCCCCGGGTTCATTCGGCAGGTAGCGGTAGGCGAGGGCGGCCGCCAGCAGCCCCAGCGGCGCGCCGAGCAGGAACAGCGCGCGCCAACTCCACAGGCTCAACAACACGCCACCGACGCTGGGCCCCATCGCGGTGCCGACGGCCGACAGCGTGCCGAGCAAGCCCATCACACGCCCGGTACGTTCCTTGCTGACCGTGTCGCCGACCATCCCCAGGGTCATCGCCATCATGATCGCCGCACCAAGCCCTTGCAGCACGCGCGCGGCGATCAGCCAGTGCAGTGACGGCGCCATGGCACACAGCCCGCAGGCCAGGGCGAACAGCAACAAGCCGGCGAGCAACAGTCGCCGCCGCCCCAGGCGATCGCCCAAGCGGCCCGCGCTGACAATCACGGCGGTGATTGCCAGCAAATACGCGAGTACAACCCACTGCACCGCCTGAAACGACGCGTCAAAGGCCAGTACCAGGCTGGGCAGGCCGACATTGGCAATGCTGGTGCCGAGGGAGGCCAGCAACATGGACAGCGACAGGCTGAAAAGGGCGCCGCGTGTGGACGTGTGCATCTGGAATTCCTTGAATGATCGCTACTGTCACAAATCTACGGGCTCGCCTAACATGGCGGAAGGCGCATGGATTGCAGTCAATACCTGCACAAGACGCCTGATAAGGAACGCTGATGCCCGACCTGAACCTGCTGATCACCCTGGATGCGTTGCTCGCCGAAGGCAGCGTCGCCGGTGCGGCCAAGCGTTTGCGCCTGAGCCCCTCGGCCATGAGCCGCGCCTTGGCGCGCTTGCGCGAAACCACCGGTGATCCGTTGCTGGTGCGTGCCGGCCGTGGCCTGGTGCCGACGCCACGGGCCTTGGCGCTGCGCGAACACGTCAGCCGCCTGGTGCTGGACGCCCATGCCGTGCTGCGCCCCGCGCAAACCCTGGATATGGCCCGGGTCGAGCGCACCTTCACCCTGCGCACCAGTGACGAGTTCGTCGAAAACTTCGGCCCGGCCTTGCTCGCACGCATCGCTGAGGACGCGCCTGGCGTGCGACTGCGCTTCGTCAACAAGACTGACAAGGACAGTGCCTGGCTACGGGACGGCAGCGTTGACCTGGAAACCGGCGTGGTCGACGCCAATGCCAGCCCCGAACTGCTGACCCAGGCGCTGTTTCGTGATCGCTTGATCGGCGTGGTGCGCAGCAGCCATCCCCTGAGCCAGGGTGACATCAGCGTGCAGCGCTATGCCGAGGGCCAGCACGTCTACGTGTCCCGACGCGGGCAAGACCGTGGGCAGATCGACGAAGCGCTGGACGCCCAGGGCCTCAGCCGCCAGATCGGCACGATTGTCACCGGATTCTCCACCGCCATCGCCCTGGCCCGCGCCACCGACTTGATCGCCAGCGTGCCCGAGCGCTACACCGCCCATCAACGCGAAGGCCTGCACAGCTTCGCGCTGCCCTTGGCGTTGCCCACCTTTACCGTGGCGATGCTCTGGCACCCGCGCCTGGACGCCGACCTGGGCCATCGCTGGCTGCGTGGATGTTTGCGTGAGGTCTGCAGGCCGCAGCAGGTACAATCCCCGCAGCCTTGACGCGAAACCCCAGGAATTTGCATGCTCATCCTTACCCGTTACACCACGCCGTGTCCCGCGGCCATCAGCGACCAGATCCTGCAGATGGTGGTGGACAACCTCACCGACATCAGCAGCGTTGCACTGCCGCCGAGCAATCTGCTGTACAGCATCTACCAGTACGCCACGGGCTTTGAGGTGCATCTGTACCTGGAAGCCTTGAATGGGGCGAAGGGGATTGCGGTCGAGTTGATTGTGGCCACCGCCACGCTGGACCCGGAGAAAGTCATCGGTTTTGTGCTGTGCCTGCCGGTGAAGGATGACCCCGAGGCCTGTGGTATCGCGTTTATGGCGGTGCAAGCCGGTTTCCGGCGCCAGGGCGTGGCGCGCGCCATGCTGGGTGATGTGCTTGAGCGCTATCCTCACGCTGAATTGAACTGCGCCGTGGAAAAAGTCCCGGCCTTCGAAGCCATGGGCTTCCAGGTGCGTGGTGCGCGGGATACCCAGGTGGTGATGAATACCCGCAGCTACGCCACCGACGGGCTGATGGGGGTGCTGGATGTGGCGGCGATCTATAGCTCGCTGGAAGTGCGGCAGATTCACACCTACCTGCTGCAAAAGCACGGCAAGCGCGCGATGGTGGATGCGGAGAAGCAGCGCGACCGGCACCTGGATCAACGGGTGCGCAAGGTGCAGTTGTTTGTGCAGGGGCGGGGCTGAGATTCAATTTTCTGTGGCAGATGTGGTGTCTGCCCTATTGCTATCGCAGGCAAGCCAGCTCCCACATTTTGACCGTGTGAACCCGATCAAGTGTGGGAGCTGGCTTGCCTGCGATGACGCCCTCACTGCCTACCCACCATCCCCAGAATCATCCCCAACAACTCCTGCTGCGCCTCCTCACGGCTGAGCTCACCGCTGGCCGCCGCCTGGGACAAGGCTTCCGCCGCCCCAAGCATCGCCCGCAAACCAGCCCGGGACACCTTGCCTCCGGGCGCAAACGGCGACAGCGCGGCGCTGCATTTATCGAGGAAGATCGCTTCGTACTGACGCTTGAGGGTTTCCAGCTCCGGCGAGCTGCTCAACGCTGCAATCACCCCTGGGATTTCCCGTCCCTGCAACAGCACGCAATCGACATAGGACGCGGCAATCACCCATGCCCGGTCCTCCAACGTCGCATTGCTTGCTTCGATAGCCTCGGCAAACACCTGGTTCTGGCGCCCGTCGAAATCGGCATACAGCGCGGCCAACAACCCGCCGCGGGTGACGAAGTGATCGTAGACCACCGGCTTGGTGACGCCCGCGAGTTCCGCCAGGCGACCCAGGGTCAGGGCGTCGGTGCCTTCATCGCGGACCAGTTGCCAGGCCACGTCCAACAGTTGACGCAGGCGATCTTCGCGCGACAGGCGACGACGGGGGGCAGGGGATTCACTGCTTGACATGCTTATATACCAAAAGTAACTTACCAAGGGTAACTTAAGCCCAGCCTAAACCGAAATGGAGTCAATGTCATGCACGCCTTGATCGTAGTCTCTCATCACGACCCGCAATCCCTGACCCACAGCATCGCCTTGCAAGCCGCTGCCGGGCTGACCGCTGCCGGGCACACCTTCGAGATTGCCGACCTCGCCGCGGAAGGTTTCGACCCGCGCTACGGCGCCGCCGACCAGCGCGTGCACCGCACTCGCGCCCAGCCTCCAGCGGACGTGCTGGCCGAGCAAGCGCGTATCGACCGTGCCGACGCGCTGGTATTGGCGTTCCCGATCTACTGGTGGTCGCTGCCGGGCTTGCTCAAAGGTTGGGTCGACCGTGTTTTCGTCAACGGTTGGGCGATTGATTACGGCCCTGACATGCCGGTGGTGAAAAAACTGCGGCACTTGAACGTGCACCTGTTGGCCGTGGGGGCGGCGGATGAAAGCGCGTTCGATCGTCACGGTTATGCCAAGGCCATGCGTACGCAGATCGACCACGGCATCTTTGATTACTGCGGGGCCAAGGTGCTCACCTCCGAGTTGTTGCTGGAGTCGGAAAGCGGCACCGCCCAGGCGCACCTGCGCAAAGCGCACACAGTGGGGCAGGGGTTGTTTCAACAGGAGAGGGTCGCGGGCTGATTCAGCCTTCGCGAAACAGGTCGTGGGCGTCGAGCAGGCGGTAGGCAATTTCCGGGCGTTTTTCCATGCCCCGGCGAATGGCTGCTGGAATCGCTTGGCGGGTCTTGCGACATAGGCCTGGAAACGGGTCGATGTCGATCTGGATCCCGCGCATGCTCTTGACCTCGGTGTGCCCCGGCGCCACATGCACGCGGATGCCCAATTGTTGGTACATCAGCTGTTGCATGCGTTCCAGGTCTTGCAGGCTCTTGAGGTCTTCGAGGCGCGCGATCAGCTTCTTCTCTTCCTGGCGCGTGAGGGTGAGGATGCGCACGTCGGCGCCCGGGGCTTGCAGCAGTTGCTCGCGGTCGCAGTCGCAAGCGCCGGGTGGGCAGGGTTGGCGAATAGTCATGTGCTTGGCCTCCCCATTCCGACGCTGCCGGCTCAGTAGCTGAGTTGCACCCCAAGACTGCCCAGGGCCTTCCAGTACTCAGGATAGGTCTTGGCCACGCAGTCCGGGTCTTGAATGCGGATGCCCGCCACTTTCAAGCCGGCCAGGGCAAAGCACATGGCGATGCGGTGGTCGGCGTGGGTGTCGATCAGGGCATTGCACGACGTGCCGGCCAGCGCCGGGTCGCTGGCAACGAGCAGGTCGTCGCCTTCGATGGTGGCCAGGCCTGGGTGGATTTCATTCAAGCCGTCGTGCAGCGCCTGCACACGATCGCATTCCTTGACCCGCAGGTTGGCCAGCTCGGTGAAACGCACCGGGGTGTTGTTGAACGCGGCCAGCACGGCCAGGGTCGGGATGGCGTCCTGCATTTGCGAGCCAACCACTGTGGCCTGCATGTTCGGGAACTGGGCGATCACGGCCTGGGCCTTGGCGTCCGGCTGGGTGAAGTCCTGCGCGGCCACGCCGATGTCGATACG
Organism: Pseudomonas sp. KBW05; assembly: GCF_003852405.1. Lineage (GTDB taxonomy): Bacteria > Pseudomonadota > Gammaproteobacteria > Pseudomonadales > Pseudomonadaceae > Aquipseudomonas. Next base: position 59,739 of record NZ_QAJM01000050.1, read on the forward strand.
ACCAGCAGTCAGCACCTCGGCCGCCCACAGGTAGGTGGCGGCGGATGCGTCCGGCTCGATCAGGTAGTCGTGGGCGCGGTAGCCGGTCGGGGCGACACGCCAGGTGGTGTCGTCGACGGTGTCGACCTGGGCACCGAAAGCCCGCATGCAGTCCAGGGTCAGGTCCACGTAGCCACGGGCACCGATGTCCTTGCCGGTCAGTGCCACTTCAATCGGCGCTTCGCCACAGGCCGCAAGCATCAGCAGGGCCGACACGTACTGGCTGGACAAGCCGCCGTCGATCTCGAAACGCTTGGCCTGGACCTTACCCACACCGTGCACGGTCACCGGCGGGCAACCGGTCGGGCTGTCGACCTGGATGCCGTTCTCGCGCAGGGTCGCCAGCAGCGGGCCGATCGGGCGCTTTTGCATATAGTCGTCGCCGGTCAGCACCACGGTGCCCTCAACGGTGGCGACGGCGGCGGTAAGAAAACGCATCGCGGTGCCGGCGTTGCCGAGGAACAGCGGTTGGGCGGGCAGTTGCAGCTTGCCGGAACCGGTGACCACAAAGGTGGTGTCATCCGGCTCGTCGATGGTCACGCCCATCTGGCGCAGGGCCACCGACATATGGCGGGTGTCATCGCTCTTCAACGCGCCGCTCAGGCGGCTGGTGCCCTTGGCCAGGGCGGCCAGCAACAGGGCGCGGTTGGTAATGGATTTGGAGCCGGGGGGCGCGACCTTGCCATTGAGGGGGAAATTGGGCGGTGTAACGGTCACGGTTTTCTGCGAACTCAAGGTACAAGGCTCCTGATTCAAGGCAAGGTGGTACGGAGTGGCCGACGGGCGGACCCGAATAATCGGCCAAACCAGCAGTACTTGTCGAGGTTTAGCGCTGGCTCAGCCAGTAATCGTGCAGGGCACGCGCGGCCGGTTCAATCTGGCTGACACGCTGTTGGTGCGCTGCTACGTCCAGGTCGGCCGGCAACTCGAAATTGTCCTGCTCGGCACACCAGGAGATTTTCTCCAGTTCGCCGGCCAGCACTGCAGGCAGTGGCGGCCAGTTGCCGATGGCTGCGCCACGGATATAACCAAAGCACCATTCTTCGGCGAGGGTCACGGTTTGGCCCTGGTGTTCGGTATCGTCGAAACGTGCCTTGAAGCCCTGCGCGTCGGTCGCCAGTTGCCCGGCCAGGGTATTGATATGGCGCACGCACAGTTCGAGGAAGCGCTGCGCCTCGTCCATGCTTTCCCACTCGGGGTTCTGCCCGCCCCAGATCGCCGGGAACCACTCGGCCACATCCACCTGGGCCGGGCTCGACACCAGGGCGGTGAAGTAGCCGTCCAGTTCGGCGAGGTTCAGCACCGAGTGGTCGTCGCCGTACTTTTGCAGGGTGTCTTCGACAAATTCGAATTCGGCCGGGGAGAGGGGTTGGGCGTGCATGGGCATATCCTTTAAACGTCGAGCGCCGCTGATGGGGCGGCTTAAAGCGCGAAGGATGGCGTGTGCGCCGGGTTTTATCCAGCGTTTTCCCAGTCCCGCTTTTGGCCGATGCGCCGTGGCGCACCCTTGTTATAGTTCGGCCCTTATCACTCGCCAGTCAGGGATCACTGCCATGTCCGAATACCAAGCTTTCGTCGTCGAACTCACTGGCAATGTTGCCCATGTGCAGATCAATCGCCCGGAAAAGATCAACGCGATGAACGCGGTGTTCTGGGCCGAGATCATCGAGATTTTCCAGTGGATCGAAGACACCGACGCCGTGCGCGCGGTGGTGCTGAGTGGCGCCGGCAAGCATTTTTCCTCGGGCATCGACCTGATGATGCTGGCCTCGGTGGCCAATGAATTCGGCAAGGACGTCGGCCGCAATGCGCGCCTGCTGCGGCGTAAGATCCTTGAGCTGCAAGCCTCGTTCAACGCTGTCGACAACTGCCGCAAGCCGGTGCTGGCGGCGATCCAGGGCTATTGCATCGGCGGTGCCATCGACCTGATCAGCGCCTGCGACATGCGCTACGCCGCCGAGGGCGCGCAGTTCTCGATCAAGGAGATCGACATCGGCATGGCCGCTGACGTCGGCACCCTGCAGCGCCTGCCGCGTATTGTCGGTGACGGCATGCTGCGGGAACTGGCCTACACCGGCCGCCAATTCGGCGCCGAAGAAGCACGCAGCATTGGCCTGGTCAACCGCGTCTACCCCGATCAAGAGAGTCTGCTGGCCGGTGTGCTGGAGATCGCCCATGAAATCGCCGCAAAGTCGCCGATTGCCGTGACCGGCACCAAAGCCATGATCAGCTACATGCGTGACCATACAGTCAATGATGGTCTGGAATACGTTGCCACCTGGAACGCGGCTATGTTGCAATCCAACGACCTGCGCGTGGCCATCGCGGCCCATATGAGCAAGCAGAAACCCGAATTCGTGGATTGACTGATATGACCCCAGGCTGGATTACCACAACACTGCTGGACAACGACACCCCTGGCGGCTGGGCCGTCGCCCGCAGCCGCGAGGGCTTTTTGCATGACAGCAATGGCCCGCTGTTCCCTCGGGAATGGCTCAAGCGCCAGGACCTGTCGGTGTTTGCCGAACACGGCATCGGCCACCTCGACGGTGAGCCGGTGTACTTGCTGGAGCTGAACGCGCCGGCCGAAGTGCCGGGTTGCAGTTGGCAAGGCCTGCGCGCCTTTATGCTGCAAGGCGATCACACCTTGTACAAAGTGCTGGGCTACGCCGCGCAGATCGGCTCCTGGGCGCGGGAGCACCGCTTTTGTGGCAGTTGCGGCCAGGCCATGGTCCAGGTGCCACGGGAGCGCGCGATGTTTTGCCAGGCCTGCGACCTGCGCAGCTACCCACGGATCTCGCCGAGCATGATTGTGCTGGTGACCCGTGGCGACGAGATCCTTCTGGCGCGTTCGCCGCGCTTCGTGACTGGCGTCTACAGCACGCTGGCGGGGTTTGCCGAGCCGGGTGAGTCGGCCGAAGACTGCCTGGTGCGCGAAGTGCGCGAGGAAGTGCAGGTGGAGGTGCAGAATATCCAGTACATGGGCAGCCAGTGCTGGCCGTTTCCCCATTCGATGATGCTCGGCTTTCATGCCGAATACGCTGGTGGTGACATCGTGCCCCAGGCCGACGAGATCGAAGACGCGCAGTGGTTCAACATCCACAACCTGCCGCCGTTGCCGGCGTCACGTTCGATTGCGCGCTACCTGATCGACCTCTACCTGGCGCGGCGCCTAGGCCACGCTGAACCAGTGCTGCCAGGCTAGGCGCACCGTCAGGCCCAGCACCACGGTGATAAACACCGGGCGAATGAACTTGGCGCCGCCGCTGATCGCGCTGCGTGCGCCAAAGAACGCACCGCCCATCACGCAGACGCCCATGGTCAGGCCGACGATCCAATCCACCGTGCCGTTGAAGATAAACACCGACAGCGCAGCTGCGTTGCTGACGAAGTTCATGCTGCGCGCGACGCCGCTGGCCTTCACCAGGTCCACCGGGTACATCAGCATCGTGCTGACGGTCCAGAACGCGCCGGTGCCGGGGCCTGCGACGCCATCGTAGAAGCCCAGGCCGAAGCCCTGGGTGGATTGCCATTTCTTCTTGATCGGTGCGTCCGCAGCCGGCGGCGCCTTGGGTGTGCCACCGAACAGCAAATACAGGCCGCAACCAAACACGATCACCGGGAGCATTTTGTTCAGGGTCTCGGCGGGCAGGTAGTGCGCGACCACCGCACCGGTCAGCGCGCCGATAAAGGTGCCGACGATGGCGTGCACCCACTGGCGCGGGTGAAACAGCTTGCGGCGGTAAAAGGTGAAGCTGGCGGTGGCCGAGCCAAAGGTGGAGCTGAGCTTGTTGGTGCCCAGTACCAGATGCGGCGGCATGCCGGCGGTGAGCAGGGCGGGCGTGGTGAGCAACCCGCCGCCGCCGGCGATGGCGTCGATAAAACCGGCGACGAAGGCCACGGCGGCGAGAATGGCGAGGGTGGTGAAGTCAACGCTGAGTTCGAAGGGCATGGGCAGGGCTTATTATTGGCAGGGCGCTATGCGGAAGGCCGCCATCTTACTGCCAGAAGTACACAGATCCAAATGTGGGAGCGGGCTTGCTCGCGAATGCGGTGGGTCAGTCAAAAATTTAGTGACTGACCCACCGCATTCGCGAGCAAGCCCGCTCCCACATGTTTAACCGCGATCAACCGTGACGTTTATCCAGCCATTCCAAAGCCGTACGCCAGATGCAAATCCCAAGGAAATACGCCGACATCACCGACCACAACCCAAACGTCCACGGGTTGGTGTTCGGATAATCCACCACCATCAAAAAGCTGCACAGCAACCAGATAGTGGTCACCGCGATATTGATCGGCATAAAGCGCTTCACGCGGAACGGGTGCAAAAACTTCATCGGCGTCACGGTCAGCAGGGCCAGGCCGATCACCGTGAGCAAGGTCACCCAGGCATCTGGCTGGATGATGTACACGCACAGCGCCACCACGTTCCAGGCGGCGGGGAAGCCGACAAAGTAGTTGTCCTTGCTCTTCATGTTCACGTTGCAGAAGCAGAACAGCGACGACACCAGGATCACCGACACGGTGAACAGGTGGGTAAAGTCCGGCAGGTCGATGTAACGATAGATAAACAATGCTGGGATAAATACGTAGGTCAGGTAGTCGATCACCAGGTCCAGCACCGAGCCGTCAAAGCTTGGCAGCACGGTGCTGACGTTGACCCGTCGCGCCAGGGAGCCGTCGACGCCATCGACTACCAACGCCAGGCCCAGCCACAGCAGGCAGGCCTTGGGCGAGTTTTCCAGCAGCGCCAGGGTGGCCAGGAAGGCCAATACCACACCGGTGGCGGTAAAGCCGTGGGCGCCCCAGGCTTTGAGTCTGGCTACATGCAGGGTCGATATCACGGGCGGTTCTCCAAAAGGTGAAACGGGGCAGCCGACAACGTGACGCCGTCGAGTCTGGCCAGGGAATGCAGGTATCGACCGGGAAGGGGAGGATATGGTTCACCGCCCGGTGCAAGACTAAGCGTAGCAAGCGCGGGCCGTTTCGGCATCAGCCTTGACGGAACACCAACGCCTTCAAGCCACTTTGCGCATCAATATCCGGAAATTCCGGTGGGTTTTCCAGACGTTCGACAAAGCGCAGCCCCGGTGCTTCGCGGGTCACACCGTCGATCAGGAAGTCTTCACCGAAGGCCGGGTCGTTCATGCAGGCCAGCACCGTGCCTTGCGCCGTGAGCAAGTCCGGCAGGCGGCGCAGCACGCGCTGGTAGTCCTTGGTCAGCAGGAAACTGCCTTTCTGGAACGACGGCGGGTCGATGATCACCAGGTCATAGGGGCCGCTGTGGGTGACCTTGGCCCAGGACTTGAACAGGTCGTGGCCGAGAAACGTCACTTGGCTCAGGTCGTGGCCGTTCAGGCGATGGTTGTCGCGACCCCGACTGAGGGCGCCACGGGCCATGTCCAGATTGACTACATGGTCGGCGCCGCCTTCGATGGCCGCCACGGAGAAACCACAGGTGTAGGCGAACAGGTTGAGGACGCGCTGACCCTTGGCCTGCTCCCGCACCCAGTTGCGCCCGTAGCGCATGTCGAGGAACAGCCCGCTGTTCTGTTTTTTACCCAGATCGATCAGGTAACGCAGGCCGCCTTCGGTGATGGTCAGCTCATCGACGGGGTTGCCCACCAGCCATTCGGTGGTGCTTTGCGGCAGGTAGCGGTGTTGCAAGGCGACGGTGTGAGCGCTCAATTGCGCTTGCAGCAACTGTTTCAGGGCTTCCAGCTGTTCAGCTTCCGGCTCCTTGAACAACGAGACCAGCACCACGCCCTGCAACCAATCCACCGTCAGTTGCTCCAGGCCCGGCCAGCAGCGCCCACGGCCGTGGAACAGGCGCCGGGTTTCGCTGGGCGGGGTCGCCAGGGCGGTGAGCAAGTGGGTGTGCAGGGTGGCGAGGGCGTCTGGGTTCATCGTTTAGCGTCGTTCGTTGAGCGGGCGGCATTTTAAACACAATGGCGAGGTTTCGGGGGCTTGAGCACAACGTGCTGAAGAAAGGCGAGTTGCCAGTGAATCATGCTCAAACTTCAGATTTTTGCGCCTGATATCAGGCAAAAAATCCTCTGGCACCGACATAAACTGGAAAAAAAGCCTGGAGGTGCCCATGAACGGTTTTGCGAGCGCGGTGAATCACACAGCTCTGGATCAACAAGAGTTGGACGAGTGGCGCGACGCCCTCGCGTCCCTGGTCGCCAACGCCGGCCCCGCGCGAGCGCGGCAGATCCTCGACCTGCTGGCCCGTGAAGGCAGCGCGCCGCACATCGACTGGAAACCACGCCACGGTACGCCCTATATCAATAGCATCAGCGTTGAGCAGCAACCGGCGTTTCCCGGCGACCTTGCCACCGAAGAGCGCCTGGCCTCCCTGGTGCGCTGGAACGCCCTGGCCATGGTGGTGCGGGCCAACCAGGCCTACGGCGAACTCGGCGGGCATATCGCCAGCTACGCCAGCGCGGCGGATTTGTTCGAGGTGGGTTTCAATCACTTCTTCCGTGCGCGCAACGACCGTTTTGGCGGCGACCTGGTGTTCTATCAGCCCCATTCCGCCCCCGGCATCTATGCGCGGGCTTTTCTGGAAGGCCGCCTGAGTGAACACGACCTGGCCCACTATCGCCAGGAAATCGGCGGCCCCAAGACCGGCGCGCGCGGGCTGTCCAGCTATCCCCATCCTTGGTTGATGGCGGACTTCTGGCAGTTCCCTACGGGTTCGATGGGAATCGGCCCCATCAGCTCGATTTTCCACGCACGTTTCATGCGTTACCTGCAACACCGCAACTTGCTCGACACCACTGACCGTCACGTCTGGGGCGTGTTTGGCGACGGTGAAATGGACGAACCGGAAAGTATGTCCGCCCTGACCCTGGCGGCCCGCGAAGGCTTGGACAACCTGACCTGGGTGGTCAACTGCAACCTGCAACGCCTCGACGGCCCGGTGCGTGGCAATGGGCGGATCATCGACGAACTGGAAGCCTTGTTCGCCGGCGCGGGCTGGAACGTGATCAAGCTGGTCTGGGGTTCGGACTGGGACGCCTTGCTGGCCAAGGATGCCGATGGCGCGCTGGTCAACACCTTGTCGCAGACCGTGGATGGCCAGTTCCAGACCTTCGCCGCCAAGGACGGCGCCTACAACCGCGAGCACTTTTTCGGCCAGAGTGAGTCCCTGGCCAAACTCGTGGCGGGCATGAGCGACGAACAGATCGACCGCCTCAAGCGCGGCGGCCACGACATGGTCAAGATTCACGCGGCCTACCATGCGGCGCGCCGGGTCAAGGGCAAGCCCACGGTGATCCTCGCCCAGACCAAGAAGGGCTTCGGCATGGGCGAGGCCGGGCAGGGCAAGATGACCACGCACCAGCAGAAGAAACTCGATCGCGAGGCGTTGATCGCCTTTCGCAATCGCTTCCAACTGCCGCTGAGTGATGAGCAGACCGAATCCCTGAGCTTCTTCAAGCCGGCCGATGACAGCCTGGAAATGCGCTACCTGCACCAGCGCCGTCACGCCCTGGGCGGCTATGTGCCGAGCCGTAGCCAGCACGCCGCAACGGTCAGCGTGCCGCCCGTGGCAGGCTACGGCGGGTTTGCCACGGCGGCCGACGGCAAGGAAATGTCCACCACCATGGCCTTTGTGCGCATGCTCACCCACTTGCTCAAAGACAAAGCCTTGGGCCCGCGCATCGTGCCCATCGTCGCCGACGAGGCGCGCACCTTTGGCATGGCCAACCTGTTCAAGCAGATTGGTATCTATTCCAGCGTCGGCCAGCGCTATGAACCGGAAGACATCGGCTCGATCCTCAGCTACCGCGAAGCCACCGATGGGCAGATCCTCGAAGAAGGCATCAGTGAAGCCAGCGCCATCAGCTCCTGGGTGGCTGCGGCCACCAGCTACTCGGTGCATGGCCTGCGCATGCTGCCGTTCTACATTTATTACTCGATGTTCGGTTTCCAGCGCGTGGGCGACCTGATCTGGGCTGCCGCCGACCAGCGCGCCCGTGGCTTCCTGCTCGGCGCGACGGCAGGGCGCACCACCTTGGGTGGCGAAGGCTTGCAGCATCAGGACGGCAGCAGCCATCTCATGGCCGCCACCGTGCCCAACTGCCGCGCCTACGATCCCGCGTTTGCCGGGGAATTCGCGGTGATCCTCGATCACGGCATGCGCCAGATGCTGGAGCACGAGGTGGATGAGTTCTACTACGTGACGCTGATGAACGAAAACTACCCGCAGCCCTCGCTGCCCCAAGGGGTTGATGCGGCGATCATCAAGGGCATGTACCGCCTGGAAGGTGCGGATGACGCCCAGGTGCGCCTGCTCGGTTCCGGCACGCTGGTACGCGAGGTGCAAGCGGCGGCACAGTTGCTGGCGGACGATTGGCACGTGACCAGCGCAGTGTTCAGCGTCACCAGCTACAGCGAACTGGCACGTGATGCGCGCGAGGTGGAGCGGTGGAATCGCCTGCATCCGCAAGCCCCTGCACGCATCAGTCATGTGACGGAGTGCCTGCCCAAGGGCGCACCAGTGGTGGCTGTGTCGGACTATGTGCGGGCGGTGCCGCAGATGATCGCGTCGTACCTGGATTGCGGCTACACCGTGCTCGGCACTGACGGGTTCGGGCGCAGTGATACGCGGGCGGCGTTGCGGGATTTCTTTGAGGTGGATCGGTATCACATCGTGCTGGCGGCGCTGACGGCGTTGGATGCGCGGATGGGGCAGCAGGCGATTGAGAAATACGGCTTGCAGACGGAGCGTGATCCGTCCTGGATCTCCTGACAGGCGCAAATCAAAATGTGGGAGCGGGCTTGCTCGCGAAGGCGGTGGATCAGCCAGCAGATGTGTGTTCTGGCACACCGCCTTCGCGAGCAAGCCCGCTCCCACATGGGTTTTGTGCTGTGGCCTAGAATGTGGCGATCAGGGCCGGCCCAAATGCTTCCTTCAGAAACCCTGGGGCGATGTACCGCTCGTAATGCGCCTCGGACAACAGGAAAAACTCCCGGTCAATCGCATCGCGCAACTCCGCCAACTGCCGCTCACGAAACTCCGGCAGCAACACCAACCCATACGCATCCAGCCTGGAAATCACCCGCGCCCCCCGGGCAATCAACTGGTACGCCCAGCAATACGGCGACTGGTGCGGCATAAAGCGGATCTTGCGGTTCTCCAGTTGCTGGCGCAGCAGGTGCGCATCAAACACTTCCAGCTTGCTGGCCATCACCTGCACCAGCAATTGCTCCAGGCGCAGCCACACCGCCTGTTTTTCCTCGGCGTTGTAGCCGTTCCACTGGATCACTTCGTGGTGGTAACGCTTGCAGCCCCGGCAGACCAGGTCGCCGTAGACGGTAGAGCACAGGCCGATGCAGGGGGTCTTGATGGTTTGGTTGGGCATAAGTGGCAGCTTACAAAGTCTGTAGAACACCGCAGACCCAATGTGGGAGCGGGCTTGCTCGCGAATGCGGTGTATCAGTCACCGGAAGCATCAACTGACAGATTGCATTCGCGAGCAAGCCCGCTCCCACATTTTTTGGATCTGTGTGGTTGATTAGTCCCAGCTCAGCGCGCCACCCGTCTGGTACTCGATCACACGGGTCTCGAAGAAGTTTTTCTCTTTCTTCAAGTCCATGATCTCGCTCATCCACGGGAACGGGTTGGTGGTGCCTGGGTATTCTTCCTTCAAGCCAATTTGAGACAGGCGACGGTTGGCGATGAACTTGAGGTAGTCCTCCATCATCGCTGCATTCATGCCCAACACGCCGCGCGGCATGGTGTCGCGGGCGTATTCGATTTCCAGCTGGGTCCCTTGCAGGATCATCTGGGTCGCTTCTTCCTTCATCTCGGCATCCCACAGATGTGGGTTTTCGATTTTGATC
>NZ_QAJM01000051.1:0-2759 GCF_003852405.1 Pseudomonas sp. KBW05
CGCTCCCACATTTGATCTCCGGTGTTTTCAGGGAATGTTTTCCACAATCTTCTTGCCCATGCTGATCCGCGGCTCCACGCCATACCCCAACGCCTCGTAAAACCCCGTCACGGCATCATTACCACTGGTGATCTGCAAGTTGATCTTCATGCAACCCAGGCCCGTCAACGCCTGTTCCGCATGACGCACCAGCGAAGAACCCAAGCCATGGCGCCGATAGTCGGCGTGTACCGCCACCGAATACAGCCAGCCACGATGCCCGTCGTACCCCGCGAGGATCGTGCCGACCACCGTCTTTTTATCCGTCGCGACAAAAAACAGCCCGTCGTTGACCGCCAGCTTTTTATCAATCGCCAGGGCCGGCGAGTTATGCGCCGTGTCATAACCAAAGGCCTGTTGCCACAACGCCACCACTTGCGCACGGTGCTGACGGTCGCGATACGGTCCGATGGGATGGCGGGACAGCAGCGCCTTCTCCATCACCAGGGTCCGCTCATTACCGTGGTAGACGTCGCGAACCGTGTGAAACCCCAGCGCGGTATAGAACGGCTCGGCCGTCAGTGAAGACGGCACGCTCAACACCGTCACGCCGGCCTGGCGGGCACGCAGTTCAATCTCGATCATCAGCAGCCGGCCAATGCCCTGCCCTTGCAGCGCCGGGTTGACGAACACCGAGCGCACCACGTTGGCATCCAGCGCGGCCGTGGCCACGATGACGTCGTCCTGCACCGCCACCAGCACCACCCGGCGCGTCAGCAAGGCGATGACCGCATCGGGGGTGAAGTTGCCCGCGACCCGGGCGATCACGTCCACTGGGTAATCCTTCGCGTTGCTGCTGTGCAGGGCAGCCAGGATGACCTGGCTGATGCCCTCGGCATCGGCGGGTTGGGCGAGACGAACGGCGGTAGGCATGATTCCTCCTGGCTGACGGCGCTTTAGCAAACGCCACAATACCAATGTGGGAGCGGGCTTGCTCGCGAATGCGGTGGGTCAGCCAATGACTCTGTTGACTGACACACCGCTTTCGCGAGCAAGCCCGCTCCCACACAAGCCAGCTCCCACAGTTTGATCGCATTCCAGAGCCGGCAGCCGATTCGGTCGCGCCACCTCCAGTTTCAGCTTTCCCGGCTGAGCCGCCCCCTCGTTTCAGCCGGGATTCACCCCGCACAACCCACAAAATAGCCGCACTGCTCAACCTCATGGATTCGTGCACCCATGCAAACCACCAACACCGTCTTGATGATTCGCCCGGCGCGCTTTGCCTTCAACCCGGACACTGCCATCAACAACCGCTTCCAACGCCAACCCCTCGACCCGCTCAGCGCGCAGCAGAAAGCGCTGGAAGAGTTCGACGGCTATGTCGACACCCTGCGCCAGCACGGCGTGGAAGTGCTGGTGGTGCAGGACACCCCGGCGCCCCACACCCCCGACTCGATCTTCCCCAACAACTGGTGGAGCAGCCACGCCGACGGCAGCCTGGTGCTGTACCCGATGGAAGGCCAGAACCGCCGCCTGGAGCGCAACAAAGGCGTGCTGCAAGTGCTGGAACAACGCTTCGCGATCCACAGCACCATCGACCTCAGCCACCTGGAACAACAGAACATCTTCCTCGAAGGCACCGGCAGCATGGTGCTCGACCGCCAGCACCGCATCAGCTACGCCTGCCACTCCGGGCGCACCCACCATGACGCCCTGCGCCAGTTCGCCGAACGCCTCGACTACCAGCTCTGCGTGTTCCACGCGGTGGACCGCCATCACGCGCCGATCTACCACAGCAACGTGATGATGAGCGTCGGCCGCGACCTCTCGGTGGTGTGCCTGCAAGCCCTGCCCGACGAGGGCGAACGCCTGACCCTGGAACGCTCCCTGCGCGACACCGGCAAAGACATCCTCGCCCTCGACTTCGATCAGCTGGAAGCCTTCGCCGGCAACATGCTCGAAGTCCACGACCGCGACGGCCAGCCGCTGCTGGTGATGTCGGCCAGCGCCTGGGGCGCCCTGCAACCGGCACAACGCGCCCATGTGGAGCGCCACACACGGCCAGTGGTGGTGAACATCGACAACATCGAACGCATCGGCGGCGGCAGTGCCCGCTGCATGTTGGCAGAAGTGCATCTGCCCGCCCGTCCCTCATTTCAATAAGGAGTCTTGCCATGACCCGTTACATCGACGTCAACGACCTCAGCTACCTGGTCTCGCAAAAAGGCCTGCAAACCTGCATCAGCGAGATGGCCGAGTACATCCGCGCCGACTACCTGCGCTGGCAGGACTTCGAAAAGTGCGCACGCCTGGCCAACCACTCGCCGGACGGTGTGATTGAGCTGATGCCGGTGTCCGATGCCGCGCTGTACGCCTTCAAGTACGTCAACGGCCACCCGAAAAACACCCAGGCCGGAATGCTCACCGTGATGGCCTTTGGTGCACTGGGCGATGTGGACACCGGCAAACCGGTGCTGCTGGCCGAAATGACCCTGACCACCGCCATCCGCACCGCCGCCACCTCGGCGCTGGTGGCGCGTTACCTGGCCCGCAACAACAGCCGCAGCATGGCGCTGATCGGCAACGGCTCGCAGAGTGAGTTCCAGGCCCTGGCCTTCCACGCCATGCTCGGCATCAATGAGATCCGCCTGTTCGACATCGACGCCAAGGCCACCGCCAAGCTGGCAGCCAACCTCAAGGCGTTCCCGGCGATCAAGGTGATTTTGGCCAGCAGCGTGGCCGAGGCAGTGAAAGGTGCGGACATCGTCACCACCGTCACC
>NZ_QAJM01000051.1:2863-25484 GCF_003852405.1 Pseudomonas sp. KBW05
ACGTATCGTCGAGCGCGCCCGCGTGATCGTCGAGTACGAGCCGCAAAGCCGTATCGAAGGTGAAATCCAGCACATGCCGGACGATTCGCCAGTGACCGAGCTGTGGCAAGTGATTAACGGCCAACGGCCCGGCCGCGAAGACCCGCGCCAAGTCACGCTGTTCGACTCGGTGGGTTTCGCCATCGAAGACTACTCGGCCCTGCGCTACGTGCTGGATGTGGCCAAGGCCCTCGACGTGGGTAGCACGCTGGAACTGGTGCCAGACCTGGCCGACCCGAAAGATCTGTTCGCCCGCCTGGCCCAGCCTGTCGCACAGCAGAAAAAGCGCGCCTGAGAACGCTCTGGCCTGCCGCTTTGCGTCGGCGGCGGGCCAGGTTTCCGGGGATGAAAAGCCGATTCAGCGGGTCTTGCAGCCGATTCCGCTGCATTGCCCGATTTAACAGCGCAATTTGCGCTTTATGCGAGGGGTAAACGACACAAAAAACGCACCACCTTGAAGCATTCTCTCCGCCAACAAGAACGATTTGTTACAGCTCATTGACTGCCCTGACATCAATTACAAAATATAGGGACTACACCATGACTCCACTGCGATCACTCTTCGCTGCGTTGCTGTTGCCACTGTGCGCCACCGCCGCTCACGCCCAGGAATGGAAAGAAATCCGCTTCGGCGTCTTCCCCGAATACCCGCCCTTCGAATCCGTGGCCGCCGACGGCAGCCTGCAAGGTTTCGACATTGAACTGGGCAATGCCATCTGCGCCAAGCTCGAAGTCAAATGCACCTGGGTGCACAACGAATTTGACGGCATGATCCCGGCCCTGCGCGCGCGCAAGTTCGACGCCATCATGTCGTCCATGGCCGTGACTCCGGCCCGCGAAAAAATCATCGACTTTACCGACCGCCTGTTCCTCAGCCCGACCTCGGTGATCACCCGCAAGAGCGCCAACTTCGGCGACACCCCGGAATCGCTGAAAGGCAAGCAAGTCGGCGTGCTGCAAGGCTCCCTGCAAGAAGCCTACGCCCGTGCGCACCTGGCCAAGCTCGGCGCGCAGATCAAGGCGTACCAGTCCCAGGACCAGAACTACGCCGACCTGCAAAACGGCCGCCTCGACGCGACCCTGACCGACAAGCTCGAAGCCCAGCTCAACTTCCTGTCCAAGCCTGAAGGCGCTGACTTCAAGACCGGCCCGGCGTTCAAGGACCCGACCCTGCCCCTGGACATCGCCATGGGCCTGCGCAAGAACGACCAGGAACTGCGCGCGCTGATCAACAAAGGTATCGCGGCCGTGCAGGCGGATGGGACTTATGCCGAGATCCAGAAGAAATACTTCGGCGATCAGGACATCTACAACGAGTAAGCCAACACTGACCCTGTGGGAGGGGGCTTGTGTGGGAGCGGGCTTGCTCGCGAAAGCGGTGGATCAGTCAAACATCTATTGACTGACACTCCGCATTCGCGAGCAAGCCCGCTCCCACACAAGCCCGCTCCCACAGGGGGATATCTGTGCCCTTCAGAGATACTCCCTCCATGAATGACCTCCTCAACTTGCAGGGCTACGGCCCCATGCTCGCCCAAGGCGCGTGGATGACGCTCAAGCTGTCGTTCCTCGCCCTCGCCCTGAGCCTCGTCCTGGGCCTGATCGCCGCCGGCGCCAAGCTTTCCCGCGCGAAATGGCTGCGGCTGCCGGCCACGGCGTACACCACGCTGATCCGCAGCGTGCCGGACCTGGTGCTGATCCTGCTGATCTTCTACAGCCTGCAACTGTGGCTCAACGACCTCAGCGAAATGGCCGGCTGGGACTACTTTGAAATCGACCCGTTCACCGCCGGGGTGGTGACCCTGGGCTTTATCTACGGCGCGTATTTCACCGAGAACTTCCGTGGCGCAATCCTCAGCGTGCCCGCCGGCCAGTTGGAGGCGGCCACCGCCTACGGCCTGAGCCGCTGGCAGCGTTTCCACCTGGTGCTGTTCCCGCAACTGATGCGCTTTGCCTTGCCGGGCCTGGGCAATAACTGGCTGGTGCTGCTCAAGTCCACCGCGCTGGTATCGATCATCGGCCTGTCGGACCTGGTCAAGGCCGCGCAGAACGCCGGCAAGACCACCAACGAGCCGCTGTACTTCCTGATCCTCGCGGGCCTGGTGTACCTGGTGATCACCACCCTCTCCAACCGCATCTTCAAGCGCCTCGAACGGCGCTACAACCTCGGCATCAAGGGGATGGCGCGATGATCGAACTGTTCCAGCAATACGGCCTGGCCTACCTGTTCAGCGATGGCGCGGGTTTGTCCGGCGTCGCCATGACGTTGTGGCTGTTCATCATCTCGGTGGTGCTTGGGTTTTGCCTGTCGATCCCGTTGGCGCTGGCGCGGGTGTCCGAGCACTTCTGGTTGCGCTGGCCGGTGGAGGTCTACACCTACCTGTTCCGTGGCACGCCGCTGTATATCCAACTGCTGATTTGCTACACCGGGCTGTACAGCCTGGAGGTGGTGCAGGACAACGCCCTGCTCAACCAGTTTTTCCGCAATGCGCTGAACTGCACCCTGCTGGCCTTTGTGCTGAACACCTGCGCGTACACCGTGGAGATCTTCGCCGGGGCGATTCGCAATATCCCCCACGGCGAAATCGAAGCCGCCCGCGCCTACGGCTTGCACGGCTGGCGGCTGAACCTGTTCGTCGTGGTGCCAGCGGCCCTGCGTCGCGCATTGCCGGCCTACAGCAATGAAATGATCCTGATGCTGCACGCCACCTCCCTGGCGTTTACCGCCACCGTCGCCGACATCCTCAAGGTGGCCCGCGACGCGAATGCCGAGACGTTCCTCACGTTCCAGGCGTTCGGCATCGCCGCCCTGCTGTACATGCTGCTGTCCTTTGCACTGGTGGGCCTGTTCC
Organism: Pseudomonas sp. KBW05; assembly: GCF_003852405.1. Classification (GTDB taxonomy): domain Bacteria; phylum Pseudomonadota; class Gammaproteobacteria; order Pseudomonadales; family Pseudomonadaceae; genus Aquipseudomonas. The sequence goes on from NZ_QAJM01000051.1 coordinate 5,755, forward strand.
GACTGGCCGAACGTCGCTGGATGCGTTTTCTTGTTCCTACCCGAGGCTAACCCATGAATCAGTCCGCGCAGGCCCTGGCCGCATACCCCATGGATACACCCGCTGCAAAAACCAGCACCGCCGCCGTCAAGCTGCAAGTCGAAGGCATCCACAAACGCTACGGCGACCACGAAGTGCTCAAGGGCGTGTCCGTCAATGCGCGCAACGGCGATGTGATCAGCCTGATCGGCGCCAGCGGCTCGGGCAAAAGCACGATGCTGCGCTGCATCAACTTTCTCGAACAGCCGGACGCCGGGGTCATCACCCTCGACGGCATCAGCATCGAAATGCAGCCCGGCCGCGCCGGCACCCGCGCGCCGCACCAGGCCCAACTGCAAAACCTGCGCACACGCCTGGCCATGGTGTTCCAGCACTTCCACCTGTGGAGCCACATGACCGTACTGGAAAACATCACCATGGCCCCGCGCCGGGTGTTGGGCGTCAGCGCCACCGAGGCGGAAAAACGCGCCCGCCTGTACCTGGACAAGGTCGGCCTGCCGGGCCGCGTGGCCGATCAGTACCCGGCGTTCCTGTCCGGTGGTCAACAACAACGCGTGGCCATTGCCCGCGCCCTGGCCATGGAACCGGAGATCATCCTGTTCGATGAACCGACCTCCGCTCTCGACCCAGAACTTGTAGGAGAAGTCCTCAAAGTCATACAGACGTTGGCCGAGGAAGGTCGTACCATGCTGATGGTCACCCACGAGATGGGCTTTGCCCGCCAGGTGTCCAGCCAAGTGCTGTTCTTGCACCAGGGCCGGGTCGAGGAACAAGGCGGTGCCGAGATCCTTGACCATCCCAACAGCGAGCGCTTGCAGCAATTTCTTTCCAATCGTCTGAAGTGAAACCCATGGATACCAAGGCCAACGGACCCCATTCCTCCCCTGCGCTGGATCGCATCGATGAAGCCATCATCGAAGTGCTGCGCCACCAGGGGCGTATCACCTACGAAAAGCTCTCGTCGCTGGTGCACCTCACCCCCAGGCCCTGCCTGGAGCGGGTGCGCAAGCTGGAGCGACGCGGGGTGATTCGTGGGTACGGGGCGATCATCGATGTACAGATGGTCTCGCCGGGGTTGTCGCTGCTGGTGCTGGTGGCCTTGTCCAACCAAAGCGGGCGCTCGGCGCAAAAGGCCTTTGAAGCCTGCGTCAAAGCCTGCCCGCAGGTATTCGAATGCCAGCTGATCAGCGGGCCGTTCGACTACAGCCTGCGCATGCGCTGCCGGGACATGGAGCATTACCGGGTGCTGACGGAGACCTGGTTGAACAATGACGAGTTGCATATTGATAAGTTGGTGGCGCACCCGGAGTTGGCCGTCGTCAAGAACACCGCCACCGAGCTGGCCTGAAAGGCAATTCGCCAACCACTGCATAACCCCTGTGGGAGCGGGCTTGTATGGGAGCGGGCTTGCTCGCGAATGCGGAGTGTCAGTTAAAAATCAAGTGACCGACACTCCGCTTTCGCGAGCAAGCCCGCTCCCACACAAGCCAGCTCCCACATTGATCGGGTTCGCAATTCTTTTGCCGGGCTTGGCGCCAATCAACTTGGCCTGCCCATCCTTCTGCTTCCCCGTCCGCGCCTCGCTGATCAACCCCGGGATCAACTTGCCCTCCGGCAGGTTCTTCCAGAACCGGCTCGGCAAGTGCCCTTCCATCACCTTGGGATTCAACCGCGCCGGGTTGAAGATGTGGCTGTAGTAGGTCAACCACATCTCGCTGTGGGGGTCCTCGACATTCTGTGCCAGCTGCCGCCAGGCCTCGGGGCATTCGCGCTGATGAAGGAGTTGCTCACCGTCGTAATACACCCCGTCCAACGGCGTGGCGATCATCCAGCGATGGCGGCCCATGCGCCCGACAAAATGCTGGCTGGCTGACTTCAAGATATCGTGGGCCGGCTCATGCCAAGCCACATACTCCGGCAGCTCAGGGCCGGCCTCAGCCGGTAGTGCAACAAAACGCACAAACGCATGCAGATGGTGCGCCTCGCGGTGTACCTGCTTGATTCGCCGCTGCAACTCGCTGCCCAACTTGTCCCCCGCCAACATCGCCGTACGGTCGCCATGACTGACGCGCCACAGCACTTCATACAACAGGCTCCAACGCTGCTCGCCGTGGTAACAGGCTGCCGACTCCAGCAACTCCAGCAGCGCCTTGGGCACCCGCGTCTGGAACGGCCCCAGCCCTTCAGGAATCGGCACATCGGTGGCAAACAGGTCCGCCACCTCCGCCTCGCCCCAGCTCACCTGGCTGGGATCGACCTGATGGCTGAGCAACCAGCGGGCCTGTTCGCGCCAGGTGCTGAAAAGGTTGTCGCATTCCAGGCTGATCATCCCCACAACCCCATTTGCTGCGGTTGCGGGCGGTCACGCAGTTGCTCGCGCAACAGCACGCTGGTGCGCTCTGCCTGCTGCGGGTGGTAGTCGCTGGTGATGAAAAACGGCTTGGCCTTGGCCAGCACGCAGCGCATGCGCGCCAGGTCTTCGAAACGGATCTTGCGTTCGCGGCGCAGGTCCACCAGGCGCTGGGTGGTGCGCAGGCCAATGCCGGGGATGCGGGCGATCAGGGTCGGTTCGGCGCGGTTCAGGTCCAGGGGGAACACGTCGCGGTGTTCCAGCGCCCAGGCCAGCTTGGGGTCGATGTCCAACGCCAGGTGGCCGGGGCCTTCGAACAGTTCATTGGCGCTGAAGCCGTAGCTGCGCAACAGGAAGTCGGCCTGGTACAAGCGGTGTTCGCGCATCAGCGGCGGCGCGGCGAGCGGCACGCTTTTCGGGCTGTTGGGAATGGGGCTGAACGCCGAGTAGTACACGCGGCGCAGCTTGAAACTGCCGTACAACGCCTCGGCACCGTGGAGGATGGTGCTGTCATCGGTGTCGTCGGCACCCACGATCAGTTGCGTGCTTTGCCCGGCCGGGGCGAAACGCGGCGCACGTGGCTCGTTGCGCACCGTCTGCTCGCCGGTATAGATGGTCTGCATGGCCTGCTTGATCGACACGATCTTCTTTTCCGGGGCCAGGGTCTGCAAGCTGGCCTCGGTCGGCAACTCGATGTTCACGCTCAGGCGATCGGCATAGCGCCCGGCCTCGGCAATCAGCGCCGGGTCGGCATCGGGAATGGTCTTGAGGTGGATATAGCCGCGAAAGTCATGTTCTTCACGCAGCAGCTTGGCCACGCGCACCAACTGTTCCATGGTGTAGTCGGACGAGCGGATGATGCCAGAGCTGAGAAACAGCCCGCTGACGCAATTGCGCCGGTAGAAATCCAGGGTCAGGCTGACCACCTCCTCCGGGCTGAAGCGTGCACGAGGCACGTCGCTGGAGCGGCGGTTGACGCAATATTGGCAGTCGTAGAGGCAGAAGTTGGTGAGCAGCACCTTGAGCAACGACACGCAGCGCCCATCCGGCGTGTAGCTGTGGCAAATGCCCATGCCATCGGTGGAGCCCAGCCCGGCCTTGCCCTCGGAGCTGCGTTTGGGCGCGCCGCTACTGGCGCAGGACGCGTCGTACTTGGCGGCGTCGGCAAGGATGCTGAGTTTTTCGATCAACTGCATGGAGGGCTACCGATACTGGTTTTTTGTACAGTACCAGTAGCCCAGGCTTCACGCCAGTGCCGCCCGTAAGACTGTGGCGAGGGCGCTCTGAGCTGGATTAATCAGCTGGCAGTAGCGAGCAACAGGTCCTGCACCGAACGGCCCTTGCCACGGCTGCGGTCATGCTCATACAGCGACGCCGCAATCTCATCCGCGCGAATCGGCAGCACCGACAGCAAGGTGTCGCTCAAACCATGGCTGGCCTGGCTGAAACCCTGGATGTAGATGCCAGCCTTGCAACGCTCGTCGGTGACGATGCGGTAATCGCGGGCCACCTCGAAGTCGCCCATATAGGCTTCCAGCGGCGCCAGCAAGGCGCGGTGGGTCTGGCGCTCGTAGCCGGTGGCAAGGATCACCGCGTCGTAATGGCTGACACTGGTTTCGCCGTTGGCGTTGTTGCGCAGCACCAGTTCGATGCCCAGCGGGCCTGGCGTAGCCTTCTCCACCACGGTCATGGTACGGAACGCCTGGCGCGCGATGCCGGAGACCTTCTGGCGATAGAAGATGCCGTAGATGCGTTCGATCAGGTCCAGATCCACCACCGAATAGTTGGTGTTCTGGTATTCGGCCACCAGGCGCTCACGCTCGGCGCCAACTTGCTGGAACACCAGGTCGGTGAAGGCCGGTGAGAACACTTCATTGACGAACGGGCTGTCATCCGCAGGCTTGAGCGCCGAACCGCGCAGGATCATGTCGACTTGCACCGACGGGAAGCTGTCGTTGAGGTCGATAAACGCCTCGGCCGCGCTCTGCCCACCGCCGATGATCGCGATGCGCATCGCCTTGCCGTCGACGCACGGCTGCTGGGCCATGCGTTCCAGGTATTGGGAGTGGTGGAACACGCGGCTGTCGCCCTTGAGCGCCTTGAACGCCTCGGGAATGCGCGGCGTGCCACCGGCGCTGACCACCACCGAACGGGTGGTGCGCACATGCTGCTCGCCCAGCGCATCGCGGGAGATCACGCGCAGCGCTTCAACCTGTTGTTGATGCAGGATCGGCTCGATGGCCAGCACTTCCTCGCCGTAATGCGCCTGGGCCTGGAACTGCCCGGCAACCCAACGCAGGTAGTCGTTGTACTCCATGCGGCACGGATAAAAGGTGCCCAGGTTGATGAAATCCACCAGGCGGTCGTGGGTTTTCAGGTAATTGACGAAGGAATACGGGCTGGTGGGGTTGCGCAGGGTTACCAGGTCCTTGAGGAACGAAATCTGCAGTTCACTCTGGGTCACCAGGGTATTGCCGTGCCAGCGGTAGTCGGCTTGTTTGTCGAGAAACAGCACGTCCAGTTTGCCCTGGGCTTTTTCGCGCTCCTGGAGGGCGATGGCCAGCGCCAGGTTCGAAGGGCCGAAACCGATACCGATCAGGTCGTGAACCGCGGGCGAAGCAATTGCCTGTGTCATTCCAGTGTCCTCTGGATAAGCCCCTTGGCGGTGGGGCGGGAATACCTTTCAAGACCTGCACAACAGGTCGTGTGTTGATAGGAAACGAGGACAGTGAAATAAAATTTAACTGATTGCCGATCAGTGCGCTTCCCACTCGCGCATCCGTACCCGGCAGTGCTTCATCGCGTTGACGATGTGCTTTTCCACGAGGCTGCGGGAAATACCCAGGCGATCAGCGATTTGCGGGTGGGACAGACCATCGAGCTTGCGCAGCAGGAAACTGTCGCGGCAAGCCGCCGGCAATTCCGCCAGGGCGCGCTCGACCATGGCCAGGCGCTGGCTGTGGTCATGGCTGGCATGGGGTGAATAGCTGGAGAAGCGCTCTTCGGCGTCCAGCACTTCCAGCGGTTCGTTTTGGCGCGCCGCGTTGCGCCGGTGCCCGTCGATCACCAGGTTCAGCGCGGTGCGGTACAAAAACGCGCGGGGTTGTTCGATCGGCGTGTCGCTGGAGCGCTCCAGCACCCGCACATAAGCGTCATGCACCACATCTTCGGCCACCTGACGGTTGCCCAGCTTGGCGTTGAGGAAACACACCAGCTCGCGATAGTAGTTTTCCAACATGACTCCCGACCGCCTGGAGAGGCAGGATCCGATCCTTGTGCGCTGTAAGAAAGAGTCCCAAACGATGATGGCAGTTTGAGTGCGTGCAATTTATAGTAATTCTCATCTACTTTTAAAGCAGTCTCGTATCAATGGACGATTTTTTTACGCAATGGAGGCGTAACCGTTTGTGTAACCGCCTAAATCCCCGTGCAATTTCCTCGTTTAACTGTCAGCTCTGCGCAACTGCGCTCCGATATTCCCCGGCTGGAACCCAAGCATGAAACGCTCTCGACCTGCCCGACGCGCGCTGCTGGTGATCGCGTGCCTGATTCCCGTACTCGGCGTTGCCGCCTGGCAGGTGCTGCCACCGGGCCGCGACACCCTCGCCACCGTCACCGTGACCCGCGGCAACATTGAAAACAGCGTCACCGCCCTGGGCACCCTGCAGCCCCGCCGCTATGTGGACGTGGGCGCCCAGGCGTCCGGGCAGATCCAGAAGATCCACGTCGAGGCCGGCGACCGCGTCAAGGAAGGCCAGTTGCTGGTGGAGATCGACCCGTCCACGCAAAAAGCCAAGCTCGACGCCAGCCGCTACGCCATCGAAAACCTCAAGGCCCAGTTGCAGGAGCAAAAAGCCCTGCACGAACTGGCACGCCAGAAGCACCAGCGCCAGCAACGCCTGGAGGCCGGCAACGCGACCCGCGAAGAAGACGTGCAAACCGCCAAGGCCGAACTGAGCGCCACCCAGGCGCGGGTCGCGATGTTCCAGGCGCAGATCCTCGAAGCCCAGGCCCGCCTGCGCAGCGACGAGGCCGAGTTGGGCTACACGCGCATCTATGCGCCCATGGACGGCACCGTGGTCGCGGTGGACGCCCGTGTCGGCCAGACCCTCAACAACCAGCAGCAGACCCCACTGATCCTGCGCATCGCCAAGCTGTCGCCGATGACCGTGTGGGCCGAAGTCTCGGAAGCCGATATCGGCCACGTCAAACCGGGCATGACCGCATATTTCACCACCCTCAGCGGCGGCAACCGGCGCTGGACCAGCACGGTGCGGCAGATCCTGCCGATCCCGCCCAAACCCTTGAACGAAACCCAGGGCAGCGGCAGCCCGAGCAGCGCCGGCAAGACCGGCACCGGCCGCGTGGTGCTGTACACCGTGCTGCTGGACGTAGACAACACCGACAACACACTAATGGCCGAGATGACTGCCCAGGTGTTTTTTGTCGCCAGCCAGGTCAAGGACGCCCTCACCGCCCCCGTTGCTGCACTGCAAGGCAGCCACAACACCGACACGCAGATCGCCCGGGTGGTCGCCAAGAACGGCCGTATTGAAGAGCGTGAAGTGCGCCTGGGCATCAGCGACCGTCTGCGCGTCGAAGTGCTGCAAGGCTTGAACGAAGGCGATCACCTGCTGATCGGCCCGGCTGACGGCAACGGGGGTTGAGTTGACCACGCCCCTGATCGAACTCAAGAACATCCGTAAATCCTACGGCGGCGGCGACAGCCCGCAGGTCGACGTGTTGCGCGGCATCGACCTGTCGATCCACGCCGGCGAGTTTGTCGCGATTGTCGGCGCGTCCGGCTCCGGCAAATCCACGCTGATGAATATCCTCGGCTGCCTCGACCGCCCCACCGCGGGCGACTACCTGTTCGCCGGGGAAAACGTCGCCCACCTGGACGGCGACGCGCTGGCCTGGCTGCGCCGTGAAGCATTCGGGTTTGTGTTCCAGGGCTACCACCTGATCCCGTCGGGTTCGGCCCAGGAAAACGTCGAAATGCCGGCCATCTATGCCGGCATCAGTGCCACTGAGCGCCACGCCCGCGCCAAGGCCCTGCTCACGCGCCTGGGCCTGGCCGACCGCACGGGCAACCGCCCGCACCAGCTTTCCGGAGGCCAGCAGCAACGGGTGTCGATTGCCCGGGCGCTGATGAACGGCGGCCATATCATCCTCGCCGACGAACCCACCGGTGCCCTCGACAGCCACAGCGGCGCCGAGGTGATGATCCTGCTCGACGAACTGGCGAGCCAGGGCCACGTGGTCATCCTGATCACCCACGACCGCGAAGTGGCGGCGCGGGCCAACCGCATCATCGAGATCCGCGACGGCTTGATCATCAGCGATTCGGCCGACGATCCAAGCTACGTGCCGGCGGTCGCCAACAGCGACGCCCTGCAAGCCGTGGACCTGCGCCAGCGCCTGGCCGACGGTGCCGAGCACAACGGCGCCTGGAAAGCCGAACTGGTGGACGCGGTACAGGCCGCCTGGCGGGTGATGTGGATCAACAAGTTCCGCACCGCCCTGACCTTGCTGGGGATCATCATCGGCGTGGCGTCGGTGGTGGTGATGCTGGCGGTGGGCGAAGGCAGCAAGCGCCAGGTCATGGCGCAGATGGGCGCGTTTGGCTCCAACATCATTTACCTCAGCGGTTCCTCGCCCAACCCGCGCACGCCGCTGGGCATCGTCACCCTCAACGATGTGGCGGCGCTGGCGGCGTTGCCCCAGGTCAAGCGCATCATGCCGGTCAACGGCAGCGACGCCGGGATTCGCTTCGGCAACCTCGACTACCTGGCGTATGTGGGCGGCAACGATATCAACTTCCCGGACATCTTCAACTGGCCGGTGGTCGAGGGCAGCTACTTCACCGAGGCGGATGAACGCGCCGGCGCCACTGTCGCGGTGATCGGCCATCGTATCCGCGAGAAACTGTTCAAGGATGTGCCAACGCCCATCGGCCAATACATCCTGATCGAAAACGTGCCGTTCCAGGTGATCGGCGTGCTCGCGGAAAAGGGCTCCAGCTCCGGCAACAAGGACAGCGACGACCGCGTCGCCATCCCCTACACCGCCGCCAGCGTGCGCCTGTTCGGCACCTACAACCCGGAATACGTGGCGATTGCCGCCGCCGATGCGCGCAAGGTCCACGAGGCCGAACAGGCCATCGACCAATTGATGCTCAAGCTGCACAACGGCAAGCGCGATTACCAGTTGACCAACAACGCCGCAATGATCCAGGCCGAGGCGCGCACGCAGAACACGCTGTCGCTGATGCTCGGCTCGATTGCCGCGATTTCCCTGCTGGTGGGCGGCATTGGTGTGATGAATATCATGCTGATGACCGTGCGCGAACGCACCCGTGAAATCGGTATCCGCATGGCCACCGGGGCACGCCAGCGCGACATCCTGCGCCAGTTCCTCACCGAAGCGGTGATGCTTTCGGTGGTCGGCGGCCTGTTCGGCATCGCCCTCGCCTTGCTGGTGGGCGGCGTGCTGGTGCTGGCCGAAGTGGCGGTGCAGTTTTCCCTGGTGGCGGTGCTCGGCGCGTTTGGCTGTGCGCTGGTCACCGGTGTCATCTTCGGCTTTATGCCGGCCCGTAAAGCTGCCCGGCTCGATCCGGTTAAGGCGTTGACCAGTGAATAAATCCTCCCTTTACCTGCCCGGCCTGTGCCTGTTGCTCAGCGCCTGCGCCGGTCAGCCGCCCGTTACCGACAGCGGCATCGCCGCACCCGCCGCCTGGCAATATGCCGAACGGGATGCGGCGCAGGCCACCAACAGCCGTTGGTGGACGCAATTCGCCAGTCCGCAACTCAACCGCTTGATCGACCAGGCGCGGCGCGACAGTTTTGACGTGGCCGCCGCCATGGCCCGCGTGCGCCAGGCCCAGGCCAGCGCAGTAATCGCCGGCGCGCCGCTGCTGCCCGAGGTGAAATTCAACCTCACCGCCAGCCGTGAAAGGCTGCTGCGCGGCAGCGGCAATTCGGACCTCAATGCCACCGAAAGCAACAACACCGTCAACAGCTTCGATGCCAACCTCACCGCCAGCTACGAGCTGGACTTCTGGGGCGGCCGCGCCGCCGCCCGCGACAGCGCCGTGCACACCCTGCGCGCCAGCGAGTTCGACCGCGCCACGGTGGAGCTGACCCTGCTCAGCAACGTCGCCGACCGCTACGCGCAAACCCTCGCCGCGCGCCAGCGCCAGCAGATCGCAGTGCTCAACCTGGCCAATGCGCGCAACGTGCTCGACCTGGTGCAGACCCGCTACAACGCCGGCTCCGCCACCGCCCTGGAACTGGCCCAGCAGAAAAGCCTGGTGGCCAGCCAACAGCGGCAATTGCCGCTGATCCAGCAGTTGGCCGAAGAGTCGCAGATCACCCTCGCCGCCCTGCTCGGCCAGCCGGTGCAGGCCGTGGACCTGGGCAGCGAAACCTTCCATACGCTGAGCTGGCCGAGCATCGGCCCGGGCGTGCCGAGCCAGTTGCTCAGCCGTCGCCCCGACCTGGCCCAGGCCGAGGCGCAACTCGCGGCAGCAAGCGCCGACGTGACTGTCGCCCGCGCCGCCATGCTGCCCACCGTGACCTTGGGCGCCACCCTCGGCAGCGGCGCCTACAAGGCCAACGAAATCCTGCGCAGCCCGTTCTACACCCTGACCTCCGGGCTGGTGGCGCCGATCTTCAACAACGGCCGTTTAAGCGCCGAGCGTGACAAGGCCCGCGCACGCCAGGATGAGCTGCTGCAAACCTATCGCGGCGCGATCATCAATGGCTTTGCCGAAGTGGAAAAGGCCCTCAGCAGCATCACTCACCTCGACCAGCAGCGCCAATGGCAAACCGAAGAACTGCAACAGGCGCAGACCGCCTTCGGCATCGCTGAAAGCCGCTACCAGGCGGGCGCCGAAGACTTGCTGACGGTCCTCGAAACCCAGCGCACCCTGTACGCGGCCCAGGACTTGAACGTGCAACTGCGGTTGTCTCGGCTACAAGCCAGCATTGCCTTGTACAAGGCATTGGGTGGCGGTTGGCGAACCGATATCTGATAAACAAAAGTCAGCTTTCGTACACCTGTCGTCTGTTCAACCTACATTCATCAACCCCGGGTCCTTGGTAAAAAAGCCGCTATCACACGGCTGCCCGGGACCTCTAGATGACTGTTGTAAAAACCCTGATGTGCGCCGGTCTCTGGCTGGCCGCAAGCCTTGCCCATGGCATGCCGCTGATCGCCCCCACCGCCATCGACTGGCAGCTGGACTGCCAACTCCCCCCGCTTAAACGCCTGGAACCCGACGTACTGGAGCGCACCCAGTGCGGCATCGTCACCGTACCGCGCAACTACGCGGCGCCCCGCCAAGGCAACCTGCGCCTGTACCTGACCCGTGTTGGCGCGCGTGACCCGCTGAGCCGTGAAGGCGTGGTCTTCGCCCAGCCCGGCAACAGCCCCCAGGCCAATCACAGCGGCACCTTCGCAATCCTCTTGGCCGGCAGTTGGGGCGCCTATGCCACCCAGGCCTATCGCACCTTGCTCAATCGCTACGACGTCATCGAACTCACGCCCCGCGACCTCAACCAGGAGAATGGGCTCGAACACGCAGCAAGGGACATGGAGTTCGTCCGCGCCCAACTCGACGAGCCCTACCTGCATTACCTCGGCAGCGCCGACGCCACCCGCCTGGGTAATCGCTACGCAACGCTGTTTCCCGAACGTGTTGCGCGCATGGTGCTGGTCAACGCAGCCCCCGGTGAAACAGCCGCGCCGCTGGTTGACCAACTGCACCTGCGGGAACCTGCCACGCAGAGCACTAGCGGCTGCGTCAACCAATGGGTCGGCGACTTCCTGATCTATGGCAAACACCCGCCACCGTCCACACGCTGCCTCGACCCGGGCGATTGGGAGTAACAATCCGTTTGCGACCTCTTCCCGCGGAAAACGACACCCTGCGTTGACGCTCCGGCCCAATCGTTATTAAGTGCTATTAATCCGCATTAATACGATAAATCGAACTTATGCTAAGCCGCCCGTTGAAACGCAAACGCCAGAAGCTGTCCGACGTGATTGTCGAGTCGGTCAAGCGCTCCATCGTCACCGACGCCTTGAAGCCCGGCGACCGTTTGCCCACCGAACGCGAGCTGATGGAAAGCTTCCAGTGCTCCAAAGGCTCGGCCCGCGAAGCGCTCAAGGCCCTGGAAGTCGAGGGTTTGGTGAGTACGCGCACCGGGCCCAGTGGCGGCGCGTACTTGAACCAGGCCGGCACCGAGCCGGCCAGCCGCGCATTGCGCAACTACCTGCACTTCCAGCATCTGGACGGTGAACAGGTCTACCAGTTGCGCAAGGTGATCGAAGTGGAATTGGCCGTCTCGGTGCTCGGGCGCCTCAGCGAAGACGACTACCAGGCCTTGCAGGACAACGTGGAATTCTGCAGCGCCCCGGAAGACAGCGAGGCTGGCCAACGCGAGCAGCGCCTGGCGGAACTGGAGTTCCACAACCTGCTGGCCAAGGCCTGCCCCAACCCGTTGCTGAGCTTTATGGCGCAGTTTCTCAACGACCTGTTGCGCGACCTGGTGGTGCTGAAAAAAGCCTACAAGCCCAAGCGCAAGCAGTTCGACGCGGCCAACCTCGATTATCACAAGCAACTGCTGATCGCCTTTCGCGCCGGTGATGAAAGTGCGGTGCGCAGCTTGATGCATGAACACATGTGCGATGCCGAACACCATATGACGGCGCTGGAAGGTGAAGTCAGCCCGCATTTTCTATTGGAGTTCGATCATCGTTAAGGACACTGCGAATCCCATGTGGGAGCGGGCTTGTGTGGGAGCGGGCTTGCTCGCGAATGCGGTGTATCAGTCACCGGATGCATTGCTGACCCACCGCATTCGCGAGCAAGCCCGCTCCCACATTTTGACCGCATTCCAACCAACACCCGCGTTATCCAATAACAAGCCTGCCCACAGGCCCAAGCTCCACCGTATCGCCCTTGCCGCTCCTGCCAATAACTAAACCAGGGAGTCACCCCATGCAGCGTCGTACGTTATTGAAAGCCAGTCTCACCGCAGCCGCCGCCCTCAGCCTCCCGCTGAGCGTGCGCCACGCATTCGCCGCCGAGCCCTTTACCTTTTACGGCCTCAAGTCCATGTCTGGCGCCTTTGCCAGCTATGGCAAATTTGCCGACATGGGTTCGCGCCTGGCGGTGCAACAGCACGCCGAGATACTTGGCCGGCCACTGAACTACAAGGTCATCGACACCGAAGGCAACGCCGGCAAGGCCGTGCGCAAGGTGCAGGAAGCCATCCAGCAGGACGGCGCGCGGTTCTTCCAGGGTTGCACGCTGTCGTCGTCGGCACTGGCGGTGGCCAAGGAAGTGGACAAAGTCGGCGGAGTGTTCATGACCCCAGTGGGCGCCGATGAAGTCACCGGCAAGGACTGCAACCACGCGACGTTCCGCTGGTCGGTGCCCACTTACGGCGCGATCCGCGAAACCATGCTGCCGCTGATCAAGCTACTGCCGGACGCCAAGCGCTGGTACACCATCACCCCGCAATACGTGTTCGGCGAAGCGTTGCTGGAAGGCGCGAAAAGCGTGCTCAAGGACAGCGGCCTGGAGCACATCGGTAACAGCTATCACTCGTTGCAGGAACAGGAATTCTCCGGCTACCTGACCAACGCCATCGCCGCCAAACCCGATGTGCTGGTGCTGCTCAACTTCGGCAGCCAGTCGTCCAACACCCTGCGCCAGGCGGTGAACTTCGGCATCAAGGAGCGCATGAAAGTGCTGCTGGTGTGGTCCGCCGGGCTCGACCAGTTCCAGGAACTGGGCAGCGACATCCTCGAAGGCGTGTACCTCGGCGCGCAGTATTGGCACCAGGTCGATACCCCGCTCAACCGCGAACTGGTCAAGCTGACCCAGGCCAAATACGGCATCAACCCCACCTACCCGCTGGCCGCCGACTACATCAGCACCAAGGTCATGCTCGACACCATCATTGCCACCGGCAGTTTCGACGGGCCAACCGTGGCCAAGGCCATGCAGGGCCTGAGTTTCGACGGCCCGACCGGCAAGGAATCGATCCGCGCCGGCGACCACCAGGTGATCAAGGACTACTACCTGCTGATCGGCAAAGCCGCCAGCGAGATGGCCGACAAGGACGACCTGGCCAAGGTGCTCAGCGCCGGCCAGTCGTTCCCGCCGGTGGAAGCCACAGGCTGCACGCTCGCCTGATCCCCTGAACATTGCCGAGCAGGGCCGCGCAAGCGGCGTCCTGCCGAGGGTTCCTGCATGCTTAATCTTTACCTGTTCCAGATACTCAACGGCCTTGGATTGGGGATGATCTACTTCCTGATCGCCGTCGGGCTGACGATCATTTTCGGCCTGCTCAACTTCGTCAACTTTGCCCACGGCGCATTCTTTCTGCTGGGCGCGTACATCTGCTACACCGCCGTAAGCCTCACCGGCAACTTCTGGCTGGCGCTGTTGATCGCGCCGTTGGTGGTGGCCGCGCTGGCGTGGGTGATCGAGCGACTGTTGATCCAGCGGATCTATCACTTGCCGCACATGTTCCAGATCCTCGTGACACTGGGTATCGCGCTGATCATCCAGGAAGCCAGCGTGATGATCTGGGGCCCGGTGGGCAAAAGCGTCGCCGTGCCGGAACTGCTGCGCGGGGTGCTGGTGGTCGGTGACTTTGTGTACCCGCATTACCGCCTGTTCCTGATCGGTTTTTCCGCGCTGATCGGTCTGGGGCTATGGCTGCTCCTGGAACGCACGCGCTTCGGCGCCCTGGTGCGCGCCGGCAGTGAAAGCACCGAGACCGTGTCGCTGCTGGGCACCAATATCTTCCGCTTGTTCTCGATGACCTTCGCCCTCGGCGTGGCCCTGGCCGGCGTCGCCGGTGTGCTGTTCGCACCCTTGCGTGGCGCGCAGCCCTTTGTCGGCCCGGAGATTCTCGGCGTGGCCTTCGTGGTGGTGGTGATCGGCGGCATGGGTTCGTTCAGCGGTGCGCTGGTCGGCGGTTTATTGGTGGGCGTGGTGCAAAGCCTGATGACCACACTCTGGCCCCAGGGCGCGAGCCTGATGATCTACGGCGCCATGGCCGTGGTGATTCTGGTACGTCCTTACGGCCTGTTCGGGAGAGCCTGACATGAGCGAGAAAAATCCCCTGCCGTTCGCCAAGACCCAATCACGCGCGATGTTGCTGTGGGTGCTGGCGGTGTTGATCGGCCTGCCGTTGATCTTGCCCTCGGCGACCCTGGCCACCGAGATCCTGATCTTTGCCATGGCGGCCCTCGCCTGCAACCTGCTGCTGGGCTACACCGGGCTGCTGTCGTTCGGCCAAGGCATCTTCTTTGGTGCCGGCGCGTATTGCGCGGCGCTGCTGATGCTGCACTTGCAGATGGGCTTGTTCACGGCGCTGCTCGGCGCGGCCATCGCCGGTGGTTTTCTTGCCTTGCTGGTGGGCGCCTTGGCGATCCGCCGCACCGGCATCTACTTCGTGATGCTGACCCTGGCGTTCAGCCAGATGGCCTACTTTGTCGCCTACACCCTCAGCGACTGGACCGGCGGCGACAACGGCCTGCTCAGTGTGCCGCGCCCGGAAATCCGCCTCGGTGACACGGTGCTGCTGTCCCTGGCCGACGCCCGTGCGTTCTACGGCTTCGTCGCGGTGCTGTTCCTGCTGATCTTTATCGGCGCCCGCCGGGTGATCGCCTCGCCGTTCGGCAGCACGCTGATGGCGATCCGCGAAAACGAAACCCGTGCTTCGGCCATCGGCTACGACACACGCCACTTCAAGATCCTCGTGTTTGTGCTGTCCGGCGCTGTCACCGGGATTGCCGGGGCGCTGTACGCCATGCTGCTGCACTTTGTGCCGCTGTCGAATATCGACCTGGCGATGTCCGAGAACATCCTGATCATGACCATTGTCGGCGGCACCGGCTCGTTGTTCGGTTCGTTGCTGGGCGCCGGTTCCATCGTGCTGCTGGGGGATTTCCTCTCGGACCTGTGGCCACGCTGGCTGATGCTGCTGGGGGTGATCCTGATCCTGGTGGTGATCTTTATGCGCGGCGGTTTGTGGGGCGGCCTGGCGTCGCTGTTTGAAAAGGTGCGCGGCAGTCGCAAGGCCGCCGTTGTTGCCAAGGAGGAAGTGCTATGAGCATCCTGCTGGAAACCAAGGATCTGGAACTGGCCTACGGCGCCTTCCATGCGGTAAACGGCGTCAACCTCAAGGTCGAAGCCGGCACCATCCACACCATCATCGGCCCCAACGGCGCGGGCAAGACCAGCCTGTTCCACTGCCTGACCGGCGAACGCCAGGCCACCGCCGGGGCGATCCACTTCGACGGCAGGAACCTGATGCGCAAACCGGCCCACGGCCGCGTCGGCCTGGGCATGGCGCGTTCGTTCCAGCTCACCAGCCTGTTCCAGAACCTCAGCGTGCGCGAAAACCTGCGCCTCGCCGCCCAAGGCCGTGATGGTGCGCGGGCGCTGAACTTCTGGCGCCGCGTCGACAGCAAACGCGAGCACCTGGAAATGGCCGACCAGGTCCTGGAACGCCTGCAACTCACTGCACGCGCCGACACCCTGGCCGGCGAGTTGTCCCACGGCCAGCAGCGGGTGCTGGAGGTGGGCATGTCGATCTGCTCCAAGCCCAAACTGTTGATGCTCGACGAGCCCACCTCGGGCATGGGCATCGATGACATCCCGATCATGACCCAACTGATCAGCGACCTCGGCCGCGACCACACGGTGCTGCTGATCGAACACAACATGAGCATCGTCATGTCCATCAGCCAACGCATCACAGTGATGAGCCACGGGCAGATCCTGGTGGAAGGCACGCCGGAATTCGTGCGCGCCGATGAACGTGTACGCACGGCGTACCTTGGGGAGGCTGCCTGATGCTGATCGTCGAGAATATCCATTCCTACTACGACAAGAGCCACGTGCTTGAAGGCGTGTCGCTGACCGTCAACCCCGGCGAACTGGTGACGCTGCTGGGCCGTAATGGCGCCGGCAAGACCACCACGCTGCGCAGCATTCTCGGGATCATTTGCCCGCGTCAGGGCCAGATTCATTTCAACGGCCAGGCGCTGGTGGGGCAGAAGATCTTTGAAATCGCCCGCCAGGGTTTGGCACTGGTGCCGGAAAACCGTGGAATTTTCCGCCTGCTCACCGTCGAGGAAAACCTGCGCATCGCCGCCCGCAAGACCAGCCGCTGGCAGTTGGACGACGTGTACGGGATGTTCCCGCGCCTCAAGGAACGGCGCAAAAACGCCGGGCATGCGTTGTCGGGTGGCGAGCAGCAGATGCTCGCCATCGCTCGCGCCCTGCTGAATGACCCCAAGCTGCTGATCCTCGATGAGCCCACCGAAGGCCTGGCGCCGGTGATCGTCGACGAACTGGTGAAGATCCTGCGCAAGATCAAGGACGACGGCCTGCCCGTGCTGCTGGTGGAACAGAACCTGATGGTCTGCGACAAGCTCGCCGACCGCCATTACGTGCTCGAACAAGGCCGCGTGGTCTACGAAGGCAGCGCCGCCGCCTTCCGCGCCGACCCGACGATCAAGAACCGCTATTTGGCCCTGAGTGCCTGACCGGAGAATGCAGATGAATAGTTTTGCGCAACCGCTCAACAGCAACGCCCAACTGATCAACCGCGACCGCCTGTGGCAATCGCTGATGGATCTGGCCCAGTTGGGCGCCACCGTCAAAGGCGGCGTGTGCCGCCTGGCCCTCACCGACCTCGACCGCCAGGCCCGCGACCTGTTCGTGCAGTGGTGCGAAGCAGCCGGGTGCAGCGTCAGTGTGGATGCCATCGGCAATATCTTTGCGCGCCGCGCCGGGCGCAATCCGGCCCTGCCCCCGGTGATGACCGGCAGCCATATCGACACCCAGCCCACGGGTGGCAAGTTTGATGGCTGCTATGGCGTGATGGCCGGCCTGGAAGTGATCCGCACCCTGAACGATTTGAACATCGAAACCGAAGCGCCGATTGAAGTGGTGGTGTGGACCAACGAAGAAGGCTCGCGCTTTCCGCCATGCATGATGGGTTCCGGGGTGTTTGCCGGGAAATTCGACTTGCAGGACACCCTCGACAAAGTCGACGACCAGGGCCTGTCGGTGGGCGCCGAATTGCAGCGCATCGGCTATGCCGGTTCCCGCGCGGTGCTGGGCCACCCGGTGGGCGCGTATTTCGAAGCCCATATCGAACAAGGCCCGGTGCTGGAAGACCGCGCCACCACCATCGGCGTGGTCATGGGCTGCCTGGGCCAGAAGTGGTTCGACCTGACCTTCACCGGCGTCGAAGCCCACGCCGGGCCGACGCCGATGCACTTGCGCAAGGATGCCCTGGTGGGCGCTGCCGAGGTGGTCAGCGCCGTCAACCGCATCGCCCATCAACAACAACCCCACGCCTGCGGCACGGTGGGTTGCCTGAGCCTGCACCCGGGTTCGCGCAATGTGATTCCTGGCCAGGTGCACATGACCATCGATCTGCGCCACCTGCATGCCGACAAGCTGCAAGCCATGGTCGATGAAGTGCGCAGCGTGATCGAAGCCACTGCCGAGCGACACGGCCTGAGTTTTGAGCTGACGCCCACGGCGGACTTCCCGCCGCTGGACTTCGCCCCGGCCTGCGTCAACGCCGTGCGCGATGGTGCAAGCGCCTTGGGCTTGAGCCATATGGACATTGTCAGCGGTGCCGGGCATGACGCGATTTTCGTCGCCGAACTGGGCCCGGCCGGGATGATCTTTGTGCCGTGCGAAGGCGGCATCAGCCACAACGAAATCGAAAACGCTGCGCCGGATGACCTGGCGGCGGGCTGCGCGGTGTTGCTGCGCGCCATGGTCAATGCAGCGCAAGGGGACCTGACATGAGTGAGATCGGGCAACTGACGGCGGTGCAATTGCTGCAGCATTTTCGCGACAAGACCCTGTCGCCGGTGGAAGTCACCGAAGACGCCTTGCTGCGCATCGAACGCTACAACCCGGTGGTGAACGCCTACTGCCATGTCGACCCGCAAGGTGCGCTGGAGGCTGCGCGGACCTCGGAACTGCGCTGGCTCAAAGGCCAGCCCTGCGGCGCCCTGGACGGCGTGCCGGCGTCCATCAAAGACCTTACGCTGACCATCGGCATGCCCACGCGCAAGGGCTCGCGCACCTCATCCGCCGACGGGCCATGGGACGTAGACGCGCCCTTCCCCGCCTTTATGCGCAAGGCCGGCGCGGTGCTGCTGGGCAAGACCACCACTCCGGAATTCGGCTGGAAAGGCGTCACCGACAACCCGCTGTACGGCATCACGCGCAACCCGTGGGACACCCGCACCACGGCGGGCGGTTCGTCCGGCGGCGCGGGCGCAGCGGCGGCATTGAACCTGGGGGTGTTGCACCAGGGCAGTGACGCGGGTGGTTCGATTCGTATCCCCTGTGCGTTTACCGGTACCTTCGGGATCAAGCCGACCTTTGGTTATGTGCCGCAGTGGCCGGCGAGTTCCATGACGATCCTGTCACACCTGGGGCCGATGACCCGCACCGTCGAAGACAGCGTATTGATGCTGCAGACCATCGCCCAACCGGATGCGCGCGACGGCCTGAGCGGCGCGCCGCGAACCACGCCGTGGTTGACGCCGGGCACGGATTTGAAGGGTTTGCGCGTGGCCTACAGCCCCACGTTCGGCTATGTGGAGGTGGACCCGCAAGTGGCCAAGGTGGTCGCCCAGGCGGTGGAAGGATTGGTGCAGTTGGGTGCCCATGTCGAGCAGATCGACCCCGGTTTCAGCGACCCGCTGGAGGTGTTCAGCACCCTGTGGGCCGCGGGTGCCGCACGCTTGACCGGGCCGATGAGCGACGCGCAAAAACAACTGCTGGACCCCGGCCTGCTGAGTATCGCGCAACGCGGCGAACGCTTGAGCCTGGCGGACTTCAGCGCGGCCCTCGAAGCGCGGGCCGCGTTGGTGGCGCGGATGGCGGCGTTCCATGAGCACTACGATGTGTTGGTGTCGCCGATGATGCCGATCACCGCGTTCGCCGCTGGGCACGACGTACCACCGGGCTCGGGTTTGCAGGAATGGACGGAGTGGACGCCGTTTACCTATCCCTTCAACCTGACCCAACAGCCAGCGGCCTCGGTGCCGTGCGGGCTGGCAGCGAATGGCTTGCCGGTGGGGTTGCATGTGGTGGGCGCGCGGTTTGCCGATGATACGGTTTTGCGGGTTTGCCAGGTGTATGCCAGGGCGTTCCCTACCACACACTTGCAAGCGCCAAAAACTCCGAGTTGAAATGCGATTGAATGTGGGAGCTGGCTTGCCTGCGATGGCGGTGTGGCGGTGTGTCGGCGTACATATCCGTTTCTTCGGT
>NZ_QAJM01000052.1 GCF_003852405.1 Pseudomonas sp. KBW05
CTACCCCGATGGCAGTGTTGTAGCTGATGGTCGTACGAAACCCGACTTCTTAAAACTCCAAAGCCTACGCACCGGCCGCGCCCGCGAGTGTTTTTCTATCATTCGCTACTACAAATGCCCGGACCGCCGCCCCCAACTATTACCCGAATGGCTCCCCGCCCCCGACAAACCCGGCTTCGGCCGTTACTTCATCGCGGACGAATGGGGCAATGAACTGCCGCGTTACCACTATCGCCTGCTCGGCAAGAGCGGTCAGTCATTCCAGGGCCGGACGGATCCCTCAGGACGCACGCAACCGTTGCCGGACAGCGCCCACCCACCGCTCGAAGTCCAGTTCCCCGAGCGGAAATGGTGACGCCAACTATGCGAACTCAGGCAACCGAGCCCGTTGATACCCAAAAGGACTTCGCCATGTTCTCCCGCATGCCCATGCTGTTATGCGCACTGTTTTTTGGTCTAAGCGGTTGCCGTCAGGACTACAGCCTGTCACCGCCTGCCGACAGTGAAAAGATAACCGTGACAGTAAAGCTGCCTGAGGGACTGAAAAATAAAACCATGTGGGTCATGTATCGTTCGGCCACCTGTAAACACATCGGCACTGGAGCCAGCGGCCAGCGCACCGAGCGAGATGGCTATCACTCGGTTTACAAGGAGTTGGAACGTCAAGGACAGAGTGATCTCTACCAGGTAGAGCTACCAAAAGATGGGGGAGGCGCATGCCGCTGGCACCTGGCGAATGTGACCTTTGGCGTGGAGTATGCCGACCTGA
The DNA here is from genome assembly GCF_003852405.1 of Pseudomonas sp. KBW05. Taxonomy (GTDB): domain Bacteria; phylum Pseudomonadota; class Gammaproteobacteria; order Pseudomonadales; family Pseudomonadaceae; genus Aquipseudomonas. Next base: position 770 of record NZ_QAJM01000052.1, read on the forward strand.
CCCGTTTTGGCGAGAACGTGATTTGGGGCGGCGGCGGCGGTGTCGTTGTGATATTCGACCACAATAATTCACCACGGGGTGGGGCGGACTTCATCGTCGATGGGGATCTGAGAATCCGGAAGGATTATTACCCTTGGTTGAGTGAAGCATTTATAGGCGGTTATAAAAAACACATCAGTCTGGCGGGGGAGGGCCGTATATATCTGAAGTACCAAGCGTTGCAGGCTCGCCATATCTATTTCGAGCCCATACTGCATTCGGACTTTCGCGTTTTATCTGCACAACCAAAGGAGATAAAGGAAGGTAACTACACCGCGTTCACCTATCCCGACGGCAGTGTCGTAGCCGATGGCCGCTCCAAACCCGACTTCTTAAAACTCCAAAGCCTACGCACCGGCCGCGCCGGCGATTGCCTTTCCCCCTGGACCTACCACAAGTGCCCAGACCGCCGCCCTCAGCTGTTACCCGAATGGCTCCCCGTCCCGGACAAACCCGGTTTCGGGCAGTACCGCATTGTGGACGAATGGGGGAACAAGTTGCCGACCTATGACTATCGGCTGGTCGGTAAGGATGGCCGAATAAACAAGTGGAAGACGGATGCCAACGGGCTAACCTACCCGGTACCGGAAAGCATGCACCCGTTGCGCGAAGTGGAGTTTCCCTAATGGATAGGATGACGCCGCCCCAGCTAAGCCAGTTTCCACCGTTGGCCACGCCGCCGATCCACGGTGGGAGCTGGCTTGCCTGCGATGGGGCCAAGAAGCTCACCACTGAATTGTCAGCCACCCCCCGGCACATCCGGCCAAAGATCCGCCACCAAAAACAACCGCTCCGCCTCTTCCCAATCCTCACCCACCTGCACCATCCGCACCAACAACTGCGCCGGCGCCATCGGATCAAGTGCTGCCAGCCAGCCTTGCATCTGCGCTTCACTCCACACATCACTCGCACCATAGTGCGCCGGCGCCAGCCATGCATGGCGGGGTAGGGGCTGCCAGCGGCCTGGCGCGCTGGTGCTGACAAAGTCTGGCCAATCCCGTTGATGCAGCCAGCGGCCCCGCAGGTGCTGCGGATGGGCGCCAGCCGGGGCTTGGGCCAGGCCGGGCCAGGGGTAGAGCAAATATCCGCCGAGCCATAAATGTGCGTCGAATTGCTGGATATCCAACGCGGCCAGTGCTTCGCGGCTTTCCGGGCGTGCGGAGATGGGCAGTTGATGCTGGGCCAAGTGGGCCAATTTTCGGTCCAGTCGATCATGGCACCCAGGCCCCAGCCACAAGGCGCTGTCCTGGCCGTTTCCGTCCTGCGGCCCGAGGTAGAGTTTGATCGCCAGTTCCAGGTGATGCACGCCGTCACGGTCGCGCAGGAGCATATCCAGTTCACCGAGGGTATGCCCGCCACGGCGGATGGGCAGGTTGGCGGCCAGCAGCTCCACGCCCGGCGCATGCTGTACGGCGAATTGCCATAACCGCTCGTAATACAGGCCCAGGCGCCGGGTGCGGGACAGGCTTAGCCAGTGTTGCAAGGCGTGGCTGTCTTGATCGAGGTTACGCAGCCAGCGCTCAAGCAAATCCGGCGCTTGTACCCAATCACTGCCCGCCAACGGATGGCGTTGCGCCCACGGTGTTTGCGCGAGCATCGGCGGGGCGAGCATCACCCACGCGAGGTCGCGCACCTCAGGGTGGCGCAACTGGCGGGGCAGGTTGTGCAGATCCGGGAACACAGTCATGGTCCGAGCATAGCCGCTTAAATGTCGTACAGGTGGCTGAGAACCATTGTCATCAAGGCTTCGCGGCGACAAAGGGTTTTGCCTGGGACGGCCTTTCGCCCATAATCGCGGTTTTCCGCCACACCGCACATCCCGCAGGAGCCCCATGGAGCAATTTCGCAATATCGGCATTATCGGTCGCCTGGGCAGTACCCAGGTGTTGGACACCGTCCGCCGGCTGAAAAAATTCCTGCTGGAACGCCACCTGCATGTGATCCTCGAAGATACCATCGCCGAAATCCTCCCGGGCCATGGCCTGCAAACCTCGTCGCGCAAGATGCTTGGCGAAGTCTGTGACATGGTCATCGTGGTCGGCGGCGACGGCAGCCTGCTCGGCGCCGCCCGTGCGTTGGCGCGGCATAATGTGCCGGTGCTGGGGATCAACCGTGGCAGCCTGGGTTTTCTGACGGACATTCGCCCGGACGAGCTGGAAGTCGAAGTGGCCAAGGTGCTCGACGGCCATTACCTGGTGGAAAACCGCTTCCTGCTGCAAGCCGAAGTGCGCCGTCACGGTGAAGCCATCGGCCAGGGCGATGCCCTCAATGACGTGGTGCTGCACCCTGGCAAATCCACGCGGATGATCGAGTTCGAGCTGTATATCGACGGCCAGTTCGTCTGCAGCCAGAAGGCTGACGGCCTGATCGTCGCCACGCCGACCGGTTCTACCGCCTATGCGCTGTCGGCCGGCGGGCCGATCATGCATCCCAAGCTGGATGCCATTGTGATCGTGCCGATGTACCCCCATATGTTGTCCAGCAGGCCCATCGTGGTCGATGGCAACAGTGAGCTGAAAATCGTGGTGTCCAAAGACATGCAAATCTACCCGCAGGTGTCCTGCGACGGGCAGAACCATTTCACCTGCGCCCCCGGTGACACCATCACCGTGAGCAAAAAGGCGCAGAAACTGCGGCTGATCCATCCGCTGGACCACAACTACTACGAAGTGTGCCGCACCAAGCTGGGCTGGGGCAGCCGCTTGGGTGGTGGAGGCGACTGATGCTCGATCCCGCGCGTAGCTACGACCTGATTGGTGACGTGCACGGTTGCGCTCATACCCTTGAGCACTTGCTCGACCAAATGGGTTACCAGAAGATCGGCGGCGTCTGGCGGCATAAGTCGCGGATGGCGGTGTTCCTCGGCGATATCATCGACCGTGGCCCACGCATTCGTGAGGCGCTGCATATCGTCCACGACATGACCGAGGCCGGGCAGGCGCTGTGCATCATGGGCAACCACGAGTTCAACGCCCTCGGTTGGACCACCCTCGCACCCCCCGGCAGTGGCAAGCAGTTTGTGCGTGAGCACAACCCACGGCATGCGCGGTTGATCCATGAAACCCTGACCCAGTTCGAGCACCACCCGGCCGACTGGCACGACTTCCTTGGCTGGTTCTACGACATGCCATTGTTTGTCGATGCCGGACGTTTCCGCGTGGTGCACGCGTGTTGGGATGACGGCTTTATCGCGCCGCTGCGTGCGACATTCCCGGACGGCTGCATTGACCCGCACTTCCTGCAGGCCGCCGCCGTGCCTGGCAGTTTTGCCTGCAACGCCTTTGACCGCTTGCTGCGCGGCACCGATATGCGCCTGCCGGATGGCTTGACGCTGACCGGTGGCGACGGGCTGACGCGCTCGTTCTTCCGCACCAAGTTCTGGGAAGACGACCCGAAAACCTACGGCGACATCGTGTTCCAACCCGACGCGCTGCCTGACCCGGTGGCGCGTACGCCGTTGTCATCGACTGAAAAAAATTCCTTGTTGCGCTACGGCGTCGATGAACCCTTGTTGTTCGTCGGCCATTACTGGCGCAGCGGCAAACCGGCACCGATCCGCGAGAACCTGGCCTGCCTGGACTACAGCGCGGTGCTGTACGGCAAGCTGGTGGCTTATCGCCTGGATCAGGAAACCCGCCTGGATCCGAGCAAATTCGTATGGGTCGACGTTGAGCGCCCCGAGGTTATCCAATGAGTACCGTGGCTGTATTGCGCTTGCCCCTGAGCGTCGACCTGGGCGGTTTCGTCCAACTGTTGCAACGCATGCAAGTGCCCCATCGCGTCAGCGAGGAAGCGGGCGAGCAAGTGCTGTGGGTGCCCGAGACCATCAGTGACGACGTGCGCGTGTTGTATCAGCGCTTTCCCGCCGGTGACCCGGACCAGCAGCTGGACATTCCCGAGCAGCCGCAAGTGCCGGTGACCCGCCCAAGCTTTGTGCAGCAGGTGCGCCACAGTCCGGTGACGGCGTTGGTGTTGCTGGCGAGCATTATCGTTGGCGCCGTGACCTTGCTCGGTGACAACCTGCAAGCCATGGCCTGGCTGACCTTCCTGCCGTTTCGCATCATGGGCGAGTACATCCAGTTCACGCCGCTGGCCGACACCCTCGCGTCGGGGCAGTGGTGGCGGTTGGTCACGCCGATGCTGATCCACTTTGGCATCCTGCACCTGGCCATGAACGGCATGTGGTACTGGGAGCTGGGCCGGCGCATCGAAGTGCGCCAGGGCAGTATCAACCTGCTGGGCCTGACCCTGTTGTTCAGCCTGGTCTCCAACTACGCTCAGTACGCTTACGGCGGCCCGGGCCTGTTCGGCGGTTTGTCCGGGGTGTTGTATGGCTTGCTCGGGCATTGCTGGATCTTTCAATTACTCTCGCCAAACCCGGCCTACCGCCTGCCCCGTGGGGTGCTGGTGATGATGCTGGTGTGGCTGGTGCTGTGCCTGTCGGGCCTGGTCTCGATGATCGGTTTCGGCGAAATCGCCAACGCGGCCCATGTCGGTGGTCTGGCTATCGGTTGCCTCACCGGTTTGCTCGGTGGTTTGTACAACCGCCGCAAAGCTTCTATTTGATAAGGAAGAGCTCATGTCCTCTTTTGCTGAAATGATCGAAAATATCACCCCGGACATCTACGAGAGCCTCAAGCTCGCCGTGGAAATCGGCAAATGGTCCGATGGCCGCAAGCTAAGCGCCGAGCAGCGTGAACTGTCGTTGCAAGCGATGATCGCCTGGGAAATCCAGAACCTTCCGGAAGACCAGCGCACCGGTTACATGGGCCCGCAGGAGTGTGCGTCCAAATCCGAGCCGGTCGCGAACATCCTGTTCAAGTCGGATGCGATCCATTGATTGAGATCGGTCGCGGTGCAGTCAGCAAAATGTCGGCGCAACTCGGTGAGCCGACCGTTCAATATGCGTTCCGCCTGGGCGATGTCGAAGTGCCGGTCAACCCGTTGATCGGCAGCCATATCCGCCTGGAATACCTCGGCGCCATCCATTGCAGCCATTGCGGCCGCAAGACCAAGACCAGCTTCAGCCAGGGCTATTGCTACCCCTGCATGACCAAGCTGGCCCAGTGCGACCTGTGCATCATGAGCCCCGAGCGTTGCCATTACGACGCCGGCACCTGCCGTGAGCCGGGTTGGGGCGAGAAATTCTGCATGACCGACCACGTGGTCTACCTGGCCAATTCGTCGGGGATCAAGGTCGGCATCACCCGTGCCACTCAGCTGCCGACCCGCTGGCTGGACCAGGGTGCCAGCCAGGCGCTGCCGATCATGCGCGTGGCCACGCGCCAGCAGTCCGGTTTCGTCGAAGATGTGTTTCGCAGCCAGGTGGCCGACAAGACCAACTGGCGCGCGCTGCTCAAGGGCGATGCTGCGGCGGTGGACCTCAAGCACGTGCGCGATGAGCTGTTCGCGTCCTGCGCCGAAGGCATCAGCGCCTTGCAGGATCGCTTTGGCCTACAGGCCATCCAACCAGTGACCGACATCGAGCCGATAGAAATCCGCTACCCGGTGGAGCAATATCCCGCCAAGATTGTCAGCTTCAACCTGGACAAGAACCCGATTGCCGAAGGCACGCTGCTGGGGATCAAGGGCCAATACCTGATCTTCGACACCGGCGTTATCAATATCCGCAAATACACGGCCTACCAGCTCGCCGTGCATCAGTAGAAGGATTGCAAGCATGCGCACCGAACAACCGAAGATGATTTACCTCAAGGACTATCAGGCGCCGGACTACCTGATCGACGAGACCCACCTGACCTTCGAGTTGTTCGAGGACCACAGCCTGGTCCACGCGCAGCTGGTGATGCGCCGCAACCCTGAGCGCGGCGCCGGTTTGCCGCCGTTGGTGCTGGATGGCCAGCAACTTGAGCTGTTGAGCGTGAACCTGGCGGACCAGGAACTGACGGCCGCTGACTACCATTTGACCGACAGCCACCTGACCGTGCAGCCCAAGAGCGCAGCCTTCACCCTCGACACCACGGTCAAGATCCACCCGGAAACCAATACCGCCCTGGAAGGCCTGTACAAATCCAGCGGCATGTTCTGCACCCAGTGTGAGGCCGAAGGTTTCCGCAAGATCACCTACTACCTCGACCGCCCGGACGTGATGAGCACCTTCACCACCACGGTGATCGCCGAGCAACACAGCTACCCGGTGCTGCTGTCCAACGGCAACCCGATTGCCAGCGGGCCTGGCGAAGACGGCCGCCACTGGGCGACCTGGGAAGACCCGTTCAAGAAGCCGGCGTACCTGTTCGCGCTGGTGGCCGGTGACTTGTGGTGCGTGGAGGACAGCTTCACCACCATGACTAATCGCGAAGTGGCGCTGCGCATCTATGTCGAGCCGGAAAACATCGACAAGTGCCAGCACGCCATGACCAGCCTGAAAAAATCCATGCGCTGGGACGAAGAAACCTACGGCCGTGAGTACGATCTCGACATCTTCATGATCGTTGCCGTGAACGACTTCAACATGGGCGCCATGGAAAACAAGGGCCTCAATATCTTCAACTCCAGCGCCGTGCTGGCCCGCGCCGAAACCGCCACCGACGCCGCGCACCAGCGCGTCGAGGCCATCGTCGCCCACGAATACTTCCATAACTGGTCGGGCAACCGCGTGACCTGCCGCGACTGGTTCCAGTTGTCGCTCAAGGAAGGCTTCACCGTCTACCGTGACTCGCAATTCTCTGCCGACATGAACTCGGCCACGGTCAAGCGCATCCAGGACGTGGCGTACCTGCGCACTCACCAATTCGCCGAAGACGCCGGCCCGATGGCCCACGCGGTGCGCCCGGACAGCTTTATCGAGATCTCCAACTTCTACACCCTGACCGTGTACGAAAAGGGCTCGGAAGTGGTCGGCATGATCCACACCTTGCTCGGCGCCGAAGGTTTCCGCAAAGGCAGCGACCTGTACTTCGAACGCCATGACGGCCAGGCCGTGACCTGCGACGACTTTATCAAGGCCATGGAAGACGCCAACGGCGCCGACCTGACTCAGTTCAAGCGCTGGTACAGCCAGGCTGGCACGCCACGCCTGGCGGTCAGCGAGTCCTACGACGCGGCGGCCAAGACCTACAGCCTGACCTTCCGCCAGAGCTGCCCGGCCACCCCGGACAAAGTGGAAAAACTGCCGTTCGTGATCCCAGTGGCGTTGGGCCTGCTGGACGGGAAGGGCACCGGCATCGCCCTGCGCCTGGCCGGTGAAGCCACTGCGGGCGACACCTCCCGCGTGATCTCGGTGACCGAGGCCGAGCAAACCTTCACCTTCGTTGACATCGCTGAACAACCATTGCCGTCGCTGCTGCGCGGTTTCTCGGCGCCGGTGAAGCTGAGCTTCCCGTACAGCCGCGACCAACTGATGTTCCTGATGCAGCACGACAGCGACGGTTTCAACCGCTGGGATGCGGGCCAGCAACTGGCCGTGCAGGTGCTGCAGGAGTTGATCGGCCAGCATCAGGCGGACCAGCCGCTGGCGCTGGATCAGCGTCTTGTCGACGCCTTGCGTACCGTGCTGCGCGATGAAACGCTGGATCAGGCGATGGTTGCAGAAATGCTCTCGTTGCCGGGCGAAGCCTACCTGACCGAAATCAGCGAAGTGGCGGATGTCGATGCCATCCATGCCGCACGTGAGTTTGCCCGTCAGCAACTGGCTGAGCAGTTGTTTGACGACTTGTGGCCGCGTTACCAGGCCAATCGTGAGCTGTCGAAGAAAACCCCTTACGTGGCCGCCGCCGAGCACTTTGCCCGTCGCGCCTTGCAGAATATTGCGCTGTCGTACCTGATGCTCAGCGGCAAGCCGCAGGTGTTGGCGGCGGCGCTGGAGCAGTTCGACGCCAGCGACAACATGACCGAGCGCCTCACCGCGCTGGCGGTCCTGGTGAATTCGCCGTTTGAAGCCGAGAAGGCCCAGGCGCTGGCGGTGTTTGCCGAAAACTTCAAGGACAACCCATTGGTCATGGACCAGTGGTTCAGCGTCCAGGCCGGCAGCACGTTGCCGGGCGGCCTGGAGCGGGTCAAGGCGTTGATGGAGCACCCGGCGTTCACGCTCAAGAACCCGAACAAGGTACGCGCACTGATCGGCGCATTTGCCGGGCAGAACCTGATCAACTTCCATGCAGCAGATGGCTCGGGTTATCGCTTCCTGGCGGACCTGGTGATCCAGTTGAACGGCTTCAACCCGCAGATCGCCTCGCGCCAACTGGCGCCGCTGACCCGCTGGCGCAAATACGACAGCGCGCGCCAGGCGCTGATGAAGGCGGAGTTGGAGCGCATCCGTGCCTCCGGTGAACTGTCCAGTGATGTGTTTGAGGTGGTCAGCAAGAGCCTTGCGTAAAACCCATGGCGTTTGACTCACCCCGCGCAGCCTACGAACACGCCATCGCCCAGCAGGGCTTCGTTGCCGACGAAGCCCAGCGTCGGGCGGTGGAGGCGCTGCAAGCCTGCCATGAAGCGCTGCATCAAGGCCGCTCGCCGATCACCGGGGTTTACCTGTGGGGGCCGGTGGGGCGTGGCAAAACCTGGCTGATGGACCAGTTCTACCAAAGCCTGCGGGTGCCTGCGCGGCGCCAGCATTTTCATCACTTCATGGGCTGGGTGCATCAGCGCTCGTTTCAGCTCACGGGTGTTCAGGACCCCTTGCAGGCACTGGCCCGTGAGCTGGCCCGGGAAGTGCGCGTGCTGTGCTTTGACGAGTTGTTCGTCAATGATATCGGCGACGCAATCATCCTGGGGCGGCTGTTCCAGGTGATGTTCGAGGAAGGCGTGGTGATGGTCTGCACGTCCAACCAGCCGCCGGATCAGTTGTACGCGGGCGGCTTTAACCGTGAGCGTTTCCTGCCGGGTATCGCGGCCATCCAGCAGCATATGCGGGTGGTGGCGGTGGATGGCGCCGAGGATCATCGTTTGCACCCAGGCCTGGGCGTGCAGCGTTACTGGGTGAACCAGCCCGATGCGTTGGGCGAGGTGTTCAAGCAATTGACGGAGGGACAGGCTGTGCGCAGCGGGCCGGTCAGCGTTGGCTACCGTTCTATTGTCGCCGTGCAGTCCAGTGATAGCGTGCTCTGGTGTCGCTACGCCGATCTGTGCGAACAACCTCTGGCGGCGATGGATTTCATGCAGTTGTGTGATCGTTTTAGCGCGATCCTACTCGGCGAAGTCCCTAACCTCAGCGCGCAAAAACGCCCTGGGCGCATTGCGCGCGGCACCGAAGATGGTGTCCAGCGTGTCGAGGCGGGTGATCGGGAGTTGCCCGAGTTGTCGGTACACGATGACAGTGTGCGGCGCTTCATTGCCCTGGTGGATGAATGCTACGACCGCAAAGTGCCGTTATTCATCGAGGCCGAGGTGCCGTTGGAGTGCCTGTACACCGAAGGTTATCTGGAGTTTGCGTTTCGCCGCACACTGAGTCGTTTGCAAGAGATGCAATTGCAGCGTTTTGGGGTGTAAGAAAAATCCCCGGCACCTCACTGTTCACGCGTGTTCATGCGCGGAAGCACCGTATTTTCAGGCGGGAATTTGTCGTTAATCTCCTTCATCTATCGCCCGTACCGCGCTTACAATCGTCCGCCTCAAAGGGAGATGACTCCCGTGCAGTCGCTATCGAGGAAGGAAATGGACACCCCAGACATTCTGGTGCTGCAAGCCAGCTATACCAATCCCGTACACGCCGAGGCGATCAGCCTGGTACTCAACCATTACGCCGAAGACCCGATGGGGGGTGGCCACAGCCTGCCTGCCGATCTGCTGCAGCAACTGTCTGGCGAGTTGGCCAAGCGCCCGCATGCATTCAGCGTTCTGGCGTTTGTCGGCGGCGAGCCAGCGGGGTTGGTCAATTGCTTTGAAGGGTTTTCGACCTTTGCTTGTCGCCCCTTGGTCAACGTCCACGATGTGGTGGTGATGAATGCCTTTCGCGGCCTGGGCTTGAGCCAGAAAATGCTGCAGAAGGTCGAAGAAATCGCCCGTCAGCGCGGTTGCTGCAAGATCACCCTGGAGGTGCTCGAGGGGAATGCGGTGGCTCAGTCGGCATACCGTAAGTTCGGATTTGATGATTCGAAGTTTGATCCGGCACACGGACGCATGTTGTTTTGGCACAAGCCTTTGTAAGTGGCCAGTGTTAGAAAGTGCAAAAAAACAAGGCGCCAGATTCTGGCGCCAAGTTACCCTGGTCAAAGGAGCGGCATGACAAAGGGGGGTGACGGGTTAATCAACTTTTCGGTTGTGGCTCGTTGCTGTTTTGAACAGCAGGCACTGTTTTCGGATTCTTCACATTAGCGGCAGCCGTTTGTTCGGCCTTGCTGTTCTGCTGGTCTTGCATGAATTTGAAATTGGCATAGAACTCCCGCGAACGCTCGGCGCCACCTTCAGCAAAGGCGGCGGCAGAGGTCAGGGTCATCAGGCCGGCAAGCATCAAAGTAGAGAGTTTCATCGTCGGTATTCCCATAAGTATTTGATTGGCGTCTGTTCGCTTGATCAGACTCGTGGGGGCGATTATGTGCAGGCATTATTAAGTGAGGCTTAAGTGAGTGACCGCGAAACTTAACGACCTCGTTAAATTTCGCGGCTGCGCAGGCAAGAGGATTTACAGTTTCCAATCCAGGGCCAGCGTAATAGCGCGCGGGTCACCCCAATACACACCATTGTAGAAGCCGACGCGCTCGTAATATTTTTTATCAAATAGATTGTTTACGTTAAGGGATGCCGAAATGTGCTCGTCGAACTGGTAGCGCGACATCAGGTTGACCACGGTATAGGCCTGTTGGGTGATCTTGGCGCGTTCGGTGTTCAGGTAGCCTTCCGTGTCCCGGCCGCCGCTTGGGCGATCGGCGAACTGGTAGAAGTCGCTCTGCCAGTTCACCGCGCCGCCAACGGTCAATCCGCGCCATTCGCCTGGCAGGCGATAGGATGTCGAAACCTTGAGCATGTTCAATGGCACGTTGGTGTTGCTGCGCTGCTTGTCACCGTTCAGCGAGTGGGTGTAGCTGTAGCCCGCCGTGAGGTTCCAGTCCTGCATGACCTCACCTGACACCTCGGCTTCAAACCCCTGGACCTTGCTGCCTTTGCCCCCGGATGTGTAGAACTGTTCGCGGGTGATGGGGTCGGGTTTGGCGGCATTGTCCAGTTCGGCGACGTTGTCCTGGGTGCTCCAGAAATACGCGGCCGCCAGGTTCAGGCGCTCGTTCAACAGGCTGCCTTTAAGGCCGACTTCATAGTTGCTGCCCACCACGGGCTCCAGGTACTTCCTGCTGACGTCACGTACGCTTTGCGGGTTGAAGATGTCGGTGTAGCTGGCGTACACGGTGTACTCAGGCGTGATGTCGTAGAGCAGGCCGGCGTAGGGGGTCCACATGTCGTTGTGGGTTTGCCGGGTTTTTGGTGCGCGGGTCAACTGGAAGTTGGCGTCATACTCCGGCGAGACGCTTTCGATCTCCCAACTGCCATAACGGCTGCCTAGAACGGCGTGCAGTTTTTCGGTGAGGCTCAGGCGTGTCGCCAGGTAGCCGGCTTTTTGTTTCTTGCGCGAGTGCTCGCCTTGCAGGTTGGTGGTGCGGTCGGGGAACTTGGCGATGCCGCCCATGTGTTTCCAGTCTGCGATGTTCTCGTACCCATCCGGTGTTTCAAAACGCTGGTAGGGCGACGAGTCGCGCTGCTCGGACTCGCCGTAACCCACCATCAACTCATGTTCACGGCCTAGCAATGAATAGGTGCCGTTGAGATTCAGATCGACCACATCCATTTTCGACGTGCCCACCATCTGGTTGGTCCAGGCGGTCATGCCGCTGCCATCGGGGTTGGGAAAGCCCGAGCCGCCGTAATACACCTTGCCGTCGGTGTCACTTTGCCGGTGGGTGTAGGCGGCCTTCAGGCGCCAATCCGCAGACAGTTTGTGGTCGATGGAGGCGAAGGTGGTCTTGTCCTTGAGCGGCCAGGAGCTCCAATCGGCCGCCAGGTTGGCCGAGCGTGAGAGTCGCGCCTTGCTGCCGTCGCTGTTCCAATAGGGCAGGGTGCCCCAGGAGCTGCCCTGCACATGCTTGTTCTGGTAGTCAAAACCTACGGCAACCACGGTGTCGTCCGTCAGGTCGCCTTCGAGAATGCCGTAGCCGACTTCCCGTTGCAGTGCGTAGTTGTCGCGAAAGGACTTGCTATCACGGTACGCCAGCACCGTACGCCCGCGCAGCCGGCCGTCAAATGCCAGCGGCCCGCCCACATCCAGGTAGCTGTAGTAATTGTCATGGCTGGCGCCGCTGACGCCGGTCTGGGCTTGCCACTGGGCGGTGGGGCGCTTGCGAATCATGTTGACCGTGGCCGAGGGGTTGCCGGCACCGGTGGTCAGGCCGGTGGCGCCGCGGACCACTTCAATGCGGTCGTAGATGATGGTATCGGCGTCTGACTTCATGCGTCCGAAGGTGTTGAGCATGCCGTCGATCTGGAAGTTATCGATCCCGTAGCCACGGGATGAATAGCCCGCGCGATCCGAGTCCAGATGCTGCACGGTAACGCCCGTGGTCTGGCGCAGTACGTCAGTCAATGTATTGAGATTGAAATCATCCATCTGCTGGCGTGTGACCACCGAGATGGATTGCGGGGTTTCCTTGATCGACAGATTCAAGCGCGTGGCGGTGCTCATCGAGCCCGTGGTGTAGGCGCCGGTATGCTCGGTTGTAGCGCCCAGGCCTTCGGCGGTGATGCTGGTGCTGCCCAGCTCCAAGGCCTTGGCCGGTGTGGGTTCTGGGTCGGTTTCAGCCAGCAGGTCAGGGCTCAGCACGACGCTGAACAGGCCAAGGGTGAAGGTCATGGAACGGGTGAAGGGCGCGAACATCGCGGAAGACTCCTTGTCGTCTTTGCGGCCTTCTCGGTAAGAAAAGGCCATGGCTCAAAGACGAAAGGAGCGAGGGAACTTTAGGGCTAGATGAGAATGATTGTTATCTTTTTGTTACAAACTATCGATTACTTGGCCACCACATCAGTGGGTTCGGCCTTCTTCGGCTTGATCAAACTGAAATCAATCAACGGCTTCTGCTGGCGCAGGTACGGGTTGCCGATCATCTGTGGGCGCGCCTTGAAGCTGTCGCTGACCAGGCTTTTGCTGCGGTCCAGTTCGTCGAAGCTCAGCCCGGCCAGGTCGGCCCAGGTGTGAATCAACTGCGAGCTGCTGTAAGGGCGCTGCAAGTCGCCGGCAAAGCTCCAGTCGTGGCTCTCGCGCCATTTCGGCGAGGCGTAGGCCATGAACGGAATGGTGTACATCGGTGCCGTCGGCTTGCCTTCGTTGCGCCCCAGGGTGGTGTGGCCGGCAGAGTCGAATACGTCTTCGCCGTGGTCCGACAAGTACAGCAGGAAGCCGTTGGGATCGGTCTTGGCGTAATCCTTGATCAGGCTCGACACCACGAAATCGTTGTACAGCACCGCATTGTCGTAGCTGTTGTAGGTCGGCAACTGATCGTCGCTGACCCCGGCCGGTACGCCTTGGCGGTCGGTGAACTTGTCGAAGGTCGGTGGGTAACGGTACTGGTAGCTCATGTGAGTGCCCAGCAAATGCACCACGATGAACTTGCGCTCGGCCGGGTCGGCCAGGGCCTTGGCGAACGGTGGCAGTACGTCGCCATCGTACTGGCGGGCATTCTGGTTGCGGTTGTTGTTGAGGTAGACCTGTTCGTCAGCCTGTTCAGAGAACGTGGTGAGCATGGTGTTGCGCTTGGTCATGGTCTGCTGGTTGGTGATCCAGTAGGTCTTGTAGCCGGCTTGTTTCATCACGCTGACAATGGACGGGGTCTTGAGATAAAGATCCGGGTTCTCTTCGTCAGCAAAAGTGAGGACTTGTTGCAGCGCTTCAATGGTGTAGGGGCGCGGAGTGATGACGTTGTCGAACACCGCCAGTTGGTCGCGCAACTTGTCCAGTTCCGGCGTGGTGTTGCGCGGGTAGCCGTAGAGGCTCATGCGCTGGCGGTTGGTGGACTCGCCGATCACCAGCACCAGGGTCGAGGGTTGGCCTGCCATGGTGTCTTTGAGGTTACGCAGCGGTGGGATCTGGCTGGCACTGTCGAGCATGCCTTGCATATTGTCCAGCTGCTGGGTGTAGCGGTGGTAGGCGACGATCATCTGCCATGGCACCGCCGGCTCGATACGCGCTTCGAAGCGGTCGATGGCATCTTCCATGGTGTCGCTGCGGGCGATCTGCTTGACCAGCGGGTAGCCGACAATCGCGATCACGATGGCAGTGGCCGCCACCAGTGCCTGGCCACGTGGCAGGTACACCGGGCGTACACGGGTCCAGAGGAAAACGGCCAGGGCGGTGTGGGCAATGAACGCCAGCACGATCCACCAGGCGAAGTATTGGGTGGCATATTCGCCGGCTTCAGAGATGTTCGATTCGAACATGATGAAGATGACGCTTTGGGAAAATTCCTGCTGGTAGATGAAGAAATAACCCAGGCCTGCCATGGAACAGGCCCACAGCACCACGCCGATCAAGGCGGCGAACAAACGGGTGTGGCGTGGGAAGACCAACAGGGGCGCGAGCCACAGGGCACTCATGAAGAATGCCTGGCGAAAGCCCGCGAAACCGGAAGTGCCGGTCAGCAGGATAAGCAGTTGGGTAATACCCGAGAAGTACCAGAAAAACAGGAACAGCCAGCCAAGGCCGGCCCAATCAAAGCCTTTCGCAGACTTAGTGCTGCGTTTGAACATCGCCATCCAGCGCTCCAACCCGGTGATTTTTCAGTTGTGTGCAGGAATGCACGCAACAGAGGCCACCCTTGCATGGGGCGGCCCTTGGGGGCTGGAGTATCGGGAAGGGGGTGTGAAAACTTCGTGAGTTTTTTGTAAGGATTGCCTTACAGGGTGCTTAGCGCCGGGATCGAGGCCTGATCGAGCTGGGCTTGCAGGTGCGAGCGCAGGCGCAGGACTTCCTGCTGCAATTGATCGCGCTCATGCTTCAGCTGGCGCAACTCATCGCGACGGACAGTGACGTAGAGGGTCTGTGGAGGGCGGGTCATCTGTGCTGTGCTCATTGCTTGCCTCGCAAATAGCCGGTAGATCGCGGTGCCAGAACGCTTGATTCGAGGTTCTCGGCATCAGTCGGAAGCAAGTCTGAATTCTTTTTTGCGGCAAGGGAACTTTTTTATTTTTGATGGTCGTGTGACTTTCGCTGCCGTGATGGTGAAACGATGGCTACTTTTTTGTCATGAAACTGAATGGATCTGCACTGTTCTCATCCTCATTAGCCTCATTGCGCTATAAACTATGTCACACATTTTTTAGTAGTTAGGAGCATCAGCACATGCAACTGGGGATTATCGGACTAGGCCGCATGGGCGGGAATATTGCACGGCGCCTGATGCTCAATGGGCATACCACCGTAGTTTTCGACCGTAACGAAGCATTTGTCAAAACCTTGAGCGAAGAGGGCGCCACGGGCGTTTCCGACCTCAAGGCCCTGGTCGCCGGGCTGCAAAAGCCCCGCGCCGTCTGGGTGATGCTGCCTGCAGGTGCACCCACTGAAGACACCATCAATGAACTGAGCGAGCTGCTGGAAGACGGCGATGTGATCATCGACGGCGGCAACACCAACTATAAGGACGACGTGCGTCGCGGCAAGGCACTGGCAGACAAAGGCCTGCACTACGTCGACGTCGGCACCTCCGGCGGCGTTTGGGGCCTGGAGCGCGGCTATTGCATGATGATCGGCGGCGACACCGCAACCGTGCAGCGCCTCGACCCGATCTTCAAGACCCTGGCCCCAGGCCTGGGCAATATCCCGCGTACCAAGGACCGCAAAGACAGCGCTGACCCGCGCGCCGAACAGGGCTACATCCACGCCGGCCCTGCGGGTTCCGGGCACTTCGTCAAGATGATCCACAACGGCATCGAGTACGGGATGATGCAGGCATTTGCCGAAGGGTTTGACATCCTCAAGACCAAGAACTCGGACAACCTGCCGGAAGACCAGCGCTTCGACCTCAACGTCGCCGACATCGCCGAAGTCTGGCGCCGTGGCAGCGTGGTGTCGTCCTGGCTGCTGGACCTGACCGCCGACGCCCTGGCCACCGACCCGAAACTCGACGGTTACTCCGGCTCCGTGGCCGACAGTGGCGAAGGCCGCTGGACCATCGAAGCCGCCATGGAACAAGCCGTGCCGGTGCCGGTGCTGTCCACCTCGCTGTTCGCCCGTTTCCGCTCGCGCCAGCAGAGCACTTACGGTGACAAAATGCTGTCCGCCATGCGCTTCGGCTTCGGTGGCCACGTGGAGACTTCCAAAAAATGACCGCCAACGGCAAGAAGTCCAAGGCCGAACCCGCTCCAGCCACCACCCTGTTTCTGTTTGGCGCCCATGGCGACCTGGTCAAGCGCCTGCTGATGCCGGCGCTGTACAACCTCAGTCGCGATGGGTTGCTGGGCGATGGCCTGCGCATTGTCGGCGTTGATCACAACGCCATCAGTGACGCGGACTTTGCCAAGAAGCTCGAAGATTTCATCCGCACCGAGGCCGCAAGCAAGGTCAAGGGCAGTGCCGACAACGCCCTGGACCCACAATTGTGGGCCCAGTTGGCCAAAGGCATCAGCTACGTAGAGGGCGACTTCCTCGACGACAGCACCTATGCGGACATCGGTCAGAAAATCGCTGACAGCGGTACTGGCAATGCGGTGTTCTACCTGGCCACTGCACCGCGCTTCTTCAGTGAAGTGGTGCAGCGCCTGGGCAGTGCCGGCTTGCTGGCGGAAACCGAGGAAGGTTTCCGCCGTGTGGTGATCGAGAAGCCCTTCGGCTCCGACCTGGCCACCGCCGAGGCGTTGAACGCCAGCCTGCTCAAGGTGATGAGCGAGAAGCAGATCTATCGCATCGACCATTACCTGGGCAAGGAAACCGTGCAGAACATCCTGATCAGCCGTTTTTCCAACGTGCTGTTCGAAGCGTTCTGGAACAATCACTACATTGACCACGTACAAATCACCGCCGCCGAAACCGTCGGCGTCGAGACGCGGGGCAATTTCTTCGAAAAAACGGGCACCTTGCGCGACATGGTGCCCAACCACCTGTTCCAGTTGCTGGCGATGGTGGCCATGGAACCGCCTGCCGCCTTCGGTGCCGACGCCGTGCGTGGGGAAAAGGCCAAGGTGATTGGGGCAGTGCGTCCCTGGTCCCTGGAGGATGCGCGGGCCAACTCGGTACGTGGGCAATACACCGCCGGTGAAATCGGCGGCAAGCAGTTGCCCGGTTACCGTGAAGAAGCCAACGTCGCACCGGACAGCAGCACCGAAACCTTCGTCGCCCTCAAGGTGATGATCGACAACTGGCGCTGGGTCGGCGTGCCGTTCTATCTGCGCACCGGCAAGCGCATGAGCGTGCGCGACACCGAAATCGTCATCTGTTTCAAGCCGGCACCCTATGCGCAGTTTCGCGACACCGAAGTGGATGAGCTCAAGCCCACCTATTTGAAAATCCAGATCCAGCCAAACGAAGGCATGTGGTTCGACCTGCTGGCGAAGAAGCCTGGGCCGACCTTGGACATGGCCAATATCCAGCTGGGTTTTGCCTACAAGGACTTCTTCGAAATGCAGCCGTCGACCGGGTATGAAACCCTGATCTACGACTGCATGACCGGCGACCAGACCCTGTTCCAGCGTGCGGACAATATCGAAAACGGCTGGCGCGCGGTGCAGCCGTTCCTCGATGCGTGGAAGCAGGATGACGGGATCGAGGCCTACAAGGCCGGCGAAGATGGCCCGGCAGCGGCAGATGTGCTGCTGGCCCGTGATGGTCGCACTTGGCACACACTCGGATGAGTGATGCCGCGATTCATCCCATCCGATTTGTCCTCAGTGATGTAGACGGTACGTTGCTGCACCCGGATCACCGGCTCAGCCAGCGCACGCTGGATGCGGTGCGGGCCTTGCGCGCCGCTGGGGTGTTTTTCAGCCTGGCCAGCGGGCGCCCGCCCAAGGCCATGTTGCATCTGGTCGAGGCCTTTGGCATCGATATCCCGGTGGCGGGCTTCAATGGCGGCACGCTGATCAATCCCGACGGCAGCGTGCTGGTCGCCCATCATCTGCCCGCCGAAGCGGCGCTGGTCACCCTGGCGCTGTTTTCGGCCGAGCCGGATGTGGAGGTCTGGGTGTTTGCCGACGGCGACTGGTTGCGCCGTGATCCTCCCGGGCCGATGGTGCAGCGCGAGGCTGATGGCCTGGGCTACGGGCCGGTCGTGGTGGAGAGCTTCGAGCCGTATCTGGACCGAATTGACAAAATCGTTGCCGCCAGCCTCGACACCCAACGGTTGATTGAGCTGGAAGCGTTGTTGCAGCCCAAGGTGCAAGGCTTGGCTCAGGTCTCGCGTTCGCAACCGGTTTACCTGGATGTGACGGCGATGTTGGCCAACAAGGGCGAGGCGCTGAAAACACTGGCTGCACACCTCGGGGTTGCCCTGGAGCAGACCGTCGCGATTGGCGACGGCGGCAATGATCCGGCGATGTTTCATGTGGCCGGGCTGTCGATCGCCATGGGGCAGGCTGAAGAAGCGGTCAAACGCCAGGCCAGTGTGGTCACTGGCAGTAATGTCGAAGAAGGCGCGGCTGAAGCGTTTGAACGTTTCATTCTTTCTGCGGGTGTGCGATAGCCCGCTACCGCCTGCGCATCCTGCAATGTCTGAACACTGATGGCCGACCTTGGCGCCCCGATCTTCGGGGCGCTGTTGTTTAAAAGGAAGCGTGCCATGAACCCCGAAGTCTCCTTGTCCCCCAACTCCTATGCGTTGTTCCTGGCGCAGACGCTGCGGCGTTATTTTCTATCGTGCCCCAGTTTGCAGGAGGTAGCGGTCAAGTCCTTGCAACGCAGTCTGGGTGAGCGATACCGCTGGCTTACCATCGACCAGGCCCAGCCTGTCCTGATGGCGCCGCTTTACAGTTTTGATGGCAAGGCCCTCAAGTTGGAAGGTCACAGCAGCCTGACCGTGGTCGATGCGCTGATTGAGCGCTGCGCCACAGGGCGATTCGTCGACTACACCCAGGGCCAGTTCCTGGCACAGAGCCCAGGCAATGGTGCGCCGGTCGCGCTGCACGTGAAAAACAGCGATCTCGAGCAGGTGATCAATGAGCGTGGCGCAACCTTGCTTGAGGATTACCAGGAGGCACTGGTTGACTACTGGATGGCGCGAGATGCCAGCGGCACGGTGCGCTTCCGGTGGCTTGCGGATGTACTCAAGAATGCTTTGTTGTTGGCCGCCGGTAGCGCGCAAGCTACCAGCGAGCAATTGGATATGGTCATCGATGTGATCGTCGACCCGCAGCGGACCAATGGCACGCGTGCCTACATCGTTGATCAGTGGGGGGAGTCGGGCGCGACGAACCTGCAAATGCTCCGCGGCCTGGTTTTGGTCCGTCAGGAGGGGGGCACCACCCGGGTGTTGTTGTTCACCCTGGCCAGGGGAATTCAAGCCTTCGACTCGCTGCACGCGCTGGGAGATTGGCTGGTCAATCTGCTCAGTGATATTGCCCCGGGCCACCACATGCAATGGCGACTGTATGCCCCCGGCGGCAATGTTTTTGACAGCTTCAGCTTGACGTTCCTCGCCAAGCAGCTCGCGGACATCAAGGCCTTGTTGCCCCTGGTTCGACCATACAACAGTGAGTTGCGCGTGTTGGAGCGCGCTTTGCGGGTGGTGACCCGCGATTTTGATACCGCCCCCATCGAATCGCCGCGTCTGGCGCGCTTGCGTGCCGCCTTGCCCAACTGGCTGTTGCAGGCGCCGGCGGAGCTCCAGATGGACATGGCCCGCTACGCCATCGACCTGGCGAACGCTGTGCGTCAGCCAGGCTGGAAGCCTTTTGATGAAGGCGTTCCGTCCCTTGATACGTTTGCCAGGAACGCGTTGTCCGCACAGATGATCAAGAATTTCCCAGACAAACAGGCGTTCTCCCCCGATGCGGTGACCCTGCGCATGAAGCTGGACGAACCTGACCGCTCGGGTACGGTAAAACCTTTCTGGCATGTGCTGCCGTTACTGACCCACGCAGTGTGGACGCTACCGGCGCTCGCCTGGCTTGGTTTGAGCGAGCTGGAGCCCGGGCGGTTGTCCCTGGCCCCGAGCGAGCCTGAAGGCACCGATTTTGGGTTGACTGTCGGCGACATCATGGGCCTGATCACGGCTGCCAATATCGGCGGTAGTTTTGCGCAATTGATCGTCGGCCTGTTCCAGGACCAGGCGCAGGCCACCTGGCGAAAGGCGCGGTTTACGGAGCAATTGGGTCTGCAATTGCCCATGTTGGCACTGGAGTACCACCTCAAGTACCCCAAAGCCTTTTCGCGTTGGGCGTATGACGCGGTAGTCGCAGTACTGCAGCCCGAAGAGTCGGCGCGCAAGGTCGGTGAGCAAGCCATCGTCCTGCGTCCTTTGGCGTTCAAGACCAACGATGGCGGTCCCGATTACGTGCATAACATGTATGTGATCGGCCCCGAGGATGTCAGCGCCGGCAGCCATCTTCTTTATCGGCCGATGGCCAAGGTGAAGCTGATCGAGTTTTCCAGCTGGGACGCAATTCTCAGCGCCATCCGCCAACCGGGGTCGTTGCAATACCAGGTGTTGGCCTGGATGACCGAGCCCGGGCGCAGCCGCTACCTGATACCGGGCTTGCCCATTCCTGGTCCCGAAGTGTTCCAATTAATGGATTTCAACGACAGCGTGTGGACGAAAGACCCCGTTACCCATGTGCAAGACGTCGTGCAGGGCGACTACATGGGCGCGCTGTTCACCAGTGCCGTGGAAGCGTTATCCGACCTCCCGCAGCGGCCACTGTTGAAGGGGATGGAAAACCTCTGGGATTGGATCAAGCGCCATTTCGGCTTGGGTCTGGCACTGGTCCTGACCCTGTATGGTGGCCCTGTTGCCCAGGCGGCTGGCTGGTTGCTTGGCGCGTGGGCCATCGCGCAGGATGTGAAAGAGCTCGCTTCCGACGGGGTTCAAGGCAAGGCAGGCACGATCGCCGATTTGCTGCTCAATATTGGTTTGATTCTATTGAGTCGGGGCGGTGTCTCCACCACGCCGGTAGCACCAGTGGCGGCTGATACGTTGTTGGCAATGTCCGAAGGGGCTGACTTGGAGCAGTCTATCGAAATGAGCTGGTCGGAAGCGGCAGAGCTGCCTTCCGAAGGGGGTAACACCAGCAGAGCCACCCCAGAGCAGTTGCCGACTGAACAAGGTGCGTCTTTGCTGGTGCGTGGCGATAACAGCCTGGAGCAGACCTGGAGCGGCCTATACAGCCGCCTTTCGGTGATTCGACAGGCGGAGTTGGCGTTGTATCGTGTACGGGTACTCCCCTACGCGCAACGTATTCACACGGGAAACTACCGTGGGCTGTACCGCGCCAATGGCAGCATGTTTGCCGATATTGCGGGGGAGTGGTTCAAGGTCGAAGACCATGATGGGGTTGTCCGGGTGGTCAGCGATGAGTTGGTGACGCGTGACGGCCCTGCCTTGATGTCCACAGGGGCAGGGTTGTGGGGGTTCGCTCCCGAGCCAAAGCAGCCGGAAGACCTGAACCAGGCCTTGAAGCTGGAACAACTGCGCCTGAGCAAGCTGAAAAGTGATGAGCAACGGCGAATCGAGCTGGACGCCGAGTACGACACGTTGATCAGGCAATTCGACGGCCAGGTTTTTACCGACAATGAAACCCTGGAAGGCATTACGCACCGAGTCGCCGAGCCGGGAACCGGGGCATTGATTGATGATGAGTTGTTCAAGGCCGATGCATCGCACTGGTGCGCGGTGACGTTACTCGATGCCTTGGTGCGCCGTCGGCAACTGTTGCTGGTACGGGATTTCAGCGCGTTGTCCAACAGGTTCTCCTCCGGTGTGGTCAAGGCGCGGCGAATCCAGGTGACGCTGTATAGTGGCAAGCGCAACTTGATGTTGATGCAAGACCAGATCCGGGTGACGTCCTTTGATGCGTCCAGCCTCAGCGAGGTGGTGCTGACGCCCGCGACCTTGCGACAGGTGGCGGCCACGTTGCCCGATTATGTGGCGTTGCAACAAAAAGCCATCGAAGCCTGCAAAGAGGCGGAAGGGCGTTTTGAGACGATGAAGCAGCACGGTCGTCTTGCCGATACCTCGGTCGCCATTTTGGATACACCCGTCTGGGCGGGGCGGCGGATTTCACTGAAATGGCAGGAGTTGCAACTGCGCACGCTTGCTCTAGGGTGTTTTGATGCCAGCGCCACCTGTTACAGGGACGCCACCCTCGACCTGATTCAAGAAGTCACCTCGCTGTGCAGTTTGAAACTGTTGAGCCGTCGCGAGCTTTTCACCCCGGGCCGTTTCAACCTGGGCCAGCAACTGCGGGTGCTGAACGACGGACTCGACACTCTGGTCTTGGCCAACAGTCGCCTGTCCTATCAGTTGGGGCCATACCCGCGCTACATCAATGCCTGGGCGATAGGCGTCTACCGCAGTTTTATACGCGGCCTGCTCGAGGAGCTCGAACAGGATTTGATCGCGACCTATCGCTCGTACGAAGCCACGCCGCTCGCGACGCAATCATCATCGTCGGCCAGTGGTTCCAAGCAGATCATCGACGATGTGCTTGCTGGCCTTGTAATCGGCAATCGGCGCAGCGTCATGGAACTCGCAGAGATGGAGGAATATGTCGATGTGTTGGAGCCGTTCGACCATCGCAGTGTGTGGTCTTTCAAGCGCATGGGCACCGACAAGGAGCCGGTGTGGAAGGAAGTGCCGCGTGTGCAACCCGCAGTTGCGCCGGACCTGCCCGCCCATGAACGCCTAGCGGATATCGGCGGTGAGGCAAATCGCCTCTGGCGTGAGGCGGGCCGTCAGGTCACCCAGATTACTGCGTTGGAGGCCATCCCTCGCATGTCGCCACGTCGGGTACGCAGCGAGTGGGTGAATTACGCCAACAAGATGATTGTGCAGCGGGACCTGCTCATTGATGCACTGAAAGAGCCGCCGGCGTCGGCCAAGCACCAGGATTTACTGGAGTTTTTCAAATACTCACCGGTCATGTTGCATGACGAAGTCATGCGTTTCCTGGAACAGGCTAACCTGTCGCGCAAGCGCATGATTATGCGCAGCCCACCGTCGTCCGAAAACCTGTTGATTCTGTACAAGTCATGGATGATCGATGTGGTGGAGTTGACGACGGAAGAACCCTTGGTTCGACGCTTCGAGATCCGTGAAAACGCTACGGGTCGTCCGTTCTGGGTCGCCCATTTTGTCTACGAAGAGCAGGCGGCGCGTGACATCGGCTATCACTTTAGCCAAGGACTGCTCAAGCGTTATGCCGAACGTGGCATCAGTTATAGGAAGTTGAAGCAGCGCGCCATTAACCAGGAACTCCTGATCAATGTCCTGCGCTCGAACATTGACCATGAAGTTGCGGAGGTAGTGTTTTTTACCGAAGACGTCGAACCGGCGTCACACTGAGTTACTTGGGCATTGCCCAGGACTGCAACTGATAACCGCCTTTATCGAGTTCGGCGCGGGCTTGCAACAGCAAGTCTTCAAGTTGCGCCGGGTCGGCATAGTCGCTCGAAGACAGTTGCTTGCTGCCGATACGATTGTTGGTACGGTCGATGACGCTCAGGCTCAGGGCGCCATTGCCGTCATGCCAGGCCACGCATTGAAAGGGCTGGAAGGCACGGTCTGCGATCAAAAGAGCTTCGTTGATGCGGAGCGGGGCGTTCATGTGGGTCTTCTCTCTAAATGCCCAATCAAGTGGAGTGCCGTCGGTTGGGCGAGCCAGGCGGCGAGTTACTTGTACTGATGCTCGATGGCGGGGTACGGGTCACATGTTAGAGCAAGAAAATTCAAACTTTCGTGATGAGCGTCATGTAACCGGCTGTTTTGAAAGCTGAATGAAAGTTTCCGGGCGCGGCAACTTTTTCATCCCCAGCACAGCGAAGTGGCTTTTTGCCAACACTTATAGCGAAACGGTACAAGACACGCGTCAATACCTTGCTACTGTAACGATCAGGCATCACAAACCGTTGTTTCTAAATAAATTTAACAATTTTGACGCCAAGGAATAGTCATGGTTGTTACACCTGTGCAGCGCCGCTTGCTGGTGGTTGACCCCTGTGACGACTGTCACGGGTTACTGCCGGGTTTACGCACGGCCGGCTGGGAGGTGGACAGTTGTGCGCTGGAAGCCGTCGGGGACAGGTCATGTGACGTTGGATTGCTGCGGTTGCAGCCTTATCACCTGGAGCGGCCCGAAGCGGTCAAGGAACTGATTGGCCGCAGCGGTACCGAATGGATCGCCGTGCTCAGCCACGACGTCTTGCGCCTGCAGAACGTCGGCGATTTCGTATGTGAATGGTTCTTCGACTTTCACACCTTGCCGTTCGACGTGTCCCGGGTGCAGGTCACGTTGGGCCGTGCGTTTGGCATGGCGCGCCTGCGCGGCCAGGCCAATACGCCGGTGGACGAGCCCGAGCATGAATTGCTGGGTGATAGCCGCCCCATCCGCGAGTTGCGCAAGCTGTTGTCCAAGCTGGCCCCCACCGAATCCCCGGTGCTGATCCGTGGCGACAGCGGCACCGGCAAGGAGTTGGTGGCCAAGACCCTGCACCGTCAATCCCAACGCCATGCCAGGCCGTTTGTCGCGATCAACTGCGGCGCGATTCCGGAACACCTGATCCAGTCGGAACTGTTCGGCCATGAGAAGGGCGCGTTCACCGGTGCTCATCAGCGCAAGGTCGGGCGGATCGAAGCGGCCCACGGTGGCACGCTGTTTCTCGATGAGATCGGCGACCTGCCCATGGAGCTGCAAGCCAACCTGCTGCGTTTTCTCCAGGAGAAGCAGATCGAGCGCGTCGGTGGAAGCCAGCCGATCCCCGTGGATGTGCGGGTATTGGCTGCGACCCACGTCGATCTGGAAGCGGCGGTCGAGAAGGGCGTCTTTCGTGAAGACCTGTATTACCGCCTCAATGTCCTGCAAGTGGTGACCGCGCCCCTGCGCGAGCGCCACGGTGACGTAGCCATGTTGGCCAACCACTTTTCACGCTTCTACAGCCAGGAAACCGGGCGCCGCCCACGCAGCTTCAGCGAAAGCGCCCTGGTCGCGATGGGAAAACACCCTTGGCCGGGCAATGTCCGTGAGCTGGCAAACCGCGTGCGCCGCGGCCTGGTACTGGCCGAAGGGCGGCAGATCGAAGCCGTTGATCTGGGATTGCAAAGTGAGCAGGCAATTGTTTCGCCGATGGCTACACTGGAGGATTACAAGCACCGCGCCGAACGCCAGGCGCTGTGCGATGTGCTCAACCGGCACAGCGACAACCTGAGTGTCGCCGCCCGTGTGCTGGGGGTTTCCCGGCCGACGTTCTACCGGTTGCTGCACAAACACCAGATCCGCTAGGGCGGGTAAACCGAAAAGCCCCGCAACGACCCTTATCGTTGCGGGGCTTTTCCTTGTGTGGCAATCAGAAGTAGTAAGGGAATTTCAGGCTGAAAGTGAAGTCCGGCGCATCGTCGGTCATGCCGATGGCCAGGTTGGGCACGATTGTCAGGTTATCCGACGCAGCAATCGTCATGCCCACGTTGAAGTACCCTGCGTTGGCGTCGCTGGACACCACCGATTGCCAGTCGCCACCGTCAGGCTTGAGCTTGCTCTTGCGCTGGATCAGGTCGGAGACCGAAAACGACATACTCATCTTCTCGTTCAGCGCGAAGGCTACGCCGACGCCGAGTTGGAAGCTGTCGCCAAGGGCGACTTTGCCGCCGACTTTCTGGTTGACGTCGCTGCTGATGTCGTCAAACGAGCCTTCAAAGTTGTGGGTGTAAGACAGCGAGCCAAACAACAC
The DNA here is from genome assembly GCF_003852405.1 of Pseudomonas sp. KBW05. Lineage (GTDB taxonomy): Bacteria > Pseudomonadota > Gammaproteobacteria > Pseudomonadales > Pseudomonadaceae > Aquipseudomonas. The sequence goes on from NZ_QAJM01000052.1 coordinate 26,610, forward strand.
GGCGGGATCGAAGGTCTTCACCAGCGAGATGCCTGGCGTGATCGACCATACGCCGTTGCCCGTCGGCAAGTTCTCGGGCACATAAAGGTTGGTATTGGCCGCCGACTGCACCAGCTTGATCCCGAATGGCTCTTTGCCCGTCGGCGCCTTGACCCGCACCGACACCACCGCATCCGGCAGGGACGGGGTTTCGTCGAGGAACTTGTAGGACACCCCGAAGTTGACATCACCAATGGTCGGATCGCGAGACACCGACTCTTCGGAGGTCGAAGTGCCGCTGCCGCCGTTGGCGCCGCCGGATTGGTAGGTCGACTCGCGGTACACCACCGGCACGTTGACGTCGAACTGCCAACGGTTGTCGACGTTGTAGCGCCCGGTCAGGTCCAGGGTCCAGTTGTCGGACTTGATGCGGTCCAGGTTGATATTGCCGAGGAAGATCGAGTCCAGCGCCAGGAAACCGTTAAGGGTCAGTTGGCGAGCGTCGTAACGCGCGTAGGTGATGCCGGTTTCAAAGCTGAAATTGCCATTGCCGAAAAAGCCGCTGGCTTCGTTGTAGAGGTTGCTCACGCTTTGCGCAGGGGCCGAATCGTCCTTGAGGGCCTGGCCATAAGAACTGCCGCCACCGCCCGCGCCACCCGATGCGGCGGCAGCGCCAGTGCCGGCAACGGTGGCGCCGCTGGCTTTCTGGAAGTCTGCCGGGGATTTGGCCAGGCGTTTCGGTGCCGGGGTCGCCGGCTGATCCTCAACCTGGCGTACCCGCTGCTCCAGCACGGCCAGGGCCTTTTGCTGCACTTCGTACCGCTGCTTGAGTTCCAGAAGTTCCTGTTTGAGGGTCTCGATATCGGCGTCTGGCGCGGCATACAACATGGATGCGGGCAAGAGCGTACTTAAACAGACCACCGCACGTAGCGATAACGATCGATGCATGAAATAAGCCGTCCTTTTCTAATGCGAAAGTGTCGAGGGTCAGCGTAGTTCAATAACCGAGAGCGCGTAGGCCTTTGAGTTGGTCCAGGTTGCAGTTCAGCGCTGGGTTATTCAGTCCGTTATTGCCCATCACCACGTTGAGTTGGGTCATGTTGTTGACGAAGTTGGCGTTGCCGGTCAGGCGGATGGATTGGCCCACGTTACCGCCACCGATCTGCTGGAGACTGTTGCCTTGGTTGTTCTTGGCTTGAATCGCCATTTGCAGACCGCCGTTTTGCGCGGAAACGGCGATATCACCTGCCGCGCTTGTGCCCCTGACCACGCCACCCGCCAGGAGTACTTCCCCGGATTGCACGACATTGGCGGGCGCAAAGCCATTTTCAGTCACGCTGATACCGACATTGTTGTAGGCCGTGTTGCCATCGCCGGCGGCGCGTACGCTTTGCGTTACGCCTTGGCCGCTGCCCAAGCCGGCGCCTCCGGTTACCGTGCCGGTGCCCGGCCCTTGGCCAGTGCCCGTCCCCGAAGAACCGTAGGTATGCACATAAAACTGCGGGGTGACCGTGGACGAGTCGATCTGCATGTTGGCCGTGCCGGTGATGATGTTTCCGGCGGCATCTTTGAAGGTGCTGCTCATGACAATGCCAAAGCTGATGATTCGCCCCGGCATCACGTAACGGCCGCGTAGCTCGGCCATTTCCGAATCCTTGAGTTCAATGGGCTTGAACGCCGATGAAGCATAAGCGGGCATTGAGGCTGCCAGGCACATGACCGTCAGCCAACGGTAAGTGTTCATCTTTTGCTCCTGGAGCGTCCTGCCCCTTATTGCGCTTCTTAGAAGAAGTCGCTTTGGATGAAACCGAAGTCCATCAGCTCGGCATCGCCTATAGGCCTGAACTCATTCAACTGGTTCTTGGCAGTCAGCGGCAAGGGCGGGTCGAGCAGGGCGTTGGCCTTGTCGTACCCTTCACCCAGCACGGCGAAGACGATGCCATTCCAACCTTTGACGAAATCATCGTGTGAGTAGCGTTTATGGCCCAGCACCGGGTCGCCGATATAGACCCAGTCCTTGTCCGAACGCTGCAGTACCACGAAGTGCTTGTAGCCACGAATCTCCAGCAACACCACCACAGGGATCTTCAAGGTCGCCAAGGTGTCTGGCCCGATCTTGTAGCCCCGGGCACGCATGCCGATGCTTTCGAGGTAGCGCTTCATGTCCAGCATGGAAAACCCCTGGGTGCGTACCAGGTCCTGGTCGGCGTTGACCAGCATGCCTTTGATCACGTGTTCTTCATCTACGTCGAGCCAATAACCCTGGCGCAGGATGGTGGCGAGTGCGGCAGCGCCGCAGCTGAAATCGGTTTTCTGTTCCACCAGGTTGGCGAAGCGGCGTTCACGGATACTCTCGACCTTCTTGTAGATGACTGCACCGCCAGGCAAGGCGGAGATCGCCATGGTGCCTGCCCAGGTCGGGCCGGTGAGCAACATCAAGAGGGTGAGGGTCGCGAGGCGCATGATCGAATGACCTGTTGGACACTGGAATAAAAAAGGGCCTTGTTGCCAAGGCCCTCGTCACATCAGAAGCGCACGCCGCTGGCGCAGACAGTGCAACCTTGACCAATCGACAGGCTGTTGCTGCCTTGGTTACCCGAACCGGATTGCAGGTTCACACCTACGTTGCCGGAGTTGTGGTTAACCGAGTTGTCGAGGCTGGAGTTGTTCGACACATACTGAGGTTTGCCGTGATGGCCATACCCGCTGGCTGCGGCGTTGAGGTAGCTGTTGGCGAGCGAGTTTTGCTCAGTGTTGGCCGCGGCAGCGATGTTTTTGCCGTCAGCAGTCACGATCGCCAAGTTGTTTTTGCCTTGGTTACCTTGGCCGGCTTGACCGTTGTAACCCACGTTGCCGGAGTTCCAGTTAACCGAGTTATCCAGCGAAGCGTTGTTTTGCGTGCCTTTGTTCACGAAGCTGTTCAGCCCGCTGTTTTGATTCACATCGACCACGCCGAATACGGTTGCAGCATCGCCTTTAGCGCTGGAGATGGCAGCAGAGTTATCTGCCTGGTTGCCACTGCCGGCTTGAGCGTTGACCCCAGTGTTACCGTTATTGCTGTTGACCGAGTTATCGGCCGAGGCGTTGTTTTCAGTTTTAGTGTCGTCGAACTTGTTCAGCCCGCTGTTTTGCACGTCCGTAACGACGGCGGCAATAGTGCCGGTTGGTTGAGGTGCAGGGTGCCAGCCACCTGCTTGAGCAGCAGCAGCCATGAGTGCGGCGAGAGCGAAAACCATTGGTTTCAGAGCCATTTGAGGTTTCATGGTGTTTCTCCTTGCTTCTAATTAGTTGGTTAAGTGTTGGTACGGTCTAACTAGTGCTACCAAGCCTTTACTTGATAGTGATGCCCAGGGTGTTAGCCACTCGGTTCCCCACCCCAGCACTCTGGTTCACCTGAATCACTCCTCGGCTGCCTGTGAAGGCCTGGTCGCTTGTCACGACTTGGCGGCTGCCAGTGGTGGGGGTGAGCCCTGAGTCGGTTGCCAGCGTCGTCGTGTTCTGTTGCAACAGGACGCTGTCGTCGATGCTTTGCGGGCCAGCGTTGACGCTGATCCTCACGGCATTGACTAATTGGTTATTGGCCCCGGCGGACTGGTTGATACCCAACATGCCGTTGCCATTGGTAAAAGAGTTGCCCTCGATCGCTGCCTTGGCATTCAGGGAGGGGTCGACCTTGCCATCCATGTTCTGGATGTTGCGGGTGGTGGCCTGGCCACCGAGTGCAATCGCGCGATTGTTGGCGGTTTGCTGCTGGTTGCCCGCCGACTGGTTGATCATCACGTTGCCGTTGTAGGCTTTGCCGCTGTTGTTCATCACGGCAGTGTTGTCGGCCATCGCTGAGGTGCTGGTGAGCAGGGCGAGGATGAGCAGGGAGCGTGTCATTGTTTGCCTCCCATCATGCCGCCAAGGTTGTTCAGGGGCGCCAGACCACGTTGGATCGAGCCGCTGATCTGCCCGCCCATGCCGCCACTGCTGGCGCCACTGCGGCTGGCGGCTGCGCCAGCGCCCAGGGTGGACATGCTGTTTTGTGTGGCACTCAAGCCGGAGAGATTGCCGTTGGGCTGGAGGGAACGGTTGATGCTCAAGCCGCTGCTGACGTTGCCGAAGTCGCGGTCGCTCAGTTCGCCGGAAAGGGCGCCATGGATTTCCCGGCTCGGATTGACGTTGGCGGTTTGGGGGTATGGATCAGGACCGAACGATGCGCGACCTGCCATGTGCCCTTGCACATTGCGGCCTGTCACGATAATGCCGTCGCCGGCCAGGGTCGGAGCACTGATGCCAACGCTGAGTACACAGCTGATCAGCAGTACGTTCATCGAACCTTGAGTGAGTGTGATCACGGCGGCATTCCTTATTCTTCGCGCTGACCCTAAACAGCGCTGTAAGGGATAGAGCAGAAGCCGTGCCGCTTTTTAATTGTTGTTGTTTTTCAATGGGTTGCCACTTCTGCGTGAAAAAAACGCAGGCGTGTTGTTTCATTGCTGAGACAGTCGCGGTTCAGCCGGGCATACCTGGCCACACCTGAAGCGCTTCACCTGGCTGTATCAGTGGCGTAACACTGCCAATGACAAAACGATGAATCCGCCCCGCGTGGGCAGCGCAGAGGTGGGAGGTGTTTCAAAAATGGACACGGCAGGCGCAAAAAAAGCCCAAGCCTGTCGGTAGGGCTTCAGCCTTTAGGGGTTTTACGCGGAATCGAATTGAGCACAGGGTTGCCATCCTGGTTTTGCGTCAGGTAAACCGGCAAAACCTTGGGCAACGAGGGGACGAGGTTGTTGACCTCATTGATGTTGTAGATACCGCCAATGCGAATCGTGCCGGTATTGGCATCGGCCAGCATCACCGATTTTTTCAGGTAGCGGTTGATCAGAGGCAGCGCGTCAGCCAGGGCCAGGTTGTCGAGCACCAGCTTGCCCTGGCGCCAGGCCAGGGCCGTGTCATTGGGGTTGAACGCGTTGACTCGGGGGGTCGCATCACCTTGGCGGTAACTGGCTTGCATTCCCGGTGTGAGCGGCACGCTGCCGTGCACCCGGTCGCTGGCGATCTGTACCGAACCTTCAAGCAGCATCACGCGGACCTGGTCTTCATACTTCCAGACGTTGAACTGTGTGCCCGTCACCCGTACCTGGCCGTCGCCGGCATGCACGATAAACGGATGGGCGCTGTCATGGCTGACCTTGAAAAACGCCTCGCCTTTTTTCAAGGTGACGCGGCGCTGGTCCTTGTAGTTGCTATAGACCAGCTCGGTGCCCAGGTTCAGTTCCACTTGGCTGCCATCGCTCAGCGTAACTTGACGCAAACCGTTGGGTGCTTCGAAGCGCTCATAGGTGTTTGGCAACCAGCCTGCTTCCCAGCCAGTGAATGCCGCCAGCGGCAGCGCCGTCAGGCAGATTGCCGCCGCTACCGCAAGGCTGCGCAGGCGACGACGCGGTGTGAACGGCACCACCACCGACGCGGGCTCGTCGCGCGGCAGGTGGTCGGCGACGTCCCAGATCTCGAGCATGGCCGCGTATTCAAACGCGTGCAGCGGGTGAGCGTCGTGCCACTGTTCAAAAGCCTGGCGCTCGGCGGGTGTGCAATCGTGCGCGTGCAAACGCATGCACCAATGCGCGGCGGCGTCGGTGATCGCGTCATATTCGGCTTCTGAAAGAGACTTTTCTGTCATTTAAACGTCCTGATTTCCCACATTCTAACCTCCGAGGCTGGCGCCGAGAACTGCCATCATGGTGATTGCACGTCAATTGGAACTTATTCTCGTTTGTGTGCGCCTAAGCCTTTTAGGACATTCCCACAATGGAGTACGAAAATGCTGAAGAAAACCTTAGTCGCCCTGTGTGCAACCACCGCGCTGCTCAGCGCCGGCGCCGCCCTGGCTGATAAGCCGGGGGCGGGCTGGATCACGATTGAAAAAGCCATTGACGTGGCCAAGACCAAGGCCGGTTATGTCGAGGTCTACGCCGCCGAGGCCGATGACAACGGCTATTGGGAAGTCAAGGGCCGCAAGGCCGATGGCAGCGTGTACGAGGCGCGCATCGACGGCGCGTCGGGCAATGTGCTGCGTGATCAGAAAGACTGATACAGGGATCGGGGGCTGCTTCATGGCCCCCGATGCAGCGCCCGTCCCAGGTGCGTAATCAGGTATGTCACCGAGTCCGCATTGGCCAGGATGATGTCCATTCGCCGGTCTGCATCACTCATGAACGTTGCCCGGGCATCTTGCAATGTCTTGGCTCCGGTGAGGTGCAGTACCTTGTCGCGCACTTTGCTCGAACCGATGTCGCCCAAGTCTTCCCAGCGTTGTGACAAGTCATCCCAGGCCTTGAACAGCATGCTTGCAGGCGTTTGTATGGACAGCGCGCTACTTTGCAGGTTGGACAGCGCGGTATATTTTTTCAGGCCTTCGGCCGTTCCACGGTTGATGAGGTCCAGGAACGGGCGCATGGAGTCCATGTACGCGATGTCGTAAGTGTCTGAGACCAGGTGGCTCATTTCATGAATCAACGTGGCCGCTCGTGCATGGTCGTGGATCTCGAAGGGTGTATTCAGGTGACCCTGGTAACTGTCCATTGATGTACTGAAGAAGAGCTCCAGCAGATAGATTTTCTGCTCCACATCTTCCGGTATGACAAAGGCAAAGGTCTGACCAAGATGCCAGCGGGGCGAACCGACCACGAATCGCGTTGAATCGAACCTGAGCAGGCTCCGCTGGGTCAGGCCATCGCGAATTTCCCTGACGCGGTTTTGTATTTTCGCCATTTGTGTCGGGTTGAAGTTAAGCACGCCAAACATCTCCGTCAGCACTCGGCTGACCAGGGAATTGGGATCGTTTTGTGCGGCAAACAGCGTCAGGTTATCCAGGCAGGTGAAGGTGTAGTACAGCGCCACGTTGAGCGCCCGATGAATGGCCAGGGCTTTATCTATGTCCATCGCGCGGATGGCCTGCAATCCCACGGCTTCAACATTGATGGAGTCGCGTACTGTCCTTCGGGTGATGACCTGCCCCCTGAAACGCGACAAGGTCGGCCCGAAGCGCGGCTCGCGCTCGCTCAGGTCCAGTACCCATCGGCCCTGTGCATTGCGTTCGACAAACGGGCCCAACTCCGCAGCAAGGCTTATGCGCCAGTGCTGGCCACTGCGTGCCACCGGGTAAACCCGTCCCGCCACCGGCACATAACTGCGGTTGCTGACCGGCTGCGTGTACACCTGGTGCTGTGGGTCCAGGCGCAGATCATTCAGCGCTACGGTCATGTCTTCAAAATGCCGCAGTCGCGTACGCATCGGGTCTGTCACGTCGAGCGTATCACTGGTGGTCGCAGGTGCGGGGTCGGTCTGTGGCGGGTTGCCGGGCACGGGGGTTGGCTTATCAGGCAGCGACTCGTCGAGTTGTCTACGCAACGACGCCAGCGTTGCCAGGCCCTGGATAAACTTGCGCAGTCCCTCGCCAAAGCGCTGTTGCTGCAAGCCTTCGGCGGACGACTTGAACAGCTTGAAACTGCGCCATACCACTGACGGGTACTTCAGCTTGCCGGCAATGAACTGCATCGTCATGGGAATGCCGTTGCGTAACAGGCTGGTGATGCCATCCCACTGGTCCTTGCCTTCACGTTCGAACTGGCAGGCGAGCATTTTCAGCAGTTGCAGGGTGTTGTCGTGGAACAGCTGCGGCAGGATATTGCCCCGGACCGGGTTCGAGGCCAGGCGGATATCCGAGCCTCGGCGTTGCGGTGCACTCAGCAGGTTGCGGTAGGTCGCCTGCTGCGGCGTCTCCAGTTGGCGAATGACCCAATCCTGCAACGGACCAGGGCGGTTGATTTCGCCCAACAGCTCTTCTTCGCTAGCGTATTCCCTGAGCACGCGTAGCGGGCTGTAGGGCGCGTAGAGTACCAATGGCCCGGACGTCCGCGCTTGCGGACCGATCACGTACACCCCGACAACTTTGACCGTTTGCGCACCCTGCGTCGCCACCAGTTCCAGCGGGCGAATCATTGCCGTAGTGCCGCTCACCTGGTCGCGTGCCACCGCATCCGGCATGTCGAAGATTTGTTGAATAAACCCCCAGGCTGTCTCACTCAGGCGTTCTTCGAGTTTCTCTTCGTGGGCGTGGCGTAACAGCTGCCAGGGCAATTGCTGACAAAACAGGTCGCGCCGTTGGCGCGCATCCTCGGTGTCTGCTGCCAGGTGCGTGCCGAGCAGGGCGCGATAGGTTGACGCAATGTCCAACTGGCGTACCAGTTGAACCACCGCTGCACCGTCGAATGTCGAGGGCAGGGGTGTTGCACCACGAGCTTGCGGCTGAAGGCTGTCGGCGGGCAAGTCGGGCAAGTGACGCAGGGCAAAGTCCGTCAGGCTTTGGCGGTGCCCGTTGAGCGCGATGCGCGTGGGGATCAGGACATCGTCGGGGTTCAAGTCCTGGCCTGGGTAGCGTGCGTCGAGCAAGGCCCGCAGGCGCTCGGCGGCGTGCGTGCGCAGGGGTGGCAAGCTGTGCAGGTAATCGCGCTCATCCGGCGCGCTGAGGCGGTATTGCTCCAGCAATTCGGCGTGCAGCTGTTGCTCCTGGGGCGAGGCTATTCCGAGCCACACGGGTAATGCCTGCTGGTGAATTATCGCCTGGGCAACCGCTGTGGCCCGGCTCAGGTTGGACGGCGAGGCCTGCTGCATCTCGAGGTCCAGGCAATCCTGTAGCTGCGTAGGGCCAAGCGGCGCGGCCAGCCAGTAGTCAATGTTGTCGATCATCTGGTCGAGGTAGCTGCGTTGGCGGTTATCCAGCAAATGCTCGTCGATACGTTGCAGCGCGCCCAGGCCAAAGGTTTTGTGTGGGGGGTGCTGACGGATGGACAGGTTTTGCAGGAGTGCCAGGCGCATTACAGGATGGGCCAGACGTTGTTCCAAGTGCGCGCGCAGGGCATGTACGGAGGCGAAGGCTTCATGGCCACGCTGGGGCGTCCACAGCACTGCCTGGCCGGAGAGGTCTGGGTCGATACCGCCGCGTTCAGTCAATACAAAACAGTTGGCCAAAGGCAGTACGTCATTGCCTTGGGTGAGCGTCAATCCGTAGGCGTCCGGCAGAAATCCCAGCAGGCCATGGCGTTGCACGCGGGTCATGCTGTCGGGGCGTAGCACGGTGTCGAGGATGGCGTAGGCGCCGGGAGCCAGCGTCTTGTTCAACAAGCGCAGTTGGGCTTCGCTGCGTAGCCCGAGTAGGAGGGCGTTGGCCTCTGCATCGCGGTGACTGGCCAGGAAGCTGCGCGGCAACTCGCGCAGGTCATGGTTGGCGAACCCCAGCAGGGCATGGGTAACCAGGCTATTGACGGTCGTGCTGGTCAGGGTGTTCCAGCGCATGGCCGCGCCTGCCTGGCGGCGGGTGTAAAAGCCCATGTCCGGCGTATCGCCCAAGGGGCCGCCGACCTGCGCCAGGCGTTCGACAAAGTAATCGATCAGCGCCACCGAACGCAGCGGTATGCGCTCCTCGCGTTGCTCGGCCTGGGTGGCATAGGTGTTGATGTAAACGTCTCTGGCATCGATATCCAACCGGCGCTTGTGCAGTTCGGCATCCAGTGCGAGGCACACCAGGCTGCGCAGGGTGGGATGGTTGCTGCGCAGTGCAACGGATGCGGCCTGCGCCGCCTGCAGCAGTGGCAACTGCTGCTTGGCGCGTTCGGCCTGCATCGTTGAGGGGCGCCCGTTCCCGCTGCTGACCGGGTGCAGGCTCCAGCGGCCTGCGGCGTCCAGCGCCAACAGGCGGTTGTCGAGCATATGGCGAACGTCCATGGCGCAATCGAGCAGGGCCGCCAAGTCAACGGCGCCATCGCTGCGGCGAAATTGCCCGAGGGCATACTCCATATTGCTCATTTGTTTGTCGGCGATGTCCTTGACCATGCTGGCGAATACACTGCCGACCACTGGCAGGCCACTGACCTGGACCTCGTCCATGGCGATATAGGTACTGCGCTCCTCCAGAGACAGGAAGTTCAGCAACTCATCTTCGTGCCCTGCGGCCTTGAGCATGCTCAGCAACGTGTCATTGAGGTCGTCGAGGTCTTTGAGCACCTGCAGCCCGCGGGCTTGGGTGTAGAGGTAGGCGTGCTTGTCGCTGATCAGCAAGGTCGCGGCCAGCTCCACGTAATGTTGATAAGGCGCGTGGATGCTCACTTTTTCGATGCGCAGCGACGGCTTCCAGGCACGGCGCGCGGCCTGATCGGGCAGGTATATCGCGCGCAGGTCATGGCTCTCTTCAGCCGTCACGATGCCGGACTGGTGTTTTAACAGCAGGTCGACGCGGAATTTGTCACTCATCACCTGGGCAAACAGGTCCAGGCGCGATTGGCCGCTGTCGATGTCTTCGTTCCACCAGGTCAGCATCAAGCTGCTCAACAACTTGGAAAGGATGCCTGCGGTTTGTTGCACCAGGCTTTCCCAGCGTCGCAAGTCCTCGGCGCGTTCGTCAGCGCTGAAGTGGCGGGTGATGTGGCGTGGGTGGGTGAAGGTGCGTGTTTGGCCCGCAGGCCAGTCTTGCTTGAGGTAATACTGCAACAACACTTCGTCCAGGGTGGCGGAGCCGATCCAGCGGGGAATAGCGCTCGGATCGTGTTCGTCGGCAGCGGCGAAGCTGTTGACTCGCGTATCCCGCTGGTCAAGGCCGGGGAAATAGGACTGCGCCATGATGGCAAGCAAGGTCGTGAGCATCGACGACAAGGTCGGCGTTGTGCGTAGTTCCGTCAGCATGGCGTGCAGGTTGAGTGTCTGATTGGCGTTGATGGTGCGTGCCTGGTCTTCGAAGACCGCGCCGGGTATGGCCGCCGTATCTAATGTAAAGGCAGTGCCCGGCGGAATTTTTTTACGCTGCTCTGATGATAAAAAGCTAATTAAATCAATTCTTTGAGTCGTATTCATCAAGCGATTTATAAGCTCATCTACCACTTCATTACGGTCATGGAACACCTCGATCCCGCCATACGGTGTGTAGAGCAACTCTTTGTTGTCATCTGGGCTTGGGCTCATCAGGAAGGCCCCGGCCAGGGGGATGGATACCTCGGGAGACAGCGTGAGGATGATTGTTTCGACCCGCATGGGGTGATCGCGCAAGACGTCATCCTGACGCGCTTGATCGGTGGCGTAGTACAGCGTGTTCAACCATTCCAGGTCCTTGAGGGTCAGGCCCAGGTCGCGTTCACGTTCGGTAGGCTGTTTCCTCGTTACCGGACGGTGGAACTCCTGGAAGAAATACGGGGGGGTTACGCTTGCCATCCACTGCTCTCCTGCAAGGCCTGTCGCGGCCATAGTGTCGAGGTCAGGGTAGGAGGGGGCAAAGCATCCGTTGCGGTAGATAACTGCTGCAAAAGCGACCTGCCGGGTAAACGAAGATTGACAGCAGGCAGCCGGCGCGTTGTTTAATCACAGGCTTGAGTTACCCGTCTTGTTGCCCCTTCCAATCATAATTCGGAGCTGCAGATGTCTACCCCGTCCAAGGTCGTTGAGAGTTCCAATGTCTCTATCGCGTTCGGCGCGTTGGTGACGCTGCTGCAACAGGTATTCGAGCGCCATGGCACTTCGCCCGAGGTGGCTGCGATCCTCGCCACCAACTGCGCCAGCGCCGAACGCGATGGCGCCCACAGTCATGGTATTTTCCGTATTCCTGGTTACCTCAGCACCCTGGCCAGTGGCTGGGTGAATGGCCGCGCGGTGCCACAGGTCACGGATGTGGCCTCGGGGTTTGTGCGGGTGGATGCCGCCAACGGCTTTGCCCAGCCCGCCCTGGAAGCTGCGCGCCCGTTATTGGTGGAAAAAACCCGCAGCGCCGGGATTGCCTTGCTGGCGATCCATAACTCCCATCACTTCGCGGCCTTGTGGCCGGATGTCGAACCCTTCGCCGAGCAAGGGTTGGTAGCGCTGAGCGTGGTCAACAGCATGACGTGCGTGGTGCCCCACGGCGCCGACCGTCCGCTGTTCGGCACCAACCCCATTGCCTTCGCTGCGCCGCGTGCCGATGGCTTGCCGATCGTGTTTGACCTGGCCACCAGCGCCATCGCCCATGGCGACGTACAGATCGCCGCGCGCAAAGGCGAGCGTCTGCCGCCAGGCATGGGGGTTGATGGCCTGGGCCAACCCACGCAAGACCCCAAAGCCATCCTTGAAGGCGGTGCGTTGCTGCCCTTTGGCGGGCACAAGGGGTCGGCATTGTCGATGATGGTCGAGTTGCTCGCGGCAGCGTTGACGGGGGGCAACTTCTCGTTTGAATTCGACTGGTCGGATCATCCCGGCGCCCGTACACCCTGGACCGGGCAACTGTTGATCCTGATCGACCCGAGCAAGACCAGCGGCCAGGCGTTCGCCGAGCGCAGCCAGGAACTGGTGCGGCAGATGCATGCGGCGGGGTTGCGGCGGTTACCGGGGGATCGTCGGCATCGCACAAGGGCAAAGTCCGAGCAGGAAGGGATTTTGGTGGATGCCGAGGAGTTGCGAAACCTGCGGGCGCTGGCAAACGCCGGATAAACCGGCTGCGCCCTGGGCGCAGCCGGTTGTACTCAGTTGCGACGGCCTAACAGCAAGCCGACCACCAGGCCAAAGCCTGCGGAAATCGCCACGGTCTGCCACGGGTGGCCACCGATATAGGTTTCGGTGGCATCCACCACCGGCTTGCTGCGCTCACGCACGCTGGACACCGAGTCCAGAGCTTGCTTGAGCTTGATGGCGACCTGTTCGCGCAGGGTTTCGCCTTCTTCGCCCACCAGGGCAGCGCTGCTTTTGAGCAGTTTGTCCGACTCTTCGATCAACGCCGTCAGCTCACTGAAGGCTTGATCCTTGATTTGTTCCTCGACAGCTTGGGCGGCAGTTTTGCGGGCCATTGGGCGACTCCTTGCAAGTGAATGTGACAGTGAACAATGGAGTGTCGGGTATCGGCAAAAGTTGCAGTTTTTTTGCCGGCCGGCGGTTTTGCGCAAAATCCGAATCAGGAAAATTCGACCTACAGTGTAAGATGTCGCCTATTTGTGCAGCAGGTAATTCAACATGAGCTTCAATCTGGCCAACAAGACCCTCGCCGAACGCGCCGAGCTGGAAGATGAAAAGTCCCGCCTCTACGACCTGTGGCAAACCAATCTGGGCAAGGCCAAGGGCGAAGCGGCGCGGTTGTTCGGCGAGCGCGCCAAGCGCAAGGGCAAGTGGGCCGAGTGGGTACGCGCAGAACTCGACGGCATGTCGCCGCCGGAGTTCTCCAACATGGTGCGCAGTGAGGTCAACAAGTTGATGGCGGCGGCTAAATAAAGCTCGCCACAATTGCCTCGCGCACCTTGAGCAACAACGGGTCCAACTGCGCCTGGGTGCGCCAGCCCAGCTCCACCGGGTAGCGCGGTAGCGCCAGCGGGCAGGGCACTACCCGCAGGCCGCTCATCTCGGCGATCGCCTGGGCCGCATGCCCGGGAATGGTCGCCACGGCCTGGCTGCCCTTGAGCAGAAACGGCAACGCGGCGAAGTGACTGGTTGAGGCGCAAACCTGGCGGCTCAACCCTTGGGCCGCCAAGCCTTCATCGGTAATCCCGATAAAACCGCCGGACGACACCAGCACATGTTCGCGCGTGACGAACTCATCCAGGTCGATGCTGGCCTGGTCCGAGTCCAGCAGGCAACGGTAATCGCCTTCTCCCAGCACCTGGCGGCTCAACCGGCCCTGGGCAAAACCGCCCGCCGTGATCGCCAGGTCCAGGCTGCGGTCGAGCAGGGCGGCGGCGACGATCTGGCTGTGGGTCTGGCGGAAGATCACCCGCAGCTTTGGCGCCCGCTGTGCGATGGCCGCCATCAGCCGGCGCCCGTAGGCAATTTCGAAATCATCGGACAGGCCCAGCACCACTGAACGGCCCTGATACTCCTGGTTATCCGGGTTGACCATGGCCAGGCTGTGCCGGCAGCGATCCAGCGCTTCACTGATCACCGGCCGCAACTGGTTGGCCCGCACGGTAGGCGCCAAGCCACGTCCGGTGCGCACAAACAACTGATCGCCATACACCTCGCGCAAACGTCGCAGCCCTGCGCTGATGGCCGATTGGGTCACCCCCAGGCGCAACGCCGCGCGGCTGGCGCTGGACTCATCGTGCAGGGCTTCGAAGGTTTTCAGCAGGTTGAGATCGATCTTGTCGATATTCATTTGGCTCATATCATTTAGCACTGAGGTGGGCTTTATTCATGATCGCGGCGGGCGAGAGAATGGGCAACCCCCACTATTCGGAGTGATCGAGATGCCTGTTTCCACAGTCGCGGCCCTGCAAATCGGTGCCTTGCCCGGCGGCAAGGCTGAAACCCTGGCGCAAATCCTCGGCTATGAGGACGAGATCCTGCGCAGCGGCGCGCAATTGGTGGTGATGCCCGAGGCATTGCTGGGCGGCTATCCCAAAGGCGAAGGGTTTGGCACGCAACTGGGTTATCGCCTGCCGGAAGGTCGTGAAGCCTTTGCGCGGTATTTCGCCAATGCCATCGATGTGCCTGGCGCCGAGACAGACGCATTGGCCGGCCTGGCGGCGCGCACCGGTGCCAGCCTGGTGATCGGCGTGATCGAGCGCAGTGGCAGCACGCTGTATTGCACCGTGCTGTATTTCGAACCTTCGGGCGGCCTGGTGGCCAAGCACCGCAAGCTGATGCCCACCGGCACCGAGCGGCTGATCTGGGGCAAGGGCGACGGTTCGACTTTGCCGGTGATCGACACCGCCGTCGGGCGTATCGGCGGGGCGGTGTGCTGGGAAAACATGATGCCGCTGTTGCGCACGGCGATGTACGCCAAGGGCGTCGAGGTGTGGTGTGCGCCCACGGTGGACGAGCGCGAGATGTGGCAGGTGAGCATGCGCCACGTAGCCCATGAAGGGCGTTGCTTTGTGGTGAGCGCGTGCCAGGTGCAGGCGTCGCCGGCAGCGTTGGGTGTGGAGATTGCCAACTGGCCGGCGCAGCGCCCGTTGATCGCGGGTGGCAGTGTGATTGTCGGGCCGATGGGCGACATCCTGGCGGGGCCGTTGGTGGGCGAGGCGGGGTTGTTGACGGCGCAGATCGACACCGACGAGTTGGTGCGGGCGCGGTATGACTATGACGTGGTGGGGCACTATGCCCGGCCGGATGTGTTTGAGTTGGTGGTGGATGAGCGGGAAAAGCCCGGAGTTCGCTTCGTCACTGATTAAACGCCGTCCAAAATGTGGGAGCGGGCTTACTCGCGAATGCGGTGGGTCAGTCGAAGCATATGTAACTGAAACACCGCATTCGCGAGCAAGCCCGCTCCCACACAAGCCCACTACACATTAGATCTGTATTGGCCGGGGGATTGGGATTCCAGCCATTCTTCGCGGCTCATCTCCCAGATATCCCGTGGGAAAGTGCCTTCCACAAACTCGCCTTCATCCGTCCTGATCAACCGCATCCCCTCACGCTCGGAAATCCGCCGCGACCCCAGGTTGGGCGCCGCCTTGGGCACCCGCAACAACGGCTGCTCCAGCACGCCAAACCAATAGTCAGTCACCGCCGCACTGGCTTCGCCCATCAAGCCTTGCCCTTGCCACTGCGGGCCAAGCCAGAACCCCCGGTTGTTATCCACTTCATCCATCAAGCTGACATTGCCGATCAACTGCTCCGGCGCGCTTTTCAGGCGGATCGACCAGTGCCATTCCGCGCCGCGGGCCATGGCGGGCAGGGCGACGTGTTGCAAGTAGTCGAGGGCGCCGTTGGCCGGGTAGGGCCAGGGCACCAGGGCGTTGAGGTAACGCACCACATCCCAATGGGGGAACTGCTGCTGGATGCCCTCGGCGTCGTCCAGGGTCAACGGGCGCAGGATCAGGCGTTCAGTGAACAAGGTGGGTTGCATGGCGGTTACCAGGTGGCAGTGTTCGGCAGGTCCAGGGTGCCACGGTCCACAAAGCGCATAGTGCCAAACAGCCCGCCCGCCAGTTTGCCCCGCAGCACGTAGGGCAGGTTATTCAAGCTTTGGGTCTGGCTCAGACCCAGGGTCTGGCGCAACAAGGAGAACGCCGAAACACTCACCGGCACCATCAGAACGGTCTCGGAGAAACGTGGGATGGTTCCAGCCTGGTCGCTCACCCCCGACGCCAGTGGGCGGCCATTGACCTCCAGGTCCAGGGCCACGCCGTTGTAGTCGATCGCCGTTTCATTGGGGTTCTGCACCCGCAGTTTCACGGCGAAGCGCACTTCCAGGTCCTGGCTTTGCAGGGGCTCGATGCCCACCACATTGATATTCACCGGGTCACGGTTGGGGAACAGCGCGCAAGCGCTCAGGGTCAGCAGCAGTAACGAGAGAACCATGAGCTTGCACATAAAAAGTGTCCCTTATTTCGTGACGTCCGGGTCCTGCATCACTTTGAGGGTAGAGGACTCCGGATCAAATTCATCTTCTTCCAGCTCTATGAACTCTTCCGGCAGGAAAATGTTCAGCAGGATTGCACAGAATGCGCCCACGGTGATCGGCGATTCGAAGATGTTGTGCAGCGCCTTGGGCAGGTCGCGCAGCACTTCCGGCACGGCGGCGACGCCCAGGCCCATGCCGAGGGAGATCGCCACGATCAGCACGTTGCGCCGGTGCAGGCCGGCTTCGGCGAGGATCTTGATCCCGGCCACCGCGACGGTGCCGAACATGATCAGGGTGGCGCCACCCAGCACCGGCTTGGGCATCAATTGCAGCACCGCGCCAATCATCGGGAACAGCCCCAGCAGCACCAGCAGGCCGGCGATAAAGTACGCGACGTAGCGGCTGGCCACGCCGGTCAGCTGGATCACGCCGTTGTTCTGCGCGAAGGTCACCATCGGCAAACTGTTGAAGGTGGCGGCCATCGCCGAGTTCAGGCCGTCGGCCAACAGGCCCGACTTGATGCGCTTGATATACAGCGGGCCCTTGACCGGCTGCTGGGAAATCATCGAGTTGGCCGTCAGGTCACCGGCCGCTTCCAACGGCGAAATCAGGAAGATCACGGCCACCGGGATAAACGCCACCCAATCGAACGAGAACCCGTACTTGAATGGCACCGGCACACTGATCAACGGCACCTGCGGCAAGGCCGCCATGTCTACGCGGCCGAGCATCCAGGCCACCACAAAGCCCAGGGTCAGGCCGATAACGATGGAGCCCAGGCGCAGGAACGGATTGCTGAAGCGGTTGAGCACGACGATGGTCAACAGCACCAAGGCCGCCAGGCCCATGTTGGTGGCCGCGCCAAGGTCCTGGGCGCCATACCCGCCGGCCATGTCGGTGACCGCGACCTTGATCAGTGACAAGCCCATCAAGGTAATGATGGTGCCGGTGACCACCGGGGTGATCAGCATGCGCAGCTTGCCGATGAACTGGCTCAGCACCACTTCGATAAACGCGGCAAAAAAGCAGATGCCGAAGATCGTCGAGAGAATCTCCTCGGTGCCGCCGCCCCGGGCCTTGACCATAAACCCGGCGCTGAGGATCACGCTGATAAACGAAAAACTCGTGCCTTGCAGGCACAGCAGCCCCGAGCCAATGGGCCCGAACTTGCGCGCTTGCACAAAGGTGCCCAGCCCCGACACAAACAGCGCCATGCTCACCAGGTACGGCACTTCGCTTTCCAGGCCCAGCACACCGCCGACAATCAGCGTGGGCGTAATGATGCCGACGAAACTGGCCAGCACGTGCTGCAGCGCGGCAAAAATCGCGGCGGTGAAGTGCGGGCGGTCTTCCAGGCCGTAGATCAGGTCGGATTTATAACGGGGGCGGGGGGCTTGAGCGTCAGACAAAATGCGGGCTCGGGTCAGAAAATGGAGGCGCAGGATGCCAGAAACTGCCTAGCGTCAGAAGTGTAAAAAAATATTTATAAACGCCCTGCATAAATCGGCAAAGCCTGCCGATACCTCGTATAGGCCCACATTCCAACCATAACAGTGGTGACCAAAGGTCAGAACGGCGCGTTGACGCCGGCTGATCGTTTCGCGGCAGGGACGCTCGCAAACACTACTTCTGAGAGCACCCCCCTATGTCACTTCGTCAGCTGAATATCGCCCCACGCGCGTTTCTCGGTTTCGCTTTTATTGCGTTGTTAGTGGTTTTATTGGGGGTGTTTGCGGTCAATCGCATGACGCAGATACGCCAATCGTCGGTGGACATGAGCGCGAACCAGGTGCCCAGCGTGACGTATCTTGGCGCTATCACCGAGAACGTGCTGCGCCTGCGCATCCTGTCGTTCCGTGTGCTGGTCAACCGTGAACCGGCAGGTCTGCAAGAAGCCGAAACGCGCATGGGCGTGCTGGCCGACAAGGTGAAAGCGGCCCAGGCTGGTTACGCGGTGCTGCCCGCTGGTACGGAGGAGGCCGCGCTGTACAAGACGTTTGTCGCCACCCTGGACAACTACTTCAAGGCCCAGGCCGAGATGCTGACCCTGTCCAAGCAAGGCAAGGTCGAGGACATGCGTACCCTGATCAATACCCGGATCAAGGATGGCACCGACCAGATGGGCGAGCAGTTGAACAAGCTGATCGCCATCAACGCGGCCGATGCCAAGGATGCCGACGCTGAGGCCGGGCACAGTTATCAGGGCGCGATCACCGGTGTGATTGCCGTGTCGGTGGTTGCCGCGCTGCTCACGGTGCTGCTGGCCTGGTTGCTCACGCGCAGCATCGTCGCCCCTTTGCGCAAAGCCGTGGAAGTGGCCGAAACCATCGCCAGTGGCAACCTGAGCAAAGTCATCGAAGACGATGGCAAGGACGAACCGGCTCGCCTGTTGGGCGCGCTGGCGGCGATGCAGGCCAACCTGCGCCAGACCATCCAGCACATCGCCGGCTCGGCCACGCAGCTGGCTTCCGCCGCTGAGGAACTCAGCGCGGTCACCGAAGAGGCGTCCAAGGGCCTGCAACAACAGAACAATGAAATCGACCAGGCCGCCACGGCGGTCAACGAGATGACGGCGGCGGTGGAAGAAGTGGCGCGTAACGCGGTGTCCACCTCCGAAGCATCCAGCCAGTCCAACCAGGCAGCACGTGAAGGCCGCGACCGTGTGGTGGAAACTGTCGGCGCGATCCAGACCATGACCCAGGATGTGCAAAACACGTCCGTGTTGATCGAAGGCCTGGCCACCCAAGGCCGCGATATTGGCAAGGTGCTCGACGTGATCCGTGCGATCGCCGAGCAGACCAACCTGCTGGCGCTCAACGCCGCCATCGAAGCGGCACGCGCCGGTGAAGCCGGGCGCGGTTTTGCGGTGGTGGCCGACGAAGTGCGGGCCTTGGCCCATCGCACGGCGCAGTCGACCCAGGAGATCGAGAAGATGGTTGCCGGTATCCAGAACGGCACCGGTGAAGCGGTGCAATCGATGCAGCAAAGCAATCAACGCACACAAAACACCCTGGAAATGGCCCGCGCTGCTGGTGTGGCGCTGGAGCAGATCACCCAGTCCATCAGCCTGATCAACGAGCGCAACCTGGTGATCGCCAGCGCTTCGGAAGAACAGGCCCAGGTGTCCCGCGAAGTGGACCGCAACCTGGTGAACATCCGCGACCTCGCGACCCAGTCGGCGGCGGGTGCCAACCAGACCAGCGCAGCCAGCCATGAGCTGTCACGCCTGGCGGTGGATTTGAATGGGATGGTGGCGCGCTTCGTGATCTAACAGTCACCGCAAACCCTTGTGGGAGCTGGCTTGCCTGCGATAGCAACCTGTCAGTCAATGCATCATTGACTGAACCACCGCGATCGCAGGCAAGCCAGCTCCCACAGTTTTTTCAGCGGTGTGTCAGGGTTACTGAGTCCAGGCCGCGGGGTTCACCAGGTTCTTCGGCCTTTCCCCGGCCAACGCCTGCAGCAGATTGTCCACCGCACATTTGGCCATTGCCTCTCGTGTCTCATGGGTCGCCGAGCCGATATGCGGTGTTGCCACCACATTGTTCAAGCGCAGCAATGGTGATCCGTGATCCAGCGGCTCCTTCTCAAATACATCCAACCCCGCTGCACGAATCGTGCGCTGTTGCAACGCCTCCACCAGCGCCGCTTCGTCGACCACCTTGCCCCGTGAGATGTTGATAAAGATCGTCTCCGGGCCCATCAGCGCAAACTCTTCGGCGCCAATCAGTTTTTCTGTTTCGGCCGTCAATGGCAACGTGAGGCAGACAAAATCGGCCTGTTGCAGCAGGTCAGGCAAGCTGCGGTACTGCGCACCAAAGCGCTGTTCCACCAACGGTTTGGGCGAATGGCTGTGGTAGATCACCGGCATGCCAAAACCAAAATGCCCACGCTGGGCCAGGGCCTCGCCGATGCGGCCCATGCCGATGATGCCCAGGGTCTTGCCGTGCACATCGCTGCCGAAGTGCGCGGGGCCGATGTTTTTGTTCCACTGCCCGGCGCGCACCATGTCGGCCAGTTCAACCACGCGGCGGGCGGTGGCGAGGATCAGCGCAAAGCCGGTGTCGGCGGTGGTTTCGGTGAGCACGTCGGGGGTGTTGCTGAGCAGGATGCCGCGCGCGGTCAGGTAGTCGATGTCGTAGTTGTCGACGCCCACGGACACGCTCGCCACCGCTTTCAACTGCGGCGCAAGCTCCAGCAATTGCGCATCCAGGCGCAAGCTCGCGCCGAGCAGGCCGTGGGCAGTCGGCAGGGCGTCGCGCAGTTTGGCCAGGCCGCTGGCGTCCAGCGCTTCGATCAGGGTGACGTCCGCCTGTTCATGCAGGCGCGCCATCAGCGGTGCGGAGAGTTTTTTGTACAACACGACAGACTTTTTCATGCGGTCTTTACCTTCAAATCCAGGGTTGGCGCCGGCGCGCGGTCGCTGGCGCCGGGCTTGAGGAAAATCGTCAACACCACCGACAGCAGCAGCGCGCCGCTCATCAGCAGGTACGAAGCACCGGGCGAGCCGGTGCTGCTATTGAGGTAGCCCACCAGGTACGAGCCGCCGAACGAGCCGAGGGCGCCCATGCTATTGATCAGCGCCATGGCGCCGCCGGCGACGTTGGCTGGCAGGATCTCGGGGACGATGGCAAAAAATGGGCCGTAAGGTGCATACATACAGGCTCCGGCAATCACCAACAGGGTGTAGGACCACCAGAAGTGTTCGGCACCCAGGGCGTAGGAGCCATAGAACGCGACGGACGCGATCAGCAGCGGCGGCCAGACAAACCGTTTACGTTTTTGCAGCTTGTCCGAGCCCCACGACACCACCAACATGCCAATCACCGCCGCTAGGTACGGTAGCGCCGACAGCCAGCCGGCCTCGACCATGTCCATCTGCAACCCGGCCTTGAGGATCGACGGCAGCCACAGCACAAAGCCATATACGCCGATGCTCCAGCAGAAGAACTGCAACGCGAGAATGATCACCTTGGGCGAACGGAACGCTTCGCCATAGTTCTTCACGGCCTTGATGCCCACCTGTTCGGCGGCGAGGGCGGTTTCCAGGCTGTGCTTTTCGCTGTCGCTGAGCCACTTCGCATCCTTTGGCCGCTCATCGGCCAGGCGCCACCAGATAAACGCCCACAGCACGGCGGGCAAACCTTCGATGATAAACATCCAGCGCCAGCTGAAATGCTGCACCAGATAGCCCGACACCACCGACATCCACAGCATGGTCACCGGGTTGCCGAGGATCAGGAAGGTGTTGGCCCGCGAGCGTTCGGCACGGGTGAACCAGTGGCACAGGTACACCAGCATCGCCGGCATCACCGCAGCTTCGACCACGCCAAGCATGAAGCGAATCACGATCAGCATGTAGGCGTTGGACACCACGCCGGTCAGCGTGGCCAAGCCGCCCCAGAGGATCAGGCTGACAAAGATCAGCTTCTTCACGCTGCGCTTCTGAGCGTAGATCGCCCCCGGCACCTGGAAGAAAAAGTAGCCGAGAAAAAACAGTGCCCCCAGCAACGACGACATGCCGGGGGTGATCATCAGGTCTTCGGCCATCCCGGAGGCGGCGGCGAAACCGTAGTTGGCGCGGTCCAGGTAGGCCAGGCTGTAGGTGATAAAAACGATGGGCATGATGTACCACCAACGGCGGGTGGCGAGTTTCACGGTTTCCATGGGGTTGCTCCTGAGCTTGTTGTAGTTGTGGCAACAGGTAGTGGGTTAGGCAACGGATCGAACGGGTAACTCTGAACGGGTAGGCAAACCTTCCATGTCGCCGCGACTTTGCACGGCACGGCTGCCGATCCAGTTGCCGCGCTGCACGGCCTCGGGGAAGCTGAGGTTTTCCAGGAGGGCGCTGATCATGCCGACGGCAAAACCGTCGCCAGCACCAACGGTGTCGACGACGTTGGCCACGGGCACGGCGGCGATAAAACCCTGGTCCAGGTGCGTGCGGTAGTAAGCGCCGTCTGCGCCGAGCTTGATGGCCACGGCTTCGGCGCCACGGTCGAGGTAGAACGCGGCGATATCGGCCGGGTCATCGAAACCGGTGAGCAGGCGGCCTTCGCCCAGGCCCGGCAAGACCCAGTCGGCCAGGCTGGCGAGGGCATTGATTTCGCGGACCATTTGCGCCTGGCTGGCCCACAACGCGGGGCGCAGGTTGGGGTCGAACGACACGCTGCGCCCGGCGCTGCGCATTTGCGTCATCAGTTCCACCGACAGCTCGCGGGTCGCCTCGGACAGCGCGGGCGGAATCCCGGTGGCGTGCAGGTGACGGGCGTCGAGCAAGGTCGGACTGATCGCCGCAACCGACAGGTGACTGGCTGCCGAACCCTTGCGGAAGTACTCCACCTGCGGGTCGGCACCGGCTTCTTCGCGGGACTTGAACTGGAAGCCCGTCGGATGCAGGGGATCAACCGCCACATGTCGGCAATCCAGCCCTTCGTTTTGCAACGTATCCACCACAAAACGCCCGAGGGAGTCATTGCCCACGCGGCTCAGCCACGCCACGTTGAAACCCAGGCGCGACAGGCCGATGGCGACATTGCTGTCGGCGCCGGCAATGCGCTTGTGGAACTGCGCAACCTGGGCCAGATCGCCGGTTTGCTCGGCGACGAACATCGCCATGGTTTCGCCAAACGAGAGGATATCGATCTCAGACATGGGCGTTCTCCGCACGCGGTTGGCCAAGGTGGGCGAGGGTGCTGACTTGCTGCGCGGTGACGGCGATCAGGTCGTCGCCTTGCAGCGGGAATTCCACCGCCCGGGTAATCCCTTGAGTCATGTGCTTGAGCAATTGTTCCCACAGGTGCAGGTCGGTGGCGCCGGGCGGTAGGGCGACGAGTTTGCCGTCCGGGCGGCGGGCCACGGCCTTGCAGTGCAGGTAATCCACATGGCGGCCGAGCAGGCGCGCGGCGGTGAGGGCGGATTGGTCTTGCCACTGCCAGTTGCCGATGTCGAAGGTCATCTTGATCGGCAGGCCCAGGCGTTCGACCTCGGTAAAGAAGCGCTGCATCGGCTCGATCCGTCCGCCGTGCAGGGTCTGGTCATTTTCCACCAGCAGCTGCACCGGGTGGCGGTTGAGCAGGGCGTGCAGGCTGTCGAGGTCGTTGGTGTCGGTGAAATAGCCGAGGGAGACTTTCAGCCAGCGCGCACCGAAGGCCTGGGCGCGGTCGAGGGTGGCGGCGAGCTCGGCGTTGGGCTGGGCGCGGCCGGCGACCCACAGTTCCAGGGGCGAAGAGAATACCGATTGCAAGTCATGCTGCGCGGCGGCCTGGGCCAGTTCGGCGGGGTGTTCGTGGGTCAGTAACTCTTCGCGCCATTCGATGCGCTGGGCACCGGCGGCGGCGAGCAGCTCGACAAAACTCAATTGGCCCTGCTGGCGGACCAGGTCGGCGCCGTAGCTGGAAAGGCTGATGGAGACGGGGTATTTGTGCATTGTTGTTTACCTCTGAAACCGGTTTCATTTTTAAGCAAAAAATTTAGAGCCTCTGGGTGGAGCCTCTAACAATCAGTTGTGGCAGGAAGTCCAGGGTGCGCGTCGGCTCGGTATCGCCGCGCAGGCGCTTGAGCAGGCACTCGAATGCGCTGGCGCCGATGGCTTCGGTGGGCTGGGCGAGGGCGGTGATGCCATTCCCTACCAGCGGGTACCAGTCCAGGTCATCCAGGGCGATCAGGCCAACGTCGTCGAACAGGTTGCAGCCCAGGTGCTTGAGCGCGCGGGTGCAGGCCAGCGCGGCGACGCCGTTGGCACAGAACAGCGCCTTGGGGCCGGATTTGGCGAGAAATATTTGCAGGTGCTGTTCCAGTTCGCCGTCCAGTTCCAATACCGCACCGGTCAGCTGCGGGCGGCCGGCAATCTCGGCCTTGAAGCTGTCCAAGCGCTCCAACCGCGAACTGGTGCCATCGGTGGCTTCGCTCACCAGCAGCACGTCGCGATAACCCTGTTGCTCCAGATGCTCTACGGCCATGCGCACCGCCGCCGGGTTGTCCAACCCCACCAGGTCGCTGTGCAGCGGCGCGAGCTTGCGGTCCACCAGCACCAGGGGCATTTCCCGTTGCAGTTCCAGCAGTTGGTCGAGGTGATGGCCGAGGGTGTTCACAATCAGCCCTTCGATGTTGTACGAACGCAGCGCGGCGAGGTGCTGGCGTTCCTGTTCGTCATCGCGGTCGGTGTTGCACACCACCAGGCTGTAGCCGTGCTGGCGGCAGGCGGTTTCGACGCCGTGCATCACGGCGATGGAATAGGGGTTGCGGATATCGGCGACGAGCATACCGATCAGGCGTGTGCGCCCACGTTTGAGGCCACGGGCCATTTGGTTGGGACGGTAGCCAAGTTGCTCGATGGCTTGCTCGATGCGCAGCGCGATAGCATCGGAGAGCAGGGCGCGATCGTCGCCGATAAAACGCGAGACGCTGGCTTTGGACACGCCGGCGTGTTGGGCCACGTCGAGCATGGTCACGCGGCTGCGCTGGGCGGCGGAAAATGAAGTCACGGTGGAGCCTTTCTTATTGGAATTCGGAGTGCGCTGAAACCGGTTTCAGAAGACACCAGCCATTGCTTGCAGTCAAGAGGAAATTCGCAGGATGACGCCGTGTTCAGGTTGATGAACCCGACGGGCGGCAATCGCACCTGTTAGTTCTGACAGTATCCGGGCGGGCGTTCCGGGTGTTCAATCGCCTTTAAGTTAACGGCATTACCGCATTACGCGTGTTGGATGTTGGGTCCACAGGAGGGCGATATGAGCAAGCCAAAAGCCATAAAGTCAAAGCCCGCAAAATCAAAGCCCAAAAAATCACAGGCGGGTAATGTTACTGCTGGTTCTGGGGCCGTGCTGGCGTTTGATGGCCCCCGGGTGGTTCGTGCGCTGTCAGATGGATTAGTGCCTGCAGCGTACTATTTCGACAACCTTGCGTGCGAAATCGAAACGCCATGGACCTTCCTCCCCGGCGTTGGCGAGACTCACTACGTCATACCCGTGTGGGATGACCACAGCGCGGCACCCGTCGACGTGTTGCCGGCCCTGCAACTGGATGGTCCGCTGACCCCCGGCGACTTTCCTATTCCATTTGAGATTCCCCAGGCGTTCTTGCTGAACAGCGCGCATGTCGATCTCTCTTTCCGGGTTCATCTCGACTCGCCAACCTCGCCAAATTTCGATACGTCTGACCCCACACTGCTCAGAATAGATCGGGATGCGCCTGGGGCTGGAGGGCCGCTGCCGCCGGCGATTTATCCAATTGATCCGATCACTGACCTGTACTTGGGCATGACGCCATTGGTGCCCATGGAAGTCCCTGGGGGTTATCTGGGGCGTGAGGTGGGTGATGAAATACTGATGTATTTTTCGGATGTGAACGCGCTACCGACGGTTGCGCCCACGGTGATTTCTCCGCCGCTGGTGAGTGCCACTGGGTCAATAATCGTGCAAGTCCCCAATACGGTTTTCCAGAACTTCCCTGGCGCTGCTTTTATTTTCTGCTTTTATCGGCTGAGGGATCGGGCCGGCAATCTCAACCCAGAGTTTTCCCTGGTCGCGCAGGCTGCGCTGGAGGTGGGGCTGCCCGTTCCGACTTACCCTCGGCCGCGTTTTCCGCAGACTGATTCTGAACCCATAGCGAATCCAAACCGATATATGACATGCGCCTGTACACCAAGAATCTGGTTCGGCGTCGAGATTCGCATTGAACCGAGTACTGGGCCGGGTTTGGGTATCCAGCATGGGGACTTGGTTGTGATGCACTTTCAAGGTTATCGCCAGGCCCCTGACGTGGACCCACTTCCAGGCATCGCCGATACCCAAAGCCACATTTGGGACTCGGTAGCTGACGCATTGGGTTACTCCTTCTGGATTCTCGATGTTGAGCGTCTGATCCGCCCGCTCAAGGAAAGGGCGGGAGGGGAGGCGAGTTACAGGGTGTACAGGGGGGGATTAATGATTGGCCGGTCTGCTTCCCGGTTCGCACGGTTTGACCGCGTAGTGCCGTCGACGCCACCCACTCGCTATTGCTGGATACACGGCAATGCGCCTGAGCCCTGACCCTGGGCGCAGATGCACAGCATCCTATGGGTAAAGCGTTATAGGGGCGCCGAGGCAGATTTCACCGCAAGCACTAAGTGTTTTGGCTATGCCGCACATGAAGCGGTAGGGAGATGTATTGCCGGGAAATGAGTTCGTCCTCGGTATGTCCCAGGCGGATAAGTGGTTTTTTTGAAAGAAACCTACATTGAACGAACGTGGAGATCATCAAAAATGAGCAGCAATCCGAATGTGCCATTGGCTCCCCTGGAAGCCCCAGCGGCCCCCACTATCGTGGGTGCCCTTGATGATGCTACCGGGCTGATTCTGGCCAGTAATGCGACTGCCCCCCTCACCGTACGATGCAAAACGGGCGATATTTCAGATTTCGATGATTTTTTCGTCGTCGAAATGGCGGACGCTACACAACCACTGTTGGTCTGGGTTGCGTTGACAGCGCCGATTCAACTGAGTGAGACCCCTATCCCCATCCCTGACAGGTTCGAAATCACCGTGCCCGCTCCACCCGGTGGTTTCCGGCATGGTTTCTATCAGCTACGTAGCGTTCAGTACCTCAACATCGGTGGTGTTCCGGCAGCGACGGGAGAACACTCGGAGCCTGGGAATTTTACCGTTGACCTGCTTTCGCCGTATTCCGATCCCTCTTTTCGAGATCAGCCCTTTGCAATAATGTGGCCCGGCACGCTTCCCGTAGGTACGCCGATAGACAATGCGTATTTGGCCTTGCACGGCGGGGTGATGTTCCAAATCCCCCAAAACACGTTCGTGCCGCCCCCTGGCCAGTGGGCACTCGGAGATTTTATTACGTTCTACTGGAGCTCGGTGATGTTCCCGCGTCCACAGGACATCGTCAGCCCTGCCGGGGGCATTCCAATGTTGCAGACAGGCAACACAGCTTTTTTCCTGCCGGCAGCAATGATCGACGTGAGTGGCGACCTTAATGCGTTCTACACCATCACAGACAGGGCGGGAAACGTCAGTCGTCCTTCATTCATCGAAACTCGGCGCGTTGCGTTGATCGACGATCCAGAACGTGGCACCCCATTTCTTCCTTTTGCGCCTGCGCCCGAGGGCGGTAGTACAGACGATTTGATCAATATTGCAGACTACCTGAGGGATCCTGAGGTAGTGGTCAGGCTTTATAACAACCACGCGCCCACGCTTGATCGCCTGGAGGTACAGTGGGATACGCAACCTTTTGGCCCATTGGGCATGCCATTCACGTCGTTTCCGCAGACATTCATCGGCATGCAGGCAGCAATCAGGGGCGCTTATACCCAAACCACGGTTGGGCCGCAGTCGGTGCCTGTGCGCTATCGGATTTCCCGCAACGGCGCCCTGTTCCCCTCTTTCGACAAAACCATCCGGCTCGATTTGTCGGTAGGCGGTGCCATCAACCCTGGGGACCCAGGTACTCCCAATATCAACCTTAACTTGGCCCACGTATTCGGCGCCGGTTCGACGACCCCGGATGTGCTGCTGCCTGCCCATGCTGATCAACAGGTACGCGTGGACATCGTCTTGTGGACCGTTGCAGTGGCGCCGCATCCGGGGCTGTCGATCATCTTTCTCTGGGAGGATGAGCGGGTTGGACCGTTCCCTATCGGTACTGCGGCGGGGGGCAGTACGTTCTCGTTCAATATCGATTGGGCCGTGGTTGCCCGTCATGGCAACGACCTGAAGACCATCAAATATCTGGTCCTCGACCCGGCGACAACCAACGAAAACGAGTCGCCATCCACCACGGTCGATGTACAGGACGCCGTCGTCGTGGAGTTGGCGAAAGCGCAGTATGTGGCTGCGATCGCGGGTCGTTGGTTCTGCTCGGACTTGAAAACTCGGACGCCCGGGACCCCCCCTGTGCTGTTTGGTGAGGTTTATGTGCCAGGCGATCCACGGATGGCCCTCGGCGTGTCACTGACATTGACGTTGAGCCTTACCAATACATATCCAGGCCTGCCAATTGGGACGTTCCCGGTTACGAAGATTCACCCAAGCTTGAGCCAACCCGACATCGACAACGGAATCACGTTCGAAATTGACTACATGCCGGACCTGGCCCAGGCCCCGAGGGGCACTATCGTGGCGACCTATGAAACGGTTTTGAGCAATGGAGTGACTGGCCATGGTGAACCGTCGGAAATACGGAGCACGCTGGCGAACACCCACTTCTTCTGCGACGGGACCAATATTCCCTCATCTTGATCGAACCTGAAAAAGAATAGGGGAGCGTAGCTCCCCTTTTTTGCGCAAGCATTTCCCCCGCCCTGGCTGCTGCCGGTTCACTCACCTCAATAAGATAAGTCCTACAGAGCTTGGGATGTTTGGTACGTACTCTTTGCGCCGCACAGGTAAGGCTCCATTCCTTGGGAACGAGCCTAACCGTTTTCATCGGCTCCCCCCCCAGAGAGTGAACGACTATGTACGTACCCGACAACTTCAAGCTCAAGCCCCTGAGCGCGATGATGAAAGTCCCGACCATGACCCTGCTTATGTTTGCAGCGGTTCATGGGGCTGCCCACGCCGATCAGCTGATTGGCGAACAAAAGACCATTGACTCCAGTGAGTCGTCCAAAGACTGGCAACTGGACCATAAGTCCGAACTGACCCTTAACGGCGCCACTGCACAGAGTATCCTGGCCAATGATTCGGCATTGATCGTGAACGCCGGCAGTCGAGTGAATGACATCCGCGCTACGCAAGGCTCGACCGTCAGCCTCACGGGCGCACATGTAGAGTCGCGCAACCCGTCGTTTGGTGCCGTGCGCCTGGATGACAGCACTGCAACCATCACCGGCAGTACCCTGATCAGCCATACCAATTTCGGCTTGCAGGCGTTCCAGAGTGCCGGTTCGCTTAAAGGCGGGGTTGCCGATGTGTTCAACAGTGTCATCAAAGGCGTTACTGCCGGTGCGCTTGCGCAAGGTAACAGCGAGCTGCACTTCAACCAAAACAGCTGGGTTGAAGGCACCGGTGCCGACAGTGCCGGCGTTCGACTGGACAGCGGCGCACTCGTGACCGCCAGCCAAAGCACATTGATCGGTGGCAAGAACGGTGTGCTCATGACGAACCTGTTGAACAGCGCCGAATCCAGCAAGTTGGTGCTGGACAACTCCCACGTCGAAGGCCGCACGGGCTCCGCGATTCTTGTCGAGGGCCGCCCAGGACGCGTTCCGACCGTCGACATCGACGTACGCAATGGTTCGACCTTGACCGGTGGTAATGGCACGCTGCTGGAAGTGAACAGCGGCGCGACTGCCAACATGAATGTCGACAACAGCCGTTTGAACGGCAATGTGATTGTCGAGGATGGCAGCACGGCGCATTTGAGCCTGCAGAACAATGCCGGCCTTACCGGCCAGTTGAAGAATGTCACCAGCCTGAACGTGGGCGATGCATCTTTCTGGGAGTTGACCGGCAACAGCCAGGTGGGCGCCTTGAGCCTGGCGGGTGGGACGGTCAAATTTGGCGACACTAACGCCTTTTATCAATTGGACCTGGACAGCCTGGAAGGCAATGGCACCTTTGTCATGGGCACTGATTTTGCCCGTGGCGTTACGGACTTCCTGAACATCGAAGGCGAGGCCAAGGGCAATCACAGCCTGTTGCTCGCGGCCAGCGGTACAGAGCCGGTGAAGCCTGAAGAGATTCGCGTGGTGCACACCGGTGGTGGCGACGCCAACTTTTCCCTGGTGGGCGATGTGGTCGACGTGGGTGCTTTCTCCTACGGTCTGAAGAAGGAAGGCACCGATTGGTTCCTTGATCCCAACAACCGCGTGATCAGCCCAGGCACCCGCTCGGTGCTGGCGCTGTTCAACACCGCACCGACCGTCTGGTACGGCGAGGCCACTTCACTGCGTACGCGTATGGGTGAACTGCGATTTGAGCCAGGTCAGGCGGGTGTATGGGTTCGTGGTTATGGCAATAAATACAAGGTGGCCGAGAGCACTGGCGTGGGCTACGACCAAACCCAGCAGGGTTTCACTCTGGGTGCCGACACGCCGCTGGTCGATAGCCAGTGGATGGTGGGTGTGATGGCTGGCCACAGTTCGTCCGACCTGAACCTCAAACGCGGCACTTCCGGTAACGTGAAGAGCTACTACCTGGGTGCCTATGCCACCTGGCTGGATGATGAAAGCGGCCTGTATTTCGACGCCGTTGCCAAGGTCAACCGCTTCCACAACGAGTCCAAGGTCGGTTTGAGCGACGGCACTTCGTCCAAGGGCAAGTACAACAATACCGGTGGTGGCTTGTCGGCTGAGTTCGGTCGCAACATCAAGCTGGATGACGGCTTCTTCGTCGAACCGTATGCCCAAGTGTCGACCGTGGTGATCCAGGGCGCCAACTACAACCTGGATAATGGCCTGAAAGCCGACGGCGAACGTACCCGCTCGATCATGGCCAAGGCCGGTGCGACGGTTGGGCGTGATATTCAACTCGACAGTGGCAGCGTGGTCCAGCCTTACCTGCGCGCGGCGATGGTGCACGAGTTTGCCAACAACAATAAGGTGTCGGTGAACAACAATGTGTTCAACAACGACCTGTCCGGCTCGCGTGCCGAGTTCGGCGCAGGCGTCGCGGTGAAGCTGTCGAAGAACCTGCAACTGCATGCCGATCTTGAGCACAGCAGCGGCAGTAAAGTTGAACAGCCTTGGGGGGCCAACGTGGGTGTTCGGTACACCTGGTAAACCCCGATCAAAAAAGCCCGTATCGCAAGATACGGGCTTTTTTTTGCCTGTTTGTCGGCTCAGGTATGAATGTCGAAGTTGACGACCAAGCTGTGTACAGCGCCGCTCGGATTGGTATCGGTGGTAACAACAGCGGAGCCCTGGACCTTGATAAGCTGCGGGAAGATTTGTTGAATGTTCAAGGTGCCGATAACGCCGCGTACCACGTAAGTATCCGTCGCAGTCTTGATCGAGAGCCAGACTCTGGTAGAGGTGAACTCACTGTTCGTCAAGTCGAACGTCGTGCCGGCCGGCGTGTGGTCCGCAAACTGAATATAGATTTCCCGCACGGTGTCCTGGCCCTCGGTGTTGCGCCCGGTAATACCCAGAATGCGTTGTGAGGGGTCATTAACAATGGTGATGGTTTGGACACTGATTTCCTGGGCATCCAGGAACACCGAGAAGGTTCCCTCTGCCTCACGTGCCCGGGGGAACAATACGCTCTGTTGGTGGGGAGTCAGCGTTGCAGTTTGTGCTGGCATGATTGCGTCTCCATCTTGGATGAATAGGTCAAAAACGCGGGATGGCCGGAGTCTCTGGCTCAACTGACAAATAGCACTGTGGGCAGCGCTGTTAACTGTCAAAGCCTGCAGGTAGAGCAGGGGCATTTGCCTGACTTCATCGATGACTATCTTCGAATCAGCCGCCGTACCGTGGTTTCAATTAGACGCGCTTCCTTGAATAAATCTACTGTCAGATATGACAGTTCAACAGCCCGTTTTTTTATTTCTTTAAGGCCTAAACAGGTGCGTATTGCTCAGCCAAACAACCCAGCCGCAATATTGATCGAGAACCCCAGGATCGCCGTATTGAACAGAAACCCGATCAACGACTGCCCCAATACCACCTTGCGCATGCCCCGCGTGGCCACACCCACATCCGAGGTCTGCACCGCCACGCCGATGGTGAACGAGAAGTACAGGAAGTCCCAGTAATTGGGGGTCGTCAGGCCCTCGGCAAAACGCAGCGCCGGTTCCTTGCCATCCCAGGTGTAATACAAACGCGCGTAATGCACGCTGAAAATCACCCCGATCAGCAACCATGAACCGATCACCGTCAGCCCAGTAAACCCGTAGTGCAGCAGGCGCGCGGTGGTGGGCAGGTCTTTGCTGCCGACCAGTTCGAAGGTGATGGTCGCCAGGCTGGCGATGGCCGCGATGCACACCATGAACAGCACCAAGCCGGCGTTTTCATCTTCGATTTCGGCGATGCGTTTGACGTCGGGGGCCTTGGCGCGGATGGTCAGCCACAGCATCAGTACCAGGTAGGTCCAGACGCCGGCGTTCCAGCCGATGAGGGTTTTGCTGACGAGGCTGTCGGCGGGAACCAGGATGCCGACGGCAAGGCCCAGCACGGCAGCGGTGGAGAGGCGAGGGTGGGTGCGGACGAGGAAGGGCATGGCGGCTCACAACTGACGATGTGTGAACAGACTGTACAGGATCGTGAATGCAGCAACTAACCCCTGTGGGAGCGGGCTTGCTCGCGAAGGCGGTGGGTCAGTCACCGGATGCATTGACTGACACACCGCCTTCGCGAGCAAGCCCGCTCCCACAAGGGGAGCTGCGGTGTTGGTGCTATCGGGGCGTTTTCTTCACTAGCTTCATGACCACCACAAAGAACACCGGCACAAACACCACCGCCAACGTCGCGGTGATCATCCCGCCAATCACCCCCGTACCAATCGCCTGCTGGCTCGCCGAGCTGGCCCCGGTGGCAATTGCCAACGGCACCACGCCGAGGATGAACGCCAGCGAGGTCATGATGATCGGTCGCAAACGCAAGCGTGCCGCTTTCAACGTCGCGCTGATCAGGTCTTCGCCCTGGTCATACAGGTCCTTGGCAAACTCGATGATCAGAATCGCGTTCTTCGCCGACAGGCCAATGATGGTGATCAAGCCCACCTTGAAGAACACATCGTTGGGCATGCCGCGCAAGCTCACCGCCAGCACTGCGCCGAGCACGCCCAGCGGCACCACCAGCAACACCGACGTGGGGATCGACCAGCTTTCATACAGCGCCGCCAGGCAGAGGAACACGATCAGCAACGACAGGCCCAGCAGCAACGGCGCCTGGGCACCGGACAAGCGTTCCTGCAACGACAGCCCGGTCCACTCCTGGCCCAAACCCGCCGGCAACTGGCTGACCAGGCGCTGGATTTCATCCATCGCCTCGCCGGTGCTGTGCCCCGGTGCCGCTTCGCCGCTGATGGCGATGGCCGGGTAGCCGTTATAGCGCGTCAACTGCGCCGGGCCCTGGGTCCACTTGGCTTCGACAAACGCCGACAGCGGCACCATCTTCCCGGCGTTGTTGCGCACATGGATCTTCATCAAGTCCGCCACCTGGCTGCGCTGGTCGCCTTCGGCCTGCACCACCACGCGCTGCATGCGGCCCTGGTTGGGGAAGTCGTTGATGTAGGCCGAACCAATCGCCGAGGACAGCACATTGCCCACATCGGCAAACGACACGCCCAGGGCGTTGGCTTGCTTGCGGTCCACTTCCAGCTGCACTTGCGGCGCTTCGGCCAGGGCGCTTTCACGCACGTTGGCGAGGATCGGGCTCTTCTCGGCGGCCGCGAGCAACTCGGTACGCGCCGCCATCAATGCGGCAT
Organism: Pseudomonas sp. KBW05; assembly: GCF_003852405.1. Lineage (GTDB taxonomy): Bacteria > Pseudomonadota > Gammaproteobacteria > Pseudomonadales > Pseudomonadaceae > Aquipseudomonas. The sequence continues at coordinate 60,285 of NZ_QAJM01000052.1, forward strand.
GGCCGACGCCACCACGGTCCTGCAAGCGGAACTCAAAGCCGCTGGAGGTGCCCAGGCCGTCTACCGGCGGCGGCAGGATGGCGTAGGCAATCGCATCCTTGAGCTCGCTGAAGGCGGCGTTGGCGCGGTCGGCAATGGCCATGGCCGAATCCGCGCTGCCCCGCGCCGACCAATCCTTGAGCGTGGTAAACGCCAACGCGGCGTTCTGCCCCGAACCGGAGAAGCTGAAGCCCATGATCATGGTGGTATCGCCCACCCCCGGCTCGCCGGCGTTGTGCGCTTCGATCTGCTCGGCCACCTGCACCGTGCGGTTCTTGCTGGCGCCGGGCGGCAGCTGGATGTCGGTGATGGTGTAGCCCTGGTCTTCCACCGGCAGGAACGAGGAGGGCAGGCGTGTGAACATCCAGCCCAGGCCCACCAGCAGCACCAGGTAAATCAGCAGGTAACGGCCGCTGCGCTTGAGGGCGTAGGCCACCCAGCCTTCATAACGGTCGGTGAGCTGCTCGAAGCGCCGGTTGAACCAGCCGAAGAAACCGCCCTTGGCATGGTGCTCGCCCTTGGCAATCGGCTTGAGCAAGGTGGCGCACAGCGCTGGGGTCAAGGTCAGGGCAAGGAACGCCGAGAACAGGATCGAGGTGGCCATCGACAGCGAGAACTGTTGGTAGATCACCCCCACCGAACCGGCCATGAACGCCATCGGCAGGAACACCGCCACCAGCACCAGGGTGATGCCGACGATGGCCCCGGTGATCTGGCCCATGGCTTTGCGCGTGGCGTCCTTGGGCGACAGGCCCTCGGTGACCATGATGCGCTCGACGTTCTCCACCACCACAATCGCATCGTCCACCAGGATGCCGATGGCCAGCACCATGCCAAACATGGTCAGCACGTTGATCGAGAAACCCAGCAACAGCATGGTGGCGAAGGTGCCCATCAGCGCAATCGGCACCACCAGCGTCGGGATCAGCGTGTAGCGCACGTTCTGCAGGAACAGGAACATCACCGCAAACACCAGCGCCATGGCCTCCAGCAAGGTGTAGACCACCTTGGTGATCGAGACTTTGACGAAGGGCGAGGTATCGTACGGAATCTTGTACTCCACGTTCGCCGGGAAGTAGCGCGACAGCTCGTCCATCTTCGCCCGCACCAGGGTCGCGGTGTTCAGCGCGTTGGCACCGGGCGCCAATTGCACGCTGACGGCGGTGGACGGCTTGCCATTAAGGCGCGTGGAGAACTGGTATTCCTGGCTGCCGATTTCCACCCGCGCCACGTCGCCGACGCGCACGGTGGAGCCGTCCGGGTTGGCCTTGAGCACGATGTCGGCGAATTCTGCCGGTGTCGACAGCTGGCCCTTGACCAGGATCGCCGCAGTGATTTCCTGGGTTTTTGTACCCGGCAAATCACCGATGCTCCCCGCCGAGACCTGGGCGTTCTGCGCGCTGATCGCCGCATTCACATCGGCCGGCGTGAGGTTGAAGCCGATCAGCTTCTGCGGGTCGATCCAGATGCGCATCGCGCGCTCGGCGCCATACAGCTGCGCCTTGCCCACGCCGTCCAGGCGCTTGAGCTCGTTCATCACGTTGCGCGCCAGGTAGTCGCTGAGCGCCACGTCATCCAGCTTGCCGTCGTTGGACGTAAGCGTGACCAGCAACAGGAAGCCGGCGGAGACTTTCTCCACCTGCAAACCTTGCTGGGTCACCGCCTGCGGCAGGCGTGGCTCCACGGCCTTGAGGCGGTTTTGCACATCCACCTGAGCCATCTCCGGGTCGGTGCCCGGCTGAAAGGTCGCGGTGATGGTGGCCGAACCGAGGCTGCTCTGGGACTCGAAATACAGCAAGTGATCGGCGCCGTTGAGCTCCTGCTCGATCAGGCTGACCACGCTTTCATCCAGGGTCTGCGCCGACGCGCCAGGGTACACCGCATAGATTTCGACTTTCGGCGGTGCGACGTTGGGGTATTGCGCCACCGGCAACTGCGGGATGGCCAGCAAGCCCGCCAGCAGGATAAACAGGGCCACCACCCAGGCGAAGATCGGGCGGTCAATAAAGAACTGCGGCATGGCGGATTATTCCTTTGCGAGCTGGCCAGAGGTGGGGCTGTTGTCCACCTCTACTTTTTCACCGGGGCGGGCGTGTTGCAGGCCTTCGACGACGATACGGTCGCCGGGCTTGAGGCCGTGGCTGACCACCCAGCGGTCGTCGATCACTGCACCCAACTCCACCGGTTGCTGGCTGACGATTTGCTCGGCGTCCAGCAGCAACACCATCGGGATGCCGGCGCTGTCACGGGTAATGGCGCGTTGCGGCACGCTGATGCCTTGCTTGTCGACGGCCTGTTCCAGGCGCACCCGCACAAAGCTGCCGGGCAGCAGGTCGAGGTCCGGGTTGGGGAATTCGCTGCGCAGGATGATCTGCCCGGTGCCCGGGTCGACGCTGATCTCGGCGAACAGCAGCTTGCCCGGCAACGGGTAGAGGCTGCCGTCGTCCTCGATCAGCGTGGCCTTGGCCTGGTCCTGGCCGACCTGCTTCAAACTGCCGGCGCGGAAGGCGCGGCGCAGGTCATTCAGCTCACGGGTCGACTGGGTCAGGTCGGCGTGGATCGGGTCCAACTGCTGGATGATCGCCAGCGGCGTGGCCTCGTTCTGGCCCACCAGCGCCCCTTCGGTCACCAGGGCACGGCCGATACGCCCGGAAATCGGTGCAGTCACGGTGGCGTAGCCCAGGTTCAGCCTGGCGCGCTCCACGGCGGCCTTGTTGGCGGCGACTTCGGCGTTGGTCTGGCGCAGCGCTGCGCGGGCATTGTCGTAGTCCTGGCCGCTGATGGCCTTGTCGGCCACCAGTTGGCTGTAGCGCTGCTCTTGCAGGCGTGCCTGGAACGCGTTGGCCTCGGCCTTGCTCAGGTTGGCCTGGGCGCTGTCGAGGTCGGCCTTGAATGGAGCTGGGTCGATGCGAAACAGCACGTCGCCCTGTTTGACGTCATGGCCTTCCTTGAACACCCGTTGCATCACCACGCCCGCCACCCGCGCCCGCACTTCGGCAATGCGCGGCGCGGCGATGCGCCCGCTCAGCTCGCTGGTGATGGACAGGGGCTTGGCTTCAAGGGTTTCGATACGCACTTTGGCCAGGGGCATCTGCGGCGCCTCGGCGGCGGACTGGTCACACGCGCTCAGGGCAACGGTCAGGGCCAGCAGGCAAAACGGCGCAAACAGATTCTTCGACATGCTCTTATCCCAATAATGACTGGCGCATCCTAAAGTCACCTGCGCCGTGGTGCTGTGAAGCTATGTAGCTCGTCTGTGAAGAAATGTAAGGCAAGGCCCGCGCTGGGCTGCGGGCGTATATCCTAGCTGATACAAACGCGGACTGATGCGGGAGCTGGCAGGCCAGCTCCCACACAAGCCTGCTCATGCATTGAAATCGTGTACGACTCACTTTTGTATCTTTTTGGAAACACCCATGCCCAACATCCTCCTGGTGGAAGACGACGCCGCACTCTCCGAGCTGATTGCCAGCTACCTGGAGCGCAATGGCTACCACGTCAGTGTGCTCAGCCGTGGTGACCATGTACGTGAACGCGCGCGCCTCAACCCACCGGACCTGGTGATTCTCGACCTGATGCTGCCCGGCCTCGACGGCCTGCAAGTGTGTCGCCTGCTGCGCGCCGATTCGGCGGGCCTGCCGATCCTCATGCTCACCGCCCGCGACGACAGCCGCGACCAGGTGCTGGGCCTGGAAATGGGCGCCGACGACTACGTGACCAAACCCTGCGAACCCCGCGTATTGCTAGCGCGGGTGCGCACCTTGCTGCGGCGCAGCAGCCTGTCGGAACCGCAGGTGGCCAACGACCAGATCCTCATGGGCAACCTGTGCATCGACCTGTCGGAACGCACCGTGACCTGGCGCCAGCAGGTGGTGGAGCTGTCCAGCGGCGAATACAACCTGCTGGTGGTGCTGGCCCGCCACGCCGGCGAAGTGCTCAGCCGCGACCAGATCCTGCAACGCCTGCGCGGCATCGAGTTCAACGGCACCGACCGCTCGGTGGACGTGGCCATCTCCAAGCTGCGGCGCAAGTTCGACGACCACGCCGGCGAAGCGCGCAAGATCAAGACCGTGTGGGGCAAGGGCTACCTGTTCAGCCGTTCCGAGTGGGAATGCTGACCGATGTTTCGCGTACTCCTGCGGCTGTACCTGATCACCATCGTCACCTACAGCGCGGCGATCTTCCTGATTCCCAAGCTGGTGATCCAACTCTTCGAACACCGCTACATGGACTACAACGTCGAGCAGTCGCGGGGCATGCAGAAGCTGATCGTCAAGCAGTACCTGCGCGCGCCGGTGGAGCGTTGGTCGCAATTGACCGAACAGCTGAGCGCCGACTTTGCGCCGCTCAAGGTGCAACTGCTGCTGCGCCAGGACGCCAGCTACACCCCTGCCGAGGAACAACTACTGGCCCACGGCAAACCGGTGATTCGCCTGGGCGAGTGGGGCTGGATGGAAGACATCAGCTCGCCGATCAACGAGCAGTTCGTGGTCAAGCTGACCATTCCGCCGGACCCGCTGGACATGAACCTGCTGTACTGGTCGATGAACGTGCTGATCGGTGCCGCGTTGCTGGCGTGCCTTCTGGTCTGGTTGCGTCCGCACTGGCGTGATCTGGAGCGCCTGAAAAGCACCGCCGCGCAATTGGGCCGGGGCAATCTGGCGGAACGCACGCGCATTCCAGCCAGTTCCAATATCGGCAGCCTGGCGGCGGTGTTCGACACCATGGCCGATGATGTCGAACAGTTGCTCAACCAGCAGCGCGACCTGCTCAATGCCGTGTCCCATGAACTGCGCACGCCGCTCACGCGCCTGGATTTCGGCCTGGCGCTGGCACTGTCCGACGACTTGCCCCAGGCCAGCCGCGAACGCCTGCAAGGCCTGGTGGCGCATATCCGCGAGCTGGATGAGCTGGTGCTGGAACTGCTGTCCTACAGCCGCCTGCAAAACCCGGCGCAGTCGCCGGAGCGGGTTGATGTGGTGCTCGATGAGTTTATCGACAGCGTGCTGGGCAGCGTCGATGACGAGCTGGAGAACCCCGAGATCGTCATCGATGTGGCGCTGGACTGCGCCGTCGAGCGCTTCAACCTCGACCCGCGCCTCACCGCCCGCGTGTTGCAGAACCTGCTGCGCAATGCCACGCGCTACTGCGACAAGCGTATCCAGGTGGGCGTCAGGGTCGGGCCGGACGGTTGCGAAATCTGGGTGGACGACGATGGCATCGGTATCCCGTTGGACCAGCGCGAGCGCATCTTCGAACCGTTCTACCGCCTCGACCGCAGCCGCGACCGCGCCACCGGTGGTTTTGGCCTGGGGTTGGCGATCAGCCGGCGCGCCATGGAAGCCCAGGGCGGCACCCTGGTTGCCCAGGCATCGCCCTTGGGCGGCGCGCGGTTTTGCGTGTGGTTGCCTAGCATCGCCTGATCAGAGCACCTTCACCGCACGGCCAATCGCCTGGATCGGCCCCGTCGGTTTGCCGGTCGGCGAGCCGCGTGGGTCTTCCAGGGTCAGTTCGAACAGCTGGTTGGGCGACAGCGGCGGCAGCTTGTCCAGCGGCACCGACAGCGTCTGCCCCGGCTTGACCAGCCCCAGCGACACCGGGCCCTGCCAGCCATCGCCCTTGGTCCAGAATTGCAGGGCCTTGTCGGCTGGCACTTCCATCACGCCCAACGGAATCAACTGAATCTGCTGGTTGTTGCTGGCCTGGATCACCCAGCCCGGCGCCTGGTTCTGCGGCGCCACCAGCACCACCACAAACGTCGGCTCAATGCTCGCTGGGCGGGTCAGCAACAGCGCCGCAAGAGCCAACGATGCCACCAGCCCGGCGCCGGCCAGGCCGCGCCAGAGGGCCAGAAGGTCCCACCACGGGGTCCGTACGCCGCTGAGGTTGCGCTCGATGCGCTGCCACAGGTGCGGTGAGGGCGTGACCGGCTCGGCCAATGCGGTCAGGGGCAGCAGGCGCTGCTCCCAGGCGTCCACCGCCGCGCGCAGTTCGGGGTCGTGCTTGAGGCGCTGTTCCACCTCGGCGCGCTGTTCGCCGGGCAGGGTGCCCAACACGTATTCGCTGGCCAGTTCGTCCAGGGGGTTGCTCATGCCATGCACTCCCGCAGCGCGGCGAGGCTACGTTTGATCCAGGCTTTGACGGTTCCCAGTGGGGTGTCCAGTTTCCGGGCGATTTCGCTGTGGGAATAACCGTCGACATACGCATGCAGGATGCACGATCGACGGGCCGGGTCGAGCTGTTCCAGGCAGGTGTGGATCTGCCCGGCGTGTGTGGCGAATTCGGGGCTGGCGATGGGCTCGTGTTCGTCGCCCAGCGGCACTTCACGGTAGCTGTTGCGCATCGCATTGAGGGCCAGGTGGCGGGTCACGCTGAATACCCAGCCACGGGCGGCGCCGCGCGCCGGGTCGAAACTGCCGGCGCCGCGCCAGATCTTGATAAACGCGTCATGCACGACATCTTCGGCCAGGGCCTTGTCCCGCGTGATGCGCAAGGCCACGCCGAGCAAGTGGCTGCTGTCCTGTTGGTAGAGTTGGCGCAACGCGCGCTGATCGCCACGGGCACAGGCCAGCAGACAGGCTTCGTAATCAAACACGTATGGCTACCCCCAATGGCAGAACAACGAGTTCATCTGCACTGGGGGCAGCGTAGCCGAGTTTGTTCAGTTGGCCGCCCAGAAAATGTAGTCGGCCTGGTACTTCACCACTTCCTGCTTGCCTTTGTTGGCCGTGGTGCACTCGCTGCTCGGTGCCACGCCGCCCTTGAGGGCCACGCGCTGGATGTAACTCACGCCGCTCATCGCACCCTTGCCTTCGGCGGGGTTGGCCTTGACCAGTTGATACGGCAGGTTGCCCGGGCTCGATGGGGCCACGGCCAACTGGGTGCCGGTGATCTTCGAACCGTCCTTGGCCTGCCAGGTCGCCGGTGGACCAAAGTAGGTGCCCACTTGTTTGCCGCTGCGATCATTGAGCACCGCTTTAGGGCCGACGAAGGTCCATTCGGTCTGGCCGGCGGCGTTGGCTTTGTCGCGGCACTCGTAGGTGATTTCGCCGACGCCGGTGGTTTCCATGGAAACCTTGTGGCCATCCGGTACCTTGATGCTATCCGGTAAACCGGTCTGGGCGAAGGCGGCCGGGGCGGCGAGCAGGGCAGTCAGGCAGAGCAATGCTTTGGCGTTCATGGGTGTTTCTCCATTGGGTAGAACAGCAGGGTTGCTGCAGGTACTACCCATGGGCGCGGCAAATGGATGCAGGCACCCGCAAATAAAACGGCAAAAACACAAAATGATCTAAAGTCAGATCACATTGATATAAGTCGTTATAAGAAAAATCGCTATCCTGCCGCCAGAAATTTATAAGGCCGCAGGTAGTTGTAATGGATGTGGGTAATTTTGGTTTTGTCGTTGCTGGCCTGATTGTTGGTTTTATCGTGGGCATGACCGGTGTGGGCGGGGGTTCGTTGATGACGCCGATCCTGCTGTGGTTCGGCATCAACCCGGCCACCGCCGTGGGCACTGACCTGTTGTACGCGGCGATCACCAAGTCCGGTGGCGTGCTGGTGCACAGCAAGAACAAGAACATCGACTGGACCATCACCGGCTGGCTGACCCTGGGCAGCGTGCCCGCCGTGCTGCTGACCCTGTGGTTCCTCGCCAGCCTGCACACCGACCCCAGCGCGATGAACGCGGTAATCAAGCAAGCCCTCGGCGTGGTGCTGCTGCTGACCGCTCTGGCGATCCTGTTCAAGAAACAGCTGTTGGCCTTCGCCCAGCGCCATGCCGGTGACGACTACCACATGAGCCCGCGCAACCTGAACCTGCTGACGGTGGTCACCGGCGCCATCCTGGGCACCATGGTCGCGCTGACCTCCATCGGCGCCGGCGCCCTCGGCACCGTGGCGCTGTTTATCCTCTATCCGTTCCTCGCCACGCGCCGCCTGGTCGGCACCGAGATCGCCCACGCCGTGCCCCTGACCCTGGTTGCAGGCCTGGGCCATGCGAGCATGGGCAATATGGACTGGCACTTGCTGGGCTTTCTGTTGATGGGCTCGTTGCCGGGGATCTACATTGGCAGCCACATGACCGGCAAGCTGCCGGATGGCGTGCTGCGGCCGTGCCTGGCGGTGATGCTGATGGCCATCGGCTACAAACTCGCCTTCTAAGCCGGGCGCTGTTCAAAATGTGGGAGCGGGCTTGCTCGCGAATGCGGTGTGTCAGTCAAAGATGTATTCACTGATCCACCGCATTCGCGAGCAAGCCCGCTCCCACAGGTTTAACCGCGACTGGCCTTAAGTCCTCGCCGGACCATTGCCGATCTGCCACACAAACGGCGGCTCGGTCCCATTGATCACCCAATCCCCGACAATCCGCGCCTTGTAGATCACCGGATTATGTGACGACACCGTGCGCGCATTGCGCCAATGGCGGTCGAGGGCTTTGCCCTGGCGCACATCCGACGCCCCCAACGCGTTGAACAACTGGCTCGTCGCCCGCTGAATCAACTCCGACACCACCACCTGCGCCGTCGCCGATTCAATCTCGGCGGCCACATTGGCGGCGCGCTCGGCGGCGTCATCCCCGCCAAACCTCGCCACATACGCCTGCTGTGCTGGCAGTGTGGCTTTCAACGCACTGGCCTCGGCCGCATAGACCAATGCCGCGACGTCACCCACCACCTGCTGGATCTGCGCATCCTGGCTGACATGGGGCGCATTGCCATGGCTGTAGATGCGCTTGCGGTTGCGCACCTGCTCGGCCACGTCGTTCAGCGCGGCGCGGCCGATCCCGGCCAGGCTGGCCAATAACACCAGTTGGTAAAACGCGGTCTGGTATTTGAAGCGCGTGGCAAAGTCGATCACGTTGTCCGCTTCCACCACGGCGTTGGTAAAGCGCGAGGTGCCGCTGCCGGTGGTGCGCTGGCCAAAGCCGTCCCAGTCGTCGCTGTGCACCACGCCGGGCTGGCGCGCGCGGGTGGCGGCGATCACGTCGGCTTTGGTGTCGCTGCGCTGGGCGTACACGTCGATCCAGTCGGCGAAAATGCTGCCGGTGCTGTAGAACTTTTCACCGTTGAGGACCCAGTTGTCGCCGTCGGGGCTGACTTGGGTGACCACATCGCCAATGGCCACGTTGCCGATTTCGGTCCAGGCGCAGCCGACGATATCGCCGTCGACAAAGCGCTTGAACCATAGGTCGCGATTGGCGCTGGGCGGTGCGTTGAGGCGGTCTTCGGCAAATGCAAAGTGCCCGCGCAGTGCCTGGGGGATGTTGGAGTCGGCGGCGGCCAGCTCGATCAACAGTTCAAACAACTGCGGCAGGGATGCGCCGCCGCCGCCGTACTCCACCGGCACGCGCACGGCGCCGAAGCCTGCGGCCTTGAGCCACTGGATCGGCTCATGGGGCAGGGTGCGGGTCTGTTCGCGCTGCACGGCGCCTGCGGCGATGCGTGCGAAGATCGGCCGGAAGCGCGCGGCCAGCGTGGGGTAATCGACGCCGATGGACAGCGGGTTGATGACGTGGTGTTCGGTCATGGGGGGCGGCTCCTGTGGTCAATGCTGGGGTGATTGCACAGTCCGTGCCGGGTGCGCGAGCCCGTGTTTACAGGGGAATGGCCGGCGTAACTGTTGCCCTGGCAACAGTGGTTCGACAAACCGTCGCGATCTGCGACATCGCTGCAACGCCACGGCTTTGTCGCAACCCGCCTGGTGCGGGCGTTTGGCCGGGCTGGCACGCTTGCTGCTCAAGCCTTCGGTACATCCCCTATGTACGAGGTAGTGTCCGATGAGTCAGCAGCCTGTGAAATTTGCCTACTGGGTGCCCAACGTCAGCGGTGGGTTGGTGGTCAGCAAGATCGAGCAACGCACCCACTGGGGCATCGATTACAACCGCAAGTTGGCGCAATTGGCGGAAGCCGCCGGCTTTGAATACGGCCTGACCCAGATCCGCTTTACCGCCGGCTACGGCGCCGAGAACCAGCATGAATCCGTGGCGTTCAGCCATGCCTTGTTGGCGGCGACCACCACGCTCAAGGTGATCGCCGCGATCCTGCCCGGGCCTTGGCAGCCGGCGCTGGCGGCCAAGCAATTGGCGACGATCGACCAGCTCACCAACGGCCGTATCGCGGTGAATATCGTCAGCGGCTGGTTCAAGGGCGAGTTCCAGGCCATTGGCGAACATTGGTTGGAGCATGACGAACGTTATCGCCGCTCCGAGGAGTTTATCCGCGCGCTCAAAGGCATCTGGACCCAGGACGATTTCACCTTCAAGGGCGACTTCTACCGCTTCAACAACTACACCTTGAAACCCAAGCCCCTGGGCCAACCGGAAGTGTTCCAGGGCGGCAGTTCGCGGGCCGCCCGGGACATGGCCGCGCGGGTGTCGGACTGGTACTTCACCAACGGCAACACCCCCGAAGGGATCAAGGCCCAGATCGATGACATTCGCGCCAAGGCAGCGGCCAACAACCACTCGGTGAAAGTCGGGGTCAACGCCTTTGTGATCGCCCGTGACACCGAAGAAGAGGCCCGCGCTGTGCTCGCCGAAATCATCGACAAGGCCGATCCCGAGGCCGTCAACGCCTTTGGCGACGCGGCGAAACAGGCGGGCAAGGCGTCACCGGAAGGCGAGGGCAACTGGGCCAAATCCAGCTTTGAAGACCTGGTGCAGTACAACGACGGCTTCAAGACCAACCTCATCGGCACCCCGCAGCAAATTGCCGAACGCATTGTCGCGCTCAAGGCGGTGGGCGTGGACCTGGTGCTGGCGGGCTTCCTGCACTTCCAGGAAGAGGTCGAGTATTTCGGCAAGCGCGTGTTGCCGCTGGTGCGCGAGCTGGAAGCCAAGGCCGGGATCAAGCAGGTGGCATGAGCACACTGCGGATCAATTGTGGCGAGGGAGCTTGCTCCCGCTGGGCTGCGTAGCGGCCCCAACATCTTGGG
>NZ_QAJM01000053.1 GCF_003852405.1 Pseudomonas sp. KBW05
CAAGCCCGCTCCCACATTGGTGCTGTGGTGTTTTGGAGAGAGTGGGTGTTACTGCAAGTTTACGTACAGCCCGCCATCGACCAACAAGGACGCGCCGGTCACATAACGCGCCATGTCCGAAGCCAGGAACACGATCGGCCCGGCGAGGTCATCCGGTTCACCCAGGCGACCCAACGGCGTACGCGACGTCATATAAGCGAGCTTCTCCTCATCCGCCAAATCCTCTTTGTTGATATCCGTGGCGATCGTCCCCGGCAGCACCGAGTTGCAACGAATCCCATACGGCCCCAGTGCAATCGCGCAGGATTGCATCAACGAATGCAGGCCGGCCTTGGTCGGCGTGTAGTGGGTCTGCATGCCGCCGCCCACCAGGGCGCTGATGGAGCTGACCGCGATGATCGCGCCGCCCCGGCCTTGGTTTTTCATCTGGTTGGCCGCAGCCTGCACGGCAAAGTAGGCGCCGTTGAGGTTGGTGTTGACGGTCTTCAGGTAGACCTCGCGGGGCATGTCGAGGAATGAGTGGAACGGGCAGATGCCGGCGTTGTTGACGAACACATCGACGCTGCCGAAGGCCTTCACCGCGCCGGCCACCAGCTTGTCGCCGGTGTCCGGGTCGGCCGCGTCGCCGCCCACTTCGATGGCTGCGCCGCCAAACGCCTTGATCTCTTCGATCAACGAATACGCCGCCTCGGTGCCCTGGCCGCTGCCACTGTGGCCGATGACCACGCGGGCGCCCTGGCGCGCACATTCACGGGCGGCGGCGCGGCCAATGCCACGGGAGGCACCGGTGATGATCACGGTTTTATCTGCAAGCAACATAACAACACTCCTTCAAAAATAAGCGGCCTCAGCCGAGGTAATTGCCGTAGCCGACCATGGCGATTGCGCCGAGGATCACCGCGATCCCGGCCACCAGCACGCCTTTGTTGGCAGCACTGGTGCCGTGCCATTCGCGGAAATACAGGCCCCAGCAGTTGGACACGATGATGATGAATGACATGTGCAGCACCCACGAGCTGGCGTCGTTCTGCAGGCGGCTTTCGCCCATGCCGTAGAAGAAGAACTGCAAGAACCACAGCGTGCCGGCGATGGCCACCAACAAGTAGTTGCCCAGCAGCGGGGTGCTGCGGTCGGTGTAGTTGTGGAAGGTGCGGTTGCGCCAGTTCAGCCACAGGCACCAGAGGCCGTTGGTGGTGAGGCCGCCCCACATGATCACCATAAAGGTCACGTTGTTCTGGAACAGGCTGTTGGCGCCATGCTCCACTGCAGCGGCGGCGAGTGGGCGCCCGGCGGAGATGCCGTAGCTGAAACAGGCACTCAGTACGCCGGAAATGACCGCCACCAGCATGCCCTTGCCGAGGGAAAACTCGCTGACACTGGCGAACTTCACCGCCTGGGACACTTCCCGTTCCTTGATCAGCCCGGCCTTGCCGCACACCGCGATGCCGACCAGCGACACCGCCACGCCCCACAGCACCCAATGGCCGCCCTGGGAAGCCAGCATCGAGGTCAAGGTTCCTTCGGTTTCGCTGGTGAACAGGTCGCGGTACAGCGCCGGCATCAAGGCGCCTAGGGCCGAGGTGAGGCCCATGATCAGCGACATGCCCAGGGACAGGCCGAGGTAGCGCATGGTCAGGCCAAACGTTAGCCCGCCGATGCCCCACAACACGCCGAACATATACGTCCACAGCAGCGTGCTGGTGTCGGCATCGCGCAGGATCTGCACCCAGCCCGGCACTGTCAATTGCGCGGCAATCAGCGGCACGATCAACCAGGACACCAGGCCACCGGTGATCCAGTAGCTTTCCCAGGCCCAGCCGCGGACCTTCTTGTAGGGGATGTAAAAACTGCCGGAAGCGAAGCCGCCGATAAAGTGCAGAATCACACCGAAGAGAATGATTTCCACGTAGTCGAATCCTTTTTATTGTTGTTGTGGGCTGTGTTGGTCAGGGGCGCGTGAGCTGGAACATGGGCTGTAGATCAACGCTGACCGGCGAGGCATCCGCGTGGCTGGGCATGATGTCCTGCATGTGGTTCCACCAACGCTGCATCAGCGCGGTGCCGGGCAGTGCATCCAGGCCGTGGGCGTCCTCGTGGGTCAGCACGGCGAACAGCGCATTGGCAGGCTTATCGAGGAAAATCCGGTAATCCACCACGCCGGCGTCCAGCAGGGCCTGGGCCAGCTCGGGCCAGATCTCGTCGTGGCGCTTGCGGTACTCATCGGCCTGGCCGGGGTTGAGGTTCATGCGAAAGGCGCGGGTCTGCATCAGTGGGCTCCTGCGTCGGGGGTGTAGACCCGTACCGCGTTGTGCACGAAGAATTTGCTTTGTACTGCCGCGGGTTTGTCGGCCATGCAGCGTTTGACCAGGCCCAGGGTGGTGGCGAAATCCGCCAGGTAATCGCTGTTGGGCCAGTCGCTGCCAAAGAAGCAGCGGTCTTCACCGAAGGCTTGCCACAGCACGGCCAGGCGGTCGTTGTAGAACGCCGTGTCGCGGATCAAACCCTGAGGGCCGACTTGCGGGATTTCCGCCAGTTTGGCAAACACATTCGGCCGTTCGGCCAGGCGCAACAGGTCGGCGTGATAGGCCGCTTCTTCACCGGTTGGCACCTGGGCGTTGGGCAGGTGATCGACGATGATGCGCAGCTCGGGCAAGGCATCGCTGAGGTGCAACAGGCCCTTGATCAGGCGCGGGTTCGGGTTGGCGCTGTCCAGGCTGCGGCCGGTGGCGGCGAGTTGGCGCAGGCCATCGATAAAACCGGGGCGGGTCTGATCCAGCAGCAGGTCGCGGTCCCACAGGTTGCCGTAGCGCAGGCCGAGGAACAGCGGCTCGTCGGCCAGCGTCTCGAGGTCATGGGCGAACTCTGCGTGCAACGGGTCGAGGTTGCCGACAAAGCCGAGCATGCGCGGGTCGCTGCGCAGGGTGTGCAGCAGCCAGCGGTTGTCGTCGCGCCAGGGGCTGGCTTCCACGGCAATCGCGCCGACCACATTGTGCGGCGCGGCCAGCGCCCAGTAATCCTCCGGCAGATGCGCGGCGTACAAGCGGTTTCCCGGCTCGGGCCATGGGATGCCTTGGGGCCGGCGCGGGTCGAACAGGTGCAGGTGGCTGTCGATGATCGGGCCGCTGTAGGGCGTCAAGGGCATGGGGCAGTCCTTATCGGAAGCACTTTAGGAAGGGCCCGCACGCTACCGTGACCGGGCCCGTTTAACCAGATCAGCTCTGCAGGTACACCACATGGGTATGGGTGTATTCGTACAGGCCATGCTTGCCGTCGGCACCGCCGATCCCGGATTTGCGCACGCCGGCATGGAAGCCCTGCATGGCTTCGAAGTTCTCGCGGTTGACGTAGGTTTCACCAAAGTCGAGCGCGCGCACCGCGTGCATCGCCTTGCCCAGGTCGCGGGTGTAGATCGACGAGGTCAGGCCGTAGTCGCAGTCGTTGGCCATGGCGATGGCTTCGTCGAGGTCGTCGACAATCTGGATCGGCAGCACCGGGCCGAAGATCTCTTCGCGCATGATCTCCATGTCGGCGCGGCAGCCGGCCAACACTGTCGGCTGGAAGTGAAAGCCTGCGCCCAGGTCGGCAATCTGCCCGCCGGTGATCAAGTTGGCGCCCTGGCTCAGCGCGGTGCGCACCTTGCGATTGACGTTATCCAAGCCCTGGCGGTTGATCAGCGGGCCCATTTCCACATCGGCCTGGGCCAGCGGGTCGCCGTAGCGCGTGGTGGCCATCGCCGCGCTGATGCGCTCGATAAACTGGTCGGCGACCTTGCGCTCCACGTAAACCCGCTCGGCGCAGTTGCACACCTGGCCGGTGTTGATGATGCGCGAATCGCGGATGGCCTTGACCGCCAGTTCCAGGTCGGCGTCGGCCAGCACAATGGCCGGCGCCTTGCCGCCCAGTTCCAGGTTGAGCTTGGTGATATTCGGCGCGGCGGCGGCCATGATCCGTGAACCGGTGGCGACGCTGCCGGTAAAGCTGATCATGTCCACGCCTGTGTGAGAGGTGAGGGCGCCGCCGACCTGGCCGTCGCCGCACACCACGTTGAACACGCCGGCGGGCAGGTCGGTTTCGGCGACGAGCCTGGCGAATTCAAAGCAGTTGTTCGGCGTTTCTTCGCTGGGCTTGATCACGATGGTGTTGCCGGTGAGAAGTGCCGGCGCCATTTTGCGAGCGATCAGGAAGAACGGGAAATTCCACGGCAGGATGCCGGCCACCACGCCCAGTGGTTTGCGGAACAGGAAGATATTTTCGTTCGGGCGGTCGCTGGTGATGATCTCGCCTTCGATGCGCCGCGCCCACTCGGCCATGTAGTCGAGGTAGTCGGCGGTGAAGTTCACTTCGACCTCGGCCAGCCCGCTGACCTTGCCCTGTTCCAGGGTGATGGTGCGCGCCAGGTGCGCCACATTTTCGCGCAGCTTGGCGGCGATCCGGCGCAGGTGCCCGGCGCGTTCGATGGCCGGTTTACGCGCCCAGTCTTTTTGCGCATGGCGGGCAGCGGCGAGGGCCTGGTCGACATCGGCGGCGGTGGACGCCGGCACCTTGGACAGCAGCGCACCGGTGGCCGGGTTGAGTACGTCGAGGTGCGCTTCGCTGGGTACGAAGCGGCCGTTGATGAAGTTCTGGTACACGGGAACGGATGACATGGGCAGCTCCTTAGTAGGTACGCGACGGGGCTTTGTTCTCGCCAGCCGGGCGATAGCGGGCGAGGGTGGCCAGGGCGCTCTGGCGCAGCAGGCTGATGTCGATGGCCACCGCGATAAAGCGGCAACCCCAGGCCTGGTAGCGGCGTGCGTCTTCTTCATTGGGCGCGAGGATGCCGCAGACTTTGCCAGCGGCGAGTGTCGCGTCCACCGCGTGCTTGATCCGCTCCTGCACCTCGGGATGGCCGGGGTTGCCGGCGTGGCCGAGTCCGATGGACAGGTCGGCCGGGCCGATGAACACCGCGTGCACCCCTTCGACGGCGGCAATTGCGGCGACGTTTTCCACGCCCAGGCGCGACTCCACTTGCACGATCAGGCACAGCTCTTCATGGGCGGTGGTGAGGTAATTGTCGACGCCGTCCCAACGGGTGGCGCGGGTCAAGCCGCCGCCGACGCCACGGATGCCGTGGGGCGGGTAACGCATGGCGCGCACCAGGGCCTGGGCCTGTTCGGCGGTTTCGACCATGGGGATCATCAGCGTCTGCGCGCCAACGTCGAGCAGTTGCTTGATCAGGTTGGCGTCGCCATTCACCGCGCGTACTACCGGCGCGGTGGCGTAAGGCGCCACGGTCTGCAATTGGTTGAGCACGCTGGGCACGGTGTTCGGTGCGTGCTCGCCGTCGATCAGCATCCAGTCGTAACCGAGGCTGGCGACGATTTCGGCGGCGTAGCCCGTGGCGAAACCGGCCCAGATGCCGTACTGCGTGGCGTCGTTGGCCAAGGCGGCCTTGAAGCCGTTGCGGGGCATATTCATGGCAGGTTTCCTCAGCGGTTGTAGGGACGGTGCAGTTGGCAGTCCGGGTTCAGGTCAACGCCGAAGCCGGGTTTGTCCAGGGCCGACAGACGCATGCGGCCATTCACCGGCACTGGCTCACCGAGCAGTTGCGGGTGGAACATCGGCACCACTTCATCGGCCTTCGGCGCCATCATCAGGAACTCGGCGAACGGGCTGTTATGCCGGGTGGCGACGAAGTGGTAGCTGTACACCGAGGAGCCGTGGGGCACGACCATGGCGTTGTGCGCATCGGCGAGGGCGGAGATTTTCACCAGTTCGGTGAGGCCGCCGCACCAGCCGACATCCGGCTGGATGATGTCGCAGCAGCCCATTTCCAGGAGCATGCGGAACCCCCAGCGCGTGGCTTCGTGTTCGCCGGTGGTCACCAGCATGCCCTTGGGCACGTTGTTGCGCAGGGCGGCGTAGCCCCAGTAGTCATCCGGCGACAGCGCTTCTTCGATCCACTTGAGCCCATGTTCATGGGCGCCGATGGCCAGTTTGGTCGCGTAGTTCAAGTCCAGGCTCATCCAGCAATCGAGCATCAGCCAGAAGTCCGGGCCGACCCGCTCGCGCATGGTGGCCAGTTCTTCGAGATTTTTGCGCAGGCCTTCTTCGCCTTCGCTGGGGCCGTGGTGCAAGGGCATCTTGCCGCCGATAAAGCCCATCTTCTGCGCCAGGTCGGGGCGCGCGCCGGTGGCGTAGAACTGCAGTTCGTCACGCACCGCGCCGCCGAGCAGGTGGTGCACCGGTTCCTGGCGCAGTTTGCCGAGCAGGTCCCACAGCGCCAGATCGACGCCGGAGATCGTGTTGATCACCAGGCCCTTGCGCCCGTAGTAGAGGGTGGACTGGTACATCTGGTCCCAGATCTTTTCGATGTCGGTGACGCGGGCGCCTTCGATAAAACGCGCCAGGTGCTTCTCGACGATATAGGCCGCAGGTTCGCCGCCGGTGGTCACGGCGAAACCGACGGTGCCGTCGCTGGCCTCGATCTCCACCACCAGCGTGCCGAGCACGTTGATGCCGAAGCTGCGACGGCTCTGGCGGTACTCGGGGTATTTGCTCATGGGTGTGGAGATATGGTCGTCGATCCAATGGCCGTCGCCCTGGTCGTGGTAGTCGGCGCCGCCGCCGCGCAGTACAAAGGCGCGCACGTGTTTGATGGTGAGGTTGCCCATGGTGTGACTCCTGGAGTTAAACAGTGGCCGGCGTGTTCGACGCTTTAGGGCCGGGTGAATGGATGCCCAGTACCAGCAACGCAGCCAGTACCGTGGTGGCGGACAGCAGGTACAAGCCGGCTGCCGGGGAATGGAAGGCGCCTTCGGCCCAGTGCTTGAGCACCGGCGCGATAAAGCCGCCGAGGGCGCCGAAGGAATTGATCAGCGCAATGCCCGCTGCGGCGGCGCTGCCGGCCAGGTAGCTCGACGGAAAGGTCCAGAACACCGGCTGCACCGCGATAAAGCCGGAGGCGGCAAAGCACAGGGCAAGCATGCCCAGCAGCGGGCTGGCAAAGGTCACCGAGCAGGCGATGCCGGCGGCGGCCATCAGCAGGGTCAGGCAGGCGGTTTGCCGACGTAGGCCGGTGCGGTCGGAATAGGCCGGAATCCACCAGGCCGCAAACAGCGCGCACACCCACGGAATCGCCGAGACCAGCCCAACCATCAGGCCGACCTTGGTGCCGAGCAGGCCACCGACTTGGCTCGGCAGGTAAAACACCACGCCGTACACACTGGCCTGGATCAGCAGGTACACCAGGCACAGGTACAGCACCGACGGTTGGCACAGCACGTTGAGCAGGCTGCGGCCGTGGGAGGTTTTGTGTTGGTCTTCCTGGTCCAGCAGGGTCTGGATTTGCTGGCGCTCATCCACGCTGAGCCACTTGGCATCGGCAGGGCGGTTGTCCAGGTAGAAGTAGGCCCAGATGCCCACCACCGAGGCCATCAAACCCTCGACGGCGAACAGCCATTGCCAGCCGTGGATGCCGGCCCAGCCGTCCATTTCCAGGAGCAAGCCAGACAACGGGCTGCCGAAGATAAACGCCAGCGGTGCGCCAAAGTAGAAGAAGCCCATGGCCTTGCCGCGCACGGCCTGGGGGAACCAGTAGGTGAGATAGAGGATCACGCCGGGGAAGAAGCCGGCTTCGGCCACGCCCAGCAGGAAGCGCAGGACGTAGAAGCTGGTTTCGTTGTGGGCGAAGACCATCGCCGCCGAGATCAGGCCCCAGCTGACCATGATCCGGCACATCCACAGGCGGGCGCCGACACGGTGCAGGATCAGGTTGCTCGGCACTTCCAGCAGCGCGTAGCCGACAAAAAACACACCGGCGCCGAAGGCAAACGCGGCATCGCTCAAGCCTGTGTCGGCCTGGAAGGCTTGCTTGGCAAACCCGACGTTGGCGCGGTCGAGAAACGCCATGATGTACATCAACAGCAGGAAGGGCAGCAGCCGCCAGGAAATCTTGGCGAGCAGGGGCGCGGGCAGGGTTTTCATAATGGCAGTCCGATGTTTTGTTCTTATGGGCCGGACTGTACGGCGGCCGAGCAATGCGCTACAAATCGAATCTCGCTTACAAGTGATAACCTCAGGGTATCGATAAGAAAGGTGAAAATGCGTAGTCCCAGCCTGTTCAACCGTTTGCGCTACAAGCACCTGCATATGCTGGTGGCCCTCAGTTCCAGCCAGAACCTGCACCGGGCGTCCCAGGCCCTGAACATGTCGCAACCGGCGGCCACGCGCATGCTGCGGGAGATCGAGGACATGTTTGGCTGCGACCTGTTCGAGCGCTTGCCACGGGGCATGCGCCCCACGGCCTTGGGCCTGGAGCTGATCCGCTTTGCCGAATCGGCCCTGAGCGGCCTTGACCGTTGCGCCGAAGACTTGATGGCACGCCAGCAGGGCGGTTATGGCTACCTGTCCATCGGCACCATCATGGGCGCCGCGCCGGACCTGGTGATGGACTGCATCGCGCAGATCAAGGCGCTCAACCCGCAACTGCGCATCCGCATCATGGGGGACACCAGCGACCAGGTGATCCAACTGCTGGAGCAGGGCCGCATCGACCTGGCCATCACCCGCCGCAACGCTGCCACCGACAGCGAGCACTACAGCTTCGAACCCCTGGGCAACGAACGCATGCTGGTGGTGGTGCACGCCGGCCACCCGCTGGCTCAGCGTGAGCACGTGCCGCTGGCGGAGTTGGTGCGCGACTGGCCGTGGATTTTGCAACCGCAAAGCAGCCCGGCGCGGATCGGTTTTGATCAAGCGCTGCAAGACCTTGCCCTGCCGAGCCCGGCGGACATCATTGAATGCAGCTCGGTGTATTCCATGCAGCAGCTGATCCAGCTGACTGACGCGGTGATGGTGTTGTCGGAAAGTGCCCTGCGCGATTACCTGAAAATGGGCCTGGTGGTGGCCCTGCCGGTGGCGCTGGATGTGCGCCTGGCACCGTTTGGGCTGTTGTTGCGCAAGGGCGAAGGGGTGGGGCGCGAGTTGGCGTTGTTTATTGACTTGCTGCGGCAGAAGGCGGCGTTGCTCTAAACATCACGTAGAAAAGATCATGGTATGCCGCAGCGATATTAAATAGAATGAATCTCATTTGAGACATGATCGCGCCGCGCAGGTTGCTTGCCATGAATGATGTTGTCGCCCCCGAACTGACGCTGTCGAGCCTGTACCGCGACCATCGCAGTTGGCTGGAAAGCTGGCTGCGCCGGCGTCTGGGCAATGCCTGGGATGCGGCGGACCTGAGCCAGGATACGTTTCTGCGGGTGCTCGCCAGTGCCCAGCCGATTGCGCAGATGCAGGAGCCCCGGGCTTACCTGGTGACGGTGGGCAAGCGTTTGCTGGTCAACTTTCATCAGCGCCGCAGCCTGGAACAGGCCTATCTGAATGCGCTCGCCAGCTTGCCTGAGGCGTGCGTGCCGTCCCCCGAGCAACGCTGGCTGCTGCTGGAAACCCTGCAGGCCCTGGACGAATTGCTCGATGGCTTGCCGGTGTTGGTGCGCCGTGCGTTTTTGTGGAGCCAACTGGAGGGCTTGGGTTATCGCGAGATCGCCGAGCGCCTGGACGTGTCCGAGCGCACGGTGAAACGCTACATGGCCCAGGCCTACGAACACTGCCTGCTGGTGGACCTGTGAGTCGCGACGTCGCCCGTGCGGCGGCCCAGTGGCTGGCGCTGCTGGAGTCCGGTACCGCCACCGAAGGGGATCACGCCGCGTTGCAACACTGGCGCGACAGCCACCCGCAGCACGAACAGACCTGGCAAAAAGCCCAGACCTTGCGCCAGCGCTTCGGCGGCTTGCCCCAGGCGTTGGCGATGGCCAGCCTCGACCGCCCGCAACCGGGCCGGCGTGCTGTGCTCAAGCGTGCACTGGGCGTGGCGGCGCTGCTGCCGACGGCGTGGCTGATCAGCCGCCAGTTGCCCATCGAGGTGTGGCGTGCCGATGTGCACACCGCTACCGGTGAACGCAAACGCCTGCCGTTGCCCGATGGCAGCAGCCTGCAACTCAATACCGCCACGGCGGTCGATGTGGACCTGGCGCAGCGGCGCATCACCTTGGTGGACGGCGAACTGGCGTTGAACGTGCCGGGCACTAAGCCGTTGACCGTGCACACGCGCTACGGCGAGCTCACGCTGAGCCAGGCCGAAGTGTGTGTCCGGCAACTGGCGTCGGGGTGCCGGGTGTCGGTGCTTAAAGGCGTGGTGCAGGTACGCGACCTCAACGGGCAGTTGGCGACGTTGCAGGCTGGTCAGCAAGCGCCATTGAACACCCGCGGCCTCGGCGCCTGGCTGCCGTTTGACGTGCTGCAACTGGGCTGGCGCGACGGCGTGTTGACCGCACAGGACCAAGGGCTGGGGGATTTCTTGCGTGAGCTGGAACGCTATCGCCCTGGCGTGCTGCGCTGGGAACCGCGCCTGGAAACGTTGAGGGTGACCGGCAGTTTTCGCCTGGACGACACGGACCGCATCCTCAACCTGCTGGCGTCGACCCTGGGCTTCAAGGTGCAGGCGCGCACGCGGTATTGGGTCACCCTCAGTTGAATGCTGTGGGTTGGCCACGCGCACTCTCTATATATCTATAAGATATAAATAAAGAGTTATTTATTCCTTTTAAGTTTTTGTCCGCTGCGGCATCTTGAGGGCCTGCGCATTCGTGCGGATTGACCCAACAGCCAAAAGGAAAGCCGACATGACCATTAAAGCGATCAACGTGCGCAACCAGTTCAAGGGCGTGATCAAGGAAATCCTGCTGGGGGAAGTGGTGTCGGAAATCGACGTGCAAACCGCATCCGGCATTGTCACTTCGGTGATCACCACGCGCTCGGTACGGGATCTGGAATTGAAAGTGGGCAGCGAAGTGATTGCCTTTGTGAAGTCCACCGAAGTGTCCATCGCCAAGCTTTAAATGATGGCCCCCCGCGCACAGGCGGGGGCATTTGTAGCGGCGTTGATCAGTCGATGCGTTAAAAGATCTGTTTGATCATCGCCGGGCTGAACACGCTTTTGCCGGTGCCGTCGATCACGGTGAACGACTGCGCGTCGCCGGCGGCCCCTGCGTAGGCCCGGCCATCACTTTTGTTGATGATGTCCCGGGACAGCAGGGCCATTTCTCCGCAGTTGCCAGCGCCGGTCTTGGTGATCAGGTCACCTGCATTCAGCAGGCCCCCTGGGCAGCCGAAATTCAGATGCACGCTGGCGTCGAACTCACTCTACCTAATCGGCCTGATGAGTCCCGGCGCGGAAAAGTCTGATAGCCGCCCTGCATAAGGGCTTGGTAGGTTGACCTGAATCAGGACTGTCAGCCACAGGGACGATAGGTTTTACAACTCCGCCGAGAGGTCCGTTGTGCAAATTCCGTTCCCTGTTAGTTCGTCGTCGCTTGGATTTTCCTCCTTTCCTGTTCGTGACACCGACGTACGCACTCCTGAACACGTGCCTGCGCCAACGCTTCGCCGCGTGTCCCGGGACACTTCGGGGGAGGATCGCAGCTCCCCTTCCAATGGTATTCCGGATTCCGATGTTCCCGAGCTATTTCTAATGAAAGTGAGCACGGCTAAGCATGAACTCACCCGCAGTGAGTTCATGCGAGGATATAACGCGTCCTCTTCAGTCACGCTGCCTGGTTATTCCGGGTCAATGAGTGACGTGGCGCTTATGCGGATAGCACTGGATAACAAACTAAGTCCGGAGCAAAGCGGTGCCTTGCTGCGTATCGCAGAGCAGCGTGTTATTAACGCTACGCAAAACATTGTGAGAACGTTCACTAAAATAATTTCAGACAATGGCATAAAAGTAACGCCCGCATCACAAAGCTACTACCTGTCCATGGTGAACCAGTTGGCGGGAGGGGAATGTGCAGGGCTGTCACATCTCCTGTCTTTGGCGGTAGCGGAGGGTAAGCAACAGACATTTCTGAGTAACCTCTACTACGCCGTTGCCAATCCGGATACGCCGGAGTCCCAGGCGTTCTTCATGAAAATTTCCGAGGTACAAGCCCGGGTAAAACACCGTGGGGTTGCGCATGATCCTGCCACTGTAAAGGTCGCGCCTTATACCGATATCGCCCCCCAGCTGATTAATTCACCAACCACCAAGACGATCCTGATCAGCAGTGAGGGGCATCGTCTGACCGCTGGCGTTATCGTTGACCCAGAGGGAGGGCGAACGTATTACTTCAGTGATCCCAATCATAGTTTTACTGAGGTTGTTACTGAACAGTCATTTCGGGGTGTGTTGGACAAAATATTTACCGATTCCAGGTTGAAACACTTCATTAAACCTTTGAAGGATTTTCCGGGCGAACCGAAATACCTCATCAGTGTTTTTAATCGCAACTATATTCCGGAGATTTCCGGCGCCAGCAACGACATCAAGTTCATGTATGAACGTTCCTTGGATGGGCTGGACGCTGTCAGTGTGTTGAAGGCGGGAGGGTTGCCGACGGTAGATGATTCTCGCCTTAAAACCTATACCCCTGAGAAACACGCTGAAGGGGATTATGACTATGTGCTGCAGAAGCTGGATACGATGCAGGCCAGTCGCGGGATACCGCAATATCATGAGGCGAAGGCCGCGCTGGAGTCAGTCAAGATCTTCATCGACAAGCACCCTGCTTCGAGCCTCATGCCGGCCATGCAGAAACTCGAGCAGCGTCTGGAGAAGGTGATCAATGAGGCGTCTGCGCCCACTGAATACCCCTATGTATTTGAGCACATGGAACGAGACCGGGTGCGACTGGCCGAAGACAAAGTCGGTAAGCCGAGGCATTTTCAGACTGACGTTATTGACGGCAAGACCGTTGATATAAAGAGCAAAACTGGGGTCGGTCCCGACAAGATAGCGCGTGTGAGCGATGCCATAAAAGAAGCATTGACGAAACTCTCGCAAAGCGACCCGGCCGCGGCCCAGGCGGTTGGCAACAAACTCAAGGTGGTTATTGCCAACCATGGTGATCAACCTGAAACACGACTGTTGTTTGACTCCCCGCCGACGTTGGTCATAGGTGATGATTTTTTTGCCTCGCCGTCTGCGAATGACACCACTGTTGCCGATCGAATAGGGGGGCGGGCTAAAGCAGGTGGAGGCGACGCTCAAGCCCAGAAACAAGGGGCGCTGATTGCGGGCAAGTTGGGCATGCTCGGTTATTACAAAGCGGACTCCAGTGGTTTTTTGGAGGTCGTGAACAACAAAGAGACCTTTCGCGATGGCAGCGGCAAAGTAAGCCCTCGCGCGACCCGAAGCCCTGGTGACTTTTTGGAGGAGTCTTTCACCGCACGTCTCTACAATGGAACGCTCGACAGCGACACCGATGCCTCACTCAGGCGACTTTTCTCTCCCGCATCAACAGCCTCACCGTCCACCCCCGCCGCGGTACCCAGCAATCCGTTGCCGCCCAAGACACCGCAGGCTGCCAGCAAGCCGGTACCGAGTGCGCCAAGTTCACCGCCCCCCGCAGTGACGGCAATTAAAGACGCTGAAATAAAACGTCTGCAAGCACTTGATGCTAGTCATCCCCCGATCCGAATCGGAGAATTGGACGTCAGTCGGGTCGAACTCTACAAAATGGGTGTTCATGCCAAGGGTAAGCCGATTGAGAGCGTGTTGACCACTGATGCAGAGGGCCACATCAGCGCAGATGTGGAAATCGACTACAACCGTCTTATGGCTTATCTGAAAGCAACATCGCCGGATATCGGTGCGCGCGCAACAAGTGTTGTCAGTGAGGTAGCGGCCAAGCGCAAACCTGGCGTTTCACCGTTGGCTACCCGTGGGGACGGCGGTCTCGTACCTGAGCAGTTTCAAAAGCAACTCGATGACATGTCGCGCCATGCTGCAGCGATACTTGAAATGGAGCGTGGCGGTAAACCACCGCCTACAGATCTTTTCTCCTCGCCAGCGGCTGACGGACCTGGGGGCAAGACTCGGGCCGCTGGGCTTGGGTTCCAGGCGTTCAGCACCTACCAGGGGCTGCGGGCATCTATCGAGGCTTTTCAACAAGGGGATACGAAGGCTGGGGCCATCGGTTTGGGCACCGTGGCGTCGGACTACGTTGGAATGGGGGTGGAAGCCGGCGCTAACAAGCTTGCGAAACGCACGATCAGTAAAGTGGCTTCGCCCATCCTGGAGTTCAAGGCGAGCGCCGTCGGCAAGATGCTCGGTAAAGTCTCTGGAGCTGCCGGGGCGCTGTTCAGTGCGCCTTTTGATGTCTACAACGCTGTAGATTCGTTTAAGAAAGCTGCAAATAGTACGGGTAAAGAAGCTCAAGACCATTACGTCAGCGGTGCGTTTTCCGTGGCTAACGCCGCGACCTCAATCGCATTGTCGGCGGCATTCATGGCGGGAGCCAGTTCTGCCGGTCCTGCGGGGCTCATTGTGGCTGCCGTGTTGATGGTGGGGCAGACGATTTACTCGGCTGTACGTCAGGTGGAAGACATTGATGAACTGACGCCGTTGACGGGTGGGCAAAAGTTTACGGTTGGGTTGTATTCGTTCCTGGGTCTACAAACACCATTCAGTATCATGAAGCCGTATTTGGTGGCTAAGTACCGCAAGGCGTACGAGAGCGATAAAGAGACGCAGCATAAGGCGTTTTTGGAAGGGCCGGGAAAAGCGTTGTTTGAACGGGTTGTCTATGGCTCGCTGGATGTAGACGTTAAATCAAGATCGACAAGGGTTCCCTATCCGGCTGTTTTCAGTTTTCTTCCGGGTGTTGGCGTAACGCAGGTCATTACTGGCGGAATGCCTAGCTATGAGCCCATCGTTAATCAGCGAGGTGGCAACGATAATATTAGAGCCCCTGATAAAATATGGGCGGGCAAGCGTTACACCGTGGAAGGGGAGTCAGGGCCCAACAAAGCCACGCTTTGGGACATCGGCGAGGGTGATGACGCGGTGAAGGGCACGCATGAGAAACCCAACTATTTCTTGATGGGAGGCGGTAAGAAATTGATCAGCGGTGGTGATGCCGACGATACGGTCATCTTCAACGCTGATGCCCGTCAGACACTCCAGCAAGTGGCGGAAGTTGGGACGATCTGGGATGACAAGACGAATGGGTTCGGCAAACGGTCAACCGAACTCTGGGGGGAAGGTGGTAGCAATACGCTGATGTTTAATGGTGAACTAACGACCTCCCATACTGAACGTAATATGACCAGAAGTTATAGTTATGCGGGGCACCTCATTAACTTCAAAACGGGAACCATTGCGGTAGCGAATGAAGACTCGCACACCAGCGGTGCGACGCCCATTGCGCGGTTTCACTCCTTTTCTAACGCCGTCACGGTTGAGAAAGGCAAGAGCTATATCGTGGGTAACGAACAGAATAATGTGTTTACCCTGAACGGCGAGAAGGATGTGGTTTTGACCGGCAAGGGTGACAATGTTGTCGTAATCAATGGTGGTGCTACCGTTGTCGGAGAAGGCGGTTCCAATACCTATTTAATCAACAAGGGTGATAAGGATGTGGCCATTAAAGACCCGAACGACAGCGCTGTCAGGCTGGATTACAGCGCCACGCAAATCTCGGGTTGGAGTGTTTTACCCTCGGGTGATTTAACCGTAAATCTGAAGGGTGATAAGCCTGGAGAGGAGCGTAAGCTGATTATCCAGAATGCTTTTTCCGGCGCGGCGGAGGATGGAAGGGTGCGAACTATATTCGTCACCAACGACGGAGTGATGATGGCGGTCACCGCTCCGCGCCAGGCGGATTCAACCGTTCGTGTACCGCAGGTGACCAGCATGAAGGTTGAAACCAATAAACCCCAGGCTTAAGCCACGCCCAAGGGCGTGGCAATGCTTTCGACGGACTGGCAACGTGAAGGTGCCAGTCCGCCTCAGCGCTCTTTCAAGCTGCGCTCAATACGTTGCAGGCCTTCCTCCAGCAGGGCTCGTGGGCAGCCGAAGTTCAGGCGCACGAATTGCTGGCTGTCATCACCAAACTCGATTCCGGCGCTCAAGCCGACCTTGGCCTGTTCCAGGAAAAACTGCTGCGGGTCATCCAGGCCCAGGGCAGTGCAATCCAGCCATGCCAGAAAGGTGCCTTGGGGCGCGTGCATGACCACACCAGGCAAGCGGGTTTGCACGGCATTGAGCAGGTAGTCGCGGTTGGCTTGCAGGTACTGCTTCAGCGCGTCGAGCCATTCGCCGCACTGGCTGTAGGCGGCGCGGGTGGCTTCAAGGCCCAGCGGGCTGACGCTGTCGACCATGCCGCAACGGGCGTTGTTGAAGCGCTCGCGAATCTCGGCGTTCTGGATCACGGCAAAGCAGGTCTTCAACCCGGCAACGTTATACGCCTTGCTCGCCGACATCAGCGTGATGGTGCGCGCGGCGATCTCGGGGCTGAGGCTGGCGGTAGGGATGTGGCGGCGACCGTCGAAACACAGCTCGGCGTGGATTTCGTCGCTGATGATCAGCGCGCCCTGTTCCAGGCACGCGTTGGCCACGGCCAGCAATTCTTCACGGGGGAACACCTTGCCCATCGGGTTGTGCGGGTTGCTTAGCAGCAGCGCGCCGGCGCCGGCCAGGGCGTCGCGCAGGGCGGGCAGCGGGGTCAGGTATTCGCCGTTTTTCAGTTCGAACGGCACTTCGATTTTCGGCAGGTTCCAGTGCCCCGGCGCCAGGCGGATCGGGCGGTAGTTGGGGGTTTGCAACACCACCGGCTGGCCCGGTTGCACAAAGGCATGCAGGGCCATATTGAAGCCCGGCTCGACGCCCGGCAGGAACAGCAGGTCTTCAGGCTGCACGCGCCAGGCGTACTTGGCCCACAGGTCGGCGACGATGGCTTCACGCACATCCGGGCCGGCCACGCTGTAGCCGAGGATCTGCTGGTCGAGGCGCTCGCGCAGAGTCTGCAACACCGCGGGCGGTGCGGCGATGTCCATGTCGGCGATCCACATCGGCAGGACGTCGGCCGGGTAACGGTTCCACTTGGTACTGCCGGTACCGAGGCGGGGGTGGATCGTGTCGAAATCAAAACTCATGGCGGGCTCGTCAGGGCAGCTGGCGGGAAGTGGCGCGAAATATACCATGGGCTTTTCCGCGGCCGTTCTGTGACCGACAAGTTCTGTAATAAAAACGCCACTGCACTGGGGATTACATCTACGCCGGGCTATTTTGGTGCATCTCAATAACCAGAGTAGCCATGGATGAAATACCAACCCTTCAGCCGTACCTTGATTGCCACCGCGCTGGTGTTGACGGTCAGCGGTGTGCAAGCCGCGTCGCAAGCCCCCGTGGCTGGCGAAAATGGCATGGTGGTCACCGCCCAGCATTTGGCCACCCATGTGGGCGTGGATGTGCTCAAGGCCGGCGGTAACGCAGTGGACGCGGCCGTGGCCGTGGGTTATGCGCTGGCAGTGGTGTACCCGGCAGCGGGCAACCTCGGTGGCGGCGGTTTCATGACCGTGCAACTGGCGGACGGTCGCAAGACCTTTCTCGACTTCCGCGAAAAAGCCCCGCTGGCGGCCACCGCCAACATGTACCTGGATAAAGACGGCAACGTCATCGAGGGCCTCAGTGCCAAGGGTCACCTGGCCGTCGGCGTACCGGGCACTGTCTCGGGCATGGAACTGGCCCTGAGCAAATACGGCACCCTCAAGCGCGCCCAGGTGATTGCCCCGGCGATCAAGCTGGCGGAAAACGGCTTTGCCCTGGAGCAGGGCGATATCGACCTGTTGCACACCGCCACCGGCGAGTTTGAAAAAGACAAAGACATGCGCGGGATCTTCCTGCACAACGGCCAGCCGATGCAGGTCGGCCAGAAGCTGGTGCAGAAAGACCTGGCCAAGACCCTCAAGGAAATTTCGGCCAAGGGCAGCGACGGCTTCTATAAAGGCTGGGTGGCCAAGGCGCTGGTGGATTCCAGCCAGGCGGGCAAAGGCATCATCACCCAGGCCGACCTGGACAAGTACAAGACCCGTGAACTGGCGCCCATCGAGTGCGACTACCGTGGCTACCACGTGGTCTCGGCGCCGCCGCCGAGCTCCGGTGGCGTGGTGATCTGCCAGATCATGAATATCCTCGAAGGCTACCCGATGGCCGACCTCGGTTATCACTCGGCCCAGGGCCTGCACTACCAGATCGAAGCCATGCGCCACGCCTACGTGGACCGCAACAGCTACCTCGGCGACCCGGACTTCGTGAAGAACCCCATCGCCCACCTGCTGGACAAGGACTACGCCGCCAAGCTGCGCGCCGCCATCGAGCCGCAAAAGGCCGGTGATTCCCAGGCGATCAAGCCGGGCGTATCGCCCCATGAAGGCAACAACACCACCCACTATTCCATCGTCGACAAGTGGGGCAACGCGGTCTCCGTCACCTACACCCTCAACGACTGGTTCGGTGCAGGCGTGATGGCCAGCAAGACCGGGGTGATCCTCAACGACGAAATGGACGACTTCACCGTCAAGGTCGGCGTGCCGAACATGTACGGGCTGGTGCAAGGTGAAGCCAACGCCATCGCCCCGGGCAAGGCGCCGCTGTCGTCGATGAGCCCGACCATCGTGACCAAGGACGGCAAGGCGGTGATGGTGGTAGGCACGCCGGGTGGCAGTCGCATCATTACCGCGACGTTGCTGACGATCCTGAACGTCATCGACTACAAGATGAACATCCAGGAAGCCGTCGACGCGCCGCGTTTCCACCAGCAGTGGATGCCGGAGACCACCAACCTTGAGACCTTTGCGGTGAGCCCGGATACCCAGAAGATCCTTGAAAGCTGGGGCCACAAGTTTGCCGGACCACAGGATGCCAACCACTTGGCGGCGATCCTGGTAGGCGCGCCGTCACTGGGGGGCAAGCCGGTGGGGAACAACCGGTTCTACGGGGCGAATGATCCGCGTCGTAACACCGGCTTGTCGCTGGGTTACTAACGCCTGACGCGGTCAAAAATGTGGGAGCGGGCTTGCTCGCGAAAGCGGTGTGTCAGTCAAAGATATATTGGCTGATCCACCGCATTCGCGAGCAAGCCCGCTCCCACACAAGCCTGCTCCCACAGTGAGGGCAGTGTCAGGGCTGAAGTAGTCGCTCTACCGCTGCAAACGCCGCAACCCGGCGCTCTTCCCAATTCCCCTTGATCACCAACACAGGCTGTTGATGCTCCTGCATCCACTCCAGACTGCCCTGGAAAAACGCTTGGCGATCCTCCAGTTGCGGCTGGCATCGCTGTCCATCAGCCGTCCACTCCACATCATCCGGCGACAGCAGCAAGTGCAGGTCGTAGTGACGGGCCAGCAGTTCGCCGTCGAGCCATGCCGGGTAGTCGCCGAAGAGGACCTGACTCCAGAGTTTGTTGGTCAGCAAATGCGTATCGAGGATCAGCAGGCGCGGCTGCTGCGCGCGGGCGGCATCTTCCCAGGCCAATTGGCCGTGGGCGATGGCCGGGATGTCGGCCAGGGTGGTGTCGCGTTGATGGTGGTCGATGAAGTGGCGCACGTATTCGCCGACCATCAGGCCACCGAAATGTGCGTGCAGTTCAGCCGCTAGCCAACTTTTACCGCTGGATTCGGGACCGGCCAGTACCACCACTTTCATGATTGCAACGCCGGGTCGGCGCGCCACTCACGCCAGCCTTGCACGGCGATCACGGTGAACAAGGCGTAGAGGGCGGCGGTGAGGTACAGGCCTTTATAGAGGAACAGGCCGACGAAGATCACATCCACGGCAATCCACAGCGGCCAGCATTGCACGCGTTTTTGTGCCATCCACAGCTGCGCCACCAGGCTGAAACCGGTGAGGGCGGCGTCGAGCCACGGCTGTGCGGCGTCGGTCCAGTGGGCCATGGCGGCGCCCAGCAGCAGGCTGCCCACGGCGCCTATCGCCAGGCTGATGACAATCGCCGGCCCCCCCAGGCGGGTGACCTGACGGCCTTGCTTGACCTCGCCGGCGCGGGTCCACTGCCACCAGCCGTACAGCTGCAACACGGCGTAGACCACTTGCAGGAGCATGTCGGAATAGAGTTTTACGTCGTAGAACACCCAGGTGTAGAGCAGCACCATGATCAGGCCGATGGGCCAGCACCAAGGGTTTTGTTTGACCGTCAGCCAGACAGCGATCACCCCCAGGGCGGCGGCGAACAGTTCAAGCCCGGACATGGCGGTTCCTTGGAGGAGTGGGAGAGGGCGGGGATTGTAACCAGAGGCGTGCAATCTACAAAACACTGAGCACTGTCTGTGGGAGCTGGGCTTGTGTGGGACCTGGCTCCCACATGAGCCAGGTCTCACGATAGAACGGTGTTAGACCTTGAACTGGCGCAGCAGGCCATCCAGTTGTTCGCTGAGTCCGCGCAAGTGGGTACTCGCCACACTCGACTGCTGCGCCGCCAATGCGGTGCTGTGGGACAACCCCGCCGCCTGGGTGACGTTCTGGTTGATGTCTTCCACTACATGGGCCTGTTGCAAGGTGGCGCTGGCAATTGACGCATTCAAACCATTCAGATTACGCAGCGCCTGGCCGATGGCCGTAAGGCTGGCGCCGGCCTGGCCGGCTTGTTCGATGGTCAGTTGCGAGGCGCTGTGGCTGTCGCTGATCACCTTGACCGCTGCTTCCGAATGCCCTTGCAGGCGCTCGATCATGCCCTGGATCTCGGCGGTGGATTTTTGCGTGCGCTGGGCCAGCAGCCGCACTTCATCGGCGACCACGGCAAAGCCACGGCCTTGTTCGCCAGCGCGGGCGGCTTCGATGGCGGCGTTGAGGGCCAGCAGGTTGGTCTGGTCGGCGATGGAGCGGATCACTTCGAGCACGCTGCCGATCTGGGTGCTTTCCGCGGACAGTGTGCGCATCACTTCGACAGCCTGGCTGATGGTGCTGGAGAGTTGGTCGATCTGCTGCAAGCTGCCGTCGATATTGACTTGGCCTTGCTGCGCCTGGGCCTGGGCGTCGCGCATTTCGCTGGCGGCGTGTTCGGCGTTCTTGGCCACGTCTTGCACGCCGTAGGTGACTTCGTTGATCGCGGTGGCGACCAATTCCATCTGCTGGGACTGCTGCTGGCTGCGGTCATGGGCCTGGGTGGCGTTGCTGCCCAGCTCGGTCGATGACTGGCCCAGGGCGTTGGCGCACACCTGCAACTGGCTGACCACCTGGCGCAACTTGGCGGTGAAGCTGTTGAAGTGTTGCGACAGCTGGGTCACTTCGTCGTGGCCGTGGGTGTCGAGGCTGCGGGTCAGGTCGCTTTCGCCGCTGGCGATGTTGCCCATGGCGTTTACCGCCGCTTGCAGCGGGCGCACGATGCTGCGGGCGATCAGCGCCACCAGCAAGGCCATCACCACCGCAATGAGCAGGCCGATCACCGAGGCTTTCCACACTTGGCCGGTGAACTCGGCCTGCACATCATCCACGTAGACGCCGGAGCCGATGATCCAGCCCCAGGGTTCGAACAGTTGGATATACGAGGTTTTCGCCACCGGCGCATCGGCGCCCGGCTTCGGCCAGCGGTAGTTGACGATGCCGGCGCCCTTGGCCTTGGCCAGGACCACAAACTCGTTGAACACCGCAAAACCGTCCGGATCGCGGATCGCCGAGAGGTTCTGGCCGTCCAGCTTGGGGTTGGCCGGGTGCATGATCATCACCGGCGTGAGGTCGTTGATCCAGAAGTAGTCGTCATGGTCGTAGCGCAGGCCGCGCACCACGCTCAAGGCTTGTTTCTGCGCGGCGTCGCGGGTGAGGGTGCCGGTTTTTTCGAGGTTCTGGTAGTAGGCCAGCACGCCGCTGGCGGTCTGCACCACATGTTGGGTCTGCTGGCGCTTGGCCTGGTAGAGGTCGCCATGGATCTGCTTGAGCATCAACAGGCCCAAGGTCAACAACATCAACACGGCGACTATCAGGATCAGCCAGAGCCGGCGGCTGATCGACATGCTGCGCAAACTGTTCATCGTCCTGTCACTCCGTGCTTTTTTATAATTGTGGGCGCTGCATCGACTTTTACGCCTTGTCTGATAGGCTTTCGGCCTGTAATCGGAAAACCTGAGTACTGCCTGATTTTTCACGGGTTTTTTATACACCCGGCGTCAGTGAACCACTTAAAAAAGACTATCGAGGCCTGCCCCGCGCAGGGCCTTTTGGGGGAAGCATGGATTTTTGGACCGCCATACAGGCATTGATTCTTGGCGTGGTGGAGGGGTTGACGGAGTTCCTGCCGATTTCCAGCACCGGCCACCAGATTATTGTCGCCGACCTGATCGGCTTCGGCGGCGAGCGCTTTGAAGCGTTCAACATCATTATTCAATTGGGCGCGATCCTCGCCGTGGTCTGGGAGTTCCGACGCAAGATCCTGGACGTGGTCATCGGCCTGCCGACCCAGCGCAAGGCCCAGCGTTTTACGGTGAACCTGATCATCGCGGTGTTGCCGGCGGTGGTGTTGGGGGTGATTTTTGCCGACGCGATCAAGCACTACCTGTTCAACCCGATCACCGTCGCGGCCGCGTTGGTGGTGGGCGGTGTGATCATGTTGTGGGCGGAGCGGCGTGAGCATGCAGTGCACGCGGAGACGGTCGATGACATCACCTGGAAAGACGCGCTCAAGGTCGGTCTGGCCCAATGCCTGGCAATGATCCCGGGCACTTCCCGTTCCGGCGCGACGATTATCGGCGGCCTGTTGTTTGGCCTGTCGCGCAAGACCGCCACGGAGTTCTCGTTCTTCCTGGCCATGCCGACCATGGTCGGTGCGGCGCTTTACTCGGGCTACAAATACCGCGATCTGTTTCAGCCGGCCGACCTGCCGGTGTTTGCCATCGGCTTTGTGACCTCGTTCATCTTCGCGATGATTGCGGTCAAGGCCTTGCTCAAATTCATCGCCAGCCACAGCTATGCGGCGTTTGCCTGGTATCGCATCGCGTTCGGCCTGGTGATTTTGGCGACCTGGCAGTTCGGCTGGATCGACTGGTCTGCGGTCAAGCCATGAACATCCAGCACCCACGCTTGAAGGTTGCGATTTTCCTGCTGTTGTGCGCCGCGCCGCTGCTGGGCTCGGTGCTGCTGTGGCATCGCGGCGAGACGGTGCTGCCGCTGGCGGCGTATGGCGTGGTCAGCGTGCTGGCGTTCGTGTTGTATTGGCGTGACAAGCGCCAGGCGCAAACCGAGGGCCGGCGCATCCCGGAAAACATCCTGCATGCCGTCGAGCTGGCAGGCGGTTGGCCGGGGGCGTTGATTGCCCAGCAAGTGTTCCGGCACAAGACGCGCAAGGTGTCTTATCAGGTGCTGTTCTGGGCAATTGTGCTGCTGCATCAGGTGTTCTGGCTGGACCAGCTGTTCCTGGGCGGCACCTTGCTTTCAATCCTCTAGCAACAAGCCGACCTGTGTGCGCTTGGGCAGCTTGCTCACCACTAACTGGTGGGAGCGCTGCAACAAGCCACGCAGCTCCTCCGCGCCCAGCGGGTAGGGCGTGTTCATGATGATCCATTGCGCGCGCGCCAGGTAGGGCGCCGGGTGGATGCCTGGGCGGTCGACATGGCCGAGGAACAGATCCTTGTCGACCTTGAACGCCAGCGACTCACCGCGCAGGTTTTGCAGGGCGAACATCTTGTTGCCGGCAATCGAAAACACCCGTACGCCGCCCCATTTATAGTCCTCGCGCGCGCCGGGCAGGCTCAGGCAGAAGCGTGCGACTTGTTCTTCGGTGATCTTCATAGTAGACGGTCTCCGCAGCCTTTGAAGCCTTCTTCAAGGTAGTCGATCCAGGCCCGAATGGCTGGCAATACGCCACGACGATGGGGGTACACGGCTTGCAGCCAACCGCCCGGCAACGACCATTGCGGCAGCAGTTGCACCAGGCGGCCGCTGGCCAATTCCTCTTCGCAATACATCATCGGCAGCACGGTAAAGCCCAGGCCCATGATTGCGCTGGCTTTGCGCACGATAAAATCATCGATGCCCAGGCGCGCCTCCATCACCAGCTCGTGGGGGTTGCCCTTTGGGTCGAGGATGCGTTGATGGACCATGCGGTCCGGCTCCAGCGCACCGAGTATGGGCAGTTGCTTGAGGTCGTCGAGGCTGTTGATCTGCTTGCCGTGCACAAACGCCGGGCTGGCCACCAGCACCGTCTGGGCCTGGCGCAGGCGCTTGGTCACCAGTAGCGGGTCTTCATCCCCCAGCTCGCGCACGCGCAGGGCTACGTCGATGCCTTCCGCCACCAGGTCGACGCGGCGGTTGACCAGGGTCATTTCCAGTTGCACATGGGGATGGGCGGCGAGAAACCCGGCCACCAGTTCCGGCAGGATGTGCTGCGCCATACCCACCGGGCAACTGACCCGCAGCCGTCCACGGGCCTCGCTGGACATGCTGGCCACAGCCTCGTCGGCCATCTCGGCTTCCAGCAGCATGGCCTGGCAGTGGCGCAGGTAGCGTTCGCCGACGGCGGTGAGGGTCAGCTGCCGCGTGGTGCGTTGCAGCAGACGGGCACCCAGGCGGTCTTCCAGCTCGGCAATGCGCCGCGACAGCCGCGACTTGGGAATCCCCAGCAGCCGGCCGGCGGCCGCAAAACCACCGGCTTCGACGACTTTGGCGAAATAGTAGAGATCGTTGAGGTCTTGCATGGTCGGCCTATTGTCCTGTCAGTGGGACAAACTATCGCATTTCAGCTGCCTTATCGGCTATTGGTTTCATGCGTAGCATCACCACCATCTGATCGCCACTGACGATCCTACTCGGAGAACTCACATGAAACTGTTGCACATCGATTCCAGCATCCTCGGCGACAACTCGGCATCCCGTCAGCTTACCGCTGGCGTGGTCAAGGCCTGGCAAGCGGCTGAACCGGGTGTGGAAGTGACCTACCGCGATCTGGCGAGCGAAGGCATCAGCCACTTTTCCGGCCTGACCCTGGGCGCGCTGGGCACCGCTGCCGAGCTGCGCGACGCGGTCCAACAGCACGAGGCGCAATTGAGTGCTTCGTCGTTGGCCGAATTCATCGCGGCGGACGCGGTGGTGATCGGTGCGCCGATGTACAACTTCTCGGTACCGTCCCAACTCAAGGCCTGGATCGATCGCATCGCCGTCGCCGGCCAGACCTTCCGCTACACCGAAGCCGGCCCTGAAGGCCTGTGCGGTGGCAAGAAGCTGATCATCGTCTCCACCGCCGGCGGCCTGCACGCCGGCCAGGCCAGCAACGTCGGCCACGAAGACTACCTGAAGCTGGTGTTTGGCTTCCTCGGCATCACCGATATCGAGTTCGTCCGCGCCCAGGGCCTGGCCTACGGTGATGAAGTGCGCAACAAGTCGTTGAGCGACGCCAACTTACTCATCAACGAACAATTGTTCGCCGCCGCGTAAGGGTTATGTAAAAGTTCGCTATTGCCCGTTTCATTCTGAAAACGGGCGCCTAAACTCTGTATTCTGCTCGCCTAGAACGCGATCGGAGTACGGAGTTTTTTCGTTTACCCGCTGTCTTTTGACTATGGCCCAGGTTATGCAAGCTCGGGTTCAACACCCTGGACGTTTAATTCGACATGTCGGTTCTTACGCAACAAAGGTGGACATCCCCATGATGCGTCTTTGTGCTGTTTTGGTTCTTTCCCTGCTCGGCGGCCTGGTTTCAGTGCACGCCGCGCCTGCGCCGCACCCGCATTGGAGCGTGGGCTTTCATCGTATGACCTTTCTCGATCCGCTGGATTTGCAGCCGATGAAGGCCATCGCGTTCTACCCGTCCACCGATGTCGAGCACAGTACGCAACTGGGCGCTTACCACGTGGGCGCCGGTGAAGACGCCAAGGTCGCCATCGGCCGTTTCCCGATGTTGATGTTGTCCCACGGCAACACCGGTACACCGCTGGCCCTGCATGACCTGGCCACGTCCCTGGCGCGCAAGGGCTTTGTGGTGGTGGCGGTGCTGCACCCCGGCGACAACTACAAGGACCACAGCCGCCTGGGCACGTTGAGCAATCTGTACGGGCGGCCGATCCAGATTTCCGAAGCGATTACCGCGACCCTGGGCGACCCGATGCTGTCGCCCTTCGTCAACATCGATCAAGTCGGGGTGATCGGCTATTCGGCCGGTGGCGAGACGGCGCTGATCCTCGCGGGTGCGAAACCGGATTTCGACCGCCTGCGCCGCTATTGCCAGGAACGTCCCGAAGACCGCGACGCCTGCACCACCAAAGGCGAGTTGGTGGTGGACCGCGATGACTTGCAACCGCAAGCCGACCCGCGCATCCACGCACTGATGTTGATGGCACCGCTAAGGAATCTCCGAACAAGT
>NZ_QAJM01000054.1 GCF_003852405.1 Pseudomonas sp. KBW05
ACCGAAGAAACGGATATGTACTCAGTCAAACACCAACCCCCCGCCCCGCAACCTCCAACCCCCTCCACAACCACCCCGGCAACACATCCGAATCCAAACTATCAATCAAATTCTTAAGCCCCAACCCCAACTCCGTATCCCCCTCAATCACCAACCGCCGCCGAAAAAACAACGTATCCGGATCCTCCTGCCGACTAGCCAACAACAAAAACTCCCGCCAGTTCCCACTGATGGTCACCTGCGCCTCAGCCCTGTCAGTAATACGCAACCCATCCCGCGCCAACGTCAGGTACCAACACAACCCCAAATCAGGAATCCGCAAACACATCCAACGCCCGCGCAACAAATCGAAGCCCCCCTCGCGCAAAGGCTCAGCCAGACAACGATTAAGCCCCTGCTCCAAGGCCACACGCTGCACCGCAAACGGCACCCGCCGCACCAGCGGCAACAACCGGTCGGCCCCCTTGAGCAACCATTGCTTGCGACTCAACACAGCCCCACCTCCTCAACCCGCAACATGCCCGCCTGGCCATGCCAGTAGCCGTTGCAACCCTCGACAAACACCGGCGGCATCGCGCCCTGCCGCACCTGATCGTAGGCGCGTACCACATCGGCCATGCCTTCCGCACGCGGGCTCAGGCGCAACACATCAGCGCCACAAGCCACCAGCCCGGGATAGTCGGCCAGCAGGTTAGTCACGTCCGCCGACATCGTCTGAATCCCATTCAAGGTAAACAACGCCTGCCCTTCCTGGCTGGTCAAGGCCATGCCGTCCGGGTAGTTGATGCAGCAGAACTGGCAGTCGTCCTTCGGCCGGTTTTCGGCGCGGGCGGTGAAGCAGCGCGCCGAGTAGGCCAGGGGTAAATGGCCGTAGGCGAAGATCTCCACTTCCGGCAACGGCCTGCCCAGTTCCTGCACCTGCGCCAGCACATCGGCGATCAAGCCTCGCGAGCATTCCACCGGCGGCACCCAGCGTTGCATGCCCAAGTCGAGCAATTGCACCAGGGCGTGGCCGTTGTAGAGGTTGAGCGCCGGGCCGCCGACGAAGGGTAATTTGCGTTCAACCAGCAACTGCACCGCACCCATGTCGTTGGCTTCCACCAGCATCTCGCCGTTGTCGCACAGGCGCCGCAGGCGGGACAGTTCGGAGGCCGCCTCGATCAGCGTGAGGCTCGACAACACGATCTGCGCCGAACTGCACGTCTGCAACTCACGGCCCAGGCCCAGCCACTGGTCGAGGTTGAACACGCGGCGTTTCGAGCACACGGTTTCGCCCAGGTAGATCACATCCAGGGGCAAGTCGGCCATGTCCGCATAGAAGCGCCCGAGGTGGTCCTTGTCCCAATAAAACAGCACCGGTCCGAGACTGAGTTTCATCTGTGTATCCTCATTGCCATGCACGATGGTAAGCCCCCAGGGTGGTCTGGCTGCCTTCGGAGAGCCCGGCCAATACCTGGCGCCATTGCTCCTTGACGACAAAGTTGGCCGGGCTGTTGCGGTGGGCGTCGAGGGCGGCGCGCCAGACGCGGGTGACTTGCTCCACGTAGGCCGGACTGCGTTGGCGACCTTCGATCTTCACCGCTTCCACGCCAATGGCGGTCAGTTCCGGCAGCAGGTCGAGGGTGTCGAGGCTGGTAGGTTCTTCCAGCGCATGGAAGCGCTTGCCGCCCACCAGGAAGCGGCCCTTGCACAGGGTCGGGTAGCCGGCGGGTTCGTCCGGGGTGTAGCGGTCGATCAGCACTTCGCTCAAGCGCGCGCTGAGGCCGTCGGCGTCGTCGCTCCAGCGCACTGCCTTGGCCGGCGAGCACACGCCGCACAGGTTGGGCGATTCGCCGGTGATGTAGGAGGACAAGTGGCAGCGCCCTTCGGCCATGATGCACAGGCTGCCAAAGCCGAACACTTCGATGGGCACCGTGGCGCTCGCCGCCACCTGCTTGACCTGGGCCAGGGACAACACCCGTGGCAGCACCGCTCGACGGATGCCATAGCGTTCGACGTAAAACTTCAACGCCGCCGCGTGGGTGGCCGAGCCCTGCACCGACAAGTGCAAGGCCATCTGCGGGTGGCGCGCGGCGGCGTAGCCGAGTACGCCGGGGTCGCCGGCGATCAGGGCGTCCACACCATGGTCGGCAGCGCGATCGACGGCGCGTTGCCAGCGTGGCCAGATCTTCGGTTGCGGGTAGGTGTTGACCGCCACGTAGAGCTTGCGCTGGTGCTGGCGGATATGGGCGACGGCGGCGTCGAACTGCTTGTCGTCCATGTTCAGCCCGGCGAAATGCCGGGCATTGGTGTCATCGCGAAACCCCACATACACCGCGTCGGCGCCTTGGCGCACAGCGGCTTTCAACGCAGGCAAGTTACCTGCCGGGCAGACCAGTTGCATGGTGACTCCTTAGTGGAAATCGGCAAAGGACAGAAACGGCACCGCCGCGCCCTTGAGCACCTGCTGCCCGCGCTCGACGATCACCAGACCGTCGGCCCAACAGGCGGCGACCAACATCGCCGAGCTTTGCTGCGGGTGCAGGATCGCGCGCAGTTGCCCATCGCTGCCGGGGCTCAAGCGCGCCCGCAGGTATTGGCGGCGCGGGTTGGGCTTGAGCCATTCAAACGCCGCCGGCACGCTGGCCGGCACCGGCAACACGCGCTGCGCACCCTGGGCTCGCAGCAGGAACGGGCGCACCACCACCAGCGCCGTGACCAACGCCGCCGTCGGATTACCCGGTAGGCCTATCCATGGTTTGCCTGCCACCTGACCAAAGGCCAGGGGCTTGCCGGGCTGGATCGCCAAGCGCCAGAACTCGACCTTGCCCAGCTCGCGGATCGCTTGTTTGAGATGGTCCTCCTCCCCCACCGACACGCCGCCGGTCGTCAGCAGCAGGTCGCATTCGGAAGACGCCAGCGCCAACGCATCGCGACTCGCCGTGAGGGCGTCGGCCATCACGCCGTAGTCGTGCACCTCAACGCCCCAGCCTCGCAGCAGCGCCGCGATGAGGTAACGGTTGCTGTTGTAGATCTGCCCTGGTGCCAGCGACTCACCGGGTTCGCGCAATTCATCACCGCTGCTGAGCAGGCACACCCGCAGCGGCCGATAGACCTTGACCCGAGGGATGCCCGCCGCCGCCAGCAGGCCGATTTCCTGGGCGCGCAGGCGCTTGCCGGCGCTCAACACCTGCTGCCCGCGTTGCAGCTCTTCGCCGCGTTTGCGCACGTGGTCCCCTAGACGGATCGGCGGGCACCAGATCCGCTGGCCATACACGCGGCAACGTTCCTGGGCGACCACACTGTCGGCCCCCGGTGGCAGCGGCGCACCGGTAAAGATGCGCACCGCTTGCCCGGCCTGCAACGGCTCATCACTGCTGTGCCCGGCAGCGATGCGCCCGGCGACTTCCAGGTGACCGCCCTGCTCCGGCACGTCAAACGCGCGCAGGGCGTAGCCGTCCATGGCGCTGTTGTCCCAGCCCGGCAAGTCGAGGGGCGAAAACACCTCTTCGGCGACCACCCGCCCGAGGGCCTGGGCCAAGGCAATCACCTCGGTGGGCGGTGGTGGCGGCGCCTGCGCGAGCAATTGCTCGATGGCGTCCTCCACCGGCAACAGGTCGCCGCTGTCACACACGTTCATGAGCGTGACTCACAGGCGCTGAGCGCTTGATCGAGCTGCGGCTTGAGGTGCGGCGCGAAATTGCACGGGCCGGTGCGGCTGTCCAGTTGGCCGCAGAGAATCTTGTCCCAGGCCGTGCGGCACGCCCCTGGCGAACCGGGCATGCAGCACACCAGCACACCGTTGCTGAAGCCGGCCAGGGCACGGGATTGCAGGGTCGACATGCCGATTTCGGCCAGGGACACCTGACGGAACAACTCGCCGAAGCCGTCCACTTGCTTGTCCAGCAACGGCAACACGGCTTGGGGTGTGTTGTCGCGGGCAGTGAAACCGGTGCCGCCGGTCATCAACACCACTTGCACCTGGGGGTCGGCGATCCACTGCGAAACCCGGGCGCGGATCTGGTAGATGTCGTCCATCACGATGCCGCGGTCGATGAGCATATGGCCGGCGGTTTGCAGGCGGTCCACCAGGGTGTCGCCGGAGGTGTCGGTGTCGTAGGTGCGGGTGTCGCTGATGGTCAGTACGGCGATGTTCAGGGAGACGAAGTTTTGCTGGGTCAGGTGGGCCATGGTCCGGGCTCCAAGCGTTGGGAAGATGGGGGCAGCCTGCGCCGCATTGGGCGTAGGGCCTATTCCTCGGAGGAGGTATGCCGTTGGGGGGCTGGTCCTTCAGGGCGTTTGGCACAGTGTGGGAACTGGGTGGGTGGGGGCTGTTGATCGTGGTCAAGGGTTGGGTGTGGCATGGGGTCGCACAGGGGTTTGGTGGGGGCTGCTTTTTGTGGGAGCTGGCTTGCCTGCGATGGCGGTCTGTCGGGGTACATATCCATTTCTTCGGTAACGGCGGCTTATGGTTCCGCCCTTACGGCGGGTCACTTTTGGAAAAGAGCCCCAAAAGTAACCAAAAGGGCTCTTGCCCCAACAC
>NZ_QAJM01000055.1 GCF_003852405.1 Pseudomonas sp. KBW05
CGCTCCCACACAAGCCCGCTCTCACATTTGCACCGTGTACATTCTTTGGGCACAAAAAAACGCCCCGAACCAGTCGGGGCGTTTTTGCTAGCAACCGATCAATGCATCAATCAGTGCTGGTGACCGCCTTCACCGTGAACGTGGCCGTGAGCCACTTCTTCCTGGGAAGCGTCGCGGATGGCAACGATCTTCACTTGGAAGTTCAGGCGCTGGCCAGCCAGCGGGTGGTTGCCGTCAACGGTGACGTCGTCGCCGTCCAGATCACGGATGGTGACGATCTGCATTTGGCCGTCCGGCGCGGAAGCGTGGAACTGCATGCCCACTTCCAGCTCGTCAACGCCTTCGAACATGCTGCGGCTCAGGGTGCTGACCAGTTCGGCCGAGTACTCGCCGTAGGCATCTTCAGGTTCTACGGCAACCGTCAGTTCATCACCGACGTTCTTGCCTTCCAGAGCCTTTTCCAGGCCTGGGATGATGTTACCTGCGCCTTGCAGGTAGACCAGCGGCGCGCCGCCGGCGGAGCTGTCGATGACCTCACCAGCGTCGTTGGTCAGGGTATAGTCGATGGAGACAGCCTTGTTAGCGGCGATCGTCATGGGGCGAGACCTTTTGCATAAGAATGAAGAACGGACAAGTCTAAACAAGGATTTGCCCGAAAGCGAACAGAACCCGGACAGACGGGGTCGCACACGCGACTCGACGGTCACCGGTTTTCATCTGGACGACGACCAGCATTGGGTTGCCGAGCTTTCTTGCGGCCACACCCAGCACCTGCGCCACCAGCCGCCATGGCAGTCCCGCGCCTGGGTGCTCGACCCCGCACAGCGTCAGAAAAAAATAGGCCAGCCCTTTGCCTGCGGCTGGTGTGCGCAAGCGCACGAATAACGATAACCTTGGCGCCTGATTCGCGGTAGACACTCAGCCATAGAGCGTCACCCAAGCCATGCACCTCTAGAGAATTCGCATGCAGACTTTTTTTATCGCGCCCACCGATTTTGGTGTGGGTCTGACCTCCATCAGCCTTGGGCTGGTGCGTACCCTTGAGCGGGCCGGGCTGAAAGTCGGGTTCTTCAAGCCCATTGCCCAGCCGCACCCCGGCGACACCGGCCCCGAACGCTCCACCGAACTGGTGGCGCGCACCCACGGCTTGAAGCCGCCACAACCCCTGGGCCTGGCCCATGTGGAGCGCATGCTCGGCGACGGCCAGCTCGATGAGCTGCTCGAAGAAATCATCACCCTGTATCAACAGGCCGCCGTGGGCAAGGATGTGCTGATCGTCGAAGGCATGGTGCCGACCCGCAGCGCCAGCTATGCCGCCCGGGTCAACCTGCACCTGGCCAAGAGCCTGGATGCGGAAGTGATCCTGGTCTCGGCCCCGGAAAACGAAGTGCTCACCGAACTCTCCGGCCGTGTGGAATTGCAGGCCCAGCTGTTTGGCGGCCCAAAAGACCCGAAAGTGCTCGGCGTCATCCTCAACAAGGTGCGCACCGACGAAAGCATGGAGGTCTTCTCCGCACGCCTGAAGGAACATTCGCCCCTGCTGCGCAGCGGTGATTTCCGCCTGCTTGGCTGCATTCCCTACCAGCCGGAACTCAACGCCCCACGCACCCGCGACGTGGCCGACCTGATGGGCGCGCAGATCCTCAACGCCGGCGACTACGAAAGCCGGCGCATGACCAAGATCATCATTTGCGCGCGCACCATGCGCAACACCGTGGAACTGCTCAAGCCCGGCGTGCTGGTGGTAACGCCCGGCGACCGCGATGACATCATCCTCGCCGTCAGCCTGGCCGCGATCAACGGCGTGCCCCTGGCCGGCCTGCTGCTGACCAGCGACACCCTGCCCGACCCGCGCATCATGGACCTGTGCCGTGGCGCGTTCCAGGCCGGGCTGCCGGTGCTGTCGGTGAGCACCGGCTCCTACGACACCGCCAACCAGCTCAACAGCCTCAACAAGGAAATCCCCATCGATGACCGCGAGCGCGCGGAGATCATCACCGATTTCGTCGCCAGCCACCTTGATGCGCGCTGGCTGCACCAACGCTGCGGCACGCCACGGGAGATGCGCCTGTCGCCGGCGGTGTTCCGCTACCAGTTGATCCAGC
This sequence comes from Pseudomonas sp. KBW05, assembly GCF_003852405.1. Classification (GTDB taxonomy): domain Bacteria; phylum Pseudomonadota; class Gammaproteobacteria; order Pseudomonadales; family Pseudomonadaceae; genus Aquipseudomonas. The sequence goes on from NZ_QAJM01000055.1 coordinate 2,106, forward strand.
GCGCCCAGGCGGCCAACAAGCGCATCGTCCTGCCAGAAGGCAGCGAGCCGCTGACCGTGCAAGCCGCCGCCATCTGCCAGGCGCGTGGGATTGCCCGTTGCGTGTTGCTGGCCAAACCGGCGGACGTGGAAGCCGTCGCCCGCGCCCAAGGCATCGAATTGCCCGAAGGCCTGGAGATTCTCGACCCGGACTTGATCCGCCAGCGCTACGTCGAACCGATGGTGGCCCTGCGCAAGAGCAAAAGCCTCAACGCGCCGATGGCCGAGCAGCAACTGGAAGACACCGTGGTGATCGCCACCATGATGCTGGCGCTGGATGAAGTGGACGGCCTGGTCTCCGGCGTCATTCACTCCACCGCCAACACCATCCGCCCCGCCCTGCAGCTTATTAAAACGGCGCCGGGCTGCACCTTGGTGTCGTCGGTGTTCTTCATGCTGTTCCCGGAGCAGGTGCTGGTGTACGGCGACTGCGTGATGAACCCGCACCCAAGCGCGGCGGAACTGGCGGAGATTGCCTTGCAAAGCGCCGACTCGGCCGCCGCGTTCGGCATTACGCCGCGCGTGGCGATGATCAGCTATTCCAGCGGCGATTCGGCCAGCGGCGAAGAAGTGGAAAAAGTCCGCGAAGCCACCCTGCTCGCCCACGAACAGCAAAGCTCGCTGCTGATCGACGGCCCGCTGCAATACGACGCCGCCGCCAACGAAAACGTGGCCCGCCAATTGGCGCCGAACAGCCTGGTCGCCGGCAAAGCCACCGTGTTCGTATTCCCCGACCTGAACACCGGCAACACCACCCACAAGGCCGTGCAACGCAGCGCCGATTGCGTGAGCCTGGGGCCAATGCTCCAAGGCCTGCGCAAACCGGTCAACGACCTGCCACGCGGCGCCCAGGTGGATGACATCGTGTACACCATCGCACTGACTGCGATCCAAGCCGCCAACCGACCTATGGATATCTAAATGCTGGATTTTCTACCTGCCGCCCTGCGCGGGGTGATCGCGTCGTTGTTGCTGACGCTGAACACGATCCTGTTGTGTTCGTTCCTGTTTATCGTCGCGCTGTTCAAGGCGCTGCCGTTCTCCAAGCGCTTCAGTGAATGGCTGATGAACCACACCCACGAAGCCTGGGTGACCAACAACAAAGGCTGGATGAACCTGGTGCGCCGCACACGCTGGCACATCAAGGGCCTGGAAGGCCTGGACTACCAGCACTCGTACCTGGTGACCAGCAACCACCAGAGCTGGGTCGACATCATGGTGTTGCAGTACGTGCTCAATCGCCGGATTCGCCCACTCAAATTCTTCCTCAAGCAGGAACTGATCTGGGTGCCGGTGATTGGCTTGGCGTGGTGGGCGCTGGGCTTTCCGTTCATGAAGCGCTACACCAAGGCGTACCTGGAAAAGCACCCGGAGAAGAAAGGCAAGGATCTGGAAACCACCCGCAAGACCTGTGCGAAGTTTCGCGACAACCCAGTGGGCATTTTCAACTTTGCCGAAGGCACGCGGTTTACCCCGGGCAAGCATGCGCAGCAGAAATCGCCGTTCCGTTATCTGCTCAAGCCCAAGGCCGGCGGGATCGCATTTGTGCTGGACGCCATGGGTGAGCAGTTGAAATCACTGGTGAACGTGACCATTCACTATCCTGCTGGGCGCCCTGGTTATTGGGATTTGTTGTGCGGGAATGTGCAGGACGTGGTGGTGCAGTTTGAAGAGGTGCAGATCCCGGCTGAGTTCATTGGCAAGAATTATGAGCAGGATGGGGAGTATCGGACGGCGTTCCAGGGTTGGATCAATAAGCTGTGGGAAGACAAAGACCAACTGCTGGAAAAACTGCACACACAATTCCCAGGCAAACAGTAATCCAAATGTGGGAGCGGGCTTGCTCGCGAAAGCGATGTGTCAGTCAGCAAATGTATCGACTGATCCACCGCATTCGCGAGCAAGCCCGCTCCCACATTTGACCGAGTTGTTTTCAAGCCCTACAAAAAAGCCCGCCACCGATTACTCGATGGCGGGCTTTTTTGTAGCCGCAACCCTTAGATCGCGCCGCGCTGACGCAACAGCTCCAGCACTTGCTTGACGCTCTCTTCCAGCGACAACGCCTGGGTGTCGATCACCAGGTCGGCATTCAACGGCACGTCGTACGGGAAGGACTCACCTGGGATGTTATCCCCACCGGCAGCATACAAGCCCTGCGGATCACGCTCGGCACACACCAGCGGCGACGCCTGCACGTAGACCGTCAGCAAACGATCACCGCCGATCAGGGCCTTGGCCTGTTCACGGCCTTCGGCATCCGGTGCGACAAACGCCGCCAGGGTCAGCAGGCCCGCTTCGTTGAACTGACGCGCCACGTGCGCGGCACGACGCCAGTTCTCGGTGCGGCCGGCACGGTCTTGCGGCAAGCCTTTGTTCAGGTCGTGACGCAGGTTCTGGCCATCCAGGACGAATACCGCACGGCCCATGTCGAACAGCTTGCGCTCAACCGCATAGGCCAGGGTGCTCTTGCCCGCGCCCGACAGGCCGCTGAACAGCACGGTGGCCGGTTGCTGGCCGAAGCGCTGTGCACGTTCTTCGGTGGCCACGTGGGCCAACTTGCCGTGCTGCGCCGAACTGCCGTGGGTCACCGGCGGCGCGATGATCATGCCCGCCGCCACGGTGCCGTTGGTCAAACGGTCGATGACGATGAACGCACCGGTGGTGCGGTTGCTGTCGTAACCGTCCAGGGCGATGGCGGCGTCGAGGCTGACCTTGACCCGGCCGATCTCGTTCAATTGCAGCGAACTCGCCGGGCCTTCGGCCAGGGTGTTCACGTCCACGCGGTGCACGATGCTGGTGATGGAACCCGGCACGTAGCTGGTGGCGCGCTTGATGTCGTATTTCTTGCCCGGCAGCATCGGCTCTTCGGCCATCCACACCAGCATGGCGTCGAAGGCGTCGGTCACTTGCGGCACGTTGTCGGCATGTACCAACAGGTCGCCACGGGAGATGTCGATCTCGTCTTCCATGGTCAGGGTCACGGCCTGACCAGGACCTGCGTGCTCCAGTTCACCTTCAAAGGTGACGATGGATTTGACGCGGCTGCTCTTGCCCGACGGCAGCACCACGACTTCGTCGCCCTTGTGCACAATGCCGCTGGCCAGGGTGCCGGCAAACCCACGGAAGTTCAGGTTCGGACGGTTGACGTACTGCACCGGGAAACGCAGGTCGGTGTAGTTGCGGTCGTTGGCGATCTCGACGGTTTCGAGGATCTCCATCAGCGACTGGCCGGTGTACCAAGGCGAACGCTCGCTCTTGTTCACCACGTTGTCGCCCTTGAGCGCCGACATTGGCACAAAGGCCATGGTGCTCGGTTTGAACGCGATACCTTCGGCGAACTTCAGGTAATCGGCCTTGATCGACTCGAATACGCTTTGGTCAAAGCCGTTGATGTCCATCTTGTTGACGGCAATCACGATGTGCTTGATGCCCAGCAACGAGGCGATATAGCTGTGGCGACGGGTCTGGGTCTGCACGCCATAGCGGGCGTCGATCAGGATGATCGCCAGGTCACAGGTGGACGCACCGGTGGCCATGTTGCGGGTGTACTGCTCATGGCCGGGGGTGTCGGCGATGATGAATTTGCGCTTGGCGGTAGAGAAGTAGCGGTACGCGACATCGATGGTGATGCCCTGCTCACGCTCGGCCTGCAGGCCGTCGACCAGCAATGCCAGGTCGATGTCGTCACCGGTGGTGCCGACTTTCTTCGAATCGCGGGTGATGGCTTCCAGGTGATCTTCGTAGATCATCTTGGAGTCGTGCAGCAGGCGCCCGATCAGGGTGCTCTTGCCGTCGTCGACGTTGCCGCAGGTCAGGAAGCGCAACATTTCCTTGCGCTCGTGCTGGCCCAGGTAGGCGAGGATGTCCTCGCTGATCAAATCAGATACGTGCGACATGACAACCCCTTAGAAATAACCCTGACGTTTTTTATCTTCCATCGAGCCTGCACCATCGTGGTCGATGACACGGCCCTGGCGCTCGGAAGTTCGCGTCAGGAGCATTTCCTGAATGATGTCCGTCAGCGTCTCGGCTTCGGACTCCACCGCGCCCGTCAACGGGTAGCAGCCAAGGGTACGGAAACGTACTTTCTTTTTGACGATTCGGGCTTTGTCTTCGTCGGACAAGTGCTCAAGGATGCGGTCGTCGTCGATCATGATCAACGTGCCGTTCTTCTCGATCACTTCACGCTCGGCGGCGAAGTACAGCGGCACGATCGGAATGCCTTCGAGGTAGATGTACTGCCAGATGTCCAGCTCGGTCCAGTTGGACAGCGGGAACACACGGATCGACTCACCCTTGTTGACGTTGCCGTTGTAGACGTTCCACAGCTCCGGGCGCTGGTTCTTCGGGTCCCAGCGGTGCTTGCTGTCGCGGAACGAGTACACACGCTCTTTGGCGCGGGATTTCTCTTCATCGCGACGGGCACCGCCAAATGCTGCGTCGAAACCATGCTTGTCCAGGGCTTGCTTGAGGCCCTCGGTCTTCATGATGTCGGTGTGCTTGGCGCTGCCGTGGGTGAACGGGTTGATGCCCTGCGCCACGCCATCCGGGTTGACGTGGGTGATCAGGTCCAGGCCAAGCTCTTCGACCATCTTGTCGCGGAACTTGTACATCTCCTGGAATTTCCACTGGGTGTCCACGTGCATCACCGGGAACGGCAGCTTGCCCGGAAAGAACGCCTTGCGTGCCAGGTGCAGCATCACGGCGGAGTCTTTACCGATCGAGTAGAGCATCACCGGGTTATCGAACTCGGCGGCGACCTCGCGGATGATGTGGATGCTTTCCGCCTCCAGCTGTTTCAGATGCGTCAGTTTGTCGACCATGGTTACTCACGGAAAAACGATCTTATGGACGGCCAGCGGGCCGTGTTCGAGCGGGGCATGCTAGCACAGCACCTTCTTCTAATCAGGGAGCTGGCTAGATCGAAACGGTATATGAATATGCCCCCAGGTTTGGGCCGAACTCGGTCAACTGTGGGAGCGGGCTTGCTCGCGAATGCGGTGGTTCAGTCAAAACATCTGTGACTGATACTCCGCCTTCGCGAGCAAGCCCGCTCCCACACAAGCCCTTTCCACATGAGTTCTGTGGTGGGGCTTAGATCGGATTTGGACAGTCGATGAACAGATGCTCCAGCGCAAACCGCCGCGCCAGGTAATCCCCCAGCGCCTGCACACCGTAACGCTCGGTGGCGTGATGACCGGCGGCAATAAAGCTGATGTCGTTTTCCCGCGCACTGTGAAAGGTCTGCTCGGACGCTTCGCCGCTGAGGAACAGATCGACGCCAGCTGCAATCCCATGGTCGATGTAACCCTGGCCACCGCCAGTGCACCAACCCACGCGCCGGATCATCTCGCTGCCTTCTATCAGCAGCGGCTCGCGGCCCATGACTTCCTGTACGCGGCGGGCGAAATCACGCGGCGACAACGGCTCGGCAAGGGAGCCGACCAGGCCGACGACCTTGGCGTCATTGGGGTCCAGCGGGCCTTCGACGGTGATGTCCAGCTGGCGCGCAAGCTGCACGTTGTTGCCCACATCGGGGTGCAGGTCCAGCGGCAGGTGGTAGGCCAGCAGGCTGATGTCGTGCTTGAGCAGGGTTTTCAGGCGGCGCTGCTTCATGCCGGTGATGCAGGGGTTTTCGCCTTTCCAGAAATAACCGTGGTGCACCAGCACCAGGTCAGCCCCGGCTTCGACGGCGGCGTCCAGCAGGGCTTGGCTGGCGGTCACGCCGCTGACGATGCGCATTACCTGCGGGCGCCCTTCCACTTGCAAGCCATTGGGACAGTAATCGGCGATTTTGGAGCTGTTCAGGTAGCGGTCAGCTTCATCGACTAATGTGCTCAGGGCAACGGCCATAAAAGACTCCTAAATATCCCGTTCGAAGGCACTCACAGCCTCGTATAATGCGCGACATTATGGGCGCTCTCCCGCCCCCTGCAACCTGTCAGGACTTACTTGATGCTCAAGGCACTGCGTTTTTTTGGATGGCCATTGTTGGCTGGCGTGCTGATCGCGATGCTGATCATTCAGCGTTATCCCCAGTGGGTGGGCTTGCCCAGCCTGGATGTAAACATGCAGCAGGCACCGCAAACCAACGCGGTGGTGCAAGGCCCGGTGACCTATGCGGACGCGGTGGTCATCGCTGCGCCAGCCGTGGTCAACCTGTACACCACCAAGGTCATCAACAAACCGGCGCACCCGTTGTTTGAAGACCCGCAGTTCCGTCGCTATTTCGGCGACAACGGGCCCAAGCAGCGGCGCATGGAGTCGAGCCTGGGTTCGGGCGTGATCATGAGCCCGGAAGGCTACATCCTCACCAACAACCACGTGACCACCGGCGCCGACCAGATCGTGGTGGCCTTGCGTGACGGCCGCGAAACCCTGGCCCGCGTGGTCGGCAGCGACCCGGAAACCGACCTGGCGGTGCTCAAGATCGACCTGAAAAGCCTGCCCTCCATCACCCTCGGCCGCTCCGACGGCCTGCGCGTGGGTGACGTGGCATTGGCCATCGGCAACCCGTTCGGCGTCGGCCAGACGGTGACCATGGGCATTATCAGCGCCACCGGACGTAACCAGCTCGGCCTGAACAGCTACGAAGATTTCATCCAGACCGACGCCGCGATCAACCCCGGCAACTCCGGCGGTGCGCTGGTGGATGCCAATGGCAACCTGACCGGCATCAACACGGCGATTTTCTCCAAGTCCGGCGGCTCCCAGGGCATCGGCTTTGCGATCCCGGTGAAGCTGGCGACGGAAGTGATGAAGTCGATCATCGAGCACGGCCAGGTGATTCGCGGCTGGCTGGGCATTGAAGTGCAGCCGCTGACCAAGGACCTGGCCGAGTCGTTTGGCCTGACCGGGCGCCCGGGCATCGTGGTCGCGGGGATCTTCCGTGACGGCCCGGCGCAGAAAGCCGGCCTGCAACTGGGCGACGTGATCCTCAGCATCGACGGCGAACCGGCCGGCGATGGCCGCAAGTCGATGAACCAGGTGGCGCGGATCAAGCCGACCGACAAGGTGAGCATCTTGGTCATGCGCAATGGCAAAGAGATCAAGTTGTCAGCGGAAATCGGCCTGCGCCCACCGCCGGCGCCAGTGAAAGAAGAGGAATAAATACCCTCGCCCAGGTGCCTGTTCGCAGGCACCTGTAAGCTTATATTTCATAGCGATTCATTCTCATCTGTCATGTTATATTGTTTCAATATCGCTATTGGAACGCTCTATCATGCCGTCTCGAAGAATCGCCCCCTTGGCTGGCCTGGCCTTGGGCTTGCTGCTCGACCCCGCCTTTGCCGAAGACAACACCCTGGAACTCGACACCATCAGCGTCACCAGCGACGCCTACGAGTCCGCCACCAGCCCGGTCAAAGGCTACCTCGCCACCCGCTCGGCCAGCGCAACCAAAACTGACACGGCGCTACGCGACATCCCACAATCCATCAGCGTGATTCCCGCCACGGTGCTCAAGGACCTGGGCAGCACCAGCGTCGAGCGCGCCCTGGAATTTGCCGGCGGCGTGTCCAAGCAAAACAACTTCGGCGGCCTGACGCTTTACGAATACAGCGTGCGCGGCTTCACCACGTCCGAGTTCTACCAGGACGGCTTCAGCGCCAACCGTGGTTACCCGAGCACCCCGGACGCGGCCAATATCGAGCGCATCGAAGTGCTCAAGGGCCCCGCCGCCAGCCTGTACGGGCGTGGCGATCCTGGCGGCACGGTGAATATCGTCACCAAGAAACCCCAGCCCGAGGCCTTCACCACCCTGCAAACCAGCGCCGGCAGTTGGGACCGCTACCGCACCGCCCTCGACGTCAACACCCCGCTGGACAGCGAAGGCCACGTGCTGTCGCGGGTCAACCTGGCGGTGGAAGACAACCACAGCTTCCGCGATCACGTGCAGAGCAAACGGGTATTCGTCGCGCCGTCGTTCAGTTGGCAGCTGGACCCGGACACCACGCTTCTTGTCGAAAGCGAATTCGTACGCCACAGCTCCACCTTCGACCGTGGCATCGTCGCCGCCCCTGGCGTATCGCGTTCCACCTTCCTCGGCGAGCCCAACGACGGCGACATCGACAACCACAACAACCGCCTCCAGGCCGCCCTCGAGCATCACCTCAACGATGCCTGGAGCCTGCGCCTGGCCAGCCACTACAAACAAGGCAGCCTGTGGGGCGACGCCTCGGAAAACCGTGCGCTGAACGCCGATGGCCACACCCTCAACCGCCGCTACCGCGAACGCTCCATGGGCTGGCACGACAGCATCACCCAGTTGGAACTGCGCGGCCTGTTCGACATCGGCAGTTGGCAGCATGAGTTACTGGTGGGCACGGAATACGAGGACTACCGCAAGAAGGAACGCGTGACCGCGATTGCCGGCAGCCCCTACGCCATCGACCTCTACAACCCGGTCTACGGCCAGGCCAAACCCAACGGCGCGCGCGGCGGCACCGACTTCTTCGAGCAAACCAAAAGCCACGCGCTGAACCTGCAAGACCAGATCGTCTTCACCGACCGCCTGCGCGGCATGCTCGGTGCGCGCTTCGAGCACTTCGAACAACACATCGACAACTACATCGGCAACACCCCGCCGACCAAGCAAACCCACGACGCCCTCACCCAGCGCGCCGGCTTGCTATACCAGCTCACGTCGCAAGTCGGCGTGTTCGCCAACGCCTCCACCTCGTTCAAACCCAACAGCGGCCTGGACGCCAACAACAAAGGCTTCAAGCCCGAGGAAGGCGTGGGCTACGAAGTGGGGATCAAGAGCGAGCTGTTCGACGACCGCCTCAGCACCACCCTCGCCGCGTTCCATATCGAAAAGGAAAACGTGCTCACCCTGGACCCGGCCACCAACCTCAACCGCGCCATGGGCAAGGCCCGCAGCCAGGGCTTTGACCTGCAACTGACCGGGCAAGTGACGGATGCCGTACGGGTGATTGGCGCGTTTGCCTACATCGATGCCGAAGTGACCAAGGGCGATAAAGCCATTCCCGCTGGCAGCCGCATCCTCGGCGTGGCCAAGCGCAGCGGCAGCCTGTTGGGGGTGTATGAATTCCAGGACGGCGCGTTGCGCGGGTCGGACGTGGGCGCGGCGTTTACTTATGTGGGGGATCGTTCCGGTGAGGCCGGCACGAGCTTTGAGCTGCCGGCGTATCACACCGTGGATTTGTTGGCGCATTACAAGGCCACGGAGAATGTCACCGTGGGTTTGAACCTGAATAATCTGTTCGATGAAAAATATTACGAGCGGTCCTACAGCAGCTATTGGGTCAACCCGGGTGAACCGCGCAACCTAACCGTCAGCCTAACCCTCAATTTGTAACGCGGTAAAAACTGTGGGAGCGGGCTTGCTCGCGAATGCCGTATGTCAGTCACTTATTATTTGACTGATCCACCGCATTCGCGAGCAAGCCCGCTCCCACATTTTGATCTTCACTTGGTTCGGTTACAGCGTTGCCGGCGCCCGCTCACACAAGGCATTCAACGCCTTCGCCCATTGCGGATCATCATTCAGGCACGGCACCAGCACCAACTCCTCGCCCCCCGCCTCGCGGAACTGCTCCAGCCCGCGATCACCAATTTCCTCCAGCGTCTCGATGCAGTCGGCGACAAACGCCGGGCACATCACCAGCAGCTTTTTCACGCCTTGCTGGGCCAGGGTTTCCAGGCGAGCTTCGGTGTAGGGTTCAATCCATTTCGCCCGGCCCAGGCGCGATTGAAAGGCCACCGACCATTTATCTTCCGGCAAGCCCATGCGCGCGGCAAAATCCCGCGCCACGCTGAAACACTGCCCGCGATAACAGGTAGCGCGCACTTGCGCCGAGGCGTTCGCGCAGCAATCGGTGGCGCCGTCGAAGGTGTGGCCAGGGTTGAGCTTTTGCAGGTGCCGCTCCGGCAAGCCGTGGAAGCTGAACAGCAGGTGATCGTAATCCTGCTGCAAATGCGGCTTGGCGCTGGCCACCAGGGCGTCGAGGTATTCCGGTTGGTCGTAGAAGGGTTGCAGGATCGCCAACGGCAGGTCGAGCTTTTTCTCTCGCAGCACGCGGCGGGCTTCCTCGACCACGGTGGTCACGGTGCTGTCGGCAAACTGCGGGTACAACGGCGCCAGGGTGACCTTGCGAATGCCCTGACTGGCGAGACGGGTCAGCACGCTTTCAATCGACGGCTCGCCGTAGCGCATCGCCAATTCCACCGGGCCGTGGGTCCACTGCGTGGTCATTTGCTGTTGCAGGCGGCGGCTGAGCACCACCAGCGGCGAGCCCTCCTCCCACCAGATCGAGGCGTAGGCGTGGGCCGACTGCTCGGGGCGCTTGATCAGGATCAGCGACACCAGCAAGCGCCGCACCGGCCACGGCAGGTCGATCACATAAGGGTCCATCAGAAACTGATTGAGGTAGCTGCGCACATCAGCCACCGAAGTGGACGCCGGTGAACCCAGGTTGACCAGTAATAACGCGTGATCCGTCATGCAACATCCTATGGCTAGAGGCGGCTGGACAAGTCGTCCAGGGCCGCGCGCAACTCAGTGAACTGAAAAGTGTAACCGGCCGCCAGCAGCCGTTCGGGGACGGCCTTCTGCCCGCCCAACAGCAACCCGGACAACTCGCCCAGCCCGACCTTCAGCGCAAACGCCGGCATGGGCATGAACGCCGGGCGGTGCAACACCTGGCCCAAGGTCTTGGCAAACTCGCGGTTGCGCACCGGGTGCGGCGCGCACGCATTATAAGGACCGCTGGCCTGTGCGTTGTGCAGAAGAAAATCAATCAGGCCGATTTGATCCTTGATATGCACCCACGGCATCCACTGCCGACCGTTGCCAATCGGCCCGCCCAGCGCCAGTTTGAAGGGCAGCAACAGGCGCGACAAAAAGCCGCCCTCGGCCGCCAGCACCAGGCCGGTGCGCACCAGTACCACACGAAGCCCCAAGGCCTCGGCGCGCTGGGCGGTTTCTTCCCAGGCGACACACAACTGGCTGGGAAAATCGTCTTGCACCGGGCCGCTGGCTTCGGTCAATTCGCGCTCGCCACCATCGCCGTACCAGCCCACCGCCGAACCAGAGATCAACACCGCCGGTTTTTGCGCCAGACTTTCCAGCCACGCCAGCAGGGTTTCGGTCAGGCCGATGCGGCTGCTCCACAACAGTGCCTTGCGCTTGTGGGTCCACGGGCGGTCGGCAATGGGCGCGCCGGCCAGATTAATGACCGCGTCCACCGGGCCGATAACCTGTTGTAGGCGGCCGACTCCCGACACCTGAGCGCCGCAGACCTTGGCGACCTGTTCCGGGTGGCGGCTCCACACGGTCAGGCGATGACCCTGGGCAAGCCAGTGTTGGCAAAGTTGGCGGCCGATCAAGCCGGTACCGCCGGTCAGCAAAATATGCATGGGACGCTCCTCATGTAACGTTCGCTGCCGATCACTGGTCTATTTTATAGGCAGGGATCATTTGTAATCGGGCGTAACGTTGGCTTAAGCCTCTGCTTTAACCATAGGTCACACCGTATAGAACAGGTACGCCAAAACTTATACCAAAAAACAATATTGTACAGCTATTGGTGTCGGCGTAGTCTGTACCCAACGGTAAAACGAGGCCTCCCATGACTGTTCCCATCGCGATCATCGGCACCGGCATCGCCGGTCTCTCCGCCGCCCGAGCGTTACGAGACGCGGGGCACGTTGTACAACTCTTCGATAAAAGCCGCGGCAGTGGCGGCCGCATGTCCAGCAAGCGCAGCGATGCCGGCGCCCTGGACATGGGCGCGCAATACTTCACCGCCCGCGACCGGCGCTTCGTCAACGAAGTGCAGCGCTGGCAAAGCAACGGCTGGGCCGCGCAGTGGAAACCCCAACTGTACAACTTCAAATCCGGCCAACTCACCCCCTCCCCCGATGAACAGATCCGCTGGGTCGGTACACCGCGCATGAGCGCGATCACCCGCGCCCTGCTCGACGACTTGCCGGTGACGTTCGGTTGCCGCATCACCGAAGTCTTCCAGGGCACCCAACACTGGAACCTGCTCGATGCCGACGGCGGCAACCACGGCCCGTTCAGCCATGTGGTCATCGCCACGCCCGCGCCCCAGGCCACCGCCCTGCTGGCGGCCGCGCCCAAGCTGGCCAGCGCCGCCGCCGGCGTGAAGATGGACCCGACCTGGGCCATCGCCCTGGCGTTCGACACGCCCTTGGACACGCCGATGGAAGGCTGCTTCGTGCAAGACAGCCCCCTCGACTGGCTGGCCCGCAACCGCAGCAAGCCGGGGCGCGACGACACCCTCGACACCTGGGTACTGCACGCCACCAGCGCCTGGAGCAAGGCCCACCTGGACCTGCCCAAAGAAGCGGTGATCGAACACCTGCACGGCGCTTTCGCCGAACTGTTGCACAGCGCCATGCCCGCGCCGTCCTTCAGCCTGGCGCACCGCTGGCTCTACGCGCGCCCGTCCGCCAGCCATGAATTCGGCGTGCTCGCCGACGCCGACCTCGGCCTGTACGTGTGCGGCGACTGGTGCCTGTCCGGGCGCGTGGAAGGGGCCTGGCTCAGCGGCCAGGAAGTGGCACGGCGCTTGATCGAGCACCTGCAATGAACCGCATCAACCCCGCCAAATTGCTGCTGTCCAAATGGACAGCAGCGCACCCGCGCAACAAGGAAAAACACTTCCTGGTGACCGAACTGTTTCGCGACGACGAAGGCACCGTGCTGGCTATCGAACTGCAAGCGGTGATGACCCGGCGCGCCGAGCGCCTGGCGTGGCAGACCCTGCAAAATGCCGACGACTGGAAGATCGGCTGGCAATAGTCCGACCGCACAACCTGTACAAATAATTTGACTTGTACAACATCGGACCTATGATGAGATTTAGTTGTACAAGATAAACATCTTGTACAGGAATCTTGCCGGGGTTTGCCTATGTCCAGCACCAAACCGAAGATCGCCATCAGCGCCTGCCTGCTCGGCGAGAACGTGCGCTTCAACGGCGGGCACAAACAATCCCTGCTGTGCAGCCAGACCCTCGCCGACTATTTCGACTTTGTGCCGCTGTGCCCTGAAGTCGCCATTGGCCTGGGCATTCCCCGCGAGCCGATCCGCCTGGTGGGCGACCCCGCCCACCCGCAAGCCGTCGGCACCGTACACACCGAGCTGAACGTAACCCAGCCCCTGCACGACTACGGCCTGCAGATGGCCGAACAACACACCGACCTGTGCGGCTACATTTTCATGCAGAAGTCGCCGTCCTGCGGCCTGGAACGGGTCAAGGTCTACCGCGCCAACGGCACGCCAGTGGACGGTGGCGGACGCGGCATCTACGCCCAGGCCTTCTGCGCCCAGCACCCCAACCTGCCGGTAGAAGAAGACGGTCGGCTGAATGACCCGGTGCTGCGGGAAAACTTCCTGACCCGCGTGTTTGTCTACGCCAGCTGGCAGCAACTGCTCGCCGACGGCCTGAGCCGCCACCGCTTGCTGGCCTTTCACTCGCGCTACAAATACTTGCTGATGGCCCACAGCCCGGCGCACTACAAGCGCCTCGGCCACTTGCTGGGCAGCATGGGCAAAGGCGTCAACCTGGATGAACTGGCCGCCTGCTATTTCAGCGACCTGATGACCGGCCTGACCCAGTGCGCCACACGAGGCACCCACACCAACGTGCTGCAACACATCAGCGGCCACCTCAAACAGGCCATCAGCGCCGACGACAAGCAGGAAATGCAAACCGTCATCGGCCAATACCGCCACGGCATCGTGCCGCTGGTGGTGCCGTTGACCTTGCTCAAGCATCACTTTCGCCAACACCCGGACCGCTACATCGCGCAGCAGGCCTACCTGCAACCGCACCCGGAAAACCTCAGCCTGCGTAATGCGATCTAACCCATGAAAGTTGCCCCACCAGAAGACCTCGCCCAAGCCTTCGAAGACGGCTGGCTGCCGATCCGCGAAGTGGCGCGCCAGACCGGCGTCAACGCTGTGACCCTGCGCGCCTGGGAACGCCGTTACGGCCTGATCGTGCCCCAGCGCACGCCCAAGGGGCATCGGCTGTTCAGCGCTGAACACGTGCAACGCATCCACACCATCCTCACCTGGCTCAACCGTGGCGTGCCGGTCAGCCAGGTGAAAACCCTGATCGACTCCGCCCAGACCAGCCCTGATGCCGTCGAAAACGAGTGGCATGCCCTGCGCCAAAACCTGCTGCACGCCATCAGCGAGTTGGCCGAGCGGCGCGTCGATGACGTCTTCAACCAAGCCATGGCGCTCTACCCGCCGCGCACCCTGTGCGAGCAATTGCTGTTGCCGCTGCTCAACGACCTGGAGCAGCGCTGGCAAGGCCAGTTCGGCGCGCAGATGGAGCGGGTGTTTTTCCTCTCGTGGCTGCGCAGCAAATTCGGCGCGCGCATCTATCACAACAACCGCCAGCTCCAGGGCGCGCCGCTGCTGCTGGTCAACCAGTCCGACCTGCCGCTGGAGCCGCACCTGTGGCTCAGCGCCTGGCTGGCCAGCAGCGCCGACTGCCCGGTGGAAGTCTTCGACTGGCCGCTGCCGGCCGGCGAGCTGGCGCTGGCGGTGGAACACCTGCAACCACGCGCCGTGCTGTTGTATTCAAGCAAGGCCCTGCATCTGCCGACCCTCGGCAAGCTGCTGGCCGGCGTGCCGTGCCCGACGCTGATTGCCGGACCAACGGTATGCATCCACCAGGCCGAGTTGGCCGTATTAACCGGTGACCTCCCCCAATTGTGCGTGGCCGAAGACCCGTTGTCGGCCCACCAGCTACTGATCCAGCGTGGAATCGTCTAAATGCATTTGATCTGGCTGCGCACCGACCTGCGCCTACACGACAACACCGCCCTGGCCGCCGCGAGCCAGCGGGGCCCGATCGCGGCCGTTTACCTGATCACGCCTGAACAATGGCTGGCCCATGACGATGCGCCGTGCAAAGTGGACTTCTGGTTGCGTAACCTGCGCGAACTGAGTGCAACCCTTGGCCAACTGAACATTCCCCTGCTGATCCGCCACGCCGCAACTTGGGACCAGGCGCCCGCCGCATTGAGCGAGCTGTGCCGCGAACTGGCGGTGGCGTCTGTACACGTCAACGAGGAATACGGCATTCACGAAAGCCGCCGCGATGCCGCTGTGGCCACGGCGCTGGAAGCCGACGGTGTGACGTTCCACAGCTACCTCGACCAACTGTTTTTCCAACCCGGCAGCGTGCTGACCAAGACCGGCACCTACTTCCAGGTGTTCAGCCAGTTCCGCAAGGTCTGCTACACCCGCCTGCACAGCGCCTTGCCGCGCCTGGTCCCGACGGCCAAGACCCAAGCAAAGCTGAACGTTGAAAGCGATCCGATTCCGCAGACCGTCGCGGGTTTCGAGCCACCCAGCGATACCCTGCGCGCCCTCTGGCCCGCCGGCGAAGACGAAGCGCGCCGTCGCCTCGACGCGTTCGCCGACCAGCAGATCAGCTACTACAAGGACGAACGCGATTTCCCGGCCAAGCCCGGCACCAGCCAACTCTCGGCGTACCTCGCCGCCGGCGTGGTATCGCCGCGCCAATGCCTGCACGCCGCGCTGCAAACCAATCAGGGCGAGTTCGAAAGTGGCGACATCGGCGCCATCACCTGGATCAACGAGTTGCTCTGGCGCGAGTTCTACAAACACATCCTGGTGGGTTACCCACGGGTGTCGCGCCACCGCGCGTTCCGCCCCGAGACCGAAGCCGTGGCCTGGCGCGATGCGCCCAAAGACCTCGCCGCATGGCAAGAAGCGCGCACCGGCCTGCCGATCATCGACGCGGCCATGCGCCAACTGCTGGAAACCGGCTGGATGCACAACCGCCTGCGCATGGTGGTGGCGATGTTCCTGACCAAGAACCTGCTGATCGACTGGCGTGAAGGCGAGCGTTTTTTCATGCGCCACCTGATCGACGGCGACCTGGCCGCCAACAACGGCGGCTGGCAGTGGAGTTCATCTACCGGCACCGACTCAGCGCCGTATTTCCGGATTTTCAGCCCGCTGAGCCAGTCGGAAAAATTCGACGGCGAAGGCGTGTTCATCAAGCGCTGGCTGCCCGAACTGGCCGCGCTGAATAAAAAGGAAGTGCACAACCCCGAAGCGGTAGGCGGCCTGTTCGGTGTGGCGGATTACCCGCGCGCCATCGTCGACCTGAAAAAATCCCGCGAACGCGCCCTGGCCGCCTTCCGCAGCCTGCCCTCGCGCGAAGCCGCCGGAGGCATTCATGAGTGACTTCCTGCGCCGGTTCGCCCAAGCCTTTGCCACGCTGGACAAGCACAACCTGCACCTGCTCGACAGCCTCTACAGCCAGGACATCGTCTTCGCCGATCCGCTGCATCAAGTCCACGGCCTGCCCGCCATGCACCGCTACTTTGCCGAGCTGTACAGCAATGTCAGCCAGTTGCGCTTCGACTTTCACGGCTTCGACCAAGTCGCCGAAGGCGAAGGCTACCTGCGCTGGAAGATGAGTTTCTGCCACCCGCGCCTGGCCGGCGGCCAGTTGATCCGCGTGCAAGGCTGCTCGCACCTGATGTGGCACGACAAGGTCTACCACCACCGCGACTACTTCGACGCCGGTGCCCTGCTCTACGAACACCTGCCGGTACTCGGCCGCGTCATCCGTTGGCTGAAAAGGAGAGTGGCATGAACCTGACCCCGCCCCGCCGTTATTGGCTGACCGGTGCCAGCAGTGGCATCGGCGCCGCGCTGGCCGTGGAGTTGCTCAACAGCGGCGCCCACGTGGCGCTCAGCTCACGCAGCAAAGGCCCGCTGGAAGCCCTCGCCCAACGTTATCCGGGGCAAGTACTGGTGGTGGCCGGCGACCTCACCAACAGCCAGACCGTGCGCGAGATCGGCGAGCATATCGCCGTGGTCTGGGGCTCATTGGACACGGTGATCCTCAATGCCGGCACCTGTGAATATGTGGATGCCAGACAGTTCGACTCGTCGATCATCGAACATGTGGTACGCACCAACCTGCTGGCCAGCAGTTACTGCATCGAGGCCGCGCTACCCCTGTTGCGCGCCGGGCAAACCCCGCACCTGGTCGGCGTGGCCAGCGCCGTGACGTACCTGCCCATGCCCCGCGCCGAAGCCTATGGCGCGTCCAAGGCCGGCTTGCGTTATCTGTTCGAAGCGCTGCGCATCAGCCTGTCGCCGGAAAACATCGACGTCACGGTGATCAGCCCGGGTTTTGTCGAAACGCCACTCACCGACCGCAACGATTTTCCCATGCCCCTGAGCTGGACGGCCGACAAAGCCGCGCGGCATATCTTCGCCAAGCTGGACAAGCGCCCGCTGGAAATCGCCTTCCCCGCGCTGTTTATCGCCACCCTGTGGCCGCTGTCGAAACTGCCCAAGCGTGCGCAGTTGTTCATCGGCAAACGCATGTTGCGCAGCCCGCCACCGCAGAAGGACCGCCTGTGAAAATCGCCATTATCGGCAGCGGCATCGCCGGGCTGACCAGCGCCTATCTGCTCAGCCGTCGCCATGACATCACCCTGTTTGAAGCCGGCGACCGCATCGGCGGGCATACCCACACGGTCAACGTCAGCGTCGAAGGCAAAAGCTATGCAGTGGACACCGGTTTTATCGTGTTCAACGACTGGACCTATCCCAATTTCATCCGCCTGTTGGGGCAGATCGGGGTGAAGTTCAAACCCACAGAGATGAGTTTTTCGGTCCACGATGAGCAGCAGCTTTTCGAGTACAACGGCAACAACCTCAACAGCCTGTTTGCGCAGCGACGCAATATCCTGTCGCCGGGGTTCTGGGGCATGTTGCGCGATATCCTGCGTTTCAACCGCCAGGCGCCGCTGGACCTGCAGGAACAGCGCATCAGCGCCGAAATGACCCTGGGCGATTACCTGAAGGCTGGCGGCTATGGCGAGCGGTTTATCCGTCACTACATCGTGCCGATGGGGGCGGCGATCTGGTCGATGTCCCTGGCGGACATGCTCGGTTTTCCCTTGCAGTTCTTTGTACGTTTCTTCAAGAACCACGGCTTGCTGTCGGTGAGCAACCGCCCGCAGTGGTGTGTGATCGAGGGCGGTTCCAGCAGCTACATCGAACCACTGACCCATAGATTTCGCGAACAGATCCGTCTCGATTGCCCTGTGGATAAAGTCGCGCGCAGTGAGGCTGGCGTGGTTATCCACAGCTCGGCCGGTGTCGAGCATTTCGACCGCGTGGTGTTCGCCTGTCACAGCGACCAGGCCCTGGCGTTGCTGGCCGACCCGAGCCAGGCCGAGCAGGAGGTCCTCGGTGCCCTGCCCTACGCCGACAACGATGTGGTGCTACACACCGACACCCGCCTGCTGCCGGATCGCAAACTGGCCTGGGCCAGCTGGAATTATCGCCTGAGTGGCAATGCGCAGAGCCAGGCCGCCGTGACTTACGACATGAACATCCTGCAAGGCATCGACAGCGCCACCACCTTTTGCGTCAGTCTCAACCAGACGGCGATGATCAACCCGCTGAAGATCCTCGCCCGCTACACCTACGCCCACCCGCAATACAGCCTGGCGGCGGTGGCGGCGCAGGCGCGCTGGCAGGAAGTGTCCGGCGTGCGCAATACCTTTTATTGCGGCGCCTACTGGGCCAACGGCTTCCACGAAGACGGCGTGGTCAGCGCCCTGCGCGTAGCCGACGCCTTTGGGGAAAGCCTGTGAACAGCGCCCTGTACAGCGGCTGGATTGCCCATCGCCGGTTTGCGCCCAAGGCTCACGCCTTTCGCTACCGCATCGGCCTGCTGTACCTAGATTTGAGTGAAGAACAGCAAGTGCTGGGGCTCTCACCCCTGGCCGGGCCGAGCCGTTTTGCGCCCTTTGGTTTCCGCCAGCAGGATTACCTGCGTGCATTCACGCGCAGCGGCATGAGCTTGAGCGATGCCGTGCGCCAGGAAGTCGGCAAGGCCCTGGGGCATACACCCCAGGGCGTTATCTGCCTGCTGACCCAGGCCCGCAGTTGGGGCCTGGCGTTTAACCCAGTGAGTTTCTTCTACTGCTTTGAGGCTGACGGACAACTGGCCGCGATCCTGTGTGAAGTGACCAACACCCCATGGCGCGAGCGCTACCACTACGTGCTACCGGCCCAGGCCCTCGGCGCGGACGAGCACCAGCACTTCGCCGTGGCCAAGGCCTTCCATGTGTCGCCGTTCCTGCCCCGGGACCTGGAATACCGCATGAGCTTCAGCCCGCCCGCCAGCAAACTCGGCGTGCACATGGCCGACTGGCAGGGCACGCAAAAGGTCTTCGATGCCACCTTGAGCCTGGAAAAAGAAGCCCTCGACCGCGCCAGCCTGCACCGTTACCTGTGGCGCTTCCCGTGGATGACCGCCAAGACCTGCGTTGCGATCTACTGGCAGGCCCTGCGCCTGTTGCTCAAACGCACGCCGATTTTCCCCCACCGAGCCGCCGATGGCGCCTCCCGTACTGCAGTCGGGTATACCAAGGATCGCCGCCATGAAAACCCCTAGCTTATCGGTCAAAACCCATCGCCTGAACGTCAACGGCATGACCAGCGCCCTGCTGCGCAAGGCCGTGCTGCGCCAACTCAGCCAACTGCGCCACGGCCAATTGGTGGTGATCGAAGACGGCGAACGCCAGGTCTTCGGCGCACGGGAAGCGCACCTGCTGGGGGAAATTCACATCCTCGATTCGGCCGTGTGGGGCCTGGTGGCGGCCAGCGGTTCCATCGGCGCGGGCGAAGCGTTTATCCACGGTTACTGGAGCAGCCCGGACCTGACCGCCGTGGTGCGCGTGATGGTCAGCAACCTCGACGTGCTCGATGCGATGGAAGGCGGCCTCGCGCGCCTGGCCCGCCCGTTTACCCAGGGTCTGCACTGGCTCAACCGCAACACGCGCAAGGGTTCGCAGAAAAACATCGCCGCCCATTACGACCTCGGCAACGACCTGTTCGAAGAATTCCTCGACCCGACCATGATGTATTCGGCGGCGCAATTCCTCACCGCCGACGACACCCTGGAACAGGCACAACTGAACAAACTGGAGCGCATCTGCCAGAAACTCGCGCTCAAACCCGCCGACCATCTGCTGGAAATCGGCACCGGCTGGGGCAGCATGGCGCTGTACGCGGCGCAGCATTACGGCTGCAAGGTCACCACCACGACGTTGTCCAAGGAGCAGTTTGCCTACACCGAACAACGCATCGCCGCCCTGGGGCTGGGTGATCAGGTGACGCTGCTGTTGCAGGACTACCGCGACCTGAGTGGCCAGTACGACAAGCTGGTGTCCATCGAGATGATCGAAGCGGTGGGCCACCGCTTCCTGCCCACCTACTTCAAACAGTGCGCGCAGTTACTCAAGAGCGATGGCTTGATGTTGCTGCAAGCCATCACCATCCGCGACCAGCGCTACGAACAGGCGAAGACCAACGTCGACTTTATCCAGCGCTATATCTTCCCCGGCGGCGCCTTGCCCTGTGTGCAAAAGATGCTCGAGATCGTCAGCCGCGATACCGACATGAACTTGCTGCACATGGAGGATTTCGGTCTGCACTACGCACGGACCCTACGCTTGTGGCATGAGAATTTTCGCCGCGCCCATGGCCGCCTCGCCGAGCTGGGCTACGATGAGTACTTCCTGCGCTTGTGGGAATTCTACCTGTGCTACTGCGAAGGGGGCTTTATGGAGCGTACGATCGGTACCGCACAATTGCTGCTGGCCAAACCCGCCGCAATCAACCCGCCGCTGCTCGGGCGTTTTGATGCTTAAACCGCTGGCCAATGCCGTCCTGTTCCAGTGCGGCTGGTTCGCCTGCGTGCTGGGCGGCAACAGCCCCTGGTTGCTGGTCGCGGCGGCCGCACTCGCCGTGCATCTGCTGTGGATCAGTTCATGGTCGCGCGAGGGCCAGGCGATACTCGCCGTGACCCTGCTGGGCACGGTGATCGACACCTCGTTGCGCATCTTTGGCGTGTTTCATTTCAGCATGCCCGGGCCGTTGATTCCGCTCTGGCTGGTGGTGCTCTGGGCGCTGCTGGCAACCACCTTGCGCCATTGCCTGGCCTGGAGCGCACGCCCCTGGTGGCGGGCCAGCCTGCTGGGCGCGGTGGGCGGGCCATTGTCGTATTACGCGGGCAGCCAACTGGCCGGGGTGAGTTTCGGCTACGGCACCACGCCGACCGTGATCGGCCTGGCGTTGCTGTGGGCCCTGTTGTTCCCGGTCCTGCACTGGGTGGCCCGACAACTGGAGCACTGACGCCCGTCAGAGCATTCATACGCGCAACAGCGGCTTGCCTTACACTGCGCGCCTATGACTAACATCCCCCACACCCAAATCGCCGAACCCGCCGTCACCTGCTCGACATGTGCGGCCTGCTGCTGCCAGCTGGAAGTGATGCTGATCACCGACACCGGCGTACCGGAGCGTTACATCGACACAGACGATTGGGGCGGCGAAGTGATGCTGCGCCTCGACGACGGTTGGTGTGCGGCGCTGGACCGGGACACGATGATGTGCACGATCTATGAGCGGCGGCCGTTGATTTGCCGGGAGTTCGAGATGGGGGCGCCGGAGTGTCTGGAGGAAAGGCAGGGGATTGCGACGGCGTACCGCTGATCCTGAGACAAGTGGGTATCCAAATGTGGGAGCGGGCTTGCTCGCGAATGCGGTGGGTCAGCAACAGATGCATTGACTGACACACCGCATTCGCGAGCAAGCCCGCTCCCACACAAGCCCACTCCCACATGGGATTTTCAGTGGCCAGAAAATTTAAAGCGCCAGGGTGTAGTGCAACGCGTAGCTCTCGACCCCATCGTTATTACTGCTCAGCCCCGCATTGGAATAGTGCGTGGCGCGAATGCCGACTTCATGCCCCCCATTGAAGCGCAAGCCAAAGCCCAGCCGGTCTTCGAACTGAAAGGCCTGGCCAATATTGTTGTCTTCGACCCGCGTACGCGAAAACACCGCCAGGCCAACCCCCGCCTCGATGTACGGCTTGACCGCCTCCCCGGCAAATTCATACACAAACACTGGCGAGAACGACAGGCTGCTAACGCTCGCACGTTTGTCACCGTCCCAGTAGGTGTAGGCGCCGCTCCAGTAACCGGTCAAGCGACCGGTTTCGCTCTGCCACCAGCTTTTATCCCACTGCGATGTCAGCCCCAACCGGTAGGTCATGGTTGAATCACTGGTACTCCCCACCCCCAATTCCAGGCCCGCGGCCTGGGCTGAAACGGAGTGTCCTACAACGACGGCCGCAATCGCAGCCAAACAGAACAAGCGCTTCATAAGAAACATCCCTTCCGAACGTAGTTATATGGTTTGTGTACAGGCTATCTCGCTAATAGAAGCCGGCGCGTAGACAGAAGTTCCCGCCGATAACGCCGTCATTTCACGAAATTTTCACGCCCCGAAGCTTCGCACAACGCCGGGATATTTCCATAGTGTTGGTAGGATATTTCTTAGGTGATACACATCGCCGCTGGTCCAGAACTGTGCAGGCTCGGGGTTACCGCTGGCCAAGAGGTCGCGCTCGCCCAACAAACGCTTGAGCTGGCGGGCCACTGCGGCGCCGGTGTCGATGAGAATGATGCTGGGAGGCAGCATCTGTGCCAGGAGTGGCTTGAGGAAGGGGTAATGGGTGCAGCCGAGAATAATGGTGTCGCACCCGGCGCTGAGCAACGGGTCGATATAACCCTGCAACAACTGGCGCAGCGCAGGGCTGTTCAGGTCGCCGGTCTCGATCAGCTCTACCAGGCCCGGGCAAGGCTGGGTGATCACGCGCACATCGGTGGCGAAGCGGTCGAGCAAGGCGGCGAACTTGGCGCTTTGCAATGTGCCGGTGGTGGCGAGCACGCCGACCACACCGCTGCGGGTCGCGGCGGCAGCGGGTTTGACGGCGGGCTCCATGCCCACCAGCGGCCAGTCGGGAGAATCCAGGCGTAGGTCGGCCACGGCCGCGACGGTGGCGGTATTGCAGGCAATCACAAACGCCTTGGCGCCCTTTTCGCGGAAAAACTCAGCGACCCGGCGCGAACGATCAAGAATGAATGCAGGCGTTTTCTCGCCGTACGGGATATGCCCGCAATCGGCCACATACAGCAGCGATTCGTGGGGCAGCAGTTGCTGGATTTCGTCCAGCACCGTCAAGCCGCCGATGCCGGAATCGAACACACCGATCGGCGCGTCCTTAACCATGTTGCGGCCCACACACGCTGCAACCGGGGTCGCGCTTGACGCGCAGCTCACGGAAACGGGTGGTCAAGGCATCGATCAACAGCAGGCGCCCCACCAGTGGCTCGCCGAAACCGGCCAGCAGCTTCAGGGCTTCCAGCGCTTGCAGGCTGCCGACCAGGCCCACGAGCGGGCCGACCACGCCGGCTTCGCTGCAGGTCAGTTCAGTGTCGCTGCCGTGCCCATATAAACAGTGGTAACACGGGCTTTCGGCGCGACGCGGGTCGAACACCGACAACTGCCCTTCCAGGCGAATCGCCGCGCCGCTGATCAACGGCTTGTTCGCGGCGACGCAGGCGGCGTTGACCGCTTCGCGGGTGGAAAAGTTGTCGCTGCAATCGAGCACCACATCCACCGCCGCCACCGCGGCCGCCAGCGAATCGGCATCCAGCGCGCTGCGATGGGCCACCAACTTGATTTGCGGGTTGATCGCGCTCAGGCGGCGCAGGGCCGAATCGACCTTGGTCTGCCCGACGCTGTCGGTGTCGTGGATGATCTGGCGTTGCAGGTTGGTCAGGTCGACAGTGTCGAAGTCCGCCACGTGCAACTCGCCAACACCGGCCGCCGCCAGGTACAACGCCACCGGCGCGCCCAGGCCGCCGAGGCCGATGATCAGGGCGCGGCCATGCTTGAGGCGCAACTGGCCGTCAATGTCGACCTGCTGCAACAGAATCTGTCGGCTATAGCGCAACAGCTCCTGATCGGTCAGCACGGCCGGCGTCCCAGGGTGATGCGTTCGTGGCCGCCCAGGTCGATGCGGCTGTGGACGTCTGCAAAGCCTTGGCTCAGCAACAGATCACGCACGGCCGGGGCCTGGTCGTAACCGTGTTCGAGCAGCAACCAACCACCGGCATTCAGGTGCTTTGGTGCTTCGTGGATGATGTGGCGCAAGTCATCCAGGCCGTCGCGGCCCGCCACTAGAGCGCTGGCCGGTTCGAAGCGCACGTCACCGGCGACCAGGTGCGGGTCATTGTCGGCGATGTACGGCGGGTTGCTGATGATCAGGTCGTAGGTGTGGCCTTGCAGGGCGCTGAACCAATGACTATTCAGTACCGTGACATTATTCAGGTGCAGGCGTTGGCGATTGCGTTCGGCCAGGGCCACGGCTTCCAGCACGCGGTCGACGGCGGTGACCTTCCAGGCCGGGCGCTCGCTGGCCAAGGCCAGGGCGATGGCGCCGCTGCCGGTGCCGAGGTCGAGGACCTGGGTCGGCGAGGCCGGCAATAATTCCAGGGCCGCTTCCACCAGCAACTCGGTGTCCGGGCGTGGAATCAGGGTGTGGGGCGCGACCTCCAGGTCCAGCTTCCAGAAGCCTTGCTGGCCGAGGATATACGCCACTGGCTCACCGCCACGGCGACGTTGCAGGTAGCTGGCAAAGGTCAGCGCGTCTTCGCTGCTGACGATTTTTTCTGGCCAGGTGTGCAGGTAGCTGCGGGGTTTGCCCAGGGCCGCCGCCAGCAGAAGCTCGGCGTCCAGGCGCGCGGTGGGCGAGTCGGGCAGGTCGGCGGCGCGCAGCAGGCTGGCAATGATGGTCATTTATTCACCTATCGCCGCTAATTGATCGGCCTGGTATTCGGCGAGCAACGGCTCGATCACGGCATCGACGCCACCGGCGAGAATCTCGTCGAGGGAGTACAGCGTGAGGTTGACCCGGTGGTCGGTGACCCGGCCCTGGGCAAAGTTGTAGGTACGGATGCGCTCGGAGCGGTCACCCGAGCCCACCAGCAACTTGCGCTCGCTGGCAATCGCGTTGGCGGCGGCGCTGGTCTGCTGGTCGTTGAGTTTGGCCGACAGCCAAGACATGGCCCGCGCGCGGTTCTTGTGCTGGGAACGTTCTTCCTGGCACTCCACCACGATGCCGGACGGCAAGTGCGTGATGCGGATGGCCGAGTCGGTCTTGTTGACGTGCTGGCCACCG
The DNA here is from genome assembly GCF_003852405.1 of Pseudomonas sp. KBW05. Classification (GTDB taxonomy): domain Bacteria; phylum Pseudomonadota; class Gammaproteobacteria; order Pseudomonadales; family Pseudomonadaceae; genus Aquipseudomonas. The sequence goes on from NZ_QAJM01000055.1 coordinate 27,250, forward strand.
GCACCCGACGAGCGGTAGGTGTCGACGCGCAGGTCAGCCGGGTTGATCTCGATGGCTTCCTGCTCGTCCGGCTCGGGCAACACGGCCACGGTGCACGCGGAGGTGTGGATGCGGCCCTGGGACTCGGTGGCCGGCACGCGCTGTACGCGGTGTGCGCCGGATTCGAACTTGAGCTTGCCGTAGACGTTATCGCCTTCGACCCGTGCGATGACTTCTTTATAGCCGCCGTGCTCGCCTTCGTTCTCCGAGAGGATCTCGACCCGCCAGCCGCGACGTTCGGCATAGCGCGAATACATGCGGAACAGATCGCCGGAGAAGATCGCCGCCTCGTCGCCACCGGTGCCGGCGCGGATTTCGAGGAACACGTTGCGCCCGTCATTCGGGTCTTTGGGCAGCAGCATGCGTTGCAGGTCGCCTTCCAGCGCGACGAGCTTTTCCTTGGCCTCGCGGACTTCTTCCACGGCCATTTCGCGCATGTCCGGGTCGCTGTCCTTGAGCAGTGCCTGGGCACCTTCGAGGTCGGCCTGGGTTTTCAGCCACTGGCCGTAGGTGGTCACAATCGGCTCAACTTCCGCGTATTCCTTGGAATAGGTGCGGAACTTGGTCTGATCGGAGATGACTTCGCCATCGCCGAGCAAGGCGGTCAGTTCTTCGAAACGGTCCTGGAGCACGTCCAGTTTATTGAGCAGTGACGCTTTCATTGCGGTTTTTTATCCGAAGAGCTATCTGACGCGCCCTCACCGAGGGCAAAGAGTTCCTGGGCCATGGCCAGCGCATCGAGGCGGCCTTCGGCGGTAAGCTTTTTCAGTTGCACGCTGGGAGCATGCAGCAATTTGTTGGTCAGGCCACGGGCCAGCTGCATCAGCACCTCTTCGGCGCTGCTGCCGTTGGCCAGCAAGCGCTGGGCCTTGCTTAGTTCCTCGTCGCGCAGGCGTTCGCCCTGCTGACGATACGCCTTGAGCACGTCCACCGCTGCCAGTTCACGCAGGCGCACCATGAAATCGTCGGCGCCGGTGCTGACCATCTCTTCGGCAGCCTGGGCAGCACCCTGGCGACTCTTGAGGTTTTCGGCGACCACTTCGTGCAGATCGTCGACGCTATAGAGGTAAACGTCGTCCAACTCGCCGACTTCTGGCTCGATATCCCGGGGAACGGCGATATCCACCATAAAGATCGGCTTGTGCTTGCGCAGTTTCAGCGCGCTCTCGACCGCGCCTTTACCGAGGATCGGCAACTGGCTGGCGGTGGAGCTGATGACGATATCGCTGCGCACCAACTCGGCCGGGATGTCCGACAGCAACACCGCGTGGGCGCCAAACTGCTCGGCGAGGATGCTCGCGCGTTCCAGCGTGCGATTGGCGACGACGATGCGCTTCACGCCCAGGTCGTGCAGGTGGCGGGCCACCAGGGTGATGGTTTCACCGGCGCCGATCAACAGGGCCTGGCTGCGCTGCAAGTCACTGAAAATCTGTTTGGCCAGGCTGACCGCGGCAAACGCCACGGATACCGGGTTTTCGCCGATGGCGGTGTCGGTGCGCACCTGCTTGGCCGAATTGAACGTGGCCTGAAACAGGCGGCCCAGCAGCGGCCCCACGGTGCCGGCCTCACGCGCCACGGCGTAAGCGGACTTCATCTGGCCGAGGATCTGCGGCTCGCCCAACACCAGCGAATCGAGACCGGCGGCCACACGCATCATGTGACGAACTGCCGCATCTTCTTCGTGCACATAAGCACACGCGCGCAGCTCTTCGAGGCTTAAATGGTGATAATCGGCCAGCCAGCGCAGCACCACATCCGCTGAAAGATGTTCCTGCTCTATATAAAGCTCGCTGCGATTGCAGGTTGAAAGGATTGCAGCTTCGCGGCTGTCGGTGAGCCGGCAGAGCTGTTGCAAGGCCTCAACCAACTGCTCTGGCGTGAACGCCACGCGCTCGCGCACGTCTACGGAAGCAGTCTTGTGGTTAATACCGAGTGCGAGGAAGGCCATTCAATATCGCTGATGATGTCGGGAAGCCGACAATTGTCCTACTTCGAAAGATTCAGAACAACCACCGTCGTCTATTGTCCCTATACGTTGTGCCTATAAATACACCAACTGAGTCTCGGTTATGTTTGGCCGAAGGCTTGTGTCATGATGATCCGACCGCAGGTTAGTCGTCCTCTTCCTATATGAATAGATCTTCCGCGTTGCTCCTTGCTTTTGTCTTCCTCAGCGGCTGCCAGGCCTTGGCCCCGGTGTCGCCGGACGGTACGCCGCCGGTGGAAGACAGCACCCCCGCCCCTGAAAAGCCCAAGGTTTATTCCTCGTTCAGTGAAGAAACGGTGTTCAGCCTGCTGAGCGCGGAGCTGGCTGGCCAGCGCAATCGTTTCGATATTGCGCTGGATAACTACGTGACCCAGGCCATCAACACCCAGGACCCGGGCATTTCCGAGCGGGCGTTTCGCATCGCCGAGTACCTGGGCGCCGATCAGGCTGCGCTTGATACCTCGCTGATCTGGGCGAAAAACGCCCCGGATGACCTTGAAGCGCAACGCGCGGCCGCCGTGCAATTGGCACGCGCCGGGCGCTACGACGACTCCATGGTCTATATGGAGAAGGTCTTGCAGGGCAAGGGCGACACCCATTTCGACTTCCTCGCGCTGTCGGCCGCCGACACCGACCAGGACACGCGCAATGGCCTGATGAAGAGTTTCGACCGCCTGCTGCAAAAACATCCAAAGAACAGCCAGCTGATTTTCGGCAAGGCTTTGCTGTTGCAACAGGACGACGAAGCCGATGCGGCCCTGAAGCTGCTGGAGCAGAACCCACCGGAAGAGGGTGAAATCGCGCCGATCCTGCTGCGCGCGCGCCTGCTGCAAAACCTCAATCGCGGCAAGGAAGCGATTCCACTGCTGGAAAAAAGCATCAAAAAGTACCCGGACGACAAGCGCCTGCGCCTGACTTACGCGCGCATGCTGGTCGAGCAGGACCGCATGGAGGACGCCAAAGTGCAGTTCGCCAACCTGGTCCAGCAATACCCGGACGACGATGAACTGCGTTATTCCCTGGCGCTGGTGTGCCTGGAAGCCAAGGCCTGGGACGAGGCCAAGGGTTATCTGCAAGAGCTGATCGAACGCGAAAGCCATGTGGACTCCGCACATCTGAACCTGGGTCGCATTGCCGAAGAGAAAAACGACCCGCAGGCAGCCCTGCTCGAATATGCCCAGGTCGGCCCCGGCAACGACTACTTGCCGGCGCAACTGCGCCAGGCCGATATCCTGATGAGCAATGGCCGCACCGATGAGGCGGAAAAACGCCTGGCGGCCGCGCGCGATGCGGAACCGGACTACGCGATCCAGCTTTACCTGATCCAGGCTGAAACCTTGTCGGCCAACAAACAGGGCGAGCGCGCCTGGAAATTGCTGCAACAAGCGCTGCTGCAATACCCCGACGACTTGAACCTGCTGTACACCCGCGCCATGCAGGCGGAAAAACGCAATGACCTGGCGCAGATGGAAAAAGACCTGCGCCTGATCATCAAGCGCGACCCGGACAACGCCATGGCCTTGAATGCCCTGGGCTACACCTTGTCCGACCGCACGACGCGCTACGACGAAGCCAAGGCGCTGATCGAACAAGCCCACGCACTCAACCCGGAAGACCCGGCCGTACTCGACAGCCTCGGCTGGGTGAATTACCGCCTGGGCAACCTCGATGAAGCCGAACGTTTGCTGCGCCAGGCCCTGGAGCGGTTCCCCGACCAGGAAGTCGCGGCGCACCTGGGTGAAGTGTTGTGGGCCAATGGCAAGCAGCGCGAAGCCCGTCAAATCTGGGAGAAGTTCCTCAAGGAACAACCCGAAAGCCCTATCCTGCGCGGCACCATCAAGCGCCTGACCGGATCCGAGACCCTTTAAGCTTATGTTCTTGCGCCACGTTGTAGTGTTCAGCCTTATCGCCCTGCTCGCCGGTTGTGCGGGCATCGGCAGCCGTGAATCCGTCGAGGGCCAGGGCAACCCGGCGCAATGGAAACAGCACAAGGACCAGCTCAGCAGTATTGATGGCTGGCAGATCGAAGGAAAAGTCGGCGTTCGCGCGCCGAAAGATTCCGGCAGCGGCACCTTGTTCTGGCTGCAACGCCAGGACTACTACGATATTCGCCTGTCTGGCCCGCTGGGCCGTGGCGCCGCACGCCTGACCGGCCGGCCGGGGCAAGTGAGCCTGGAAGTGGCCAACCAGGGCCGCTATGAGGCGACGTCACCGGAAACGCTGCTGGAAGAGCAAATCGGCTGGAAGCTACCGGTATCGCATCTGGTCTGGTGGGTACGCGGCCTGCCCGCGCCGAACAGCAAAAGTCGCCTGAGCCTGAACGGCGACAGCCGCCTGGCCACCCTGGAGCAGGATGGTTGGCAGGTCGAGTATTTGAGCTATGTGCAGCAGAGCGGTTATTGGCTGCCGGAGCGCATCAAGCTGCATGGCACCGACCTGGATGTCACGTTGGTGATCAAGGACTGGCAACCGCGCAAGCTGGGGCAATAACGTGACCGTACAAAAGCTGACCCTGCCCTCTCCCGCCAAACTCAATTTGATGCTGCATATCCTCGGTCGCCGTGAAGACGGTTATCACGAGTTGCAGACGTTGTTTCAATTTCTCGACTACGGCGATGAAATGACCTTCGCCGTTCGCGACGATGGCGTGATCCAACTGCATACGGCATTCGAAGGCGTGCCCCACGACAGCAACCTGATCGTGAAGGCTGCAAAAAAACTTCAGGAACAATCTGGCTGCACGCTCGGCATCGACATCTGGATCGATAAAATCCTGCCCATGGGCGGTGGTATCGGCGGCGGCAGTTCGAATGCGGCCACCACGTTGCTGGGTCTGAATCACTTGTGGCAGCTGGGTTGGGACCACGATCGCCTGGCGGCGCTGGGCCTTGCGCTGGGCGCCGACGTCCCGGTTTTCGTGCGTGGACACGCCGCATTTGCTGAGGGTGTCGGGGAAAAACTCACCCCTGTAGAGCCCGAAGAACCGTGGTATGTCGTACTTGTGCCGCAAGTATCTGTAAGTACAGCAGAAATTTTTTCAGATCCGTTGTTGACACGTAACTCTTCTCCCATTAAAGTGCGCCCCGTTCCCAAGGGAAACAGTCGAAATGACTGCTTACCGGTTGTAGCAAGGCGTTATCCAGAGGTACGTAACGCTTTGAATTTGTTAGGTAAATTTACCGAAGCAAAATTAACCGGAACTGGAAGTTGTGTGTTTGGGGGCTTCCCAAACAAAGCTGAAGCTGATAAAGTCTCGGCCCTTCTTACAGAGACCCTTACAGGGTTTGTAGCAAAGGGAAGCAACGTTTCGATGTTGCATCGCAAGCTGCAAAGTCTGCTCTGAAAGGAACCGAGTGTTAGGCACTCGTTGCAACAGATACAGGGGCGTCGCCAAGCGGTAAGGCAGCAGGTTTTGATCCTGCCATGCGTTGGTTCGAATCCAGCCGCCCCTGCCATTTTCTAATACTCATCCAGGTTACCCTCAGCCTCTAGGTACTGCGCGTGTCCAAGATGATGGTCTTTACGGGGAACGCCAACCCCGATCTGGCTCGACGTGTCGTACGTCAGCTGCATATCCCTCTCGGTGACATCTCTGTCGGTAAGTTCTCCGACGGCGAAATTACAGCCGAGATCAATGAAAACGTCCGCGGTAAAGACGTCTTCATTATTCAGCCGACTTGCGCTCCGACCAACGATAACCTGATGGAACTCGTCGTGATGGCTGATGCCTTCCGCCGCTCCTCAGCGACTCGAATCACAGCTGTAATCCCTTACTTTGGTTATGCCCGTCAGGATCGCCGTCCGCGTTCCGCACGTGTAGCTATCAGCGCGAAAGTCGTTGCTGACATGCTGACCGTGGTAGGTATCGACCGTGTTCTCACGGTTGACCTGCACGCTGACCAAATCCAGGGGTTCTTCGATATTCCGGTAGATAACATCTACGGTTCGCCAGTATTGGTGGATGACATCGAAGACCAGCGCTTTGAAAACCTGATGATCGTGTCCCCGGACATTGGTGGCGTCGTGCGTGCACGGGCTGTTGCCAAATCCTTGGGCGTGGACCTCGGGATCATCGACAAACGCCGTGAAAAAGCCAATCACTCTGAAGTGATGCATATCATCGGTGATGTCGAAGGGCGTACCTGTATTCTGGTTGATGACATGGTCGACACCGCCGGCACCCTGTGCCACGCGGCGAAAGCCTTGAAAGAGCACGGTGCAGCAAAAGTCTTCGCCTACTGCACACACCCTGTGCTGTCGGGCCGAGCGATCGAGAACATCGAGAACTCCATGCTGGACGAACTGGTGGTGACTAACACCATCCCGTTGTCCGCAGCAGCTCAAGCCTGTTCGCGTATCCGTCAACTGGATATCGCACCGGTAGTTGCCGAGGCGGTTCGCCGCATCAGCAATGAAGAATCGATCAGCGCGATGTTCCGTTAAGGGTCAAACCTTCGGATCATTTCACTGACGAAAAGCGCCCCGCCCCAGCATTCTGCCGGGGCGGGGCTTTTTTGCCCATATCGCCTTTAGCGCTGGTCGCAAACGCTGGGGCGAATGTGGTTATTTTGGAGATACAACATGAACGATTTTACTCTGAATGCTGAAGCGCGTTCCGACCTGGGGAAAGGTGCGAGCCGCCGCCTGCGTCGTCTCGCAAGCCTGGTTCCAGCTGTAGTTTACGGTGGCGAAAAAGCCCCTGAATCCATCAGCATGCTGGCCAAAGAAATCGCCAAACTGCTCGAAAACGAAGCTGCCTACAGCCACGTTATCGAACTGAACGTTGGCGGCACCAAGCAAAACGTAATCATCAAAGCTCTGCAACGTCACCCGGCCAAAGGCCACGTGCTGCACGCTGACTTTGTACGCGTTGTTGCTGGTCAGAAACTGACCGCGATCGTTCCAGTTCACTTCGTTGGTGAAGCGGCTCCGATCAAGAAAGGCGGCGAAATCTCGCACGTTGTTGCTGAGATCGAAGTAACTTGCCTGCCGAAAGACCTGCCTGAGTTCATCGAAGTCGATCTGACTAACGCTGAAGTCGGCACCATCATCCACCTGTCCGACCTCAAAGCCCCTAAAGGCGTTGAGTTTGTTGCACTGGCTCACGGTGATGACAAAGCTGTTGCAAACGTACACGCTCCACGCGTTGCACCAGAAGCAGACGCTGCAGAGTAATTCACTCTGTAACGTCGGAGCTTGAGGAAACATCGCGGACCGGAACGTAGCGAGAAAGCGGGCGATAACGCGGCGTTTTACTCTTGAGTAAACAGCTTCTGTCGTCCACTTTCGCCGCACAACGGTTGCGGCGATGTTATCCACAACTCCAAAGGAAGGGCCCCTGTCGTGACTGCCATTAAACTGATCGTTGGCCTGGGAAATCCAGGCGCCGAATACGAACAGACCCGGCATAACGCGGGGGCCCTTTTTGTTGAGCGTATCGCCCACGCGCAAGGTGTGAACCTTGTGGCCGATCGCAAGTATTTTGGCCTGACCGGGCGCTTCTCGCACCAGGGTCAGGATGTTCGTCTGCTGATTCCCACCACCTACATGAACCGCAGCGGCCAGGCTGTCGCGGCGCTTGCGAATTTCTTCCGGATCAAACCCGAAGAAATCCTGGTGGCCCATGACGAGCTGGACCTGCCACCCGGTGTTGCCAAGCTCAAGCTCGGCGGCGGGCATGGCGGGCACAATGGCCTGCGCGACATCATTGCGCAGTTGGGTAATCAGAATAATTTCTACCGTCTGCGGCTCGGCATTGGCCACCCAGGCGTCGCCAGTATGGTTTCAAATTTCGTCCTGGGTCGTGCGCCACGCGCCGAACAGGAAAAACTCGATGCCAGCATCGACTTTGCCCTCGGCGTGCTGCCGGATATCTTCGCCGGTGAATGGAACCGCGCGATGAAAAACCTGCACAGCCAGAAGGCCTGACTCTTACCGAGGGGAAACACCATGGGATTCAATTGCGGCATCGTCGGCCTGCCCAACGTCGGCAAATCCACCCTGTTCAACGCCCTGACCAAGTCCGGTATTGCGGCGGAGAACTTCCCCTTCTGCACCATCGAGCCCAACAGCGGTATCGTGCCGATGCCGGACGCTCGCCTGGATGCACTGGCGGCCATCGTCAATCCCAAGCGCATCCTGCCGACCACCATGGAATTCGTCGACATCGCGGGCCTGGTTGCCGGCGCGTCGAAAGGTGAAGGCCTGGGCAACAAGTTCCTGGCCAACATCCGCGAAACCGATGCCATCGCCCACGTGGTCCGCTGCTTTGAAGACGAGAACGTGATTCACGTCTCCAACAGCGTCGACCCGAAACGCGACATCGAGATCATCGACCTGGAACTGATCTTCGCCGACCTCGACAGCTGCGAGAAGCAACTGCAGAAAGTCGCGCGCAACGCCAAGGGCGGCGACAAGGACGCAGTGGTCCAGAAAGGCCTGCTGGAACAACTGATCGCGCACTTCACCGAAGGCAAGCCTGCACGCAGCCTGATGAAGAACATGGGCGCAGATGAGAAGGCCGTGATCAAGGGCTTCCACCTGCTGACCACGAAGCCGGTGATGTACATCGCCAACGTCGCCGAAGACGGCTTCGAGAACAACCCGCTGCTGGACGTGGTCAAGGCCATCGCCGACGAAGAAGGCGCGATCGTGGTGCCGGTGTGCAACAAGATCGAAGCGGAAATCGCCGAGCTTGATGACGGCGAAGAGAAGGACATGTTCCTTGAAGCCCTGGGTCTGGAAGAACCTGGCCTGAACCGTGTGATCCGCGCCGGTTACGAAATGCTCAACCTGCAGACCTACTTCACCGCCGGTGTCGAAGAAGTCCGTGCATGGACCGTCAAGGTCGGCGCCACCGCGCCACAGGCCGCCGGCGTGATCCACACCGACTTCGAAAAAGGCTTTATCCGTGCCGAAGTGATCGCCTACAACGACTTTATCCAGTTCAAGGGTGAGGCCGGTGCCAAGGAAGCCGGTAAATGGCGTCTGGAAGGCAAGGATTACATCGTTAAAGATGGTGATGTGATGCACTTCCGCTTTAACGTATAAGCTTCACCTGCGGCCTTGCCGCAAACAAAAAGCCGATGCCATGCATCGGCTTTTTTGTGGGCGCTGAACGCGCAGATAACACTATATCGTCGCCTTTTAAATCAGAGTTTAAGATTTATCTTACTGACACCTCGCACAACTTCGCACCTAGTAACAAGCACCCCACTCCAGCAGCAAACACCTCTTACTTTTCGTACAGCATCTTGGCCATTTGGCCCTTACATGCTCAAAGACAAACTTGTTAAGTTAAATTGTCCTGGTTGATATCGACAGAGCATCAGACCAACAATGAAGTGATAGCGATAGTGGAGCACCCTCATTATGTCGGCCTCGTTTCAAATAGACAAGGAAGTGGACCCTCTCTTTATTGAAGGGTCAGATATTGAAGAAACGATCAATACCACTGCGATCCTCAACATTGACCTCCTGCTGCTGGGGGAGACCGGCACAGGTAAGGACACCCTGGCACAACGGGTGCACCTTCTCTCAGGACGGCGAGGCAGTTTCATTGCAGTGAACTGCGCGGCCATCCCGGAAAGCCTTGCGGAAAGCCAATTGTTCGGCGTCAACAGCGGTGCCTATACCGGGGCCATGCAATCAAGGGCCGGGTTCGTGGAGGCGGCTCACCTGGGCACTCTATACCTGGATGAAATCGACAGCATGCCGCTGCCCCTGCAAGCCAAGCTATTACGGGTGCTGGAGTCGCGCGGCGTGGAGCGCCTAGGATCGACCCGCTTCATCCCCGTCGATATGCGCGTCATTGCATCGGCCCAACACTCGCTGCACGCGATGGTCGAGCAAGGCACGTTCAGGCGCGACTTGTACTTTCGCCTGAATGTCGTCCATATCCAACTTCCGGCCCTAAGAAACCGACGCGAGCGCATCGTCCCGCTCTTCCTGGAAATGATTCAGCAAGAAGCTGAACATTTTAAGTGCCCTGCGCCTCAACCTTCGAGCAAGTTACTGCAGCAACTGCTGTGCCACGCTTGGCACGGAAATGTCCGCGAATTGCGCTCGACAGCAAAGCGATTCGTGTTAGGCCTACCACCACTTACGGCCTCAGTGAGCCCCCCTTCAAACAGCGATTTGACATTGAAGGAACGCTTGCAACAGATCGAAAAATCGCTGATTGAGGAGTCGCTGTTGCGCCACAACCATGATATCGACAGGGTGGCGATCGAGTTGGACATTGGACGCCGCACGCTTTACTACCGAATGAAACAACTCAGCATACAACGCGGACAAAAAAGCCTGATCACCCCAATGACACAAATTGAAATATTCAATCCCAGCAACAAATGAACCACTCAGCACCGGCTGACCACTCATAGTACGGCAAGGGCTTTGGTATTCAGCATTGACCATTCCTAATGGGATAAACATCAAAGCCTTCGCCGCCCTAATAACCTCTGTAGATTCAAAGTGGAGAAAAGATATGGCTATCGGACCAATTGGAAATCCCCCGACTCTTCCAGCTTCGAATTACGACTCAGAACGAGATCGCATCAAAGCGGAGACGGAAGCAGAGCATCTGGAAAGCATGAAAGAAACATTAGAGGCAAAAAAAGCATCGTGGGATAAGCAAGCCATGAATGCCTACCAATAAAAAAAACACCTCCCCGATATATTTATCGGGGAGGTTTATTGAAGAGCGAAGTCGTCATTTAACTTCTCGCCACTTGCTGCACCAGGAGGTCTTACATGCTGCTGGAAATAATACCTTCTTCTGAGCAACCCTCCTCATCGTCATCTGATGGCGCACCATCAGCATCAGCATCAGCATCAGCCGTCGATGTGAGTTTTTTCGCATCCCAACTGGATGGGCCAGCCCGGTCGATAAATACGTCCTCTCGAGTACAAATCCCCGGCCTGTTGGCACAAGCATCAGGCTACCTCATCAACTCAACCAATGACCTGTCCACAAGCCTGCTGGCGTTCAGCAAAAACAAGGGGAACGACGCAATGCACAAATACACGACTCACTTCTCCACCACACTGTTGACGTCTCATGTATTGGTCAAGACCATTGGCAAGACCGCTCAGTGCATAGATAAAATCTGCAACCTTCAGTAAGCCAACATGACCTCTCTCCTCTCTATCGCCTTTGCCCTCTCGCTAACTGTCATATTGGCCGGGTGCAGCGATCGTGCTGAACTACATCGTCAACTGTCCGAGCAAGAGGCCAATGAGGTCGTTGCGGAGCTTGCGGACAAGCATATTCGTGCGCAAAAAGTGCCCGCAAAAGACGGCGTAGTGATTGTGGTCAATGCCGCCGACATTGGTCGCGCAGTGCGCACCTTAGAGGCTGTGGGCCTTCCCAGAGTATCCCGCGCCACTTTGGGCGACACTTTCCGAAAGGAAGGGGTCATCTCAACACCGCTTGAAGAGCGTGCCCGCTATATCTACGCATTGTCCCAGGAGCTTGAAGCAACCCTATCGAATATTGACGGCGTCATTATTGCTCGGGTTCACGTCGTGCTGCCCGAACGCATAGCGCCAGGAGAACCAATCCAACCCGCTTCGGCCTCTGTATTCATCAAGCATGATCATCGGCTGGACCCGGACAACATCCTCGCACGTGTTCGCCGAATGGTGTCCAGCAGTATCCCGGGCATGACGACGGTGGCTGATAACCCGCAAAAGCTTGCAGTCATATTCGTACCCGCTGCGGCTTATCAGGAAAAACAGAACCTGATGTATTTCGGCCCTTTCCTTGTCCCCGGGGACGACCTTGGTTTTTGGCGCGTATGCGCACTACTCTCAGTGATCGGTTTAGTGCTATCGGTGGTGGGGGCGATGTTACTGCTCGTCCGACAACAGCAGCGATTGCAGAAGCTGTCTGTCGATAATGACTCAATAACCCCACCCCATGTCGCCTGATCCCGCACACGCGATGAGCGAGCAACTGGCATGGGCCCGGTGGTGGGCGTATCCCTGGAAACACTCGCATGCAGATTGGCGAACCGACCCCGCAATCAATGCGCTTTATCGCACCAACGGCTTGGCAGCAATCGCCATCAACGGTATCACCCCGTGCCTGCCTCCGCGCGCCCACTCTACCGTGCTGCAGATTGCCCTTGCCTCCACTGAGCAGCTCAACCTGATCCTCGCGCTGATTCACAACATCCTCAACCCTGACACCACCACTCAATTGAGTGAAAGCCATTACTTGTGGTGCGTGCGCTTATCCCGAGCATTGCCCCACGAAATACGAGTCGCCGAAGAGAACCCGCTGCGATCACTACGCTCATGGGTAGACCCTCTCACGTGGCAGCGCCTGCGGTTGCGCTTTCCCTGTGAGCCGGTACGGGAAATAGAAGAAAAAACGATTGAACCCGGGAACCGGCCCAGTCAACTAGACACGCTCTGGCAAGCCGTCGTGTGGCGAACCATCGCAGGTGATAACAAGAATCCGGGCCAACAGGAATGGAGAAACGGGAATGCTTTGCAAGCATAGAATCGAATTGCACGAGAGCGCACGTAACCTTTCGGGCCCCCTGATAACACGAGAAACGCTTGCAGACTTCACCCAAGCAAAAGACGTGATAAATCGCGCAAATACCCAATCAAAAGAGTTGTTGCATCAGGCAGAAATAAAGCACAAGGAACTGCTGGAGCAGGCAGCGCTCGAGATGTGGAAACGCGCAGATGCCCAACTCAGGCGCTGGGAAAGTGACCGCCTGGCAATGTGCCAAAGCCTTGAACACTACGCGACCTCAGTGGCGAACGAAGCCATTCGTAGCCTGCTTGAAGAGACGCCCGCGCCGAAACGGCTCGCCGCATTGATCAAACAACTGCTGACAGACCACGTCCATGCGGTCAAGGCAACCCTCTTCTGTCACCCGTTGGAACTTGACGAAATCGAGCACTATCTGTCCAGAAATACACCCGCGTTATGGAAGCTCCAGCCGGACGACATGATCACCCTCCAGACGCTTGTTCTGAAAACCGATGAGGGCGATTTCGTCATCAGTTGGCGTTCGATGCTTGAGGCTTTTTTTACAAAACATGAAACATCATGAAAGAAATCGAGCCTGTCGCTCTTTAAATTCCCAGTTATCCGCGGAACCATTTTGCAATAACAAACCACAACAAGAATACACACAATAGGAGAGCATCATGTATTTCTACACCGACTTATCTGACAGGCTTCTCAAACGCGTCACGAGCGTTGCACACGACTACCAGAACGGCCTGAAAACGCTTGGCGAGACCGAGGATGATTCACGTTTTTTCACCCAGATGACGGCAGATATATTCCACTCCAAGACGGCTTTCAATGAGCGGTCTCGTATCAATCATCTGATGCTGAAAGCAACTATCGACAGTGTCCCTTAACTTACAAAACGCGCTGACTGGCTGGCTGCTCAGCCGTAAAGAACACCTCTCCTTGTCTGAAAACCACGACAACATTGTTCTGCAGCGCCACCCCCAATGCCTGATGTTGAGAGTCCAACTTCACCAGGCGCCGTTACCCTCGCAACTACAAAAGTGGATGCGGTTGGGAGGTGCCAGCCTGAACCACTTCGACGGCTCGCTTTCCATGGGGCCAGACGGCGCTCTCTGGCTTACTCAGTGCCTTCACGAAGAGCAGGGGCAAGCGTCCTTGGAACATTGCCTGGAAGCCCTCCTTAATCAACGTGATACCTGGCGAGCCGTGATTTCTCGCCTGGCAAACTCGAAGAGTTTCACTCCCACTTCGCTGCGTCAGAACCTGTATTAACCAGAGAACACTCTATGCATAACAAGACCTACAAACGCAGCAACTTGCGCCTCGATTCGCCTGGCACTTCAAAAAAACGACACACTTTGCACGGCACGATCTTGCTTTCCTGGCTGCTAGTCTCTGGCGGATACGCGCAAGCGGCCGTCCCTCTCGAATGGAAAAACACCGCCTACGCCTACGAGGCCCAACACAAACCGCTGCGCGAGGTACTCGAAGACTTCGCCCAAACCTTTGGTACCCAATTGCAAATCGAGGGACTGCTGGAAGGCGACGTCAACGGTAAGATCCGCGCGAATACCCCACAGTCCATGCTAGACAGACTGGCCGTTGAGCATCGCTTTCAATGGTATCTCTACAACAACACCCTATTCATCAGCACACTTGACCAACAGGAATCAGCGCGCCTGGAGGTCTCTTCAGAGACGATTGCGGACCTCAAGAAGGCCCTGACGGACATCGGTTTGCTCGATAGCCGTTTCGGTTGGGGAGAGTTGCCGGAAGACGGTGTGGTACTCGTCTCCGGCCCCAAGCGTTATATCGAACAGATCAAGCATTTCAGCAGCCAGCGCCGCTCACCAGATGAAAAACAGAGCGTGCTGAGTTACCCGCTGAAGTTTGCCAATGCGGCAGACCGCCACGTGGATTACCGCGGAGAAAAGCTCAGCGTACCTGGCGTTGCCAGTATTTTACGTGGGCTGCTGGAGCCGCGTTCCAGCTCGACGCTCACTGGACTGACTCAACGCCCACTCCCCCCACCCGCCCCTCTCACACCTAATACGCCGCGGTTGGGCAACCCGCTGCTGGGCCAAATGCTCGGTGAAAATAGCAGAGTGGACACAGCGCCGGCACTGACGCCACGCGCCTCGGTACCCGCCGGCCGGATCCGCGTCGAAGCCGATATTCGCAACAACGCGGTGTTGATCTATGACCTGCCGGAACGTCAGACCATGTATCGCGAACTGATCGCTCAACTCGACGTTGCACGCAAATTGATCGAGATCGACGCAATCATTCTGGATATCGAGCGTACGCAACTACACGAATTCGGAGTGAACTGGGGCTTCCAGAACAGCCGCTTCCGGGGTGGCGTCAACATGGCACCCGGCACCTCGTCACAGTTGTCGATTGAAAACCGCGATCGTTTCTACGCCGATATCCGCGCGCTGGAAGAAAAGGGACTGGCAACCATGGTCTCGAACCCTTCCGTACTCACCCTGGAGAACCAACCCGCGGTGATCGATTTCAACCGCACCCAATACCTCACCCCCGGCAGCGAATACGCAACCATTTTACCCGTCATCGTGGGCACCAGTTTTCAGGTCGTACCCAGAGTTACCACCAGTCGCGGCGGCCATCAAATCCATTTGGCTGTGGACATTGAAGATGGCAACTTCGACGAAACCAATCCAGACCCCAAACACCTTGATGTGCGCCGGGGCAAGGTCAGTACCCAAGCCGTAATGGCGGAAAAACGTTCGCTGGTGGTCGGAGGTTTCCACGTCACGGAACGTACCGACAAGCAAAAAAAAATCCCCTTGCTGGGGGATATTCCGTTGCTGGGCAAAGCGTTGTTTTCCTCGAGCGAGCGCCAGAACAACCGGCGTGAACGCCTGTTCATCCTCACTCCGCGCGTCATCGGCGACCAGAACGACCCGTCGCGCTACTTGCCGCAAGCCGACCAGGCCGAGTTACAGGCCGCCCTCGCGCCGCTGGCCAGACGCTATTCGCCCCATCAGCCGGTAATCAAACGCAGTGACATCATTACGACATTGGCGCATCTGGTCAGTGGGGAAGTACCCAAGGCTTTCAAGGCGGCGCCAATGCCGCTGGGACTGAACACTTTATGCAACACCCGTGACATGCTGGCGCTGAATACCGAACGCAGCCAGTGGTACGCAGGCCCGGAATACAACGTGGCCGTCGTGGTGCTGCGCAACCAGTTCAACCGCAACGTACGTATTGACGAAAAAGAGTGCAGCAACTCGCAGACGCTGGCGGTCACCCTGTGGCCCCGCGCCTGGCTCAAGCCAGGTGAAGAAGCCGAGGTATTTATCGCCATGCGTCCTGTGGTGAAGGATGAACACCTCAGTGTGCCTCGCCCCTCCTTGATCAGTCCCGCTCAGAAGGCCATGCCATGAAACAAAGACTGTTGTTCGTAACCTTGGTTGGCGCAGCGTTACTCGTCACCGGCTGCACGCCCACCTGCAAAGGCGATTCCTGCTCACGTCCGCAATCGACCAAGGACAAGATGGTGATTTGGTGGCCACCACAGATGCGCATCGAGCCCGGCCCCGCTGGCGAGCGGTCGGACTACCAGACAGTGTCGCTGGAACGATGAGAAGCCAGAAAATGCCCGACGATCAACGCCAGGCGTTTCTGGAGAGGCTGGTGAGTGGCACTGCCGCTCATCTGCCCCTCGCCCCCGGAATCCAAGTGCGTGCAGAGCGCGCAGGAAACCGCCCGGGACTTGCCTTGCACGTCGCCCGCGAAGCGTTGCAGGCCGGGCAATTGCAACGAATTCTAGAACGGCGCTTTGAACAGGCGTTGGCATTCGATGGTTGTTTTGTCTACCTCGACGCTCAGGACATGCTGGTGATCTGGCACGCATTACCTGCAAGCAACAGCACGTTGGACAGGACGCTCAGCCAAATGCTCTCACTGGCCCTGCTGCATGCCCTGGACGTGGTTTCAAACCACTGATCAACGCTGCTCAAGCTCCGGCAGTTCCAGGGTCTCGCGCTTGGCTTCATCATCAAGCTCACGCAAGGTGCGGTAAATCAGCGCCACCGCCTGCAGGGTCTCGCGGGGGATGCTTGCTCCCAACTTCTTCGTGTAGATCGTGCGGGCCAGCCATACACATTGGATCACTGGCACATCAGCCGCCTTGGCACGCTGGATCAACTTGCGAGCTTCGTCATCCGTGCCTTTGCTGACCAGCAACGGCAGCGGTGTTTTACCAGGGCGGAAATACAAGGCGACAGCAAAGTGCGTCGGGTTGATCACCAGCATGTCGGACTCCTCCAGCTTGGGCAACTTGACCTTGGGTTCCTCCTGGGCCAATTGTTGGGCCAGCGAGCGCCGCTGCCCCTTGACGTGGGGGTCGCCTTCCATGTCCTTGTACTCTTTGATGACCTCTACCTGGGTCATGCGCATCCGCTTGGCGAAAAAATGCTTCACCATGATCAGGTCGATCAGCGCCAACACCAGCAGCATGCCCAGGCAAACATGCAACAGGTGACGAAACAGCGCAATCAACGCCAGGATGTAACTGTGCAGATCACTGGTCGCCAAGTTGATCAGCGTACCCAATGAAGGCCAGATCACCACATACAGAACCAACGCGATAAGACAGGCTTTCACGATGCTCATCAGCAGGTTCATCAACTGTTGGGCAGAAAACATTTGCTTGATCTGACTGATCGGGTTGAGGCGGTTGAAATCCAGCTTCAGGGTCTCCGGTGCAAACAGCAAACCGAACTGCATCCAACTGCTGATCAGCTTGGTGGCAATCGCCACCCCGGCCATCAACAGGGCGAACGAGAAAAACACCACCAGCCCTTCAAGCAACACCTCCTCCAACGCTCGCGCGAAGGGCTGAGTCAAGCGTGACATCGGCAACAGCATCAATTGCTGAAAGCGTTGCAGGCTGGTTTCGGCAGTGAATAACGCAATCTCGCTGATGGCCGCCAATGCCAGGAGCTTTGCCACATCCTGGCTTTGGGCGACCTGGCCTTTCTTGCGTTGGTCACGCAGTTTCTTGGCTGACGCCGGGTGTTTTTTTTCGCCGGAATCGCTCATGGGATGGCGACCTTGATCAACTGGCCCAGCGAATGTTTAAGATCGCTCAGAAGCCCCATGCGCCCGACGATCAGGTCCTGCAACAACGCAAAGTAGAGCAAGAGAATACCGATCCCCGCCAGGCTTTTGATCGGTGGCGCCAGCGTACTCACTTGTAACTGCTGGCTGTAGACCCCCAGCAGCGCGACACCGAACTCCAGCAACAACAGCAATGCGATAAACGGCGCGGCGTAAAGCATCATGTGCATAAAGGTATCGCCCAACACGTCGATAAACACGCTCATTCCATTCGCCGCCGGCAGCGGGAACCAGGCAGTGGGAGGCCAGATCAGGTAACTGTCCCAGATCACTTGGGTCAACGTGCCCAACCCCAGGCTCACCATCAGCAGGAAAATCGCCAGCTGCTTGAACAAGTGCCCGATCGGCGTCGCATCCGGGCCCAACGACGGGTTGAGCTGACCACCGGCCAAGGCGCCGCGCTGGTTATCCAGCAGCGCCCCCACTGACTCAAACATCCAGAACGGCATCGCTAGCAGAACGCCCAATAGAAGCCCCAGCGCCACCTCCTTGAAGATCATCGCTACCAGCAGCAGCGCGGAGTAATCCTGGCCTGCCAACGCAGCATGAATACCCGGAGCAGGCATCAATGCCAAGACCATCACGATGGTATGTCGCGGCATGCCCCGTATATGCTGAAAACAGAATGCCGCCACCAGGATGCCACAGGGGTAGATACGCGCCATGCCGATCAGCAGGCTGGGCAAGTACTCGAGATAGAGCAGCAAGGGCAGGGTCTCAGTTGAGGGCCGATCGGCCGATCATGTCAAAGGTCAGGTTGATCAGTTGAATCAACTCCACGCCAATCCAGCGGCCGGTCATGATCAACGTGATCCCCACCGCCACCAACTTGATGCCGAAGGGCAGCGTCTGGTCTTGCACCTGCATCAGCGCCTGCACCAGAGAGGTCATCACGCCTACGACCACCGCCACGATCAACGGCGGTGCCGACAGCACGACCACCAGCAACATGCCTTGCTTGAATAGCACGATGGGTTCCATAAGCCACTCAGAGATAGGAGAGGAACAAACTGTCGAGCAACCGCGACCAACCGGACACCATCACGAACAACAGTAATTTGAGCGGCAGGGAAATGGTCATCGGCGAAACCATTTGCATGCCCAGCGCCAACAGCAGGTTGGAGACAATCAAGTCGATGACGATGAAGGGGATATAGATCAGGAAGCCGATCTCGAACCCCGCCTGCAGCTGCGAAAGTACAAACGCCGGGATCAACAGGATCAAGTCTTCGCGTTGCACATCCTGGGCCATCTGGGCGGGCCACAGGCGTGCGGTGTTTTCCAGCAAATGTGTGAGCACATTCGCGTCGATGTTGCGCAACATGAAGGCACGCAACGGCTTGATGGCTTCATTTCCCGTCTGCAGGAGCGTTTGTACGTTGCTCAGGTCAAGCGGCGAAGCTTTGACGCTCTCGGCGATTTCATACCCCACCGGTGCCATGATGAATAGCGTGGCAGCTAGCGCGATGCCATAGATAGCCATGCTCGGCGGCACCTGCTGCACACCAATGGCGTTTCGGGTGATCATCAGCACAATCACGATCTTCAGGAACGCCGTGCAGACGATCAACAGCATGGGCATCAACGACAATGACGCCAGGAATACGGCCAGGACCAAGGGGTCCAACCCCTGCAGTATCATCGGCTGAACATCACGCGGGACAGTTGCAACCCCAGGCGCCCATCGACTTCCACCAACTGTCCCTCGCCAATCGGTCGGTCACCGTAGTAAAGGCCTGCCATGCCTGGCGCGTACCCGCCAATGCCCAACACCGCGCCCGGCGCGAGGTTGCGTAACTCGCCCAGGGTCAGGTTCAACGTGCCGCAGCGGATGTTCAGCGCCATGCTCAGCTCATCGAATGGTTCGTGGCCGAATACATCCACCACCGGCTCATCGTCCTCCTCCCCTGCGTAGTGGGGGGCCATGAATTCTTCGTCCACAGACGTATCCTCGATTGAAGTAAGGGTCAGGCACAACAGCCCGCTGCTATCGTCAATGCATCCCTGCAGTCGCCGCTTGCCAACCTGTACATAGCCTCGGCCCTGGGCTTGAAAAAAGGCCTGCTCAGGCACCAGCACATCCCCAGCCCGCAGGCTGCATGTTTGCGCGGTCGGTAGCTGCAAACGCCCAAGGGGCACTGCAACCGCCAACCGAAACGAGGCGGGCCATGGCCCGGCCGTGGCCCGCCATGGCCCGGCGTCACATAACGCCAGGAAGCTCTCGGGGGTTGCCCATAGATACCCCTCGATACGGGACTCCCCAAGGGTCACGCGGAGCCGACAGCCAAACGTCCTGGGTGGGGCTGCCTCCAGCAATCGCACATAACCCAGCAGTTTTTTTATCTGGGAACTCAGGTGATGGTGAAACAACGCCCAAAGCCAGGAGTCCGGGTCGTTGCCCGACGGGGCCAGCGTTACAGGACACTCACCGAGCAGGCTGAGCAGCGGCCCGGCCTCGGCAAACGCCAGAACGCCACACACCGTCTCGAAGCACGCCACCTCACCCCGTGCTGGGGCCGGTCCGGGCTCGAGGCGCAGCTGACCGCTCTGCCCAGCCACCTGAAATGCCAGGCACAGGCCACGTCCCAGCCGTCGTCGTGCAACAACGGTGTTTCCATTGACCGAAGGTAATGTCAGAAACGGCACTATCATGCGCGGCCGGCATCGGACAGAAACAGACTGACCGGCTGCCCCAGCCTGAGTGCGAAGCGGTCCTCGCACTGTTGCCGCAGACCGCTGAGCCAGCGCGTCGTAGCCTCCTCTTGTGCCTCCAGGTCGATACCCCAATGGCTCTGCTCGCGGCGCACACAGGCATTGATTCGCCCAAGGCGAGGCAAGTACAACACGGCTTGAAGCGGCCACTGCGAAGCACCCTGGAGGCGAGGCGCCAGTTGCTCGGCAAGCGCCTCGATCATCACTGCACTGCCCAACGCCGTAGATTTCAGCAGGGAGTACCCCGTACCTGAGCCCCCACCGTCATCGGACCACAACTGGTTGAACAATCGCATCGACTCCCCTGGTATTACGTTTCCAGCTCCCGGCTCACGTTCATCCCGTTGCTCACGCACACGAGGACGCTCAGCAGGCTTATTTGAGACCTGAGTCATATCCGCTCCTCCGTCAGTAAAAGGGATAATTCCTGTAGCTTTTCCACTTGTCGCAGGCATTCAGTGACCTGTCTCTGGGCACTGCCGACGCGATTCTGCTTCTGTTCTTGCTGGCCCTGCAAAACCTCCAACTCCCCAACCTCCCGTCGGGTATTGGCAGACAAGCCACGCTCCTGCGCACCCCAGGCTTTCAGCGCCTGCAGGCTCAGTACCTGGCCCTGGTGCTGGTTGAGCAACCGAGCACCCTGCCGGGTCTCTTCTTGCCGGGTTTGCTCAAGGGCGTCCTGGGCCCGCTGAATATGCGTAAGAAGGGCCTGCTGGTCCCGCTTCGCTTCACGCAGGGCACGCTCGGCCCGGTCTGCCCGGTGCCGGCGCAGGCGTCGCAGCGTATCGACTTCACCGAGCAACTCGTCAGAATGGGACATAGGCGGTCAGCCCCTTGAGTTGTTCCAACGTCGTAGCCATCAGCGAAGGCTCACGCAAGTCCTGGCGCAGGAAACCATCGACGGCCTGGCGACTGTCGACTGCCAGGTCGGTCAACGCATCACTCCCTGGCTGGTATTCCCCCAGCTTGAGCATCAGTTCAATCTGTTGATAAGCCGATAACAACCGTCGCAACGCTGTACCCGCCTGGATATCCGCAGGCTCGGCGACGTTGCTCAGGATCCGCGACAAGCTCGCCAGTACATCCACCGCCGGGTAGTGCCCGCGCTCGGCCAACTTGCGGGACAGCACGATATGACCGTCGAGCAGCGAACGAACTTCGTCAGCCACCGGGTCGTTCATGGAGTCCTGCTCGATCAGCACCGTATAGATCGCCGTGATCACACCCTCACGAGTCAACCCAGCGCGTTCTACCAGTCGCGGTAGCAGGCTGTAGACCGAAGGCGGCAAGCCGCCGCGACCGAGGGGTTCACCGGCGGCCAGGCCAATTTCGCGCTGGGCCCTGGCAAAACGGGTCAGTGAGTCGATCAGCAGCAACACGCGCTGCCCTTTGCGGCGAAAACCTTCGGCCAGTGCGGTCGCCGTAAATGCCGCACGGGCCCGCTCCATGCTGGAACGATCAGACGTGGCACACACCAGCACTGCCTTGGAGCGCAGCTGTTCATCTAACTCATGATCGAGAAACTCACGTAGCTCGCGGCCCCGCTCACCGATCAAACCGAACACGATGACGTCGCACTCGACGTTGCGAGCGATCTCGGCCAACAGGGTGGTCTTGCCGCAACCCGCCCCGGCGAACAGGCCCACACGCTGGCCTTCGCCGAGCGTCAGCAGACCGTCGATCGAACGCACCCCGGTAGCGAGCGCGCGATGGATCCGGGGTCGCTCGGTAGGCAATGGCGCTTCACATAGCACCGCGCTGGTATCGGGCAAGTCGGCTTCGACAAACGCGCTGGGGCCCTCTCCCGTGATCGGGCGCCCGAAACCATCCAGAACCTGACCCAGCAACGCTTCGCTGACCTGCACCCGATGAGAGACCCCCAGGCGCTCTACACCCGCCCCCACCCGCACGCCTTCCAAGTTGCCCAAGGCACTGAGCACGGCATCCTGCTGATCAAAACCGATGATCTCGGCGAGCATGTAGTCCCCTGGCTTTTTCTCAACCTGGCACAGATCCCCGATACGCGCCTGAGGCAGTCGACACTGCAGCAACATGCCATTAACGCGCTGGATGCGCCCACGCATTGTCACGGGCGCAAAAGAGGCCAACAACTGGGCCTGACGCTGCTGCCAAGCGTCCAGACGTGCTTGCATTTCCATGCTCACCAGCGCACCTCATAACGCTGCGCGCCGTCGAACACCACTTTGCTGTTGTCGATCAGCACCAGGCGCAGGCCATCCACTTCATCGCCGACAAACAGCCGGCCGCCCTCTTCCAGGACCACATGGCCATTGGGCCCGCCCACGATCTGCACAATCTTGAACGGCAGGCTCGCGTCGCGCACACGCACACGGCTGATCACCGGAACCGCGCTGTCGAATTGTTCGCCAAAACGACTGAGCATGCGCGCGACCAGCTCTACATCATCCTGTGATACATCGCCGTCGAGCGCGACCTGTCCATTGATCACCTGCAAGTTGACGCGTTGCCTCAGCTCGCGTTCGTTGAGCATCTTCAACAGCTGTTGGCGCACCTCGAACGGTGAGGCGAGCTCCTGCTTCTGCGCCACCGGCGGCATCAGAGAAGCCTTGGCCTCAGGCTCCCCGGTGGACGCCATGCCCACCACGATGAAGATGACAGTAATCGCCAATACCATGCTAATCAGGCGCTTTTGTTGGAAGTGGGGGATAGTCGAAAACGTGAGCCCTCTCGCCGGCTCATTCAACACCGGCGACGATGCCGGGGCCGGGGCCGGCGATTGGGGCCAAGGTTCATCGGCCACGCTGACACACAGCCGCACGCTACCCAACCAAAACACTGCATTGAGCGCCAGGCACGCGATCTGAGCCAGTACCTGACCATCAGCCCCGTGTAGCAACCCAGCCTCGGCCTGCACCGACCAGTTGGCGTCGATGAGCCGCAGCCACGCATGCTGCTCGGCAATACCGGGATCACTCAGTACCAGGTCTGCATTGGTATGTGCCCCTATGCTCCACTGCTCCCCAAACAAGGGTAACGCCGCCCCCTGATGCAGCCCATCAAGCACTCGCAACTCGAACATCATCCAGTCCTCATGCCACCGCACCGTGCATCAACTCATCCTGAGCCAAGTCGAAGCGCCCCAGCACTTTGACCTTTGAGGTGCTGCTCAGCTCGGCAAAGGACAGCACCGGTACGTGGTTGAATTCTTCCAGCAACAAGGTGCGCAAAGGGCTGCGCAAATCCTGCGCAACCAACATCACGCTCTTGAGTTTGGGCCGTATGGAGAAGGCTCGGTTGAGCAGGCTGATCAGTGTTGCGCTGTGCTCGTCGTCGAGTGCGAAGAACACCCCGGTCTGGGTCTGGCGCAGCGCCTCGCGCAGGATATTTTCAGTCTGTGGCGACAGCAGCCAGGCATGCAGGCCATCGGCTTCGCTGTATTGATGGTAAATCTGAGCCTTGAGCGCAATGCG
The DNA here is from genome assembly GCF_003852405.1 of Pseudomonas sp. KBW05. Lineage (GTDB taxonomy): Bacteria > Pseudomonadota > Gammaproteobacteria > Pseudomonadales > Pseudomonadaceae > Aquipseudomonas. The sequence goes on from NZ_QAJM01000055.1 coordinate 51,092, forward strand.
CGCGTAGTCGGCCAACGCGTCAGGTTCACGCTCATGCTGACCGTACTCGATCAGTGACTCGACAATCAGCCGCACCGCCCGTAACGGCACCCCTTCGCTTGCCAGGCGCTGCAACACCGCCGAAAACCGCGACAGAGGCATGATCCGCTGAAGCTCCTGAACCAGTTCCGACTGGTTTTTCTCCAGCCAACCGAGGATCGACTTGCTCTCCTGGACCCCCAGAAACTGCGGCCCGCTGAACAGCATCGCCTGCTTCATGCGCCCAACGATCAGGCTCGCAGAGGTGAAGCGCTCCAACTGAGGATCATCGAGCAACGGATCATCCGGCTCCAGCCAGACCCACGCCTGCTCATCGCGCTCCGCCAACCCAGGTATGGCATGCGCAGGCTCAACTGTCAGCGCCTTGCGTTCAACCGCGACCTGGCTGACAACCGATGCCTTGATCATTGGCACCTCATGCACACAAAAGCGCATTTCATCGGCGGCCAGCGCATCATCAAGCTCCACCTCGAATGGCGGTAATGTCAGCCCAATATTGGCCACCAGCGCATTTCGCGCCTGGCGAATCGCGTGGATAAGATCCGTCACCTCGGGCGTGCCTCGCAGCACTGGAGAGAACTGCAGCAGGTACGGCCTCGAAGGGTCAAACCCACGCAAGTCCTCACGACCGTTCTCTTCGGGGCGCACCGCCTCTGCGGCTTGAGCCTGGGGTTGTTCCTGCCGTTGGCGCTGACGCATCAGGTAATAGCCCAGGCTGCCGGTGACCAACGCTATCAGGACAAACACCCCAGTAGGCATGCCAGGCACCGCAGCGAAGGCGAGCATCCCCACCGAAGCGATCATCCAGCTCTTGGGCTCGCTGGTCATCTGCCGAGCAATTTCGGCGCCCATATTGGTGACGCCCCTGCGTCCGTCCGGCGCTACACGGGTAATGATCATGCCAGCGGTGAGGGAGATCAGCAGCGCCGGGATCTGCGCAATCAGGCCGTCGCCAATGGTCAGTACCGAGTACAGCGCCATTGAATCGGCAGCGCTCAAGCCGTGCTGGAACATGCCCGTGGTGAACCCGCCCAGCAGGTTGACCACGACGATGATCAAGCCCGCGATGGCATCCCCCTTGACGAACTTCATGGCCCCGTCCATAGCCCCGAACAATTGACTCTCACGGGACAACTGCTCTCGTTTGTCCCGTGCTTGCGTGCCGTCGATCAAGCCGGCACGCAAGTCACTGTCAATGGACATCTGCTTGCCAGGCATCGCATCCAGGCTGAAACGCGCCGCCACTTCAGCCACCCGCTCCGAACCTTTGGTGATCACCAGAAAATTGACCAGGGTCAGGATCAGGAAGATCACCATCCCCACGGCGAGATTGCCGCCGACCACAAAATTGCCGAAGGCCTCGACGATGTCACCGGCATCCTGCTCCAGCAGGATCAAGCGCGTCGTCGCAATTGAGAGTGCCAGGCGAAACATGGTGGTCAACAGCAGGATCGACGGGAACGATGAGAACGCCAAGGGCCCCGGAAGGTAAAGCGCCAACACGATCAACAGGCAGGAGATGCAGATATTGAGCGCGATCAGAATGTCCACCAGCCAGGTGGGCAGCGGCACGATAAAGATAAACACAATGGCCATCACCACCACGGCGCCCAGCACTTCGGCGCGCTGAGCCACCTTGAGCAACAAGCGATTGATGACCGAAAGTACTGTCACGCCGAGGCCCCCAGCACACTTGAATAGTGTGCAGGATTACGTGTAACCCGGTCCAGCTCCCCTATCACCGACAGGAAGCCACGCAAGGCTTCCTCACGTACACGACCATCGAGCCATAACGCCAAGGGCATCTGCCGGAGCAACGGGTAAAGCGCATTGAGGGCCAACAATTGCTGCAACTTTGAACCTCCCTGCAAATCAGCCCCGAGCCGAAGGATCTCGGCAGCGGCAATACCGCTGCCCGCGACCCCCAAGAGGCGCTGCAGCAGAACGACCGCGTCATGATCGAGGCCAAGGCGTTGAAGCAACCCGTGACACCCTGCGAGCACCCCACCCAACTGCCCACAGCTTTTCAGCCCCAGCAACAAGGTTCGCAACAGAGGGGTGGGCATTGACGACACCTTGGCCGCGATATCATCCGCCAAAGCCTTTCGCATCACGTTGAGGCCCTCGGCAAACCGCTCGCCACCGTACAGGCCCAGCAGCGAATGCATCATTGTCGCCAACGATTGTCGCGTGACCACATTGGTGTAGTAGAGCGTACGTAGCGCCTGACGCTCCTGTGGATCGATAGCAGACGCCAGCAACGCCCCGGCGGTGTTCAGGCCGGCCTGGATCTCCCGCTTGTAACGTACATCCAACTCGGCAATGGCACGCCGCGCCATGTCAGCCAAGGACACTTCAACTTGAGTACCCTCACGGGTGTCCACATAAGTGCGCGCCTCAGCGCCTGGCTGGGCAACCACATACTGAAGCACCACGAATGCACGTGCAGGGTCGCCTTCGGAGAGATTCAACAATTCTCCCACTCCGACCCGCTGCCTTAATGCCTCCCTGACCATCAGCGAAATCATTGCCAAGGTCTTTTTGGCCGGATGACCCAACTGACGATAAAGCTCCGCCATATTCTCGACTGGGATAACCCGCAGGCTCATCGCTCGCTGGCTCAGCGGCTGGCTATTGTTTGCAACTTCCAGGCTGAACAGATGAGCAAGTTCTTCCGTGCCATGAACGGGCTGGGGCGTTGGTGGCTGACTGGCGGCAGGCTGATCCAGGGATTGGGCCCTTTGCACATCGGAGGAGAGTTCAACTTTCATGGACAGACCTGAACAAGAAGAGTGTTTCCCTGTGTGGCAAGGCCTGCCGATCTGGTTCCATCGAAAGCATTCGTACAGCTAAATTGAAAAGACTTGCACTCGCTTCTCACGGCCTATGCAAATAGCCGCACAAAATCCTGTCAATTCAAGATATTTATACTCATAAATCAATAAGTTAAGAAATTATTTTCCTTGGCACAACCAGTGCAAACGAGGTTCCCGTCGAAACCATTTCGACAGCGCCTACCCTGAGGAAAAAATCATGAGTATCCCTATCGAAGCGTTGGTTCACCTTGTTGGCAGCTCGCCTCAATTCATGCTTCAACTCACGGACGAGCAGCAAAAAAAGCTGCGCCGTTTCATCCACAAGCGCGTGCTCAACCCCGAAGATGCGGATGATCTTCTACAACTGACCTACCTGGAGGCCTGGCGCAACAGGGAGCGCTTCAGCGGCCAGGCAACCCTCAGTACATGGATGTGCGGCATCGCGCAGAACCTGATCCGCAACCATTTCCGACGCATGTTTGCCAAGCCGATCCATTGCGAGTTCGATGAAGCGCTGTGGCATGGCCAGGAGGACAGCCGCAACCTGGACTGGGAATTCGAGATCAACCGCCGCTTGGAGAAAACCTTAAATGCCATCGACCTGCTACCGCAGGAAATGCGTAAAACCCTGTATGCATCGCTGGAAACCGACGGCAGCTACCAGGACACCGCCGACGTGCTGGACATTCCGATCGGCACCGTTCGCTCACGCTTGTCACGGGCACGCGAACAGCTCAAGCGCGTTACCCACAACTCGCTGTACCCGTAACTCGTAACTCAGACCACGCGTTGGGCGACAGGGATATCTGCCCAACCGGTTCACACCGCCACCGCCCTCGACTACCGCACTCGCTGAAAACTGCCGCTGCCCGGATAAAATCCTCACTGCCGAAACACCCACGCCCACCGCACCACTCGTCGCGGTTTAGCCCTATTTCGCTTAAACAATTGAAAGCGTAGATAAAAATTTAAAATAAACGCTTGACGCTTTCCCGTTCTCCGCGAATAATGCGCGCCACTTGGCTACATAGCTCAGTTGGTTAGAGCATAGCATTCATAATGCTGGGGTCCGGGGTTCAAGTCCCTGTGTAGCCACCAAGTACTAAAAACGGCTTACCGAAAGGTAGGCCGTTTTTTTATGCCCGCAGAAAAGTCCCAGGCCAATAACGCCTGCGGCCCACTCGGCGAAGGGCTGCGCTTGCGACCAACACCAACAGATGCGCTCGAAAAAAACCGCGATCTGTATTTTGACGCTCCCCTGACCCACTGTTAGTGTCCAGCCTCCCCCACACGGAGTGCCCCGATGAAACTGGACATCTACCAAGTCGACGCTTTCAGCCAACACACCTTCGGTGGCAACCCGGCGGCCGTCTGCCCGCTGACCGAATGGCTGCCCACCGAGCAACTGCACAACATCGCCGCCGAGAACAACCTCTCGGAAACCGCTTTTTTTGTGCCACGTGGCGATATCTATGAGCTGCGCTGGTTTACCCCGGAAGTCGAAGTGGACCTGTGCGGCCATGCCACGCTGGCAGCCGCTTGGGTGTTGATCAACACGTTCGCAAACGCCCCCGAAGTCCTGCGTTTTGCCACCCGCAGCGGCGAGCTTCGTGTGACACGCAATGGCGACGAGCTGGCGATGGATTTCCCGGCCAAGCTCCCAGCGCCTTGCGAACCGCCGGCGGGGATGTTGAGCGCACTGGGCATCGAGCGCGCCGAAGTCTTCGGCACCGATGACTACATTGTGCTGGTGGACGATGAAGCCCAGATCGCCGCGCTGACCCCGGACTTCGCCCGCCTCAAGGGCCTGCCCAAACGCGGTATCGCCGTGACCGCCAAAAGCGCGCGGTTCGATTTTGTCTCGCGCTGGTTCGGGCCGAACGTGGGCGTCAATGAAGACCCGGTCACCGGTTCGGCCCACACCTCGCTGGCACCGTTCTGGGCCGAGCGCCTGGGCAAGCAGCAATTGAGCGCCGAACAAGGCGGCAAGCGCCGTGGCCAGTTGCGCTGCGAGCTTCAGGGCGACCGCGTGATCATCTCGGGCAACGCCGTGCTCTACCTGCAAGGCACGATTTACCTGTAAAAAGCAGTACCCAAAGGACAACAGATCATTCTCAAAATGAACGGAGTTCAGCGCGTGTTTTCGATTTATCGCCGGCAGTTGTCGGTCTTGGCTGCGGCCCTCACCCTGGCCTCCTGCCATAGCCCAATCACCGAACAACCACCGGCACCGGAGTTGGGTTCGGGCTACCGCAGCGACCTCACGCTGCGTCACGCCGAACGCCACATGGCCGCCGCCGCCAACCCTCTGGCCGCCGCAGCCGGGCGCGAGATGCTACGCCAAGGCGGTTCGGCGATTGACGCGGCGATTGCGATGCAGGCCGTGTTGACCCTGGTGGAACCACAGTCGTCGGGCATCGGCGGCGGAGCGTTCATCATGCTGTGGGACGGCCAGAACGTGCACGCCTATGACGGCCGCGAAACCGCACCGGCCGGGGCGACCGAGCGCTTGTTCCTGCGGGCCGACGGCACGCCGATGGGGTTTGCCGAGGCGCAGATCGGCGGGCGTTCCGTCGGCACGCCGGGGGTGTTGCGCGCGCTGGAAATGGCGCACAACAAGACCGGGCGCCTGCCATGGGCCACGTTGTTCGAGCCGGCGATTCGCCTATCGCAGCAGGGCTTTGCGATTTCCCCGCGCTTGCACGCGCTGATTGCCGCTGACCGCTACATCCCGCAGTCGCCGGACATGGCGGCGTATTTCTTGAATGCCGATGGCACGCCCAAGGCCACCGGCACGCTATTGAAAAACCCGGCGCTGGCCGCCGTGTTCCAACGCATCGCCAAGGAAGGGCCAGACGCGCTGTACCACGGGCCGATTGCCGCTGAAATCGCGCGCAAGGTACAGGGCCACGGCAACGCGGGGAGCCTGTCCCAGGCGGACCTCCAGGGCTACAGCGCCAAAGAGCGTGCGCCGTTGTGCACCGACTACAAGCAATGGAAAGTGTGCGGCATGCCGCCGCCGTCGTCGGGCGGGATCGCCATCGCGCAGATCCTCGGCACCTTGCAGGCCCTGGAAGCGCGCAACCCGCAACTGGCCATCGCGCCGATGAAACCATTGAAGAGCACCTCGCCTGCCGGCCTGGAACCGACGCCCGAGGCCGTGCACCTGCTCGCCGAAGCCGGCCGCCTGGCCTTCGCCGACCGCGCGCTGTACGTGGCCGATGCCGACTTCGTCCCCGTGCCGCTCGCCGGTCTCGTCGCACCGGACTACCTGGCCAAGCGCGCCGCCTTGATCGGCGAACGCAGCATGGGCGTTGCCAAGCCCGGCACACCAATGGGCATCCAGGTGGCCTACGCGCCGGACCGCTCGCCGTTGCGCATCTCCACCTCGCAAGTGGTCGCGGTGGACGACCAGGGCGGCGCCGTGTCGATGACCACCACGGTCGAAGCGGCATTCGGCGCCCATGTGATGGTCCAGGGCTTTTTGCTCAACAACCAGATGACCGACTTCTCGTTCATTCCTGAGGAAAACGGCCAACCGGTGGCCAACCGCGTCGAACCCGGCAAACGCCCGCGCTCGGCCATGGCGCCGACGCTGGTGTTCGACCGCCACAGCGGCGAGTTGCTGGCCACCGTCGGCTCGCCGGGCGGCTCACAGATCATCGAGTACGTGAGCAAGTCGTTGGTGGCAATGCTCGACTGGCAACTCGACCCGCAAGCGGCCATCAACCTGCCCAACTTTGGCAGCCGCAATGGCGCTACCGAACTGGAAGCGGGCTTGTTCAGCCCAGGGTTGAAACAGGCCCTGAAAGACAAGGGCCATGCCCTCAGCGAGATCGATATGACCAGTGGCGTGCAGGCCATCGTGCGCACCCGCGATGCCCAGGGCAAGGTGTCTCTGAGCGGCGGCGCGGACCCTCGGCGTGAAGGCGAAGCCCTCGGCGACTGAAATTTTTAGCAACGGAGACACAGCCGTGCAACAGGCAGACAATCTCGGCGCCCTCGTTGGCGTCGATCATGGTTTTTGTACGATCAATGACCCGCAGTGCCCGGAAGGCGTGTTTATCTGCAAGCAGGTGCACAGTGCTGCGGTGATCGACTGGCAAGCGGATCAGTTGAGCAATACGGTTCCAGCCGACGGGGTGTTCACCGGCTCGCAGCAGCCGATCGCGGTGATTACGGCCGATTGCCTGCCCATCCTTATCGCGGCCAACAACGGTGAGAAAGTGGCGGCGGTGCATGGCGGCTGGAAGGGCCTGCAAGCCGGGATCATCGCCAATGCTGTGCAGCGTTTTGCCGAGGACGGGATTGGCGCTGACCAGTTGCAAGTGGCTATCGGCCCGTCGATCAAGCCCTGTTGCTATGAGGTGAGCGCCGACTTTATCGCGCAATTCCAGGCCGATCAGGGTCACTTGTGGCGCCTTGCCCAACCGGCGCCGTTGCTGCCCCCCCAGATTGCACCGCCCCACGCGCGCCAAACGGGCAGCGCGTGGTTTGACCTGAGCGCCTACGCGCTGATGCTGTTGCAAGCGGCCGGCGTTCGGCGTGAGCAGGTGGAGGTCAGCGCGGTCTGCACTTACTGCACCTCGCCCGCGTTTGCCAGCTACCGCAGAAGGACCCACCACCCGGAGGAGGTGAGGACGTTGTTGTATTCGTGGATTGCGCGTAGAACCATCACCGACTGATCTTCAACCCCTTGCGCCCCGCATGCCGCTCCAACGCCAACTCGATCAACCGACTCACCAGTTCGCTGTAGCTCATGCCCGCTGCCTGCCACAGCTTGGGATACATGCTGATGCGGGTGAAGCCGGGCAGTGAGTTGATTTCGTTGATCAGCACTTCGCCGTCGTCGGTCAAAAATACATCGACCCGCGCCAGCCCCGCGCAACCCAACACCTCAAACGCCTCGATGGCCAAGCGGCGGATACGCTCGCTGGCTTCGACACTGATATCCGCCGGCACCACCACCTGGGCAGCCTGGTCGTCGATGTATTTGCTGTCGTAGGAATAGAAACCGCTGCTCACCACAATCTCGCCACAACCGCTGGCGATGGGGTTGTCGTTGCCCAACACGGCGCATTCGATTTCACGGCCGCTGACGGCGGATTCCACCAGCACTTTTTCATCGAAACCCAGGGCCAGTTCGACTGCCGCGTGGTACTCGGCTTCGCTGCCGACTTTGCTCACGCCCACCGACGACCCCTGGTTGGCCGGTTTGACGAACAGCGGCAGGCCGAGCTTGTTCACGGCATCGTCAAAGCTTGTTTGTGGCGCATTACGACGGGTCAGGGTAATGAACGGCGTGACCGCAATCCCCGCGTCGCGCAGCAAGCGCTTGCTGATGTCCTTGTCCATGCACACCGCTGAGCCGAGCACGTCGGAGCCGACAAACGGCAGATCGGCCATGCGCAGCAGGCCTTGCAGGCAACCGTCTTCGCCCAGGGAGCCGTGGACGATGGGAATGATCACATCGACATGGGCCAGCAGGCCGCCGCCGGAGGTTTCCACCAGTTGCTGGCTGGCCTTGCCCGGCACCACCGCCAGTTCACGGTTGGATTGGTTGAGGGCGATCAAGGCCGGGTTTTCCTGGTTGATCAGGAAGTTCGAGGTGTCATTAAGGTGCCAGTGGCCGGCCTTGTCGATGCCGATCAGCACCGGCTCGAAGCGTGTACGGTCGAGGGCATCGACGATATTGCGCGCCGATTGCAGCGAGACTTCGTGTTCAGCCGAACGGCCACCAAAAATAATCCCTACGCGCACCTTGCTCATGACCCTGCCTCACCGTTGAAAGTAAGGCTTCTTACCACGGGCCGTCAGCGATTCGCTACCAGATGTGCACCGAACAGCACGTAGCAACCACCGGCAAAACGGTCGAGCCACTTGCGCGAACGGCCGTAGAGGTTGGCCATGCGCTCGCTGGAGAACACCAGGGCCACGCTGGAGTACCAACTGAAGGACAAGGTGGCCATGGTCAGCACCGCCAGGGTCAACAGCATCGGCGACGGCGAAGGCGGCATGGTGGACGCGAAGATGGTGGCGACAAACAACGCGGCCTTGGGATTGGACAGATTGCCCAGCAACCCCAGGCGCCATGCGGAGAACAGCGAGCGTCGAGGCTCGTCCGGCAGCAGGTTCTGGCCCATGGCCGGCGCCGAGCGCTTGAACAGTTTCAAGCCGAGGTAGATCAGGTAGCAGCCACCGATGATCTTGAACGCCAGGTACAGCATCGGTGCGGCGGTAAACAGCGACTTGATGCCCAGGCCACCCGCGAGCCCCCACAGGATCGTACCGGTGGCCACGCCCGCCGATGCCACCACGCCATGGCGGCGCGAGCAACTGGCGGCCAACTGCGCGGTATTGAAAAAATTCGGCCCTGGCGTCACCACTGCCACGGTCCACAGCAGCGCCAGCGAGACCAGGGGCGCCACATAGGCGGGGTTGAGAAAATCCATAGGGGCGACTCCATCAGCGCAAGGCACGAACGGCGATCATAGGCCTCGCCCCTGTCTTGCACAATCGTACAAGACCCCGGCAGACTGGGAGCGCAGACTCGGTTAACGTGTTTCCACCTCACTGTGTGACAAGCCACCATGGGCAATCCCATCTCCCCCCTCGACTGGATGCACCGCGCCCCGCATGCCAGCGGCATGGACCGCATCGAGGCGTACTTTGCCGGCTTCGCGTTCGACCCGCATCGCCATGACACCTACGCCATCGGCCGTACGTTGTTCGGCGTGCAGAGTTTTCATTATCGCGGCTGCATGACCCACAGCCTGCCCGGCACGACCATGGTGATACATCCCGACGAAACCCACGACGGCCGCGCCAGCAGCGAGGAAGGCTTCCGCTACCGCATGATCTATGTGGAGCCGGCGCTGATCCAACAGATCCTCGGCGGCAAGCCATTGCCGTTCATTCCCTGCGGCCATACCACCGACCCGCGCCTGTTCCGCGCCAGCGAAGTGCTGCTGCAAAGCCTGGACTGCCCGATCGACCCGCTGCAGGAACAGGACGCGATGTATGACGTGGCGCAAGCCCTGAGCGATGCCAGCGGGGTGATCACCAGCCGCAAGAGCTTCGACTACATCGCCGCCGAGCGCGCGCGGGAATTTATCCACAGCGCCCTGGGCCGCAGCATCACCCTGGACGAAATGGCCGACCACGCCGGCCGCGACCGCTGGGCGTTGTCGCGGGATTTCCGCTTGTTGTTCGGCACCAGCCCCTACCGTTACCTGACCATGCGTCGGCTGGACCTGGTGCGCAGCCTGCTGGCCCAGGGCCAATCGTTGGTGAATGCGGCGATGACGGCGGGGTTTACTGACCAGAGCCATATGACCCGGCAGTTTCGCAGCACCTATGGCATGCCGCCGTCGCGTTGGGTGAAGATGCTGGGGCGCTGAAGCTTCAATTTGCAAATGCGATCAAAAATGTGGGAGCGGGCTTGCTCGCGAAAGCGGAGTGTCAGTCACCATTGATTTATCTGAACCACCGCCTTCGCGAGCAAGCCCGCTCCCACATTGGATTTAGGTTGTCTCTGGAATTGAGTTCGACTCAGCACCGCGTTCTTTGAACCCAACCGCCACCACCGCCCCCACCAGCGCAATCCCCGCACTCAACCACAACGCCAGCTCAATTCCACCGGCATTGGCCACCGACACTAACACCGCCAACCCCAGCGCCCCGCCAATCTGCTGGCTGGTGGACGCCATCCCCGCCGCCACGCCCTGCTCACCAGGACGAATACCGAGGCCGGCCGCCACCCACATCGCCGTCCACGTCATGCCCTGGCCAATGCTCAAGATAAAAATCCCCGGCAGCAGCGACCAGAATCCCACGCCCGTCGGTAATGCCCAGCACACCAGCGCAATGCCCACGGCCCCCGCCAATTGCCCGCTGACCAAGGTATTGCGCAGTCCGATCCTGGCCAGCGAACGCTCCGCCAGCCAGATGCCGAACGTACACACCAGGGTCGCCGGCAAAAACGCCAGGCCCGCCTGCAACACGCTGTAGCCGTAGACCTGCTGGTAATACAGCGCCAGAAAGTAGTACTGCACGCCAAAGCTGCTCATGAACACCGCCGTCAGCACCATGGCCATGCGCAGTTCGCGGTAGGCCAACAGCCGCAGCGGCATCAGCGGGTCACGCCCGCGGTGTTCGATCCAGGCGAACAGCCCCAGCAGCGCCACCGCCAGGGTGATGCAGCCGAGGGTAGACGGCGCCGTCCAGCCCCATTCCGGGCCTTGCACCAGAGCAAACACCAGCAAGGTGCCGCCAACGGTCACGGTCAGCGCGCCACTGATATCAAAGTTGCGCCCGACGGCCCGCTCGCCGTCGGCAGGAATCCAGTAACGGGCCGCCCAGGCGCAGCCACCGGCCAATGGCACGTTCACCAGGAACACCGCCTCCCAGCCCCACACCTGGGTCAACACGCCGCCCAGCAAAGCGCCGAGCGCCAGGCCCGCCGCCGACGCCGCACTCCACACCGCAAACGCACGGTTACGCTCAGGCCCTTCGGCGTAGTGGGTGTTGATCAACGCCAGGGTCGCCGGAAACAACAGCGCCCCGCCCACGCCCTGTACCGCCCGCGCCAGCACCAGCAACACCGCGCTGCCACCCAGTACGGCGGCCAGGGACGCCAGCGCGTACAACGCCTGCCCCGTCCGGTACAAGCGGCGCTTGCCGAGCAAATCCGTGGCCCGCCCGCCCAGCAACAGGAAACCGCCGAACGCCACGCTGTAGGCGCTGACCACCCACTGCAATTGCTGGGCGGAAAAGTCCAGGTGCGTGCCAATCTGCGGCAATGCCACAAACACGATGGTGGCATCGAGGGCGATGATCAGTTGGGCGGTGGCCAACAGCATCAGCATCCAGCCAGAGGGTCGAGAGGGAGACATCACAGCGTCCTGTCCAGAAATGAAGTGTCGCCAGTGTGTTTTATGCGCAATAGATGATAAATAGCGCTATCACTCTTTCAGTAATGACTTTAATCATGGATCTGAACGCTGTCCGCCTGCTGGTCCGCGTGGCCGAAACCCGCAGTTTCACCCGCGCCGCCGGCGACCTGGGGCTGACTCAATCCGGGCTCTCACGGGCCATCTCACGCCTGGAGAACGAGCTGGGCGTGCGCCTGCTGCAACGCAACACCCGCAGCGTCAGCCTCACGCCCGACGGGCAGTTGTTGTACGAGCGCAGCGCGCCGTTGCTGGCGGAATTGGCCGAGGCCGAAAAGCTGATGCTCGACCGCCGTGGCAGCCCGTCGGGCCTGTTGAAGATCAGCACGCCGTCACTGTTCGGGCGCAAGGTGGTGATGCCGGTGATCGGCGAGCTGACCCTGCGTTATCCCGAACTGCGCATCGAAGCCGTGATGACCGACCGCCTGGTGGACATCGTCGATGAAGGCTTCGATGCCTTGCTGCGTACCGGCGAGATCCAGGACCAACGCCTGATCGCCCGCGCCCTGGCGCCGTTGCGCTGGGTCACCGTCGCCGCACCCGCCTACCTCGCCCGTTTCGGCACACCGCAAAGCGTCGATGAACTCAAGGACCACCACTGCCTCACCGTACGCAATCTACGCAGCGGACGCATGGTGGACTGGCAGTTCATGCTCAATGGCAAGGTGCAGGACGTGAGCGTCGAAGGGCGGCTGATCTTTGATATCGGCGACGCGCTGGTGGACGGCGCCGTGGGCGGGTTTGGCATTGCCCAAGTGATGGATTTTGCCGTGCGCGACGACCTGGCCGCCGGGCGCCTGGTGCCGGTACTGGAGGACTTCGCCGGGCGCAGTCGGGCGATCTCGTTGGTGTATCCGCCGTCCCGCCAGTATTCGCCGAAGTTGGTGGCGTTTGCCGAGGCGTTGGCAAACGCGCGCTGGTAGGGCTTAGAGCTGGCGCCCGGTGATCGGTTCGCCAATGGTCAGGAAGTTTCCGCCCGCGATGTGATGCAAGGTGCGCAGCGCATCATGCCCTTCGAAGTGCCAATGACCTTCGCTGAACACACGCTCGTCGGCATACGCCGCGACCACTTCGCCAAGGAACAAATCGTAGGTCTGTTGATTGTGCGGTTCGGGCAGCAGGCGGCATTCCAGCCAGGCCACACAGCCTTCCAGCAACGGCGCGTCGGTGTGTTCGCCGTTGAACACCTGTAGGCCATACGTGGCGAATTTGTCCGTCTCGCTGCCGCTGGTGTTGCCGACAGTCTGTACGAGATCGGCCTGGGCGACGCAAGGCACCTGCAGCACGAAGGTGCCACTGCCTTCCAGCAACTGGCGGGTCCAGGTGGCTTTATCCAACACCACGGCGACCTTCGGCGGTTCGAAGTCCAGCGGCATCGCCCAGGCGGCCGCCATGATATTGCGCTGGCCGTTATGGGCCGCGCTGACCAGCACGGTCGGCCCGTGATTAAGCAAGCGGTAGGCCTTGGACAATGGAACGGGGCGACGGTGGGTAGGGCTCATGGACGGTCGGCTCTTCAAGCAGGAAAGCGCCTACGATACCTGAGCCCTACGCTCAGCTCGACAGTTGGTTGGCGAACTGTCCTACAGCGCTGACCACCTTCTGTGCGCCGTCCTGGATCTCGACAATCACCGAGCCCGCTTCTGCCGCCAACGCCAGGCCTTGCTCGGCTTGCAGGCGACCATCGGTCATCAGCGCCACCGCCTCACGGGCCATGTCCTGGTTCTGACGCACCACACCGACAATTTCCTCGGTGGCCTTGCTGGTGCGCGAGGCCAGTTGGCGCACTTCATCGGCCACCACCGCAAAACCACGGCCTTGCTCGCCGGCACGTGCCGCTTCGATGGCGGCGTTAAGCGCCAGCAAGTTGGTCTGCTCGGCGATGCCGCTGATGGTCTTGACGATGCTGCCAATCACCTGGGACTGAGCATTCAACGCCTCGATGCCTTCGCCAGCCTGCTGCATGTGCTGGGCCAGGTCGCGCATCACGTCCACCGCCTGGGTCACCACCGTGGTGCCGCGCTGGGCGCTGTTGTCGGTTTGCAGCGAGGTGCTGTAGGCGATGTTGGCGGCGTCGGAGACCGCTTGTTCCTGATTGACCTGATCGGTAATCACCGTGGCGAACTTCACCACTTTGTACAGGCGGTCAGTGGCATCCAGCACCGGGTTGTAGGTTGCTTCCAGCCACACCGTGCGACCGTGGCTGTCGACGCGCTTGAAGCGCGCCGCGACAAACTCGCCGTTGTTCAGGCGTTTCCAGAAGTTCTGGTACTCGGCGCTGTTGTACTCCTCCGGCTCGCAGAACATGCGGTGATGTTTGCCCTTGATCTGCGCCAGGCTGTAACCCATGCCGCCAAGGAAACGATCGTTCGCGGTGAGCACGTGCCCGCCCAGGTCGAACTCGATCACTGCGGTGGAGCGCACCAGCGCGGTGATCAGGTTTTCATGCTCGCGCGACGCTTCGATGGTGCGGGTCAGGTCGCTGGAAAAGATGGAGAAATGCTTGATCCGCCCATCGGAGCTGCGCACCGGCTGCACGATCGAGCGCAGCCACGCTTCCTCGCCATTGCCACGCAGCAAGCGCACGGTGCCGGCGAAGTGCTCACCCCGCGTCAGCGCATTGTTGAAGCGCTGCTGGAATTCATCATGCTTCACATGCGCCGGCGCCAGGTCGCCAATGGCCCGGCCTTGCAGCTGGCCGCTCTGGTAGGCCATTTCCTTGAGGAAGTTGTCATTGGCCCAGTCGATACGCCCCTGGGGGTCCAGCGTCAGGCACAACATCTCGCTTTCCAGGCTCTCCTTGACCTGCTGCAAGCTGGACAGTTCTTCGCGAAGAGCAGACAGCTCCTGCTTCAAGCGGGTGTTGAACATGGGGCACCGATGGTCAAATGGAGGGAAGGATCTGACCTGCATCGGCCCTGCCGAGCTTTTCTGAAGAGTCCTTTAGGCCAAGGCCCAACTATATTTTTGGATCCATCAACCGCCATTGTTTCGGCACAGCCCCATCACTTGATACTCAATGGTATTGAGCTTGCCGGTGGAGTCTTCATAGGTCATGCGCGAAGGCACGGCGTTGCAGCTGCGAATCGGTGGCGTCACGCTGACCACCTTGGCGATATCCAGCGGCATGCCATAGCGATACGCCTGCACCTCGGGCGCGGGCTTGCCGTTGCGGGCGGCATAATCGGCCATGACCTTTTCATTGCGTTCCATCATCAAGGCAAAGGTACGGTCGCCGCCGCCTTCGGCCAAAGCACCGAACGACAAGACTGCCGCCAATACACCCAGGCCAAGTTTATAAACGGTCATCACAAGTTCCTCGCTTCAAAGTTGAGTACCCAGAGTAACGAGCGAACCCTGACGCGATGTTCACCAGAACATTACTTATTTGTTAGGGAATCTCCGAACAAGTC
>NZ_QAJM01000056.1:0-313 GCF_003852405.1 Pseudomonas sp. KBW05
CCTTAAAGCCGACCGGTATTGGTCCTGCCGATCTCGGTTAAAAATGTGGGAGCTGGCTTGCCTGCGATGCAGACAACTCGATATATCAGGCACACCCAGTTGATGCCATCGCAGGCAAGCCAGCTCCCACAGGGGAACGCGTCAGCTCCAGAGACCCGGTCGGCTACTAGGCCGCCGCGCTTGGTTTTTGATCTTAGGCGCCCCGTTAAACACGCTGGCCGGAATTCGATATGGATTTTGGGGGTAAACCGGCAGGGATGCCGGTTTAGCCGCCCAAATCCATGTCGGATTCCGGGCATGCCGAGCCTAGGCG
>NZ_QAJM01000056.1:374-14585 GCF_003852405.1 Pseudomonas sp. KBW05
CTTTTCCAAAGTGACCCGCCGTAAGGGCGGAACCATAAGCCGCCGTTACCCAAATAACGGATATGTACCCAAGGCCACTCACCCCACCTGCCGCAAATGCTCCATAGCCCAAACCGCCGCCTCCACCCGCGACCTCAACCCCAGCTTATGCAGCAAATTCTTCACATGCACCTTCACCGTCCCCTCCGTAATCCCCAACTTATGCCCGATCACCTTATTGCTATACCCACTGGCAATCGTACGCAGCACCTGCCGCTCCCGCTCAGTCAATTCCACCGCCGCATGGGGCTGCGGCGAGCGCAACGCCTGGGCCAGCACGCGAGTCAACCCGGGACTGATCACCAGCGCGCCATGCAACGCATCACGAATAAACTCCACCACCAGTTCCGGCTCCATGTCCTTGAGTAAATACCCATTGGCATCCAGTCGCAGCGCATCCCGCACATCGTCTTCAGCGTCGGACACGGTAAACAGCAACACCTTGCCCGCATAGTCCATGGCCCGCAGGCGACGCAGGGTTTCCAGGCCGTTCATGTGCGGCATGTTGTTGTCCAGCAACACCAAGTCCGGTTGCAGACTGACGATCTGATCGAGGGCTTCCTGGCCGTTGCCGGCCTCGCCGACCACGTGCAGGTCGTCTTCCAGTTCGAGGATCTGGCGCATGCCGTGGCGCATCATCGGGTGATCATCTACCAGCAGGATACGGTGGCGCGTGGCGGTGTTCATGGGGCGGTGCCTTGTAGGGAATGGCCGAGGAATTCCGGCTGGAAACGCAGCTGCACCCGGGTGCCCTGGGGCTCGCGGGGGCTGATGTCGAGGTGGCCGTGCAGGCTGCGTGCGCGTTCGTCCATGATGGTCAGGCCGTGGTGTTCACGTTTGTCCACGTCGCCGCAAAAACCGCGGCCATCGTCGTCGATGCTCAGGCTGACGGTCTCGCCGACCTGGCGCAGTTGCAGCCAGGCATTCTGCGCATGGGCGTGCCGCAGGCAGTTGGACAGGGCTTCACGGGTGATCTGCAACAGGTGGATCTGCTCGCTGGCCGACAGCTGGAACGCCAGCGCATCCACGTGCAGATGCACCTGGAACTCGCCGCGCTGGGAGAATTCGGCGGCGGTGTCTTGCAGCTCTTGCACCAGCCCGGCGTCGTGGATCTGCAAGCGAAAGGTGGTGAGCAATTCGCGCAGTTGGCGGTAGGCGTTGTTCAAACCTTCGCGCAGTTCGGCGGTGACGCTGGCCAGGCTTTCTACCGGTTCGC
The DNA here is from genome assembly GCF_003852405.1 of Pseudomonas sp. KBW05. Lineage (GTDB taxonomy): Bacteria > Pseudomonadota > Gammaproteobacteria > Pseudomonadales > Pseudomonadaceae > Aquipseudomonas. Next base: position 1,630 of record NZ_QAJM01000056.1, read on the forward strand.
CACGGCGGATCAGGGTTTGCATACGGCTCACTTGCAGCTTCATGTACGACAGCGCCTGGGCCAGGGAGTCGTGCAGTTCGCGGGCGATGATGGTGCGCTCATCCAACAGCAGCAGGCGGTGGTCCTGCTCGCGCTGGCGCTTGAGGGACAGCGAGGTGCCGATCAGGTTGGCCAGGGCCTGGATCAATTGTTGCTCCCAATCCTGGGGCGCATGGCCGTCGAGGAAGTGCGCCTTGAGTTCACCCAGTTCGGCGCCCTGGTTACTGATGCTGAACACCTGCGGCGGCGCGACGTGGGCGCGCTCGCAGGTGGCGCAATCGCCAATCGCGCAGACGTTGCGGCTGTGCTCGCCGTGCAGGGCGAGCATCTGCTGGGCCGGTGCGAGGAAGTGGCCTTGCAGGCACAGTGACAAGCGCAGCCCCGGCAAGCGTTTCTGGAAGCGCCGGATCAGTTCATCGAGGCCCTCGGCATTGGCCAGGCGCGTGGCCAGGCTGCTGCTGCTCTGGTACAGCAGTTCGAGGGCGGCGTTGGCTTGTTGCAGGTTGAGGGTCTTGAGCTGCACCTGGCTTTCGAGGGTGCGATGGGACGCTTCGATGGTCTCGGCCATGGCGTTGAAGCTCAGGGCCAGTTGGCCCAACTCGTCGTCGGAGCGGTGGTTGACCCGGGTCTGGTAGTCACCGTCACGAAAGCGCCGGGTGGCGTGCACCAGTTCTTGCAGCGGCGTGACCACGCCGTACTGCAACTCGTACAGGCCCAGCAGCAGAATGATCAAGGTGCTGAACAGCGCCAGGCCCTGGATCGCCTGTTGCCAGCCTTGCTTGTGCTCGCTCTGTTGCTGCAACAGGCTGACGAAGCGGTTCAGTTGCTCGACAAACGCCGGCGCCTGGGCCTGGAACAGCGCCGCGTCGCCGCGCATTACCGCCGGGCGCAGTTCGTCGTTCCAGCGTTGCTGGATCTGCTGGTAACTCTGCAACAGGGCGCTTTGCGGGCCGTCTTCCAGCACCGCCTTGAGCGACTGGCTGTCGAGGCGCCGTTGCAGGCTCTGGCTGACCTCGGCGATTTCATCCGCGCGCGCGCCAGCGGCGAGTTTCCAGCTGAGGTGGTAGGTCTCCATGCGCACGGAACCGGCGGTGTTGATCGCGGCGGCGTCGCCCTGGCTGAACCAGGCGATCAGCCCGGCACTGAGGGAACTGGCCAGGGCGAGGATGGCGATCAGGATTACCGCCAGGCCGGCGCGGGCGGGCAGGGAGCTGCGCAGCCAGTCAACCATGACGGCGCAATCGAACGGAGTGGGGGAGCAGCATGCTTGCACCTGGAGCGGGAAAGGGGGTTGAACGTGGCCTTCCCTGGCGCACTACCTCTAAAGAATTGCCGGCGAACCCTCCCACGGATAAAAGCCGGCACAAGAGAGCAATCCATTGATAAATAAAGGCTTTCTCTTGATTTTTTGACTACCTCCAAGGAGGTAGACGGGGCCAGCATAGCCCCAGACCCACCCGGCCCACGTTGATCTGGGTCAAGTTCTGCGGGGGTGTCGCCCCTAACCTGCGCTCATGGAATCACTTTCTGGAGCGCATACCGTGACTCAACCCCGTCTGCGACAAGGCCTGGTGCTGGGCATGAGCACCCTGGCCTTCACCGTCTGCTTTATGGTGTGGATGATGTTCGCCGTGCTCGGCGTGCCGATCAAAGACCTGCTGCAACTCAACGAAACCCAGTTTGGCCTGCTGGCCGCCACGCCGGTGCTGACCGGTTCCCTGGTGCGCCTCCCGCTGGGCCTGCTGACGGATCGCTTCGGCGGGCGCATTGTGTTTTTCCTGCTGATGCTGGTCTGCGTACTGCCGCTGTACCTGATCACCTACGCCACCGCCTATTGGCAGTTCCTCGTGCTCGGCCTGTTTGTCGGCCTGGCGGGTGGCTCGTTTTCGGTGGGCATCGCCTACGTCGCCAAATGGTTCGACAAGGACAACCAGGGTTTTGCCATGGGCGTGTTCGGCGCCGGCAACGCCGGGGCGGCGGTGACCAAGTTTCTCGCCCCGGCGCTGATTGCCCTCGGCACCTGGCACCTGGTGCCCAAGGTGTTCAGCGCGATCCTGTTTATCACCGCGCTGCTGTTCTGGTTTCTCACCAGCGAAAACAAGGCACACCGCAGTGCCGGCGGCGCCAGCCTGCGTGAGCAGTTGGCGTGCCTGAAAGACCCGGCCGTGTGGCGCTACTGCCAGTACTACTCGATTGTGTTCGGCGGCTACGTGGCGCTGGCCTTGTGGGTGACCAAGTACTACGTGCAGGAATACGGTTTCAGCCTGCAAAGCGCTGCGCTGTTGGCGGCGTGTTTCTCCCTGCCCGGCGGTGTGCTGCGCGCGGTGGGCGGTTGGATGTCGGACCGCTGGGGCGCGCAAAGCGTGACCTGGTGGGTGCTGTGGGTGAGCTGGATCTGCCTGTTCCTGCTCAGCTATCCGCAGACCCAACTGCAAGTGATGACCGTCAACGGTCCCCTGGATTTCCACATCGGTCTCAACCCCACGCTGTTCACCGTGCTGCTGTTTGTGATGGGCATCGCCTTCGCGTTCGGCAAGGCCTCGGTCTTCAAATACATCGCCAATGACTACCCGCACAACATGGGCGCGGTGTCCGGCATCGTCGGCCTCGCCGGTGGCCTGGGCGGTTTTGTGCTGCCGATTATGTTCGGCGCCCTGGTGGACCTCACCGGCGTGCGCTCTTCCTGCTTCATGTTGATGTACGACGTGGTCTGGGTGTCCCTGACCTGGATGTACCTCAGCGAAATCCGCAAACAGCCGTTGCTCGGCAAACGAGCCGGCAGAGGAGAATGATCATGTCTATCGCGCAAAAGCCCGACTCGGGTCCGGTGATCCACGACTGGCGCCCCGAAGACCCGGCGTTCTGGGGCGCCAGCGGCAAGAAGACGGCGACCCGCAACCTGTGGATCTCGATCCCCGCGCTGTTGCTGGCCTTTGCAGTGTGGATGGTGTGGAGCACGGTGATCGTGCGCCTCAACGCCATCGGTTTCAGCTTTACCACCGATCAACTGTTCTGGCTGGCGGCCTTGCCGGGCCTGTCCGGTGCGACGTTGCGGGTGTTCTATTCGTTCATGGTGCCGATCTTCGGCGGGCGTCGCTGGACGGCCCTGAGCACCGCCTCGTTGCTGCTGCCGTCGCTGTGGATGGGCTTCGCGGTGCAAGACCCGAGCACCCCGTACAGCGTGTTTGTGCTGATCGCCTTGCTCTGCGGTTTTGGTGGCGGCAACTTCGCCTCGAGCATGTCCAATATCAGCTTTTTCTACCCCAAGTCCCAGCAGGGCACCGCCCTCGGTTTGAACGCCGGCCTCGGCAACCTGGGGGTGTCGGTGATGCAGTTCTGCGTGCCGCTGGTGATCACCTTTGCTGCGTTCGGCGCGCTCGGTGGCCAGCCGCAGACCCTGGCGGATGGCAGCCAGCTGTGGTTGCAGAACGCCGGATTCATCTGGGTGCCGTTCATCCTTATCGTCACCGTGGCGGCCTGGTTCGGCATGAATGACCTGTCCAGCGCCCGCGCCTCGTTCAGCGACCAGGCGGTGATCTTCAAGCGCAAGCACAACTGGCTGATGTGCTGGTTGTACCTGGCGACCTTCGGCTCGTTCATCGGCTTCTCGGCGGCCTTCCCGTTGCTCATCAAGACCTCGTTTCCCGAAGTGGTCGCGCTGAAGTTCGCCTTCCTCGGCCCGCTGGTGGGCGCCCTGGTACGCCCGTTGGGCGGCTGGCTGGCGGACAAGCTGGGCGGCGCACGGGTGACCCTGTGGAACTTCGTATTGATGATCGTGATGGTGTTCGGTGTGCTGCACTTTTTGCCGCAGCAGGGCGAGGCGGGCAACTTCTACGGCTTCCTGGGCCTGTTCATGCTGCTGTTCATCACCACCGGCATCGGCAACGGCTCCACCTTTCGCATGATCCCGGTGATCTTCCGCACCGTTCACGAGAAAGCCAGCGCCGGCCAACCGGCCGCCGTGCGTGAACAAGCCTTAAAGGACGCCGGCAAGGAATCCGCCGCCGTGCTGGGCTTCAGCTCGGCCATGGGCGCGTTCGGCGCGTTCTTCATCCCCAAGACCTTCGGCACCTCCATGGCCGCCACCGGCAGCCCGGCCATGGCCTTCTACCTGTTTGTCGGTTTCTACCTGAGCTGCATCGTCGTGACCTGGTGGTGGTACGCCCGCAAAGGCTGCGCCACACCCTGCTGATCGACCACGAATTCGCGGGGCAACGCACCCCACGGCACGCCTGATGAGGAAAGCATCATGAGTCACTTACTGGATCAACTGCGGTTCTTCAACCGCAAGCAAGACGAGTTCTCCGACGGCCACGGCGAGACCCGCAAGGAGTCCCGCGACTGGGAAAACGTCTACCGTTCGCGCTGGCAGTACGACAAGATCGTGCGCTCCACCCACGGGGTGAACTGCACCGGTTCCTGCTCGTGGAAGATCTACGTGAAGAACGGCCTGATTACCTGGGAAACCCAGCAGACCGACTACCCGCGCACCCGCAACGACCTGCCCAACCACGAACCCCGTGGCTGCCCGCGCGGTGCGAGCTACAGCTGGTACATCTACAGCGCCAACCGCCTCAAGTACCCGAAGATCCGCAAGCCGCTGCTCAAGCTGTGGCGTGAAGCGCGCCTGACCCTGGCACCGGTGGAAGCCTGGGCGAGCATTGTCGAGGACAAGGCCAAGGCCGAGTCGTACAAGAGCAAGCGTGGCATGGGCGGGTTTATCCGTTCCGACTGGGAGGAGGTGAACGAGATCATTGCCGCTTCCAACGTCTACACCATCAAGCAATACGGGCCGGACCGCATTGTCGGCTTCTCGCCGATCCCGGCCATGTCCATGGTCAGCTACGCCGCCGGTTCCCGTTACCTGTCGCTGCTGGGCGGGGTGTGCCTGAGTTTCTACGATTGGTACTGCGACCTGCCACCGGCCTCGCCGATGGTGTGGGGCGAGCAGACCGACGTGCCGGAATCGGCCGACTGGTACAACTCCAACTACATCATTGCCTGGGGCTCCAACGTCCCGCAGACCCGTACCCCCGACGCACACTTCTTTACCGAGGTGCGCTACAAGGGCACCAAGACCGTGGCCATCACTCCCGACTATTCGGAAGTGGCCAAGCTCACCGACCTGTGGCTCAACCCCAAGCAGGGCACCGACGCTGCGCTCGCCCAGGCCTTCAACCATGTGATCTTCAAGGAATTTCACCTGGACCACCCGAGTCCGTATTTCACTGACTACGCCAAGCGCTATACCGACTTGCCGGTGCTGGTGATGCTCAAGCCCGTGACCGGTTTTGCCCCGGGCGCAGGCTTCCAGCCCGACCGCTTCCTGCGCGCCTCGGACCTGATCGACAACCTCGGCCAGGACAATAACCCGGAATGGAAAACCATCGCCCTCGACGAAAGCGGCGCGCTGGTCTCGCCACAGGGCGCCATTGGCTACCGCTGGGGCGAGAAGGGCAAGTGGAACATCCTCGCCAAAGAAGGCGGTGAAGGCCGCGCCATCGACCTCAAGCTCAGCTTGATCGGCGACGACGTTGCCGAAGTGGCCTTCCCGTATTTTGCCGGTGAAGCCCACGAACACTTCCAGCACGTGGCCGGTGAAGCCGTGCAGTTCCGCCGCGTGCCGGTGCACAGCGTGGTGCTGGCCGATGGCAGCGTGGCCAAGGTCGCCACGGTGTTCGACCTGTCGGCGGCCAACCTGGCCATCGACCGTGGCCTGGGCGGCAGCAATGTGGCCAGGGACTACGACGACGCCAGCGTGCCCGGCACCCCGGCGTGGCAGGAAGCGATCACCGGCGTCAGCCGCGAGAAGGCGATCCAGATTGCCCGCGAGTTCGCCGACAACGCCGACAAGACCCGTGGCCGCTCGATGATCATCGTCGGCGCGGCGATGAACCACTGGTACCACATGGACATGAACTACCGTGGCCTGATCAACATGCTCATGCTCTGCGGTTGTGTCGGCCAGACCGGCGGCGGCTGGGCCCACTACGTCGGCCAGGAAAAACTGCGCCCGCAATGTGGCTGGCTGCCCCTGGCCTTCGGCCTGGACTGGAACCGCCCACCACGGCAGATGAACGGCACCAGCTTCTTCTACGGCCACAGCTCGCAGTGGCGCCACGAAAAAATGAACATGCACGACGTGCTCTCGCCCCTGGCAGACAAGTCCCAGTTCCCCACCCATGCCCTGGACTACAACATCCGCGCCGAACGCGCCGGCTGGCTGCCCAGCGCGCCGCAACTGAACCGCAACCCGCTGCATATCTGCCGTGAAGCGGCCGCCGCTGGCATGGACCCCAAAGACTACGTGGTCAAGTCCTGGCAGGACGGCACCCTGCGCTTTGCCTGTGAACAACCGGACAGCCCGGTGAACTTCCCGCGCAACATGTTTATCTGGCGCTCCAACCTGCTCGGCTCGTCGGGCAAGGGCCACGAGTACATGCTCAAGTACCTGCTGGGCACCAAGAACGGCGTGATGAACGAAGACATCGGCTTTGGCGGCGAGAGCAAGCCCACCGAAGCCGAGTGGGTCGACGACGGCGCCATCGGCAAGCTCGACCTGGTGACCACCCTGGACTTCCGCATGTCGTCCACCTGCGTGTATTCCGACATCGTCTTGCCGACCGCCACCTGGTACGAAAAAGACGACATGAACACCTCGGACATGCACCCGTTTATCCACCCGTTGTCAGCCGCCATCGACCCGGCGTGGGAGTCGCGCTCCGACTGGGAAATCTACAAAGGCATCGCCAAGGCCTTTTCGGCCATGGCAGTCGGGCACCTCGGTGTGGAAAAGGACCTGGTCACCGTGCCGCTGATGCATGACAGCGTCGGCGAACTGGCCCAGCCTTTTGGCGGCACCGACTGGAAAAGCGCCGGCGTGGTGCCGGTACCCGGCAAGAACGCGCCGAACATGGCGGTGGTGGAACGCGACTACCCGAATATCTACAAGCAATTCAGCTCCCTCGGCCCGTTGCTGGAAAAACTCGGCAACGGCGGCAAGGGCATCAACTGGAATACCGAGGAAGAAGTCGAGTTCCTCGGCGAGCTGAACCATCACGAAGGGGATGCGGGCATCAGCCACGGCCGGCCGAAGATCGACACGGCCATCGATGCGGCTGAGGTGATTCTGTCCCTGGCCCCGGAAACCAACGGCAAGGTCGCCCTGAAAGCCTGGGCCGCGCTGTCGGAATTCACTGGCATCGACCACAGCCACCTGGCGATTTCCAAGGCCCACGAAGCCATCCGTTTCCGCGATATCCAGGCGCAACCGCGCAAGATCATTTCCAGCCCCACCTGGTCGGGCCTCGAAGACGAGCACGTGAGCTACAACGCCGGCTACACCAACGTCCATGAAAACATTCCATGGCGCACCATCACCGGCCGCCAGCAGTTCTACCAGGACCACCCGTGGATGCAGGCCTTCGGCGAGCAACTGATGAGCTATCGGCCGCCGGTCAACACCCGCACCATCGAAGGCGTCAAGGGCAAGCGCAGCAATGGCGAGCCGGAGATCGTGCTGAACTGGATCACCCCGCACCAGAAGTGGGGCATCCACAGCACCTACAGCGACAACCTGCTGATGCTCACCCTCAGCCGTGGCGGGCCGATCGTGTGGCTCTCGGAAATCGACGCCAAGCGCGCCGGCATCGAGGACAACGACTGGATCGAATGCTTCAACGTCAACGGCGCGCTGACCGCCCGCGCGGTGGTCAGCCAGCGCGTCAAGGAAGGCATGGTGATGATGTACCACGCCCAGGAACGCATCGTGAACGTGCCCGGTTCGGAAACCACCAAGACGCGTGGCGGCCACCATAACTCGGTGACCCGCGTGGTGCTCAAGCCGACCCACATGATCGGCGGCTATGCCCAGCAGGCCTATGGTTTCAACTATTACGGCACGGTCGGCTGCAACCGCGACGAGTTTGTCGTGGTGCGCAAGATGGCCAAGGTCGACTGGCTCGATGGCTCCCACGGCGATGACCTGCCACGCCCATTGCCGACTGATCTCGAGGAGAACTGAGATGAAAATCCGCTCACAAATCGGCATGGTCCTCAACCTGGACAAATGCATCGGCTGCCACACCTGCTCGATCACCTGCAAAAACGTGTGGACCAGCCGCGAAGGCATGGAATACGCCTGGTTCAACAACGTCGAATCGAAACCCGGCATCGGCTACCCCAAGGAGTGGGAGAACCAGGACAAGTGGAAGGGCGGCTGGGTGCGCAATGCCAACGGCAGCATCAACCCGCGTATCGGCGGCAAGTTCCGCGTGCTCGCCAACCTGTTTGCCAACCCGGACCTGCCGGGCCTGGACGACTACTACGAGCCGTTCGACTTTGATTACCAACACCTGCACACCGCGCCGCTCGGCGAGCACCAACCCACCGCACGCCCGCGTTCGGTGGTGTCGGGCAAGCGCATGCAGAAAATCGAGTGGGGGCCCAACTGGGAAGAAATCCTAGGCACCGAGTTTGCCAAGCGGCGCAAGGACAAGAACTTCGACCAGATCCAGGCCGACATCTACGGCGAGTACGAAAACACCTTCATGATGTACCTGCCGCGCCTGTGCGAGCACTGCCTCAACCCGGCGTGCGCGGCGTCGTGCCCCAGCGGCGCGATCTACAAGCGCGAAGAAGACGGCATCGTGCTGATCGACCAGGAAAAATGCCGTGGCTGGCGCATGTGCATCAGCGGCTGCCCGTACAAGAAAATCTACTTCAACTGGAAGAGCGGCAAATCCGAGAAGTGCATCTTCTGCTACCCGCGCATCGAAGCCGGCATGCCTACCGTGTGCGCTGAAACCTGCGTCGGGCGCATCCGCTACCTTGGCGTGTTGCTCTACGACGCCGACCGCATCAGCGAAGTGGCGAGCACCGCCAGCGAGCAGGACCTGTACGAGAAGCAGCTGGAGATCTTCCTCGACCCCAACGACCCGGCGGTGATCCGCCAGGCCCTGGCCGATGGCGTGCCGCAGTCGGTGATCGACTCGGCGCAGCGTTCGCCGGTGTACAAAATGGCCGTGGACTGGAAGCTCGCCCTGCCGTTGCACCCCGAGTACCGCACCTTGCCGATGGTCTGGTACGTGCCGCCACTCTCGCCAATCCAGAACGCTGCCGCTGCCGGCACCGTGGGCATGAACGGCGTGATCCCGGATGTGGACAGCCTGCGCATCCCCCTGCGTTACCTGGCCAACATGCTTACGGCAGGCGATGAAAAACCGGTCAAGCGCGCCCTTAAACGCCTGTTGGCCATGCGTGCCTTCAAGCGCTCCCAGCAAGTGGACGGCGTGCAAGACCTGCAAGTGCTCGAAGACGTCGGCCTGAGTGTGCCCCAGGTGGAAGAGATGTACCGCTACCTGGCCATCGCCAATTACGAGGACCGCTTTGTCGTGCCCAGCGCCCACCGCGAAGACGCCATGAGTGACGCGTTCGCCGAGCGTTCCGGTTGTGGCTTCAGCTTTGGCAGCGGCTGCAGCGGCAGTTCCGACACCAATATGTTTGGCGCGAAGAAGGCCAACCGCCGCGACGTGTTGAAAACCGTACAGATCTGGGAGGACTGAGCCATGCGCATTCTTAAAGTGATTTCGCTGCTGCTGGACTACCCCACCGAACGCCTGGTGAACGGCCGCGATGAGTTGGAGCAGGCGATTATCGAGTCGCGGGAAATCAGCCCCAAGCAACGCGGCGCGCTGTTCGAATTGCTGGAGCTGATCTGCGCCAACGACCTGATGGACGGCCAGGAGCACTACGGCGCGCTGTTTGGCCGTGGGCGTTCGTTGTCGCTGCTGTTGTTTGAGCACGTGCACGGTGAATCCCGCGACCGTGGCCAGGCCATGGTGGACATGATGGCCCAGTACGAGGCGGCCGGGTTTGCCATCGGCGTCAAGGAGCTACCGGACTACATCCCGCTGTACCTGGAGTTCTTGTCCACCCGCGAAGACATCGAGGCCCGCGAGGGCCTGGCGGATGTGGCGCACCTGCTGGCCTTGCTCGGCGCGCGTCTGGAAGAGCGCGAGAGCGCCTACGCCAGTTGCTTCCGTGCGCTGTTGCAGATCGCCGGCGCAGAGCCGCACCAGGCGGTGGCCGAGGTGCGTGCGCAGGTGGCCGCCGAGCCGCGTGACGACTCCCTCGAAGCCCTCGACAAGGTCTGGGAAGAAGAGGCCGTGGACTTTATGCAGGCCGAACAGCAGGACCGTTGCAGTGCCCTGCCGAGTGCGCCGGGCAAGGCCCGCGAAGAAAGCGCCGTGCCGTTGCACTGGGTGGATTTTCAGCAGCAAGGGCCGGCCGCCGTGCCGGCCGGGGAGGTGGGTAATGTCTAAGTGGAATTTGCTGGTATTCGGGGTGTATCCCTACGTCGCCCTGGCGATCTGCCTGTTGGGCAGTTGGGCGCGGTTCGACCTGGCGCAGTACACCTGGAAGGCCGGCTCCAGCCAGATGCTCAACAACCGTGGCATGCGTGTGGCGAGCAACTTGTTCCATATCGGCGTGCTGTTTGTATTGGCCGGGCATTTTGTCGGCCTGCTCACGCCAGCGTCGGTGTACCACCATGTGATCAGCACCGAGAACAAGCAGTTGCTGGCGATGGTCTCCGGTGGCTTTTTCGGCCTGCTGTGCCTGGTGGGCCTGTTGATGCTGGTCAAGCGCCGCCTCAGCGATCCACGGGTGCGGTCGACGTCGAGTGCGTCGGACATCCTCATTCTGCTGGTGCTGCTCGCGCAGTTGCTGCTGGGCTTGCTGACCATCGTCGCGTCCACCGGCCATATGGACGGCTCGGTGATGGTGATGCTCGCCGACTGGGCGCAGAACGTGGTGCTGCTGCGGCCGGTGGAAGCGGCGGCGGCGATTGCGCCAGTGTCGCTGATCTACAAGGCCCATGTGGCGCTGGGCCTGACCTTGTTCGTGCTGTTCCCGTTTACCCGCTTGGTGCACGTGGTCAGCGCGCCGATCTGGTACCTGGGGCGGCGTTATCAAATCGTGCGGCAGAAGTCGTGAGGAGACGGTCATGACAACAGGATGCGGATGTGGCGGAGGTTGTGGGTCGTCGGTGCCAGCGCCGGAAGTCGAGGTGGTGGAAGTGGCAGAGGCGGCGCCTGCATTGATCGCCAGCAGTGAACAGGAATGGCCCATCGTCAGCGTGAACGGCGTGCTGATCACGCCGGAGGCGATGGCCCTGGAGTTGCAATATCACCCGGCGGAAAGCCGCGAGTCGGCAGTGTACCTGGCCGCCCGCGCGCTGGTGATCCGCGAGCTGTTGCAGCAGCGCATCAGCGCGCTCGGCCTGGCGGTGGACATCGCCCCCGGCGAGAACGAAGAAGAAGCGGCCACTCGCTTGCTGCTGGAACGTGAAATCAGCGTGCCGCAGTGCGACGAGGCGACGTGCCTGCACTACTTCGACAGCAATCGCGGGCGCTTCCACAGCGCGCCGTTGCTGGCGGTGCGGCACATCCTCCTCGAATGCGCGCCGGACGACGCCGAGGCGCGGCAGATGGCCCATGTGCAGGCGGAAATCCTCCTGCTGAGCCTGGCGCAAACCCCCGGCAGCTTTGCCGAGTTGGCCCTCAAGTACTCGGCGTGTCCGTCCAAGGCCCAGGGCGGTTCGCTGGGCCAGATCAGCAAGGGCCAGACCGTGCCGGAACTGGAGCGGCAGCTGTTCACCCTGGCGCCGGGCCTGGCCGACAAACCCCTGGAAAGCCGCTACGGCTGGCACGTGATCAGCATCGACCAGCGCGTCGAAGGCCAGCCGTTGCCTTATGAGGCAGTGGCCGGCGCGATCCGCACCCAGTTGCAGCAAGGCGTGTGGCAGAAGGCACTGGTGCAATACCTGCACACCTTGATTGGCGCGGCGGACATCCGTGGCCTCGCCTTGCAGGGCGCCGACTCGCCGTTGGTGCAATGACATGAGCCTGGTGGATGGGCTCGGCCGTTCGATTGACTACCTGCGCTTGTCGGTGACCGACCGCTGTGATTTTCGCTGTGTGTATTGCATGGCGAAAACCATGACCTTCCTGCCGCGCCAACAGGTGTTGAGCCTGGAAGAACTGGAGCGCCTGGCCGCGCTGTTTGTGGGGCAGGGCGTGCGCAAGATCCGCCTCACCGGTGGGGAACCGCTGATCCGTCCGGGGATTGTCGGCCTGTGCCGCAACATCGCTGCGTTGCCGGGCTTGCGTGAGTTGGTGATGACCAGCAATGGCTCGCAACTGGCGCGGTTGGCGCGGCCGTTGGTGGAGGCGGGGGTCAAGCGCATGAATATCAGCCTCGACAGTCTTGATCCCGAGCGGTTTCGGGCGATCACTCGTAACGGTGATTTGCGCCAGGTATTGGATGGGATCGAAGCGGCCAGCGTCGCGGGGTTTGAGCGGGTCAAGCTCAACTGTGTGGTGATGAAGGGGCGCAATTTTGATGAAGTGCCGGGGTTGGTTCGGTACGCCATTGAGCGGGGGATTGATATCAGTTTTATCGAGGAAATGCCTTTGGGGGATGTGGGGCGGTCGCGGGGGGAGACGTTTTGTGCCAGTGATGAAGTGCGTGCGGTGATCGCCCGGGAGTATGAGTTGCTCGACAGTGCTGAGACGAGTGGGGGGCCGGCGCGGTATGTGCGGTTGGTGCGGCATCCTCGCACGCGGATTGGGTTTATTTCGCCTAATTCGCATAATTTTTGTGGGGGTTGTAATCGGGTGCGGGTGACGGTGGAGGGGAGGCTTTTGTTGTGTTTGGGGCAGGAGGATTCGGTGGATTTGCGGGGGTTGCTCAGGGGGTCTCCGTTGGATGATGGGCCGGTGGTTGAGGCGTTGGTGGGGGCGTTGAGGGGGAAGCCGTTGCGGCATGATTTTACTGGGGGGGGGGAGGTGCAGGTGGTGCGGTTTATGAATGTGAGTGGGGGGTGATTGGCCTGTGTACATATCCGTTTCTTCGGT
>NZ_QAJM01000057.1 GCF_003852405.1 Pseudomonas sp. KBW05
CGTAAGGGCGGAACCAATAGCAGCCGTTACCGCAGCAACGGATATGTACACCGACAAACCGACACCTCATCACCCAATGTGTACACTCCACCCCCATCCCCCAAATCAAAGGAACCCCCGGTGGACCTACGCCAGTTGGAAGCCTTCGCCGCCGTCATGTCCGCCGGCAGCGTCACCGGTGCCGGCCAGATGCTGGGCCGCTCACAACCCACCGTGACGCGCCTGATCCAGGAGCTTGAGCAAGAACTCGGCTTCGCCCTGTTCGAACGCAGCGGCCCCAAAGTCACCCCCACCCAAAAAGCCTTCCAACTCTCGGCCGAAGTCGACAGCGCCCTGCAAGGCGTTCGCCATGTGCAACAACGCGCCCTGAACATCGCCCGCGACGAAAACCTCAGCCTGCGCGTGGTAGCCACCCCAGCCCTGGCCGCCGGTTTGCTCCCCCCGGCGATTGCGCGTTTGCCGGCAGGCCTGCGCCCGCAGCAATTGCAGATCCAGAGCCTCACCCCCGAAGGCGTGGTGCAAGCCGTGCTGGCCAAGACCGTCGACCTCGGCGTGGTCAGCCTGCCCCTGGAACATCGCGGCCTGGAGGTGCACTGGATCGGCGAAGCGTCTTGCGTCGCGGTGCTCGCCGAAGATTCGCCACTGGCCAGCGAATCCGTGCTGAGCATGCAGACCCTGGCGCAGCACACGCTGATCAGCATCTCCAACCCCTTCCGCTTCCGCCGTCGCATCAACAAAGCCTTCGAAGACCTGGGCAGCGAGCCCCAGCACATCCTCGAAACCAACACCTCGCTGACCGCCATGCAAATGGCCCGCGCTGGCCTGGGTGTGGCCCTGGTGGACCCGTTCACCGCGTTCGGCGTGCCGCTCAATGGCGTGGTGGTGCGGCCGATTGAAAGCACGATCCCGTTCTTCTTCGGCTTGATCTCGGCCTTCGCCAGCCCACTGTCCGACGTCGCCCAGGCCTTGGTCGACACCCTGCAAGCCTCATCCCAGGACTTGCTGCCCGGCATGATCATCCACCCGGCCAATCGCCATGACGCCTTGATGCAGCGCATCTACGCCAGCTGACCCTTATATGTAATTTGGAATATGCATAGCTCTATTAATTAGTAGATGGAATAAGTGATGCCCTTTAGTATTCATTTACCGCATTCGGTGCGCTAATGAATCACGAAAACGAATAGATGGCTGTTCACCCAGCTCATCTCTCTTCGCGGACATCCAGCCGACCTCGGCAAATCGCCGCACGACCAGTCACACCCTTTACGGCGATTTCTCGGGGAGTTCCCAGATGCAACCCAGCTTTTCATCGACTGCATTTTTTTCACCTGCAGCCCTCGCGCTGACCGGCCTGTGCCTGGCGTCCGCGCCGCTGATGGCAGAGGAAGACCAGGACACTGAACGCAAGAAAGCCGAGCCGGTGATGCAAACCGTGGTCTCGGTGGGCAACCGTGGCAACCAGCGCACCGTGGCGCAAAGCGCCGTGCCGATCGATGTGATCGGTGGCGAAGACCTGCAAAAGCAGGGCGGCAGCACCGCGCTGCGTGATGCGCTGGAGCACCTGCTGCCGTCATTCAACGTCGCCAAGGTCACCGGCGGCGCCTACAGCAACGTGGCGCGGGCTGCGGGTTTGCGTGGGCTCGGCGGCGGTTATGTGCTGGTGCTGGTCAATGGCAAGCGCCGCCATGGCGGTTCGGTGGCCTCGGAAAACTCGGTGCTGGTGGAAGGCTGGAACCCGGCTGACCTTGACCTGATCCCCATCAGCGCTATCGACCGCGTTGAAGTCTTGCGCGACGGCGCCGCCGCCCAATACGGCTCGGATGCCATCGCCGGGGTGATCAATATCATCCTCAAGTCCGACAGCAGCGGCGGCAGTTCCAGCACCATGGCCGGGCGCCGCTCCCATTACGCCAGTGGCGTCGGCTCGAATGGCGAGACCTACCAGCAGACCTTCAACTACGGCCTGCCACTGCCCAACGACGGCTTCTTCAACTTCGCCCTCGACGCCAAGAAACAAGACAGCACCAAGCGCTCCGGCGTGGCCACCGGCGCGTTCTACTACCCGGTCAACGGCCAACCCGACCCACGGGAAAACACCGTGGAAAAGCGCAGCTTCGGCGGCGGCCTGCCGGAGATCGAGCAGATCAATGTGTCGTACAACGCCGAGTTGCCGCTCAACGAGTCGACCTCGCTGTACTCCTTCAGCACCTTGGGCAAGCAGGATGCGCTGGTCTCTATCGGCTTCCGCCGGCCCAACTCCAATACCATCGTCAACGAGCTGTACCCGGACGGCATCGCCCCGGATTTCACCTTTGACAGCCTCGACTACCAGAGCACCTTCGGTGCCCGTGGCGATGACCTGGCCGGCTGGGGCTGGGACCTCAGCACCTCCTATGGCGCCAACCGCCAGAAGCAATCCACCGACAACAACCTCAACCCGTCCCTCGGCACGGCGAGCCCCACCGATTTCACCTTGCAGACCAACACCTTCACCCAGTGGACCACCAACTTCGACCTCAACCGCAAGTTGGATATCGGCACGCGCAATCCGCTGAACTTCGCCACCGGCCTGGAGTACCGCTTCGAGCAGTACCGCACCGAATCCGGCGATGTGGACTCGTACCGCAACGGCAACTACCGCTACCCGGCTGGCCACCCGCGCGCCGGGCAACTTGCAGCCATTGGCGCCCTGGGCAACTACCTGCTGCTGCCGGAAGACGAAGTCAACCTGCGCCGCAGCGACTCGGCGGCGTATGTGGACCTGGGCCTGGACGTCACCGATAAGTGGTTCGTCGGCGCCGCCGGCCGCTTCGAGCACTACACCGACAGCTCGGGCAACACCTGGACCGGCAAGCTCTCGACGCGCTATGCCTTCACCCCGGAAATCGCCGCGCGCGGTGCTTTGAGCACAGGTTTCGTCGCACCGTCGATGGTGCAGCAGGGCTACGCCAAGACCGGCCTGGGCCGCCGCACCGTGGGCAACACCACCCAGGACATCATGATCAAACGCGTGCAGACCAACTCGGCGATTGGTCGGGCCCTGGGCGCCGAAGACCTGGAACCGGTGAAGTCGCAAAGCGTCTCTGCCGGCCTGACCTGGACGCCGGTCAAGGACTTGAACGTGGCGCTGGACGCCTACCTGATCGACCTGCAAGACCGTATCGCGCTGATCAGCCCGCTGTCCGGCGTGGCGGTGGACCAGATCCTCGCCGCCAATGGCTTCTCCCACGTGCAGCAAGTGCAGTACTACGCCAACGCGTTCGACACCCGCACCAAGGGCCTCGACCTGGTGGCCGACTACACCCAGCACCTGGACCGCTTCGGCCGCTTGCGCTGGAACGTCGGCGCCAACTGGAACAAGGCCACGATCACCGACCTCAAGGCCAACCCGTCGCAGTTGCAAAGCCTCGGCCTGCAACGTTTCGAACGCACCGAGTTGGGCGGCATCACCGACCTCACGCCCAAGAGCAAGTACATCGTCGGCCTCAACTGGCAGGTCAACGATTGGGATGTGGGCGTGCGCGCCACCCGCTACGGCAAGGTCAAGCGCCTGGGCAGCGGCACCACCGGCGTGGATGAAACCTTCAGCGCCAAGTGGATCACCGATGTCGACGTGACCTACGCCCTGACCGACAACGTGCGGGTCTCCCTGGGCGCCGACAACCTGTTCAACGTCTACCCCGACAAGCACACCGTGACCGACGTTTCCGGCGGTTCCTACTACTCGTCGATCTCACCGTTCGGTTCCTACGGGGCGTTCTACTACAGCCGCCTGAACATCGACTTTTAACCCTTGCGGGCCGCGTGCCCGCTCACTTGATCGAGTACTCAACGATGTCGCACACCACCGCACCCATCGGTCTACCCGCCCTCGAAGCGCGCCTGCGCGAGGACCTGGCGTGGCTCGATCTGCCCGCCCAGCCCTGGGTCAAACCGCGCCAACTGGACGGCCAGCCGCTGCTGGAAGTAGCGGTGATCGGCGGTGGCATGGCGGGCATGGCGGTGGCCGCCGAACTGGGCCATCTGGGGGTACGGGCGGTGGTGTTCGACCAGGCGCCCCAGGGGTTCGAAGGGCCGTGGGCAACCACGGCGCGCATGGAAACCTTGCGTTCGCCCAAGCAGTTGAGCGGGCCGGCGCTAGGCTTGCCGGCGCTGACGTTTCGCGCGTGGTTCCAGGCGCAATTCGGCCTGGAGGCGTGGGATGCGCTGGACAAGATTCCGCGCCTGCAATGGGCCGACTACCTGCGCTGGTATCGCCAGGTGCTGCGCCTGGATGTGCGCAACCAACACCGTGTGACCCGCGTGCAACCCCAGGCTGATGGGCGCGTTGAACTGCACATCGACGCCAACGGCCAGTCCCAGGTGTTCTCGGCGCGCCACGTGGTGCTCGCCACCGGGCGTGACGGCTTGGGCGGCCCATGGGTGCCGGAACTGGCGCGGCAGTTGCCCGGCGAATACTGGGCGCATTCGGCCGACGGTTTGCAGGATGAGTGGTTTGTCGGCAAACGCGTCGCGGTGATCGGCGGCGGCGCGTCGGCGATGGACGCGGCGGGCACCGCCCTTGAAGCCGGCGCGCTGAACGTCGACCTGCTGGTGCGGCGCAAGGACCTGCCGCGCATCAACAAGGGCAAGGGCGCCGGCAGCCCCGGCATGACCCACGGTTACTGGCGCCTGCCGGACGATTGGAAGTGGAGCATCCGCCACTACCTCAACCGGCAACAAGTGCCGCCGCCCCACGGCAGCACTTTGCGTGTTTCACGCCACGCCAATGCGCGGTTCCTGCTCGACAGCCCGATTGAATCGGTGGCCGTGCAGGCCGATGGCAGCCTGTTGCTGCACACCCCCACGGCGCAGTTGCGCTACGACTTCCTGGTGTTCGCCACCGGCTTTCGCAGCAACTTCGACCTGCGCCCGGAGTTCTCGCCGTTCGCCCCCCATATCAAGCTCTGGCGCGACCGCTTCACGGCGCCCGTCGGCCAGGAAGACCCGGAGCTGTCGCAACTGCCGGACCTCGGCCCGCTGTTCGAATTCCAGCCGCGCACGCCCGATGCCTGCCCGGGCCTGGAGCGTGTGCACTGCTTCAGCTACCCGGCGGCGCTGACCTACGGCGGCGTGTCCGGTGATATCCCAGCCATCAGCGAAGGCGCCAAGCGCATGGCCCAAGGCCTGGCCGGGCAGCTGTTCAACGACGACGTGGCGCTGCATTTCGACGCGATGCAAAACTACGCCGAGCCGGAGCTGCAAGGCGATGAATGGCAAGCCGGCAGCCTGCGCGCCGAGGAGCTGCGTACATGACCTTATGGTTGCTGCGGCGCGTGGGCCAGGCCGTGCTGGTGATGCTGCTGATGACGCTGATCGTGTTCGTCGGCCTCAATGCCATCGGCAACCCGGTGGACATCCTCATCGGCGAAGACCTCAACCAGGCCGAGCGCCTGCAAGCCATTGCGCGCCTGGGCCTGGACCAACCGCTGTGGCAGCAATACCTGAGCTTCCTCGACGGCGCACTGCACGGGCACCTGGGCAAAAGCTTCGTGCACCACGAAGACGCCTTGCAGCTGATCTTGCAGCGCTTGCCGGCGACCTTTGAACTGGCGTTCAGCGCCTTGCTCATGGCGATTGTGATCGGCGTGCCGCTGGGCCTGTTCGCCGGCCTGTACCCGGACCACTTCGCTTCGCGGCTGATGATGACCGGCAGCATCGTCGGTTTTTCCCTGCCGTCGTTCTGGGTCGCGCTGATGCTGATCATGCTGTTCTCGGTGCACCTCGGCTGGCTACCCGCCAGTGGGCGTGGCGCCACCCGGGAGTGGCTGGGCATTCAATGGTCGTGGCTGACCCTCGACGGTTGGCAGCATTTGCTGCTGCCGGCGCTGAACCTGGCGCTGTTCAAAATCTCCCTGGTACTGCGCCTGACCCGTGCCGGCGTGCGCGAAATCCTGCCCCAGGATTTCGTCAAGTTCGCCCGGGCCAAGGGCCTGTCACCGCTGCGAGTGACCCTTATGCATGTGTTGCGCAACACCCTGATCCCGCTGGTGACCGTGCTCGGCCTGGAGCTGGGCTCGACCATCGCCTACGCGGTGGTCACCGAAAGCATCTTTGCCTGGCCCGGCGCCGGCAAGCTGATCCTCGACAGCATCAACACCCTCGACCGCCCCGTGGTGGTGGCGTACCTGATGGTGGTCGTGGTGATTTTCGTCAGCCTCAACCTGCTGGTGGACGTGCTGTACCGCCTGCTCGACCCGCGCGTACGCCTGGAAGGTGCGCAATGATCCGTGTGCAATCGTTGTGGCAACGCGGCGCGCTGGATTTCCTGCGGGCGCCGATGGCCATTGTCGGCCTGCTGATCCTGGCCTTGGTGGTGTTGGCGGCGTTGTTCGCGCCGTGGATCACCCCGCAAAACCCTTACGACCTGATGCAACTGGATGTGCTTGACGCGCGCCTGGCGCCCGGCGCCACCAGCAGCGAAGGGCATTACACCTACTGGCTGGGCACCGACGGCCAGGGCCGCGATCTGTATTCGGCGATTGTCTACGGCCTGCGCATCAGCCTGTTGGTGGGCGTCGGTTCGGCGCTGATCGCGGCGGTGATCGGCACCTTGATCGGGCTGGTCTCGGCCTATGCCGGTGGTTGGATCGATGCGCTGTTGATGCGCCTGGTGGACTTGCTGCTGTCGTTCCCCGGCATCCTCATGGCGCTGATGATCCTCGCGTGGCTGGGCAAGGGCGTGGGCAATGTGGTGTTGACGCTGGTGGTGCTCGAATGGGCCTATTACGCGCGCACCGCCCGTGGCCAGGCGCTGGTGGAAAGCCGCCGCGAATATGTCGAGGCCGCACGCGGCCAGGGCATCAGCCGCTGGCGCATCCTGGTCGGGCACATCCTGCCCAACTGCCTGCCGCCGTTGATTGTGATTGGCGCGTTGCAGATCGCCCGGGCGATTACCTTGGAAGCGACCCTGTCGTTCCTTGGCCTGGGCGTACCGATCACCGAACCGTCCCTGGGCCTGCTGATCGCCAACGGTTTCCAGTTCATGTTGGGCGATGAGTATTGGATCAGCGTGTTCCCCGGCTTGGCGTTGTTGCTGACGATTGTCGCGATCAACCTGGTGGGCGATCGCCTGCGGGACGTACTCAACCCGAGGTTGCAGCGATGAAGGCTTTGGATAACGCGGTACTGCCGGCGACCCTTGACGTGCGCAACCTGTGCACCTCGTTCCACACCCGCGACGGCATTCTGCCAGCGGTGTGCGACGTGTCCCTGCGCCTGCAACCGGGGCGCATCCTCGGGCTGGTGGGGGAGTCGGGCTCGGGTAAATCCGTTACCGGTTTCTCCATCCTCGGGCTGGTGGATGCGCCGGGGCGTATCAGCGGCGGCGAGATTCTGTTCCAGGGCCGGGACCTGGTGCAACTGCGTCCCTCACAGCTTCGCCACCTGCAAGGCAATCGCATCGCGATGATCTTCCAGGACCCGATGATGACCCTCAACCCGGTGCTGCGCATCGACACGCAGATGATCGAAGCGGTGCGCGCCCACAACCCCATGAGCAAGCGCGAGGCACGGCAACATGCCTGCGACACGTTGGCCTCGATGGGCATCGCCAGCCCCGAGGAGCGCCTGCGTGCCTACCCCCATCAACTGTCTGGCGGCATGCGCCAACGGGTGGCGATTGCCATCGCGTTGCTGCACCGCCCGGACCTGATCATCGCCGACGAACCGACGACGGCACTGGACGTGACCATCCAGGCGCAGATCCTCGGTGAAGTGCAAAAGCTGGTGCGCGAGCAGGGCACCGCGCTGATCTGGATCACCCACGACCTGTCGGTGGTCGCCGGCCTCGCCGATGACGTGGCGGTGATGTACGCCGGTCGCATTGTCGAGCAGGGCAGCGTGGATGCGGTGCTCGACCGACCATTGCACCCGTACACCCAAGGCCTGATCGACAGCCTGCCGAGCCGCAACCAACGCGGCCAGCGCCTGCGGCAGATTCCGGGCATGGCCCCGGACCTGCTGTCGATGCCGCCCGGTTGTGCGTTCGCCGAGCGTTGCAGCCGCGTCAGCAGCGCGTGCAGCGAACAACCCCAGCCTCTTGAAATCGAACCCGGTCGCAGCGTGCGTTGCTTCCATCCTGGAGTTGCCCATGGCCAATGAATCCGTGCCGTTGATCGAGCTGCAACAGGTCAGCAAACAGTTTGGCCCGGCGCCGGGTGGCGTGCTGCAACGCCTCGGGCTAAGCCGTCCACGTCCGCAGACGCGCGCTGTGGATGGCGTTGACCTGCGCATCGCCCGGGGCGAAGTGGTGGGGCTGGTGGGGGAGTCCGGCTGCGGCAAGTCCACTCTGGGGCGCATGGTCGCCGGCTTGCTGCCGACGTCCAGCGGCAGCGTGAGCGTCGACGGCCAGCCGATGCAAGGGTTGAGCGCGGCGCAAAAGCTCAAGGTGCAGATGATCTTCCAGGACCCTTACGCCAGCCTCAACCCACGGCTGCGGGTGGACCGCATCGTCGGCGAAGGCGCACTGCGCCAGGGCCTCACCGACCGTGCAGGCTTCGACGACTACGTCAGTGCGCAACTGCGCCGTGCCGGCTTGAGCCCGGAGTTGCGCCAGCGTTATCCGCACCAGTTCAGTGGCGGCCAGCGCCAGCGCATCGGCATCGCCCGTGCCTTGGCGGTGCAGCCGCAATTGCTGGTGTGCGATGAGTCGGTGGCGGCGCTGGACGTGTCGATCCAGGCGCAGATCCTCAACCTGTTCATGGACCTGCGCGAGCAACTGGGCCTGACCTACCTGTTTATCAGCCATGACCTCGGCGTGGTCGAGCACCTGTGCGACCGCGTGGTGGTGATGTACCTCGGGCGGGTGGTGGAGTCGGCCACGGTGGACGAGCTGTTCGCCCGCGCCAACCACCCCTACACCCAGGCGCTGCTGGCGCAGATCCCGCGGTTTGAACTGCGGCGCAGCCAGTACCAGGCGATTCGCGGCGAAATCCCCAGCCCGTTGAACCCGCCGTCAGGCTGCCATTTCCACCCGCGTTGCCCCCATGCCACGGCGCGTTGCCGTGAAGAAGTCCCGCTGCTCAGAGAAGTGTCGCCCGACCACCTGAGCGCTTGCCACCTCAACCTTGCCTCTTAGGAACTTGCCATGAAGCCCTTGCTGCTGACGTTACTGACTGCCGCGCTGTTGAGCGGCGCCACCGGGGCATCCGCGCAAGCCTTGCGCATTGCCTATGCCGACCCGGTGTCATCGTTGGACCCGCAACTGAACAACCATGCTGGCGACCGCTCGCTGGCGCTGCATGTGTGGGAATCCCTGCTGGACCGTCGCGACGACAAAAACCTGCCGGGCCTGGCCGAGAGCTGGAAAGCCATCGACGCCAATACCTGGGAATTCAAGATCCGCCAGGGCGTGAAGTGGCAGGACGGCCAGCCGTTCACCGCCGACGACCTGGTGTTCTCCCTGGAGCGTGCGCGCAATGTGCCCGGCAGCGTCGCGCCGTATTCCAGCAGCCTGCGCACGGTGGAGTCGGTGAGCGCGCCGGACCCTTACACGTTGCGGGTCAAGACCTCGGTGCCGAACCCGTTGCTGGTGCAGAACATCGACTCGGTGTACATCGTCAGCCGGCATGTCGGCGCCAAGTCTGGCACCGAGGATTACAACAGCGGCAAGGCGGTGATCGGCACCGGGCCGTATCGCTTGGTGTCCTACGCCCAGGGTGACCGCACGTTGTTCGAGCGCAACAAGGATTATTGGGGTAAGCAACCGCTGTGGGACACGGTGGATTATCGTTTCATTGCCAACCCGGCGAGCCGTACCGCCGCGTTGCTCGCGGGCGATGTGGATGTGATCGACAAGGTTTCGCCCCAGGATGTGAAGAAGTTGCAGGCCACGCCGAGCGTCAAGGTGTTTGCCTACCCGGGGCTGCGCGCGTTGCTGATCCAGCCGAGCTTCCGTGCCGGGCCGAACGAGTTCGTGCGGGATAACCAAGGCAAGCCGCTGGCCGAAAACCCGCTGCGTGATGTGCGGGTGCGCCAGGCGCTGTCGCTCGCGATCAACCGCAAGGCGATTGTCGAGCGCATCCTGCAAAACACCGTGACCGAAGCCAACCAATGGATGCCCGCCGATACCATCGGCTACAACACTGACGTCAAGAACATCCCCAACGACCCGGCCCAGGCGAAAAAACTGCTGGCCGAAGCGGGCTTCCCGGACGGTTTCCAGTTGACCGTACACGTGCCCGGCGACCGTTACCCGCTGGCCCCGGAAAGCATGCAAGCCGTCGCGCAGTTCTGGGCGCGCATCGGCATCAAGGTGGATTTGCAGGTGGTGCCCTGGTCGGTCTATGCCGCGCGCGCCAATAAAAACGAATACGCCGTCACCGTGATCGCCTGGGGCAATGGCACCGGCGAAGCGGGGTATGGCCTGCTCAATGTGCTGGCCAGCGCCGACCCGAGCAAAGGCCAGGGCTCGTCGAACTGGGGGCGCTACAGCAACCCGCAGGTGGACAAGGATCTGGAACTGTCGTCGGCCGAGTTCGATGACGCCAAGCGCGAAGCGATCCTGCGCGATTCGGTGCAACGGGTGAGCGACGATGTGGGCATCCTGCCGCTGTTCCACTACCAGAACATCTGGGCGGCCCGCAAAGGCCTGCGCGTTGATCCGCTGGTCAGCGACCGCACCACCGCCGCGATGGTGACGGAGGAAAAGTAATGGCGCGTTTGGCAATTACGCCTCTCGACGGCCTGCTGGATGAGCCGCGCCACATCGTCGTCGAAGGGCTGGCGCCGGGCGCGCACGTGACGTTGACCAGCCGCACCGTGCGTGGCGGCGGGCGCGCGTGGCGCAGTGCGGCGACGTTTGTGGCCGACGCGCAGGGGCGCGTGGATCTTGAGCGCGATGCGCCGGTGGCCGGGGATTACACGGGCGTGTCGGGCATGGGCTTGTTGTGGAGCCAGCATCTCGAACAGGGCCACAGCGCGGCGGTGTTTCCCGATGCCGTGTTGGAGCCGTTGCACACCCGTATCGAGGTGCAGGACCAGGCGCTGGTGTTGGTGCAACGCCTGGCCGCTGCCGGCGTGACCCGGCGTGAAGTGCGTGAAGACGGCCTGGTGGGTACGTTGTTCCAACCGCCCGGCGCCGGGCCGCATCCGGCGGTGATGGTGCTCAATGGCTCCGGCGGCGGCATCAACGAAGCTCGCGCGGCGCTGTATGCCTCGCGGGGTTACAGCGCGTTGGCGTTGGGCTATTTCAAGGCGCCGGGGCTGTCGGATTACATCTCCAACACGCCGCTGGAGTACTTCGAGACGGGCCTGGCGTGGATGCGCCGCGAACTGGCGCCGGCCGATGACTTTATCGCGCTGAGTGGCCAGTCCCGTGGCGGCGAGCTGGTGCTGCTGCTTGCCAGCCTGTTTCCCGACTCCGTCGCGGCAGTGGTTGGTTATGTGCCGAGTGCCTTGGTACATGGCGGGCAGGCCGCCGCCGACCCGAGGGTAGGGCGCGATGGCCCCGCGTGGTTGTATCGCGGCGAGCCCCTGGTGCATGTGTGGAACAACAACCGCCATGCAAACTGGGCCGCCCGCGATGCGGGGTTGCGCAATGCCGTGTCGATGAGCAGTGCCCTGGAGGATGCCGATGCGGTGGAGCGTGCGCGCATCCCCGTCGAGCGTATTCGCGGGCCGGTGCTGACCTTGACCGCTGGCGATGATGCGGCGTGGCCGTCCAGCCGTTTCGGGCAGATGGTCGGCGCGCGGCTCCAGCAGTTCAAACACCCCTGGCCGGCGCTGCAACGGGATTTCCCGCTGGCCGGCCACAGCATTCTGCTGCCCTACATTCCCACCACCTACGCCGATGACGGCCAGCCTGAAGCCAACGCCCAGGCCAATGAGCAGTCATGGCACGCGGTGCTGGAATTTCTGCACAACGCCGTGGCCGAGCGCCGCGCGCATTCCAAGGAGTTGCAATGAACAATCCTGCGTTACCCGACCTGCTGACCCGCCTGGTGCTCGGCACCGACAGCCCGGTGCAAGGCTTGCGCCAGGCGCGGGCCAAAGTCACCGACGCCACCGAAGGCAGTTACCAGGCGCTGTTTGCCGAGGATTTGCCCGGTAGCCTGAGCCTGCAGGAACGCCTGCTGGTGGCCGAATACGCCAGCCAACTGACCCCGCAACCGGAGCTGGCCGCGCACTATCTGCAACGTCTGCAAGCGTTGCCGGCGAGCGAGGATTCGCCGCGCCTCAAAGCCATCCTCGACTTCACCCGCACCCTGGTGCTGGCGCCCGTGGAAGGTGATCGCCAGGCCCTGACGGCGCTGCTGGACGCCGGCCTGGAAACTATCGACGTGGTCACCCTCGGCCAGTTGATCGCCTTTATTTCCTACCAGGTACGCCTGGCCAGCGGGCTCAAGGCCCTGGAGCAACTGCGATGAGCGCACCCCTGGATATCCAAGGCTTCACCAACCGCAGCCTGGGCTGGAAAGCCTGGCTGCCGACCCTCGACCTGGCCCAGGCCAACCCTGCGCAGATCGCCGTGCTGGAAGAGAGCCATCCCCAGGCCAAGGTCTCGCAGTACTACCTGACGCTGATCCACCAGCCCGAAGTGCTGCGCCAACGCTCATTGGCGTTCAACGCGATCATGTACGCGCCGGGCGGGCTGTCGCGGGCCGAGCGCGAGCTGGCCAGTGCGGTGGTGTCGCGCATCAACGAATGCGTGTTTTGCGCCTCGGTGCATGCCCAGCGGTTCGAGCAATTGGCCAAGCGCAATGAGGTGATTGCCCAGGTGTTCGCTGATCCATACACGGCCGGTACGACGCCACGGGAACGGGCGATTGTGGGGTTTGCGATTGACCTGACGCTGGTTCCTGGAGAGATCGATGCCGCGTCGTTGGTGCCGCTGCGTGAGCAAGGGTTGGGGGATGGCGAAATTCTGGATTTGATCCATGCGATTGCGATTTTCGCCTGGGCTAATCGCCTGATGCTCAACCTGGGAGAACCGGTGTGGCCTGATTGAAAGCACACCAGTCTTGAATGCCGAACACAGTCCAAAATGTGGGAGCGGGCTTGTGTGGGAGCGGGCTTGCTCGCGAATGCGGTGTGTCAGTCAAAGATGTTCCAACTGACCCGCCGCATTCGCGAGCAAGCCCGCTCCCACATTGTTTATTCGGCTTCGTCAGTTAGATAGTTGTCGGTTAGAAGATTGCGAAATGTTTCGTCGAATGCGAAACTGACGTAATTGTGAATACTTATCATCTAGCCTCGCCACCGCCCACCCCGCGCATCCTCATCATCGAGGATGACGTCGAGCTGTGCACCCATCTCAGTAACCACCTGAGCCGCCGTGGCTTTGCCTTGAACAGCGCCCATCGCGGCGATCAGGGCCTGGACATGGCGCTGCATGCGCCAGTGGAGCTGATCCTGCTGGACATCATGCTGCCCAACGAAAGCGGGCTGAATATCCTCGCGCGCCTGCGCCATGAGCGGGGTACGCCGGTGATCCTCATGTCGGCCCTGGGCGCCGAGCAAGACCGTATCACCGGCTTCAGCCAGGGCGCGGATGATTACTTGCCCAAGCCGTTCAGCCTGGCCGAACTCGACGTGCGCATCGATGCGTTGCTGCGCCGCGTGGCGATCGATTGCGGGACACGTGCGCCACAGTTGCTGGCGCGGCCGTCGGCATTGGCGTTCGACAGCTATGGGCGTGACGTCAGCTTCAACGGCGTGGCGGCCGGGCTGACGTCCTCGGAATTCCGCCTGCTGTGCACCCTCCACGAACACGCGGGTGAAGCGCTGACCAAGGCCTTCCTCTATCAACACGTGCTGCATCGGCCCTACACCCGCCTGGACCGTGGCCTGGATGTGCATGTGTGCAACCTGCGGCGCAAGCTCGCGGCCATCGACGTGCAGGGCCTGCGCATCGACGCCGTGCGTCACCAAGGCTACGTGCTGATGTGCGCAGGCGCCTGATGCAGCGGCGCCACCCCTTGCTGTGGAAAGTGGCGCTGCTGCAAGTGGGCTTCTGCGTGCTGCTGGTGTGGCTGGTGTGGAGCTGGGGCTTGCAGGTGGAGCGCAACACCTACTTTCTGGAAGCGCCGGACCGCATCGCGTTGGCCGCGTATGCCGCCGAGGCTGAGCAGGTCGCAGCCACTGGCGATGCCGACGCCGTAGAGCGCTGGCGCCTGGCCTTGCAGCAGCGCGAACACACCTGGGTCGCCGTGCTGGATGACTATTTGCACAGCCTCGGCACCACGCCGCTGAGCGCCGAGCAGGTCAGCCACCTGACTTTTATGCGCAAGCTCAGTTGGCCGATGAGCAAGCGCCTCGACGATGAACTGCCCTACGTCAGCATCGCCTTTCCCCAGCACCCGGAACGCGGCCGGCTGGTGATGCAATTGCCCGAACGCCTGCTGCCGCCGGGGCTCACGCCGTGGACCCACGTGTTCACCCACGGCGTGGTGCCGGTGCTGCTGGCGCTGGGCCTGGGCTTGCTGCTGTACCGGCACCTGGTGCAGCCGCTGAATGAGTTGCGCGAGCGCGCCAATGCGCTGAGTTCGGGCGATCTGGCGCCGCTGGCCAGCAGCAGCGTGACCCGGCGCCCGGATGAATTGGGCGAGTTGGCCCGCGCCTACGAACACATGGCCGAGCGCTT
Organism: Pseudomonas sp. KBW05; assembly: GCF_003852405.1. Classification (GTDB taxonomy): domain Bacteria; phylum Pseudomonadota; class Gammaproteobacteria; order Pseudomonadales; family Pseudomonadaceae; genus Aquipseudomonas. The sequence continues at coordinate 14,627 of NZ_QAJM01000057.1, forward strand.
GCGCCAGAGCCTCAACCAGCAGCGCCAGTTGTTGCGCACCTTGTCCCATGAGATCCGCACGCCGTTGGCCCGTTTGAAGATCGCCAGCGACAGCGGCCTGCCGCCCGAGCAGTTGCAGCAACGCCTGTCCCGCGAGGTGGAGGAAATGCGCCGGCTGGTGGACGACTCCCTCAACCTGGCCTGGCTCGACACCGAAAAGCCGCGCCTGGATGCCGAAGAGGTGGTGGTGGCCTCGGTGTGGGAAGCCCTGGTGCAAGACGCGCATTTCGAAACCGGTTGGCCGCTGGACGCGTTGGTGTGTGAACTGGACAGCACCTGCCTGCTGCACGTGCACCTCAACAGCTTCGCCCAGGCCCTGGAAAATATCCTGCGCAATGCCATCCGCCATTCGCCGGAACAGGGTGTGATCCGCCTCAGCGGCAGACGTGAAGACGACAACTGGTGCCTGGTGATCGAAGACCAGGGCCCCGGCGTGGCCGAGGCCGACCTGGAGCGCATCTTCGAAGCCTACCTGCGGCTGGACGGCACCGTCGGCAGCGGCTTTGGCCTGGGCTTGAGCATCGCCCGGCGTGCCATCGAATTGCAGGGCGGGGCGCTGTGGGCCAGCCGTGGCAGCCAGGGCCTGCGCATGCACCTGCGCCTGCCTGCGGCAAATGTTTAGAAAGTTAAGTTTCTTTACTCGTTATTGCATCTGATTATCATCTGCGATCTTTGATGGCCCGCCGCTATCGGTCGGGTTGACGTTTGGAGATCGCCCCATGTTCCGCTTGTCCCTGCTTGCCGTGAGTATTTGCAGCCTGTTGCCCGTCGCCGGTTTTGCCGCCGAGGCCGAAGCGCCCGCGCAGATGGAACTGCCGACCCAGACCGTGTTGGGCACCGCTCAGGAAGAGATCAAGCAGATGCCCGGCGTGTCGATCATCACCGCCGAGGACATCAAGAAACGCCCACCGGCCAATGACCTGTCGGAAATCATCCGCACCATGCCCGGCGTCAACCTCACCGGCAACTCCAGCAGCGGCCAGCGTGGCAACAACCGGCAGATCGACATCCGTGGCATGGGCCCGGAAAACACCCTGATCCTGGTGGATGGTAAACCGGTGAGCAGCCGCAACTCGGTGCGCTACGGCTGGCGCGGCGAACGTGACAGCCGGGGCGACACCAACTGGGTGCCGGCCGACCAAGTGGAGCGCATCGAAGTCATCCGTGGCCCGGCCGCCGCGCGTTACGGCAACGGCGCGGCGGGCGGCGTGGTCAACATCATCACCAAGCAGCCCGGCACCGAGACCCACGGCTCGGCGACGATTTACCACAACTTCGCCCAGCACAAGGCAGAGGGCGAGACCGAGCGCATGAACTTCGGCCTCAACGGCCCGCTCACCGATAACCTCAGCTACCGCGTGTACGGCAACATCGCCAAGACCAACGCCGATGACGCCGACATCAACAGCGGCCACGAATCGACGCGCTACGGCACCCAGATCGGCACACTGCCCGCGGGCCGCGAAGGCGTGCGCAACAAGGACGTCAACGGCCTGCTCAGCTGGAAAATGACCCCTGAGCAAACCCTCGACCTGGAGGCCGGTTTCAGCCGCCAGGGCAACATCTACACCGGCGATACGCAAAACACCAACAGCAATGCCAGCGTGAAAAGCATGCTCGGCCATGAGACCAACATCCTCTACCGTGAAAACTACGCGCTGACCCACCGTGGGGAATGGGATTTCGGCAGCAGCCTGGCCTACCTGCAATATGAAAAGACCCGCAACAGTCGCATCAACGAAGGCCTCGCGGGCGGCACCGAAGGCATCTTCGCCAACACCGATTTCTACACCACCACACTGCGTGACCTGACCGCCCACGGCGAAGTCAGCCTGCCGCTGCACGCCGGTTTCGAGCAGGTACTGACCCTGGGCACCGAATGGGTCGAGTCCAAGCTCGACGACCCGAGCGCCAATACCCAGACCACCACTGCAGGCGGCAGCGTGGCTGGGCTGACCAGCACCAACCGCAGCAGCACCTCGTCGTCGCGGATCTTCTCGGTGTTTGCCGAAGACAACATTGAACTGCGCCCCGGCACGCGCCTCACCCCCGGCCTGCGCCTGGACCACCACGATATTGTCGGCGACAACTGGAGCCCGTCGCTGAACCTGTCCCAGGTGCTCACCGACACCCTGACCTTGAAGGCCGGCATCGCCCGCTCGTACAAGGCGCCGAACCTCTATCAGCTCAACCCCAACTACCTGCTGTACAGCAACGGCCAGGGTTGCTACGGCTCGACCAAGAGCTGCTACCTGCAAGGCAACGCCGACCTTGAAGCGGAAACCAGCGTCAACAAGGAGCTGGGGATCGAGTACCGCAACGCCGGTGTGGTCGCGGGGCTGACGTATTTCCGCAACGACTACAAGAACAAGATCGAGTCCGGCCTGACCCCGGTCGGCACCGCCACCGGCGGCACGGGCACCACCGCCGGGGCCAACGTGTTCCAGTGGGAAAACGTGCCCAAGGCGCTGGTCGAAGGGCTCGAAGGCAACCTCACCTTGCCGTTGGCCGAATCGCTGACCTGGACCAACAACTTCACCTACATGCTGCAATCGAAAAACAAACAGACCGGCGATGTGCTCTCGGTCACGCCCAAGTACACCCTCAACTCGATGCTCGACTGGCAGGCCACGCAAGACCTGTCCCTGCAAGCGAACGTGGCCTGGTACGGCAAGCAGACCCCGAAAAAATATGACTACCACGGCTACCGCGTGACCGGCTCGTCGAACAACCAGCTGTCGCCGTATGCGATTGCCGGCGTGAGCGGCACCTATGCGATCACCAAGAACCTGAGCCTCACGGCCGGCGTGGATAACGTCTTCGACAAACGCCTGTGGCGCGAAGGCAATGCCCAGGGCGTGAACAATATCGACGGTGCGGGCGCGGCCACTTACAACCAATCCGGCCGGACCTTGTTCACCAGCCTGACGGCGTCGTTCTGATGCGCCGGGGGATTTTTCTGGCGCTGTTTTTTACCTCGTTCGCCTACGCCAAGCCGGCACCGGACCAGTTGATGGACGCCCCGGTGTTGCGTGAAGCCAGCGACTACAGCTTCAGCACCCTGGAACTGGACTCCGCCGACGGCGCGCGGCACTACCGCATCTGGCTGGGGCGTCCGCTCAAGGTCAGCGCGGCCAACCCGGTCGCCTACCTGCTGGACGGCAACGCGGCCATGGCGGCGCTGGACACCGAACTGCTCAACCGCCTGTCCCACAGCGCCACGCCGCCGGTGCTGGTGGCGGTGGGGTACGCCACACCGCTGCGCATCGAACGCAACGCGCGCACCTTCGACTACACGCCGCGCGTGGGCGAGGGCGCCCAGCGCGACCCACTGACCGACGTAGCCAGTGGCGGCGCGGAGCAGTTTCTCGACCTGCTCACGCAACAGATCCGCCCGCTGATCAACCAGCGGTTGGAAGAGAAGCCCAAGCGGCAGCTGTTGTGGGGGCATTCCTATGGCGGCTTGTTCGTGCTGTACACCCTGTTGACCCGGCCGGATGCGTTTGACGAATACGCGGCGGCCAGCCCGTCGTTGTGGTGGAACGGTGGGGTGATTCATGCCGAGGGGTTGGCGCAGCGCCTCAAGGGCAAACACCCGACCTTGCTGATGATGCGCGGGGATGAGGAGCCGGCAAGTCCGTCCAGGCAGGTTGGGCCGAAAGGGGAGGGTGCGGCGAAGAAACTGCTGGCGGATTTGCAGCGGGTAGATGGGCTCAAGGTGCAATACCAAGCGTTCCCAGGGTTGGGGCATGGACCCATGTTGTCGGCGTCGCTGCGCTATACGCTGGAGCGCCTCAGCCAGCCGTAACATCAATCAAAATGTGGGAGGGGAGTTCCCTTCTCACACTTTGAACTGCATGTGGTTCGATGTGTGTTGATTTTTTCACCGTCGCCTAATTCAGATCGCCTTGACTCAAAGAGAAAGCGAGCGTTTCTACCGTCATGTCGGCGCTGTAACTGAACCCCACACGGGCACTTGGATGCATTGTCTGATGTAGTTTATATGCGTCCCATCCACCACTCTTTTTACCGCCGCTGCCGGGGATTATCATTGGGCCTATTGATTTAGCAGGCGTCCCAAATTGGCTGCGGACACCCGACTGCGTCATATGGCGCTCAAAGGGTGACGGTAAGCTTCCGTTGTAAGCTGGACCGCCGTCATCCGTTTGCCCCAGCGTTAATAAAACTTTTTCGAATATTTTGTTTTCCTTTATAAACCAGAGTTCCACACCATGGGCTGGATACTGGACCCACTCTTTGTTCTCCGAGGCATCCAGTAATGGTGTCAGCGATTGACTGGAAATGACGCCCTCACTAACTAGCTCGGCATAGTTGCGGCCCAAATTTTTAACCCACACGTTAATCATTTCGGCGTTCATTGATACCACCCTTGTGTGTGATTGATGTCATGCATCTCGAGTCGAACTGCCTCGATTTGCTCTTCGGAATATCCGTCTTCCAGTAGATAAGGCTTTATCGCTGATAGATTTCTGTCTACTGCAGCTCTCATATTTTGAGCATCCTGAATCTGTCTGGCTTCGCTATTTCTTCCACCATATGTTTCGCTGTATTTGCGGTGAGTGTGGGCAGGAATTGCCACACTGGCTGCATTTTTCAGGTACTCCTGAATCTTTCGGGCGCTTAGATCTGGAGCGACCCCTTTCAAAAAGCGTCGTAACGCAGCCTGCGAAGGCATGTGATCAACATGTAAGCCATTTCTTGGGCGGCCGTCGAACGCACCATAAATATTCACTTCTAATGGCCTCACTGCAGGCTTGGCAAACACCAAATACAACGGTGCCACACCCGAATCAACAGGAAACGTAATGATCGTATCCTGCCAGGTCACATCCTCGGCATCCCGGCCTGGATAATGAGTGATGGCTGAATCAGGCCCTACCGCAATCGGATGAACGAG
>NZ_QAJM01000058.1 GCF_003852405.1 Pseudomonas sp. KBW05
CTCCCACATTTGGATCTCCATACATCAGGCAGGTTTGCAAAAGGCAGGCCATGCCCTTGAGCAGCCATAAGGCTTTGCTATGGCTGCCCTCTATCCCCCCTGAAAAGCACCCCCACAGCGCACGCCCACCTGCATGCCCCCTTTCAGTGCACCCCCAGCCATAAGCACTGCCTATCAACCCAGAACGATCTCATCTTATGAGCCCCTCCCCGCTGCCTCGTACTGTGGCCCCTGTCAACGCCATCAACGAGGAACGCCCAGTGACTGCCTCCCGCATCGCCGCCCGTGTGCAACGCATCAAACCATCGCCCAGCAGCGCCGCGTCCGACCGCGCCAACGAGTTGCGTCGCCAAGGCCAGTCCATCATCAACCTGGTGGTGGGTGAGCCGGATTTCGACACACCTGAAAATATCCGCAGGGCTGCGAGTGCGGCCATCGAGCGCGGCGAAACCCGCTACACCCAGAACGCCGGCACCCCGGAACTGCGCCAGGCCATCGTCGCCAAGCTGGCCCGCGAAAACGGCCTGAGCTACAGCGCCGGCCAAGTACTGGTCACCAGCGGCGCCAAGAGTGCGATCTTCAATGCGTTCGCCGCCACCCTCGGTGCGGGTGATGAGGTTCTGATCCCGGCGCCGTACTGGGTGTCGTACCCGGACATGGTGCTGGCCTGCGAAGGCGAGCCCGTAACCCTGGCCTGCCCGGAACACGAAGGCTTCAAGCTGACCCCGGCGCAACTGCGCAGCGCGATCACCCCGCGCACCCGCTGGCTGCTGCTCAACTCGCCAAGCAACCCCACCGGCGCCAGCTACAGCGCCGCCGAATTGCGCGCCCTGGCCGATGTGCTGCTGGACTTCCCCCACGTGCTGCTGATGACCGATGACATCTACGAGCACATCCGCTACGAAGGCCTGGACAACCCGCATATCCTCGCCATCGAGCCGGCCTTGAGCGAGCGCAGCCTGGTGGTCAACGGCGTGTCCAAGACCTACGCCATGACCGGCTGGCGCATCGGTTACGCCGCCGGCCCCGCCGACCTGATCGGGGCCATGGCGACGTTGCAATCGCAGTCCACCAGCAACGCCTGCTCGGTCAGCCAAGCGGCCGCCGTCGAAGCGCTGAATGGCGACCAAAGCTTCGTCAAGCACAGCGTCGAGGTCTACCAGCAACGCCGCGACCGCTGCCTGGATCTGCTCAACGCCATCCCCGGCCTGAGCTGCCGCAAGCCCGACGGTGCGTTCTATTTGTACGTGAACTGCGGCGGCCTGCTGGGCAAAACCACCGCCGAGGGCCAGGTGCTCAACAGCGACAGCGAAGTGGTGATGTACCTGCTGGAAAGCCAGGGCGTGGCGGTGGTGGCGGGCACGGCGTACGGCCTGGCGCCGTTTTTTCGCATGTCGATTGCCACCGACATCGACACCCTCGACCAAGGCTGCGCGCGCATTGCCGCCGCCGTCGCCACGTTGCGCTGAGGCCCTTGCGATGACCGTGGCGGCCCACCCTCCCCTGAGTTTCAAGCAGGCCTTGCTGGCGATGATCGGCATCTCGTTGGTGCTGATGCTCTCGGCGCTGGACCAGACCGTGATCGGCAACGCGTTGCCGAGCATCGTCGCCGAGCTGGACGGCTTTGAACTCTATGCGTGGGTCGCCACCGGTTATCTGCTGGCGTCCATCGTCACCATCCCGATTTTCGGGCGACTGGGGGATTACTACGGGCGCAAGCCGTTCGTACTGGCCGCCACTTTGATCTTCACCCTGGCCTCCCTGGCCTGCGCGGTGGCCAATGACATGCTGGTGCTGGTGATCGGCCGCGCGTTGCAAGGGGTTGGCGGCGGCATGCTGATCGGCACCGCCTTCGCCTGCATCCCCGAACTGTTTCCCGATACCCGCCAACGCCTGCGCTGGCAGATGCTGTTGAGCGCGCTGTTCAGCGTGGTCAATGCCATCGGCCCAGGGCTCGGCGGTTATCTCACGGGCGCCTTTGGCTGGCGCGCGGTGTTTTATATCAACCTGCCGTTGGGCTGTGTGGCGTTGTTGATTGCCTGGCGCTTCTTGCCTTGGTATCGGCCGCAGCAACGGGCGGGCATCCGCCTCGATTGGCCGGGCGCGCTGTTGATCGCCCTGGCGTTGGGCAGCCTGCAATTGTTTGTGGAGTGGCTGGGGCATTCGAGCCTGGCGCTGAGTGCGGCGCTGGGCCTGGGTTGCATCGCGGCGGTGGTTGCGTTGTGGCATTGGGAGCGACGTTGCCCCCACGCCCTGCTGCCTGCTGCGTTGTTCGGCCTGCCGAGCCTGCGCCTGTTGTTTATCTTGTCGGTGGCCGCCGGGGCGATCATGTTTTCGCTGCTGTTCTACCTGCCGCTGCTGCTGCAAGGCGCCTATGGTTATTCGCCCCAGGACGCCGGTCTGTTGATCACGCCGCTGGCGCTGAGCATCACCCTCGGGGCCATCGTCAACAGCCGCATTGTCACCCGTTTGCGCAACCCGAACTGGCTGCCGTTGGCGGGGTTTGTCGCGCTGTTGTTGGCGTGCCTCGGTTTGGCGGTGGTCGGGCGTGGGGCGTCGTTCAATGTACTGCTGGGCCTGATTCTGCTGGCGGGGTTGGGCCTGGGGTTCATCCTGCTCAACCTCACGGTGTTCACCCAGACCTTGGCCGAGCGCCAGTTCCTCGGTATTGCCACGGCGCTGACCCAATCCCTGCGCCTGGTCGGCGGATTGTTGGGTACTGCCGGCATGGGCGTGCTGGTCAACCTGCTCTACAGCGCCAATGTGCAGCGGGTGTTCCTCGCCGCCGATCACGTCGAAGGGATTGCCCTCTACGCCGACCCGCAAACCCTGTTGCATGCCAACCTCGAAGCCTCGCCCTGGCTGGACCTGGCCCGCGACGCGCTGGCCCAGTCCGTCGGCGTGGGCCTGTTGCTGTGCGCCGGCATCGGCGTGCTCGCCCTGTTCATCCTGTACCGCTTGCCGCCGGTGCGACTGCATGTCGTGCCCGCCACCGTCGCTCCTGAAAAATAAGAAAAATTTTACTGCCGCTTTTGACTGCCCTCAAAAAACCAAACACACATGGGGATGACACCGATGGAGCTTTTCAATCGCGCACCGAAAGTACTCGCCGGCCTTTGCGGCCTGATGATCGCCCAACAGGGCTACGCCGCCGGCCTGGTGGAAGACAGCAAGCTCAACGTGCTGGCCCGCAACTTCTTCAGTAACGCCGACAACCGCAGCGGCGCGGCCGACCCCAACTACACCCAGGAATGGGGCCAGGGCTTTATCGCCAACTTCGAATCGGGTTTCACCCAGGGCACCGTGGGCTTCGGCGTGGACGCCATCGGCATGTTCGGTATACGCCTGGACTCCGGCAAGGGCCGTCACTACAACCCGGAAAGTACCGCGTTCAACGGCAATATCTTCCCCACCGACCATGACGGCCGCGCCGTGGACGAATTCGGCAGCCTGGGCCTGACCGCCAAGGCCCGCTTCGCCAAGACCGAGCTGAAATACGGCACCCTGGTGCCAATGCTGCCGGTGGTGATGTCCACCGACCGCATGCTGCAACAGACCTTCAACGGCGGCCAGGTGCAATCCAAGGACCTCGACCACTTCACCTTCACCCTCGGCCAACTGGAACACGTGAAAGGCCGTGGGTCGAGCGACCAGATGGGCATGTCGATCCCCGGTGCCAACAACGCGGTGACCGGCACCTTCGTCAACAAGTTCTACTACGGTGGCGTCGACTACAAACCGACCAAAGACCTGACGTTGCAGTACTACTACGGCAACCTGCAGGACTTCTACAAACAGCACTTCCTGGGCCTCAAATACGACTGGCAGATCGGCCCCGGCACCCTGCGCACCGACCTGCGCCACTTCGACAACCGCTCCGACGGCGCCAACAGCAACGACCCGGCCTACTACACCCTCGGCTACTACGGCGACGGCGTGACCAAGGGCAAAGTCGACAGCCGCCTGAGCAGCGCGCAATTCACCTACCTGGTCAACGGCCACACCATTGCCGCCGGCCTGCAACAAGTCAGCGGCGACAGCGACGCAGTGTGGTTGAACCAGGGCGATGGTTCGACGGCGTACTTCATGACCGAGTCGATGGTCGGCAAGTTCCAGCGCGCCGGCGAGACCACCTGGCAGGTGAAATACGGCTATGACTTCGCCTCGGTCGGCGTACCGGGCCTGAGCTTCATGGGCATGTACGAGAGTGGTTCGAACATTCGTACGCCGACGGGTGATAAAAGCGAGTGGGAGCGTAACTTGACGGTGAGTTATGTGGTGCAACAAGGGCCGTTGAAGAACCTGAGCATTGCGTTGCGGCATGCGTCGTTGCGCACGGAAGTGACGACGCAGCGGGACAGTGATGAGCATCGGGTGATTGTTAGCTATCCGATCAGCATCTTGTAAAACTCAACGCATCATTCAGCCCGAATGAAGATCACATGTGGGAGCGGGCTTGCTCGCGAATGCGGTGGATCAGCCAATGAATCTGTTGACTGACACACCGCATTCGCGAGCAAGCCCGCTCCCACATTTAGATCGTGTTGTTAGCGACTTGCAGTGCTCGTCTGCATGGCGCCATCGTGCACGCGATCCGCCAGCAACTGCGCCAGTTCAATCAACTGCGCAACGCCCAGCAACTCCTCTCGCTTCGATCCTTCCAGGTTAAACGCAAGATCACAGCTCAGCGCATTGGCCGAGGCGAGGGTTTCGCTGAGGTTGACCAGCAGGTCTTCGGTATTGATTCCATCCGCTACGGCAAATAGACGGACAGGGGGATTTGGGGTGGGTTTGATCATTGTGAAGCTCCTTGGTAAGTGTGGAGCCGCCACTGATCGCCGCGACGCGATGTAGGGTGGCAGCTGTACGCAGGTTCGCGGACCGGTTACCAAGGAACCCGGCATACCCGAAGGTATCCCGCGCACAGCCGCCATAGCGCCGCACAGTAGACGATAAAAAAGCGTCAACTGAAAGGGACGATGACGCTTTTGCGCCGTGGTAATCCGGGCCGCGACGCCCGACCGCTGAGTTTGCAGCGGTGTACGGAGACTAGAGATCGAGTTTCCGAGGGGCAACCGCAAATAGGTGTCGGAATTTTCTGTTTCTTCGAATACCTAGCCGAACGGTCAGT
>NZ_QAJM01000006.1:0-58033 GCF_003852405.1 Pseudomonas sp. KBW05
ATCTGCCGTCAACCGTTAATTTGGTTTTTCTATCAAACAAGCCAAAAAAGCCGAGCTCCCTCTATATAGAAGGACCAAACCAAGATAATTGAGCAATATATTGCTCAACCACAAACAGTTAAGCATCATAGCGCCCACTGCCTCTCTAAATATGACCTCGGACGAACACCCCAATGACCACCTCCCCCCGCAGCCTGGCCTCGGCATTGTTTCCGGTCGGCCTGCTGTTGATCGCCATGGCGTCTATTCAATCCGGCGCCTCACTGGCCAAAAGCATGTTTCCTATAGTCGGAGCACAGGGCACCACAACCCTGCGTCTGGTTTTCGCCAGCGTGATCATGCTGCTTCTATTGCGGCCATGGCGCGCCAAGCTGACGGCAAAGTCGCTGCGTACCGTGGTCATCTACGGCATCGCGTTGGGCGGCATGAACTTTCTCTTCTATATGTCGCTGCGCACAGTCCCGCTGGGCATCGCCGTAGCGCTAGAATTCACCGGGCCGCTCGCCGTAGCCATCTACGCATCGCGACGAGCCGTCGACTTCCTGTGGATTGGCCTGGCAATCATCGGCCTGCTGCTGTTGATCCCCATGGGAGAGGCCAGCCACGGCATCGACTTGATCGGCGCCGCCTACGCACTGGGCGCCGGCGTCTGCTGGGCACTCTATATCCTGTTCGGGCAAAAAGCCGGCAACGACAACGGCGTCCAGACCGCCGCATTGGGTGTGATGATCGCCGCCTTGTTTATCGCGCCAATCGGTATCGTCCATGCCGGCGCCGCACTGCTCACTCCCGCCCTGATCCCCGTCGCCATCGGCGTTGCCATTCTGTCCACGGCCTTGCCCTACACCCTCGAGATGGTTGCACTGACGCGCCTCCCCGCCCGCACCTTCGGCACCCTCATGAGTATTGAACCCGCATTCGGCGCACTCTCTGGCCTGTTATTCCTGCAAGAACACCTGTCCCTGGCACAATGGCTGGCCATCACCTGCATCATTCTGGCCTCCGTCGGTGCCACGCTAACAATGCGTAACGAATCAAAGCCACTGGTTGCGGCAGATTGAGGCATCTTTGCAGGTAGCTCTGGTATTTGCCGCTCATTTAGGCCATGTTTAAGCCGTAAACGAATGTCATTCATGGAGATTTTCGACAGGGACAGCGCGAACGCTACACTCGAGAGCGAGTAGAGCCAGCTTCAAGCATCGCGAAGCGGCTATTAAGGATAGGAATGAAGCGAATTTTGATACTGTTGATGGTCGTGGCCATTGCTGGCTGTGCCGCGACCACTAAAACAGAAGTAAAACGGGGCAAAAAAGGGCTGCACATCAACTGTTCCGGCCTATCGTCTTCTTGGGACCAGTGCTACACCAGCGCTACCAACTCCTGCGGTGCCAAAGGCTACCGGGTTATCGCCAAGTCCGGTGACAACTCCGAGGAACCAGGGGACTATCCCTTCGGCCTCAACCCTGCCGGCTACACCAGTCGCAGCATGATTGTCATCTGCAAATAATCGCCCGAGCAGTCACCCTCCGACTGCTCAGATTTAATTCCTGCGACAAACCCAGCCCTTCGCGGCGCTGCGTCTAGACTCCTGCTCGACTATCGAGCCAACGGAGTTCCCATGACGCACAACAAGAAAATCGTATTGGTAGTGGGCGCCGGTGACGCCACCGGCGGCGCCATTGCCAAGCGCTTCGCCCGCGAAGGCTATGTCGCCTGTGTCACCCGCCGCAGCGCGGACAAATTGCAGCCTCTGGTGGACAGCATCCGATCCGCAGGCGGCGAAGCCCATGGCTTTGCCTGCGATGCGCGTAAGGAAGATGACGTGATCGCATTGGTCGAACAGATCGAAAGCGCGCTGGGCCCCATTGAAGCGTTCGTCTTCAACATCGGCGCCAACGTCCCCTGCAGCATCCTCGAAGAAACCGCACGCAAGTACTTCAAGATCTGGGAGATGGCTTGCTTCTCCGGGTTCCTCAATGCGCGCGAAGTCGCCAAGCGCATGGTCACCCGCAACCGAGGCACCATCCTGTTCACCGGCGCTACCGCAGGATTACGGGGCGGCGCTGGCTTTGCCGCATTCGCCGGGGCCAAGCACGGCATTCGCGCGCTTGCACAGAGCATGGCGAGGGAACTGGGCCCGAGGAATATCCACGTCGCCCATGTGGTGGTCGATGGTGCCATCGACACCGACTTCATTCGCGACAATTTCCCGCAGAAATACGCCCTCAAGGACCAGGACGGCATTCTCAACCCCGAGCACATTGCCGACAACTATTGGTACCTGCACAGCCAGCCACGTGACGCCTGGACGTTCGAACTGGATCTGCGCCCCTGGAATGAACCCTGGTAAGCCCCCATAACAATAAGCAGAGAGCATCAGCCATGCGTAAAACCCTGGAGTTCTTCTTCGACCTCGGCAGCCCCGCCACCTATCTGGCGTATACCCAACTGCCGGCACTGTGCGCCGAAACCGCAGCCCAACTGGTGTACCAGCCAATGTTGTTGGGCGGAGTCTTCAAGGCCACCGGCAATGCGTCCCCCATCAGCGTCCCTGCAAAGGGCCGCTACATGTTTGACGATCTGGCGCGTTACGCCCAGCGCTATCAGGTCACGCTCAAGTTCAACCCGCACTTCCCGATCAACACCCTGATGTTGATGCGTGCTGTCACCGGTATCCAAATGCGTCAGCCTGAACGTTTCGACGATTTTGTCGATTGCCTGTTCCGCGCCCTCTGGGTAGACGGCCTTGACCTGGGCGATCCCGCCGTCATAACCAAAGTACTCACCGAGCACGGCTTTGATCCGGGCGAAGTCCTGGCCCTCGCCAATGATGAAAGCGTAAAAACCGCCCTCAAGGACAAGACCGAACAAGCCGTGCAACGCGGCGTGTTCGGCGCACCCAGCCTGTTTGTAGGCAATCAGCTGTTCTTCGGTCAGGACCGTCTGGAGTTTGTGCGCGAAGCCTTGCTCAAATAGCCGCCGTACGCACCTGCAACCACTCAAGCGCAGCGCCACTGAGCAACGGGCTCAGGCGCTCGCGCACTTCGGCGTGGTAAGCGTTGAACCACTCGCGCTCGTCCGCCGTCAGCAGCGACGGCTCCAGGCAGCGTGTGTCGATCGGGCACAAGGTCAGGGTTTCAAACTTGAGGAACTCACCAAACTCGGTCTTGCCCGCTTCGCGGTTCAAGACCAGGTTCTCGATACGCACGCCCCAACGTCCCGGGCGATAAGTACCCGGCTCGATCGACGTGATCATGCCCGGCTGCATCGCCGTTTGCGGCGCGGCCACGGCCTGGTAGGCGATTACCTGTGGGCCTTCATGGACATTGAGGAAATAACCTACACCGTGGCCTGTACCGTGGCCGTAGTCCACACCCTCGGCCCAGATCGGCGCGCGGGCGATGGCGTCCAGCAATGGTGACAGGATGCCCTTGGGGAAATGCGCACGGGACAGGGCAATCACCCCCTTGAGCACCCGCGTGCAATCGCGCTTCTGCTCGTCACTCGGCGTACCGATCGGCACCATCCGCGTGATGTCCGTGGTACCGCCCAGGTACTGGCCACCCGAGTCGATCAGCAACAACCCATCACCTTCGATCAGCGCATGCTCTTCTTCGGTGGCGTGGTAGTGCGGCATCGCCCCGTTGGCGTTGTACGCAGCGATGGTATTGAAACTCAGCGACACATAACCCGGACGACGGGTACGCGCGGCGGTCAGGTGCTCATCGATGGTCAGCTCGGTGATGCGTTCGCGGCCCAACGCACTGTCCAGCCAGGTAAAAAACTCACACAACGCCGCGCCGTCCTGCTCCATGGCCTGACGGATATGTTCCGCGTCCGCCAGGCTTTTGCGCGATTTGGCCAGAGTGGTCGGGTTCAGCCCTTCCAGGAGCTTGACGCCGGTATCAAGGTTCTCCAGCAAGCCCGCCGTGACGCGCGCCGGATCGATCTGCACACTGGCTCCCGCTGGCACCGCGCGCAATGCATCGGCCACTTCGTTGTAATCACGCAGGGTGACGCCGTCCTGCTCCAGCACCGCGCGCAACGCTGCATCGACTTTGCTCAGTGCCACAAACAACGTGGCCTGCTCTTGATTGATCAACGCAAAGGACACAAACACCGGGTTGAACGACACATCGGCGCCACGCAGGTTGAACAGCCACGCGATGTCATCCAGGGTGGCGATAAAGTGCCAGTCGGCGCCCTTCTCTTTCAAGCTGGCGCGCAGTGCGGCGAGCTTCTCGCCACGGCTGACAGTGGCCTGCGGCGGCAGGTGTTGATAGATCGGCTGGTTCGGTAACGTCGGGCGGTCTTGCCAGACCTCGTTCAGCAGGTCGATATCGGTACGCAGGCGTGCGCCACGTTCCCCGAGTTTGCCACCGAGCGTACGCGCTGAAGCCACGGCCATTACCGCGCCATCCACTGCCACCACACCACCTTCCGGTGTTTGCTCGGCCAGCCATTCCAGCGGCCCAGGTTGGCCCGGCTGCAGCTTCACCAACTCGATACCGCTGCCCTTGAGTTCCTTGGTTGCCTGTTCCCAATAGCGGCTATCTGCCCATACCCCGGCGAAATCTGCAGTGACAATCAGCGTACCCACCGAACCATGAAACCCCGACAACCATTGCCGCCCCTGCCAGTAGCCCGGCAAATACTCGGACAAGTGCGGGTCGGCTGACGGTACCAGCAAGGCATGAATGCCCTCGCGGCGCATCAGTTCGCGGGTCTGCGCCAGGCGCTGGGGAACCGTTCCATGGGTCAAGGGCTGCGTACTCATTGTGTCTCCTGCTAACCACGAATAATTATTATGTGTTGCGAAAAATGGATCAGACCGCCCAGAACGCCGGTGCGCTGGCCAGTGCCGCCTTGATCAACTGCGCGGCCTGGTCGATATCCTGCTCGGTGGTAAACCGGCCCAGGCTCAAGCGAATGGTACGGCCGGCGCTACGCGCGTCATGCCCCAACGCCAGCAGCACGTGGGACGGTGCATTGCTTGCCGAATTACACGCCGAGGTCGCCGAAAACGCCAGACCTGCGCTCAACGCCGCGGCATTGAATTCGCCCTCACCGAAAGTGAGGCTCAGAGTATGGGGAATCCGCTGTGTCGCGCTGCCATTGAGGCGCACACCCGCAACGCCTTCCAATTGATCCAGCAGGCGCTGGCGCAAGGCCACGATGACAGCCTTCTCTTCAGCGAATGACGCCGCCGCCAAGGCGAACGCCGTACCCATGCCGGCAATCTGATGGGTCGCCAGGGTACCGGAGCGCAAACCGCCTTCGTGACCGCCGCCGTGGATCTGCGCCAACACCTTCTGCTGCGCCCGCGGCCCGACGTACAACGCGCCAATGCCCTTGGGGCCGTACAGTTTGTGCGCGGAAAACGACATCAAATCCACCGGCCATTGCGCCAGGTCGATTGCCACCTTGCCGGCCCCTTGCGCTGCATCCACATGCAACAACGCGCCATGCTCACGCACCCGCGCGCCAATGCCCGGAATGTCGTTGAGGGTGCCCAACTCGTTGTTCACCAGCATCAACGACACCAGGAAGGTGTCTTCACGCAACGCTTCGCTCACCGCGTCGGCAGTGATCAGCCCATCGGCGTCCGGCACCAGGTAAGTCACGGCTACGCCGGCTTCCTGCAGTTGCCGCGCGGTGTCCAGCGTGGCCTTGTGCTCGATCTGGCTGGTGATGATATGCCCACCCGCCACGCCACGCGCCTGGGCCACGCCCTTGATGGCAAGGTTGTTGGATTCGGTGGCGCCGGACGTCCAGACGATCTGCTCAGCCTGGGCGCCCACCAGCTCGGCCACCTGGCGGCGCGCCTGTTCAACCGTTTGCCGGGCCGCTTGGCCGAACGCGTGGGAACTGGACGCAGGGTTGCCGAAATTGGCGTTGAAACCCAGACACTCAACCATGACGTGGATGACCCGCTCATCCACCGGCGTGGTGGCGGCGTAGTCGAAATACAACGGACGTTTATTCATGACGTTAAAGACTCGCAGAGCAGGTTCCCGAGAGCAGCGTCTCAGGGGCATCGACCGGGACAGAGGTCGTCAGGTTTAACCGATCGAATGCCATTAAAAAAGGACCACTTTAGGTAAATGTGCGTAGGAACGCTCCTGAAATTCAGCTTAACAGGCTGAAGTCGCGCCATGGAAAACAAAAAGCCCGAGGTTTCTTAAAGAAATCCTCGGGCTCTTCACTGCCACCACCGCACTCAACTAGGCCGACCATGCAGGGTCACGCTGCGTTCGGCGTTCATCTCGCCCCTGCGATCAAAGCCGAACGGCTTCTGTGGCTGGCCAGTCAGCGCGGCGCGCTGCTGTTGGTATTCATCAAATGACAAACCACGACGGCTCAACGCTTCCAGCGCCAACTGTTTGCTTTCCTCTGCCGAGTACGGGCGCAACTCGGGGGACGGATGGGTCGCACATCCAGTGAGGACGGCAGTGACAAGCAACAAGCAAACAGCAAGGAATCGGTTCATGGCGGCGGCTCTGCGAAGTGGGTTTCAGTCAATGAACACAGGCTACTCCCGCGCCTTCGCAGTGAAAAATCACCTCCCGTGATAGTCGCTATCAGCCATCGAGGCACCTTCAATCGTCGGCCCTTTATATTTCTTTATGATCTATAAATATGGAAATACGTTCATTTACGGAATAAACCTAACCCTCTATAAATGGCCACACACCAAACCGGAACTGTTCGCCACGCAACTGTTGCCCAGGCAACAGCCATTCAACAATTCATCAGGCAGGCAACACCCGCTGGTTTCAGCTACGAGCCCACAGCCCACGCCAATCAAGGCCCGCAGCCATTGGTACAGCTCTTGCTCAACACGTTGCACCTACTTGCTACGAACCCCTGTTGAAAAAGGAACTGTTCATGACCCGTCCCCTGAATGTCGTTGCCCTCTCCGGCGGAACCTGGCGCCCGTCCCGGACCCTCGTATTGACCCAAGCGGTGCTGGCTGAACTGGCCACCTTGCTACCGATCCAGACCACCTTGATCGAACTGGGCGACATTGCCCGGCCATTAGGCGGCGCCCTTTCCCGCGAGGAATTACCCGCCGACGTCGAAACGCAACTGTTGGCCATCGAACAGGCCGACCTGCTGATCGTCGCCGCGCCGGTCTATCGCGGTTCCTATCCTGGGCTGCTCAAGCATCTGTTCGACCTGGTCGGCCTCAACGCACTGATCAACACCCCGGTGCTGTTGGCTGCGACCGGCGGTAGCGAACGCCACGCTTTGGTCCTCGATCACCAACTGCGCCCACTGTTCAGCTTCTTCCAGGCACTGACCTTGCCGATCGGCGTGTATGCCACCGAAGCCGATTTCACCGATTACCACATAACCAGTGAGCCTTTGAAGGGCCGTATCCGCCTTGCGGCAGAACGCGCTGCACCGTTGTTTACAGCGCACTCCCCCTCTCTGCTGAAAATCGCCTAAGGATTTGTCATGGATGTTTTCTGGTTTCTGCCGACCCACGGCGACGGTCATTACCTGGGCACCACACAGGGTGCACGGCCGGTCACCCTCAACTACCTGAAGCAAGTCGCGCAAGCCGCTGACAGCCTCGGTTACTACGGCGTGCTGATTCCTACCGGACGCTCGTGCGAAGACTCCTGGGTCATCGCCTCGGCGCTGGTGCCGCTCACCGAACGCCTGCGCTACCTGGTGGCGATCCGTCCGGGCATCATTTCGCCGACCGTCTCGGCACGCATGGCCGCGACCCTGGACCGCCTGTCCAACGGTCGCCTGCTGATCAACGTGGTCACCGGCGGCGACCCCGACGAAAACCGTGGCGACGGCAGTTTCCTCGACCACAGCGAACGCTACGAAGTCTCCGACGAATTCCTCAAGATCTGGCGCCGCGTGTTGCAGGGCGAATCGGTAGATTTCGAAGGCAAACACCTGCGGGTGCAGAACGCCAAGGCCCTTTACCCACCGGTGCAGAAGCCGTATCCGCCGCTGTACTTCGGCGGTTCCTCAGACGCCGCCCACGACCTCGCCGCCGAACAGGTGGATGTGTACCTGACCTGGGGCGAGCCGCCCGCCGCCGTCGCAGAAAAACTCGCCGATGTGCGTGAGCGCGCCGCCCGCCATGGCCGCACCGTTAAGTTCGGCATTCGCCTGCACGTGATCGTGCGCGAGACCGAGGAAGACGCCTGGAAAGCCGCCGACAAACTGATCGAACACATCAGCGATGAAACCATCGCCGCCGCGCAAAAGTCCTTCTCGCGTTTTGACTCCGAAGGCCAGCGCCGCATGGCCGCGCTGCATGACGGGCGCCGCGACAACCTGGAGATCGCCCCCAACCTGTGGGCCGGTGTCGGCCTGGTGCGCGGCGGCGCCGGCACCGCGCTGGTGGGCAACCCGCAGCAAGTGGCCGCGCGCATCAAGGAATACGCGGACCTGGGGATCGAGAGCTTCATTTTCTCCGGCTACCCGCACCTGGAAGAGGCCTATCGCTTTGCCGAGTTGGTGTTCCCACTGTTGCCGGAGCCGTACGCCAGCCTGGCCGGGCGCGGTATCACCAACCTCACCGGGCCGTTTGGCGAAATGATTGCCAACGATGTGTTGCCCACGACAAAGGCCTGAGTGCAATGAGATCGGCTTTATGTGGGAGCGGGCTTGCTCGCGAAGGCGTTGTGTCAGTCAAAGATATATTCACTGATCCACCGCATTCGCGAGCAAGCCCGCTCCCACATTTGCCCTTCATTGCCAGATAAAAAATGAGGAACACCGCGTGACAGCCAAACCCCACAGCGTCCTGCCCTCCCCGTTGCAGACCGCCAAACTGCTGGCCGCAGAATTCGCCCTCAGCGCCGTCGAACGCGACGAGCGCGGCGGCACGCCCAAAGCCGAACGTGATGCCTTGCGTCACAGCGGCCTGCTGGCGCTGAGCATTCCCACCCAATACGGCGGCCTCGGCGCACGCTGGAGCGACACCCTCGGCATCGTGCGCGAATTCGCCAAGGTCGACAGTTCCATCGCCCACGTCTTCGGCTTTCACCACCTGATGCTGGCCACCGTGCGCCTGTTTTCGCGCCCGGACCAATGGCAACCCTGGTTCGAACAGACCGCGCGCAAGAACTGGTTCTGGGGCAACGCCCTCAACCCACTGGACACGCGCACGGTGGTCAAGGACTTCGGTGGCTGGCGCGAATTCTCCGGCAAAAAGAGCTTCTGCTCCGGCGCCAGCGACTCGGAAATGCTCATCGCCTCGGCGGTGGATGAAAGCGCCGGCGGCAAGCTGCTGATCGCCGCCATCCCCAGTGGGCGCAGCGGCATCACCTTGCACAATGACTGGAACAACATCGGCCAGCGCCAGACCGACAGTGGCAGCGCCAGCTTCGAGCGGGTGCGCGTCGAAGAATCCGAGCTGCTGCTCGACCCGGGCCCGCTGAGCACGCCGTTTGCCTGCCTGCGCCCGTTGATCGCCCAGTTGACCTTCACGCACATGTTTCTCGGCATTGCCGAAGGCGCCTTTGAAGAAGCACGCAACTACACCCTCACCGAAACTCGCGCCTGGCATAAATCCTCCGCCATCGACGTACGCAACGACCCGTACGTGTTGCATCACTACGGCGAGTTCTGGGTGGCGCTGGAAGGCGTGCGTCTGTTGGTGGAGCGCGCCGCCGAGTTGCTCGACCAGGCGTGGGCCAAGGGCCCCAACCTCAGCGAACACGAGCGCGGCCAACTGGCGATTGCCATCGCCACCGCCAAAGTCGCCGCCACCCGCCAGGGCCTGGAGTTGTGCAGCCGGCTGTTCGAAGTCACCGGCGCGCGCTCCACCCACGCGTCGCTACGCCTGGACCGGCACTGGCGCAACCTGCGCACCCAGAGCCTGCACGACCCGCTGGACTACAAGCTCCACGAACTGGGGGACTGGGCGTTGAACCACTCCCTGCCCATTCCGACGTTCTACTCCTGAGAAGAGGTGCCCATGCAGCTATTAACCCTACCGCCCTCGCCCGCCCTTGCGACCTCGATCCGCGCCACCGCCCAGGTCTTCGAAGACCCCAAATCCCAGGCGCTGCTCGACCACATCCAGCAAGTGGCGCCCAGCGAAGCCAGCGTGTTGATCATCGGCGAGACCGGCACCGGTAAAGAGTTGGTGGCGCGGCACATCCACAACCTCAGCGCGCGACGCAACCGGCCATTCGTGGCGGTGAACTGCGGGGCGTTCTCCGAATCCCTGGTGGAAGCCGAACTGTTCGGGCATGAAAAAGGCGCCTTCACCGGCGCCCTCAGCGCCAAGGCCGGCTGGTTCGAAGAGGCGGACGGCGGCACCTTGTTCCTCGATGAAATCGGCGACTTGCCGATGGCGATCCAGGTCAAACTGCTGCGTGTCCTACAGGAGCGCGAAGTCGTACGCCTGGGTTCACGCAAGAGCATTCCGATTGATGTGCGCGTACTCGCCGCAACCAACGTGCAATTGGAGAAAGCGATCAATGCCGGGCATTTCCGCGAAGACCTGTACTACCGCCTCGACGTCGTCAGCCTGGAGCTCAGCCCGCTGCGCGAGCGCCCCGGCGATATCCTGCCGCTGACCCGGCATTTTATCGAAGCCTACAGCCAGCGCCTCGGCTACGGCCCGATCACCATCAGCCGCGAGGCCGAACACAAGCTGAAAAGCTACAGCTGGCCGGGCAATATCCGCGAGCTGGAAAACGTGATTCACCACACCCTGCTGATCTGCCGTAACGGCGTGATAGAGAGGGACGACCTGCGCCTGTCGAACATGCGCATCGAGCGCCAGGACGACAGCGGGCACGGCACCGACAACAGCGCCGCAGCGTTACTGGAGCGCGCCTTCCAGAAGCTCTTCGAAGAACAGGCCGGCGCCCTGCATGAAAAAGTCGAAGACGCGCTGCTGCGTGCCGCCTACCGCTTCAGCCATTACAACCAGGTGCACACCGCCAACCTGCTGGGCCTGAGCCGCAATGTCACCCGTACGCGGCTGATCAAGATTGGCGAGTTGGCCGTGAACAAGCGTCGCCCCGGCGAAAACCTGCAAGGCGAACGCATGTTGCACTTATCCATCTAGGCGGCAGTGCAAGGCGTTGTCATGGCTGCGCTCGAAACTGCGCAGCACCTGAAACGAACCGAAGGTCACGGCCGTGGCCTGGTGGGCGCGGATCAGCGTCCAGAAATCTTCCTCGCCATGCTCAAAGCATTTGAACGCCGCCTCGCCGTCCTCACGGGAGCGCCATTGCAGATAATTGAGCACCCGCCGCCCATCGTCGCTGACCTGCACACTGGCATTGATAAAACCGCCATGGCCTTGCGCCAGGCGCTCGCTTTGGGTGCTCAACGCGGCCACCAGGGCGAATTGCTGGCGGGGCTCGATCTGAAATTCGATCAATTGAGTGAAGCTGCGATTCTTCTCTGATACCTGCATGAACACTCCCCTTTCTCTGTAGGCAGAATCTTGCGATCCGATGCCACGCAGGGTAAAACCTCTAGTTAAGTCAAGGTCAAGCACTGTCAGGGGTTTTTGCATGATCCACAAGGAACTCACTGTCGGCCAACTGGCGGCGCGCAGCGGTGTAGCGGTGACGGCACTGCATTTCTACGAGAACAAGGGGCTAATCAAAAGCAACCGCAACGCGGGTAATCAGCGACGTTACCCGCGAGATGTGTTGCGCCGCGTGGTGGTAATCAAGATCGCCCAGCGCCTGGGAATTCCCTTGGCGACGATTGGCGAGGCGCTGCAAACACTGCCGGATGGCCGCACGCCGACGGCCAAGGATTGGGAACGCCTGTCGGCGCTGTGGCGCGAGGACCTGGATGAGCGCATCAACAAGTTGTTGCTGCTGCGCGACAAGCTCAATGGCTGTATTGGCTGTGGCTGTCTGTCGTTGGAGGCGTGCCCGTTGCGCAATCAGGGTGATCAGTTGGGTGAGCGTGGGCCAGGGGCACAGTTGCTGGAGCCCGCCACACATCCCTGAAGGGTGGCTGCCTTGGAGGCGTGACCTATAGTGAAAAAGCCGTCCCTCCAAAACCACCACCTAAGGAGAACGAAATGAGCGTCAAATCAATCCCCGAGGGCTTTCATAGCATTACGCCATATCTCGGCGTTAAAAAAGCCGCCGAAGCTATCGAGTTCTACAAGAATGCCTTCGGCGCCACGCAAGTCATGCGCCTGGACATGCCCGACGGCAGCGTCGGCCACGCCGAACTGCGCATCGGTGATTCGCCGATCATGCTCGGCTCACCCTGCGATGAAAGTGCCTTCGGTAGCCCGCGCGACGGGCATACCAGTGTCGGCATCCATCTCTATGTGGATGATGTAGACGCGCAGTACAAACGAGCCATCGCCGCGGGTGGCACCGTGATCTCGGAACCCAAGGATCAGTTCTACGGTGACCGCTCCGGCACGCTGAAAGACCCGTTTGGCCATGTGTGGTTCCTGGCCACCCACCAAGAGGACCTGACCGAAGCGCAGATTCGCCAGCGGGCCATGGAAATGTTCCAGCAAGGCTGAGGACTAGCACAAAACCAATGTGGGAGCGGGCTTGCTCGCGAAAGCGGTGGATCAGTTAAATGACCTGTGACTGACACACCGCCTTCGCGAGCAAGCCCGCTCCCACACAAGCTCGTTCCCATGTTGGATCTTCATTGATTGAAAGACCTTTCCTACACACTTCATGAACACCCCCTCCACGCTTTGCCCCTTGCCTCCTACACCGGGTAATTCCACGATGCAGACCATTCTCACAAGGGGTCATTCCATGTTCGCCGGTTTCCAGAAAGACCGCTGCCACGTCAATGGCGTCGATATCAGCTACCGCAAAGGCGGCACGGGCCCCGGCCTGCTTCTGCTGCACGGGCACCCGCAAACCCACGTGATCTGGCACAAAGTTGCCGAGCAGTTGGCCCGACACTTCACCGTGGTCGCCGCCGACCTGCGGGGTTATGGCGACAGCAGCAAGCCGCCTGCCGATGACCAACACGCCAACTACTCGAAACGGGAAATGGCCCGGGACAGCGTCGAACTGATGCGCGCCCTAGGCTTTGACACCTTTTCGGTATTGGCCCACGACCGTGGCGCCCGCGTCGCCCATCGCCTGGCCCTGGACCACCCAGGCACCGTGCAACGCCTGGTGCTGCTGGATATCGCACCCACGCTGGCGATGTACGCGCAAACCAACGAAGCCTTCGCCCGCGCCTACTGGCACTGGTTCTTCCTGATCCGCCCAGCGCCGTTGCCGGAAGCCTTGATCGAGAGCAACCCCGAACTGTATTTGCGCAGTGTGATGGGCAGTCGCAGCGCCGGGCTCAAGCCATTCACCGAGGAGGCCTTCGCCGAGTACCTGCGCTGCATCAAACTGCCGGGCGCCGCCAACGGCATCTGCGAAGACTATCGCGCATCGGCGGGCATTGACCTTGAACACGACCAAGCGGATATCGACGCGGGCAATCACCTCAACCTGCCGTTGCTGGTGCTGTGGGGCGCCGAAGGCACAGTCGGGCGCTGTTTCGAGCCGCTCAAGGAGTGGCAGCAAGTCGCCACTAATGTGCGCGGCAAAGCCCTGCCCGCCGGTCACTACCTCGCCGAGGAAGCCCCCGAGTTGTTACTGGACGAAGTCCTGGCCTTCCTGCACTGAGTGCTATTCTGGCGGCTCATGCCGCCACGTCTGCTTGTGATGATCAATAAGAAAGATACCGTGCCCCTGCCCGAAGACCTGCGGGTGTTCCTCACTGTGATCCGCAAGGCCGGCTTCGCGGCCGCCGCCGATGAGCTGGGGCTGTCGCCGGCGTATGTGAGCAAGCGCATCCAGATCCTCGAAACCACCCTGGCTACCCGCCTGTTACACCGCACCAGCCGGCGCATTGCCGTGACCGAAGACGGCGAACGGGTACAGCGCTGGGCGGTACGCATCCTCGAAGACTTCCAGCAACTGTCCGATGAGCTGTCCGACGCCCACGACAGCCCGCGCGGGCGCCTGCACCTGTGCAGCAGTTTCGGCTTTGGCCGCAACCATGTGGCCCCCGCTGTGTCCTTGCTGGCGCAACAGTACCCGGACCTGGAAATCCGCCTGGACCTGTTCGACCGCGTGGTGGATATCGTCAACGAAGGTTTCGACCTGGAGATCCGCGTCGGCGACGACATTCCCGGCCAGCATATCGGCCGGCATCTGGTAAGCAATCGACGGGTGCTGTGTGCCGCACCCGCTTATTTAGAGCATCGAGGCACGCCTCAGCAGTTGAGTGATTTGGAGCAGCATGACTGCCTGGTGATCAAGGAACGCGACAACGCGTTTGGCATCTGGAATCTGGCGTGCGGCGGCGCACCGGCCAGCGTGCGTGTGCGTGGGCCGTTGTCGTCGAACAATGGCGAGATCGTGTTGCAGTGGGCCCTGGATGGACGCGGCGTGTTGCTGCGCTCGCTGTGGGATGTGCAGCCGTTGCTGGAGCAAGGCAGGCTGGTGCAGGTGCTGCACGACTATTCCCAGAGTGCCAACGTGTGGGCGGTGTACCCGACACGGTTGGCGCACTCCGGGAAGTTGCGAGCGTGTGTGGAGTTTTTGCAGGAGCACTTCAAACAGCTCTCTAAATGACCAGGCTCCCGACTTGGAATGAGTACTCATGTGGGAGCTGGCTTGCCTGCGATAGCGGTGTGTCAGTGACAGATGAGCAAGCTGACCCACCGCTATCGCAGGCAAGCCAGCTCCCACAGTTTGAACTGAGGTGGGTCAGTTGAGCCAAGGGTTGGCTTTCAAATGCTGGTGCTCGAAGGCCTTGATCTGTTCACTGCGCTGCAAAGTGCTGCCAATCGCATCCAGCCCCAGCAACAAAGCAGTCTTGCGCAACGCATCAATCTGGAACGGGATCACCTGGCCATCGACCAAGCGAATCTCCTGGGCTTCAAGATCTACACTGATCTGCGCCCGATCCGCCCGGCTGACCGTCTGCCCCAGCCCCTGTAACACCGCCTCCTCCAACGTAATCAACAACACCCCATTACGCTGACAGTTGTCATAAAAAATCCCGGCAAAACTGCTGCCGATCAGCGCCCGAATCCCCATCTGTTGCAAGCCCCACACCGCATGCTCGCGGCTGGAGCCACAGCCGAAGTTCGGCCCCACCACCATAAAGCTCGCCCCTTGCCAGCCCGGTTGGTTCAGCACGAACCCCGGGTTCAGCTCGCCGCTGGCCAAAAAGCGTAAATCGAAGAACAACCCGCGATCCAACCCGCTACGGTCAATACCCTTGAGAAACTGCTTGGGCATGATGACGTCGGTGTCGATATTCGCCGCCAGCATCGGCGCGGCCTTGCCGGTAACGCGGGTAAAGGGTTGCAGGCTCATGAACGGTCTCCAAAATGGCGGATGTCGGTAAGGCGGCCGGTGATGGCGGCAGCGGCGACCATCGCCGGGCTCATCAAGTGGGTACGGGCGCCCGCGCCCTGGCGGCCTTCGAAGTTGCGGTTGGTGCTGGAGGCGCAGCGGTCGCCAGGGGCCAGCACGTCGTCGTTCATCGCCAGGCACATCGAGCAGCCCGACTGGCGCCATTCAAAACCGGCGTCGATAAAGATCGCCGCCAGCCCTTCGGCCTCGGCCTGGTCGCGCACTTCGGTGGAGCCGGGCACGATCATCGCCCGCACATGCGCGGCCACGTGTTTGCCGCGCACTACACGAGCGGCGTCGCGCAGGTCTTCGATGCGCGCGTTGGTGCAGGAGCCGATAAACGCATGGCTGATAACGATGTCACTCAGCGGCATACCAGCCTCCAGCCCCATATAGTTGAGGGCGCGGCGCATGTCCTGGCGCAGGATCAGGTCACTGACCGCCTGCGGGTCCGGCACGCGGGCGCCGATGGGCGCGGCCTGGTCGGGGCTGGTGCCCCAGGTGACCATGGGTTGCAGAGTGGTGGCGTCAAGGTGCACTTCGCGGTCGAACACCGCGTCGGCGTCCGAATGCAGTTGGCGCCAGCCCACCAGCGCCTGCTCCCACAATTCGCCCTGCGGCGCACGCGGCTTGCCCTTGAGGTAGGCGAAGACCTTTTCATCCGGCGCCATGAACGCGCCCCGCGCACCGGCCTCCACCGCCATATTGCAGATGGTCATGCGCGCTTCGACGCTCAGCGCATCAATGGTCGAGCCACGGAACTCGATGGCGTAACCCGTGGCACCGGACGCGCCGATCTGGCCGATCAGTGCCATGATCACATCCTTGGACGTCAGGCCCGGCGCCAGCGCGCCATCCACCGTCACGCGCATCGCCCTCAACCGCTTGTAGACCAGCGTCTGCGAGGCCAGCAGGTGCTCGATTTCGGAGGTGCCGATGCCAAAACCGAAGGCCCCGAGGGCGCCATAGGTGGTGGTGTGGCTGTCACCGGCAGCGATCACCATGCCCGGCAGGATAAAGCCCTGTTCCGGGGCGATCACATGTTCGATGCCTTGGCGCTTGTCGAGGATGTCCAGCAGTTCGATGCCAAAGTCCCGACAATTCTCCGCCAGGTATGACACCTGCCGCGCACCGCCCGCGTCGGGCATCGCCGCAATGCGTGTAGGCGTGGTGGGGTTTACATGGTCAACCACCGCCAGCGCCGTGCCAGGGCGCCACACCTTGCGCCCGGCCTCACGCAAACCACTGAACGCCTGGGGGCTGGTGTATTCGTTGATCACCTGGCGGTCTATATAAAGCAGCACATGGCCCTGGTCATCTAGGGCGCACACCGTGTGGGCGTCGATATGTTTGTCGTAGAGGGTTCTGGCGGTCATTTTTCTTCGGGCTCACGCAACGGTATGCGCCCATCCTACGTAGCCCGGCGCCCCTATCAACGGCACCTGGGTGAAGGCTGGGAACATGTTTCGTGTTCGATCGGGCGCCACAGAAACATTTACTTTCATTTCCGGGTTAGGGATTTCCGATTCTCATCCGTCTTAACTTAGATACAGCCCGTCGCGTCAGCAAAAGCTACGACCGGCCTTTTCCGGGCCTCCATCGCCCCCTCCGCTCAAGACCCCCATCCCCATGTCGAAGAAGTCACGTTCAAAACTCTGGTTTCTCGTACATAGCTGGCTGGCATTGCCCATCTGGTTTTTTGTACTGATCGTCTGCGTCACCGGCACCTTGGCGGTGGTCAGCCAGGAGATCGTCTGGCTGGCCAACCCGGACATCCGCGCAAGCAAGCCGTCGGATGATGCCGAGCCGCTGAGCTATGACCAGGTGATCGCCGCCATCAAGCGCGATGAGCCTGCGGTGTTCGTGCAGTCGATCAGCCGCCCTGACGAATCCCATTTCGCCCTCAGCGTCGACCTCAGCTACCCCGACGGGCGCTCGGTCGAGGTGTACGTCAACCCGTACACCGGGGCCATCCAGGGCATCAGCCCGTCGTTCAACTTCCAGGCCTTTACCCGCGCCCTGCATGGTTGGTGGCTGGTGCCGTTCACCAATGGCTATAGCTGGGGCTGGTACCTGGTGTCGGCGCTGGGCATTCCGCTGCTGGCATCACTGGTGACCGGGCTGGTGGTGTACAAGAAATTCTGGAAAGGCTTCCTGCGCCCCACCCTGCGGGTGCGCCACGGCGCGCGGATCTTCTGGGGCGACTTCCACCGCCTCAGCGGTATCTGGTCGATCTGGTTCATCCTGGTGATCGCCGTCACCGGCATCTGGTTCCTGATCCGCGCGATCCTGGGGGACAACCAGATTTCCATCTCCACCGAGCCGGTGATCCCGGTGATCGCCCGGGAGAAGGTGCCGATGTCCGAACCCGGCGTGCCGGCGCCGATGATTCCAGTGGACGAGGCAATCAAGATTGCCACCCAGCGCATCCCGGGGCTGGAGGCGAGTTTCGTCAGCCTGCCGCTCAATGCCTACAGCCACCTGCAGATTGGTGGCCGCGGCTGGTACCCGCTGATGTACCAGACCGCACAGATCAACCCCTACGACGGTGAAGTCGCGGCTGCGCACTTGCTCTCCGACCGTTCGAAGCTGGAGTTCGTCACCGAGTCCATGCGCCCGCTGCACACCGGCGACTTTGGCGGCCTGTGGATCAAGCTGATCTGGGCCTTCTTCGGCCTGATCATGAGCATGATGGTGCTGAGCGGCCTGCTGATCTGGACCAAACGCACCGCCCTGGCCACCCTCAATGCCCTCAAGCGCGAAGCCAAGACGCAACGCGCACCGGCGGCCACCCCGGCCATGCAGGCTGAAACCTCGGAGGCCCACCCATGAGCAAGGTCGTTGCTGCACCGCCTTCGCCACTGCGGGCCTTTTGGCTGAAATGGCGCTTTCACATCAATGTCCTGCTGTTGCTGGTGCCCCTGGGTTTCATGCCCAAGTACTTTGCCGACGCCGCGTTGTTCCGTGGCGACACCGGCATCGGCGAACGGGTCGCCGGTGAGGTGCAGGTCGGGCCCTGGAGCCTGACCCTCGCCGAGTTTCGCAATGAAGGCCCGCGCCCCGACCCGGCCGGGCCGATGAAATTCTTCAACGCCGCCCTGTGCGACACCTGTGCCGAGCAGGTCAAAGCCACCTACCTGCGCATCGGCAAACCCCGCAGCCTGCGCGCCGCCGGGGTGATCTTCTTTGGCACGCCGTACCGCATGGGCGCCGCCCTGCCGATACCGGAACGCACCCCGGCCGACGCCGAAGTGTGGGTCACCATGGAAGGCTGGGACGGCAGCATGCACCAGGGTTCCATCCCGCTGAGCCAGGCCTCGCCTGCCACTATTGCCTGGCTGAACAAGCAAGGAGTTAAACCATGAAGTCGATGCGTCTGACGCGCGCCTGCGCGGCCCTGTTGATCGGTGCCGGTTTCAGCACCCTGGCCCTGGCCCACAACCCGATGTGCGAATGCAAGGAAATCCCCGGCGAGCAGATCCAGTGCACCGGCGGCTTTTCCGACGGCAGCGGCGCCCCCGGCGTGACCCTGGATGTGATCGGCTACGACGAGACCATCCTGGTGCCTGGCAAGCTCGGCCAAGACTCGACCCTGACCTTCAAGAAGCCGTCCGCCGAGTTCTATGTGCTGTTTGATGCGGGCCCTGGCCACGTGGTGGAAATCGACCAAGCGGATATCCAGCCGCAATGAGTACCACACAGGTTGTACGCCCCGCTGGGGCCGGCCACGAAACCCTCTACGTCCTGCTGCTGTGCCTGATCATCCTGGCCGTGGCCGGTTCGGTCATCGCGCTGCATGGCGAAACCCAGGAAGTCGCCGCCGTGCCCAGCCATCAGTTGGATGCGCGCCGCGACCTGAGCGCCGCCGAGCAAGGGATCTACGCCGACCTGCGGGTGACCCTGGATGAAATCCAGTTGTTGCAGCAGGAACAAAGCAGCCTGCCGACCCCGGCGCAGCTGGCCGAAGAAGGCTTCGCGCCCTTCGCCCAGGACGCCAGTTCGGTCAGCCGTGGCGACCATCGCTGGCAAGTGCTGGAGCCTTCGTCCTACCTGGGCCTGAGCCAGGTGCCGAGCACCGCCGGCTCGCTGCTGATGCGCGTGCACGGTGCCGAGCCGGACGTGTGGCTCAACCGCAGCGCCAACCTGAGCGCCCCCGCCGACCTCACTGACCAGGCGCTGATCGCAGCCGGCTGGCAACAAGTGGTCACGCAATTCGATGCCGGCGTGACGCGCCAGCACCGTCACTGAACGAGAAGACCGATTGCCCATGTCTATTTCATCTCCCCTGTTGCGTCTGTTGCTGGTCGGCCTGTGCAGCCTGATGCTCGCCCCGTTGGCGAATGCCGAAGCGGCTAAACGCTTGCGTATCGGCATCACCTTGCATCCGTACTACAGCTATGTGAGCAATATCGTCGGCGACAAGGCCGAGGTTGTGCCGTTGATTCCCGCCGGTTTCAACCCCCACGCCTACGAGCCCCGTGCCGATGACATCAAGCGCATCGGCAGCCTCGACGTGATCGTGCTCAATGGCGTCGGCCACGACGATTTCGCCGACCGCATGATCGCCACCAGCGAGCGCCCGGACATCCCGGTGATCGAAGCCAACGCCAACGTGCCGCTGCTCGCCGCCACCGGCAATGCGGCGCGCGGCGCGGGCAAGGTGGTCAACCCGCACACCTTCCTGTCGATCAGCGCGTCGATTGCCCAGGTCAACAACATTGCCCGCGAACTGGGCAAGCTCGACCCGGACAACGCCAAGACCTACACCCAGAACGCCCGCGCCTACGGCAAACGCCTGCGCCAGATGCGCGCCGACGCCCTGGCCAAGCTGACCAGCGCGCCCAACCCGGACCTGCGCGTGGCCACCGTACACGCGGCCTACGACTACCTGCTGCGCGAGTTCGGCCTGGAAGTCACTGCCGTGGTCGAGCCGGCCCACGGCATCGAGCCAAGCCCGAGCCAGTTGAAAAAGACCATCGATGAGCTGCGCGCCCTGGACGTGAAGGTGATCTTCTCGGAGATGGATTTCCCGTCCACCTACGTCGAGACCATCCAACGTGAATCCGGGGTCAAGCTGTACCCGCTGTCGCATATTTCCTACGGCGAATACACGCCCGAGAAGTACGAAGTGGAAATGACCGGCAACCTCAATACCGTGGTGCGGGCGATCCAGGAGTCGGGGGCATGACGGCGGCTGAACAACTGAAAGTAGCTAGCGTCGGCCCGACGATCGAGTTCGACAAGGTGTCCCTGACCCTGGGCCGCACAGTGATCCTCGATGGCGTGAGTTTCCAGGTGCAACCGGGCAGCATCCACGCGCTGGTCGGCCCCAACGGCGGCGGCAAAAGCTCGCTGATCAAGACGCTGCTGGGGCAAACGCCGCACCAGGGGCAGTTGCGCCTGCACTGGCCGAACAGCGTGGGCACGGTGGGTTATGTGCCCCAGGCCTTGGAGTTCGACCGCGGCTTGCCGATGACCGTGGATGATTTCATGGCCGCCATGTGCCAGCGCCGCCCGGCGTTTCTTGGCCTGTCCAAGCATTACGCCGGCGCGATTGGCGATGCGCTGGAACGCGTCGGCATGCAGGACAAGCGCAAGCGTCGCATGGGCGCGCTGTCCGGTGGTGAACGCCAGCGCGTGCTGCTGGCCCAGGGCCTGATCCCGGCCCCGCAATTGCTGGTGCTGGATGAACCGATGTCAGCCCTCGACGAAGCCGGTATCCAGGTGTTCGAACGCCTGCTCAATGACTGGCGCCTGGCCGGCATCACCGTGCTGTGGATCGAGCACGACCTGGAAGCCGTGGGCCGCCTGGCCGACCGTGTCACCGGCCTGAACCGCCGTGTGCTGTTCGACGCCACGCCCAAAGAGGCGCTCACTCCGGACCGCCTGCTGACCCTGTTCTCCACCCACCCTAGGAGCTCGGCGCAATGAGTTATGAAGCCTTTCGCTTGATGGTCCAGGGCTGGGCCTCTTCCGGGTACCTGCCGGAAGCGCTGGCCTATGGCTTTGTCGTCAATGCCTTGCTCGCCGGTTTGCTGATCGGCCCGGTATTGGGCGGCCTGGGCACGCTGGTGGTGGTCAAGCGCTTTGCGTTTTTCTCCGAAGCCGTCGGCCATGCCGCGCTGACCGGCGTGGCCGTGGGCATTTTGCTCGGCGAACCCTACACCGGGCCGTACGGCGCGCTGTTTGGCTACTGCCTGCTGTTCGGCATCCTGCTCAACTACTTGCGCAACCGCACCGGCCTGGCGCCGGACACCTTGATCGGCGTGTTCCTCTCGGTGTCCCTGGCATTGGGCGCGAGCCTTCTGCTGATCCTGGCGGGCAAGATCAACGTACACATCCTCGAAAACGTGCTGTTTGGCTCAGTGTTGACGGTCAACGGTAACGACCTGCTGGTGCTGGCGATTGTCGGTTCACTGGTAATGGCCCTGGCGTTGCCGCTGTACAACCGCATCATGCTCGCCAGCTTCAACCCGCAACTGGCGGCCGTGCGTGGCGTGGCGGTGAAGACCCTGGATTATCTGTTCGTGATCCTGGTGACCCTGATCACCGTGGCGGCGGTCAAGGTGATCGGCGCAATACTGGTGGGCGCACTGCTGGTGATTCCGGCCGCAGCGGCGCGCCTGTTGAGCCAGTCGCTCAAGGGGTTCTTCTGGATTTCGGTACTGATCGCCACCGTCAGCACCCTGTGCGGCATCCTGCTGCCGATCATCTTCGACCTGCCGATCCCGTCCGGTGCCGCGATCATCCTGATGGCCGGTATCGCCTTCGCCCTCGCCGCCATCGCGCGCGGCATCGTGCCCAGCCTCAAAGGGAATCTTGGATAATGCGCCCTGTCTTTCGCCCACTGGCCTTGGCCATCGCTTGCTTGATCAGCACCTCGGCGTTGGCCGTGGATGGTTTCGCGGCCAATGATTTCAAAACCAATCATGGCCTCGGCCACGCCGCGCTGAGCAAGGCCAAGTCGATCAAACCGGTCAAAGTGCTGGCTTCGTTGCCGATCACCTATGGCTTGGCCGAGGTGTTGCTCAAAGGCACCGACGTGCAACTCGAACGCGCCGCACCGGCGAACCTGCCCGGTTCGCGGCAGGTGTCCTACTTCACCGGCCGTGGCGCGCCGGCGCTGAGCAAACTGGCCGAAGACGCCGACGCCGCCATCGGCCTGCGCTCGCTGTGGGCAGACGACCCGCTGTACCCGGTGGCGCGGCGCAGCAACATCCGCATCGTCGAAGTGGACGCCGCCCGCCCGGTGGACGGCGGCCTGCCGGGCATCGCCGTGCAACCCGGCGTGGCCGATGGGTTGAACAGCCAACCGTGGCAATCGAGCAACAACCTGGGGCGCATGGCCGATGTGCTGGCCGCCGACCTCAGCCGCCTGGCGCCAAGCGCCAAACCGCAGATCGACGCCAACCTCGCGGCCCTCAAGCAACGCCTGCTCAAGCTCACCGCCGAGAGCGAGGCGCAGCTGGCCAAGGCCGACAACCTCAGTGTGGTCAGCCTGAGCGATCACTTTGCGTACCTGGTCAGCAGCTTGAACCTGGAAGTCGTCAGCACCGATGCGCGGCCGGACGCCGAGTGGACGCCCGAAGCCTTGCAGAAACTCAGTGCCGAGTTGAAGGACAACGACGTGGCGGTGGTGCTGCATCATCGCCAGCCGAGCGAGGCGGTGAAAGCTGCGATCAGCGCAGGCGGCTCAAAGTTGCTGGTATTGAACGTCGATGGCGCAGATCCGGTGGCGGAGCTGGAAACCAATGTGGATCAGGTGATCAAGGCACTCACACCACAGGCTTAAACCACATCCACACCCACGTGGATCGCATCATGCCGCCAGAACTCCAGGTCGCAGTCGATCAAGCGCTGGTGCTGGTCATAATTGACCCGGGCGATGCGCAAGCCCGGGCTGCCCACCGACACGCGCAACGTCGCGGCCGCTTCCACCGGCAGTGACGTCGGCACGATCTCAAAGCGCACCCGCCCGTAGTGCAGGTCGTACTTGCGGGCATACAGCTCGGTCATCGACTGGTTCAGGTCGCAGTCCAGAATCCCCGGAAAATACTGCGGGTTCAGGTAGTGCTCCACATACAACACCAGGCGCCCATCGATCCGCCGGCCCCGGCAGATCTGGATCACACTGGACAACGCCGGCAACTGCAACCACGCACACACCGCCGCCGACGCCGGCTGCAAGCGCGCCGAGATCACTTCGGTGGACGCCACGCGCCCCTGGTCGCTGACCATCGCGTGAAAGTGGCTACGCTGCATCAGGTTGTAGGCCAGCCGTGGCGGCGAGACAAACCAGCCACGGCGTTCCTCGCGATAGATCTGGCCCTGGGCCTCCAGTTGTAACAAGGCTTCCCGCACGGTAATCCGGGTGGTACCAAACAACTCGCTGAGCTTGCGCTCGGCCGGGAGTTTGCTGGCGGGCGGCAACAGGCCATGGTCGATCTGCTCTTGCAGCGCCAGGCCGATGGATGTCACCGCCTTGATTGCCTCATCACGCATCAACGTTACCTATCTGGACTAGACCAGCACCGTTCGGGTGCATAAACCGCGCTGTATTTGGGCTGCTGCGGTTGCCTGCCAGCCTAGGCATTGCAGATGACCGACAGATGACAGTCCGTGTCTGCCCCACGCAGAACACCCTGCAATACATCGGCCAAGTCCAATCAATGCGGGCACTTGAGCATGGTCTACGCTCACTCTGAGCTGAGCGACATCAGCGATTTAAAAACGACATCGACATGAAACTGTCATCCACCGGGCCTAGATTGGCTCAGGTATTGCTGACCTAGACCAACACCACCGCAAACGTCGACAAAAACGCAGCGTTGAAAACGCCCAAAGGAGCTTCGGATGAAACAGCTTTTCCTGGCATCACTGTTAGGCTCGACCATTGCCATGTGCACCGCCGCCATGGCCGCTGATACCGATCTAAAAACCTTGGAAGCCGCCGCGAAAGCGGAAGGCGCCGTCAACAGCGTCGGCATGCCCGATGACTGGGCCAACTGGAAAGGCACCTGGGAAGACCTGGCCAAGACCTACGGCCTCA
The DNA here is from genome assembly GCF_003852405.1 of Pseudomonas sp. KBW05. Classification (GTDB taxonomy): domain Bacteria; phylum Pseudomonadota; class Gammaproteobacteria; order Pseudomonadales; family Pseudomonadaceae; genus Aquipseudomonas. The sequence continues at coordinate 24,412 of NZ_QAJM01000006.1, forward strand.
AGCACATCGACACCGACATGAGCTCGGCCCAGGAAATCGCCAAGTTCAAGGCTGAAAAAGACAACGCCAGCGCCGACATCGGCGACGTCGGCGCGGCCTTCGGCCCGATTGCGGTGAAACAGGACGTGACCCAGCCGTACAAACCGTCCACCTGGGCCCAAGTGCCGGATTGGGCAAAAGACAAAGACGGTCACTGGGCCCTGGCCTACACCGGCACCATCGCCTTCATCATCAACAAGAAACTGCTGCACGGCTCCGAAGTGCCCACCAGCTGGGCTGACCTGCAAACCGGCAAGTACAAAGTCTCCATCGGTGATGTAAGCACCGCGGCCCAGGCGGCCAACGGTGTACTGGCTGCGGCCATCGCCAACAAAGGCGACGAAAAGAACATCGCACCTGGCCTGCAGTTCTTCACCAAGATTGCCCAGCAAGGTCGCCTCGGCCTGTCCAACCCGACCATCGCCACCCTGGAAAAAGGCGAAATCGAAGTAGGCGTGGTCTGGGACTTCAACGGCCTCAGCTACAAGGCCAAGATGGCCAACCCGGATGACTACGTGGTGCTGATCCCGTCGGATGGCTCGGTGAAATCCGGCTACACCACCATCATCAACAAACACGCCAAGCACCCGAACGCCGCCAAGCTGACCCGCGAATACATCTTCAGCGATGCCGGCCAGCTCAACCTGGCGAAGGGCAATGCACGCCCGATCCGTGCGGAAACCGACCTGAAACTGCCGGCTGATATCGCCAAGAACCTGATCCCGGGCGAGCAGTACACCAAGGCCAACCCGCAACCGATCAAGGATGCCGATGCCTGGGAAGCGACAGCCAAGAAGCTGCCTCAGTTGTGGAATGAGCAAGTCATCGTAGAGATGAAGTAACAGGGTCACCCACATTGGAACTCCACTGGAGATCCAATGTGGGAGCGGGCTTGCTCGCGAATGCGGTGTATCAGACAGCACATCAGTCACTGACAGACCGCATTCGCGAGCAAGCCCGCTCCCACATTTTTGATCCCGTTTCTTTAGGAAAATTGAACCAAGTCCATCTGTTGCGGAGCGCCTCCCCCCATGAAGCACAATGTCATCCTTGTCGTGCTCGACGGCCTGAATTTCGAGGTTGCCCGGCACGCCATGGGGCACTTGCAGGCCTATGTCGGCGCAGGACGCGCAGCCCTCTACAAGCTGGAATGTGAACTGCCCGCCCTGTCCCGCCCGCTGTATGAATGCATCCTCACCGGCGTGCCACCGATCCACAGCGGCATCGTGCACAACAATGTCTCGCGCCTGTCCAACCAGCGCAGCATTTTCCATTACGCCACCGACGCCGGCCTCACCACGGCGGCGGCGGCTTACCACTGGGTCAGCGAGTTGTATAACCGCACGCCCTTCCTCGCCGCCCGTGACCGTCATACCGACGACAAGGCCCTGGCGATCCAGCACGGGCATTTCTACTGGAATGACCACTACCCGGACTCCCACCTGTTTGCCGACGCCGAAAGCCTGCGCCGCAAACACACGCCGAACTTCCTGGTGGTGCACCCGATGAACATCGACGACGCCGGCCACAAGCACGGCCTCGACACCGCGCAATACCGCAACAGCGCGCGCTCGGCCGACATCATCCTGGCCGACTACCTGCAAGCCTGGCTCGACGCCGGCTACCAGGTGCTGGTCACCGCCGACCACGGCATGAACAACGACCGTTCCCACAACGGCCTGTTGCCGGAGGAACGCGAAGTACCGCTGTTTGTCCTCGGCGATGGGTTCAGCCTGGACGCCAACGCCGCGCCGAAACAGACCGAACTGTGCGGCACTGTCTGCGAATTGCTGGGCGTGCCCCACGACAAACCTGTGTGCCGGGAGCTGTTGAAATGATCCGTGGCAAATGGCTGGCGCTGTTGTGCCTAGTGCCTTTCGCGCTGTTCTTTATCGTGTTTGAAATCGCCCCACTGGTGTGGGTGCTGATCAACAGCCTGCAAACCGAAGAGGCCGGCTGGGGCGTGGAAAACTTCGTGCGCATCTTCAGCTCGAAGTTCTACCTGCAAGCGATCCAGTTCAGCCTGGAGATCAGTTTCTACTCCAGCATCTTCGGCATCATCATCGCCACGCTCGGCAGTTACTCGCTGCGCCGGGTGGATTCGCCGCTGCGCAACTTCGTTACCGCGTTCGCCAACATGACCAGCAACTTTGCCGGCGTGCCCCTGGCCTTCGCATTCATCATCCTGCTGGGTTTCAACGGCAGCATCACCCTGATGCTCAAGCAGGCCGGGATCATTCAGGACTTCAACCTGTACTCCAAGACCGGGTTGATCATCCTCTATACCTACTTCCAGATTCCGCTGGGCGTGCTGTTGCTCTATCCGGCCTTTGACGCGCTGCGCGAAGACTGGCGGGAGTCGGCCGCGCTGCTCGGCGCGAATGGCTGGCAGTTCTGGCGGCATATCGGCTTGCCGGTGCTCACGCCGGCCTTGCTCGGCACCTTCGTGATCCTGTTGGCCAATGCCCTCGGTGCCTACGCCACGGTGTACGCGTTGACCACCGGCAACTTCAACGTACTGCCGATCCGCATTGCGGGCCTGGTCTCCGGCGATGTGTCCCTCGACCCGAACATGGCCAGCGCCCTGGCCGTGGTGCTGGTGGCGCTGATGACCGTGGTCACCGTGGTCCATCAACTGCTGCTCAAGAGGAGCTACCATGTCTCGCGCTGAAGCCGGCCCGGCCGCCCTCTACCATCGGGTGGTGGTGTGGCTGTTGTTTGCAATCCTCGTGCTGCCATTGGTGGGCACCTTCGTTTACTCCATCGCCAGCAGTTGGTCGGCGACCATCCTGCCCGCCGGCTTTACGGTGAAATGGTACGTGCAACTGTGGAGCGACCCGCGCTTCCTGATGGCCTTCGGGCAGTCGTTGCTGGTGTGCGTGGGTGCGCTGATCCTGTCGGTGGTGCTGATCCTGCCGCTGCTGTTTGTGGTGCATTACCACTTCCCCAAGCTTGACGCGCTGATGAACATCCTGATCCTGCTGCCCTTCGCGGTGCCGCCGGTGGTGTCGTCGGTGGGCCTGTTGCAACTGTACGGTTCCGGGCCGTTGGCAATGGTGGGCACGCCGTGGATCCTGATCGGTTGCTACTTCACCGTGGCGTTGCCGTTCATGTACCGGGCGATCACCAACAACCTGCAAGCCATCAACCTGCGCGACCTGATGGATGCCTCCCAACTGCTCGGCGCCAGCACCTGGCAGGCGGCGATTTTCGTCGTGCTGCCAAACCTGCGCAAAGGCCTGATGGTGGCGCTGCTGCTGTCGTTTTCGTTCCTGTTCGGTGAGTTCGTGTTTGCCAACATCCTGGTGGGCACCCGCTACGAAACCCTGCAGGTGTACCTCAACAACATGCGCAACAGCAGCGGCCACTTCACCAGCGCCGTCGTGATTTCCTACTTCTTCTTTGTGCTGGTGCTGACCTGGGCCGCCAATATCTTGAACAAGGACAAAAGCCAATGAGCTTCGTCAGCGTCCAACACCTGCAAAAAGGCTACGCCGGCACCCCGGTGTTCAGTGATATCAACTGCGAGATCGCCAAGGGCGAGTTCGTCACCCTGCTCGGTCCATCCGGTTGCGGCAAGTCCACGCTGCTGCGTTGCATCGCCGGGCTGACCTCGGTAGACAGTGGGAAAATTCTGCTGGATGGCCAGGACATCGTCCCACTGAGCCCGCAGAAACGTCACATCGGCATGGTGTTCCAGAGCTATGCACTGTTCCCCAACATGACCGTGGAACAAAACGTCGCCTTCGGCCTGCGCATGCAAAAGGTCAACGCCGACGATAGCCACCAGCGTGTGCAGGAAGTGCTGCAACTGGTGGAACTCAAGGACCTCGCCAGCCGCTACCCGCACCAGATGTCCGGTGGCCAGTGCCAGCGCGTGGCCCTCGCCCGCTCCCTGGTGACCCGCCCGCGCCTGCTGTTGCTGGATGAGCCACTGTCGGCGCTGGATGCGCGGATCCGCAAGCACCTGCGTGAACAGATCCGCCAGATCCAGCGCGAGCTGGGGCTGACCACGATCTTCGTGACCCATGACCAGGAAGAAGCCCTGACCATGTCCGACCGCATCTTCCTGATGAACCAGGGCAAGATCGTGCAGAGCGGCGATGCCGAGACGTTGTATACCGCGCCGGTGGATGTGTTCGCGGCCGGCTTTATCGGCAACTACAACCTGCTGGACGCCGACAAGGCCAGCCTGCTGCTGCAACGCCCGATCAACAGCCGTATCGCGATCCGCCCGGAAGCCATCGAACTGAGCCGCAACGGCGAACTGGACGCGCTGGTGCGCAGCCACAGCCTGCTGGGCAACGTGATCCGCTACCGCATCGAAGCGCGTGGTGTGGAACTGGTGGTGGACGTGCTCAACCGCTCGGCCGACGACCTGCACCCGGATGGGCAACGCCTGGCACTTTCCATCGACCCAAGCGCCCTGTGTGAAGTAGCCTGACGCAACGTTTTATTTCAGAGAGCATGACGGATGGCATTGGTAATTTTCGATCTGGACGACACCCTTATCCACGGCGACTGCGCCACCCTGTGGAGCGAGCAGATGGGCCGCCTGGGCTGGGTAGACCCGGAGTCGTTCATGCGCAAGAACCATGAGCTGATGGCCGCCTACAGCCGGGGCGAACTCAAGATGGAAGACTTCATGGATTTCAGCCTGGAGCCGATGATCGGCCGCACACCGGCGGAAATCGAACACCTGGTGGAACCGTGGGTCGAGGACGTGATCGAGCCGCTGATCTACAGCGACGCCACCAAGACCATCGCCCGCCATCGGGCCAATGGCGATCGGATCCTGGTGATCTCGGCGTCCGGCGTCCACCTGGTCAAGCCGATCGCGGCGCGGATCGGCATTGATGAAGTGTTGGGGATCGAGCTGGACGTCAGCCATGGCGTGTACAGCGGGCGTACCGTGGGTGTGCTGACTTACCGTGAGGGCAAGATCACGCGCTTGCTGGAATGGTTGGAGCAGGAAGGTGAGACGTTGGAGGGGGCGTATTTCTATTCGGATTCGCGCAATGATCTGCCGTTGTTGTTGAAGGTGGATCATCCGCAGGTGGTGAACCCCGATCCAGTGTTACGTGCCCATGCGGAACAAGCTGGCTGGCCAATCCACCACTGGGTCTGATCACCCCTCCTCTGAATTGAAAACCCAATCAACTGTGGGAGCTGGCTTGCCTGCGATAGCGGTACATCAGTGAAGAATTCTTCATCTGACACACCGCTATCGCAGGCAAGCCAGCTCCCACATTGACCGCATTTCAAGCTGGAATCAGGTCAGGCTTTCATCGATCACCAACACAAGCTTCCCGGAAATCTGATTGGTCGCCAGCTCGGCAAACGCCGCCTCGGCATCCTTGATCGGGAACGTCTTGGCCAATTGCGGGCTCAGGCGTCCTTCAACAAACAACGGCCACACATGCTGGCTCAAGTCACTGAGCAGGTCCGCCTTGAACTGATCACTGCGGCTGCGCAAGGTCGAGCCCAGCAACTGCACGCGCTTGCCGAGCACCTGCGCCAGGTCCAGCTTGGCCTCGCGACCACCCATCAAACCGATCAACACCCAACGGCCGTCCAGGGCCAGCAGCTTGAGGTCCAGCGCCGCATAGTCGCCACCCACCGGGTCGAGGATCACATCGAACGGCCCGAAATCCCGCAGCCCTTCAATCCCATCGGTACGCACCACCCCACCCTGTGCGCCCAGGGCCTCGCAGTAGGCCAGGCGCTCGACCGAGCCCACGCTGACCCAGCACGGGCTGCCAAACGCCTTGCACAGCTGGATCGCCGCCGAGCCCACGCCACTGGCGCCGGCATGCAGCAACACTTTCTCACCGGGCTTGAGGGCCGCGAGCTGGAACAGATTCAGCCACGCCGTGCTGTATACCTCAGGCAACGCCGCCGCTTCGACCAGCGACAAGCCTTCCGGCACCGGCAGCACATGGCGCGCGTCCACCACCACCTCTTCGGCCATGCCGCCGCCGGCCAGCAACGCGCAGACGCGGTCGCCGACTTGCCAGGACGAGCCCGCGCCCACTTCGCTGATCACCCCGGAACACTCCAGGCCCAACACGGCGCTGGCACCCGGAGGTGGCGGATAGAGCCCCGCACGCTGTAATAAATCGGCGCGATTCAGGCCCGCTGCCGCCACACGAATGCGAACTTGGCCTACATCGCAGGTAGGACTGGCTTCTTCCAACCACGCCACGTGACCGTCAACGCCTTGCAATGCTTTCACAGTGCCTCCATAGTGAGTCTGGACTGAGCCCGTAGCTGTATCGCCGGGCTTTTTGCATTATGCGACCGGACCATATGGAACCGGCTCCCTCAAAGACGGCCTAATATGCGTTATCAATTGCCCCCGCGTCGAATCAGCATGAAGCATTTGTTCCCCAGCACCGCACTCGCTCTTTTCATTGGTCTCGGCTTCGCGTCGATGTCGACCAATACGTTCGCAGCCAACAGCTGGGACAACCTTCAGCCGGATCGCGATGAGGTGATTGCCAGCCTTAACGTTGTCGAGTTGCTCAAGCGCCATCACTACAGCAAGCCGCCGCTCGACGACGCACGCTCAGTGATCATCTACGACAGCTACCTCAAGCTGCTGGACCCGTCGCGCAGCTACTTCCTGGCCAGCGATATCGCTGAGTTCGACAAGTGGAAGACGCAGTTCGACGACTTCCTCAAGAGCGGCGACCTGCAGCCCGGCTTCACCATCTACAAGCGTTACCTGGACCGCGTCAAAGCGCGTCTGGACTTCGCCTTGGCCGAGCTGAACAAAGGCGTCGACAAGCTCGACTTCACCGAGAAGGAAACCCTTCTGGTGGACCGCAAGGACGCCCCTTGGCTGACCAGCACCGCCGCCCTCGACGACCTGTGGCGCAAACGCGTCAAGGACGAGGTGCTGCGCCTGAAGATCGCCGGCAAAGAGCCCAAGGCGATCCAGGAACTGCTGACCAAGCGCTACAAGAATCAACTGGCACGCCTGGACCAGACCCGTGCCGAAGATATCTTCCAGGCTTACATCAACACCTTTGCGATGTCCTACGATCCGCACACCAATTATCTGTCGCCAGATAACGCGGAAAATTTCGATATCAATATGAGTCTGTCCCTGGAAGGCATCGGTGCCGTCCTGCAAAGCGACAATGACCAGGTGAAGATCGTGCGCCTGGTGCCGGCAGGTCCGGCGGACAAGACCAAGCAGGTCGCCCCGGCTGACAAGATCATCGGTGTGGCCCAGGCCGACAAAGAGATGGTCGATGTGGTCGGCTGGCGCCTGGACGAAGTGGTCAAGCTGATCCGTGGACCGAAAGGCAGCGTGGTGCGCCTGGAAGTGATTCCGCACACCAATGCGCCCAACGACCAGACCAGCAAGATCGTGTCCATCACCCGTGAAGCGGTGAAGCTCGAAGACCAGGCCGTGCAGAAGAAAGTCCTCAACCTCAAGCAGGATGGCAAGGACTACAAGCTGGGCGTGATTGAGATCCCGGCCTTCTACCTGGACTTCAAGGCCTTCCGCGCTGGCGACCCGGACTACAAGTCCACCACCCGCGACGTGAAGAAAATCCTCACAGAGCTGCAGAAGGAAAAAGTCGACGGCGTGGTCATCGACCTGCGCAACAACGGCGGCGGGTCCCTGCAGGAAGCCACCGAGCTGACCAGCCTGTTTATCGACAAAGGTCCGACCGTGTTGGTACGCAACGCTGACGGCCGTGTCGACGTGCTGGAAGACGAGAACCCAGGCGCCTTCTACAAGGGGCCGATGGCGTTGCTGGTCAACCGCCTCTCGGCGTCGGCTTCGGAGATTTTCGCCGGTGCCATGCAGGACTATCACCGCGCGCTGATCATCGGCGGCCAGACCTTCGGCAAAGGCACCGTGCAGACCATCCAGCCGCTGAACCATGGCGAACTGAAGCTGACACTGGCCAAGTTCTACCGGGTTTCCGGGCAGAGCACCCAGCATCAGGGCGTACTGCCGGACATCGATTTCCCATCGATCATCGACACCAAGGAAATCGGCGAAAGCGCCCTGCCGGAAGCCATGCCGTGGGACACCATCCGCCCGGCAATCAAACCGGCCTCGGACCCGTTCAAACCGTTCCTGGCGCAATTGAAAGCTGACCACGAGACACGCTCCGCCAAGGATGCCGAGTTCGTGTTTATCCGCGACAAGCTGGCCCTGGCCAAGAAGCTGATGGAAGAAAAATCCGTCAGCCTCAACGAAGTGGATCGTCGCAAGCAGCATGCCGACATCGAAAATCAACAGCTGGTGCTGGAAAACGCTCGCCGCAAGGCCAAGGGCGAAGACCCGCTCAAAGAGCTGAAGAAAGAAGATGAAGATGCGCTGCCAACCGAGGCGGACAAAACCAAGCCGGAAGACGACGCCTACATGGCTGAGACTGGCCGGATCCTGCTGGACTACCTGAAAATCACCAAACAGGTGGCCAAGCAGTAAATGATGGCAATTTAATGTGACCGCTCCCCGAGCTGTCATCATATAGACATCATTCTGTCGTGAAATAAAGGACCGCTGGCTTACCGCCCGCGGTCCTTTTTTTTCGATCGAGATCGCCATGACCATGACCGAACAGCTGAATGCATTGGGCTCAATCCTGGCTCAAGGCAGTTTGCACAGCCTGTTCCAACCGATCATCTGCCTGTCCGAACGGCGCATCCTCGGCTATGAAGCCCTCAGCCGCGGCCCGTCCAACAGCCCGCTGCACTCCCCCGTCGCGCTGTTCTCGGTGGCCAGCCAGGCGGGGCGCCTCAGCGAACTGGAAATGGCCTGTCGCGAAAGCGCGTGCCGGCGCTTCAACGAACAGAAGCTGCCGGGCATGCTGTTCCTCAATGTCTCGCCGGAATCCTTGATGGAGACCGCGCACCAGCCGGGGCGCACCCTGCAATTGCTGCGCGACTACGGCATTGCGCCAAGCCAGGTAGTGATCGAACTCACCGAACAAACCCCTACCGACGATTTCGACCTGCTGCAAACCGCGTTGCATCACTACCGCAACATGGGTTTTTCGATTGCCCTGGATGACCTCGGCGCCGGTTATTCCAGCCTGCGCTTGTGGTCGGAGCTGCGCCCGGATTACGTAAAGATTGACCGGCACTTTATCGACGGCATTCATCAGGATGCACTCAAGCGCGAGTTTGTCGGCTCGATCCTGCAAATCGCCAAGGCCTCACGCGCCCAGGTGATTGCCGAAGGTATCGAGTTGCCGGAGGAACTGGCGGTGTTGACCGAGATGGGCGTGGACCTGGTGCAAGGCTATCTGCTCTGTCGTCCCCAGGAACATCCGCCGCAGGAAGCGCGCTTGATGCTGCCCAAGCCCGACAGTGCCAACGTCGCCCTGAACGACGAAGGCAGCGACCTCAGCGCCCTGCTCAACGAACAACCGGCGGTAGACCAGGACACCGCCACCGCCCAGGTCCTGGAAGCGTTCCGCCGCCAGGCCAACCTCAACTCCCTGGCGGTGCTGGACGGGCGCGGCCACCCGGTGGGCATCGTCCACCGGCATTCGCTGTCGGATGCGCTGCTCAAGCCGTTCGCCACCGACCTGTTTGCGCGCAAGCCCATCAGCCGATTGATGAGCAATGATTTTCTCGCGGTAGAGTTGAGCCAGTCGCTGCAACAGGTCAGCCGCCTGCTCACCAGCCGCGCGCGGCAACGTATCGAAGAAGACTTCATCATCACCCTCAATGGCGACTACCTGGGCCTTGGCCGGGTGATCGACGTACTCAAGCTGATCACTGAGCTGAAAATCCAGCAGGCGCGCTACGCCAACCCGCTGACCTTGCTGCCCGGTAACGTGCCGATCCAGCAGTGCCTGACGCGGCTGCTGCAACAGCAGCGGGAATCGGTGATTTGCTACGTGGATATCGACAGCTTCAAGCCATTCAACGATATCTACGGCTACGGGCGTGGGGATGAGGTGTTGTTGTGCCTGGCACAGTGCCTGAACGATCGGGTTGATCCCAGCCGCGACTTTGTCGGGCATATCGGTGGCGATGATTTTTTGCTGGTGTTGGGGCCGCAGGATTGGCGCAAGCGCCTCAATCAGCTGCTGGATGACTTCCACACCCAATGTCGGCGTTTCTACCGCGCCGAGCACCTTGACGCTGGCTGCTTCGTGGCATTGAACCGCCAGGGCGTGCGCCAGGAGTTTGCGTTGCTGTCACTCTCCATCGGCGTCGTGCATTTGTATCCACAAGCCTGTGGACAACTCGATGCCAGCCAGTTGGCAGAGTTGGCGTCGCAGGCCAAGCACCATGCCAAGGACGTGGCCGGCTACAGCATCCACGTAATCGACAGCATGGAGGCAGTGCCGCAGGTTTAGGCCTCGGCCGATTCCGGGTACTCGTACTCGAACACCCGCACCACCTCCGACGCGTGCCAGGACGCGGCGGCCACGCCGTCGGACGGCCCGCTGAAGCGCCCCAGGCGCTCCACGCATTCAAAAAAGCCGGTGCGCGGCAGGCGGCTGGCGCCCTGGCTGATCACCAGGGAACTGCGCAACGGCTGCTCGGCCTTGGCGTCCAGCGCCGCGAGGTGTTCCAGCGCGGCGGCCAGGGTTTGCATGGCCGGCGTGGGGAACTGCAAGCGCTCCAGCAACGCGCGGTACGTCAGCAGATGGCGCTGGCGGCGCGCCTGGTCCAGCTCGTTGAGCAACCCATCCCAATGTTGACGGCTGATACGTAGGCTCAAGACTCATCCCTCCAACCTGCAACGCCCAATTCCCAGGCCAGGCTGCGGCGGATCGCGGCATCCGGCTGGCGTTCACCACTTTCGATCAATCCAAGGTACGACGGGCTGATGCCCACGGTGCGGGCCAGCGTCTCAATCGCCAGGCCCTTGGCTTCGCGCAAGCCGCGCAGGTCTGCGAGCGGGCGCAAGTCCTGGGCCGGTGCGGCTTGGGCAGGAGAAACAGGAGAAGGTGTTGCGGGCTGTTGCTGACCGGCAGCTTTTAGCAGCGCCTGGTACTGATCCCATGGCAACACCGCGTATTCGGGTGCGCCATCGCGTGAAATTATCTGAATATCCATGACTGCCCCGTAGGATAACTGCACTTACTTAGTAAGCTCTTTCCTTAGGAGTGTAATCCTAACAGTCACAAAGGTCGTAGGGGGATATAACCATCATTGGTTTTTTTGCGGGTTTTCCCTGGCCAGCAGCGCAGGCGTCGCAGGCAGTCGCTCAACCACCGCGAGCTTTTCCGGGCGCTGCGCCTCACGCCAGGCACGAAAGGCGCTCAGTTCGCCGTCCAGGGTCTTCATGACCCATGCCAGCACGGCGATGTCGTCAAGCATGCCAAACATCGGGATAAAGTCCGGGATCGCATCGATCGGACTGAGAAAATACATCAGCCCCGCCACCACCGAGATCAGCGCCTTCGGGCTGATGGCCCGGTATTCGCCGCGCCAGTAAGCCAGGCACAGGGCCTGGAGTAACTTGAGATCATCCTTGAGCTTGCCCAGACGGTTGCCCTGGCTTGAGCCCTTGGCGGCGACCGCGAAGAGCAGCGTAGGCAAACGCCCACGGCCCAGCAGACGTGCGGCCATGGGCAGGAAGCGGGTGAAATTGAAGGGTGGTTTCATCGGTCACTCCAGTTCCAGGCGAACAGAAATGTTATCCACACAAATTGTGGATAACCTTGTGAACAGAGCCTGTTTTGCAGGCTGAAACGCCCGTACTACAAGGCTTTCAGTCAGATCGGGCATTTTTTGCGCACATAAAAAAAACCCAATATTTCATTGACTTGGTGTTGCTGTACGACTACCCACACCGGGACGTTATATCAGACTGTTGCCCGCTACAGACGTTCGCTCGGATCTGTGGGAGCTGGCTTGCCTGCTTCCACACATACAACTCTGCAAGGTCCACAAACAACAACGCCCCGTCGAGACGGGGCGTTGTGTGTTCAGGCGCCGATTACTTCTTGGCGGCTGGTGCCTCAGGAGCTTCAGGGGCTTCAGCCTTGGCTGGGTCCTTGATGGCCAGCAGTTCCAGGTCGAAAACCAGCACGGAGTTGGCTGGAATCGCCGGGCTCGGGCTCTGCTCGCCGTAGGCCAGGTCGGAAGGAATGTACAGCTCGACCTTCTCGCCCACGTGCATCAGTTGCAGACCTTCGACCCAACCCGGGATCACACCGCTGACCGGCAGGTCGATCGGGCTACCGCGATCCACGGAGCTGTCAAAGGTGGTGCCGTTGGTGAGCTTGCCGGTGTAGTGAACAGTCACCACGTCAGTCGGCTTAGGCTGTGCGCCGTCGGCTTTCTTGGTGATCTTGTACTGCAGACCGGAAGCGGTGGTGACGACGCCGTCTTTCTTGGCGTTGTCTTCGAGGAACTTCTTGCCGGCGGTTGCCGACTCCTGGCTCATCTTGGTCATGCGTTCTTCAGCACGCTTTTGCAGTGCGGCGAACGCTTCAACCAGTTCGTCGTCTTTGAGCTTCTGCTCTTTCTTGCCGACGGCGTCTTCGATGCCTTGGGCTACTGCCTTGGAGTCCAGGTCATCCATGCCTTCTTGGGCAAGGCTCTTGCCCATGTTCAGGCCGATGCCGTAGGAAGCTTTCTGCGCCGGGGTTTTCAGCTCTACGCTGGTCTGCGAATCACAACCCGCAAGTACCAGGCTAACCAGGGCCACCGCCGCCGCCAACCGATGCTGTTTCATGCTATTTCCTTGTTCATGCGCCAAAAGGGCATTCGAATAAAGTCGCGAGCTTATCAGGCGGCCACGACCAATGGCTACCGGCATGTGAGCCACAAACTTACGATAAGTTCACGTGTTTAAACGCATTTTCATTCATGATAAGGGCCCGCGAAGGATCGCGGGACCGCCTGTTCCGGGCTCATGGCCACTTGCCGCACCTGTGGCGTAGTGGCATAACAACGCGACAACTCGACAAGGATAGTTATCTTGCGCATTTTTTCCCGTGTTTTACTGCTGATTCTCGCGGCACTGGGGCTGGTCCTGGCCGTGGTGCTCTATTACATCGTCAACCCCAAGCTGCCGGACTACGTGGCCGTGCAGCAGGTGCACTATGGCGATCAATGGAGTGCCGCCGACCGCCAGACTTATTACTTCACCCCCCAGGGCACCCAGGTCAAAGGCCTGCACTACGACTGGTTCACCGCCCTCGAACTGCCGTTTTCCGAGCAGCGTTTCGCCACGCCCGAGTACCTGGCGCGCTTCGGCTTCCTGGTGGACCCCAAGCAAGTCGCCACCGCGCAAAACCCCGGCAACCTGCCAGTGGGTTTCGCCCGCCACAAGAACGCTGGCAACAGTGCCGAATACCTGGACATCACCTGCGCCGCCTGCCACACCGGCGAGCTGCATTTCAAAGGCCAGGCCCTGCGCATCGATGGCGGTTCGGCCCAGCATGTGCTGCCGTCCAGCGTACCGACCCTGCGCGGTGGCAGCTTCGGCCAGGCCCTCGTCGCCAGCCTTACCGCCACCTATTACAACCCGTGGAAATTCGAGCGCTTCGCCCGCCAGGTCTTGGGCGAGCGCTACGACGCCGAGCACAGCCAACTGCGCCAGGACTTCAAGCAGTCGCTGAACACCTTCCTCAAAGTCGCCTGGAACGACACCCACCGCGGCCTCTACCCCACCCAGGAAGGCCCCGGCCGTACCGACGCGTTCGGCCGCATCGCCAACGCCAGCTTCGGCGACGCGATTTCCCCGGATAACTATCGCATCGCCAACGCACCGGTGGACTACCCACAACTGTGGGATATCTGGACCTTCGACTGGGTGCAATGGAACGGTTCAGCCCAGCAACCCATGGCACGAAATATCGGCGAAGCCCTCGGCGTCGGTGCCACCCTGAGCTTCTTCGACAGCGCCGGCCAACCCCTGCAAGGCGATGCGCGCTACCCGTCCAGCGTACGCGTGCGCGACCTCAACCTGATCGAAGAAACCCTGCAACGCCTCAAGCCACCGGCTTGGCCCGAAGACCTGTTCGGCGCGGTGGACAAGCCCCTCGCTGCCCAAGGCCGCGCACTCTTCACCGAAAACTGCGCCGGCTGCCACGTCCCCGCCGTCACCCAGGAAAACGGCCGCCCGGTGCAGCAACTGAAAATGCTCCCGGTGGACTACATCGGCACCGACCCCGGCACCGCCAACAACATCGCCGACCAACGCTACGACCTCAGCGCCCTGCAATGGGACCCGGCCGAACTGGCCCAGCTGAATGTGCAACTGCACCCCACGCCGACCGAACCCCTGGACCTGAAAAAAATGTCCGTGGCCAAGGGCCTGGCCTACGTCACCGCATTCGTCGAAGAGCACGCCTACCGCGCTGCCGGCGTCACTCCGGCGGAACGCCCACGCCTGGACGGCTACGGTCTGCCCATCGGCGTACGCGAACTGCGTGCCTACAAGGCCCGACCGCTGGCCGGCGTGTGGGCCACGCCGCCGTTCCTGCACAACGGTTCGGTGCCGACGATCTACCAATTGCTATCGCCCCAGGACGAACGCAGCACCACCTTCTTTAAAGGCACCTTCGACTACGACCCGCGCCACCTGGGCTTTCAGACCGGCGCGTTCAAGAACGCCTTCCTGTTCGATACCAAAATCACCGGCAACCACAACAGCGGCCACGAATTCCGTGCCGGCCAACGTGGCAATGGCGTTATCGGCCGTGGCTTGCAGCCACAGGAACGCTGGGCGCTGCTGGAATACCTCAAAGTGCTGGGCGGCCCGCTGGAGCAACAACTGCCATGATGATTCGATCCCCCTACGACCGCCCTTCCCTGCTCGCGCGCCTGTGGCTGCGCATCGGCGCGTTTCTCGGCAAGACGCTCCTGTGGCTGGTGGGCCTCGGCCTGCTCGGCTGGCTCGGCGCCACCGCCTGGTACGCCTGGCAACACAGTGGCCCGGTGTCGCCGGATGAACAGATTCCGGCAGGCGAAGCCGCCATGACCCAAGGCATCATCCAGACCGCCGTGCGCATCGTTGACCAGCACCGTGAAGGCACGCGCTACCTGCGCGATGCCCACGCCAAGGCCCATGGCTGCGTAAAGGCCGAAGTCAGCGTGCTGACGGACCTCGACCCGACGCTGCGCCAAGGTGTGTTCGCCGAGCCGGGCAAAACCTGGCAGGCGACGATGCGCTTGTCCAACGGCAACGCCTACCCGCAGTTCGACAGCATTCGCGATGCGCGCGGCATGGCCCTCAAGCTGCTGGATGTGCCGGGCAAGCAACTGCTGGCCGACCAGCAAAGCCGCAGCGAACAGGACTTCGTGATGTTCAGCCACCCGAACTTTTTCGTCAGCGATGTAGCCGAGTACGCGCAGAACATCGGCGCCCAGGCGGATGGCAAAAAGGTGCTGGCGTTCTTCCCCAAGGTCGACCCGCGCAGTTGGCAAGTGCGGCACCTGTTTATCGCCCTGGCCACCCTGGCGCCGGCTCCGGCCAGCCCGACGCAGACCACGTACTTTTCCGTCTCGCCCTACAAGTTCGGCGCGGCGAATGCCAAGTTCCGTGTCGCACCCGATCCGCAGAACTGCCCGCAATACGTGCTGCCGAAACAGAACCAGGACCTGCCGAACTTCCTGCGCAGCGCGTTGAATCAGCAACTGTCCACCGACCGCGTCGCGGCCTGTTTTGTGTTGCAGATCCAGCGGCAGAACCCGCAGAAATTCATGCCGATCGAAGACACCAGCATCGAGTGGAAAGAGAGCGATGCGCCCTACGAAACCGTGGCGAAAATTCGCATCCCGGCGCAGGACTTCGACACCCCCGAGCAGAACCTGGCGTGTGACAACCAGTCCTTCAACCCGTGGTTCGGCATTGCGCAGCACCGCCCCATCGGCGGTATCAACCGGTTGCGCAAAGCGGTGTACGAGGCTGTCAGCGATTACCGCCACAGCCGCAACGCACCTTAATTCGAGGGGAACAGGCGCTCGGCAATAAAGTCCACGAACACGCGGATTTTCGGCGACAGGTGACGGCTGGACGGCCACAACGCCCAGAACTGTCCCTGATCGCTGCACTGCTCATCCAACACGCTGTGCAGGCGCCCCTGGGCCAAGGCCTCACGGGCGAGAAAGTCCGGGACAAAGGCAATGCCGTGCCCATCGACGGCGGCCATGAGCATGGCTTCCATATTGTTCAGGGTCATTGCGGTGGGCAGGCTTAGCCCGGTGAATGCGGGGTCGGCGGCCAGGGTCCAGTCCATGATTTTGCCGGTGGTGGCAAACCGGTAACGCAGGCAGGCGTGGTGTTCCAGATCCTTCACCACCAACGGCCGGCCATGGCGCTGGAAATACGCCGGCGACGCACATAGCAAAAACCTGAACGGCCCCAACCGGCGCGCCATCAACTTCGAATCCGCCAGGCCGCCGCTGCGGATCGCCACATCGATGCCCTCCTCGATCACATCCACCAGTAGGTCGTTGAAATCCAGCTCCAGCTCAACCTCCGGGTAAGCGCTGCGGAACGCCGCCATGTGCGGCATAAGGAAGCGATAACCAATGGTGGGCAAACTCACCCGCAGCTTGCCACGGGGTTGCTGGACCACATGGGAGAGCATGGCCTGCGCGTCCTGCAAGTCGTCGAGGATTTTGCGACAGCGCTCGTAAAACAATTGCCCCTCCGCCGTCAGGCTGACTTTGCGCGTGCTGCGCTGCAGCAACCGCACATTCAGCGACGCTTCCAGCTTGGCGACGTTTTTACCGACTGCCGACGCGGAAATCCCCAGGCTCCGCGCCGCCGCGACAAAACTGAGGGCCTCTGCCGTTTTAACGAAGGAAATCACACCACCCAGGCTGTCCATTGATCCATTACGTCCTTTTTGTCCGCTATCAGTGGAAGGTAAGCCTGTTTATCTACGATTGCATCCTGAATAGATTAATCAGGACTTCAACTGGACGATAAAGGACGGATGCCATGCACCCCCATCGCTACACCATCCTCGCGGCGATTTGCCTCGCCGCACTGGTCTTGCCGATGAGTTTTACCGGCGGCGCCGTGGCCACGCCGTTCATTGGCCGGGCCTTTGACGCCACACCCACTGAACTGACGTGGATCACCAATGCGTTCATGCTCAGTTTCGGCAGCCTGCTGATGGCCGCAGGCACCCTCGCCGACCGCTATGGGCGCAAGCGTTTGTTCATTGGAGGCATAGGCTTGTTTGCCGGCGTCTCCCTGTTGCTGGCGGTAGCGCCCAGCGTCTTCTGGCTGGACCTGCTGCGCGGCGCCCAAGGCATCGCCGCTGCTGCCGCCTTGGCCGGCGGCACGGCCGCGCTGGCGCAGGAGTTCGACGGCCATGCGCGCACGCGGGCGTTCAGCCTGCTGGGCACCACGTTTGGCGTCGGCCTGGCGTTCGGGCCGCTGCTGGCGGGCGTGTTGATCGAATGGATGGGCTGGCGCGGGATCTTTCTGTTTACCGCGCTGCTGGCGCTGGTGTCCCTGGTGTTTGCCGTGCCGAACCTGCGCGAAAGCCGCAATCCGCACGCCCAGCATCTGGATATACCCGGTGTACTGGCGTTCTCGGCTTTGTTGATCGCTTTCACCAGCGCCGTGATCCTCGCCCCGGGGCGCGGCTGGAACGCGCCGTTGATCCAGGCATTGCTCGTTGTGTCGGTGGCGCTCGCCGGGGTGTTTGCCTGGGTAGAAACACGCGCCAAACAGCCGATGCTGGAGCTGCGGTTGTTGCGTTTTCCGCGCTTTGTCGGCGTGCAGATCCTGCCAATCGGCACCTGCTACTGCTTTATCGTGTTGGTGGTGCTGCTGCCGATCCGCTTTATCGGCGTCGAAGGCCTCAATGCGTTCGACGCGGGGCTGCGCATGCTTGCCCTGTCAGCCCCCATGCTGCTGGTACCGATGCTGGCGGCGTCGTTGACCCGCTGGGTGTCGGCCGGTCGCCTGTGCACCGTAGGATTTTTGCTCGCCGCCGCTGGCCTTTATCGGTTGAGCACCCTCCCCGCCGACGCACACGGTCAACTGATCGCCGCCCTGCTGCTGATCGGCTTGGGCACGGCGGTGCCGTGGGGCTTGATGGATGGCCTGTCGATCAGCGTGGTACCCAAGGAACAAGCGGGCATGGCGGCGGGGATTTTCAACACCACCCGCGTGGCCGGCGAAGGCGTGGCGCTGGCGATTACCGTGGCGGTATTGAGCACACTGGTGGCCCATCACTTGAGCCTCGACAGCAGCCTGGCGCCGGAAGCACTGTCACGGGTGGCGCAACATCTGGTCATGGGTGATCTGCAACAGACGGGGCAAATTCCCACAGCGACACTGCGCGCAGCCTACACCGCCGGGTTCAATACCTTGCTGCAAGTGCTGGCCGTGTTCACCGCGCTGACGGCAGTGATCGTCTATCTCTTCCTCGGACGCCAACAGCCTGAACCGCGTAAAGACTGCGTAACAATGAACCCGGCGCCGTAAGGATTGCGTCGCCTCTATTGAGGCGCTTTCATCGCACCTCTACGGTGAACACCTACTCCATCACGTAGGAATTCACCGTGGAAAGTTCAACCCTCGGCATGCTCGTACTGACCCTGATCGCCGTCTTCGGCACCGCCGCCTTTTGCTTCGAGCACCTGGCCACGCGCCAGCCGCGCAAGAAAAAAGCCAAGTAGCCGTCAGGCTTTGGTATCGGGCACCGGTTCGCTGATCACCAGTTCCTCGGGGATCTCATCCACCCGTGGGTCCAGCACGGCCCCCATCGGATGTTCAGGCATGGCCACGTGATGTAACGGCGCGCCTTCGACGAGGTATTCGCCGGTGACTTTTTTCGGCTGCACCCGCCAGATCAATAGCAGCGCGCAGGCCGAGAACAGCATGTAGAACGCGCCATGGCCGTAGCTGTTCATCAACGCACCGCTGAGCATTGGCCCCAGGCTGGCACCGATGCCATGGGTGGCGAGCATCATCGCGCTCAACGGCACACGCCGCGGTTGTTCGACGTTGTCATTGGCCAGCGCCACCGCCAACGGGTAGAGGGTGAACAGCAGCAAGCCGCTGAGAAAACCGAACACCAGCAGCAGTGCATAGGGCAGTTGCACCAGGCCCCAGAGTGGAATCACCACCAATCCCAAGGCCAGGGCGCAAGCGCGAATCAAGCGCGAGCGATCAATGCGGTCCGACAGCCAGCCGATGGGCCACTGGCCGCACAGCCCGGCAAAAATCGACACCGCGACAAAGGTACTCGCCTCAGCGGTGCTCAAGCCGTTGCGCGTGGCGAACACCGGGGCCAGCGCATAGAACGCGCCGACCATCAGGCCAGTGACAAACACCGTGGTCAGCGCCTGGGGTACCCGTCGCCAGAAAAACCCCACTTCCAGCGGCGCCGCCACCAGCTTGGCCGGGTGCAGGCGCTTGGTCATGGTCACCGGCAACAGGCACGCGGCGAAGCAGATTGCGACGATGATCAGCGGCTTGAAATCCAGCTCCGGGCGCCAGATCAACACGCCCTGCCCCAGCATCAGGCCCAGCGACACCGCCACCATGTAACCGGCGAACACCGCGCCGCGCTGGTTGTTTTCCGCCTGCTCGTTGAGCCAGCTTTCGATGACCATGTACTGGTTCATCATCACCAGGCCCATGACAAAACGCAGGGCCAGCCAGAATTCCAGCTGTTCGAACAACACATGCAGCAACACGATGATGGTGGCGACGCCGGCGCACGCCACATACGAACGCACATGCCCGACCCCGGCAATCATGCGGTGGCCAAACTTGGCGCCACACACCATGCCGCCGTAATACGCCGCCGTAAGCGCACCGATCCAGACCTCGTTGATGCCCTCGCTGCTCAGGCGCAGGCCGATAAAGCTGAAAAACAGGCCGTTGCCGGTGAGCATCAGAATGGTCGCGCTGTACAGCGCGGGAAAGGTCAGGAAAGTCAGGTTCATGATGGCTCAGAGAGGGTTGTTCAGGCGGCTGGCATGGGCCAGCAACCATTGGCGAAAACTGCGCGCCGCCGAGGGCGGGTTGCGGTGATGGGGTTGCATCAGGTGCAGGCGGCCACGGCTGTGCATGGTGTGGGGCAAGGCCATTTGCAGGCGCCCAGCGTCCAACTCGCCGGCGAGCAGGCTCTTCCAGCCGAGGGCCACGCCGTGGCCCATCACCGCCGACTGCATCAAGAGTTGATAGCTGTTGGTACGCAGCGCATGACGCGGGGTGTGATAGTGGGCGTCGGCGTCGGCGAACCAGTCGGTCCAGGTCAGCCAGTCGTGGTAGTGGTCTTCCACAATCAGCAATGTGTGGCCGTGCAGCAGGTGTTGCACGTCGTGAATCGGGCCGTGGCGCTCTATATAAGCCGGGCTGCACACGGTGATGACCTGTTCGTTGTCGAACACCGGCGACAGCTCCAGGCCGTGGGGCGCGGGCAGTTCGTCGAGGTGGTAGAACAGGCCCAGGTCATATTCGCTGACATCCAGGTGGCTAGGGCTTTCGCTGCACAGGATGCGGATGTCCAGGTCCGGGTGTTCGCGCTGGAACGCCGGCAACAAGCCGGCCAGCCAGATTGAGCTGATGGTCGGCGTGCTGGCCAGGGTCAACTGGCGGTCGGCACCGCGCCGGCGCAACTCGGCGGATTCACGGTCGAGTTCGCGCAACAGGCGCTGGATCGTACGGAAGTAACGCACCCCGGCCGGCGTGAGGCTAAGGCCCTGGGCCAGGCGATAAAACAGCGGGCGGGCGAGGTCTTCTTCCAGGCGTTTGACCTGGCGGCTGACCGCGCTTTGGGTCAGGTTCAGTTCATGGGCGGCCTGGGTAAAGCTCAAATGCCGGGCGGCCGCTTCGAAGGTCTGCAAGCAATTGAGCGGAGGAAGATCGACGTTTCGGCGCGACATGAAAGATTCCAATGGCAGAGTCAGGCCCGGGTTGCCCCGGGCCCGCAGAGATCACGTGGGCAAGCATCCTGCCAGTTGCCCACTCACAGCGCGACCCTGGCCACGCGTTTGCTCCACTGGCGGCGGTGTTCCAACTGGCCATTTTCCCAGGCGGTCTGCTCGGCTTCGACGTAGAACCACTCGGCATCGGCGCTCACGCTCAGGCGGCTTTCCACCTCAACGGCCCATTCATCACGACCCACCCGGTAGTGCCACTCGATATCGGCGCGGGTGGACAACGGGTCCCAGGGCAAGGTGCGGTATTGCTCGGTGCAACGCTGGTCGACCGCCAGGCCGTGGTCGGTAAAACGCACCGAACCCAGGTCGTCTTCGATCTTCACGCAGACCTCGCCACTGCCCACGTCTTCGATCAAGGTGCGCTTCGGTGCGGCGGCGCGCAGCACTTCCAAATTGGCAGGCGGAGCGGCTTGCGGCGCTTCGAACGGGCACGCCACCGCTTCGCCGGTAAACACCGGCAGTTGCAGGCGTTGCAGGCCAGGCAACAAGGTCAGGGTGGTCAGTTCGCGACTCGGCCACAGCAACGGAAAACTCGCGGTGCTCAGGGCCAGGCGCAAACGGTGGCCGGCCGGGATGCGCATGCCGATGTGGTCGAGGTTTAACTGCACGTCCATCGGTGCACCCGGGACTACGGGCGATACGTGGGAAAAGTCTTCGCGAAGCGTGAGATTGAGCACGCCGTAACTGATCTGCGTGACCTGCCCGTCCGGTGCGATGGCGTTCAGGCGTGCGACCAGTTGCCCACAAGCGGTGTCACTGGCCAGGCGCAAGGTGAGGCGCGCATCGCCGAGCAACGCGAGGGGTTCGCTCAGTGGCTGGGAGTCGAAACACAGCGAATTCGCATCATCACGGCGCTGATCCGTAGGGCCGTCGGGGCCAAACCAGATGGCGCAGTACTCGCCCTGGTGCAGGCCGGTGGTCAACGGCGAGCAGATGCTGCGCGCGGCGGCCAAGGGCGCTGTGCCGGGGTTGAGGCCGCCGCCACCCAGGCTGAAATCGGTCCACTGCACCTGCGCATCAGGCCAGCCCGCCGTCTGCACCCAGATGCCCGGGCGCTCGGCGTAGCTGCCCTGGGGCGGCAGAAGATCCTGTAGGTAAAAGGTGCAGACTGCGTCATCCATCACCCCATTATCGATGCCCTTCAGCCAGTGATCCCACCAGCGCTTGGCCTCTTGCAAGAAGCCGATGGCCGGATTCGGCACGGCGAAGTGTGGGTATTTGTGAATCCACGGGCCGATCATGGCTTTCTTCGGCCCCGGCAGGTGTTCCATCAGCCGTGAGACCGTGTTGCGGTAGGCATCGCCCCAACCGCCCACCGCATACACCGCCGCCTTGATCTGCGAATAGTCCTCGCACACTGAACCGTGGCGCCAGTAATCATCGCGGGTCTGGTGTTGCAACCAGGTTTCGGCGAGCAGCGGCATGGCGTCCAGGCGTTGCTGCCAGAGGGTTTTCCATTCATCGCCGACCAGCAAGGGATCGGGCACGGCGGCGCTGAAGTTGAGCATGGTCGCGGCCCAGCCGAAGTTCTCCATCAGCAGGTTGCCGCCCTTGTAATGGATGTCGTCGGCGAAGCGGTCATCGGTGGAACACAGGGTGATGATCGCCTTCAGCGCCTCGGGCTGGCGCGCCGCGACTTGCAGGCCGTTAAAGCCGCCCCAGGAGATACCCATCATGCCGACGTTGCCGTCGCACCAAGGCTGCTGGCACAGCCAGTCGATCACTTCGAGGGCGTCGTCCTGTTCCTGCAACAGGTATTCGTCGGCCATCAGCCCTTGGGATTCGCCGTTGCCGCGCATGTCCACACGCACGCACACATAGCCTTGCCCGGCCATCCACGGGTGGGTCAGCGCATCGCGCACAGCGGTGCCGTCGCGCTTGCGGTACGGCAAGTATTCAAGGATCGCCGGAAAGGTTTGCAGGCCGGCGACTTCCGGCAGCCAGATGCGCGCGGCCAGTTGGGTGCCGTCCTTCAGGGGGATCAGGCAGTGTTCGATTTCACGGACCTTGTAGGCAAATTCGGTAACGATTTCCATCGGTAACTCCAAACTTTTATTGCGAACAAACGGCTCCCCCGCGCTCTCTGGGGAGCGCGTGAGGAGACACACAGGTTTCAGGATTTAGCGGGCGAACTCGGCGGCGGGGCTGGCGCCGCGCAGCTCGGAATCGGTGGCCGGCTTGAGGTTTTTCACATCGAGCAGCGCCGGGTTTTTCAGCCAGAAGATCAGCGAGGTACTGGCCAGCAGCACCAGGATCATCCCCGGCAAACCGCCGAGATTGGAGAGCATCTTCACCCCGTCGATGCCGATAAACGACACCATCACCCACGACACCGTGCCGATGATCACGCCCCAGACAATCTTCAGCATCGGGTTGCCGTCGAGGTCGGAATCGGCGGTCACGCCCTTGCTGCACAGGTTGGCGATCACGTCGGTGCTGGAGTCCGCCGCAGTGACAAACGAGATGAAAGCGACAAACAGCAGGAACGCGATCATCAACCCGCTGGCCGGCAGTTGCTGGAACATCTGGTACAGCACGTGCTCCACGCCCTGCTCGTTGAGCACGCGGTTGAGGCTGCCATCGCCGAGCGCATCGAAGTACAGGCTGGTGCCGGAGAAGATGCAGATCCACACCGCCGTGAACAGCGCCGGGAACAGCATGTTGATATGGATGAACTCACGCACGGTGTAGCCACGGCCGATCTTGCCAAGGAACAGCGCACTCACCGGCGCCCAGGCAAACCACACAGACCAGTAGAACACCGTCCAGCTCTGCGGCCAGGTGTCGCCACTGGCGGCGCCGGTGAACAGGCTGCGGCTGAAGAAGGTGTCGAGGTACACGCCGAGGGATTCAACACCGAGGCTGAACATGTACAGGGTTGGCCCGCACAACAGCACGAACAGCCCCAGGGCCAGCATGATCCAGGTGTTGAACGAGGACAGCATCACGATGCCTTTTTGCAGGCCGCTGGCGGCCGAGGCGACAAAGGTGATGACGATGATTGCGATGATGATCGCCAAACGGAACGGCGTGGTTTCGCCGCCGATGTATTGGCTCAGGCCACCGGCCAGGGTCAGTGCACCCGTGCCCAGGGACGAGGCCATGCCGGCGACCAGAGCGAACATCGCCAAGGTGTCGATCAGCCCGGCGTAACGCTTGACCCGCGCCGCGCCCAGCAAGGGTTCGAGCATCGCGCCAATCGAGAAATTGCTGCGGCGGTTGTAGAACACCAGCGCAAACACCAGGGACGGCACCAGGTAGATGGCGTAGGGGGTGATGGTCCAGTGCAGGAACATCGTCGACATCGCAAAGCTTTTCGCCGCCGAACTGCCCGCTTCAATCGGCAGGCTGGTGGGCGGACCGTACAGGTGGTAGAGCGGTTCGGCGGTGGTCCAGAACAACACACCGACGGCCAGCGTGGTGCACAGCGCCACCATGAACCAGCGCCACTTGCTCAGTAGCGGCTGGGCGTCTTCACCGCCGATACGCACTTTGCCCAGTGCCGAGAAGTAGACAATCGCGGTCAGCACCACCATGGCAAACGAGCCGGCGCTGAACAGCCAGGAGAAGTTTTTCAGGATCAGGTTATTGAGCTGTTTGCTCACCGCAAGGAACGCATTCAGGTCGATATAGCTGGCGATCACCGCCGCCAGCAGAATCAGGAAAGTTGGCCAGAACACCAACGGACGTAGTGGATATTTCATGGAGTGCCGTTCCCCTTGCAGACTATTTTTTTATCGCCTTGAAAGGCCATTGTTAGAGAGCGGGCACCGCAGCGTCCTGCTGCCGGTAGCTCGCCTGGAAGTCTTCGCGTGGCTATAGATAACCGTTTAAGCGGCAAGGGGCGCAATCGACCAATGTGCATGGGGGTATTCCCTCAGGTCATGACGCACCAGCACAGTTCAGCGGGTGTAGGCAGTGCACAACGGCAAGGCGTACGCGGGTAAACATTCAGGGGAGAGCCTTGCGAGCAAGGCGTAGCCACCGATAGAATGAGATGAATTCTCACTTGCATCCCTTTGGTCAACAACAAGCCCATGCCCCTTCCAACCAGTCCTTACCAGAATATCGGCGACCTCTATCGCGACCATCGCGGCTGGTTGGTGGGCTGGTTGCGCCAGCGCCTGGGCAACAGCGCCGACGCGGCGGACTTGACGCAAGATACCTTCATCCGCCTGCTGGGCGCCAAGCCACGTACCCTCGACAGCCCGCGCGCCTACCTGGCCACCGTCGCCAATCGCTTGCTGATCAGCCTGTACCGCCGGCGTTCGTTGGAGCAGGCGTGGCTGGAAACCCTGGCCCACCTGCCTGAGCAGAACACCCCCTCGCTGGAGAGCCAGGCGCTGATTCTCGAGGCGCTGCATGAGGTCGACCAGGTGCTTTCGTGCCTGCCGGCCAGGACGCGTCAGGCCTTTCTGATGGCTCAACTTGAGGGTTACAGCCAAGAGGAAATCGCCAGCTGCCTGGGTATCCATGTGCGCTCGGTGCAACGCCATCTGGCGCGCGCCTATGAGGAATGCATCATCCTGGCCACGACCCCAGCATGAGTGCCCAGCCGATTGACCGGCGCATTGCGCGCCAGGCGGCCCGCTGGTTCGTGCGCCTGCAAGGCAACGCCAGCCCGCGTGATCGGGAAGCCTGCGACCACTGGCGCGCCAGCCATGCCGACCACGAGCGCGCCTGGCAATTGGCCGTAGGGTTCCACGCACGTTTCGACGCAATCCCGGCGGATATCGGCATGCCCGCGCTGGGCCGCCCGGCGAACCTTGATCGGCGCCACACCCTGAAACTGCTGACCGCCCTGATCATCGCTGCGCCGCTGGGCACACTCGCCTACCAGGCACTGCCCTGGCGGGAGTGGAGTGCAGACCAACGCACCGTGGCCGGCGAGCGTCGCGAATGCGTGCTGCCGGACGGCACCCGGGTGATGCTCAACACCGCCAGCGCCATGGACATCCGCTTTGACGGCCAGCAGCGCCTGCTGCGCCTGTACGCCGGCGAGATTCTGGTCAGCACCGCCGCCGATCCGCTCAACCGCCCACTCGTGGTGGAAACCGCCGAAGGCCGTTTGCGCCCGGTTGGCACGCGTTTCGACGTGCGCCAGCTCGACGGCAAAACCCGTATCGCAGTGCTGGAGGGGGCCGTGCAGGTCTATCCCGCTCACACCAAGGATTTCCTGCGCCTGGAAGCAGGCCAGCAGACCGAGTTCAGTCGCGCCCTGATTGCGCCCGTGGCCACGCTGCAACGCAGCAGCAGCGATTGGGCCCAAGGCGTACTGCGCGCGGAGAAAATGCGCCTGGCCGACTTTGCCCTCGAGCTCGGCCGCTATCGGCCCGGCCTGCTGCGCTGCGATCCGGCAGTGGAAGACTGGCAGATCTCCGGCACATTTCAGTTACAAGACACCGACCTGGCACTGGCCGCCCTGGCCCGCACCCTGCCGGTAGACATCCACACCCGCAGCCGCTACTGGGTGACCATCGCCGCCCGGGAAAGCTGAGTTTCCCGCGTGTGTCGTGTTTTTCAGCCGCCATGCGTCCTCCTCGTAAAACAGCCAACACTCTTCGACGGGGAACACTCAATGCGGCAACCACAGCGGTACGTCCTACCCTTCCACTCCTTGGCCCTGGCAGTACGCGGGGCGACCTTGGGCCTGCTGGTTGCAGGCTCGGTGGTGGCCAGCCCACCCCTGCTGGCCGAACCTATCGGCCAGCAGCAAGTGCGCCATTACACGATTCCCGCCGGCGCCTTGAGCACGGCACTGGCCGAGTTCGCCAGCCAGGCCGGTATCACCCTGCCGATCGACCCGGCACTGGTGGAAGGCAAGCGCAGTGCCGGGCTGAATGCCAACACCGGCATCGATGAGGGACTGCGCAGCCTGCTGCGCGGTAGCGGGCTAAATGCGGTCGCCTCCGGGGACGGCTCCTACACGCTGTATCCATTGGGAGATGGGTCAAGCATTGAGCTGGGGGCCACCAGCATCACCGGCCAACAACTGGGCCAGACCACCGAAAACTCCGGTTCCTACACCACGGGCAGCACCAGCACGGCGACCAAATTGCCCATGTCCCTGCGCGAGACTCCCCAGTCGGTGACCGTCATCACCCGCCAACACATGAATGACCAGGGCCTGGGTTCCATCGCCGAAGTCCTCGGGCAAACCCCTGGCGTGACGGTGATGCACGACGACAGTGAGCGTTACAACTTCTACTCCCGCGGTTTTGCCCTGGACAGTTTTCAGTACGACGGTGTGCCGACGTCAGACTTCACCACCAATACCAACGGCCTCGGCGTGCGCGACATGGCCATCTACGACCGCGTCGAAGTGGTACGCGGCGCGACGGGGTTGATGAGTGGCGTCGGCAGCCCGGCGGGGGTGGTCAACCTGGTCCGCAAACGTCCGACCAAAGACTTCCAGGGCTATGTCTCCGGCAGTGGTGGCACCTGGGATCGCTACCGTACGGAAATGGACCTGTCCGGGCCGTTGTCCGAAAACGGCGCGCTGCGTGGGCGCGTGGTGGCAGCCCATCAGGACAACCATTCATTCATTGATTACTACGCGCAGAAAAAGGACGTGTTCTACGCCATCGGCGAGGCCGATATCACGCCAGACACCACGCTGTACGCCGGCATCGACTATCAGAAAATCGACGCCGACGGCTCCAGTTTTGGCCAGCTGCCGCTGTACAACGCCGATGGCAACCGCGCCAACTTCAAACGCTCGACCAACCCAGCGGCCAAATGGACGTATGCCGACAGCCAAAGCACCAAATACTTCGCCGGCATCGAGCAGCGCTTCGACAATGACTGGCTGTTGCGCGTAGAAGCCAGCCACTGGAAAGGCACCACCGATCAGTTGCAAGGCAACATCGTCGGCTGGGGGCCGTTCCCCGACGAGACGACCCACATTGCCGAACTGCAGCGCAGCCGCGTGACCTACACGATCAACGCCGACTCCGTGGATGCCTACGCGACGGGGCCTTTTTCGCTGCTGGGGCGTACCCATGAGTTGGTGGTGGGCTTGAATGCGAGTAACCGCCGCTCGGACTATCAGTCACTGGACGGTGGCAGCCTCAACGTGAACTACGAGACCTGGGGCAACAACCCGCCTCAGCCGGATGCGTTCACCTTCCAACAGAGCCAGGGCTACAAGATCAAGGAGTCCGGTGGGTACGCGGCATTGCGCCTGAACCCGCTGGACGACTGGCACGTCATCCTCGGCAGCCGGGTCGTCAACTATGAGCGTGAAGGCACTCTGACCTACGGTTGGAAGCCCAATGATCCGTCGGACGACAGCGCCAAGAAAACCGGCAAGCTGGTGCCTTATGCAGGCATCGTCTACGACCTCAATGACATCCACTCGCTCTACGTCAGCTACACCGACATCTTCACGCCGCAGTCGTTGTTCGACAAAAACGACAAGGCGCTGGAACCGCTGACGGGGCAAAGCTATGAAGCGGGCCTGAAGTCGGAATTTTTCGACGGTGCGCTCAACACCAGTTTCGCCGTGTTCACCATCAAGCAGGACAACCTGGGGGTGGACGACGGCGTTCGCACGGGAGGCCTTACGGCCTACAAGGCCGTCAGCGGCACCACCACCAAAGGCTTTGAAATGCAGCTGTCCGGCCAACTGACACCGGGTTGGCAGATGCTTGCCGGCTTCACCTACGCCCAGCCCCGGGACAAGGACGGCAACCGCATCAACACCAACCTGCCGGAGCGCCAGTTCAAACTGTCCACGGCCTATAAGCTCGAAGGTGCCCTACGTGACCTGACGGTGGGCGGCAATGTGACGTGGCAGAGTTCAACCTATTCCGCCATCACCTACCCGATGGATGCGCGCGCCGACGAAGGCAGTTTCGCCGTGGTGGGGTTGATGGCGCGCTATGACGTGAGCAAGAACCTCAGCGCGTCGCTGAACCTGAACAACCTCTTCGACCGCGAGTACTACGCCGGCTACGGTCTGTATAGCAGCGCATTCTACGGTGACCCGCGCAATATGACGGTGGGCCTCAAGTACCAGTTCTGAACCTGATACTTGCGAGTTGATCGTTCCCACGCTCTGCGTGGGAACGCATCTTGGGACGCTCCGCGTCCCGCCAGACAGCGCCCACTCAAGCCCTGCGCAATGGTGACGCAGAGCGTCACAAGGGGCATTCCCACGCAGAGCGTGGGAACGGTCATAAATCGCAGACGAAAAAAAGCCCGCTCAATGAGCGGGCTTTCTTGTGGTGGCCTGGCGTTCAGTGTTCCAGGTTACCGAATATGGCGCAGCGGACGGGACTCGAACCCGCGACCCCCGGCGTGACAGGCCGGTATTCTAACCGACTGAACTACCGCTGCGCGTAACACTTGAAGCGAATGGTGGGTGATGACGGGATCGAACCGCCGACCCTCTGCTTGTAAGGCAGATGCTCTCCCAGCTGAGCTAATCACCCTTCGTTTCGGTGTGGGCGCATCTTACACCAAAAATCCGCAATGTCTTGTTTTATATGCAATTTATTTGAAATATTTTTCGGCAGGCGGCGCAAACCCCGTAAATACGGGCTTTTCGCCCCACAAACGCGAGTCTATTGCGTTTACCCGACACTTGGCCGCACAATTAAAAACCATTCTCAATAACGCTTGAGCCACGCCTATGTCTGTGGGTGAACCGCCCTTCCAACGGGAAATAACCGCGCTCTACAGCGAGCATCACGGCTGGCTGCTGGCGTGGCTGCGGCGCAAATTGGGCTGCCGGCAGAACGCGGCGGACCTGGCGCAGGACACGTTCGCCCGTATTCTCAACGCCCGCGAATCGGTGGCAAGCATTCGCGAACCGCGGGCGTACTTGAGTACCACGGCGCGGCGCCTGCTCATCGACCAGGCCCGGCGCAAGCAGATCGAAAGCGCCTACCTGCAAGAGTTGGCGCTGACGGTGGACGCCCTTGAAGGGTTCCAGTCGCCGGAACAGATCCACACCACCCTCGAAGCCCTGGAACAGATCGCGTTTATCCTCGAAGGCATGCACGCCTATTCGCGCCAGGCTTTCGTGCTGTATTACCTCGAAGAACTGACCCAACAACAGATCGCCCGCCAGCTCAAGCTGTCGGAACGCACCGTGCGCAAGTACCTGATCCAGGCGCTCGTGCATTGCGGCCACAGCCTGGACACCTGAGCGCACATGCACGACGCCCGCCAACAGATCGAAGAACAAGCCGCCGAATGGCTGCTGCGCCTGCACGAAGGTGAGCTGAGCGAAGCCCAGCGCCTGGCGTTCGAATGCTGGAAGCAACAAGGCCCGCACTACGCCGCAGCCGCCGCGCGCATGGAAGAGGTGATAACGCGCATGCAGGCCCTGCGCGGTAAAAAAGCACCGGCGCGGGCCGCCTTGAACGCCGCCTTTGCCCAGCAGAAATCCCACCGTCGCAAGCGCGCCGTACGCGCCCTGCTGCTGGCGTGCAGCCTGGCGGTTCCGGCCGCAGCGCTGCTCATCAGCCCGTATCCGCAACAATGGATGGCCGATGTGCGCAATGGCCCTGGCCAGTGGCAAACCCTGCAATTGGCGGACGGCTCGACATTGACCCTCAATGGCATCAGCGCGGCAAACCTGCATTTCGACAGCAGGCAGCGCCGCATCGACTTGCTGCAGGGCGAGATCCTCGTGGAGGTGGCCCACGACAGCACGCGGCCGTTTATCGTGCAGACCGCCCAAGGCACCTTGCGCGCACTGGGCACGCGATTTGTGGTCAAGCGTGAAGGCGATGTCACCGTGCTGAGCATGTTGCAATCGCGCGTGGCGGCACAGAGCGCGAATGCCCAGCAGACCCTGGAAGTCGATGCCGGCTCTCGGGCGCTGGTCAGCACCCATGGCGTGCAACTGGCCGGCAGCATCGACCCCGCCAGCATCAACGAAGCCTGGCGCCGCCATCAGTTGGTGGTGGAAAACCGGCCATTGCCCGATGTGCTGGATGAGATCGCCCGCCACCGCAGCGGTCGTGTGCAATTCGATCGCACGGCACTGCAAAGCCTGCGCGTATCGGCGGTCATTCCCTTGGACGACAGCGATCACGCCCTACAGCTACTCGCGCAAACCTTACCGATCAAGGTCAGAAGTTTTACACCCTGGCTGATCCTCGTGGACCCAGACGACAGCGCCAATAAATAATTATTCGCATTTGCTTCCGGTTTTCTCGCAGTTGCCCGTCAAGAGAGGTAATTCGACACGTAAAGGATTGCCTTCACCATGCACACCCCTTCCTACCCGCGTGGGCGCTTTGGCCTACTGAAACTCGCGCCACTGTCCCTGGCCATGCTCACCGCCACAGCGCTGAGCATCAGCCCGGCGTACGCGGACAGCGTCAACGTCGCCGCCCAGGCCTACGACATCCCGGCCGGGCCGCTGGGCAGCTCGCTCAATCGCTTTGCGCAACAAGCCGGCGTGGCCATCGTGTTCCAGTCCCACGAACTGGAAGGTCTCAACGGCCCTGGCCTCAAGGGCAGTTACGGCATCCAGGACGGTTTCGACCGGCTGTTGCTGGGCAGCGGGTATCGCGCGGTAAAGGGTGACCAGGTCTACGCCCTGCAACCGGCGCCCATCGCCAGCGATGGCACCATGGAACTGAGCCCGACCCAAGTCAGCGCCACCCAACTGGGCAATATCACCGAAGGCACGGGTTCCTACACCCCTGGCACGCTCGCGACCTCGACCCGCCTGGTGCTGACGCCCAAGGAAACCCCGCAGTCAGTCTCCGTGGTCACCCGCCAGCACATGGATGATTTCGGCCTGACCAATGTGGACGACGTGATGCGCCATACGCCCGGCATCACCGTATCGGCCTTCGATACCGAGCGCAGCAACTACTACGCACGCGGCTTTTCGATCAATAACTTCCAATACGACGGCATCCCTTCCACCGCGCGCAACGTCGCCTATTCGGCGGGCAACACCCTGAGCGACATGGCGATCTACGACCGCGTCGAAGTGCTCAAGGGCGCCACCGGCCTGCTCACCGGCGCCGGTTCCCTCGGCGCGACGATCAACCTGGTGCGCAAGAAACCCACCGCCGACTTCCAGGGCCACGCCACCCTTGGCGCGGGCTCGTGGGACAACTACCGCAGTGAACTGGACGTCAGCGGCCCGCTGAACGACAGCGGCAACGTGCGCGGCCGGGCCGTAGCGGCCTACCAGGACAAGCATTCGTTCATGGACCACTACTCACGCAAGAGCCCGACGTACTACGGCATCATGGAGTTCGACCTGTCGCCTGACACCCTGCTGACCGTAGGCGGCGATTACCAGGACACGTTGCCAAAAGGCTCGTCCTGGTCAGGCAGCTTTCCGCTGATCAACTCCCAGGGCAATCGCAACAGCGTCAAGCGCTCGTTCAACGACGCCGCCGAGTGGAGCAGTTGGGAGCAATACACCCGCACCGTGTTCGCCATGCTCGAACATGACCTGGGCAATGGCTGGGTAAGCAAGCTGCAACTGGACCACAAGATCAACGGCTACCACGCCTTGATGGGCTCGATCCAGGGCGACCAGCCGCAGCCGGATGGCACCGCGCAACTGACCTCGGGCAAATACACCGGGGAAACCGTCAGCGACTCCGCCGACCTGTATGTGAGCGGCCCGTTCAGCCTCGGCGGGCGTGAACATGAACTGGTGCTGGGCGGCTCGATCAGCGCTTCGGAATGGAAAGGCAAAGGCTATTGGAACCTGGCCCCCAATATCGTCGACTTCAACAACTGGCACGGCCACGCAACGATGCCGGACTGGGGCCAGGCGCAATCACTGATCGACGACACCGTGCGCCAGACCGGCGCGTACGCGACCACGCGCCTGAACCTCGCCGACGACCTCAAGGTGTTGCTCGGTGCACGCCTGGTCAACTATCAGGTCACTGGCTACAACCCCAGCTATCGCGAGTCCGGGCGCGTGGTGCCGTATGTCGGCGCGGTCTACGACCTGAATGACACCTACGCGCTGTACGCCAGCTACACCGATATCTTCATGCCGCAGGAAAACTACAACCGCGACCGCGATAACAAACTGCTGGAACCGGACGAAGGCCAGAACTGGGAGCTGGGGGTCAAGGCCGACTATCTCGACGGCCGGGTCAATGCCAGCGCCGCCTACTTTGAAATCCACGAGTCCAACCGCGCGCTGTCCGACGACGAGTACAACAACCTCAAGCCCACACCGAACAACTACGCCTATAAGAGCAGCAAGGCGGTGACCAAAGGTTACGAAGTGGAGATGTCCGGCGAAATCGCGCCTGGCTGGCAGCTGCAGGCCGGCTACACCCACAAGATTGTGCGCGACGACAAAGGCGTGAAGATCTCCACCTTCGAGCCGGAAGACCAGGTCAAGCTGTACACCACCTACAAACTCAAGGGCGACCTGGACAAGTTGACCGTCGGCGGCGGCGTGCGCTGGCAGAGCGTGGGTTGGCAGGACATCTACAACAGCCCGCGTGGAGGCTATGAAGAGTTTTCCCAAGAGGCCTATTGGCTGGTGGATCTGATGAGCAAATATCAGATCGGCAAGAACCTGTCGGCGACGTTGAACGTCAACAATATCTTCGACAAGAGCTACTACACCAATATCGGCTTCTATAACTCCGCTGCCTACGGTGAGCCACGCAATGTCATGGTGACCACTCGCTGGGATTTCTAAACGCCTGTGGCGAGGGAGCTTGCTCCCTCGCCACAACAAGCGTGCGCCTACAAAAATCGCAGA